>NZ_CM147912.1:0-1265000 GCF_055809435.1 Yoonia sp. D2-7 | reverse complement strand
GGGTCAAACTGGAAGCTGACAATCACAGGGTCATGGTCTGAATTGCGCGCAGGCGTGTCCCCGTCAAACAAGGCAGGATCGCGGCCAAAGTCGAGATTGTAGTCAAACGCATCCGCTTCGTCCGCGTTTACATGCCATTCGGTCACACCGACGACTTTGTCTGCAAGCGCATCATTGGCAAGTGCGTAGTCCAACGTCCCGATCTGACCGTCGAAGACATAAGAATAGGCGTCATCGCCAAGTTCTTGTGCGGCAAGGTCCGTATAGCCAGCGTCAGACAAGACAGTCAGCGGATCTTCTTTGGCATATGCGTTCAGGTCACCCAAGATAAGGGAATTTGATGCGCCCTGCCCTGTCGGATCACTTGCCAACCAGTCAGCCAGAATATCCGCGGCCTCTGCACGTGTCGCATTGTTGTTGCCCTGACCGTCGCCTTGGTCCTCGTCCGCTGCCAAACCTGACAACGACCCTTTCGATTTCAGGTGGTTCACAGACACGGTGATCGTTTCACCTGTGTCCAGATCTTCAAACGTTTGCGCGATGGCCGCACGGTTCAAATCACGCCCTGCGTTCAGGGGATCAAGGAAATTGCGTCCGTCAAAGGTTTCCAGAATCGCCATGTCACCATTCAGGCCAACACTATCGACTTTATAGATCAGTCCGTTGGCAATCGCGTCGCCACCGACAAATTCCTGACCCGGATCAACGAATGCATAGACCTCGTCGCCCAGTTCAGCATTCACACGATCAACAAGATCCTGAATTGCGAAGGTATCGCCTGCGAAGTCATTTTCGATCTCGATCAGACCCAGTACATCGGCGTCCATTGCCACGATCGCATTAACCAACTTTTCGGCCTGACGTTCGAATTCTTCGGGCGTGTCAGCACCGCGTGGATCAAGACCGATATCTGTCGTTACGCCAAATTCGTCGATCGTGGTGAAGTAGTTCAGCACATTCAGGCTCGCGACCTTAAAGTTTCCGCCCAGTTCTGCTGGGGTGTCGGGGCGCGTGTTAACTTCTGTGTAGTCGCCTTGGGCTGCATTGATGCGGAATTCGCTGAACGAATAGTTCACCACGCCGGTAATCGACGACACCGTATCACCCATACGGAAGTTATCGGACGAATCCAAAATGCCGTCGTTGCCATCAATGACTTTGATCTGATCAGGGTTCTGGCCCGATTGGCCATCATCCAACACCAATGTCCGTGCAGCAACGTCTTTCAGATGCTGCGCGTAGCCTGCTGCATCCGGATCGTTCGCTTGGGAATACTGAACAAGCCGACCATCTGAGGTGACGTTGTACTGACCAAAGCGATCAAGATTGAACATTTCCGAAATCGTCATGTCCTGCTGGATATTCACCAGCATGCCTTCGTAGGCTTCTAGGTTGGCGACAAGGTTGCCGTTTCCGTCATCCATGACGCTCGCGGTTGGGA
The DNA here is from genome assembly GCF_055809435.1 of Yoonia sp. D2-7. NCBI lineage: Bacteria > Pseudomonadati > Pseudomonadota > Alphaproteobacteria > Rhodobacterales > Paracoccaceae > Yoonia > Yoonia sp. D2-7. Next base: position 1,263,559 of record NZ_CM147912.1, on the reverse strand, counting down.
ATGTGACCTCTACGGCGTCTGGGACCACTTGATCGACGGCAACGACAGAAATGTCAGTCGCTGAAATCTGGGTTTGGCCGAAGAATTCGCTCACCGTACCGGTGATTTCGACAAGATCGCCGATGTTCACATCAACATCCGGGTTCGATCCGTCGAAGATAAAGATACCTTCCGATGTCAGGTCGTTGAAATCGTAATCAACTTCTTCCTCTTGGATATAGAACCCGTTCATATCGCCCTGCGTGCCCAGCAAACCGTCTTGGAAATCGGCGGTCACAATGGCGGATACCGTTACAGTTTGACCGACCAGCGCACTACGATCATCCACACCAACAACGGCCATGTCTTGCGTGCCGCCGCTGCCCTGAATTTCAGAAATCAAGGTAATAACTGCAGGCGGTGCGATGAAGTTGGACGAGCCCGGCGTTGCAGCCTGTGCTGTGAATGCGCCACTGCCATCAGGATCACGCGCTAGAACTTCGGTGTCTTTCGCGCCGTTCGCGTTTTCATCATATTGCACAGTCTGGCCAAGCGCCGTCAAAAGGCCCGTGTCATCAGCATCAGACGTGCCATAGACAATCGCATCAACCAGATTTTCAGTCGTCGCGGTTGCAGGTGGTGTGCCTGTGTAAAGCGCTGCCGCATCGGCCCCGTTCTGAATGCCATTCGATGTGAAGGCGACCAAATCCACGTTCGGCACATCTTCAGAACCAATGACAAAGTATCCCTCAGCGTTCGTCGTCAAACCATCGAGTGAAATTGTATTGTAAGCCGCGTCGCCGTTCCCGTTAAACAGCACCAGCGACAGACCATCCAAAGACGCATTTCCAACGCCACCATCATAAATTTCGATAAACTCTGCGCTGTCGGTGCTTGTCTGATCGGCATCAATTTCATTGATGATAAATGTCGCAGTTGGCGTTGGCGGCGTCACCGTATCGTAAGACCCCGTGGCAAATCCAGTGGCGGCACCCGCGTTCGTCGTTTCACCATCCCACGCATTGGGCCCTGAGAATGACCAGTTATTGATATCAAACGTCGGATTGGCAGCAGTGCCTGGATTGCGCGCGGCCCAGCCGTCAAGATATTCCCAAGGGGTGCCATTTCCGTCGACATCCAATTCACCAAAGGTGTCGATGACCGTTCCGTTTTCAAACAACTCAACCGCATCATCGCCATTGATTGCGGCAAAACCCGTTGTGTAGTCGGGCGCGAACCCCATGAAGCTTTCGAAACCAGGCGCTTCGCTTGCGATATACAAATACGTGCCCGCAGCGGCCGCAAAGGCAGGGAATGTGAATTCTTCGCCATCTGTTCCGCCACCATTGTTGGCAAAACCGATGCTATAGGCAGACAGATCAGCAATGTCGGCCGTCACATAAACCTCGACACCCTTCGGGAGTCCCCCACTGAGCGGGCCATCAAAAACACCTGTTAATACCATAGACATGTCGTTTCTCCCCAAAGATGTAACGGTTAGAATTCAAACCGCTTTTCAATATGCAAAGTGGGAGATGTTCGTGACAACTGAATGACAAAAACCATTCGAAGCAGCAAAAGCAGAACTGTCGCATAGGTTTTCGGTTTCGCGTTGCGCCCTCCCACAACACAGACATGCAACTGGAAGTGGTTAACAAAAGCAACGTATTTTCATGGAAACGCCTAGAACCTTACGTCAACCTAAACCCAACTGCCCTACTTCGGTCAGTTCGCGCAAATTTTTGCCTCGGGATCAAGTTGCACGTATTCCTCGGCGGTAATCCGATGGATTTCGGTAAAGGGAATGTGCTGCCATTCGTCCACAAATTTGCGCTGCACACCGTTGCGCAAGTATTTGGTAATTTGCGGGTTTCCGACAAATCCAACGTTCACGTTCGCCCCGTGAAAGCCCAGCTTCAGCCCCGGCGCAAGGCACGCATTCGATAGCGTCGTAAACATGAGACAGGCAGAGTTGCAGTACCCCTCGATCCGCACCGGACCACCCCAAAGCTTGAGAACAGCACGATCTGTTTCGGCGCTGATCAATTGGCCGCCGCCATCATTGCGAATGGTATAGGTTCCCGTTGTCGGCAAAGGACGGCGATCATTGCACGCCGACAGCAACACAACGCTGAGCAATATCATTTTCTTGAGCATCAAAAACCTATCGTAGCCGTTTGAACACCAACATGATCGGCCGCAGACAATTTGTCAGGGGGAAGTTTCGCGCACGCGCGGCGTCTCGCCAAACGCAAAACGCGGCCCTCGCTTGGGGCCGCGTTCCTTTTACCTTGGTCGACGTTTATTCAGCCCAAGCCCAAGGGTTCGTAAATGATCCCAGCGCCTTAAGAACATCTTCGTCAGTCACGGTGCCGGTTTTTGCTAGCTGCGCTACCAAACCACGCTTCTTGTCTTCAACGACGCTGTCAACTTTCGCAGCAACATCCGCTTTGGCCAATGCTTGGTTCAAGATGCGTGTGATCGCCCGCTTCCGCAGGTCCGGCTTAAAGATTTTTCCAACGGCCGTTTTCGGCAGCTCATCCATGATTTCCAAATGTTTTGGGTGCGCCGCACGTTCGTGGATGTGTTCGTTCGCGTAAGCCATCAGTTCTTCGGTTGTGATGGTGGCACCATCAACCAGCTCAACAAAGGCACATGGCACTTCACCGGCGTGGGCATCTGGTTGTCCGATTGCGCCAGCAAATGCGACTGCTTCGTGACCTGCCAGTGCTTCTTCGATTTCGGCCGGATCAATGTTGTGACCGCCACGAATGATCAGATCCTTTGCGCGACCCGTGATCCACAGATAACCATCTTCATCAATACGCCCCAAATCGCCTGTGCGCAGGTATTGCACATTCTCATGGGCCGGATTTTCAGAACCCGGATAGAACAAGTCTTTGTTCTTGTCCGCCTCTGTGTAGGTTTTGCCATCGTAAACCCCCGGCGACGCAACACAGATTTCGCCAATCTCATCAACACCACAGTCAAGCTGGGTCGCAACAGATACGATACGCACATCGGTATACGGGAACGGCAGACCAATAGACCCAACACGCTTTTCACCGTCAGGCGGGTTAATCGAAACCAGACATGTCGCTTCGGTCAGACCGTAACCTTCGCAAATCGACAATTCGCCGGGTTTGTCTTTGGTCGCGTCATTCACGACTTTTTCGAACCGCTTGTAAAGTTCGAGCGGCAACGGTGACGACCCGCAGAATGCAATCCGCAATGTCGAGATGTCAGCGTCGCCAACAGGGCGTTGCATCAACGCGGACAGTGCCGTTGGTACGGTGATCATGAACGTCACTTTGTGGCGCTCGATCAGCTTCCAAAAGTTATCAAATACTCCGTCACCGCGGTAGCCTTGCGGAGTTGGGAAGACGACATGTGCCCCTGATCCCAATGATGCACCGAGCGACACGATGGCCGCAAATACATGGAACATAGGCAGCGGGCAAATCTGCACGTCTTTTTCAGTGAACAACAGACGCGCACCCAACCAAGCATTGTAAACAATGCCGGAATAGCGGTGTTGGGCAACCTTTGGCATGCCCGTTGTACCGCCCGTATGAAAATAGGCCGCGACACGATCTTCGGTGCTATCGGCAAATGCCAATTCGCGGCCGTGCTTTGCCATTTCCTTACGGAAATCAACAACTTTGGCGGAATGCTTTACTTCGAACTTTGGACGGATCCAAGGCACGATAAACTTTTTCAATCCGGTCAGGTAGCGCAGCAGGTCGACTTCAACGACCGCTTTCACATTCGGCGCCATTGCGACAGCTTCTGCCGCTTTTTGGGCCACATCCGTTTTCGGGAATGCCTTGAGCGTCACAAGCACCTTCGCACCGGTTTCGCGCAAGATCGCCGCAATCTGTTCAGCCTCAAGCAGCGGGTTGATTGGGTTCACGATGCCCGCAACCTGCCCGCCAAGATATGTCAGAATTGTTTCGGATGTGTTTGGCAAAAGATATGCGACAACATCGGCTTCACCAACGCCGAGATCACGGAACATATTGGCGGATTGTGCGACTTGCGCCTGCAATTCGGACCAAGACAGCGTCTCAGCCGGCGCACCGGGGTCCGAAAACATCTGGAATGTGACAGCAGGTCTATTGGGAAAAGCCGCTGCGGTCTTCGACAATTGACCGAACGTTGTGACAGGTAAATCCCTGTCTTCCCACGGCATTTCATCCACAATTGCATTGCGGTCTGCCATGTTTGCATAAGGCATTCCAGGTTTCCTCCCGTTATTTTTTACCCATAGCTTATGACGCTGCGGGCCTCCCTGCCGTACAGGATGTGGTCTTTGTGGTTTTCGTGCAAGTCTAACGCGGCGTTGCGGGCAATTATTCCGCAACGGCACCCGCAGTAAATTGCAACCGTGCCAAGCGAGCATATAGCCCGTCTTGCGCAACTAATGCGTCATGTGTGCCTTCCGCGACGATCTTGCCTGCGTCGAACACAACAATACGATCCGCCTTTTTCACGGTGGCCAACCGATGCGCTACGATCAATGTCGTCCGTGTTCTGGCAAGGTCGTCAACAGCCGCCTGCACCGCACGTTCGCTTTCCGCGTCCAAAGCTGAGGTCGCTTCGTCCAACAACAAGATCGGCGCATCCCGCAGAATCGCACGCGCAATTGCGATGCGTTGTTTTTGCCCACCTGACAGCATGACGCCACGTTCACCGACATAGCTGTCATAGCCATCCGGCAAAGCGGTCAGGAAGTCATGCGCAGCGGCAGCTTTTGCTGCCATTTCGACTTCGTCGTCAGTCGCGGTCGGGCGGCCGAACCTGATGTTCTCACGGGCTGTATCCGCAAAGATCACAGGATCTTGCGGCACTAACGCCATATGCTGGCGGAACGCGGCACGATCCATGTCACGCAAGTCGACGCCATTAATGGAAATGGCCCCTTCGGACGGGTCATAGAACCTCTGGATCAGTTGGATAATCGTCGTCTTCCCCGCACCTGATGGCCCAACCAATGCAACAGTTTCACCCGGTTTGACTGTCAGATTGATTCCATCAAGCGCGGACACTGTCGGACGCCCTGGATAGCGGAAAATCACGTCGTCAAAGGTGATCGCGCCATTTTGTACGTCAGGCACGGCAACCGCATTTTCGGGGTCAGCGACCGCGTCTTCAGCGCCAAGCAATTCAACCAAGCGTTCGGTCGCACCTGCTGCACGCTGCAATTCGCTCCAGACTTCAGTCAGGGCGCCAACAGCCCCCGCGACCATGACGGCGTAGATCACAAACTGCACCAATTCGCCGACGGTCATCAGCCCTTCGCGCACGTCGCGTGCCCCAATCCACAGGACACCAACAACACCCGCAAAAATCAGGAAGATCACGATCATCGTCATCCATGCCCGCGTGCCGATTCGCTGTTTTGCAGACACAAAGCTTTTCTCGGTCATGTCATCGAAACGATTGCGACTGATCTTTTCGTGCGTGAAAGCTTGGACAGCCTGCACCGACAAAAGCGCCTCTGACGCGTTACCGGAACTGGCGGCGATCCAATCTTGGTTTTCGCGGCTCAACTTGCGCAAGCGGCGGCCTAAAACGACAATCGGAATTACGATGGCTGGGACGATCAACAACACGAGGCCAGTCAATTTCGCTGACGTGATCATCAACAGCACCAAACCACCAAGCAAGATCAGCACGTTACGCAGTGCAACGGACACTGACGAACCGATGACGGAAAGAATCAATGTCGTGTCTGTGGTAATGCGGCTGAGCACTTCACCAGTCATGACTTTTTCGAAGAACGCAGGCGACATCCCGATCATACGGTCAAAGACGGCTTTGCGAATGTCAGCAACAACGCGTTCCCCTAAGCGGGTCACAAGATAGTACCGCATCGCAGTCCCGACAGCCAAAAGCGCTGCGATCAAAAGGGCCGCGCCGAAGTATTGGTCAAGAATGGAGGTCGCGGCACCTTCGAAATTATCGACCACGCGGCGGACCGCCAAAGGGAGAATCAACGAAACCAAAGCCGTTAAGCTTAACGCGCCCAATGCGGCAAACATCATGGCCCGATACGGTCTCATGAAAGGCCACAATTGACGCAATGCGCCGATTTCCTTGGATGACTTTCGTTCTTCGTCGCTTGGTGGTGGTGCGTCAGCCATCAATCTGTCCCGGCGTTGTTTCACCCGACATAATAGGAGGCTGTCCAGATCACAAGATGATCCAAATGAACTGTTAAATAAGGGAATTTGGAGCGGGCGACGGGAATCGAACCCGTATCATCAGCTTGGAAGGCTGAGGTCTTACCATTACACAACGCCCGCGCGCCGTACCGCTCAGATAGGCCAAGGCAACGACAGCGTCAAGCCGTCTCAATGTTGCCTCATTCTTGCCTGATTTCACCGTCATATCTGGCCCGGATCGGGGGATTGTAATGCTTAAAGGGATTCGCGCCATGACACGTCTGTCAACATTGTTAAAAACCGCGGCACTTGCCAGCGTGACCGCGTTTGCGGGCACCGCAGCGCTCGCGCAGGACTTCACTGTATACGTTTACGAAAAAGGGTATTTCCCGAACACCGTATACTCAGATGAAGCCACACGTATTAAATTCGTCAACAAAACAGGCTACACAGTAGGTGTCGACACCACTGGTGGGTCCATTCTGATCAACGACATTGCTGTTGGCAACCATGCGTACCTCGACGTTTCCACTATTAATGGTCGGACGATCAAAACACCGTACCTGTTCGGTTCAGGGTACAAATCCGGCAACTACTTCAACATCGCGTCAGGCTCTGCACCTGATTCCTAAGCGATCGGATCCAGCAACGTCGCACCTGCTGCGCGGTTGCTGTTGACCTCAGTTCCAACACGATGAAACAAAAGCGCGTCCTCGGGCGCGCTTTTCATGATTTTGGACGCCCCTTTTCCCGCCTCGCCCAACCAAAGCGGCCAATCGTCGGCTGTCAGAATCACCGGGATTCGGTGGTGAATACGGGCCATCGCTTCGTTGGCGCGCGTCGTGACAATCGCGCAGGTCGAAATCACGGCCCCGTCCTGTTCCCAATCCTGCCAGATACCAGCCATTACAAGCGGTTCTCCATCCTGACGCTGGATAAACCACGGCAATGGTTTGGCATCGCCATCGCGATACCATTCATAAAAACCGGTTACAGGAAGCAGGCACCGCCTTTCGCGACATGCCGTCCGAAACGCGGGTTTCTCCGCAATCGTTTCTGCCCGTGCGTTGATCAATAGCGGGCCACCGTTCGGCTTTTTGTACCAATGAGGGATGAAGCCCCATCGCATCGGGTGCAGGCGGCGCACACCATCGTCCGATGTAACGACAGGCACGTTGACGGTTGGACATACGTTGTAATTGGGCGTCTCTGGCAGGTCGTTTGCCGGCACTGCCCCAAACATTTCGACGACCGCCTCATGCGGCAAAGTAATCGCCATTCGCCCGCACATGTCGCATCGCCTCCTGTTTCATTCGTCTTACTGCAACGTCCCCATAAGGGTCCACCAAAAGAAAAGCGCGCCACGGTTGCCCGCGACGCGCTAAGATTACCTGGAAACTGGGTTTATTTTACTGTGATACGACCGTCTGTGTACGGCGTGTATGCGCCACCCTCAGCCATGAAGGACGCCATGACTTCTGCCAAGTCCGGACCAAAGTCATATGCGTTCGCCGCATCTTTGAACATCGCGTAACCGTCACCACCGTTACGAACATAGTTGTTCGAAACGACACCATAAGTCGCGGCAAGATCGATTGCTTCGCCACCGATCATCACGTCAGAAACGCGTGCACCTGCTTCTGCGCTTGCGTCAAAGGCAAAGGACATGCCCGCAACCTGTGGGAACCGGCCTGCGCCCTCTTCAACTTGGCTCACGCCGTTTTCGAGGGCCGCAACCAGCACGTCACCAGTTACTTCGAATGTGGACAGCGTGTTCTGGAAAGGCAGCACTGTGTAAACTTCGCCCATTGTGACAGGACCCGCGTCGATCGATGCACGTACGCCGCCACCGTTCTGAATTGCGACCTGAATGCCTTGGTCCTTCACACGGGCCAACATAGCGTCAGCCACAAGGTTACCCATAGGGCATTCACGCGCACGGCAATCTTCACGAACGCCGACGATTTCTTCAGCAGTCTCTGCCACAACTTGTGTGCGAATCTCTTCGAGAGGCTCTGCCAACTCTGCGATACGCGCAACAACGCTTTCGTCTTCCACAACTTGACCGTCGATCAGGATCGGCTCACCAGCGGCTTCTGTGATCACGCCGTCATCGTCGAATGTGACGTTCAGCTCGCCCAAGTATTTGCCATATGCATATGCCTGAACAACGGCAGTATCACCAACCATTGTCGGGTAAGGACCTTCGGCACGGTCGTTTGTATTGGACAGCAGTGTGTTAGAGTGACCACCAACGATCACATCAACGCCCGTTGTATTCGCGGCAACTTCCAAATCAACGGCATAGCTAGAGTGGGACAGAACGATGATCTTGTTCACGCCGTCAGCAGTCAGCCTGTCGACTTCGCCTTGAACCGCTGCGATCGGATCAGAAAACGTAATGTTATCGCCCGGTGACGCCAGTTCATCTGTATCTTCTGGTGTCAGACCGATCAGCCCAATCATTTCGCCACCACGTTCGATCACAGTGGACTTCGCCAGCTTTTCCGCAAGCAGTGGCTCTGCTGAGACATCAGCATTCGACATCAACACTGGGAATTCCACGGCATCCATAAAACCCGCCAGAACTTCTGGGCCATCGTCAAATTCGTGGTTGCCCACAGTCATGCCGTCATAGCCCAAAAGGTTCATGAACTCGGCCGTCATTGTGCCTTTGTAGTACGTGTAGAACAGCGTGCCATTAAACTGGTCGCCGCCATCTACGAGAATCGAGTTGTTTGACCGTGAACGCGCGTCAGTCACAGCATTTACCAAACGTGCGGTACCACCGAAGCATTCGCCAGCTGCGTTATCTTCGGATGAACATGGACCGTCATATTTGCTGATCGGCTCGTGGCGGTCATGATAGTCGTTCGTGTGAAGAATTGTCAGGCTGTAGTCAGCCGCAGCTGCGCCGGCGGTCAAAGCCAAGGCACAAGTTGATGTCAGGATACGTGAAAGCATTTTGGGTCCCCCAAGTTGAATTAACAGCATCGTGACCCCGCCTTTAACCAGAGTCAAACACCGCCTCACCCTCCCCTAGGGTCAAGTTATGACGGATGCGTAACATTTGATCACCTTGACCATTTGTGTGCAAAGCGCCAAACGACCTTTATGCTGATTTACAAAATATTTCGGGGCCCCGAGTGGGCGGACCTTGTGAAGAATGGCGAAACGTCCGGCGCACCAATTGATGTTGCTGATGGATTTGTCCACTTTTCGGGAGCGGACACGGTCGCTAAAACCGCCGCACTTTATTTTGCGGACGAAACTGATCTGGTCCTTGTCGCGGTGGAAGCCGACGGTATGCGCGATCTCAAGTGGGAAGCATCACGTGGCGGCGCATTGTTCCCACATCTTTTCCGCAAACTGACGTTGGATGACGTGGTGTGGCACAGGCCCCTTCCCATCATCGAAGGCGTCCATCAATTTCCGGCAGAGCTATGAAATTACTCGAAGAATACGGCCTCAAGGCGCTCCATAAACTTGATCCTGAAGTGGCACATGGCGCTGCCATTGCCGCATTGAACACAGGACTTGGGCCACGGTCAGGTCCGTTTTCATCAGACCGTTTAAAGACCTCTTTGGCTGGCTTGGAATTACCCAACCCGGTCGGACTTGCAGCAGGATTCGACAAAAACGCGACCGCTTTGCATGCGCTATCCCGCACGGGTTTTGGATTTCTCGAAGTCGGTGCCGCCACGCCGCGCGCCCAACCGGGCAATCCCAAGCCGCGTCTGTTTCGGCTGACCGAAGATCAGGCTGCGATCAACCGCTTCGGATTTAATAACGAAGGCATGTACGCGATTGAGCCGCGCTTGGCCGCTCGCCCCGGTGGCATTATCGGCCTCAACCTCGGCGCGAACAAAGACAGCGACGACCGAGCCGCGGATTTTGCGCGTGTTCTGACGCATTGCGGTCCACATCTGGATTTTGCGACTGTGAACGTATCGTCCCCGAACACCGAAAAGTTGCGCGATCTTCAAGGCAAAGCAGCCCTTTCCGCTCTGCTGAATGGCGTCATGGAAGCGAACGATAAACTCGAACGACGTGTACCGATTTTTCTAAAGATCGCGCCCGATTTGACACCCGATGACATCGCAGATGTAGCCGACGTTGCGACCGATGCGCAGCTTTCCGCAATTATCGCGACGAACACCACTTTGGATCGCGTTGGCCTGAAAAGTGCAAGCAAGGGCGAAAAAGGCGGCCTGTCCGGACAGCCCTTGTTCGAAAAGTCTACGCGCGTTCTTGCACAGTTAAGCGGTCTGACCCCCCTGCCCATCATCGGCGTCGGCGGTATTGGTTCGGCGGAACAAGCCTATCAGAAGATCAGGGCCGGTGCTTGTGCCGTGCAGCTTTACACTGCTTTGGTCTACGGCGGGATTTCCTTGGTCGACGAAATTACCCGTGGTCTTGACGCGCTGTTGGAACGTGACGGATTTGCGCATGTCATTGATGCCGTGGGTGCCGGGCGCGCAGACTGGACCTAATTAGGTGTTACGCAGCTGATCCAACCAATTCGGTAGATCTGCGATAGAAGCGAGCACGATATCCGCGAACGGCGACAGCTCCGCGTGCAGCGCGGGGCCAGTCAAGACACCAACGGTTCGCATGCCTGCAGCGCGACCAGCTTGCAAATCGTGCAAACTGTCACCGACCATCACACATTCGGCGGGCTGTAGATTTTCACGTTCGCAAAACGCCAGTAGCTGCCCAGGTGCGGGTTTTTCCCCAAAACCGCTATCATACCCAGCAATGAACCCGAAAAAGTCAGTTACATTTGCCTGAGCAAGATTTGCCCGCGCGGGTACTTCACCATCGTTGGTCGCGATTCCCAGCTTCAAATCGCGGTGACGCAGATCAGAGAATAGTTTTTGCAGGTCAGTAACTTGCACCTGAGGCGTGTCCGATGTTGCCTGTGTCATCCGGTCGATCAAATCGTCTTTGTCTTTATCCAACGTGAACGGAAGGATTGCTTCGGCTACGGTTTCTGCCGTCGATGCAATTACGATGCTTCCGGGGAGGAAAACAGCGCTGTCCTGATCGAACCCTAGTGCATCGGCCAATGCAGATGTCTGAGACGGATCATGGGCACATTCATTTTCGATCAATGCCTTCGTGATCGCGCCCCACGTTTTATTGAAGTCAAAAAGGGTGCCGTCCTTGTCAAAAATGATGCCAGCTACATTCAGGTCCAATGGACGGCCTCCGCGCCTGGTAAAGCATATCGTGCCATAAGGGGTTGATCATAAGGCAAATTGATCGTGTCACAGAACGCCATGACCCAAGAATCATCCATTGTAATGAATTCAAGAACCGAAGCTTGAAAGGCTGGATCCGTTGCTCTTGCCTTTAGATCGTCGACAGAGCTTCCTGTCGCGCCCAGAAACGTGGGGCACAGGTCTTCGTTCCCGACAAGCCACCCAAGCGCCTGTAAAGCAATCATTTCTGCGGTGTCTGGGCTCATTTTCAGTGCTCACTTTTGTTGGCAACAATATTTTAACTATTCCGGATCAAATTGACCGCAGGGGCCGGGTGGAACAAGCCCTTGATAAAGGAAATACGATGTCAGGTAGAATACTGATTATCGATACGGTCGCGACTAATCGTATCGTGATGAAAGTGAAACTTCTTTCGGCGCAATATGATGTTGTCGCTTGCGCAACCCAAGACGAAGCCAAAGCATCATTTATCGAACAACGCCCAGATCTGATTGTCATCAATCTTGCTGATCATGTCGAAGATCACCACGCTTTTTGTCGGGCGCTGAAAAATTGCCCTGATACTTCTGATATTTCCATCGTCGGGACGGGCATTGCCGACACCGCACGTGCCAGATTTGCAGCACTGGACGCAGGCGCAGATGATATTCTACCCAGCCCAATCAACGATGCGTTGCTGCACGCGCGTATTCGCAGTTTACTACGAAAGCGGCACACGCCTACTGAACTTTGGATGCGCGAAGGGACACAACGCGCATTGGGCTTTGAAGAAGTTGTTGCAGGCTTCGAACGCCCACCACGTATCACATTGGTTACCGCAAACCCCGTGCTCAGCACAGGATTGACAGCGCGCCTTTACCGCATCAATTCGTTGGGCGTAACGGTCCTTGGCATTGATGAAGTTCTAAGAACGACCGCAATCTCACAGAATCCAGACTTGTTCGTCATTGATAGTACGACCATGCGCAACCCGCGCGAGGACTTGTTCCGTCTTGTTGCAGACCTGCGATCACGTGATCAAACACGCCATATTTCCCAACTTGTTAGCTTATCATCCGATGCCGTCGAAACAGCCGCTATGGCGTTGGATCTTGGCGCGGACGATGTCATCACAACAAGTGTTGCGTCTGATGAATTGGGCATTCGGTGTGTCGCGCTGGCCCGACGCAAGCGGCAACAGGAACAATTGCGCACCACCGTTCGGGATGGGCTTAAAGCGGCGGTCACTGATCCGTTAACTGGCCTGTACAACCGCAGGTATGCGACCCCTTACCTGACTGAAATTGCCAAGCAGTCGAAAAAGACAGGACAGGAATTCGCGGTAATGATGATCGATATCGATCACTTCAAAGCCATCAATGACACACACGGGCACGCGGCAGGTGACGCCGTACTAGTCGAACTTGCCGATCGTTTGCGCAACAACCTACGCGCAATTGATTTGATTGCGCGCGTCGGCGGCGAAGAATTTCTGGTCGCACTTCCCCATAGCACGCCAGAGCAAGCGCAGACTGCCGCAAACCGTCTGTGTCGCTTGGTCAATCAAAAACACTTCAGCGTCGGGGCGAATAGGCACCCATTGCGCGTTACCATTTCCGTCGGCGTCGCCGTCGGCTGCGTCGAAAGCACCGACATCATAGGAGCGGACGACATGTGTCACCAAGCGGACGGTGCCCTGTATGTTGCAAAGTCATCCGGCCGCGACCGCGTTTCACTAGCCCACTCAGCCGCCTGAGTTAGGCGGCGGCGGTCGCCGATCATCGCGATTTCCGCGGCGTTCACTGCTTTCACGCAGGCGCCCTGCGAAGGCAGTACGTTCTTCCAAGGTCATTTCAGATACGCGCACGACGAACGCTGCTAGTGCCTTGCCCTGAAGTTCAAATTGGCGTTCCTGCTGGCTTTGAAAAATGCGCGACAATGCCTCTGGATCGAATGGCTGGCTCTCGAGCACCAAGATCAAGTCTTCGAAGGCTTTGCGGCGTTCCGCGCGCGATTGCCCAATCTTGCCGTCACCGCGCCGCAACTGATCCCCGATCTCGCGCCGATCTTTTGGCGATAGAGCAGCGGCAAAGGCGCCTAGCCGCACGTCGAATGCACCGGGCGGCGACCCGCCGCTCCGCAAGAACGCGCCACCGATCAACCCAACCATCAGTAGGTTTACCGCCAGCGACATCACAAGAACGATGCGCCAAACGCGACGTGGTTTCGCCTGCTGCTGCATGTTACCGATCCACTCCATCACTGAAGCTACCCAACATATCGCCGCCGAACAAATCGACAGTTTGCGTTGAACCAAGCACGGTCGTCGCCATATTTTCCAACCCAACAGGCGGCGCAACACCGATCCAGAGCCCTGCAACACCCGCCATGGCGATCCCACCGATTGCTGGCCAGCCGCCGATCGTATCAAGAACCGCGCCCCAAAGCGTTTGCTGCGAGGGCGCAATGTTGCGCGGTTGTACTTGCGCAGCATCGATCAAGACCCTTGCCATCAAATCTGAGGGAACGGTCGGTTTGATCTGCGCCGTTTGTCCCAGCAAATCATCAAGTTCGGTCTGATTCTGATCAGTCATCGTCGTACCCCAGTGTTGCGCGGCGTCCTGCCAAAAGACCAGCAAGAGCCCGCTTTCCACGTGCTGTTAAACTTTCCACGGACCGCACGCTAATGTCCATGATCTGCGCGATTTCAGGGTTCGCGAGCCCTTCGAGATGCCGCAATGACACGGCTTGCGCTTGTCGTTCCGGCAATTGTGCCATCGCATCGGATAGGGCAGCCATCCGCGCGCTGGTTTGTAGTTGATCGGCCACCCCCGGTGTTGGATCAGCCGGTTCTGCGATCTGATCCATCCCAACGGACGCGCCTCTGTTCCTTTTACGCAGGCGATCCGTACAAAGATTGGCCACCACACGGTACAGCCAAGTCGAAATTTGCGCTTCGCCATCACGCCAATCTGGCGCGATTTTCCAAAGTCGCATCATCGCCTCTTGAGCAACGTCTTCGGCTTCCATCCGATCAGATAGCATGCGCGTCGCCTGCCCTAAAACTCCTGGCAACAGCCGGGACGCTAGGGCCTGCGCCGCACCGGAATCGCCTGCCGCATAAGCCGCAAGCAATGCCGCATCTGGCATCGAGGGATTGATCGTGTCTGTCATCAGGTGTGAGGCCACATCATTTTATCGGCACAAACAACCCCTCTTTGCGTTCAGATCAGCCGCGACCACCGCCGTGACCATGACGCCCGCCATTTTTGCCACCGCGTTCGCCACGACCACCGCGACCACCACGTTCAGAGGCGGCTTCGAATTCATCTTCGCTGATCACGCCGTCATCATCAGAATCGGCACGTTCAAATGCCCGCTCGGCACGATTACCATCACGTTCTGGCAATTCGGACTGCTGGATTTCGCCGTCGCCGTTTTCGTCAAGGCGTTCCAACATACGTTCAACCATCTGTGCTGCGCGCCCTTCTGAACGTTCCGACGCACGCGCCAGAAGCTCTGCTTCGGACAGGGCACCATTGCCATCAGTGTCGGCTGTCGCAAAGCGTTGTTCGCCCTGTGCTGCCAGTTCTTCCACTGTAATTGAGCCATCACCGTTTGTGTCCAATGTCGCAAAATCGGGGCGTTCCTGTGCATGCGCACCAGTTGCAACCAAACCAAAGCCTGCAACGATTGCTGCCATCAATACTGGAGTTTTCATAACTTTTCCTTTTCAGTCATTGCCGGATTACCGCCGGATCTGTCTTTCAAACGACTGCACAAAAAACTTCCGTCGCAACTTTTTCACTTTTTTCACTGACCCGAGGCATCCTGCCGCATAAGGGCTTCCGTCCCTTTTCAAACGTCGAACAAAGGCGCATGTAGTGTGTGAAAAGGAAATCAGATGACTGACATTGCTCAAACGACCGACATGGCCGATCGCCCGATGAAGCCTGCGATGTGGCGCGGACTGCAGCGCAAATGCCCAAATTGCGGCGAAGGACATATGTTTGACGGCTATCTTAAGGTCGCGGATCAATGTCCGGTCTGCTCTGAAACACTGTCGCACCACCGTGCTGACGACGGCCCTGCATATCTGACCATTCTGATCGTCGCGCATATTTTGGGTTTTGGCATTCACTTTGTTTGGTCGTGGTTTCGTCCCGAACCATTGGTGATGGCCACGATTTTTACGGTCGGTAGCGTTGCGCTGTCGCTCTATCTGCTTCCGCGCCTGAAAGGCATGATTGTCGGCATTCAATGGGCCAAACGGATGCATGGATTCGGTCAGGCGGAGTAAATGATGGATAAATCGGCGCTCCGTGATGCGGCTACGGTCATCGTTTTGCGGGATCGGACGTCCGTTCTAATGGGACAGCGCGGCAGTTCAGCGGCGTTTATGCCCGGTAAGTTTGTCTTTCCGGGAGGCGCTGTTGATCCAGGTGACGCGCACCTCACTTTGCCGCCATTAAATCCAACGTGTGAAAACCGCCTTCAATCCGAATCTGACTTACCCGCGACGGCCTTAACGGCGGCGGCCATTCGTGAGCTTTGGGAAGAAACCGGTCAGATTTTGGGGACATCGGGACCTTGGGATGATGTGCCAGCGGACTGGGCAGACTTTGCCAAGACAGGCTTTCGACCTGATCCATCTCCGCTGTCATTCTTTTTCCGTGCGGTCACGCCGCATGGTCGGCCCCGTCGTTTTGACGCCCGCTTTTTCCTTGCCGATGCGGCCGCACTCGCATCTGATCCGGATGATTTTTCGACCGCTGAAGATGAATTGTCCCATCTGCAATGGGTCCCACTAAAAGATGCGCGACGGTTTGACCTACCCTTCATCACGAAAGTTGTTCTGGCTGAATTGATTGATCACATTGACCGAGACGGCCCCATCGCATCAGTCCCTTTCTTTCGCAACGATGACGAAGCACACCTGATTTCCAGATTAGGCCACGCTGACCCGCTCTAGGCCACCAAGACCAACATCACGATACTGCCTGTCAGCAAAATCAGTCCCTGCCATTCCCGACGCGAAATTCGCTCCCCAAAGACAAGCGCACCGATTGCGATTGAAAACAACAATTCGATTTGTCCGACCGCGTTCACGTATCCGGCGGATTGCAATGTGAAAGCCGAAAACCAACACATTGTGCCGATCATGCTCGTAAGACCAACAAGACTGACGACACGCCACGCACGTAGCACAGCCCTGATTTGTCCCGTTTCGCGCAACCTGAGCCACAAAGTCATAGCAAGAAATTGAAAAACAACGACGAAGGCCATCGCGACAATTGCGCGGTAAAAGGTGTCACCTTCCGCAATGGACAATGACGCCCCTCTGTAGCTGACGCCAGACAGTCCAAAAAACAGACCCGACGTCAGCCCCAATAAGACTGCTCTATTCAGAATGCGTTTGCGCCATGGGCCGGTTGCCTCTGGCGGGTCAGCCAATAGCAATACGCCGCCAAGCCCGATGAGAACTGCGATCAACGCAGGCAGTGTGACCACGTCGCCAAGAATGATGAACCCGATAAGAACGCTTAGCAGAACTTCGGTCTTCTTGAACGTAATTCCGACTGCAAAATTCCGATGCGAGAACAATGCGACGACACACATCGTTGCAAGAATTTGCGACGCCCCGCCCACCATGACGTGTAACCAGAAAACATCCGGCACCTCCGGCAAACCTTGTCCGGTCGCCGACGCATATGCAACGGCAATGGCGACCACAAAGGGTGCTGCAAAGAAGAACCTCGCAAAGGTAGCACCCGCCGTCGAAAGCCCCGCGACCTTTAATTGCTTTTGAAACATGAACCGCAGCGCTTGCGAAAACGCGGCGAGGCACGTGATCCATACCCAAGTTGCGATCACGCTATCACACCAAAGTGGGCAAGATCAGTGCTTGTCATCAGCGCACACCAACTGCTGCCCCTGCACCTTTAGGCAACGGCAGGTCAGCATGCACTGCCGCAAGTTTTGCCAACGGGACTGAAACCCGCGCGTCAGGCAAGCTGGCTTTGCGTGTCTCAAGACTGACATGAATGAGCATATGTTCACCCGTGGCGATCAGCCGATCACCGTCCATCATACGGTGGAACAAATGAAGCTTTTTCCCTTCACCAGAAAGGACTTGCGTCTCGACCTTAATCTTCGTGCCTGCATGCACTTCATCAATATGACGAATGTGCGTTTCCGCAGTGAAATAGCTTCCGCCAGATGCGATATAATCAGTGTCGCAGCCAATGATGTGCATCAGCTGATCCGTGGCGTCCCCGAACGCTTGCAAGTACCGCGCTTCGTTCATGTGCCCATTGTAGTCTGTCCAATCGAGCGGAACAGCACGCTCCACGGTCGTAACAAGTTCGGTCAATTCAGCAATATCATCAATACTTTGCGCCAAGGTGTTCATGTGCGCATCTTGCGCTTTCAGCAGCGTTCCAGCGCCATAATCCTGCGCCTTGAGGCCCCGTAAAATCGTCACCAGATTGTTGTCACGAATGCGTTCAAGATCACGGATGGTGTGATGGCCTGACTGATCCTCAGACTGCGATGCTATCTGATCAATCAGGTCGTCCGTAAGGTCAGGCACATCCATCAGCTTCGTCCAAGGCCATGACAAACACGGGCCGAACTGTTCAATGAAATGACGCATGCCTGCTTCGCCACCGGCAATGCGATAGGTTTCGAACAGACCCATTTGCGCCCAACGCAGACCAAAACCGTAACGGATCGCGTTATCAATTTCTTCCGTCGTTGCCACGCCGTCCTTGATTAGCCAAAGCGCCTCGCGCCAGACAGCCTCTAGAAAGCGGTCCGCGATATGCGCGTCAATTTCCGCGCGCACATGTAACGGGTACATCCCAATTCCGGTCATGATTTCTTTCGCCTTATCAATCAGTTCAGGCGAGTTCTGATCCGATGGGACCAATTCAATCAACGGCAGCAAATAGACGGGATTGAAAGGGTGCGTGACCACGATCTGTGCCGGCCGCGTTGCCCCTTCTTGCAATTCGGAGGGCTTGAACCCGCTCGTCGATGACCCGATGATTGCGTCGCCTTCGCAGTGTTCTTGAAGAGACTGGTAGACCTTATGTTTTAACGGCAACCGCTCTGGCACGCTTTCCTGAATCCAGCATGCGCCCCGAACCGCGTCTTGGACATTATCATGGTAGCTAAGCTGCCCTTCGTCGGGCAGTGCCACATCAGACAAGCCCGGCAATGAACGCCGCGCGTTCGCGAGAACTTCGTCGATCTTGCGCTTGGCTTCCGGATCGGGATCAAAGACCTGTACGTCCCATCCCATCAGCAGGAATCGCGCAGCCCATCCGCCGCCAATAACACCCCCACCAATAATTGCTGCTATGCGTGTCATTCCACATTTCCTTGCGGTACCATGACAAGTCGCGACAAGTCATATCCATTAAAATCAAGTACTTCTCGCGCGGCATTCAAGCGATCCGCAGGGATGTCAGGATCCCTATTCAGGATCCACCCGGACCTGCCATCGGGCGCACCGACAACGGCTGTGCGGTATCCATCGTCGGTCCACAAAACCCAATAATCGGACGCGCCGAATGGCAATGTCGGGAACGTCACAGCAAGCCGCCCCGGCCCGACGATGTCCGCAAAGCCTGAAATCGTCGACCGGACAGTGCCGTCAAGATTGCGGCAGGTGTTCAAAACCGTGATCTGGCCATTATCGCCCTGTCCGTATTCCGCCGTCACGCCTGTGCAACCGCGTTCGAATGGCACGGGAAACCGTGCAACTTCGTACCAAGTACCGAGGTATTTTTCAGGTTCGAACAGCGCCTTTGATGCGATTTGCACGTCTGTATCGCGATAGACTTCGAACAGTCCACCAACGGGTTCGTCGGGTAACGGGGCCGAACATCCGGCCAAAGCAATTGCGAATAGAAGACGCTTCATGAACGTGGGGCCTGTTTTGTCAGCCCCAACTTTTTGCGTACCTCGTCAGGGCCGATGATCCGTGCACCAAGGTTCTCGACGATGCCTACTGCCTTCTCAACCAATTGCGCATTGGTCGCGAGAACGCCGCGATCGAGCATCAGGTTATCCTCCAAACCGACACGGACATTCCCACCTGCAAGAACAGAGGCCGCGACATAAGGCATCTGTGATCGTCCCAACCCAAAGGCTGAAAATGTCCACGAATCAAGTACGTTATTGACCATCGCCATGAACGTATTCAGATCATCGGGCGCGCCCCAAGGCACCCCCATGCAAAGCTGCACCAAGGCATCAGGCGCCAGCACACCGTCTTTGACCAGTTGTTTGGCGTACCAAAGATGTCCGGTGTCGAAGGCTTCGATTTCGGGTTTGACGCCCAGTTCCGTCATCATCCGCCCCATGGCAGTCAACATGCCGGGCGTGTTGGTCATGACATAGTCGGCTTCTGCAAAGTTCATTGTGCCGCAATCAAGCGTGCAGATTTCTGGCAAGCATTCGGCGACGTGCGCGACACGCTCGGCGGCACCCACCATGTCGGTGCCAGCAACGGGCGGCAACGGCGCGTCCGTTCCACCAAATACGATGTCGCCGCCCATACCCGCAGTCAGGTTCAGCACAACGTCGACTTCTGCATCGCGAATGCGATCAGTCACCTCGCGATACAGCGCCAAATCGCGGGACGGCACACCGGTTTCCGGATCACGCACATGACAATGAACCACTGCGGCCCCCGCCTTGGCGGCATCAATGGCGCTTGCCGCAATTTGTTCAGGCGACCGCGGCACATGGGGGCTGCGATCCTGCGTGCTGCCCGACCCTGTCACGGCACAGGTGATAAACACCTCACGGTTCATCTCTAACGGCATGCAATGTCTCCCACTTTTGTTGGGATGACCGTCCGCGATTTCAACGCGCGTGACAAGCGGGAAACGTGCCCGGATCTGCGGTTATCGCTTGGTGAAAAACATGCGCCGTTGACGGGTGATCAGTAGGGCATCGGATGCGCGCGATGCGTCGCATCAATTTCTTGGCAAACCTCATCTGACAAGTTCAATGACAGCCCATCAAGCAGGTGGCTCAATTGTGCCGTCGTCGTCGTGCCAAAAATCGCAGAAACGGGGAACGGTCGTGTCCGTTGCCACGCCATTGCCATATGCATTGGGTCCAACCCATGTCTCGCGGCAAGATCAAGATAGACCTGTGTGACTGGCAAAGTGCGATCCGTCATGCGCCCGCCCAGATCACCATTCAAGGACAAGCGGCTGGCATCAGGCACAGCGCCGCCTTGATATTTGCCGGACAAAAGCCCGCAAGCTAGCGGTGAAAACGACAACAACGTCACATCTTCGTTCACGGCCATTTCCGCCATGTCGGTATCGTAAAGCCGGCACATCAAGGAATATTCGTTTTGCACGGACGCCATGCGCGGCAAGTTGTTTTCTTCTGCCAGACGGGTCCATTGCGTCATGCCCCACGCGGATTCGTTCGACATGCCAATGCTGCGAATTTTGCCCGCCTTCACCATGTCACCAAGTGCGGTTAGCACGTCCATCATGTGGTCCATGGTCTGCGCGCGATCCTGACCCGACGGATCATACGTCCAGTTTTGGCGGAACATATAAGACCCACGGACCGGCCAATGCATCTGATACAAGTCGATGACGTCCGATTGGAGACGCTTCAGCGACGCATCAACCGCCTCTCTGATCACCTCACCATCGTAGCCACGGCCGTCACGCACCCATCCCGGATTTGGTCCGGAAACTTTCGTGGCGATTACAACGTCGTCGCGTCGCCCACTTGATTTGATCCAATTACCAACAATGCTTTCTGACAGCCCCGCCGTTTCCGCAGAAATCGGGTTCACCGGATACGCCTCGGCAGTGTCAAAGAAATTGATACCGGCGTCCAAGGCCATATCCATTTGCTGATGTGCGTCGATTTCAGGCGTTTGGTTGCCGTAGGTCATCGTGCCGAGACACCAATCGCTAACTTCAATATCGGTGCGGCCAAGCTTAAGCATTTTCATAAGAGGGGAGCGTCCTTTTCCGAGGTCCAATTAGAACTTGTACAACATCGACAACCGCGTCGTTGTCACATCGGTTCCAAAATCACCGCCAACAAAATCGCGGATCATCTCAAAACGTCCGTCAAAACGATCCGTCACAGGCATCTGCGCGCCCAAGCCGTAAGTTTCACCGTCCATGACGCTATTGCCGATCTTGTATTGAACGGCGCCCGCACTTGCGATCCCCGTAAACCGCCCAAAGTCATAGGTCACAAGGCCACGGACCCGCGATGTTTCGCGCCCGTCGCCGTCGCCAAACTGGTGGCCCGTGTCCCCTTCGATGCCAATGCCCACAGGGCCAACATCAAAAACTACGCCCGCCATCAAAGATCCGAAGAATTCTTTGTCACCTGAATGTGGGTAGCCGTAATCAAGCCCTGCCCCGACATAAAGGTCTTGGGCAGCGACCGGTGCTGCCAAGGAAATTGCGACTGCGGCCAAAACTGCTTGGATTTTCATTGATCATCTCCTGCAATGGATTTGGGGTCATATAATCCCGCGAAGATCAAAATGAAAAGCGACACCTCCGACATTTGCGAAACTGCACGACAGTATGGCATCCGACTGGCATCTACGCGCCGACGCGGTTAGAAGTCCTTCAAGACCGCAAAGGACACGAATTATGGCCCGTCATCTGATCACTTCAGCTATTCCTTACATCAACGGGATCAAGCACCTTGGTAACCTTGTCGGCAGTCAATTGCCTGCAGATTTGTTCGCCCGCTACTTGCGCGGACGCGGCCATGAGGTGTTGTTTTTGTGTGCAACCGACGAACATGGCACGCCCGCAGAACTAGCCGCCGCAAAAGCGGGCAAGCCCGTCGCGGAGTATTGTGCTGAAATGCACGATGTCCAGGCCAAGATTGCAGATGGTTTTGGTCTGTCGTTCGATCATTTTGGCCGGTCTTCATCATCGCAAAATCACGCGCTGACACAGGCTTTTGCCGGTCGCTTGGCCGAACAAGGGTTGATCCGCGAAGTGACCGAAGAACAGGTGTATTCCATCGCTGATGGCCGTTTCCTGCCGGATCGCTATATCGAAGGCACCTGCCCGAATTGCGGCTTTGACAGTGCGCGTGGCGATCAATGTGACAATTGCACGAAGCAATTGGACCCGACCGATCTGATTGATGCCCATTCCACAATTTCTGGATCGACTGATCTGGAAGTCCGGACAACCAAACACCTTTACCTGCGTCAGTCAGAACTGAAAGGCGCATTGGCCGATTGGATCGAAAGCAAGAAAGACTGGCCTGTCCTGACGACGTCTATTGCGAAGAAATGGCTCAACGACGGCGACGGGTTGCAAGACCGCGGGATCACACGCGATCTTGATTGGGGCGTTCCCGTCAAAAACGGGACAGAGGATTGGCCAGGCATGGAAGGCAAAGTCTTCTACGTGTGGTTTGATGCGCCAATCGAATACATCGCCTGCGCCCAAGAATGGGTTGATGCGGGCAAAGGCAGCGATTGGGAAAGCTGGTGGCGCACTGACAAAGGTGCGGACGACGTGACCTACACCCAATTCATGGGCAAAGATAACGTGCCATTCCACACGCTGTCGTTTCCGGCCACGATCATGGGCATGGATCAGGACTGGAAGCTGGTCGATTACATCAAATCTTTCAACTATTTGAACTATGATGGCGGCCAATTTTCGACCTCGCGCGGGCGTGGTGTGTTTATGGATCAGGCGCTCGAATTGCTGCCGTCCGACTACTGGCGCTGGTGGCTTTTGTCGCACGCACCAGAATCGTCTGACGCGGAATTCACGTGGGACCAGTTCCAAACCGATACCAACAAAGACCTTTCAGATGTGCTTGGCAACTTTGTCAGTCGGATCACCAAATTTTGCCGCTCGAAATTCTCTGAAGCCGTGCCTGATGGCGTCGCCTTTGGGCCAGCAGAGGAGCAATTGATCGCCGATCTGACCGCACGTGTGCAAGCCTATGAAGGGTACATGGACACCGTTGAAGTCCGCAAAGCCGCAGCTGAATTGCGTGCGATCTGGGTGCTGGGTAACGAATACCTACAAGCCAACGCGCCGTGGACCACGTTCAAAACCGAACCAGAAACGGCAGCGATGCAGGTCCGTGTGGGCCTGAACCTGATCCGCATCTACGCGATCCTGTCGAAACCGTTCATTCCGGACGCAAGTGCTGCGATGTTGACGGCCATGAAGACGGAAGATGACGCTTGGCCAACAGACATGACAGTCGCGCTCAATGCCCTACCGGTCGGGCATGCGTTCGATGTGCCTGAAAACCTGTTCCGCAAGATCACGGACGATGAACGCGCAGAATGGGCCGAACGCTTTGCTGGCACACGCGATTAACGGGGAATGATAGGGAAAGCCTGACCTTGGCACCCTGCCCCTACGTGATAGAGTTCGCCCAACTTTACTGAGTTGGGGAACGATATTTATGTTTAAGACACTTTCGACCGCCGTCGGCATTGCGCTCATGGCAAGCACAGCTATCGCAGCAACTTGCGGGAACGACGCGAGCGGATTTGCTGCTTGGAAACAGGCCTTTGCCGCCGAAGCCGCTGCCAACGGCGTTGGTCAGGCTGGTCTGCAAGCCCTTGCAAACGCATCCTATTCTACGTCTACAATTGCCGCAGACCGGAACCAGCGCGGTGTGAAATATGCGCTCGATGATTTCATTCGCATCCGTCTAGGATCGCTTGATAGCTTCGCAGGGCAAGCCCGCCGCGTGAAGTCGCAAAATCCGGCGTTCTACGCGTCCCTCGAACAGGTTTACGGCGTTCCTGCGGGCATTTTGCTGGCTATTCACGGCATGGAAACAGGATTTGGTCGCAACCTTGGCAACACCCCTGTCGTCGATTCGATCACGACGGTCGCCTACGACTGCCGCCGCTCTGCGTTTTTTGTGCCGCATGCAATTGCAGCGCTCAAGCTGGTTGATCGCGGGGGCCTTGCGCCCAATCAACGCGGTGCTGCTCACGGCGAAATGGGACATACACAGTTCCTGCCTGGCAACGCATTGACCTACGGTGTTGACGCAGATCGTAACGGCCGCGTTGATCTCTATTCTATTTCGGATTCGCTTGCATCCACCGCCAATTTCTTGCGTCAAAAAGGATGGCAGCCAGGTCAGCCATATCAGGAAGGGACACAAAACTTCCGCGTTCTAAATGAATGGAATGCTGCGACGGTTTACCAGAAAGCAATTGCATTGTCGGCTGTGCGCATCGACGGGTAAATTGAAGAAATCCAATGCAAAACGGCGGCGCATCATCTGCGCCGCCGTTTTCGTTTTAACTTTTCGAACTTTAACCGAAGACTTGCTTCGAGTTCTTCATGTATTGCGTCACTACATTGTTCATGCGGCCTTCCATGCCAAGGAAAGCAAGGAAGACCTCTGCACGCATCTCGTCAGTCAGTTCTGCACCACCGAGTGTTGCGTCCAGAACAGGACGGATCGTCGCCCATTCGTCAGCAACAACCTGAAGACCAGCAGCAATGGCATCGTTTGGCGGTGGACGAACGCCCACGCTTTCCATGCCGTTTTGCAATGCACCAAGCGAGATTTCAAACAATGTAATCGTCTCGCTCAATTCAGCCATGGCTTCTTCGTCGTGCACGTCTGATGCGATCAGACATACGTTCTTCGACATCCGGTTGGACAGCATCCGCTGGCGGCCTGCGATTTCCAACAGCAAGGCATCAGCATGTAGCAAGGCGACCGGATCAGCGTATTGGCCCGTAATCTCTGACACGAGAATTTGGGCTTCTCGCTGCAATGGATCACTTTGCTCAGCAAGGCTTTCCACGGCACCGATATCATTCGATGCGGCTTCTAGGCCATTGGCAAGCTCTTGCAATGGTTCCCATTTCGCGTTGAGATCTTCGATCGCACGCAAGGTCCGCGGACGCGTTTCTTCGCCCAAGATACCAAAGCCACGGTTGCCCGCCAGAAGCGCTTGGTTGATGCGGCTGAAGTGATGCGTCGAGATATGCAGCACTGCAGCAGCTTCGGTTGTGGCAACGCCAGCGCTCAGATTGCAAGCCGCAGCCGTGATGCGTTCAGACAACGTGCCCAGTTGACCGGAAAGGTTGACCCTTTCACTTGAACCGACGTCTTTTGTGATGTCCGCAGACATGGCCGGAGATGCGGCCACTAGGCTGATCGCTGCTACGGCACCTTTAAAGACATGAGCCAACTTGACGTGTGACGTCGCACCTTCTGATGTGGTTTTTTCAAACATATTGTTTCCTTTGTCTAAGACTGTTCACAGCCAAATTGCGGCTCTGGAACAGTCTGGAATTGGGGGAATAGCGTGGCTTAGCCAGCTGTTTTCACCCAAACTTCCACACGACGGTTGATGCGACGGCCTTCGCTGGACACGTTACAACCCGATGGCGCAATTTCGCCGTAGCCAGCTGAATCGAGCGTATATCCGGCAATGTCATCACCAAGGAATTGTTCGAATTGTGCCAACGCTTGGTTTGCACGATCCTCAGACAATTTGCGGTTGCTATCAAATGCGCCAACATCATCTGTGAAGCCAACGAACAGAACTTCTGCGTCAGGTTCGGCTTTCAAGTAATCAGCCAAGCGCTGCATATCGACCAAACCACGTTCATCCAATGCGGATGATCCAGTCCGGAAACGGAAAGTTGTGGATAGACGGTCATATTCGACCATTTTCGCCAGCATATCCCGCATGAATGCGCCTTCGTAAGCATCGACATTCGTATCAAGCAGGGCCCGTCCACGATCACTGTCCAAAGATTGAATCCGGCGATCAATGCTCAGGCCGATGAAACCCGACTTCGAGATGACAGCATCGGCCGCGGGCGACGTTGCGTATGTCAGGAAGTCAGACATCTGCTCTGAATCCGCATCTGCGCGGTTATAAAGGTACAAGCGACGCTGCAGCGCATATTCTTCTGTCCGTGCAGAGAACGCGTCGGCGCGGATCGAAAGACCACATTCGTTGATCAACGTCAGCGGCTTGGCACCACGTTGGAAGGCGTAACCAACAAAACCAATTGCATTTTCGTGCTCATTGACCAGTTCTGATACTTTGCTGTTGTCGTTCGCGATACGAACTTCAATCGGAGCCAACTCAAGCTCTGGCTTGTCACCGAAGATTGCGTTGGCAAACACAGCCCGCGTACCGGACCCTTCTGGACGATCTACAACCAGAATTTTGCCTGGATTACCGCCGACTTCGGACCAATCTTTGATTTCACCGGAATAGATTTTGCCCAGCTGTTCAGTTGTCAACGTGTCAATTGGGTTGCTTGGGTGCGTAATCACGACAAGGCTATCGACCGCGACGATATGTTCTTGCGATGGGCTCACCATGTTGCCCGCACCAGCGTCGCGCAATGCACGGGCCTCATCTGGGCGAATACGGCGGGATGACATCCCGATGTGTGCTTCGTTTTCAAGCAATGTGCTGAACGCATCGTTGGAGCCAGCCGATTTGACGAGATAAGATCCCAGATCATCGCCGTAACCGTCATCACCGATCAATTCAGCAACGATGTTATTGTCTGCACCAGCACTGATTGTGGCCGCGGCTTGGATGTTACCCGCGTAGCCTTCCAAAAGCAGAGGGACAAGGCCGCTACCCAGCGTATCGGACCCTGCGATTTGTACATCTGCGCTTTCGACTTCGAAAACGGGGCAAGATTCGCCTTCACACGTCACCCGGGTCGCTGCGATCCGCAGGTCACCCAGTGGTGTGCGTACCATGTAGCTGTTGTCTTCAAATGCCAGAAATTCGCCGGTCAAGTTCACAGTACCATCGGCGGACTTCAGTGTAACGTCGCCAGCCATGACGTTGGTCGGTAGAACCGCTGCGCCTACGATAGATAGAATGCAGAATGCACCTGCCTTGATAGAAAAACCTGAGTTCTTCATTGTTTGTCTCCTCACAAGATTTACCCACCAGACAACGTTGTGATGAATTCACATATTGTGTCGTCTTGGTTTCGACCGGTAGCCCGGCAATGAGACATAGTGTTGGGTACCAATTGCGTACAAAATGAGACCAGTTCTCGTCGATTTCACAGATTGTTCACCAGTTTGCGTCTGACGGGGCGTCAGAGGCTTACAACCCTTGAGTTTATTGAGTTAATTTATGCATTAAATTTTTGGTGGCATTCCAAAATACCCCAATTATGGCAAATTTGTATTATACTTGCCGCAATTGGACGTAGTTTTGTACCATCCCACTCGGGAATTCGCACGATCTAGGGGCATTGTCAGCCCCAAGTGTAAGCTATGCGACATACCGTTAGGTCAACTTCGCACATGCTTTGGTTGAATACAGAGTTGCTGTTTTCCAAATCAATCAACGTTGGAAGCACTTAGATGAAACACATACCGTCAGCACGGTCATCCCACATCAGCCGCAGGCGTTTCTTGCAAACATCGGCAGGTATCGTTGCCGCGTCTTTCTTGCCCCCGCCCAGTTCTGCCGGACAGGCAAGTCAGGTCCAGATCGGGAATACTGCATCATCTTCACCCGGTGTTGCGACACAACGGATTGATGGTGTCGCGAAGGTGACGGGACAAAAGGTCTACGCGCGTGATTTCAGCGCCGCCGATATGGGCACGCCCTGGCCGACGAAGCAATGCTATGCGATGTTCTTGCGTGCGCTTACGACTGAACAGGTCTTTCTGGGGATCAAGTCCTACGCACTGCCGCCCGCTGCCCAAAAGGGCAAGCTGATCCTTGGCGACCAACTCAGCGACGCCCAGCGATCTCCGCAAATCAGTTCTGCGCGTGATTTACATATCGACGAACAGATCGAAGCGCTGGCCAGCATCGCACCCGACCCCGAAGGTTTTGATCGTCCCAGCGCAGTTGTTTACGATCTGATCGTTCAGCCCGGCAATGTGCCGGACTTCCTTGGGCAAGCCGTGGCTTTGCTGATCTTCGATGACTTTCCAAGTTATCATGCCGCCCGCACAGCGATGCAATTCCAAGACAACCAATTCCAGTCCTACGGCGATCCCGAG
This sequence comes from Yoonia sp. D2-7, assembly GCF_055809435.1. Classification (NCBI taxonomy): domain Bacteria; kingdom Pseudomonadati; phylum Pseudomonadota; class Alphaproteobacteria; order Rhodobacterales; family Paracoccaceae; genus Yoonia; species Yoonia sp. D2-7. Next base: position 1,235,169 of record NZ_CM147912.1, on the reverse strand, counting down.
GGGCCTTTGCCCCCAAAAGGTGTCGCATTCGACCCCAAGACGACCTACGTCAAATACGCCTTGGACGGCGAGACATTCGATTCCGCAACGGCCAACGCCTACACATATCCTTACGAAGTCAACGGATACCGCCAAAAGATTGACGATCGCCTTTCTGAAATTGATGGCCTGATCCAACAAGACTTAGCCTGCGACATGCGGGCCATGGATCCGATGTTCATGGAACCTGAGGCAGGACTTGCTTGGCTGGACGAAACCACAACTGAAAAAAAGTTGCGATTGGTTCTCGGCACGCAATCTCCTGATGGCGATGTCAAAGACATATTGTCGATGTATAATGAAGAAGATGACGCCCCGCTTAAATTAAGCGCAGTCGAACTGACCAGTTGCTATCCGGGCGGAGGATTTGGCGGCCGCGATAAATCTCCGTTTTCGTTGATGCTGGCATTAACGGCCGCCTTCACGGACGGGCGCCCCGTAAAACTGATGTATGATCGGTTCGAACAGTTCCGCGTTGGCCTGAAACGACACGCCGCAACGCTGGAGGGACAGGTGTCGGTCGGACCGGACATGATGCTGCAGAATATCGCAATGACGATGCAGTTTGATGGGGGTGGACGCAAAAACCTAAGCCCTTATGTCGCCAGCCTTGCCGCCCTTTGCGCTGGAGGCGCCTACAAGACTCCGATGGCGAATATCTATGCGGATGCGATCCATTCCGAAAATATCTCGGGTGGGTCACAGCGCGGCTTCGGTGGTCCGCAGGCATTCTTTGCGATTGAAACGGCGCTCGACGATATCGCACGTAGTCAAGAATGGGATCCGATTGCGTTGCGTCGCAAGAACATCATCAAAAAAGGTGAAACAACGGTCGTTGGTGGACCGATTGATCAGGAACTGCAGCTCAGTCAGATGCTGGATGTCGCGGAGCAACATCCTCTTTGGCGTGATCGCGCGGACTTAAAACTCAAGAATGAGACGGTTGGCAAATCCTATGGGACGGGAATGGCAATGTCGTTGCAGGCCTACGGCACGTCGGGCGATGGCACAGTAGCTGCTGTAATACTGCAAGACGACGGTACGTTCTGCGTGCAGTCCGATGCCGTCGACATGGGCAATGGATCAGCAACGACCCTTGGCGTCGTCATTGGCGATATCCTAGGGTCAAATGCCACGCAGGTTGATATGGGGGGGTATACATTGTTTGGGCAAACCGGCCTTACGAACGATGACCCTGACGGCCTGCGTTGGGACAATCCAAGTTGGACGGCAAAGGGCGTGGGATCGTCATCCGCCTGCCTAACCGCATTGCATCAAGTGCACGTGGTTCAGCAAACGGCGAAAGCCTTCTTTCTTGCGACTGTGTTGCCGGTTGCCCGACAGGTCTGGGGCCTGCCAGACCTAACATCGACGGACGTCACTTGGATCGACGGCGCGCTTACGCTCGTAAATGGCGCAACCGACCCGATCACGTTGACCGATATCGCGAAAATTGCGGGGGAGATGAACCTGCCGCGTGGTACGCTCGGCCATGCCTATTTCCAGAATACATGGGCCGAAGGTGACTATGAAATTGGCGGCGGTACCGAACATTTGATCTTGGACGGTCTTGCCGTTTATCTGGATGGTGACACACAAGCCCAACCGATCAAACGGCAAAAAGGGTTCGGGCCACAAGCGCATACCAAAGCGTTCTCCCGTTTTGTTTGGGCTCCTTGCGTCAACATTGTCGCCGTGACCGTGGATACCGACACAGGTCGGGTCCAAGTCGAAAACGTAGTCAGCGTTTTGAATGCCGGCCGCGTGCATGTGCGCGAATTGGTATCAGGCCAAAGCCAAGGCGGCGTCGCAATGGCGATAAGCTACACACTACACGAAGACCTACCGCCCGGCATGGCGGGTCCCGCAAATGGCACATGGAACCTGAACCGATATCATGTCGCCCGTTTTCAGGATGTGCCAATCAAAACATCTTACGTTGAAGGCGAACGATCACAAGAACTGCACATTATACCTGAAACGCCCGGCGATAATGGACAGGGTCGCGGCATCGCCGAGGCTGTCATGTGTTCGATCCCGCCCGCGATTTCAAACGCGATCAAGGACGCCATAGGCGTGCGCCTTACGTCTTTGCCCATCACATCCGAAAAAGTCTTGGAAGGATTACAGTCATGACCATTTCCTTCACGATCAATGGGCAGCCGCAGTCTGTTCAGGATGACGCAGGTGACATCAAGCTGCTTGACTACATGCACGAGATGATGACGCCCAGCCTGACCGGCACCAAATTTTGCTGCGGTATGGGAATTTGTCGCGCCTGCACCGTGTCGATGACCAAGGCCCCGAACCCAAACGCGGAACCCATCGTCAGTTGTTCCACCGCCCTTGCCACATTGAACGGTGCCGATATCACAACAATCGAAGGCGTGTCGGACGGCGATGCCTTGCTGCCCATTCAAACGGCGTTTCTCAAACATTTTTCATTTCAATGTGGATACTGCACACCCGGGTTCGTTATGGCGTCCCAAATTTTCCTCGACTGGCTTGCGACCGCACCAGTGACCGAGGACGAATTAGACGCAGCAATCGAAAACGCGATCGGTGATCATATTTGTCGCTGCACCGGTTACGTCCGCTACCAAGAAGCCTTGCGTGAAACAGCTATGGCCGTGATCAACGGGGAGACCGCGCAATGAAGTCTGTGATCCTTGCCGCGCTTGCGGCTCTTTTACTGACGGTCACCGCCATTTGGGCCTTCGAAAGTGAAGAGCACGAAATCTATGTTTTGCAATGCGTCGAACAGATCGCGGATATCCCGGATTTTTCTTGCGGCGATGGCGAAGTGGTGCCCGTGACGGTTAATGGTCAACCTGTCACATACGATACATTTCAGGAGGGTATGGACTGTGACCGGCCAGCACTGCTCAGCAACGGGCATGGTTCTGACGGGCAGTGTGTGCCGGGGTCACGCATTCTGAACCTTTCCACTGATACCGCGCAAATTTCAGCGATGTGCAGACAGAAACACAACCGCCCTGCCAATGAATTCGCTTACGATGAAATCGACATTATCGCCCATAATCCCAGCACAGGGGCGACCTGCTGGTTCCAAGCAAAAGCCGATGATCCCGACGCACCGATTGACGGGACGCAGGTTGTGTCGCCAACCAATCCCGCAGCACCTGCGATCTGGGCTGATCCCGACGCATTGGTCACTGACGGCTGCGGAAATTGCCATGACAACGATCCGTTCATGTATTCACCGTTCGTCGGTCAGGTCTGGAACGAAATACCAGCCAATCCGCTAGGACCCTATTACCATGTCGGTGCTGAATTCGGCTTTGATCAATGGCCGACCAAGACGTTTGATTTGCGGGACAATACCTGTCTTGGCTGCCACCGGATCGGGCGGCAGACAACCTGCGACACGCTGACGGACTGGATGACAGGTGCCACAGTGCCTGAAGGGGCCGATCCTCTGGCGCAACAATACCCGCTGTCACATGCGATGCCTCCCGAACACGGCCTCACGCGCGCCGCGTGGAGCACATTTCACAGCACCTCTGTTGCTGACATCAAGTCGTGCTGCGAAAATCCGGATCAACAGATGTGTGCGCTGACCGAACTGCCAAAATACTGAGATTGGGAAGGTGGTACCCGCGGCCGGACTCGAACCGGCACGGCCTTTCGGCCAAGAGATTTTAAGTCTCCGATGTCTACCATTCCACCACGCGGGCACGTGCTTGAATGGCTTTTGTCTATGCGGTCATTTGCGCAGGGGCAAGGGTCGTGCGCTAGATTTCCTCGCCATCTGGTTCAACAATAAGACTGCGTTCGGCAAGCCACGGATTCAGCGCCAGTGCCTCTCGCAAAATCACCTGTGCTTCTTCTACGCGGCCCATGCCCATCAGCGTCAGCGCTTTGCCAGACAAAGCCGCGATATGTGCCGGCATGATCGCTAAAGCTGCGTCCAGATCGTACAAAGCCGCGTCAAAATCTTGCCGTAGAAAGCTTGAAAATGCGCGTTGGTTATAGCCCTCAGCGTAATCAGGGCAGTATTCAATCAACTGGTCCAGCGTGTCGCGCGATCCTAGAAAGTCGTACCCTTCCCGTTGACGCATCCCACGATCCAGCAATTCTTGGGCGCGCGCATCAGGTGCGTCGGTCCACAGATTCCACAACTCCTGCGTTAACGGTCGCGCGCCGATTCCGTCCGGAAGCGCCTGTAGGGAAGCAATAATTTCCGCTTGCCGCACTGAATGATCTGCCACGGCAGGGCAGGTTTCAGCAAACGCGGGCGTGGCCAAGAGGCTGCAAAAGATGATCCATTTCATACCTTATGATCTGTTGCGCTGACCAAATCCGTCAAGTCACAATGCCGCGCTTGACCTTGCTGCCCCATTCGCCGAACGTCGGCACATGTTTCCAATTCGCGATCACAACCCGTCTGAATCCACACCTTACGTGACCTACGCCCTTATCGCGATCAACGTGATCGTCTATCTGTATGGCCTTGTGGCGTTGACGGACGATGCGACCTTGAATCGTTTCTACTATGATTACGCGATGATCCCTGCACGGATTAACGCAGGCGAAAACTATCCATCGTTAGTGACGTCGATCTTTATGCATGCGGGCTTTATGCACCTTGCTGGGAATATGCTGTTTCTTTGGATTTTTGGCGACAACATGGAAGAAGAAATGGGACCGATCCCATTCCTTGCCTTCTATCTATTGTCCGGTGTCGGCGCTGATCTGGCGCAATACGCATCGGGGCCAACGTCACAGGTCGCCACTGTTGGCGCATCTGGCGCGATTGCAGGCGTGATGGGCGGCTATCTGTTGATGTTCCCGAAGGCCAAAGTCGATATTTTGCTGATCCTGATTGTGTTCTTCAAGATATTCCCGGTGCCGTCATGGATCATGCTTGGGCTTTGGTTCCTGCTACAGCTGGTCGGCGGCGTTGGGGCCGATCCAAATGGCGGCGGGGTCGCTTACTGGGCACATGCAGGCGGGTTTATCATCGGGTTCGTGCTGACCCTACCGATGTGGCTGAAACGCGGTGCAGCAGGATATTGGGACGCAACAGATGGTCATCCGCCACATCCCGACGCCCAGTATCGTTTTCAGAAATCGACTATTCCGGTCGTCAAACGACGCTGATTAACCGTTGCGAACGACTTTTGCGAAAGTCGAGAAAACAGCTTCGTTTGCTGCGATCAACGCGCCGTCGTTCAGTTCGTCGCCTTCAGGGTCCATTGGTTCCAGCAGACCGCCAGCTTCTTTGACGATGATAATGCCAGCGGCAATATCCCAAACCTTTAGGCGCCGTTCCCAGAACCCATCGTAACGACCAGCCGCAACATAAGCGAGATCAAGAGACGCCGCACCAAACCGGCGTACACCAGCGGTTGCGGGCAAAATACGCGCAAGGTCTTGCAACGTTTCTGGCAAATCGGCGCGCCCGGCGAATGGCAGACCCGTAGAGAAAAGGCATTCGTTCATCCGGTGACGTGCGGATACCCGCATCCGGCTTTCATTCATGAATGCACCCTGCCCTTTTTCGGCATAGAACATTTCGTCCTTCACAGGATCATAGATGACGCCAGCAACGATTTGACCTTTGTGTTCCAACGCAATGGAAACGGCCCAATGCGGCAAACCGTGAAGGAAATTGGTTGTCCCATCCAGCGGGTCAACGATCCAACGGCGCGTCGGATCTTCGCCTTCGATGCTGGACCCTTCCTCACCCAGAAAGCCGTAACTTGGACGGGCTTCCATCAGGTCTTCACGAATAGTCTCTTCAGCCTGTTTGTCCGCGCGCGTGACAAAGTCACCCGGCCCCTTGGTGCTGACCTGAAGCTGTTCAACTTCGGTAAAGTCTTTCAGCAACGTCCGGCCCACCTTGCGCGCCGTTTTCATCATCACGTTGAGATTCGCACTGCCTGACATGGGGGCCTCCGATTGCAGGATGAAACGGGGCTATAGGCTGCAACGCTTTTCGGAACAAGAGCAGAGGTCGATTTTGTTGGGGACGGCTTAACGCAAAATTGAGAGCTGCGTGGTGTATTCGGCAGAAATAGCGCGGGACACCAATGTCTTTATCACTTGTTGACCATTTTTCTTACCAAACCCGTGTCGCTGTGCATGTAAACAATCGTGACGCGCTGAAACGGCTTTTCGCGGCGATGATGATCATGACCGTCTGCTGGTTATTTGGTGATCAAAGGGCTGCGGTATTCTGGTCTGCCGTGATCGTCTGTTCGGAACTATTGGGGCGAATCGTAAATCGCCGCGTTTCGTTAACCGGACCGCCGCTGCCCTTTGGCATTTGTCTCGCGATCTGGGCGGTCAATTGGCTGACGCTTTGGCCCATGCTTGTTCCTGCGGTCGTTCTCGCTGGGCATGGATCCGACGCATTGTTGGTCGCGAGTTTACTCTGGGTATTCGGAATTCATGTTCATATTTCGAACTCATATGCAGCGCTGCCATTCTTCAATTGGAGCTTGATGATCCCCGCATTTGCCATGACAGCGATCATGTTTTGGCAAGCCTATATGGCCCCGTCTATCGCGTCGACATTGCTAGAATGGTGCGCGGCGACCGCGATGCTTTTAGTCTATGCTGGCAATACGCTGCAAACGATGTCCGCGCAAAAGGACACGCTGGTGAAGTTGGCAGAAGCGCGCAAAGACGCTGACAAACGCCTGTCAGAGTTGGAATTTCTCACACGGCATGACCACTTGACCGGCCTCATGAACAGACGCGCATTCGAAGAAGCCGCAACAGCGTTGTTGCCAAGGCGCAGCAATCGTGACCGCAACCAGTTAGGTTATTTTCTGATCGATTTGGATGGGTTCAAACCGATCAACGATAGCTACAGCCACAAAGCAGGTGACGCTGTTTTGGTGACGGTTGCAGAACGGTTAACCAAGTTTGTCGGTAACAGCGGGGTCGTCGCGAGATTGGGCGGAGACGAATTTGCGACCGCCATTTCAGGGGTTCGCAACGCCGCCCAAGCGTTGCGGCTCGCCAACGAAATTGCAACGCTCATAAAGCAACCGATCATCGTGGACCACAAACGCCTGGAAGTCGGCGCAAGCGTCGGCGTTGCGCTTACCACGTCGACGCAAGACAGTTTGGCAGGCATTGCTTCTGGCGCCGATCAAGCGATGTACAAGGCCAAAGGCGATCCCGGACAGGTGGCTTTTGTTTATGATAGGGACAGCTTTCCTGTGCGTGCATCGTTGGATGACCGCGTCACCATCCTGCGTGCGATGCAAAAACAAAACATTGCCCCGTATTACCAGCCCAAGATCAATCTGGATACCGGCTTCATTGAAGGTTTCGAAGCGTTGTCCCGTTGGCGTCATCCAACACGCGGCCTTCTTCTCCCCGGAAAATTTTTACCATATATCAATGAACTAGGGCTTCAAACTGATTTTCTGATGCGCACGACAGGTCTGGTCTTGCAGCAAATTGAAGACTGGCTAGAGCAGGGTTTCGATCCCGGCGAAGTATCTGTCAATTTACCAGAAGTCACGCTTGCAACGCTATCTGGTAGAGCGGCTGTCATGGACCTTATCGAAAAATTTCCACGTGCGCGTGCAAAATTAACTTTTGAGGTCACCGAGGACGTTTTTATTACGAGGTCCGGAAACCTCATCCAAGAATCCATCGCCGCATTTCGACAAGCAGGAATCCGCATTTCGCTCGACGATTTTGGAACAGGATTCGCGTCGTTCAAACATTTACGCGAACTCGAATTTGACGAATTGAAGCTTGATACCGGATTTGTGCGCGGACTGGGTCATGACAAAGCCGCGGAAGTACTTGTCGCAGGGTTTCTTGGAATTGGTAAGGGGTTGGGCGTCAAGGTTATTGCGGAAGGCGTTGAAACCGAAACGCAAAGAACGCTGCTACGCGAAATGGGGTGTTCTGTGTGCCAAGGGTTTTACTACAGTCCAGCGATGCCCAGCAAGGAGGCGCGCAATGCGCTATGGCGGCAGCACACCCTTGGCGTTCCTTTCACTAACACCCAAAAATCTGCGGAAGGGTCGAGTGACGCAGCTTAATTGCGCTGCAATTTAACCGCTTCTTGTCGTGCTAGACGGATCAAATGCGACATGAACGGCAGACTTGTTTCTTCCGTCCGCGTCGCCGCATACAGGCGCCGCGTCACACCATTCTTTGTCAGCGGCAATGTGACATAATCGGAATTGTAACGGACTTGCCGCACAACCCAGTCTGGCAGAACTGCGACCCCTCTATTTGAAGCAACCAACAGCAAAATGACGGCCGTCAATTCGACCTGCCTGATCGCTTTTGGCTCAACACCATTGGGAATAAGCAGTTGACTAAAAACATCCAAACGTTCGCGGTCCACTGGATAGGTAATCAACGTTTCCCCCGCGAAATCAGATGCTTCTACGAAATTCTTTTGTGCTAGGGGATGATTGGACGCAGCCACGAAGACCGGTTCGTAGTCAAAAAGCGGCGTAAAGTCTGTGCCTGGTAAATCTTCGGGATCAGAAGAAACAACCAAATCCACTTCTTCTTTTCGCAACGCAGGCAACGCGTCAAACGCAAGCCCCGGTCTGATATCGACATCAACGTCAGGCCACGCCTTGCGGAACTCTTCCAAAACAGGAAACAGCCATTCAAAGCAGGCATGACATTCAATCGCGATATGAAGACGTCCAGATTTGCCCGCGATCAGCCCTTCGAATTCCAACTCCAACGCGGCGACTTGCGGTAATATGTTTTCAGCTGCCACAAGCAAACGCATGCCTGCGGCTGACAGCTTTAGTGGCTTTGAGCGCCGCACGAACAGCTCCACCCCAGCTTGATCTTCGATTCCTTTGATCTGATGCGATAAGGCAGACTGCGTAATGTTGAGCTGATCGGCAGCGCGCGCGAGACCACCGGAATCGTGAATGGCTTTGATCGTGCGCAGGTGGCGGAACTCGATATGCATTGTGAGTACAACTCATCATCTTGGTGAAAGTTATGAAATTGTCTCATGTACCGCAAAATGAGACAAGCGATTAACCCAAGAGGATCCGTCTCATGACTTTGCCAAATGTATCTTTCGAGTTCTTTCCGCCTAAATCACTTGCCGGTTCTTTCCGGCTTTGGGACTGCGTCAACACGCTGGCCCCGCTTGATCCTACATTTGTTTCAGTCACTTACGGGGCTGGCGGCACGACACGTCAACTGACCCACGATGCCGTCACCACGATCCACAAAACGAGCGGCATGAATGTTGCCGCCCATTTGACATGCGTAGATGCAACGAAGGCAGAGACGCTGGAAATCGCGCAATCCTATGCCGACAACGGTGTGACCGATATTGTGGCCCTGCGGGGCGACGCGCCTCAAGGGGCTGAAAAATTCACGCCGCATCCGGAAGGATATGGCTCATCCATTGACCTAATCGCCGGGCTTGCTGAAACGGGTCAGTTCAACATCCGTGTCGGCGCCTACCCGGAGAAGCATCCCGAAGCACGTGATCAAGCTGCTGATATTGCGTTCTTAAAACGCAAATTCGACGCTGGTGCGACGTCAGCGATCACACAGTTCTTTTTCGAAGCCGAAACATTTTTCCGGTTCCGCGATGCTTGTGTAAAAGCGGGCATAGATGCGCCGATCATTCCGGGTATCTTGCCAATCGAAAACTGGTCAGGTGCCGAGAAATTCGCGCGACGCTGCGGTACATCCATTCCACAGGTCGTCAGCGACGGTTTTGCAAACGCGACACGCGACGGCACCGCAGACTTGTTGGCCACGGCCTTAGCGACCGAGCTTTGTGATGATTTGTTGACGGGTGGCGTCGAAGATTTGCATTTTTACACGTTGAACCGCCCCGAATTGACGCGTGACGTCTGCCATGCTCTTGGCGTCACCCCGAAAGCGCAATTGCAAAACGTGGCCTGACCCGACAAGTTGCGGCAGAACCACCAAAGGGGACGCCGCATGTTCACAGCCACAACGCCAGATGATTTGCCGACACATGATGAAACGTTGGCAATGTCAGGTTTAGAATTCATGCAAGGTGTCATCGCAGGGACCGTCGCCCGACCGCCAATTTCTGCGGTCCTGAACTATTCCTTGGATAGTGTCGAAGAGGGCAAAGTTGTGTTTCGTGGTACACCCGAATTTGATCACACAAACCCGATGGGGACTGTCCATGGCGGTTGGTACGGAACCCTGCTCGACAGCTGTATGGCTTGCGCCGTCATGACCAAAGTTCCAAAAGGGTCGATCTATACGACATTGGAATACAAGGTAAATTTGACGCGCAACATTCCACTAGGCACGGAAATCATTGCTATCGGCACGATTGATCATGCGGGCCGGACGACCGGCGTGGCGAGCGGCGAAATTCGCGGTACCCAAGACGGAAAACTCTACGCAACTGGATCAACCACATGTCTGATTATGAAGATTGCGGACTAGCCCGTTCCGGCTGCGTTTGCTGAAAATCCCGAACGAACACTTTGCGATACCGTGCCGGATCAACAGTGACGTGTAGGCGTTCGGATGGGTCCATGCCGACCAATCGCCGCCTGCGCCCCCAAAACACTTTGCCCCAACCGCGCCAAGATCCAAAGGACGGCGCGTTTACATCCGTTTCAAACCGCGCGCCCCAATCCGAAGGCAACGGAACACCGCACATTTCCAGTCGTTTCAACATCCAGACCAATGGAATGTTCGCCAGTGGTCGTGCTGGTGGGAAGATCCCAATCTGACCACCGATGTCGCTATGTGCACCACGAAACCAAACCTGTTCCATGTTGCCTGTCCAGCCTGTCGGTGACGTCCAAAGCACCGGTGCGTAAGCTTCGCGCGTTTCATCAAGCGCAAGGGCATGGAACCCATTGCGAACTTGTGGCCCGAGCGTGTGGTTGTGAAACGGTTGAGCCGGATTCATCCAGCGCCAGATAATCGGAACCCGCATGCCCAGCGCTTTGACCGTATCCCAAACGGCGACTGCCTCGATGCTGGTCTCTGTACGGGGATGGCAATGCTCTGCCCGGAACCGTTCCGCAAATTTACTGCGTCCGCCGGTTCGATAGTGGCGATATGCCGTCCGAATGGTCCGGACTGTTGCGAAGTCGTTTTTCACGAGGCCTACAATTTCGATCACACCCGCAAGGGACCGCACCGCATAAGCGCCACGTGAATATCCAATCAGGACGATTTTGTCGCCAAGCCGATATCGGGACGCAAGCACACCATATGCCCGCTCGATTTGCTTGTTGATCCCTTTGCCCGTCATGACGTCCCATGTGCCGCGCCAATCGCGCCACTGGATTCCGGCCTCGTAATGGACCGTCAGGTTTGCCTGATGCCCCACTTCGTTCAGCAACTTGTAAGTCATCCCAGCGTGGGTTTCGCAGCCGTCTTTCAGCGATGAAGCGGTCCCATCTAGAATGATCACATGGGTCGCTTGCCCGCGATGACGCGGCTGTCCTTCAGCCGTCTGCGCCCGCGCACCAAATAACCCAAATATCCAATCACGCAGCTGCACTATTTTCCTTCGCCTTCTGCAACATCGTCCAAATCCGGTGCGGAGTGAACGGCATCGTCGCGTCCCGCACACCTTGATCCCACAACGCATCGACAACCGCATTAGTCACTGCGGCCAACGCACCGACTGTGCCCGCTTCCCCACAGCCTTTCATGCCCATGGGGTTATATTTTGACGGTGTGCCTTGGGTCGCAAATTTAATCATAGGAACATCATCGGCCCGTGGCATGCCATAATCCATAAAACTTGCCGTGAGCAGTTGACCGTAGTCATCAAAGACGACCCGTTCGGTAACGGCCTGTCCGATACCCTGCGCAACACCGCCGTGCACCTGACCCGCCACCAGCATAGGGTTGATAAGGTTACCAAAGTCATCAACGACGCTGTAGTTTGTCACCTCGAGCACACCAGTGTCCGGATCAATTTCCACTTCCGCGACATGCGCCCCGTTCGGAAAGCTCCGGTTTTCCAAGGTAATTGTCGCAGTGTGGGACAAAAGATCGTCACGTCCCGCGTCACGGGCCATGTCCGCCACATCCAGCATTGTAGGCGTCAGGTTCGACCCGGGAATGCGGAACCGTTCGTCATCAAAACTGATTTCAGTCGCGGGAACGCCTTCCGTATCTGAAAGAAACGTAGCGAAAGCCGTCGTGATTTTCTCGACAGTTGCCAGCGTCGCCGTGTTTTGAACCGTCACAGACCGCGATCCGCCTGTCCCGCCACCCGTTGGAATAAGATCACTATCACCTTGGATCACGCGCACTTGATCCGCAGGTATGCCCGTTTGGTCCGCAAGGAACTGTGCAAAGACAGTTTCGTGCCCCTGCCCGTTTGACTGTGTGCCTACGAAGATCAGCGCACCATCTTCCGCGAAATCAACACGCGCCGTTTCGGTTGGCGCCCCAAGGATGCTCTCGATGTAATAACAAAGCCCGTGACCACGCAGTTTGCCTTGCGCTGCTGATGTGGCCTTGCGCCCCGCGAATCCGGCAACGTCTGCCTCATCCCCTGCCCGCGTCAGCAGGTTTGCGAATTCGCCCACGTCATAGGTCACGCCCGTCGCCGTCGTGTACGGAAATTGATCAGGCGCAATGAAGTTCTTGCGCCGCAAATCCCACGCATCAATACCAAGCTGCCGCGCCGCTTCGTCCATGACACGTTCCAGCACAAAAATCGCTTCGGGCCGCCCAGCGCCGCGATAGGCATCAACAGGCGTCGTGTTCGTATATACCCCGATGGTGCGCATGTAGGCTGCTTGCACGTCATAGGTCCCCATCAGGACTTTGGAAAACAGATCCGTCTGAATAAATTGTGCATAGCCAGAGTTATAGGCCCCCAGATTACAAACGCTATCAAGGTGATAACCCGTAATCTTGTAATCCGCATCCAAGGCCAGTGTCGCCGTTGTCGTCAGATCGCGGCCTGCGTTGTCGGTCAGCATCGCCTCTGTCCGCTCCGACATCCACCGCACGGGTTTCCCCAAAAGGCGTGCCGCATGCGCCACCACAATCGTCTCGGGATACATCATGGCCTTCATCCCAAAACCACCGCCGGTGTCGGGGTTCGTGACGCGGATGTCCGTCTTATCCAGACCAAGATGATAGGCCAAATCAGACTTCGGCCCCCACACGCCTTGGCCGTTCACAGCAACATGCAACCGCCCGTCGGTAATCTCGGCAAAGCAGCCGCGTGGTTCCATCGACGCAGCAATGACGCGGTTGTCGGGGACATCGACGGTCACAACATGTGCTGCAGCCTTTATTGCCGCTTTGGTTTCCGCCTCTGCGCCATTTCCATAAGTAAATGACAGGTTCTGCGGGGCTTCCGGATGAATTTCGGCCCCACCAGTCGCAAGGTCGAGGTGAACATCAAGATCGTCCAGCACCAGACCGATCATCTCGGCCGCATCTTTCGCGGTCTCGACAGTGTCTGCAATCACAACCGCAATTGCTTCGCCCACATGACGCACGCGCCCTTTTGCCAACAACGGACGTGCGGGATCAGCAGCCTTGGTGCCATCAATGTTCTTGATGATCGATGGCTTCATCGACAGCTTCACGCCCGCGGTTTCGAGATCTTCAGCCGTCAGAACAAGTGCGACGCCCTCAAGCGCACGTGCATCCGCAACATCAAGCTCGGAAATATCAGCATGGGCAGCATATGACCGCAGGAAAAACGCATGAAGCGCGCCCGCAGGTGCGATGTCTTCAACGTATCTGCCATGTCCCGTCAAGAACCGCAGATCTTCGACTCGTTTCACCGATTGGCTGCGACCGAATTTTTCCATGTTTGATCATCCTTCGAATGGCTTCCCGCATGATGACCTAGGCCGGACCAAGCCACAATGCCAGTGTGTTCAATCAATCCCGCGCAAGCCCGAAGGAACCGTTGATAACCTGGGCATTAGCCCTTTTCGCCCATCGCCCCTTTGGATAAGACGTGCCTAGGATAAAAGGACACCGATTATGGCGATGGACAAGACATTCGACGCGAAATCCGCAGAAGCCCGCATCTACGCGGCGTGGGAAGCATCTGGCGCATTCAAAGCTGGGGCCAACAAGTCCCGCGATGAAACATTCACCATCATGATCCCACCGCCCAACGTCACAGGTGTCCTGCACGTCGGTCACGCCTTCAACAACACGCTGCAAGATATTCTGATCCGTTGGAAACGCATGCAGGGTTACGACACGCTCTGGCAGCCCGGCCAAGACCACGCAGGCATCGCCACCCAGCTGATGGTCGAGAAAAAACTCGCTGCGGATGGCATGCCAAAGCGCGCTGAAATGGGGCGCGACGCATTCTTGGATAAAGTCTGGGAATGGAAAGCGGAATCTGGCGGCACGATTATTGAGCAGTTGAAACGCCTCGGCGCGTCCTGTGATTGGTCACGTAACGCCTTTACAATGTCCGGTGCGCCGAACGCCCCCGAAGGTGAAGAAGGCAACTTCCACGACGCCGTGATCAAGGTTTTCGTCAAAATGTACGAAGACGGTCTGATCTATCGCGGCAAACGCCTTGTGAACTGGGATCCACATTTTGAAACGGCGATTTCCGATCTTGAGGTTGAGAACATCGAAGTTGACGGCCACATGTGGCACTTCAAATACCCGCTCGCGGGCGGTGCGACCTATACATACGTCGAAAAAGACGAAGACGGCAATGTCACGCTGGAGGAAGAGCGCGATTACATCTCTATCGCCACAACACGCCCCGAAACCATGCTCGGCGACGGTGCGGTTGCGGTGCACCCGTCCGACGAACGTTACGCCCCTATCGTCGGGATGCTTTGCGAAATTCCTGTGGGTCCCAAGGCGCAGCGCCGTCTAATCCCAATCATCACGGATGAATACCCGGACAAAGACTTCGGCTCTGGTGCGGTTAAAATCACCGGCGCGCATGACTTCAACGATTACCAAGTCGCCAAACGCGGCGGCATCCCGATGTATTCCCTCATGGATACCAAAGGGGCGATGCGCGCAGACGGACGCCCCTACGCCGAAGAAGCCGCGACCGCGCAGGCCATCGCGAATGGTGAAGAAACCTTTGGCGAAGCGAAAATCGCCGCGATGAACCTCGTGCCCGAAGAATACCGCGGCCTTGATCGGTTCGAGGCGCGCAAGAAGGTCGTGGCCGACATCACCGCCGAAGGGCTGGCGATCATGACCGTCGCCACTGATGCGCGGCTCGGAAAGGCTGCGGTCAAAGCCCCACTCGCCCCTGAAGAAGGCGGCGAGGCACGGACAGACGCAGACGAACTGGTCCCACTGGTCGAAGCCAAAAAGATCATGCAGCCGTTCGGCGACAGATCAAAGGTCGTGATCGAACCTGCCCTGACCGACCAATGGTTCGTGGACACCGACAAAATCGTCGGGCCTGCCTTGGACGCGGTGAAAAACGGCGACGTGACGATTATGCCGGAAAGCGGCGAGAAAGTGTTTTACCACTGGCTTGAAAACATCGAGCCATGGTGCATCTCGCGGCAATTGTGGTGGGGGCATCAAATTCCGGTTTGGTATGGTCCAGCAACTGCGACCGGTGCGATTGACGATGCTGGTGTAGTTCGGATCGACGCGTCCTACGAACCCGGCAACAACAAGGTTTTCTGTGCCGCAACTGAAGCCGAAATCGTCACAATGGCAGCTGCGCACTACGACTTACCGGTGCGCGTGTCGACGGACGAAGACGATATCTCCGATGGCGATGAAGTCGTATTATACCGCGACCCCGACGTCCTCGACACTTGGTTCTCTTCCGGCCTGTGGCCATTCGGCACGCTTGGTTGGCCGGAACAGACCGACGAACTGGCGAAATACTTCCCCGGCGATGTTCTCGTTACCGGCCAAGACATCCTGTTCTTCTGGGTCGCACGCATGATGATGATGTCGCAAGCGGTTGAGGGCGAAAACCCGTTCCACACCGTCTACCTCCACCAACTCGTCCGCGACGAGAAGGGCGAGAAGATGTCGAAGACCAAAGGCAACGTCGTGGACCCGCTGGTGGTTGTCGATGAATTCGGGGCCGACGCCCTGCGCTTTACCATGGCGCAGATGGCGGCGATTGGCGGCGTGCTGAAACTGTCCGAGGACCGGATCAAAGGCTATCGCAACTTCGGTACCAAACTTTGGAACGCGTTCAGCTTTGCCGAACATTACGAGATTCCGAACCCCGGCGATGCACCGATGCCGGAGGCGTCCCAGACGCTCAACAAATGGATCATCGGCGAGACGGCGAAGGTGCGCGAAACCGTGGACCAAGCGTTGACGGACTACCGGTTCAACGACGCGGCCAATGCACTTTATGCATTCACATGGGGCAAGGTCTGCGACTGGTATCTGGAATTCTCTAAACCGATCCTACAGGGCGACGACGCAGCCGCGAAAGAGGAAACACAGAAAACCCTACGCTGGGTTCTCGACCAATGCTTGATCCTGCTGCACCCAATCAAACCGTTCATCACCGAAGAACTGTGGGGCCTCGCCGACAGCCGCGCCAAAATGTTGGTCCACGCCGACTGGCCGACCTACACGGCGGCTGATCTGGTTGATGCTGACGCCGATCGCGAAATGAACTGGGTGATCAACCTGATTGAAACCGTGCGGTCCAACCGCGCCCAAGTTCACGTCCCTGCGGGGGCAAAAGTACCGCTGTTGGTGCAAGGACTGGACGCCAAAGGTCAGTCCGCATGGGACAACAATCAGGTGTTGATCCAACGGCTCGCGCGGATCGAAAGCCTTGAAGCGGTCACGGATTTCCCGAAAGGTTGCGTCACGATCCCAATGGACGGCGGCACCTTCGGCATTCCGCTGGAAGGGTTGATCGACGTGCCATCTGAAATCGCGCGTTTGGAAAAATCGCTAGGAAAATTGGGGAAAGAACTGGGCGGCCTGCGTGGACGCCTTAAGAATCCGAAATTCGTGGAATCCGCTCCTGAAGAGGTGATCGCGGAAACCCGCGAAAACCTACGCCTGCGCGAAGACGAAGAAGCACAGCTGAACGCGGCAATCGCGCGGCTCCAAGAACTAGGCTGATTTTCTGAGCCAAAAAACTCCCGCCGGGGCATCCTGAAAAGATGCCTCTGGCGACAAAACCGTATTAATAGACGACCCGTTCCACGGCGCGCATCATCCCGAGCGTTTTGTCATAGACTAGCGTCAAAATCCGGCGCCCACCTGTTGTTTGAACAACTGGCACCGCACGGATGACCGTCGCCGCACCGGCGCTTGCCAAAAATCCACGTCTACTTAGCTTCATCTGCGAACCTCTTAAATAGTTGCGAACCATTCTCATGTAATCATGAAAAAGACGATTGCAAGGGGCGTCCCTGCACGCGTAACTATTGGTATGACACATGATCCTCGCCTTACCGCCCTCGCCGCAAGCCTGCCCGCAACCGTTCCGTTCGTCGGGCCCGAAGCACAGGAACGTGCACGCGGTGCAAAATTTGTCGCCCGTCTGGGGGCAAACGAAAGTGGGTTTGGCCCGTCGCCCAACGCGATTGACGCGATGAAGCAGGCCGCGTCAGAGGCGTGGATGTACGCCGATCCTGAAAATCACGATCTGCGCGAAGCGATTGCAGCCCACCACGATGTGGATCCGAAACATATCATGGTTGGTGAAGGTATCGACACGCTGCTTGGCCTCGTCGTGCGGCTTTACGTCGACAAAGGTGATCCAGTTGTCACCTCTGCTGGCGCGTATCCGACGTTCAACTACCATGTCGCAGGTTTCGGCGGTGAATTGCACACAATTCCTTACACCGGTGATTTCGAAGACCCGGAACGCTTGATCGTCAAGGCTGCCGAAGTGAACGCAAAACTGGTCTATATCTCAAACCCTGACAATCCGATGGGCAGCTGCCACGACGCGAAGACCATCAAACGCATGGTCAGTTCCGTACCGGACGGTACATTGCTGGTCTTGGATGAAGCATACATAGAACTGGCTCCTGAAACCGCTTTTGCCGAAATTGACCCAGACGACCCTCGCGTCATCCGGATGCGCACATTTTCAAAGGCTTACGGCATGGCTGGTGCCCGGGTCGGCTATGCTATCGGGCATCCTGCCGTGATTGACGCCTTCAACAGGGTCCGCAATCATTTCGGAATGTCCCGCATCGCGCAAGCAGGTGCTTTGGCCGCGATACAGGATCAGGACTACATCGCTTCGGTACGTGAAATGGTCGCAGATTCGCGGGCAGCAATCGCCGCGGCCGCACTGGATAACGGTCTTATTCCGTTGGAATCAGCAACCAATTTTGTTACGATAGATTGCGGGCGCGACGGCGAGTTCGCGAAAGCGTTACTTGAAGCGTTGTCCGCGCGCGATATCTTTGTTCGTATGCCTTTTGTTGCACCTCAAAACCGCTGCATCCGTGTCAGCTGCGGCCCGACGGTTGACATGCTGGCCTTTGCTCGAGCGCTGCCCGCGGCACTACAAGCTGCGGAAACTGCATTCCCAGCATGAGCCAGCACCAGCCCCCCGGACGCGTTCAAGACTTCACGAGCGCTTTTCTCGTCAGTTTCGGGGTGCTCGTGTTTATCATGCTGTGGACGATCAGCATTGTGTTCGGGTTTCTTTGGGCGATCGGGTCGGCCTATGTCTGTGACAAAGGCCTGTCCCGTTTCACGCCCCGCCGCGAGTAGCTTTTGCAATCACGGTCGCGGCAGCTGATAAGGCGCCATCGCCATGCGGGATATCAAGCGCCTTTAGACCCGCATCGATAGTACCCAGTACACCCATGATCATATGTGCATTCACGTGCCCCATATGCCCAATCCGGAAATAGGCATCCGCAGGCGTACGCCCCAAACCGATGCCCAGCGTCAAACCCGCTTGGTGTTCGCACCAATTTTGCAAACGGTCCCCGTCAGGAGATTCCGCAAAACACGACGTAACTGCATGGGATCTATGATCCGGATCGGCAATGTTCAGACCGATCCCCCCCGGCACCGACCACGCGTCGAAAGCCGCCCAGACGGCTTGAGCCAAAGTTGCATGGCGTGCCCAAACGGCCTCGATCCCTTCAGCGAGGATCATATCAAGCGCAGCCCGCAGCCCGTAAAGGTGATGCGTTGGCGCTGTCCCATAGAAGTTCATATAATAGACTTCGGGATTAATGCGCGGCCGCCAATCCCAATACCCCGTGACACAATCGCCCCGTGCCGCATTAGCCTTTTCGTTGAAATAGACAAACGAAATGCCTGCAGGCGTCATCAGCCCCTTTTGGCAAGCCGTTACCATCACGTCCACGCCCCAAGCATCCATCTCGAAACGATCGCACCCGAATGAAGCGATGCAATCCACCATCAGCAGTGCAGGATGTTCGACCTCGTCCAATACACGCCGCATCCCCGGCACTTCGTTCTTCACACTAGTCGAAGTATCCACATGCACGGCCAGAACCGCCTTGATCTTGTGATCCGTGTCCGCCCGTAGCGTTGTGGCTAATTGGTCAAGATCGACGGGGTCTTTGTCTCCATAGTCGATGGTTTGAACGTTGACGTCCAGACCGGTCGCCATTTCGCCCCAGCCTACGCAGAACCGCCCGGTCGCAAGCACCAGCACTGTATCGCCGCGATTGAGAACATTGGCGAGCGCCGCCTCCCATGCGGCGTGACCGTTGCCAATGTAGATGGCAACGTTATGGGCAGTGCCCGCGATAGATTTCAGGTCGGGGAAAAGCGAATAAGTCAGATCGTGCAATTCACCTTCGTAAATATTCGGTGACGCCCGATGCATGGCCTGAAGCACAGCATCAGGCATGACAGAAGGACCAGGGATCGCCAGATAGGCGCGGCCATTTGCAAGAGACATGAGAACACTTTCGCGGTGAGACAGTAATGCGCGAACCCTACGCCCATCATCAAAGAGGTCAAGCGCTTGCCTTGCCCCGTCCCCACTTCCGGCTTAGATCAGTTGGGCAACTACAGGAATTCCCCAGTGTCCGAAACATCAGCATCCCGATTGTTCGCCTGGCTTTGGCGCGACTACCTCCGCCCGCATAAGGCCCTATTTATTGGGGCGTTGGCCTTGATGGCGATCGAAGGATCGATGCTTGGGTTCCTGAGCTGGATGATCCAGCCCATGTTCGACGATGTGTTTGTTGAAGGCAAAGCCAGCACATTGTGGTGGGTCGGCATTGGCATCATGATCATCTTTTTTGTCCGCGCGATCAGCGGCACTGGACAAAAAATTCTGATGACGAAACTAACCCAGCTATCTGCAGCAGAAATGCGCAACCATTTGCTGCGCCACGTGATGGACTTGGACAGCAGTTACCACCAGTCAAACCCTCCCGGCCAGTTGATTGAACGTGTTCAGGGTGATGTGACTGCCGTGAACCAAATCTGGGCGGGTATCGCGACAGGATTGGGACGAGATCTGATTGCGCTTGTTGCGCTGTTCGGCGTCGCAATCTCTGTTGATTGGCAATGGACCTTGATCGCCTTGGTCGGCATTCCGTTCTTGGTTTTGCCGTCCTTTGCCGCCCAAGCGTACGTGCGTAAAAGAACAGGTGTCGCCCGCGAATTAGCGGGGCGTATGTCCACCCGTCTGGACGAAGTGTTTCACGGGATTAACCCGATCAAGCTCAACGCACTCGAGAGCTATCAGTCGAACCAATATGCTGCCCTGCAAAAAGATCGCGTGTCAGCAGAGGTCAAATCAGCCACAGGCAAGGCAGCGGTGCCGGCATTGATCGACATCATGACTGGCATCGGTTTCTTGGGCGTTTTGGTTTTCGGCGGCTCCGAGATCATTGCAGGCGAAAAAACGGTTGGCCAGTTCATGTCGTTCTTCACCGCGATGTCGCTGACCTTTGAACCGCTGCGCCGCCTTGGCGCGATGAGCGGCCAGTGGCAGGCCGCTGCCGCATCTATTGACCGCATCCAAGCCATTCTGAACGTAACGCCAACCCTAACGTCACCTGCGTCACCGCGGCCCGTGCCGACGGGTGCGCCTGCGATTTCCTTTTCCGACGTTACCCTTGATTACGGCGATCTTCCGGTTCTGCGCGGCACCACGTTTAGAGCCGAAGCAGGCAAAACAACCGCCCTTGTCGGGGCGTCGGGTGCGGGCAAAAGCACAATCTTCAACGTGCTCACGCGGCTCGTCGATCCCAAAGACGGCACCGTCACCATTGGCGACACCCCTGCGGCAGACCTATCCCTGTCCGATCTGCGCAGCCTGTTTTCGGTTGTGGCGCAGGACGCGGCACTCTTTGATGAAAGTCTGCGCGACAACATTTTGCTAGGACGCACCGACCTATCAGATCAGGACCTGAAGCAGGTTTTAGATGCCGCACACGTCAGCGATTTCCTTGCGAAACTGCCTGATGGGCTAAACAGTGCAGCAGGACCGCGTGGGTCGAACCTGTCAGGCGGACAACGCCAACGCGTCGCAATTGCCCGTGCGCTATTGCGCGACACGCCAATTCTGTTGCTTGATGAAGCGACAAGCGCGCTCGACACGAAATCAGAGGCCGTTGTGCAAGCCGCGCTCGAAAAGCTATCGGTCGGCCGGACGACGCTTGTCATCGCACACCGTCTATCAACCGTCCGCAACGCC
Organism: Yoonia sp. D2-7; assembly: GCF_055809435.1. NCBI lineage: Bacteria > Pseudomonadati > Pseudomonadota > Alphaproteobacteria > Rhodobacterales > Paracoccaceae > Yoonia > Yoonia sp. D2-7. The sequence goes on along the minus strand of NZ_CM147912.1, from coordinate 1,213,568 downwards.
GATAGCATTATCGTCATGGATCAAGGGCGCGTTGTGGATCAAGGGACACATGACGCGCTTCTTGAACGTGGCGGTCTTTATGCCGATCTATACAATCTCCAGTTTGCGCAATCACAGGCCACAAAATGACCCAGCCCCGCACAGTTTTCTCGGTGACCGGAACGGACCGCGTGTCATTCCTGCAAGGATTGATCACCAATGACGTCGATAAAGCGCAAAACGGAATCGTTTACGCCGCTCTCTTGACCCCCCAAGGCAAATTTATCGCAGACTTCTTTGTCATTGGCCGCGCCGAAGAGCTGTTGATTGATGTCGCGACCAGCCATGCGGCAGCACTGTCGCAACGATTAAACATGTATCGGCTGCGCGCGGATGTGCAATTGACCGAAACGCCATTGGTCGTTTCAACTGGGACGACAGTTGCACCAGATGGTGCCCTGCCTGATCCACGTCATCCAGACCTAGGCTGGCGGGTCTACAGCGACACGGATGTCAACGACGAAACGGACTGGACCGCGCTGCGGGTTCAAAACATGGTCCCAGAAACTGGCGTCGAACTGCTGCCGGATAGCTATATTCTTGAGGCGGGGTTTGAACGGCTGAACGGCATCGATTTCAAAAAGGGATGCTACGTCGGCCAAGAAATCGCGGCCCGCATGAAACACAAAACCAAATTGAAAAAAGGGCTGGCGCAGGTCGCAATTGACGGGTCCGCGCGGCCCGGCGATGAAATCACGAGCAACGGCAAACCCGCCGGAACGCTCCACAGCGTGGCAGGTGATACTGGCTTGGCTTATTTGCGGTTCGACCGCGCAAAGGACATGGCGACGCAGAACGCGACGCTTACTCTACTGGATACCGCGCCCGTTTCGTCGGCCTAAAATACCTATCTGATGACCAGACACACAAAAGCCAGCCACAGTGGGCCGGCTTTTCTAATTCTAACGCTCGTTTACGCGCGTTCGACGTATTCCATCGTTTCCGTGCTCACGACGATATCTTCGTCTTGGCCAACAAACGGTGGGATCATGACGCGAACGCCGTTGTCCAATGTCGCAGGCTTAAAGCTGTTCGCGGCGGTCTGGCCCTTCACAACAGGCTCAGTCTCGGCGACTTTGCAGATGACACGGGTCGGAAGCGTCACGTTCAGCGCTTCTTCCTCATAGTATTCGATCTTAACGATCATGCCGTCCTGCAAGAATGGGCGCAGATCGCCCAAGATGTCAGCTGGAAGTGCAATCTGATCGTAGGTCTCATTGTCCATGAAAGTAAGCATATCGTCTGCTTCAAACAGGAACTGTTGATCCTTCTGTTCCAAGCGCACGCGTTCTACTTTATCGGCAGACCGGAACCGTTCGTTCAGTTTGCGACCATCACGTAGGTTTTTAAGCTCAACCTGCGCGAATGCCCCACCTTTGCCCGGTTTTACGTGATCTACCTTCACAGCTGCCCAAAGACCGCCATCATGTTCCAATACGTTGCTTGGACGAATTTCGTTTCCGTTAATTTTTGGCATGATTCTCTTCGTGTCAGAATTGCGGCAAAAGGTTGATGAAACCTTGAAGGACCCTATATCTGGGTGAAGGAACCCTTGCAAGATGACTACATAAGCCCAATTGATTGTTTCAGCCATGCGGAAATTGCATGGCTGCCATTCCAAAAGAGACCACCCGAATCGGATTCAATCGGGCATAACCAGTCGAACGCGAGAACTACAAGACCAAAAACCAAAAGGATGCACGATGCGTGATTTTGTCGACGGAACAGCTTTTAACAACGAACAGGGCAACCGCGCCCGCAAGTTATTTGCTGCAGTCGTCCTCGCCGCTTTGGACGACGCTATCGCGGACGATAAGAAGTATGGTAACGGTCCTGAACAAATCGCCCGCTGGGCACGTTCGCGCGATGGGCGCGAAGTGTTGTCATGCGCTGGCATCGACCCGAACGAACGTGTGGTCGAAGGCTTGATGGAATTTGTTGGCAAAGGTGTCCGCACCTCTGTCGCGCTGTCCCGCGAGGAAAGCGAACGTCGCAACGCAGCCGAGCAAGAAGCACGCGCCGCTTAAACGACCAGACCAAAAGTTATGTTGGCCCTGCCAGGCCGACTTTTCAGAACGCCGTCCTCTGCTCGGGGCGGCGTTTTTTCATGGCGATCCGTTTGTAGCAAACATAATTGCAAAAACGATCCCCGGCAGTGCTTCCATTCCAGCCAAGGCGACAATGAAGATGCGCATCCATTTTCCAACGAACCGCCGCCACAGCACTATGCAGCATGCCAACGACGCCAATACTTCAATCGGACCAACGAGATTACCATAATGACTTGGGTCCCAGTAGCTCAGCGGACTTTCAAATATCCAATTTGAGATGGGCCAAAAATGCGCACGCCCGTCGTTGTGATGGAAGGCAAAATCGAGAACCAAGTGCAACAAGGCCGCCCCACACAAGGCGATAACCACTTGTGATCGCGCCATAATCCCGAGCACCAGCGCGATGCCCCAAAAGATCATCGAATTATCGATCCGGAATATGCTTTGCCACGCGTCCGAATAGTAGAGTTGACCAAATACAATCTGGGGATCGGTCCCAAGCACAATGAGATGTGCGCCAGCCATCAGATACAATGACAAATCAGGGATGATCGCACCTGCCAAGGCAGCGCAGGTGACAGCCGGTCTATTCACCCGCCCAAACGCTGTTAGGCCAAAAATCAAATGGGCTGGTGTGTTCATGCTCTTCCCCTGCGCCACAAGTGCTTCTAGACACGTAGCGCAGGAGGACGCGATGACCAAGGCGATCATGATCCAAGGGGCTGGCTCAAACGTTGGCAAATCCATTTTGGTTGCGGGTCTCGCGCGCTCCGCGACCCGTCGCGGCTTGTCCGTCGCTCCGTTCAAACCTCAGAACATGTCGAACAACGCAGCCGTTACACGCGACGGCGGTGAAATTGGGCGTGCGCAGGCGCTACAAGCCCGAGCCTGTAGGCTTCAACCACATACCGATATGAATCCCGTTCTCCTCAAGCCGGAATCTGAAGTTGGCGCCCAAGTCGTTGTGCACGGCAAAAGGCTGACAACGATGAAAGCCCGCGACTATGGCAAGATGAAAGCGACCTTGCTACCCGCCGTTTTGGAAAGCTTTGATCGTTTGAAAACACAAGCAGACCTGATCATTGTTGAAGGCGCGGGCAGCCCAGCTGAGGTGAATCTCCGTACTGGTGACATCGCGAACATGGGCTTTGCCGCTGCTGCTGGTGTCCCTGTCGCGCTGATCGGTGATATTGACCGCGGTGGCGTGATAGCACAATTGGTGGGTACGCATGCGGTCTTGCCCGACGGCGACAATGCACTGATCAAAGCCTTTGCGATCAACAAATTTCGCGGTGAAACGACTCTGTTCTCCGAAGGTATGGACATCATTGCTGACAAAACAGGATGGGCACCCTGCGGCATTATCCCTTGGTTCGCAGATGCGTGGCGATTACCGGCCGAAGATGTCATGGACATCGCATCCCGTAAAGGCGGCCCGATAAAGATCGCGGTGCCAAAACTCAATCGGATCGCTAATTTTGACGATCTAGACCCGCTATCTGCAACACCGGAAGTGACCGTTGAAATCGTGGAAGCGGGCCGTCCTTTACCCGGTGACGCGGATTTGGTCCTGATCCCAGGATCAAAATCTACAATCGCGGACCTTGCGCATTTCAGGGCGCAGGGCTGGGATATTGACCTGTTGGCGCACGTCAGACGCGGTGGACTTGTTTTGGGGATTTGTGGCGGTTATCAGATGCTTGGCACTGAAATCATCGATGACGAGGGGATCGAAGGCCCGCCAAGCCGTGTTGCAGGTCTTGGACTGTTGAATGTCGTCACAACGATGCAAGATGACAAACGATTAACCGAAGTGACCGCAACGCATTTGGACACAGGATCGACGCTGCAAGGTTACGAAATCCACATCGGTGTCACTGATGGTCCGGATACCGACAACGCATGGCTTGACGTTGCGGGCCGTCGCGAAGGTGCGGCCAGCGCCGACGGGCGCATTCAGGGGTGTTATCTGCACGGATTGTTCAGCGCAGATGCGTTTCGCACCGCATTCTTAACCACTTTGGGTGCAGCGCCTGCAACGTATGGCTACGAAGACAGCGTTGAGCGCACGTTAGACGCGCTTGCCGATCATCTCGAGACACACATGGATGTCGATACGATTCTGAGCTGCGCTGCTGAAGTCTGATCAGACGTCTTGTTCTGTAATCACGCGGTTGATTTCACGACGCACCAGTTTGCGCACATTGCGCGTGATGCGTTCGCCCATTTCGCCCTGCAGTTCTTCGCGGATCATTTCACCGACCAACGCGCGTAATGCGTCAGGATCAACCAACTGACCATTTGCTGGCGTCGCGACCGCACCAAAAGTTGGGTCAACGTCTGGGGCCAATTCATCCCCGAACACATCACCAGGTTCTTTTTCGGCAGCATCTGCTGTCGCTTCTGCGACCGGATCGTAGACTTCGTCAAAACGCGTATGACTAAAAGTCACATCGTCCTCCGCAACGGCCACATCATCAACGGCATCGACATCAACAGTCAGTTCAACCGGCTCCGCTTGATCGGCTAGCCCTTGCGCCACTTCATCAGCGATCGTGTCTGCGATGTGATCGGTAACTGCATCCGTGACGGTGTCCTCTGGCGATTTGGACTGTCGCGCGTCCAGCTTGTGCAGAAACGCTGATGTCACGCTGCTTTCCATCAGCGTTTCGCTTCCGTCGGGTTCCCATTCGTCTTCGGCTTCGGTGACGGCGGCTTCGAGTTCGGCAATTGTTGCTTCCAAACTTGCGCGGTCGACGGTGTCTTCAGCGTGCATGCTTGGCTGGAGTGTTGTCGGAAAATCTAGCGTGCTTAAACCCGGCACGGTTTTGTCGTTCTGTGTGTCGTCCTGCGGTGTGAAATCGGGCGGCATCTTCAAAACGTCGGATTCTGGCGAATCGGTAACCGTGTCAGGTACGCGGAATGCCGGGGTCAAAACCAACCGATCAATCGGTTCGGATTCGACTGAACGCAGCGGTTTTTCAACTATTTCCGGCTTAATCTCTTGATTGCCTTGCGCAACAAGCCTGCGGATGGAGGAAAGTACATCCTCGATATCGTGATTGCTGACCGGATCGGACATTGAAAGTTCCTGTTTTCGCCTCAGCCACAGTGTAACCACTCAGGCCCGATCAAACAACATGTTGGATCAACTCGGCGTTAATCGCCGATGGCCCGCAAAACACGATCCAATGCAGCGCCTTGATCAGATGTCGACGTCGGCGCATCCTTGACCAGATTGTAGTATGCGGCAGGGTCATACTGCTGCACAGGCAAGCGCAGGTGTTCGGCAGTCAAAAGGCCCGTCGCAGACAACAACGTGTAAGATGCAATCACTTCATCGGCTTGCGCAGAGATTTGGTTTGCACGCGCGTTCAGCAATTCCTGCTCAGCGTTTAGAACATCCAAAGTCGTCCGTGCGCCCAATGTCGCTTCTTCACGGACACCGCGGAATGCAACGGTCGATGCACGAATCTGTTCTTCGGATGCTTGACGTGACGCACGCGCGACTTCGAGGAAAGAATAAGCGTTACCAACCTGTTGCTCTAGCCCATGACGGGTCACATGCAGTCCAGCACGGGCAGCGTCACGGCGCGCCATGAACTGACGGACCTGACTAGACAGCCGACCACCCTGGTAAATCGGACCAGAGACAGTTACGCCGACTTGGCGGCCAAAATTGATTTCGTCATCGACGCCAACTTGCGCACTTAAACTGACAGTCGGGTTGTTCGCGGCTTCGGCGCGCCGGATATTCAATTCAGCGGCGGATACGCCATGCTGGGCTTCACGCATCGTCGGGTGGTTGCGGACGGCGTAGGCTTTTGCTTCTGCAACGCTGCGGGACGCAGGTGCAGGCGATACCGGTTGAAGTTGGCCCGGTGCGCGCCCTACGGCTGCGCGGAATTCTTCTTGCGACTGGGCAAGACTGCCTTGCGCGGATGCCAACAAGCTGCGCGCCGCTGCCAATCGTGCTTCGGCGAGTGATACATCGGTGCGGGTCACTTCGCCGACTTCGAAACGGTCTTGGGCTGCACGGAATTCTTGCGTGATGACGCGCACGTTGTTTTGCCGCAATGCCAAGAACTCGCTGTCGCGACGTACGTTCATGTAGGCTTCGACTGCGCGCAAAAGCACCTGCTGTTCGACACCAACCAACGACTGACGTGTCCCCAGAACGAGTTCCTTTTGCGCATCAATTGCAAATTGCGTCGCGCCGGAATCGTAGATCGTCAAACTTGCAGAAATACTTGCGTTTGCGGAAATCAGATCGGCACCGGGTGCCCGTGGTGCGGACGACGATGCCGTCGCGGACCAGTTGATCACCGGCATAAGTGACGCAACAGCCTGTGCGACGTCTTCGTCTGCCGCACGCAAAAGCGCCCTGTTCTGTTCAAGCAGTCCAGAATGATCGTAGGCATGCGTCAATGCGTCAGCAAGCGTTTCGGCAGAAGCCGCAGGGGCAAATGCAACAAAGCAAACAGCAGCAATGGTTTTCAATTGTACCGCAAAATTCTTCATTAAGATCGCTCCCTTTGCGCTTTCTGCGCTCGCCGAAGATCGGACCGAACGCGGTTCACAAGCTGAACGCGGCGGCCTTCTTAAAACCAGATAGTGTCGGCGCCGTCGCATTAAAGGCGAAGCGCCAACTTACAACACCGTTTGACTTGTAACCGACCCGCACAACGCCAAGCGACCCTTCAGCAAAGATGGCCGCAATTCGCCCACCGTCGCGCAATTGGTCAAGGATCGTTGCAGGAATTTCTTCGACAGCACCTTGCGCGATGATGATATCGTAAGGGCCAGATTTAGCTGCACCTTTTGTCAGGTCACCGGCCATCACGGCTGCGTTGTCGACACCGTTTTCTGACAAAATGGACTGAGCTTCGTTCGCCAGATCTTCATCGTCTTCAACGCCAGCAACAAAATCTGCTAATCGCGCCAGAACCGCTGTGGAATACCCAAGACCGCAACCCAGATCCAACACTGTGTGGTCTGGCTGGACATCAAGTACTTCCAGCATCTTCGCGAATGTCCGTGGTTCCAACACAACCCGATCGGCGCTTAGCACAACATGTTCGCCCATGTAGGCTGCTTCGCGCAGTTGATCTGGCACGTAAACCTCGCGCGGAACGGACAACATCGCGTCGATGATTGGGAACTTTGTGACGTCTGATGGGCGGACTTGTGTGTCGACCATCATCGTGCGGCGGTTGCTGTAGTCTACCACGGGGAACACTCTTCTCTTGAAATATGTCAAGGTTGGTGATGCCACACCCCGCCACTGGCGGCAATGTCTGATCAGCCGTTGAACCGCCCGATTTATGCCTTCAATTGAAGCAAAAGTGCTTTTCGATCCACCTTTGATGCGTGGCGCTGATCCATGGGGATCGCTGTCACGTGCCTGATCTCGGAGATTCTTAAAGCGCTAGCAGACGTTACCCACGCCTGAAAATCTGTTTTGTCCCCGCAGATAACAAGCGTCGGCGTTCCATTTGCGCTCATCAATGCGCAGGATTCAACGCCGGGCCATTGCCGCACCGCGACCTCCACCGAAAACGGAAAAGTGGGCTGCCCCTTCAGGCAAACGTCGGTTCCTATGCGACCCAACAACCAAAGCCGGCCATGATCATCATACCGGCCAGCGTCACCGGTGCGGTGCCAAATCTGGCCATTCTCATGCAGCTTGTTTTCGGCGTCGTGTCGCGGATCAAGGTATCCTTGGTTCACGTGATCGCCCGCGACCAAAATTTCGTCTTCAACAATCCGAACCGAAGTCGTCGCAGCAGGTTTCCCAACCAATAGCCCCTGCCCCACTTGCATGGCCGCCTGATCGGCATCACTAACCTGCACCTGATCAAGATGCGCAATCGGTTCCGCTTCGGTAGACCCATACACACATGTAACGCGCACATCAGGATGCGCCTGACGCAGGGCCGCAACCATGTCAGGAAACACCGGACCGCCACCGGTAAAAATCTTTCTTAAGGACGGCAGGCGTTGCGTTTGTGACAACGTCGTACACAACGCGGGCGGCAGCAATGCACGGCTGACGTTTTGATCTTTGATCCAATCTGCCAGCTGATCAGAGCCCAGATCAGCAAGACGCGACATTTTCCAATTTGGGAGAACAGATGTGCGGCCAGCCGCTAAATTGATCAGCGCAAAAACCGGAAAGGCGACCAAGTCCCGCTCTTGCATATCGCTTTCTAATAGAGGGGCGACCGCGTCATGCTGCGCCATCAAAAACGCATGACTGCGCGGGATCGCTTTCGGCGCTCCCGTTGTGCCTGACGTGAATGAAATCAATGCGATATCGGTTGGGTTATTGGCGTTGCGTAACTCACCATGATCGCCTTCGCGCAGCGCTAATCGCTGGATGAACCACAATTCGGGCACGACCACCCGAAGCCCGACATACCATCCCGTCGCGCAAAAGGCCGTTACATTTGCGGTCTTCACCGCGTGCCGCACACCTGCCAATCCCAATGCTGGTTCTGGCAGGACAACAGTCGCACCAAGCGACCAAAGTGCGGCAAGGGTCGCGTATAGATCGCTGCTGATCCCCATGGCCACCAGAACGCGGTCGCCCTGACCGATGCCAGCCTTGGCCCATGTATTGGCCAACTTTGCCGCGCGTGCGTGAAGGGCGGCAAAAGATGCAGACGATCCGTCAGCGTTCACGATAGCCGCGCGATCCGGATATGCGGCGACCGTCCGCGTAAAATGACTGATCAGATCAGCCATCTAATTTGAGGCCGAACAACGTATATCTTCGGAAAATCTCTGCCCCCTCGGCGGCACTTCGCACCGCCGACAGGTTGTCGTTGTGAATCAACGCGTGAACAGCTGTTTCATAACCAAGTTCACGGGCCGTTTCGTGGAAGGCATGCGCCAACATTTGACCTGCACCCTTGTGCAAACTCGCATAGGTTTTGAGAATGACAGTCTTCGGCGCAGGGCCTTCGTTATAATTGGGAATCGCAAACAGAAAGCCAGCCAGACGCCCTGCAGAAGTCCGTGCAAAAAAGATGAGTTCTTTCTTCAGGACTGGCAGCACCGGCATATACATTTGCAGAAAAACATCGAGCGATACAGGTTTGTAAAACGCGTTCTTTTCAAACGCCGCGATCGATAACCCGTAGACCTGCTGAAACAGCTCTTCGGGATCTTCGCCATCCCACTGTTCGACATACAGATCCTCAGAGGGTGGTGGTGCGGTCGTCGCTGTGTCTTTCAGCGCAACCCGTGCTGAAAAGTAGTCGCTGACCGATTGGAAACCCGCAGCAACAAACACGTCGACATTTGTCTGCGGATTGGAAGGTTCCAACATGAACGTCGGACTGTCATCGGTTTCAGTTACAAACCGGTAGCTATGCCAAGTGTCCCCATCCATCGGGCCAATCACGCGGCGAATATTCTTCGAGCGAATAAAATCTAATGCGCTGGTTAAGACTTCGGCACCTGCTTCTTTCGTTTTGCACGAAAACTGGCCTACAGCGGCCGTTCTTTCGCCCGACCATTGCGGGCCATCAAGGTAGACAGATATCTTCGCATCCGCCGATTTAAAAAGCGTCGGGGCCGTCACAGTAACCCTCCCAAGTCAGTCTCAACACAATACACTATTACTGGGGTCATAGTCGACACAACGGCCAGTAAAGTCACCCTGAAACGACTGAATAGGTAAGTAAATCTAGATGTCATAGTGGAAATAAAGATCAAATTTACCATAACGACGCCCCACATCGGACCGTTCCAGTTTTGAACCGGATCGTTCAGCGTCACACTCACAATCCGTAGCACAACAAGCGCGGCGACGACGCAGAAGGCCCCGAATAGACGCACTCTTGCGGGCGCAGGTATCAACGCGATGACGCAAAAACCTAAGGACATCCCCATCGCACTAATCCCGTAAAAAGACACGGCATTCCACGTCGTGGCATTTCCTAGCGTGAGCCAGAAAAGGCTAAGAATGACGATCCCAGCAACGACATCCAGATCAGGATAGGCGCTTTTGTCAGGGTTCGTCGATCTGCTCCATGCGTGGGCCAGAAAAACAGATATCGGCAGCAATGCATTGTGGACAGACGTGACCGCCAACAGCAAAAAGACGGTTGTCACGTATACCCGACCAGCATGATTGGTCAGACCAACAAGCGGCGCCACCGCGCGGAACCCGATGAGCGTTGCTGCGAATAGAACTGCTAGGGAAATCAACGCGCCAATATCGCGATCACCGTGACTGGCGAGGAAAACCATAATTCCAAGCGGTAGGAAAAGGTTGTCAAAACCACGCCAACTGACCGCTTCGACCAAGGTCCCAAAGCCTGCCACCATCAGCGAAAGCAGGATAACGTTGCTGGGCGGAAAAGGTGTCATCGCCATCAAGCATCCCATCGACAACAACAATGCGACCGCAAAGAAAACAACGCAGCCCTCAAGGCTTTTCTGGCCATCCTCGACCCTGAAAAAGCGGCGGCCATAGGTCGTTCCAGCCAGTGCGGCGGCCGCATCCGCGAGCGTCAGCAACGCAATAGGGAGAACGTACAAAACCAGTTGATCTTCTGATAGGAACAAGCACAGCCCAACGGCAATCGCGAGCAGAATGTCACCGTAGGTTTGCCTGTCCACGCCGTGTAGCGTTGATCCCAACCCGCCCGACGCCACGCGTGGCAATCGCAGCGCCAGCATCACAATCAGGGTCACACCAACCAACACGTATACGGGCCAACGATCAGGAAACAGCCAAGGTAAGGTTAACGCATACATACCAGTCCCGATGTGAACCATCTTGCGCTGTATTTCCGCCGACAGGCCATAAGCGCCGGCCATACGTTTCACGACGGCCATGAGACCAAGCAGCACGCAGACCGACCCGAATGCGAGGACCATCTGCGTAACAACGGTCACGGGCCGACTTCCTCGACTACGAAGTCTGAATAGAAAAAGGCTTTGTCGTGCCGTTTCTGTGCCGCTTCAACGTCGGTCAGTGTATTCACACGGTGTTGCAAGTCAGACGGCACACGGCGTGGCGCCATCATATTCCAATAAACCAGCCGTGCATGCGGTGACGCGGCCAACAGGATACTTTCATAAACCTGCGCAAAAACATCGGGCGACATATATTCGAAAATGTCAGACAGGTTAAAACCATCGGCCTTTTCGCCTGTAGACACAAAAGCCTCTAACGATCCTGACCGAATATCCAACCGATCCAATCGCGACCGGATCACGTCATAATGCTCCGCACGCCATGCCATCGGAAGGGCAGCACCGTGTCTGCCCTTTAATATCCAGTGCAGGTAGGGGTTTTCTGCCGGATCGCAGTCAACAGCCGCATGCCGGATACGCTGCGCGACATGCTGTGCTGGGCTGCCGTCGACATGATCAAAAAAGGCTTTGTCGCGCCCCATGCGCCCCATCACAAAGCGCGAGAAAAACACGTTCAACAGCAGCCGCCAGCGCCATGTATTGAAACGCGTATCAAGGAACTTTTGACGCTCAGCTTTCGGGCGGGAAACAAAAGTGTCGTCAATTGTGCGACGACTGTGGACCAGTGGCAAAAGGCGGGTCCGGAAAATGCGGAAATAGCGTTCGAACTTACCAACACCGCCTGCGCCGTGCTGCGCTACGTCATCCGAAAGCGAAGCCCAGAATGCTATCGTAACAGCGTCCAAATTCGCAATTGCACGCTCCAACAATGCAGCGCGCCGGTCGCTTTGTACGGCCCCCATAAGTTCAAGAAATTCTGGATGCGACAAGTTTCGGAACGCGCCAATCCGTAAATGCAGGCAGGCGATTTGCGCAGGCGATAGGTCGACGACGACTACCTTTGCAGGATCCAAGGTGAGCATCGCCAATGCGTTATCCCCAGCGGAACAAATGGAAACCAGCGTTCCGCCCGTCACATCACCCAACGCTGCCGTCAAAACATCAGCGTCTTCCCAAAGCTGGGCGTAGCGGATGTAATCAAACGCCGCTTTTTCTGCGATTTCAGAGCTTTGGGTCATGCTTTTCTACCCTCCCCGTTGCACCATCTACCGAGATTTCTTGCCCATCCGCGATCCACTGCGTTGCACCTTTCAGACCGACGACGCAGGGGATACCCAATTCTCTTGCCACAATCGCTGAATGCGACAACAACGATCCCCTTTCGACCACGATGGCCGACGCTTGCGCAAAGACCGCGATCCAACCGGGGTCAGTGTGGCGCGCGACCAAAATCTCTCCGGGGGCCAGCGTTTGTGTGCGCGGATCACGGATCACGCGCGCTGTCGCCGTCACTTGCCCTGCGGCACATCCGGTCGCAGTTTGCACCATATCCGAGGTCACAGAGGTCGCCGTATCCGCCTGCCAGACTGGCGCAATCGCTGGTCCACGCAGAGATACGCGTTCAGGTGGATCAGGACGATCCTGCGCAGCGCGATCTTCTGCTTGCCGCATCGTGACGATTGCTTTCAGATCATGTGATATACCCGCGCCTTCGACAGCACCTAACACTTCGTCTTTGGTCAGGAAAAAGATATCGCGGGGCGTAGCAATGATCCCGCGCGCCGCAAATTCGCGACCAAGCCTCAGAAACACGCGCCGCGCGTAGCCAAATAACCGCGTCCGTTCAAAGCGTAGGTTTTCACGATCACGCACGCGGGATTTGGTCCAGCTAATGACGGCTTTTGCAACCCTCTTTCTGACTGGATGACCCTGAAAAAGCGTCTCCCAATCAGGCGCTTGGTCGGCCTGCTTCGTTCGCTTAGACAAAGATGCTTGTGCCGCAATCGCATTCACAAGCGGTCGCGGATCGTTCGTCAACGGAATGCTCTCCAGCTTCAACTCTCCAGTGCATCGATCACCGAATTTCGCAAGATAGCTTTCAATTTCAGCAGCTATTTCTGGTCTCTTTTGCAGGCCAGCGGGATCTGTCACCCCAGCCTCACGCGCCATCGCGGCCATCGTTGCGATACGCTGGGCAGGCTCTGCGGACACGATGTCACCCTGCCCGATCATCACATCATTATGCAGGGTCAAACCGCGGTCGCCCAACCATTTCTGCATCAAATTCCGCGACGCACCAAAAGCGATCATGCATAGGAAATCATTGACCAAAGGCGCATCCCAGCGATCTAAAAGCGTGCTTTCGATCTTGCGGTATTGTGCAGCCAATACGGTGGGGTTTGCCGTTGCGATGTCGAAATCATCATGCAACGCGGCATTCAACCGCGCATAAAATCGACGTCGCGTGCGGGGCAAGATCATTGCCTGCCACGCAAGTCCGGCCCCAACCCGTAGCAATTTCAGGTATTCGACATAACGCGCAATTCCCGTCGCTGGCGGCGGCCCAATCGCGTCGGTCACTTCGTCAGGCAAGGGTTCGGACACCCCCATCATCGTTTCCATGTACGCGCGGTTGAGCGAAAATCCGGGCAACAGCGCCAAAGCGCGATACCAATTCACAAGATTGTAGTAGACGCGCCCATCAAGCCGGCCCAGCATATTCGCGAACACAGCGCCGTTCGTTTGGGTCGTCGCATCCGGCACTCCTAATAAGTCGACGAACGCCCGATAAACCCGATCATAAACATGAACGGCAAACGAATAGGTCAGCGGGCTGACCATCCCTGGATAGCTTTCCACGATGTTCGAGTTATCAAAAATTGTCAGCGCCTGATCGACAGCAGGTTTCGGCAACAACGGTGTGGTGATCGGGCGAGCTTGCAGAATGTGCAGCCCATCGCGATCAATCGCCCATTCGATATCTTGCGGACATCCGAAGACTGTTTCAGCGCGCCGCGAGAGCCCCGCAATTTCTAGCGCTTGCTGCTGCGACAAGACGGCATCACGCGGTGTCGTGATGATGTTTCCCTCCGCGTCGATTAACCAACTTTCACCATCAACTTCGCCCGCGACCAGCGCGTCGCCTAACCCCGCCACAGCCGAGATTACGACGCGATCACGCTGTCCCGAAACGGGGTCGGCCGAAAACGCAACGCCCGCGAAATCCGCATTAATCATACGTTGGACGATGATTGCGGGGGCTTCGGACGTTCCCCCTGATGTCGCGTTGAGATAGGTTTTTACCGTATCAGAAAAACCCGATTGCCAGACCGTCAAAGCCGCGTTTTCTACGTCGGCTTGATCGACATTTAACACTGTTTCGAACTGCCCAGCGTGGCTATGCGCGACGCCATCCTCCGCGCGACCAGAACTGCGTACCGCAAATGGACCGGAGCCTAAGGTGTTTAATGCAGTTTCAAGTTCAGGAACAAGCTTGTCATCCATCGCACCGTCATCAAATGCGGCGGGCTTGATCACAAAAAATGGCGGCGGATTGAAACCCAGACGGGCCAACGCAGACAACGCGGCGGCTTTCCCCCCCACGACATTAGCGTCAACCGACTGATCTTGTTCAACAATAAAACTCATAAGGCCCTCAGCGCTAGCGGTACAAAGCCCGCGGTGGCGTAACATGTAAACACCCACAGGCCTGCAATTGTATCCATGCCTTCTGCTGCCTTTGCTGTTGGTTCATCGCGATAGGCAAGCGCGCGTACAACGCAAAGCCCAACCATAACCGCCCCCATAGGTGCGACCAACCACCCTGATTGCGTCACGCCCCCGATCCCCCAAAGCAGGCCAAATGCGACGCCTACACATGCAAGCCAAATGGCGCTTGCGCGCCGCGCGCCCCACAGACCAGAATAGGTGTCGACGCCATCGATTTCGCTTTCGGGTGCCCACAGCTTGCGTCCGATTTCAAGAATGCAGCCATTCACAAACGACAATGCAATAAACAACCACAGGAACGGTGACGCCCCACCTCCCGGTACCCATTCAAGTCCGGTAAGCAGCACATCAATCAGCGGCATAATCGCCATGTGGCTGAGCAGGTAAAGAACCGGACGCGCTTTCAAAAAGACCGGCACACCGAATTCAAAGGTCATCGCCGTTAACCATAACCAGACAAGAAGAAGCAGCCACAGAACGGGTGGATGCCAAGCCCAAACCGCTAAAACGGCAATGGGCAAGGTCGCAAGCCCGACCTGTATTACGCCGCGCAGCGACACCAGCCCGCGCGGGATTGGACGGTCGGGACGAAACCGTCGGTCGTCATCCAAATCCTTAATCTCGTCGCAAACCCGCATCTGGAAAAACAACGCCATCGCTACAATGAAACCTACGACGAAGACGCCAAAGTCAGGAATCTCCCGCCCGCTTAACGTGGCTGACGCGCAAATACTGGCAGCCGAAAAGATACCCAAGAGCGGGGCCGTTTTTTTCAAAGGGAAGCGTTCAGACTGATAGATCCACATCCGCTTCAGGCGAGATTGTGTCATCGGTGTCGTGCCAATGATTCATGTGCACGGGTAAAATCCCCTGCGGCGATGGCAGCAACAATCGAGATCTCGCCGCACAGACAGGTTGCCGCGGCGACTTCTGCCAACGCTGCGGCTTTTCCTTCGCCTTTTAGTCCCAGCACGTTCAGCCCAGCAGACTGGCTCGGCAAACCTGTCCCACCACCAACAGACCCTACCAAGATATTGGGCATGGTGACACTGCAGAACAGATCATCGCCCCGCGGTTCCATCCGCGTGATGCCCATCGCGCTTTCAGCTACACAAGCCGCGTCTTGACCGGTCGCGATGTATAGCGCGGCAAGACCATTGGCAAAATGCGCCTGCGCCCCCATCTGGCCCGACAAGTGCGACCCAAGATTAGCGACCTGCCCGTAAGCAAGCATATCCTCCACCGTCGTGCCGAGCGTTTTTTCGACAACCTCAGCCGACAGCGTGACAGAGGCGCTGACCTTGCGCCCGCGCCCTGTCACGAGACCCAAAAATGACGCCTTTTTGTCACCCGAAAAGTTTCCTTCGATGTACCAGTGTGCAATTGGAACGTCGCAACGATCTATGATCATGCGACACAGCGCATCCGTCGCGATCGTCACCATGTTCTGGCCTGCAGCATCGCCAGTTGTGTAACGGCAAACTAAAAATACCACATTATTATCGACCATAGGTTCAATAGAAGACAATTTTCCGTATCGCGTGGTGCTTTCCGCCTCGGCCTTAAGGTCGTCGACATTGTTGACAATCCATTCAACAAAGCGACCCGAATCCAGCAATGACCCCAAGACGAACGCGGGCGAACGGATTACCCCTTCGTACAGCATGGCGGTACTGATTCCACCGGCCTTTGTGGCCGCATAAGCCCCCCGCGCATAAGACGCGACAAGCGCCGCTTCGGTTGTGGCCATCGGGACATGATAGTCGCCATGCGCGTTCAAACCATTGATCCGAAGGGGACCAATGATGCCGACGGGGACGTTTACTGTCCCGATAAAATTCTCGATATTGCCATTGAAGATATCCGGCCTATCCGCATCAAAACCGGTCTGCATTGCCGCTTTGTCCGCGTCGGTCGCAGAGCTGTCCGACATCAGCCTTGCCCAATATCTCGCGATCGACGCCTGCGTTGTTTTGCGAACCGGGCGCAACGTCGTGAAGTCATCGTCGCTGGGCAACATCCGATCCTGAAGCGGTTTCAGTTCGAATTTGTCCCGCACGGATTGCACCATTTTGCGGACGTGATTTGGAATTGTCACCAGCTGTCTCCGTCATTTTGAGACACCTTAATGTTTAAGTCGGTGATGTCTAAGCATAGTTTCTGGACGAAGATCGTCTGCCTATTAGGACATACCACTAGGCACAGCGACAGCGCCTACATTCCGCGCCTTATTAAATTCACGCATGCGGCCCAGAACGTCGACACCAACCTGATTGTAGAGGTCCAACAGATCAACCAACACCCAGTTTTCGCGGACTAGACCATTTTCTAGCCGCCAAAAATCAAGGCTGCGTAAAAGCACCTCTTTGTTCGGGGGGGCAATTCCCATCCAACCGTCGGCGGTGATCGTCAGCCGCATATTCGGCCAGCCCGTCTCGCACACGTAATCGCCTTCGCCTACCCAATGAGACATAAGATCACCCATCGCATCAAGCTTGCGGTCGGGCATACCGTTCAGGAACGGAATCTGATGCCAATTCCTGAAACCTGAAATACCGCGCGACGTTCCGATCCCCGTCGGCCCGTACCAGTTGAAACGCGGGTGCCAATATTGATCTAGGTTCATCACGGACGGATCGGGATCAGCAGGATATTTACAAAGGTCGGTCAACATCGCGACCACATGGTCGACCGCTTTCTGCCCATCACCCTCAACCGCTAAACCGTCGCCAGACATTGGTGCTGGAGTACACAAGAATCCGCCCAATTGCGGCGCCATCGGCCAAGCCCGCGCCAGCATCATAATTTCGGGGATATCCCAAATCGCCTGCATCTCGACGATTTTGCCGTCAGAGACGTGAAAAAATTCGTGATACCGCATGTGAACAAGGTGGCCGGTCGGCGGAATATCAAGAAATGGTGCCGTGAAGGTTCCCATGTAATTACCCATACACCCGATCCAGTCCTGCCCTTCTGGCGTCGTTCCGGCCATCACGATCATATCGCGCCGTTCTAGATCCGGCACAGCCGCCAGCAAGGGCGCATAACATGTATCGAAAAAGGCATCCGGCCCAGTGACGGTCCCGAACGGGAAACACATCTTCACCTCGGCGTCCGGCGCAAACAAAACCTCCATTTCCGCGCGGACAGACTTTTCCGTGAACGTGGCTGTTACCACGCGGTAGTCTTTGATGAGCGCTTTCAATTCAGTAGATGTCATTTTGTTGGACCTTTTGATCAGACAAGAAGCGCGGCAATTTCACGCGATATCGGGTTCATTCTTCCCGCATTCTTGACAATGCGTGGCCCCCGCTTCAAGTGGTTATTGATATCCGCGACAGCAGTCACACCAAGGGCCCCGCCGCTTGTAACCACTGCCCAACAATCGCACTGACTGGGGAGGGCAAGATGACCCGTATTGATGACAAATTCGCCGACTTGAAGGCTGCCGGTAAGAAGGCCTTCGTGACCTATATTATGGCGGGCGACACCGACTATGACACTTCGCTTGAAGTCATGCGCGGCCTGCCCGGCGTCGGTGTCGATGTGATCGAACTGGGTCTACCGTTTACCGATCCTGTGGCTGACGGCGCGACGATCCAGTTGGCTGGGCAACGCGCCCTCGATGCGGGCCAAACGCTGAAAAAAACGCTCGCGATGGCAAAGGCGTTTCGCGAAGAAGACAACACGACGCCAATCGTGATCATGGGCTATTATAACCCAATCTATTCCATGGGCGTGGACAAGTTTTTGGTTGCAGCCAAAGACGCAGGCGTTGACGGTCTCATCGTCGTTGATCTGCCGCCCGAAGAAGACAGCGAATTGTGTTTGCCCGCGAAAGACGCAGGTATCAACTTCATCCGCCTTGCGACACCGACAACAGATGCGAAACGCCTGCCAAAGGTGATCGAAAACACATCCGGCTTTATCTACTACGTCTCGATGAACGGCATCACCGGCTCTGCCGCGGCGCAGGCCGACAGCGTGCAGCCAGAAGTCGCACGCATCAAAGAAGCAACCGATTTGCCCGTCGTCATCGGCTTTGGCGTTAAGACACCAGAGGCTTCCAAAACCTTCGCGGGCTTAGGCGACGGCGTCGTTGTTGGCTCTGCCATTGTGGAACGGATCGGGCGCGGCGATGCCCCTGCTGATGTTCTCGCCTTCGTTAAAACGCTTGCCGATGCGGCCCATAGCTAAAGGAACTGACCGATGAATGATCTTTTCAACAGCTTCATGACTGGCCCTGATGAAAATGGCCGTTTCGGCGATTTTGGTGGCCGCTTTGTGTCTGAAACCCTGATGCCGCTGATCCTTGAACTTGAGGAACAGTACGAGCACGCAAAGACCGATGAAACCTTCTGGGCCGAGATGAATGATCTGTGGACCCATTACGTTGGCCGTCCGTCGCCGCTGTATCATGCGGAACGTCTTTCCGAGCATCTTGGCGGTGCTAAAATCTATCTTAAGCGCGACGAGTTGAACCACACAGGCGCGCACAAAATCAACAACGTACTGGGGCAAATCATTCTGGCCCGCCGTATGGGCAAGACACGGATCATCGCCGAAACTGGCGCTGGCCAACACGGCGTTGCGACGGCAACTGTCTGTGCGAAATTCGGTTTGAAGTGCGTGGTTTACATGGGTGCGCACGACGTTGAACGTCAGGCCCCAAACGTATTCCGCATGAAGCTGCTGGGCGCTGAAATCGTGCCTGTGACCTCTGGTCGTGGCACCTTGAAGGACGCGATGAACGACGCGTTGCGCGATTGGGTGACCAACGTGGACGACACGTTCTACTGCATCGGCACGGTCGCGGGGCCGCACCCCTACCCCGCCATGGTCCGCGATTTTCAGGCGATCATCGGCAAGGAAGCCAAGGAACAAATGCAGGCTGCGGAAGGCCGCCTGCCCGACACAATTATCGCCGCGATTGGTGGCGGATCAAACGCGATGGGGCTGTTCTTTCCGTTCTTGGACGACAAGGACGTGAACATCATCGGCGTAGAGGCTGGCGGTAAAGGTGTAAACGCCAAGATGGAACACTGCGCGTCCCTCACGGGTGGCCGCCCTGGCGTCTTGCACGGAAACCGGACGTATTTGCTGCAAGACGACGACGGGCAAATCCTTGAAGGATTCTCGATCTCTGCCGGTCTGGATTATCCGGGCATCGGGCCAGAACACGCTTGGCTGCACGAAATTGGTCGCGCGCAATACGTGTCGATCACGGATGTTGAGGCGCTTGAGGCGTTCCAACTATGCTGTGACATGGAAGGCATCATTCCCGCGCTCGAGCCGTCCCACGCGTTGGCGCACGTGATCAAGATCGCGCCGACGTTGCCGAAGGACCACTTGATCATCATGAACATGTGTGGGCGTGGCGATAAGGACATCTTTACGGTGGCCAAGGCGCTTGGGTTTGAGATGGGTGAGTTTGCTTAAGACACGCTATTCAATGTGATGAATATATGGGTCTTGCAGGTAGCGAGGCCCATTACATTTTATCATCAATGTACGCTTCGATCCGGAACCTACGCCATCGGACGGAAGCTAACGGTCAAGCGACCCATATATATCAAGGTCAAGACGTGCCCCGCGATCACCCAATAAGCGTAACGTGGTTGCGTTGAAATCCAGTCCGTCGTTACCTGTTTGCATAAATACCCCACAAAAGACATCGATCTTATATTTGGCCGCCAAGTCACTCCAAACGTCCAAGTCGGAAGTCAGTTGGGCGAACAGATAAGTAATTTGAGCGTCGAGGTTGTCTCCACCGCTCTCGGCAACGACGAATCGCCATCCGCCTGTTCGCGCGAACCCTTGATATCTTGATTTTTTGCCTCGAAGATCTTCGCCTTTACGTTCGCTACTCGTAGGTGTTGCTCCAAGGAGTTTGGAAATCTCATCGGGTACAAGGTCATCGCCCCCAATTCTAAGTGCAGCCTTAGTGGAAGCAGGTCGTGGCACAATTTATCCTCAATTTGGTGGCTATTTTGGTCGTGTGAAACAACTAAGTCGCCGAAGGCTAGCTCTTTAGTATTCTAGTTGATGAGCGCAATCAAATAAGACTAACTGGTGCTTTGTCAGTGTCATTGACCTTCGGTCCTCCAACAAAAAAGGCCCCGCGTCACTGCGAGGCCTTTCTCAATTCAAATAACCGCAGATCTTAGTTGCTCGCCGTCAGGCCGATGTGGCCCCCGATGGCAACCATGTCTGAGATCAGCTTGGCCGCGTCATCGACTGGGCCCGGCTCGTTTTTGAAGGTCTCTTGCGCAGTTGCGTAGGCTTCTTTCGCCTCTGCCACCATGCCGTCGAACATCTCTTGTGTGACTTCCGCTTTTGGCAAAGCACGCTCTGCCAAAACCGACACGCCTGTTGGCGTGATCTCTGCGAAGCCACCAACCACAATGTAGTCGTCAACGCCACCGCTGTGCGTCACGGACAGCACGCCGGGGCGCAGTGTCGTGATGGTCGGTGCGTGGTCAGCCATCGCCGTCATGTCGCCATCAGCACCCGGGATTTGCACCGCGGATGCTTCGATGGACGCCAAACGACGCTCAGGCGAGACAAGATCGAATTGTAGGTTTGCCATTATCTAGGCCTCCTTTTGCTTCGACTTAAGCCGCGTCTGCGGCCATTTTCTCGGCTTTGGCTTTCACTTCGTCGATGCCACCAACCATGTAGAACGCGCCTTCTGGCAGGTGATCGTATTCACCGGCCACAACCGCTTTGAACGACGCGATTGTGTCTTCCAAAGGCACCTGAACACCGTCAGAACCTGTAAACACTTTCGCAACGTCGAATGGCTGGGACAAGAAGCGTTCGATCTTACGCGCACGGGACACAGTCAATTTGTCGTCTTCTGACAATTCGTCCATGCCGAGAATGGCGATGATATCCTGCAAAGACTTGTAACGCTGCAGCATTTGCTGAACGTCAGCTGCCACTGCGTAGTGCTCTTCACCAACGATCTGCGGATCAAGCAGACGGGATGTTGAATCGAGCGGGTCAACCGCAGGGTAGATGCCTTTTTCGGAAATCGCACGGTTCAGAACCGTTGTCGCATCCAAGTGAGCAAATGATGTCGCAGGCGCAGGGTCGGTCAAGTCATCCGCAGGTACGTAGATGGCCTGAACAGACGTAATAGAACCGTTCTTAGTGGATGTAATCCGTTCCTGCATCGCACCCATGTCGGTTGCGAGTGTAGGCTGGTAGCCCACCGCAGAAGGAATACGACCCAAAAGCGCGGACACCTCGGAACCAGCCTGTGTAAACCGGAAGATGTTGTCCACGAAGAACAGAACGTCTGTACCAGATTGGTCGCGGAACGCTTCAGCCATTGTCAGACCTGACAAAGCAACACGCATACGCGCACCTGGAGGCTCGTTCATCTGACCGTACACCAGTGCCACTTTGGACTTGGTGAGGTCTTCCATGTTGATAACTTCGGATTCGATGAATTCGTAGTAAAGGTCGTTGCCTTCACGTGTACGCTCACCCACACCAGCGAACACGGAGTAGCCAGAGTGCACTTTCGCGATGTTGTTGATCAATTCCTGAATAAGAACTGTTTTACCAACACCCGCACCACCGAACAGACCAATTTTACCACCCTTCGCGTAAGGCGCGAGAAGGTCGATCACTTTGATGCCTGTTACCAGAACTTCGGACGCAGTGGACTGCTGTTCGAATTCCGGTGCGTCAGCGTGAATAGAGCGACGCTCTTTTTCACCGATGTCGCCACGTTCGTCGATTGGTTCACCGATCACGTTCATGATGCGGCCCAAAGTGGCTTCACCAACTGGCACAGTGATTGGGCCGTCAGTATCTGTCACTTCTTGACCACGAACGAGGCCTTCGGTGGAGTCCATCGCAATTGTACGGACTGTGTTTTCGCCAAGGTGCTGCGCTACTTCGAGCGTCAGTGACTTGCCGTTGTTGTCTGTCGTAACCGCGTTCAAGATCTCCGGCAGGTGATCGTCGAATTTAACGTCTACAACGGCGCCAATCACCTGTGTGATTTTGCCTTTTGCGTTTGCCATTATGTTTCTCCGGTTCTCTTAAAGCGCTTCCGCGCCCGAAATGATTTCAATCAGCTCGTTGGTGATCACAGCCTGACGCGAGCGGTTGAACTCGATTGTCAGTGCGTCGATCATTTCACCAGCGTTGCGGGTCGCGTTATCCATTGCTGACATCCGAGCACCCTGCTCGGACGCACCATTTTCCAACAGCGCCGCGAAGATTTGTGTAGCCACACCACGTGGAAGCAAGTCAGCCAAGATGGCATCCTCGGACGGTTCGTAGTCGTACAAGGTCGCGTCACCGCTCTCGTCTGCTTCGAACTGTGCGGGAATAACCTGCAAAGCCGTTGGGTGCTGCGTCACAACGTTTTCGAAGCGTGCGAAGAAAATCGTCGCTACATCGAATTCGCCGCCGTCGAAACGGGACAGCACGTCTTTGGCAATGCTTTGCGCGTCGCCGTAACCCACACGTTTCACTTCTGTCAGGTCAACGTGACCCACAAAGTGATCGCCCAGATCGCGTTTGATCGCATCGCGGCCTTTTTTACCAACGGTCAAGATTTTGACTGTTTTGCCTTCAGCAAGCAATTTGGATGCATGCGTACGGGCCAATTTAGCGATGTTGCCGTTAAAGCCGCCACACAGACCACGTTCCGCTGTCATAACAACAAGCAAATGAACTTGATCTGAACCGGTGCCAGACAACAGCTTTGGCGCGGACGGGGAACCCGCTGCGCCAGACGCCAGCCCTGCCATCACAGCGTTGAAACGCTCTGTGTAGGGGCGCGACGCCTCAGCTGCGTCTTGGGCGCGGCGCAATTTTGCTGCCGCGACCAATTGCATCGCTTTGGTGATCTTGCGGGTCGATTTGACCGACGCGATCCTGTTTTTAAGGTCCTTGAGATTAGGCAAACCTAGTTCTCCTTATCCTAAGACGATTAAGCGAAGTCTTTTGCGAATGCATCCAAAGCAGCTTTCACTTTGTCAGCCAGTTCACCCTTAACCTTACGGTCATTCTCGGTGATGTCAGCCAAAAGATCAGCATTGTTTGCGCGCAGGTGCTTGAGCATTTCTGCCTCAAAACGACCCACTTCTTTGACGTCGACGTTATCGAGGTAGCCGTTTGTACCCGCATAGATGACACAGACGATTTCTGCGTTTGTCAGTGGGGAATACTGTGGCTGCTTCATGATCTCAGTCAAACGCGCACCACGTGCCAGCAACTGCTGAGTGGCTGCATCCAGATCGGAACCGAACTGCGCAAACGCAGCCATTTCACGATACTGAGCCAAAGAAAGCTTAACCGGACCAGCAACAGACGCCATCGCCTTTGTTTGGGCAGAAGACCCAACACGGGAAACGGACAGACCTGTGTTCACAGCTGGACGGATACCTTGGTAGAACAATTCTGTTTCCAAGAAGATCTGACCGTCGGTGATGGAAATCACGTTAGTCGGAATAAACGCAGAAACGTCGCCACCTTGTGTTTCAATGATCGGCAGCGCCGTCAAAGAACCGGATCCGTTGTCTTCGTTCAGTTTACATGAACGCTCAAGCAGACGGGAGTGCAGGTAGAAAACGTCACCTGGGTAAGCTTCACGACCTGGTGGGCGACGCAGAAGCAAGGACATTTGACGGTAAGACACAGCTTGCTTGGAAAGGTCATCATAGATGATCAGCGCGTGACGGCCTGCATCGCGGAAATGCTCTGCCATGGCTGTCGCAGCGTATGGTGCAAGGAACTGCATCGGTGCAGGGTCAGACGCTGTCGCCGCAACAACGATTGAATACTCAATCGCGCCGGACTCTTCGAGCTTCTTCACCAACTGCGCAACGGTGGACCGTTTTTGGCCGATCGCTACGTAGATACAGTACAGCTTGCCAGAGTCGTCGGCTGCTGCGTCGTTGTATGATTTTTGGTTCAGGATCGTGTCGAGCGCGATCGCTGTTTTACCTGTCTGACGGTCACCAATGATCAATTCGCGCTGGCCACGGCCAACTGGGATCATGGAGTCAACGGACTTCAGGCCAGTCGCCATTGGTTCGTGAACAGATTTACGTGGGATAATGCCCGGCGCCTTAGAGTCAGCAATCGCACGCTTTGTTGTCGCGATTGGACCTTTGCCGTCCAGCGGGTTGCCAAGGCCGTCAACAACGCGACCAAGCAGTTCGTCACCAACAGGAACATCCACAATCGCGTTTGTACGCTTAACTGTGTCGCCTTCCTTAATGTCGCGGTCAGAACCGAAGATAACAACACCAACGTTGTCAGCTTCAAGGTTCAAGGCCATTCCGCGGATACCACCGGGGAATTCGACCATTTCACCAGCCTGCACATTGTCGAGGCCGTAGATACGCGCAATACCGTCACCAACTGACAGTACGCGGCCCACTTCGGCCACTTCGGCTTCCTGACCGAAGTTTTTGATCTGGTCCTTAAGGATCGCAGAAATTTCAGACGCTTGGATCGCCATATTATCCGACCTCTTTCATAGTGTTCTGGAGTGCGCTGAGCTTCGATTTGATCGATGTGTCGATCATTTTCGAGCCCACTTTAACAATAAGACCGCCGATGATTGATTCATCCACGGTCTCTTGAATGGTGACGGCTTTGCCGACTTGTGCTTTCAAAGTCTTCGAAAGCTTGTCCATCTGGGCCTTTGTCAAAGCTTTGGCTGTTGTGACTTCAGCAGTCACTTCGCCACGCTCTTCGGCCAAACGGTCGCGCAAGACAGTCGTCAACTGTGGCAACACAAATAGACGCCGCTTGGACGCCAGAAGTGAAAGCACGTTGCTTGTTGTCTTGGACAATTTCATTTTCGTAGCAATCGCTGCGATTGCCGTCTCTTGCTCTTCCCGGCTGTAAAGCGGGGATGTCAGCAATGTACGGAAATCTGCGCTGTCGGCTAATGCGCCGTCCAGTGCTGCCACGTCGGTTTCCAGCGCCTTGAGCGCCTTACCCTCTTTTGCGAGGTCAAACACTGCCGTCGCATAACGCGCGGCGATGCCTGTGGAGATACCAGCTGTTTCGGACACGTCCACCCTTCCGATGTCTGTCGCCTACACTATCAACCGCTTCTTCACGGCCGCCAGATAGGCATCTTGTTGGGCCCCCAATAACCGGCGGCTTCAAAATCTCGTGCGATGTAGCAGAGGTCATATGTTGTCGCAAGCACGCGTCGCGACAAAATCGTAATCTCGCGTCGCTCCTATATTCTTTGGGCACAGTTTACCCATATTCTACGCAACTTGGGCAAATTGACGCAGCGAAAGGCTGCTCGCCCCCGAAAACCCTTCGCAAACGGCACATTCATGCTTTTAAGCGACTCGGCCCGTCCAGTCACGCCCCGCATGCAAGTCTATGGAATCGCCTCGGTGCATCAAACGAACGCAAAGCTGGCCGATTCGTCCCACACGCCCTTAACCGCCCAATGATCCGGCACATGGCCTAAACCACCCGCAAAATATCCGCAGATGTACTCTGCTCAGGCAAATCAAACCATTAGACCAATTTACGCCATATCATCGTTCCGATAACGGCGCATTTCTTGCCAACATTCGTTGATTTTACAACGTAAAGTAGGTGATAGTAGCGGCGTTACTCCCAGAGGGCTTATTTGTATGCGTATTTCGAAAAGAGAATTTGATTCACTTGCGAGCTTTGTCAGGAAGAAGTCTAACGAAGAGGTCGGTCCGGCCATGCGCTATGCCATTTCAGGCATCGACCCTCGGAAATCGAACCGTGATCTCCAATCTCTTGGCGCTGAAAGGCTAACAGAGCTTATCCAGATTTTACCATCAGGACGCGGCACAAGTTTTAGTTCGCCGCTTTTGACAAAGCTGAAAAAGAAGGCGCGACAATCCTTGGCCGGTCTACGTGTGCCGCACCTCGATCCAGAATCATGGCCGCAAATCTACCGGATGCAGATGCGCCTTAATAATAGTCGTGCAGGCCTACGGGATTTCGGCATGGGCCAAATTGGCAAAATGCACCCCAAAGGCAAATCGCTATCCAAACCGCTGCGTGTCACATCAGTGTGGGACACATCAGAAGCCGGCGATCTTGTGATTATGGGGCCGTGGGCTGACATCGCCAAAATGCTGTCCACCAGTAGCGGGACTTTCCGCGCCAAATTTGACGACATGTACGACGGCGATGTGAATGTCGAATTTGACCGCAAGTATGGCCCGCCCAAAGGTGAATCTCCTGACTGGTTCGAAAAAATAAGTGCGATGCCGCTTTACGTCACGATGGCTGAAGGCGCGCAATACACAAAGACAGAATCCGAAGGACACGTTGTCCTCAACGCACCTGGCGAAATTGTCGATCTGGTGGGTAGCAAAGTGACGGCCATCGCCGGCGCCGTGGCACCGGAAAGCCTTGGTGACAAAACATTGGACATCATCAATGAAATCAAAGGCGTCATGGAAGATCACGTTATTCCAGCGGTCCAATCGGGAATGGAACAGCATGCCATGGTGAAAGAAGAAAAGCTGAACAAAACGCTTTGTACCGTCACTGTCGGTATTGGGCCAGCGGGCAAGAATTACGCTGTTGGCAAACAATCCATGACGGCCGCTGAAATTCTTCAGCTCGCGCGTAAACTACGGTAAATCCCGACCGCTTACCGCTCCGGGTGCTGGCTTTGCGATCCCTTCCAGCGCCTTGAGCGGCCTGCGCACCGCCTCTGTCAGTCCCGGACGTGTCGGGGCTGCCATTTGCTTTGACACCTCTACGATCAGAACGCCGCCTGTTGCGATGGGCATGTGGTGACCTATCTTTTCCAACGGACCTGCAAATTTGCGCCAGACCCGTTTTCCGGACGGCGGTTGGTACAAAGCGGACTGTGATCGTTCCGTGACGAAACGATGCTTACGCAATTGCGACTCGAGCTGCCCCATCGAATAGGGACGCCCGTAGCCAAACGGCGTGTTGTCGGATCGCGACCAAATTCCTGCCCTGTTCGGCACCACAAAGACGGCTTTTCCGCCGGGGCCAAGCACGCGCCAGCATTCGTCTAGCAATGCAGTGGGATTTTCTGATGTCTCTAGCCCGTGCATCAATACCAGCTTGTCGACGACACCTGTTTCAATCGGCCAAAGGGTGTCGTGACATAGGACAGACACATTTGGTTGCCCTGCAGGCCATGGCATCACACCTTGCGGACCAGGCATCAAGCCAATCACCCGTCGTGCATCTGCCAGAAATGGCCGCAGTAACGGGACCGCAAAACCAAATCCGGCAACGGTTTGGCCTTTTACATTCGGCCACCAATTGACCAATTCATCTCGGATCACCTTCTGGGCCCCCCGACCAAGCGCGCTGCGGTAGTAGAAATTTCGCAGATCAAGAACGTCGAGATGCATTGCAGGGGCCAGTGGTTTGGGTCAGTCTGACTATACAATAGCCACGAAAGCACAATTGACCATGCCCGTTGAAGTCATCACCGTCCCCTGCCTCTCTGATAATTACGCCTTTATCATTGGCAACCCCGACACTGGTGAGGCCGCGGTCGTCGATGTGCCAGAGGCTGGACCGATCAACGCGGTAATTTCCCAGAAAGGATGGACGGTCAGAACAGTGTTTCTTACCCACCACCACGATGACCACGTCATGGGGTTACCGGACCTCGAAATTGCAGCTGACGCACAGGTCATCGGGGCCGCGGCAGATCAACACCGCCTTCCCCCGCTCACCAAAGCGGTTAGCGAAGGTGACGTCGTTTTGTTGTGTGGGCTAGAGACACTGATCATTGATGTTTCAGGCCATACCGTCGGCCATATCGCAGCCTATACGCCGTCGATCGGCCATGCCTTTACTGCCGACAGCCTCATGGCGCTTGGATGCGGTCGCCTTTTCGAAGGATCAGCAGACCAGATGTGGCAAAGCATGCTGAAGCTACGCGATCTGCCCGACGAAACAATTATCTGTTCGGGTCACGAGTATACGGCGGCCAATGCAAAATTCGCGGCAACTATTGATCCTGACAACGCGCACCTTATCTCTCGTATACGGGCGATCGAAGCTGCCCGCGCCGCAAACCAGCCTACGGTTCCGTCCGAACTGGGGCTTGAAAAACGAACAAACCCCTTCCTGCGCGCTGATGACCCAGCGCTCAAAGCAACCTTAGGGATGCAATCCGCATCCGACAGCGCCGTCTTCGCCGAGATTCGCTCGCGCAAAGACTCGTTCTGACTGGAAACTGGGCAATTGCCCCCGAATTCTTAACGATCACGCAACTTTAAACCAAAAAGTGAGCGTGTTTTGAAAAAAATGCCTTGAAGGTTCGGCTTCGACACCAGACCTTAAGGATAAGAGGCCACGGTTGACCCATCTGTCGGATCAGCCCCCGATCAAAAGGAGCACCCAACGTGCCATCTTTTTCGAACACACTAGAGCAGTCCATTCACGGTGCCTTGGCGCTTGCCAACGCGCGCAAACATGAACTGGCGACGCTTGAACATCTTTTGCTGGCCTTGATTGATGAACCTGACGCGGCCCGTGTGATGCAGGCCTGTGCGGTCAATCTGGACGAGCTGAAGAAAGACCTAGAAGATTTCATAGACGACGATCTGTCCAATCTGATCACAGATGTTGACGGTTCCGAAGCTGTGCCAACGGCGGCTTTCCAGCGCGTAATCCAACGCGCCGCGATCCATGTACAGTCGTCTGGTCGTACCGAGGTCACCGGCGCCAATGTTCTCGTCGCCATTTTTGCGGAACGCGAAAGCAATGCGGCATACTTCCTGCAAGAACAGGACATGACACGTTACGACGCAGTGAACTTTATCGCGCATGGCGTGGCGAAGGACCCTGCATTTGGCGAAAGCCGTCCTGTCACAGGATCGCCAGACGCCGAAACCGTTGATGGCGGTGAAGCCGAAGAAGAAAAATCCGCACTGGCCAAATACTGCGTCGATTTGAATGCGAAGGCTGCCAAGGGTGATGTCGACCCTCTGATTGGTCGGTCTCATGAAGTCGAACGCTGCATTCAGGTTCTTTGCCGGCGCCGCAAGAACAACCCGCTTTTGGTGGGTGATCCGGGCGTTGGTAAAACAGCAATCGCTGAAGGTCTTGCGTTCAAGATCGTGAACAAGGACACACCCGAAGTCCTGTCAAACGCGACAATCTATTCGCTTGATATGGGCGCGCTTCTCGCAGGTACACGGTATCGCGGTGATTTCGAAGAACGCCTGAAAGCCGTGATGACGGAAATGGAAGACCACCCTGATGCGGTGCTTTTCATTGATGAAATCCACACAGTCATCGGCGCTGGTGCAACATCTGGCGGTGCTATGGACGCGTCCAACCTGCTGAAACCTGCGTTGCAGGGCGGTAAACTGCGGTGCATGGGTTCTACGACTTACAAAGAATTCCGCCAGCATTTTGAAAAGGATCGTGCTTTGGCGCGTCGTTTCCAAAAGATCGACGTGAATGAGCCATCGGTCGAAGATGCTGTGAAAATCCTGCGCGGGTTGAAGCCACATTTCGAAGAACACCATTCGATAAAATACACCGCTGATGCGATCCGTACTGCTGTTGAATTGGCTGCGCGTTATATCAACGACCGTAAATTGCCGGACAAGGCAATTGACGTGATTGATGAAGCGGGTGCAGCACAGCATCTCGTCGCTGAGTCCAAACGTCGTAAGACAATTGGCGTGAAGGAAATCGAAGCCGTTGTGGCCAAGATCGCCCGCATCCCGCCGAAGAACGTCACAAAGGACGACGCAGAGGTTCTGAAAGATCTCGAAAAGTCGCTTAAACGTGTCGTGTTTGGTCAGGACGAAGCGATCACTGCGCTGTCTTCTGCGATCAAACTGGCGCGTGCCGGTCTGCGCGAACCTGAAAAACCAATTGGTAACTATCTGTTCGCAGGGCCAACGGGTGTGGGTAAAACCGAGGTCGCAAAACAGCTCGCTGATACACTTGGCGTTGAACTGCTGCGTTTTGACATGTCCGAATACATGGAAAAACACGCTGTTTCGCGTCTGATTGGTGCGCCTCCGGGCTATGTTGGTTTTGACCAAGGTGGGATGCTGACAGACGGTGTCGATCAGAACCCGCATTGCGTGCTCCTGCTTGATGAAATGGAAAAAGCACACCCTGACGTCTACAACATTCTGTTGCAGGTCATGGACCACGGGAAATTGACCGACCACAACGGCCGGACAACCGATTTCCGCAACGTGATCCTGATTATGACGTCAAACGCAGGTGCCGCTGAGCTGAGCAAGAATGCGATGGGCTTTGGTCGTGAAAGTCGCGAAGGTGAAGACACCATCGCAATCGAAAAGCACTTCACGCCTGAATTCCGCAACCGTCTGGATGCGATCATCAGCTTCGGCGCACTGCCGAAACCTGTGATCCTACGCGTTGTTGAAAAGTTCGTGCTGCAACTCGAAGCACAGTTGATCGACCGGAACGTGCACATTGAGCTGACCAATGCAGCGGCCGATTGGCTTGCTGACAAAGGGTATGATGCAAAAATGGGGGCTCGCCCGCTTTCACGTGTCATCCAAGAGCACATCAAGAAACCGCTGGCCGAAGAACTGCTCTTTGGCAAGCTGACAAAAGGTGGTCTGGTCAAAGTTGGCGTCAAAGCCGGCAAACTTGATCTCAAGTATATCGAACCCGAACAGGGCAAGATTGCGGGATCAGGTGACAAACCACCATTGCTGACCGCCGACTAAAGTGCGGCCAATTATGGCAATACCGTTTGTATCCCTCGTCGCAACATCTGCGGCGGGGGATATTCCTTTGGCGCTTCCGATTGATTGCACGCTTGGCGAAACCTGTCATATCCAACAAACGGTCGACCATGATCCAACGGCTGGTGCATCCGATTTCGCCTGCGGACTACTGACTTATGACGGGCACAAGGGGACGGATTTCGCCTTGCCTTCACTCGCGGCCCAAACTGAGGGCGTGAATGTCGTAGCAACGGCTCCCGGGACCGTGCGCGGTGTGCGTGATGGCATGGCGGATATATTGCAGACGGCCGAAAACGCGCCCGACGTAACCGGTAAAGAATGCGGAAACGGTGTCGTGGTCAGCCACGGTGATGGCTGGGAAACACAATACTGCCACCTCGCCAATGGGTCGGTCGCGGTGGGGACTGGCGACAGGGTCGCGATCGGAACCATCTTGGGTCAGGTCGGTCTTTCCGGCCAAACGCAGTTCCCACATCTCCACTTGTCCGTTCGTCACAATGGCAACGTCATTGATCCATTCGACCCCGATGGCGCGATCACCTGCGGCGAACCGTCTGAAACAAAATTGTGGTCAGACGCAATTGATGCGCCAGCAGGCGGATTGATCACTACAGGTTTTGCAGCCGGGGTCCCCGAATATAGCGCCGTTAAGGCCGGCACAGCACATGAGACGACATTGTCGTCTTCTGACGATTTGGTCGTGTGGGGCTACGTTTTTGGCGGTCGGGTCGGGGACGAAATCATCCTAAAGATCGACGGCCCCACCGATCAAATCATCGACCAAACTGTTGTTCTCGAACGAAATCAAGCGCAGCTTTTCCGCGCGACAGGGCGCCGTGCACCTCAGTCTGGGTGGCCCGTCGGCGACTATCTTGGCGACATCAAAATGGTGCGCGATGGAATGGTCATCGACTCCGCGACGACGACCGTAGAGATCCGTTAGCGTTCGGTCAGCTTTAACTCAATTCGACGATTTTGCGCCCGCGCCTCTGGCGTATTGTCAGTGTTAATGGGTTGGAATTGACCAAAACCGTTCGCGGCCAGACGGTTCGGCGGAATACCAAGAAAATCAGTCATATAGCGGACAACCGAAAGCGCCCTGCCCTGACTGAGTTCCCAATTGTCACGATACCGCCCATTTCCGCCAAGCGGAATATTATCCGTGTGCCCGTCGACGCGGATCACCCAGTCGATGCCATCTGGAATATCGTCAGCGATATCGCGCAAAATGCTGGCGATATTTGCGATTTCAGCACGCCCCAGATCCGACAATTCGGCGCGTCCAGGCTGGAAAAGCACCTCGGACGAAAAGACGAAACGGTCGCCTTCAATGCGAACGCGGTCTTGGCCCTCAAGCACTTCGCGCAGTTGGCCAAAGAAATCGGATCTAAACCGTTCCAGGTCTTGCGCCTCGGCGGACAAACGTGCGGCTTCCAAGGCAAGACGGTCTGCTTCAGCTTCTTCCAAGGCCCGTGCGCGTCGTTCTTCTGCCGCCACACGCGCAAGCGCGGTGTTTAACTGTGTGCCAAGCGCTTCGATCTGAACATTTGCAGCTACGTCTTCTTCTTCAGCGAGGTTCAGTAAGCTTTGCAGCGTGCCAACCTGCTGGCGCAACTGCGTAATCTGCGCATTCAGCAACGCAACTTGGCGTTGGCTTTCTGCTGACAAGGCCTGTTCATTCGACAAAGCATCGTTTGCAGCGGCCAACAACGCCGCTTGCCGTGCGCTTTCTTCCGATTGCGACAGCGCGGCAGTCGTCTGGCTTTCTGCCTCTTCACGAGCAGCCTGTGCAGCGGCCAAGGCCGTTGCCAATTGCGCGGCAAGGTCGGATTCGGTTGCTTCAGATTGGGTCTGCGATTGCGCCAGCACGTCAATCTGCGCCTGCAATGTTTGGTTTTCCGTTATAGCGCGGGCCAACTGGTCCTGCAGCGTTTCCACTGCCAAGTTTCCGGTCACTTGTGCTTCTGCGGTATCCGCAAGCTGCGCTTCCACCGCTTGTTTGGCCAATAATAGCGCCGCTAATTCCGTATCGAGGTCAGCACGAGCTGCGTCTGCGGCAGCGAGCAACGTCAGCGTATCTTCCGCCTCACGCCGCTTTTCTTCCAATGCCAGCGTCATGGCGGTAAGTTCTGTATCGGCATTCGCCAATCTTTCACGCAACGCTTCGGCGGCGGCGGCTTCCGCCAATTGTTGCGCTTCCAACGCGGTCAGTTGCTGTGTTTGTTCAGCATTGTCGGCCTCCAATGACGCGATCCGACCTGCTTCAATTTCTGCAGTTGTTTCCAGATCATCCACGAGCGACTGCAATGCGTCGGCCTGTGCCGCAGCAAGCCGCGCCTGTTCCACCTGCACATCAATCTCAGATCGGGCCTGTGCCAACGCAAGGTTTAACGCATCAGCCTGCGTCGCTAATCTGTCTTGTTCTGCCTGCAGTCCTTCGATTTCTGCGATGGCGCCATCGCGTTCATCGGTCAGGTCTGCAATTGTTGCATTTGCCGTGTCCCGATCGGCCAGTAGGCCCGCAACCTGCGCCTCGAACGACGTGATTTGTCCTTCGGCAACCGTCAACGCTTCTGCCTGCGCATCACGTTCTGACAACAGTGAAATGATCTGACTGGCTTGGTCTTCAATCGCGGCATTCGCCACGTCCAAATCGGACGACAAACCAGCACTTCTTGTTTCTTCTAACCCGAGGGCGGAAGAAAGCGCTTCCACTTCATTGGTCAGGTCGTTCAATTGGTTTTCTTGTCCGGTGATCGTTTCGCGCAATACGAATTGGATCACCATAAAGATCGTCAAGACGAACATCAGAACCAGCAACAGGCCGGTCATCGCATCCACGAAACCGGGCCAGATCGCGTTCTGGAAACGTCCAGTAGATCGCCGCGACAACGCCATGGTTATTCCGCCGGTGGACGCCCACGCGCGCCCTTAATTGTGCGAGAGAGTCCCGCGATATCCGCCCGAATGTCAGCCATCGTTTCTTGGCGACCTGCGGACATTTCTTCAAGAACCCGCAGCAATTGCACATCAATGGACCGCAGACGCATCCGGCTTTCCGCGTCCAATCCATCGACACCACCGTCTTCAAGCCGTTCGATCAGACGCTCTTGCCCTTCTGCAATACGCTGCAACAGTGCCGACTGGTCATTACCGCCCTCGCGCCCGTAGGCCAGTGTTTCGACGGCCGTCGAAAGTTTATCCAGCCTTTCGTCCATGATCGCCCGATTGGCATCGGACTGCGAAAACACGACCGCCATTGTCTCGACCTGCTCCGCAAGATGTTCCATAAATCCCGCAAGTGCGCCGCTGCCAGACGTGTCGCCATCATCGTTTGCTGACACGCTCAGACGGGTAATCGTCGACAGCCATTCTTCCAGTTCCTGATAAAAACGGTTCTGACCTTGTGTCGCGAAAAGTTCCAACAAGCCCACGATCAACGATCCAGCCAGTCCCAACAAGGACGACGAAAACGCGGTGCCCATACCGCCGAGCTGGCTTTCCAGTCCGGCCTGCAATCGCCCAAAAATATCCGCGCCACTTTGGCCTTCTTCTGGCGACAGGGACCGGATCGTTTCGACCAATGCGGGAACGGTTGTCGCAAGTCCGTAAAATGTCCCTAAAAGGCCGAGGAAAATCAGCGTATTACCAATATATCGGGTGATTTCGCGAACTTCATCAATCCGTTGCCCGACCGATTCCAAAATGGATCGCCCAGAAGATGACGACAATTGCGTGCGCGCACCGCGTGACCGCAAAAGTGTCGCCAGTGGTGCAAGTAACGAAGGGGCCGTGGTCAAATGATGGCCCGCACGTTCCGCAGCAAAGCCTTCAATCCATTGCACCGAATACATCAACTGGATGACTTGCCGGAAACACAGCACCACACCAATCACAAAGACCGCAAAGATTGCGCCATTCAGGATGGGGTTCGACCAATAGATAGCAAGCAGCGGCCCGCGGCCGACGTAAAACCCGGCCCCGACGAGGCCAAGCACGATAAGCATAATTGTGATCTGCCCAACCGGTTGCGAAAACTGCGGTGTGGGTTTGCGTTCAGTCATATCTGACACGGGCGTGTGGCCTCTACTGCTCTATATTTTGTGGGGCAGCATAGTCGGATACATACGGAAACCAAACGATTTTATGCAGTTTCCGCGATCTGCCTGACCCGTGTGACAAGCCAATCCATATCGCTATCTGGAATTTTCAGTTCGGCGAGCAGGTCGGCAGTGTTGTAAAGGTATTCAGTGTTCGGACCACGACCACCAACAGCTGTCGCGATTATCTGCGCCTGCTTTTCAAGATCAAACTGACAATATTGGACATGCCCGGGGTTAATGACGTAGGCCAATGCTTCAATATCCCGCCCGTCATCTGCTTGTAATGTCACATGTTTTTCCAAATAGGCAGAGGATACGAGTTCCCTCTCGCGCAGATATGCCAGCACATCGTCCGCATGTTCATCATCAACGCGCAGCGCCAATCCAGTACATGTGGCATCAGCTTCGTCCAACGCCAAAACCAACCCTGGATCGTCGTCAGTCCCGCGGTGATGTATCGACAACATACAAAAAGAACGATGGTAGCCCTTCAACGTGGCGCGTACTTTTTCCGCCGGTTCAAATCCCGGGTTCCACAACAGTGACCCGTACCCAAATACCCAAAACGCCATGTTGCTGGTCCTTCTACTTGTGCGCCTGTAAACACTGCTTGGGCGAGTATTGAAAGGGCCGTTGATGAAGCGTTTGACTTACTTTGTGGCAATCATTGCACTTATCTACAGCGGATACTGGGCCGCCGGGGCCTTCGCTTTGAAAAATGGGATGCAATCACAACTGACGCAGATGACCGATGAAGGTTGGACTGTCGAATATGACACGCTGAACACAAGAGGGTTTCCTTCCCGTTTTGATACAACTGTGACCGACCTCAACGTGACGACGCCGGACCAGTCGACCAGTTATGCCACATCAATGTTGCAAGTCCTCGCCTTGTCATATCGCCCGAATAACGCGATCATCGCATTTCCACTGGAACAATCGCTCACATTGGACGGCCTCCCAATCCTCATCGAAAGCGCCGGATTGCGGGCAAGCGTAAGCGCTAATGCGAACACGTCATTGTCGCTTGATCAAGTCTCAGCCGAGGCCCAATCGCTATCATTTGCACTAGGCCAAGCTCAGCTTTCAGCCCTTTCAGGCCTTCTTGTCGCAGCCCGAGAAAGCAGCGCCGCACCATATACTTATGACGCGTACTTAACAGCATCAGACGTCGTCTGGCCGTCCTTGATCCTGGGACAGTTGCCAATTGACGGTGGATTGCCTCAGACCATTTCGAACGTCACATTTGATGCAGGCATCACGCTTGATCGTGCCTTGGACCGCCACACGTTACCGGTCTGGCAAAGCGATCCTGGCCAATTGCGCGGTATGAACTTGCGCGCGTTTTCGATGAACTGGGGGCAGTTCGAAATTTTGGGCGCCGGCAGCTTCACGGTCGACGAAACCGGGACGCCCGACGGAACGATTACACTAACTTTGAACGATTGGCAGGGTTTGCTGGACGTGGTGCAATCGACTGGCATGTTACCCGCGCAATATCAATTTATGGCGCAATCCATGGGGCAGACCCTGTCGCAAGGCGAGAAAACGATGATTCTGCCAATCACCGTGCAAAACGGAAACCTGTCCGTAGGACCGCTGCCATTGGGACCATCGCCAAAATTCTAATCGCTTCCGAACAGCCCGGTTAACGCCCGCCGTCCCAACGCTGTGACAGACGGTTTCGACGTTGCATGAAACGGCAGTGGGCGGCAAACCTCCATCGCAGCGACGCCGACGCGTGCGGTCAGTGCACCGTTGATCACACCTTCACCGAACCGTCGCGAAACCTTGGACAGAACCCCGCCGCCCGCGATTGATCCAATCATGTCGTCGCCAATTGCGACGGCACCTGTTGCGACCAGATGCGTGAAAACAGTGCGGGTTAATCGCCAGCTACCGATCGTACCTGACCTGCCGCCATAAATCTCTGCGATCCGACGGATCATACGCAAATTTGCCGTCAATGCGGTGAAAACATCCGCCAAAGCCAGTGGAACAAGGGCAGTCACCGTGGCGACCTGACGGGCTGCAGCTTCGATTTCGCGGGTTGCGCGGGTATCCAGCGGATCAAGAACTGTCTTCTCAGCCAATCCAAGCAGCCCGTCCGCATCCAACATATCGTGCTGTTGCTCGGCCAATTGTCCGCGCCCCCACGCCGTATCGTCGCGTCTCGTATAAAGGCGATTCAATTGGGTCACGGCATTGCGCGCCTCGGCCAGATCGTTGGTGGTCATCGCGCGAGCCGCAGATTTGTGAATACCATCAAGACGTTGCAAACGGCTGAACGCGGCGAGTTCTCTGATCGCCATTCCTAATAGGACCAGCACAAATCCCGCGATCAGCGCCGTTGCAATGCCACCTAAGATCGGCGAACGCGCAATCAAACCAGTGACGTAGTCCCATGCTGCAAGTGAAACGACAAACCCCAGCAATGCCAAAAGAAATGACCAAAACCATTTTGCAAAGGGCGACGGGCGGCGCGTAGCAAGTGCCGCGACTTGCTGCATTGCGGCCCCATCGGCGGCATTAGGCAGATCAATGACTGGCACAGCATCCGCTGGGTTAGTCGCGTTCTTACTATCGAGATCAATCAAGACTGGACCGCGATTCTTTATGCTGCTCATGGTCAATCCTTTGTCCACGTCATGAAGGCGTCTGGCAATTTTTCTTCATTGCCCTGTCCGTCCGTCAGGTCGGAAATGTGAAATTTGTTCGCCTCGTAAAACGCAATCGCGTTGTTGCTGGCTTGAAAAGTCCAAAGCGTAAGTTGTTCGCGATCCTGTTTCACGGCATCCAACAACGCTGTCCCCCACCCTTTTCGCCGCAATTCGGGTGCCAAATACAACGCGTCGATGCTATCTGCCTGTCGCGCCAGAAATCCGAAACCATCTTGACTGTCTGCAACCCAAACTTCGCGCGTGTTGATTAGTTTTTGGCAGAAAGCAAAATCTTCAGCACGCGTATGGATCCGCGGCATCCAAGGTGTCGCATCTATCCAGCCACTCAACACCTCAGCCATCGCCGCCGCATCCGAAATATCGGCGGGCCTGATCATAGACGATCCCCGAACAAGAATTCTGCGGCCCGATCAAGACGAATATGCGGTGGCCCATCCCCTGGACGCAAT
This sequence comes from Yoonia sp. D2-7, assembly GCF_055809435.1. Lineage (NCBI taxonomy): Bacteria > Pseudomonadati > Pseudomonadota > Alphaproteobacteria > Rhodobacterales > Paracoccaceae > Yoonia > Yoonia sp. D2-7. The sequence goes on along the minus strand of NZ_CM147912.1, from coordinate 1,175,011 downwards.
GTCAGCGGGGCCGGAGCAAAATTCATCACTTGATAATCCGCATCAAGCCAAGCCTGCGCCCCCTCTTCAGCTGGCGCCAACAAATGTGACGGGTCTGACGGCAAATCACCGGGGTAAAACGCGGCCTGCTTTCCAGATCCCAGCAACTGACCTTGAACCACGTTCAAAGGGCCATCGCGATGTTCTACCGTTTGTTCAACCGTCGTACGCAAGGACGCAATTGACATGGCAGCGGTTTGCGCACCCGCAAATCTTGCTTTGTCTCGCGCTTCGCGCAGCAATGCCTCTGTGATCGCGGTCAATTGAGGATGCTGGGTGTGATGCAAATGATCTGCTTTGGTCGCCGCGAATAGTATTTTTTCAACCTGACGTCCCTGAAAGATACGCGTGAGAAAGGCATTTCTCCCAGGACGGAATGCCCCTAAAATATCTGCCATCGCCTGTTTCAAGTCAGCAACGGCAGGTGGACCGGCATGGATTGCACCTAAAACATCAATCAAGACGACCTGTCGGTCAATTTTTGAAAAATGATCCCGAAAGAACGGTTTGACGATATTGCGTTTGTAACTTTCGAACCTGCGTTCCAATTCACGCCCTAGCGATCCGCGCCCCCAACTGTCCGCTGGCAGTGGCGCAAAAGTCAGCACAGGCGACCCAGCAAGGTCACCGGGCAGCAGAAACCGACCGGGTGTACAGTCAGAAAAGCCGGCCTCTCGCGATGCATTCAGATGCGCCGTATAAGATTTGGCCAACGCCTGTGCTTGCGTTTCGTCCAGCTTTGCCGTGGCATCAATCGCGCCGAGTGTTTCCAGAAATTCATCGCCGCCGGGTCGTCCAGCCGCACGAGCGATTGCCCCCTTCGACCATCCCGCAAAACTGATATCCAGCAACCCCAGATCAAGCAGCCATTCACCCGGATAATCAACGATATCAAGATGAACGGTTCGCGGCCCCGACAGACCTGACAACAACCCCGTTGGCTGTACGCGCAAAGATAGGCGTAGCTCGGAAATATGCCGTGTTCCATCAGGCCAACTTGGGGTCGGGGACGTCAACCGCCGCAGGTGATCTTCGAATTCGAAGCGCGGCAATGTATCGTCCGGTTGCGGCTGCAAATAAGCCGTGCGGATCGCCCCGTCCGCCGCCGCACGCATTTGCGGCATCCGCCCCCGATCCATCAGGTTTGCCACCAGCGACGTAATAAACACGGTTTTGCCAGCGCGGCTTAGTCCGGTCACGCCAAGGCGGATGACCGGATCAGAAAAAGGGGCGCTTAAGGTGTCCGTTACCAAATCAACGCTGCGCGTGATCTGGTCTGCAATTGCGGCAAGTACCAATTTCGTCCCCTTTTGACGTGTCTTACCCCATAGATAAGGGCAGCGCGTTGTCTTGGGTAGGGATTGATTTCATCCGTTGCTCCCCCTAATCGGTCGCTATGGGTCGTTTTGCTTTGAAAATCGAATATGATGGTGCGCCATTCGCAGGGTGGCAGCGGCAAGCGGATCAACCATCCGTGCAAGGCGCGATTGAAGCTGCATTGGCAAAGCTGGAACCGGGTGCGCATACGATCGCCGCCGCGGGTCGCACAGACGCTGGCGTGCACGGTTGGGGGCAAGTTGCCCATTGCGACCTGCAAAAAGACTGGGATCCGTTCCGCCTGTCAGAAGCGCTCAATTATCATCTCAAGCCGGATCCCGTTGCGATCGTTGCCTGTGCCCGCGTTGACGATGCGTTCCACGCTCGTTTTTCTGCCGTGGCCCGCCATTACATCTTTCGCATCATGGCCCGCCGGGCACCGCTGACATTTGGTCATGGGCAATTTTGGCGGGTCAATCATGACCTTGACCTCGATGCGATGCAGGCAGGTGCCGCAGCTTTGCTTGGTGAACATGACTTCACGACCTTCCGGTCAACGATGTGTCAGGCGGCAAGTCCGGTTAAGACACTAGACCGTCTTGATGTCGCGCGCATCGTGCAACCCGAAGGCATCGAATACCGCTTTGACGTCCGCGCCCGATCATTTCTGCATAACCAAGTGCGCAGTTTTGTCGGGACCCTTGAACGTGTTGGAACGGGCGCTTGGGCACCCGAAGATGTCACCAAAGCGCTCGCTGCAAAAGACCGATCGGCTTGCGGCCCCGTCTGCCCACCACAGGGCCTTTATTTGGCCCATGTAGTTTATCCGGATGACCCGTTCGCGGATTAATCGCAAAAGTGATCGAAAACAGCGCAAGTTATCGCCAGAATATCAAAACACGCATTTTCCCGCGCGACGTGACAGTCTAATGTTCAAGGAACTAATCGACGCCTGAAAGGTTGTTCGACGAACTATTGGGGCGGCTATGAGATTTTCCTTCGCAACGGCAACAGGTCTTTTGGGCCTTTTCGCGCTTCCTGCGGTAGCGCAAGACATTACATTCGACGCAGGTGATGCTAGCGACACTCTTAGGGGGGAACTGCGTTCTGCGTCATCGGTGCTGGCCCTAAAAGGCGAAGAAACCACGGAAGCGCAAGACCTCGTTGCCGCCGCCCGCGCCGACTACCGACGCATCCTGACCGCGCTTTATGCGGCTGGGTATTATGGCGGGGAAATCGGCATTTTGGTCAACGGACGTGAAGCGGCAGGCATTCCCGCACTTGATGCACCGCAGACAATCAATTCCATCGCAATTTCCGTCACCCCGGGTACGAAGTTTCAATTCGGGGAAGCCGTTGTAGGCCCAGCACCGTCCACCGCTGTGCTACCCGAAGGTTTCGTCACAGGATCAGGTGCCAGCACCGACGTGATCCGAAGCGCCGTCAGCGCTGTTGTAACAGCTTGGCAAGACGCAGGTTATGCCAAAGCGGCCGCAGATGGTCAGCGGATCACAGCACGCCACCGTGACGAAACGTTAGATGTAAATGTGACAATCGCGACCGGACCGCAATTGACCTTCGGCGATCTGATTGTCAGCGGGAACACCGCCGTGCGAACGGATCGTATCGTCGCAATTGCAGGCCTGCCAACGGGATCAGTATATTCACCCGACGATCTGACAACGGCGGAGCGGCGACTGCGCGACACTGGTGCGTTTGATAGTGTCGCTTTGGTCGAAGCCGAAGACATCGCCGCTGGTGATGTATTGCCGATCACCGCCCAAATCGCAGAGGCCAAGCCACGGCGATTTGGCTTTGGCGTTGAACTTTCATCAATCGAAGGGCTGGGGACATCCGCCTATTGGCTTCACCGGAACTTTTTCGGCGGCGCGGAACAGTTTCGGGTTGGCGCGGAAGTATCCGGTATTGGCGGCGAAACGGGTGGCGTCGATTACAGTCTGACCGCAAGTTTGAAACGTCCGGCGGTTTACGGCCCTGATACCGACTTTCTGATTTCTGCTGAAATCAGCCGCGAAGACGAACCTGATTACATTTTGGATCAAGCCGCTGTGGAAGCCACGCTGACCCGATTGATCCGCGAAGATCTTGAGATATCGGGCGGTTTCGGGCTGATCACAGCGCGCGAAGAAACCGAAGCGGGTGTGCGCGAATTTACGTTGCTGACAGCGCCCCTGGGCGCGACGCTTGATCGCCGTGACGACGCAACAAACGCCAACAACGGTTACTACATCGACATTGATGCGACCCCATTTCTTAGCATCGATGGTGCGGACAATGGCGCACGGCTTTTTGCTGACACACGTGGATATCGCAGCTTTGGCGAAGAAGATCGGTTCACATTGGCCGCTCGCAGCCAAATTGGCTCAGTCTTAGGCGCAGATGCGGAAGATGCGCCTGCAGACTTCCTGTTCTTTTCTGGCGGCGGCGGCACCGTGCGCGGACAACCGTACAACGCACTCGGGATCGACACGGTGATTGATGGTGAAACTGTCGGTCGCGGCGGATTGTCCTTTGCCGGCGCACAATTGGAGGCCCGCTACGGTGTCACGGATACCATTGGCGTTGTTGGTTTTTATGACGTGGGATTTGTTGGCGAAACCTCTGATCCATTCGGTGACGGGGATTGGCACGCGGGTGCGGGTCTTGGCATCAGATACAACACCGGCATCGGCCCGATCCGGTTGGATATTGCCACCCCCACAACCGGCGGTAACGCAGGCGAACGCGTAGAAGTTTATATCGGCATTGGACAATCATTTTGAGATACCTTCTGATCACATGTGCGCTTGTCACAACCCCTGCCCCGATCATCGCCCAGACCACGCAGGAAGACGAAGACAAAAGTTACCTGACCACGTTGATTGAAGACAACTTGTCCGGGGTCAGCCGTAGCGTAAATATCTCAGGTTTTCGCGGTGCGCTCAGTTCAGAAGCTACGATTGATCGATTAACAATTTCGGACGAAGACGGCGTCTGGCTCACGCTTGAGGAGGTTGTTCTGGATTGGAACCGGTCCGCTTTGCTACGTGGTCGTATCGAGGTCGAGCAACTAAGCGCGGTCAAAATTATCGTGGCGCGCGCGCCGATATCCGAAACAACAACGCCGTCAGCGGAATCGCAACCCTTCGCCTTGCCCGAACTTCCCGTCAGTATCGAACTGGGCACCCTACAGATCGACCGGATCGAACTCGGCGAAAGTTTTCTAGGCGAACCGGTCAACATCAGCCTTACAGGCAGTGCTGCGCTTGAAGGCGGTGAAGGCACGGCCAACGTCACCGCCATCCGCCTTGATGAAACCGATGGGCGCTTTGTTATCGACGGAAGCTACAGCAACGAAACAACGATTCTCGATCTTACCCTCGACGTAAGCGAAGCCGAAGGCGGCATTGCGGCCAAACAACTTGATATTCCGGATCAACCGGCACTTGCGCTGACCGTTGCGGGCGAAGGTCCCCTTGATAGTTTTGCTGCAGATATCGCACTGGCAACCGACGGCGTGGACCGGATTGCGGGCCAATTCGCGCTCGAGACGATTGACGACAATCAAGGGTTTCAACTGAACATCGGCGGTGATCTGACACCGTTGCTGGAAGGCGATTACCACGACTTCTTCGGCGACGATGTCGATCTTGTCGCAGCTGGTCGCCAGCTACCCGACGGGCGGTTTGATCTCAGCGATCTTGATCTCACAGCCCAACGATTGCAGTTGACTGGTGGTGCATTGATCGGTGCCGAAGGCTGGCCTGAACGTTTAAACCTAACGGGGCAGATCAACGACCCAACAGGCGATGTTGTTCTGTTGCCGCTTGCTGGTCCGAAGACCTTTGTCGATGATGTTTCGCTGAATGTTCAATACAATCAAGCGGTTTCCGACGATTGGACAGCGTCCTTCGTCGTGAATGGCTACGATCGCCCTGGATTGTATATCGCAGAGATTGACCTATCCGGCGGCGGCATCTTGCAGGCTGGTGAAGGGGCCGAGCAAACCGGTCGCGTCACGGCCGATTTCACATATGCGGCCAGCGGCTTGGAATTGGATGATCCCGGCACGGCGCAGGCCTTTGGCGACGCGGTCACGGGCACGATCTTGGCCAAGAGGGTTGAGGACGAACCGTTCATTATCGAAGAACTCACCCTTCGCGGTCCTGGGTTGGAAGCCGACGCAAACGCGCAGATCAGCACATCAAGCGAAGCCATTCGTATCACCGCCACATCAGCGTTGCGCGTGTCCGCTTTGGGGCGGTTTTCGACACTTGCGGGACGAGATCTCGCTGGTGCTGCCAACGTCGACATTAACGCGGACGTCGATTTACTGAACGACCTTTACGACATCACTGTTGCAGGCACGACGACCGACCTCGCAGTTGACGTGCCACAGGCCGATCCGCTGCTGGCTGGCGACGGCGATATTTCCGTCGCCTTTGTACGGGACCCTGACGGTACGCGATTGGAAACCTTTGAAATCACAACTGACGCGGCGCAAATTACGGCGGATGCTGATCTGACTTCCGAAGGGAGCGATGCGCGTTTCCAAGCCCAAATAGCAGACATCAGCTTGGTCGAACAAAGCCTTTCGGGGCCGGTCACGCTTGGCGGTACAATTTCCCAAGACGCTGAAAAGATTGTGACCTTTGATATCGTCGGCGACGGACCAGATGTCACCTTGCAGGCGAAAGGCAACGCACAACCTCTCGAAACGGGATACAACGTACTCGCAAATGTCGCGGCAGATGTCGCTGACTTGGACACCTATGCTGCACTGGCGGGCCGGCCGTTGGACGGGGCTATGGACGCCGAACTGTCTGGTGTTCTGTTGACCGAAGGGCTGCGGTTTAACGGCGAATTGTCGGCAACGACAAACGATCTGGTCATTGGTATCGACCAGTTTGATCCCCTGCTTGCCGGTCGCGGCACCGTTTCGGTCGGATTGGAACGCAACACTGAAACCCAATACCGCGCCCGCAATCTTGTTTTGCGCATGCCGCAGATCACGCTGGATGCGGATGCGACGGTGGATACCCAAGGCCCGCTCGACGCGGACTTCAACTTGCGGATTGCCGAAGTGGGGCTTGTTGTGCCTGAAATATCAGGACCACTGACGGCAATCGGAACAGCATCGCGCGACACCGACGGGGTGGCGATTATCGATGCGTCCGCCACTGCACCCGGCGTAAATTTGACGGCCGATGTTGCGATTGCGCCCGAAACGAACGCAATCTCCGGCAATATCCAAGCGCGGGTAAATGACCTCAGCGATTACCGTTCGTTGATCGGTCAGCCGGTAAGCGGCGGGGTAACGGCGGACATTTCAGGGCGACTATTGCCCGATCTTTCCGAACTTGATGTAACGCTCGACGTGGCAACGCGCGACCTTCAGACCGGCGTCACCCAAGTTGACCCATTGCTAGCGGGCGAAGGTCGTGTTCAAGGCATCGCGCGGCGCGATACGGCGGGGATCACCATCCCTGCCCTGCAAGCCAGCACCCCGCATTTCGATCTGAGCGCGACATTGTCACAGCTCGAACAAGGCGGAACGGGCACATTTGATCTTAACCTGCAGGACATCGGTCTTGTCGCAGACGGCATCAACGGGCCAGCCACAGCCAAGGGGCAAGCCGACCAGTCCGCGAACGGCGACTGGGCCGTCAACGCAGATGTCACAGCCCCCGGTGCCGATATCGACGCTGATGTCACAATCGCCGCAGAGACTAATGAAATCAGCGGTGCGCTACAGGCCGCCATCAATGATTTGTCGGCCTATCGTCCGCTGATTGGTCAGCCTGTGTCGGGTGGCGTAAATGCGAATGTTGTCGGTTCGGTTCTGCCGGATCTCAGCGCATTTTCCGCCGACATCGACGTCGCAACCCGCGATCTTGCCATCGGCAATCCGACCGTTGACCTATTGCTGCGCGGCGCGGGATCGCTTGATCTTACGGCCGCGCGGACCAGCAACGGCATCCGGATCAGCAATCTAGCCGCCAGTACCAACAACGTCACCGTGAACGGAAATCTGGACGCGAACGACAATGGGAACAGCAGTGGGCAGTTTAACGCGCAGTTGCGGGACATTGGCATCTTTACGGATCAACTCAGCGGTCCTGTGACGGCCAGCGGCACAGCATCGGTGGCATCTAACGGAACCATCGGTTTGAACATTGATGGCACAGGTCCGGGCGGGATCACCGCGCGCGCAGATGGCACTGTGGCCTCCGGTGGTGATCTGAACATCGAGGTTAACGGGGTGGTGCCGTTGGCTTTGGCCAACGCGGCTATCGCCCCGCGTAGCGTCAATGGAACTGCGACGCTTGACCTGTCCATCAACGGGCCCGCGTCGCTTGAAGCTGTGTCAGGTCGCGTCTCGATCAACGACGCAAGACTATCCGCGCCGACGTTCGCGCAAGCCCTTGAAGATATGTCCGGCAACATCGGCCTGTCCAATGGGACGGCACAGCTTTCTGTCACTGGCAACGTGCCATCGGGCGGCAACATCGCCGTGTCCGGACCAATCGGACTGACGGGCAGCATGCAAGCAGATGTCACCGCACGATTAAACAACGTCGTCGTTCGCGATCCCGAACTTTATGAAACCAGCATCGATGGCCAAGTTGCGATCCGCGGCCCGCTAAGCGGTGGTGCAAACATCGCAGGCACACTGACGCTTGGTCAGACAGATGTGCAGGTACCATCTTCCGGCGTTGGATCACTTGGCGATTTGCCGGATGTGGTTCACATCGGGCAAAACGGTCGCGTGCAACGCACTTTGGACAAAGCGGGCGTGACACTGCCAGAAGAAACCACGCAGTCCGGGACATCCGGCACCGCCTTCCCGCTCGATATCACGGTGAACGCGCCATCGCGTATCTTTATCCGTGGTCGTGGTCTTGATGCGGAATTGGGCGGCAGCCTGTCGCTTGGTGGAACAACCGCAAACATCGTGCCTGTTGGGCAGTTTTCATTGATACGCGGTCGGTTGGACATCCTGCAGCAGCGGTTCGAACTGGCAGAAGGCGTCGCGTCACTTCAGGGTGATTTTTCCCCCTATATCAGGCTTGTGGCAGAAACAGAGGCGCGCACTGGCACGCAGATCAGGATCATCGTGGAAGGTCCGGCTGACGCCCCCGAAGTCAGTTTTGAATCGACCCCACAATTGCCACAGGACGAAGTCCTTGCGCAGCTTATTTTCGGTCGCAATCTGTCCGAAATCAGTCCCTTACAGGCCGTCCAGTTGGCGGCTGCGGTCGGTACATTGGCAGGACGCGGCGGCGGCGGTTTGATCGACGGCTTCCGGCAGGAACTGGGTCTGGATGATTTTGATGTGACCACGGATGAAGACGGCAACGCCGCGGTGCGCGCGGGCGCATATCTGTCCGAGAACGTCTATACAGACGTGACAATCAATTCCGAAGGCGAGACCGAAATTAACCTGAACCTCGATATCACAGACGAAATCACCGCCAAAGGTACGGTCGATGCGGACGGTGAGACAAGTATCGGGATTTTCTTTGAGCGTGACTACTAAATACAAACGTATCGCCCGCCGTAGGCAATAGGTGCCTCCGGCGGGGATATTGAGGGCCAAAAGAATGGAGGCGTCAGCCTGCCGACAACACCTGTAGCGGTTCATGGAACGGGCACGCGACTTCGTGGCCCTGTCCCAATTGCTGCATCACAGGACGATCACCTGCGCAGGACGCCTGTACCTTTGGGCAGCGCGTGCGGAACACACAGCCCGATGGCGGGGAAAGCGGCGAAGGCAATTCACCATCCAGGATGGGACGCACACGCGCCTTTTCCAGCACAGGATCGGGGATCGGCACGGACGAAATCAGCGCCTGACTGTAAGGGTGTTCCGGCGCTGTCGTCAGCGTGACTGCATCCGCCTTTTCCATCTGCCGCCCTAGATACATCACGATGATATCGTCCGAGATATGTTTCACCACAGACAGATCGTGTGCGATGAAAATCATCGACAGGTTCAGGTCTTTCTGCAGTTCCATCAACAGGTTGACCACCTGCGCCTGCACGGACACATCCAAGGCGGACACAGGTTCGTCGCAAATCACCAACTTGGGTTTCAGGATCAATGCACGCGCAATCCCGATCCGCTGGCATTGCCCGCCAGAAAATTCATGCGGGTAGCGGTTGATCAAGTTCGGCAGTAGCCCGACCCGTTCCATCAATTCGCGCACGCGGGCTTTGACCTCAGCACGCGGCGTAGACGGTTCGTGGGTGATCAGCGGCTCCGCGATGATTTCACCGACGGTCATGCGCGGGTTCAACGCGGCCAACGGGTCTTGGAAAATCATCTGCACGTCGCGGCGGTGAACGCGACGTTGCCGTGTGTCCATATTTGCCAGATCAGCGCCTTCGAAATTGATTTGGCCACCAGTGCTGGGCACAGTTCCGACGATCGCGCGCGCAAGCGTCGACTTACCCGACCCACTTTCGCCCACAACGCCAAGGCATTGGCCCGGTTGTAGATCGAACGACATCTCTGACACTGCATGCAATTTCAGTGGCAGCGTCCAAGGCCACGATCCGGGTCTGCGCACGTCAAATGTCACAGATAAGTCTTTGACCGATAAGATTGGTCCAGTCATGACATCACCTCTTCAGCAGGAAGGTGGCAAGCACGGCGACGGTCGCCGAAGACCTCCAACGGCGGGCGTTTCGATGGGCAATGGTCCATCACGACCGAACAGCGCGGCGAAAACGGGCAGCCCACAGGCAGGCGCGACATGTCAGGCGGTTCACCAGCAATTGTTTGCAAGGCCGCATCAGCACGATCAAGCCGTGGCACGGCCTGCAACAATCCTTTGGTATAAGGATGGGTCGGAGATTTGAATAAAACGCCAGTTTCTGCCTCTTCCATCACCTGACCGCCGTACATCACAAGCGTCCTGTCGCAGAACCCAGCAACGACGCCTAGGTCATGCGTAATCAGAATAATTGCCGTGCCAAAATCATCGCGAATATCATCGAACAATTGCATGATTTGCGCCTGTACCGTCACATCAAGTGCGGTAGTCGGTTCATCCGCGATCAGCAGCTTCGGCTGACAGAGCAGCGACATCGCAATCATGATCCGCTGCCGCATGCCTCCGGAAAATTCGTGCGGATACATGGTAATCCGGTTCTTTGCGTCGGGAATTTTCACGGCATCAAGCATCTTGGCCGCTTCGGCCACCGCCGCGCGTTTCGACATGCCTTTGTGGATTTGCAGGACTTCGGCCATCTGGTCCGAAATCCGCAAATACGGGTTCAGCGATGTCATCGGGTCTTGGAAAATCATCGAGATGTCTTGGCTGCGGATCTTGTTCAGTTCCCGCCGTTTCATCGTGAGCAGGTCTTTTCCGTCAAACATCGCGCGGCCAGTCGCCCGCCCGTTTTGCGCCAGAATACCCATCGTGGCAAAGGCGGTCTGCGATTTACCCGATCCGCTTTCCCCCACGATCGCAAGGGTTTCACCAGCGTCGATGCCAAAGCTGACACCGTTCACAGCGTTGACTTCGCCATCTGCGGTTTTGAACGTGACCTTCAGGTCTTCGATATCCAGAAGTGCCATATCAGCGGTCCTTAGGGTCGAGTGCGTCACGCAGGCCATCGCCTACAAAAAAGAACGCAAAGATGGTCAGTACAAAGGCGATCAGCGGAAACTGCAATTGCCAGATTGTGCCGTTAAACATGTTGGACGCGCCTTCTGACAGCAGCGCACCTAGCGATGTATTCGGTTCTTGAACGCCGAGGCCAAGGAAGCTGATGAAGCTTTCAAAAATGATCAGCTGCGGCACCAACAGCGTGGCATAGACCGCGACAATCCCCAAAAGGTTGGGCACGATATGACGCAAGATGATCTTCGCCGGATGCACACCGATTGCATGTGCGACCTCTACGAATTCTTTGTTCTTGATCGTCAACGTTTGGCCCCGTGCGATCCGCGCCATGTCGAGCCATGAAATCAGGCCGATCCCAAGGAACAACATGAACATCGACCGACCGAAAATCACCAGCATCAAGATCAGAACAAACATGAACGGGATCGACATCAGCACGTCCACCGTCCGCATCATGATCCCGTCAACACGACCACCAAAATAGCCAGCGGTCGCGCCGTACAAAGTACCTACAATCACCGCCACAGCCGCACCTACGATGCCAACCATAATCGAAATCGCAGTCCCCTGCACAACACGTGCGTACAGATCACGGCCAGACGCATCTGTACCGAAGAAATGGCCGGTCTCCAGCGACGGCACACCTTTGTAGGCGTTGGCCCCCATCAGGGAAAAGTCGACGACGTCGCGCTCATATTCGGTCAACAGCCCGCCGAATAGGGCAAAGGCCATCACGAAGACTAAAAGGATCAGGCCAAACACGGCCGCTTTATTGCGGAAGAACCGTGTGCGGGCATCGGCCCAAAGCGACCGACCTTGGATTTCGGCCAGCTGCATGGCGTCGCCAACAGCTTCGACATCTTTTGCTTGTGGTAACATCGCCCTGCCCCCTTAGTACCGGATTTTCGGGTCGATCCATGCGTAAAGCACATCGACCAGAAGGTTGAACAGGATAGTCAAAGACCCCACCAGAATGGTGATCCCCATGATCACGGAATAATCGCGGTTAAACGCGGAATCGACAAAGAAGCGACCAATACCGCCGGTCGAGAAGAAGATATCAATCACAACCGACCCCGTGATCATTCCCACGAACGTTGGCCCGAGGTAGGACAACACAGGCAAGATCGCAGGCTTCAACGCATGACGGAAAATGACGCGTGCGGGCGATAGACCCTTGGCCTGTGCCGTGCGGATGAAGTTCGTGTTCAAAACCTCTAACATCGACGACCGCGTGATCCGCGCAATGGACGCCATGTACGACGTGGATAGCGCGATCACGGGCATGATCAGGTTTTCCCACTGACCACCATTCCAGCCACCACCGGGCAACCAGCCAAGCCAAAGCGTGAAGACCAACACAAGGATCGGGGCCATAACGAAGTTAGGCAGCACCTGCGCACCGATGGTAAACCCAACGGCCAGATAATCCAGCCACGAATTCTGTTTGATCGCAGCAGCAGCGCCGACCGAGACACCAACAATAGCCGCCACAAGGAACGACCAAGCACCGTAGGTCAACGTCACAGGAAAGCCTTGTGAAATGATGTCGTTCACACTGCGGTCTTTGTACTGGAACGACGGGCCGAAATCGAATTGGGTCACGACACCGACCACGTAATTCACGATCTGCTTCCAGAACGGCTGATCAAGTCCGTATTTGGCCTCGATGTTCGCCAGAACAGCTGGTGGCAACGGGCGTTCGGAATTGAAAGGGCCGCCGGGGGCTGCGTACATCAGCACAAACGACAGGACCACGAGGATCAACAACGTCGGTATGGCGACGGCAAGGCGTCGGGCGATAAAGCTTAACATGTCATGAGTGTCCGCATTGCAAAGTGCGTAAAATAGGGAACACGCCCCCGGTCTGAAACCGGAGGCGTGCCAGCAATCAAAGTTGCTTATTCAGCGATCTTATACAGATCTTTTGAGTACCAGTTCTGCTGGAAGTTTGTGAACGGCCAGCCACCAACAGCGGCATTTTGCATGTTCACTTCAGCGTAGTGGTAGATCGGGATGATCGGCAGGTCTTCTGCGATGATCTGCTCTACTTCGGTGTAAGCCGCCTGTGGGTTATCAGACGTCTTCGCCTCTGCCATCAATTCGTCTACGCGTGGGTTTGCGTATTTCGCATCGTTGTAGCCTGAATCGGACTGCATCAGGTCAAGGAATGTGGACGCTTCGTTGTAGTCCGCACACCAACCTGCACGTGCAATCTCATAGTCTTGGTTGCCGCGTGTTTCCAAGAATGTCTGCCATTCTTGGTTTGCCAGTTCTGTTTCCACACCCAATGTCTGCTTCCACATCTGGGACACAGCAATCGCTACAGATTTGTGGCTTTCGTTGGTGTTGTAGATCAGGTTCAGATCAAGCGGGTTGTCCGCGCCGTAACCAGCAGCTGTCATCAGCTCAACCGCTTTGGCATTCCGCTCTTCCTGCGTCATGCCTGCGATTGGGGTGTCTGGTGTTTCAAAGCCAGCAGTCGCCCAGTGTGTGAACGTGTAGGCAGGCTTCTGGCCGCCAGCCAGAACAGCTTCAACAATCACGTCGCGGTCGATTGCCATGGACAGCGCTTGACGCACGTTGACGTCTTTCAACGCAGGGTTCGTCGTGTCTGTCATGTTGATCGTGTAGTAGTAAGAACACGCAGACGGGACGGAAACGGCTTCGTCAGGACGTTCTGCAGACAAGCGTGGGAACTGGCCTGCTGGGACGTCTGTCTGATCAAGTTCACCCGCAAGGTAACGTGTCAACGCGATGTTTTCATCGGTGATAACCAGCTTGGTCACGGTGTCGATGATCGTGTTTTCGTTGTCCCAGTAGTTTTCGTTGCGCACGCGCACGAGTTTTTCCTGTGGAACGAATTCAGACAGCTTGTATGCGCCGTTGGACACGATGTTTTCTGGAGACGTCCAGTCAGAACCGAACTCTTCAACTGTCGCTTGGTGCACTGGGAATGTTGTCGCGTGAACAACCATTTGCGCGAAATACGGCAGCGGCTGGGACAGGTTCACAACAAGCGTTGTGTCGTCAGGTGCAGACACACCTAGATCGGTGACTGGCTTGTCGCCTGCGATGACTTCAGCACCGTTTTCGATGGACATCAGTTCCATGTACCACGCGTATGGTGACGCCAGTTCTGGGGACGCCGCGCGCTGCCATGCGTAAACAAAGTCGCCCGCAACCACTGTGTCGCCGTTGGACCACTTTGCGTTGTCACGCAGTGTAAATGTGTATGTTTTGCCTTCGTTGGACACTTCATAACCAGTCGCGACACCCGGAATCAGGTTGCCTTCGGCGTCTTGGTTCATCAGGCCTTCAAACAGGTCACGGACAACGGCAGAACCATCAACGTCTTCTGTGAGACCCGGGTCATAGGACGGGCTTTCGTCGCCAACGCGGTATGTGAATGTCTGTTCAGTCGCCAGTGCTTCGCCCGTTTCAGGGTGCGTCGCGTGGCCGTCTGCGAATGCGGTGTTTGCTGCCAGCACAAGCGATGCCGCTGTGGTGGCTTTAAGGAACGTTGTCAGTGTCATTTGGAAGTCTCCCTAGGTGTCCGACCATTTGCTGGTCGTGCGTTTTGGTCGCCGCTGATAAAAATGCGGCGTTGATGGGGTATCTTTTGGGACGCCGTGTAAAAGTGCAAGCGACATTTTTTGATCAGCGAAGGACGTTGGGTCAGCTACAAAAATAGGCAAAAAAACGCATCAATATTTCAACCAACGCCGCTTTAACGATACTTTATGATCCGAAGCCGATCATCTTATGCGCGAATCGGGACCATGTTTTACATTGTCCGAAATTGACCTAAGTGCAGCATATGGATCAAACTGACCTTTCAATTCGCACCAAGCTACCCGACGCCCTGCGCGTCCTTCTTGAAGCATATCCAAGGTCCAGCTGGGAACACGATCCTGGCTTTGACGGACTAATGCGGTTTTGGCTGGATCGGCACCTGATGTTCCGCAGAATTCTAAAACAGATGACCGATGAAGCTGAACAGATGCTCGGCGACACCATGGACCCACGTGCCTATGCGGCCCACTTGGCACGTTATGGCGGCATGTTTGTGCAACAGCTTCATGGGCACCACACCATTGAAGACACGCAATATTTCCCCAAACTGATCGGCTTGGACAGCCGGATTTCAGGCGGCTTTGACATTTTGGACAAGGACCACCACGCGATTGATGGGCATCTCAATGATTTTGTGGAAGCCGCGAATGATGTTCTGAACCAACGCGACCAAAGCTTGAAGATGATCCCCGCGACTGATCGCTTTCGCAAACAACTGATCAGTCTCGAAAAACTCTTGGATCGTCACTTGATAGATGAGGAAGAACTGGTTGTGCCCGTTGTTCTGAAGTACGGCGCGCCAGACATTTAACACGCCCAATAAGAAAGACCCGCGCTGCAAAGTCTGCACCGCGGGTCAACCATTGGTAAATCAAGCCGGTTTCGATCAGCTCTTGTTCATCCGGTTCTCGATCAGATCATCAACAACGCTTGGATCAGCGAGCGTCGATGTATCGCCAAGCGCGCCAAAATCATCTTCGGCAATCTTACGCAGGATGCGGCGCATGATCTTGCCCGACCGTGTTTTCGGCAAACCCGGCGCCCATTGGATCAGATCAGGCTTGGCGATTGGACCGATTTCCGACCGGACCCAAACCTCAAGCTCTTTGCGCAACTCTTCGGATGGTTCTTCGCCGCCCATCAAGCTGACGTAGGCGTAGATGCCCTGCCCTTTGATATCGTGCGGGAAACCGACAACTGCGGCTTCGGCCACTTTTGCGTGAGCAACCAAGGCACTTTCGACTTCGGCTGTCCCCATGCGGTGACCAGATACGTTGATCACGTCGTCGACGCGGCCTGTGATCCAGTAGTAGCCGTCTTCGTCCCGACGACAACCGTCACCGGTGAAGTAATAGCCTTTGTAATCCGCGAAATAGGTTTTCATGAACCGTTCATGATCACCCCAGACAGACCGCATCTGCCCCGGCCAACTGTCCTTGATGCAAAGCACACCTTCGGCGGCAGTATCGGTGATTTCTTCGCCGCTGGTCGGTTCAAGAATGACCGGCTGCACCCCAAAGAATGGCAATGTGGCCGATCCGGGTTTTGTGGCTGTCGCCCCTGGCAATGGCGTCAACAAATGACCACCCGTTTCAGTCTGCCACCACGTATCGACAATTGGAACGTTCCCCTTGCCGACGATGTTATGGTACCAATTCCACGCTTCGGGGTTAATCGGTTCGCCCACCGTGCCCAGCACTTTGAGGTCTGACAGGTCGTACTTTTCAACCCATTCGTTGCCCTGCGCCATCAAAGCACGGATCGCGGTTGGTGCAGTGTAGAACTGGTTGACCTTGTGCTCTTCGCATACAGCCCAGAAACGGCCTGCGTCAGGATAGGTTGGCACACCTTCGAACATCAGCGTCGTCGCGCCGTTCGCCAGCGGGCCATACACGATGTAGCTGTGGCCGGTAACCCAACCCACATCCGCCGTACACCAGAACACGTCACCGTCATGGTAATCGAACGTGTATTGATGGGTCATCGACGCATACACAATGTAGCCGCCGGACGAATGAACAACACCCTTCGGCATCCCAGTGGACCCTGACGTGTAAAGAATGAACAGCGGGTCTTCGGCGTTCATTTCTTCAGGCGGGCAGTCGGCGCTGACCTTTTCCTGCATCTCGTGCAGCCAGTAGTCGCCTTCTTCACGCCACGCGATTTGTTGACCAGTGCGTTTCACAACGAGGCATTTGACGGGATCAAAATCATTCAACAACGCTTGGTTCACATTGTCTTTCAGGTTCGTGACACGGCCCCCACGCGGCGCACCGTCAGATGTAATCACAACCTTTGCATCACAGGCATTAACCCGTGCGCCCAGCGCATCGGCAGAGAATCCGGCAAACACAATCGAATGGATCGCACCAATACGCGCACAAGCCAGCATCGCATAGGCGGCTTCGGGGATCATCGGCATATAGATGACCACGCGGTCGCCTTTGCCCACGCCCATCTCTTTGAGAACATTCGCGAATTTGCAGACATGACCGTGCAGGTCTTTGTAGGTGATATGCAATGCGCCATCTTTGGGATCATCAGGCTCCCAGATGATCGCAGTCTGATCACCGCGTTCCGCAAGATGCCGGTCAATACAATTCGCAGCCACGTTAAGTGTGCCGTCCTCGAACCACTTGATATCAACATCACCAAAGTCAAAACGCGCATTTTTGACCTTCGTATATGGCTTCATCCAATCGATCCGCTTGCCGTGCTCCCCCCAGAACGCCGCAGGATCGGAGATGGATTGTTCATACATCGCCTCGTAAGTGGCCTGATCCGCATGCGCTCGCGCAGCGGCTTCGGCGGATGGTGGATAACGATCTGACATATTGGTTCCTCCCCCCAAATTTGATAGTTGGGAGGCATCATGAGCAGAAATCGCAAAAAGCCAAGTTCGCCTAGGTCGTATATGGTTAGTTTGTGTAAATTTTCAGCGGAGCGCGAACTGATGCTGTCAATTATTTTACAATCTGAGAGGCTGTTTTGTCCGCAATCGTGATATTGGGGGCCGCAGTTTGGCCCGACGGCCCTTCACCTACGTTGCGCCGCAGAACGCTGCATGCAGCCTCGATGTGGCATCAGGATCCCGCGCAAATCATTGTGGCGTGCGGCGGCTTGGGGAAACACGCCCCGACAGAGGCCGCCGTGATGCGCGACCTTTTGATCGACGCCAAAGTCCCAACCGACGTGATCCACTGCGATTACGAGTCCACATCGACCTACGAAAATCTGCGCAATGCCGCGCAAATCCTGAAACCCTTCGGAATCCGAAACGTCACAATCGTGACGAACGGTTACCATAGGCCGCGGTCAAAACTAGTGGCCCGCGCGGTGGGCCTGAAACCGCAGGTCAGCGCGCCGGACATCACCGGCGCACATATGCCAAGCCACTACCGCATGGTCGCCCGCGAACTTCCGGCCATTCCGGCCTACGCAGCGCGCCTGCTGTGGTGGCGGTTTCGCGATCGAAACCTTTAGAAGCCGCAGCGCAAAATCGCTTGAGCCGCCTGTGCGCGTGTCAAACCGCGTGCAGCCAGATCTTCGTCGCTCATCGCGTTCAACGCGTCCAGCTGCTCCATCCGTGAGGATTGGATCGTCGTGAAGAACCTTACGACAGCTTGAAATGGCAAAGCCAAGAACGAACCGATCATCTCGCGGGTCGTCATCATTGTGTTCATGTTGTATGTAGACATGGAAAGCATCCTTAATTCGTTACCTTCCTCCCACTACAAAAATGGGCCCATTTTCATGGACCCACAACTCTCATTCCTGCAAGGCTGTTATGCACTTTCTGCATCGCAGCATGCACTTCGTTGTCAAAGTGGGTTATCCATACGCACTTGATACCTGATCCGCCCTTTGACAGCCGTCCCAAAGGTGAATCGTGTCTCGCTTTTGTTCGATCCAAGATTATCGGTCACATAGGGCGTCTCAAACACCGCAGCATTGCTCGCGTTTTGCAAAGGACCATCCGCTACAATCGAATCAACAAAGCGGGCTTGGCCACCAAAGGGCAACAAAGGCGCCGCATCGAATTGCCAAGTCGTCGACGGCGTGGCTTGGGTGGCATCCATCGGGGCAGGATTGTAGCAAGGTTCGTCCACACCGTGAAACGTGTTGTCGGTGAAACTAATCCCGCGCGCGCGCCCGAAATCGAGATCGTCAAACGACGTATCAACAGATTCCACACGATCAATCGCACCGTTGAGCGTGCGAAACACGTTGGACACCACGGATAACCCGTGAATGAAATGGTTGGGGCCATATGGCTTGATCACAATGAAATTGAACCAACGCGCCACGTCATTCGCCGTGAAGATATTGCCAGTGATCGTCAAACCGCCAAAGGAAAACTGGGACGCAAACTCAGGCTCTGCCTCATGTTCGTTGGTCAGTTCGATAAAGTTGTTATCGATGTAATTGCCCGTGATGATCGATTTGCTGTTTGGCAGGGTGAAAATCATACCGCCCAACCGCACGCCGTCTGTCGTTTGATCCCCGTGGAACCAATGGTTGCCAGATACAAGGTTACCGGAACCCGCCAAGACGCAAAAATGCTTGAACAAAGCGACGCGATTGTCCCTGATCTTCACATCATTAGCATTGGCATTGAACGCGATGGTTTTGCGGGAAGACACCGATAAAGGTTGTTCGTTTGACGTAAAATTACACCGATCAATCATCATCCCCTGACAGCCGGTGCCAATCGACGTGATCCCGCGATCTTTCGGCTTGGTCATGAAACTGTCGCGTACCTGAAAAATAAGCCCCTGCGGTGCCAACATAATACCGCTGGCGATACCATCACATTGGAAATCAATGTTATCCAAAATCATTTGATCCAGATCGGCGAAACCCGAAAAATCCAACATGTATTTGAAACGCTTGAACGTGAAGTTCTGGGTACCGGCGGCATCAAACAACGGTTGGCTCAGGTTCAAGGTCTTTGCGCCAACATTGACTGAGGTCACATAAACTTCGCGCCCGACACCGGCCCCTTCGACCAAAGACCCGACAGGGATATTGGCAACATTGGTCACATTCGACAGGCGTCTGGCATTGCTCGTCGCATATGCCCCTTGCGACGTGACAACCGTTGTATCCCAATTCGCCCCGGCCACGGGCTGAAACTGGCCATTTCGGATCACACGCCGCGTGGCAAAAACCGTCCGCGTTGGATCAGCCGCCTGCATGTCGACCGGTTCACGCAACGCAATGCGCCGCCCGCCCAGATCAAGCGATTCATGATCTGAAAAGTTCAAAAGCGCCTGAAATGCCTTTTTGAACGCCAATTCCTCGTCACCAAACGCATCCAAATACAGTTGGTAATTAAAGTCGTGTTGCAGAATGAACCGATCTGCAGGGTCTTGCCGGACTGTCCCTTCGAACTTGATGCGGCTCTGGATCGTCACGCTATCGCCCAAATAATATTGACCAGATGACACAAGCACCGTGCGGCCATTCGCAAAACCGTCGGCGGCCTCAAACGCGGCACTATCATCCGTCACCCCATCGCCTTTTGCCCCGAAATCACGCACATCCACGACGGACATGATATCGCGCAAAAACGCACTGGTGATATCTTCGATGATCAGGTCGTCAACACGGATCAGCCCCCCGTTATCCCCAGTCAGATCAATCCCGAAATGACCGTAGGCCGCCCCCGGCCAGACCATATCAACGCCCGTACGTTCGCCCAGCCCGATGATCGCGGATATCTCGACGATTTCGCCAATGGTGGTCAGCGTCGTGGCAGGCCCCGTCTCGGGCAGGCCGCCAACTTTGCCACCGCCAGACGCGCCGGGATAGCCTGAAATACGCACCGTCGGAAATGGACCAGCGACGGCTTTGACACGCGCCGTCACGCGTAAATAACACCCCGGCAAGATGGGCGTTTCGCCCATATACCGCAAACGTTGGGTGCCAGCGTTTTTCACTATCTCAAGACAACCGCCAAAGTCTTGATCAGCGGATAAAAAAACACCTGACCCATCCGTGGCGTAAGTATCTGACCCAGGAGTACCATCTTCAGATGACCAGACACCTAGCCCCGCCACAAAGGGAAGCGGCATCAACACCACACCGTCAGTAATCGCCTTGTTCATGGAATATCCCTCATGAGTGCGGTGTGATCCGCAAAGGAACAACCATCCGCCATTTCAGTCGGGAATAGGGATAATCTGATCAGGTAAAGGCCACCTGACAGCACCGTAACGGCGCCATGCGCAACGCTTAGGCGGCCAAGTCGGGTGCGACCAAAGCGACACCATTAATCTGCCAACCGTTCGGCGTTTCAATCATCGCGTATTCCAGCGTATGAATAACCCCTTCAGCGTCTTTGATCATCACCCGTTGCAAGATCATGCCCTGCTCTTCGCGTAAGTCCAAAAACCGCACATCTGAATTGTCCCAGACCATCGGATAGCCGCGTTCGACCATCATTCCGAAATTCTGCGGTTCGCGGAAAATGCCTTGGATCATCGGGCTGGCGTAGGAAAACGCCTCTGTCACATCGCGATCGTTAAAGGCTTGTAACTGGCTTCCAATCACATCTTCGATTGCCTCATTGGCCTGCCCAAGCGCGGTGCCCGCCCACAAAACCAGCGCCGCGACGCCCATAAAAATTTGTTTCATGATCATTCCATCCCTCTGCTGCTTCATAGCAGATACGGTTGAAACAGCCGTTAGGTTTCATTTTGGTGGCGCAAAACGAAAGAAGGCGCCACAAACGTGACGCCTTTCTTATCCTGAAACGCTGTCGCGATGCCGCTTATTTCGACAGCGCGTCTTCGATCAGAGCAACCGTTTCGTCCACGCCGTAAAGCGCGATGAACCCACCAAAACGTGGACCCTGAGACGCGCCTAGCAGCACTTCATAAAGAGCTGTGAACCAGCCGCGCAGCGGGTCAAAAGCGTGTTCTTTACCAACCGCAAACACCATCGACTGCAGTTCCTCGGCATCCAGACCACCGTCCCATGCCTTCAGACGTGCGACGAGGCCCGTCAAAGCCGCACGTTCCTGATCCGTTGGTGCGCGATACACTTTCGTCGGTTTGACGAAGTCATTGTAGTAACGCACCGCAAAACCGGCGGCCTGATCCAGTTGCGGATTATTTTCCGGCGACGCGTCTGGCGCATAGCGCTGGATAAAGCCCCAAAGCGTTTCCTTGTCTTCCGCACCGGACACCGAAGCCAGATTCAGCAGCATTGCAAAAGGCACAACCATATCGGACGATGGTACGTTGTGGCCGTGGATGTGGAACACAGGGTTGTTCATCTTCCCCTTCTCGTCCTGATCCGGATAGGCGCGCAATTGCTGGTGGTATTCATCCACAGCCTTCGGGATCACATCAAAATGCATCCGCTTTGCTGTCTTTGGCTTTTGGTACATGAAATACGACAGGCTTTCGGTCGCCGCATATGTCAGCCATTCGTCGATGGTCAGGCCGTTGCCAGATGTCTTGGAAATCTTGTGACCTTCGGCATCCAAGAACAGCTCGTATGTGAAATGCTCAGGTGCGCGACCGCCCAATGTGCGGCAGATGCCGTCATAGATCGGCGTGTTCGTGGCGTGGTCCTTGCCATACATCTCAAAATCAACGTCCAACGCAGCCCAGCGCGCGCCAAAATCAGGCTTCCACTGCAATTTGCAGTTTCCGCCCGTCACAGGGATCGTCACGTCAGTGCCGTCTTCATCCTCAAACGTGATCATGCCGTCTTTGGTCACTTCCTTCATCGGCACGTACAAAACACGGCCAGACGTCGGGGAAATCGGCAAGAAAATCGAATAGGTTTCGCGGCGTTCTTCGCGCAACGACTTGAGCATGATCTTCATAATATCGTCGTAGCGATCAGCAGAGCGCAGCAAAATCTCGTCCATCTTGCCCGACCCGTAGTATTCGGTCGATGACGCGAATTCATATTCAAACCCGAACGTGTCCAGGAACGAATTCAGCTTCGCATTCATATGATCGCCAAAACTGGCATGCGTACCAAACGGATCAGGCACTTTCGTCAGCGGCATCTGCATGTATGGCACCAGCGCGTCAGGGTCCGGCACATTGCCAGGCACCTTACGCATCCCGTCCATATCGTCCGAGAAACACAGCAGTTTGGTTGGGATATCCGACAGCACCTCGAAGGCGCGGCGCACAGTTGTTGTGCGCGACACTTCGCCGAAGGTGCCGATATGCGGCAAACCAGATGGGCCATAGCCGGTTTCGAAAAGAACATAGCCCTTCTCGGGATCGTTCTTTTCATACCGTTTGAGCAGCTTACGGGCCTCTTCAAAGGGCCAAGCCTTGGAAGTCATCGCAGCATCACGCAAATTGGTCATATCGGTCTCTCATCTCAGAATCCCTGCCAGAATTGACAGCAATGGCGCACTCCCTATTGCGCGGGACGGGTGGCGTCAATAAATCGTAAGGGTGAAGCAAAAGGATTAACCTATGATCGAAGACGCCCCACTGACGGCCCAAGACGCACTTGTCGCCTTAATGATAGCGGTCTCAGCATCTGACGAAGATATTCGGACGTCAGAACTGGTGAAAATGACGACTTCAATCAATCATTTGCCGGTTTTCGCGGGCTACGACACCGAACGTACGCCGCGCACATCAAAAATGGTGTTCGATCTGCTCGAACAAGAAGACGGGCTTGAGGCACTATTCGGCCTGATCCGCGATGCCCTGCCGGAACGTCTGTTTGAAACCGCATACGCGCTGTCCTGCGATGTGGCTGCAGCGGATGGCCTGATCGACGGGGCCGAAGCACGCATGCTCGAAGAAATTCGCGATGAGCTGGAATTAGACCGGCTTCACGCCGCCGCCATCGAACGCGGATCGCGTGCGCGGCACATGACGGCCTAAACAAATCCGAAAAAACAGAGAGAGCCCAAACTTGGGCCCTCTCAATATTCGACACGCCCCATTAGTTTGTCGCGGTGTCGTCCTCAGGCGCTTCGATATTCAACGTGGGAACGGTCACAGTTTCTGTGTTGGTCGTGATTTCAACGTCTGGAACTTCGACCTCAACATCAGTTTCGCCGACACTGATGCTGCCAACCTCTGCGTCAAATTCTGGCAACTGGCCGCCTTCAACGTCGATATCGACGTCGGGTAGCGCCGCTTCTTGGGTTTGATCTACGTCTACCATAAAGACCGCGAAAGCGATCACAGCGATTGCAGCAACACCACCAACGATTGCAAGTACAGGTTTCATTTTATTCTCCTCATTCCTGCGCAGTCACAAAAGTTGACGCGCTTATGGAAGATGAGAACGGCATTCCTGATCTTTGGTTCCCAATATTATTATCGGAACGTTTTTTGTCGCGAACAGTTGGTCCACCAACGCAAACACAGTTTGGAGAAAGACAAATGGGTTACGGCATTTTCGGATTTTTAGTTTTGATTGCAGATCTTTATGCAATCTACCAAGTCATGACATCCAGTGAAGGACCGGTCGCAAAAGTTGCATGGACCGTGGCTATCCTCGTCCTACCGGTCATTGGTTTTCTGGTGTGGGTTGGGTTCGGACCGCGTTGGCGTGCCACAGCCGCGTAATACATCACGACACCCCCAAAACGAGGCGGCCGAAAACTTGGCCGCCTCTTTACGCTTCGCTTTGAAATACCAACGACCACCGTTGCAGCAAACGTTGCTGCAAGCGCTTCGCCCGTCGGTTCCATCCGATTGATCCGGCGGGCTGTTCGTCGCCAGCAGCTTTACCGCGTGCGCGGGCTTCGAGATCGGCAGCGAAGATCGTAAACACCAGATCGTCGCCCGCTTCTGTGCGCACATATCCCGCCAATGTCGACACGAAATTCAGCGTTCCGGTTTTTGCAACGACACGCGCCGGGAAATCTACAATGACATCGCGGTCTTCGTCCGTCATCGGGATATCTTTCAAGATCGGGCGCAACGTCCCAATCGCATCCGGATCGCGCAAAATCGCAACCATGTCCTGCGCTGACACACGCGAAGCATCACTCAACCCGGAATGATCCGCAAAGCTTGCCCGCACATTCGACTGTTGTTCAGCCCAGCGCGTCATACACGCCGCTGACTCAGGCAATTCAAACGGTTTGCCGACAATCTTCTTCGTGGCCGTCAGACCCGCCCCCTCAGCCGTCAGGTTTGTGCTAAACCGCAGCATGGACCGCATCATTTTGGTCAGATCTTCGCTTTCATGTGCCGCGATTTCGTCCGCCTCTGGCAATTCGGCGATCTTTTCGGGGTTCGGCAACGGAACACCCAGCGCCCGCGCCATCGTCTGAAACACATCGCCTGCATAAAGCGCGGGGTTGCGCACAGGCAGCCACCGCGACCCTGAATCGCCCAGCGCACCGCGGGCGACTGTCCATTCATCAATCTTGCCAGCCCGCGCATACGTATAAATCGGCACCGCACGATCCACGATCCGCATGCGTGACGTATAGACCAGCGGGCGTTGCGTTTCGCTACGCGCATCCATCGCGATCGTGTAACGCCCGTTCGCGCGACGCCATTCAAAATGGACACGGTTGAAATTCAGGTTCAGACCACTGACCGACGGGTTGTAGCCAAGGTGATCCAACTGCGGTGGATCAATCTCTTCGCGATACGGCAACGCGTCGCCCCATACCTGAAAGGCGCCAGTGATCTTTGTAATCCCAAGGTCGACAAACTGCTTCACAAGCGCGCTCAACTCGTCCGTCACAAAGTTCGGATTTCCGCCGCCCGCAAGAATAAGATCACCCTGCAGAACACCATCAACAACAGGACCCGTCGCCAAAAGACGCGTACGGAACGTATAATCAGGGCCAAGTGTCTTGATCGCAAACAACGCCGTCATGGCCTTGGTGACACTCGCAGGCGGCAGGCCAATATCGGCGTCTGTTGCTTCAAGCAGTTGCCCCGTCTTCGCATCAGCCACCATAAAACCGACAACACCGTTCAGGTCCGCATCCGCGATAATTTCAGCAGTGGTAACTTGCGCCAAAGGGGACGTTTTCGGATCAAGATCAGGCCGTGCGGTTGGCCGCAATGACGTCAGCGGCGCCTCGGCAAAAGCAACAGTAGCAACACTCGACAAGGCAGAAGTCAAAAGGGCGCGGCGCGTAAAATGATATGTCATGCGTAACCTTTAAAAAGATTCTTGCAGACGCACCAGCCCGCATAGAACACGTTAGCGCCATTCCCCTCTTGCACGGATAGCGCTAGAAGATTGGGACGACATCGGCAGATTAATAAAGCTCCACGCCGGTGCCGCATAATCGCGTAAGGTATGCGCGGCCCGACCGGGAATACGGGCGTTTGCATAAACCCGTGCCGTCTTGGAAAGCCGCGCCGCGATCCGATCACCGGGGCGGGCCACAACCCCGACAGGGACGTTGTCCATGATCCACTGCCAGTCTTGCCAGAGATGGAATTGCGTCAAGTTATCAGCCCCCATGAGCCAGACAAACTGAACGCCGTGGTAGCGACGCTGCAATGCGGCCAAGGTATCAGCGGTATAGCGGGTGCCAAGCGTCGCTTCGATGTCCGTGATATCAACCTTCGGATGCTGCATCACCGCACGCGCGGTTTGCAGTCTTTCCGCCATCGGTGCCGGACCGTTTTCTTTCAGCGGGTTACCTGGGCTGACCATCCACCAAATACGGTCCAGCTGAAACCGCTTCAGCGCGGTCGTCGTGATATGCACATGTCCTGCATGCGCCGGATCAAACGACCCACCCAATAGGCCGATGACTTGACCACGTTTTGCGACAGGATGCGTCATCTAGCTGACATACCGCACAAACGCGAATTGCTGGCTATCGGGTGCCCACGACGGCACGTTGATCGTCCCCTGTCCGCCAAACAGATCAATCAGATGACGGGTATCCCCACCATCAGCAGGCATTACCCGCAGGCTCACGTTCAAGCCGCCGGGATGGCCCAACGTACCTTCAGGGTAAGCCAAATAGACAACATGCGCCCCATCAGGCGACGGATGCGGGAACCAGTTCACAGCAGCGTCGTCAGTCATCTGCTGAAGGTCGGCGCCATCAGGCCGCACTCGCCACAGATCAACCTTCCCGCCTCGTTCGCCATTAAACCAGATCCAATCGCCATCAGGCGCGTAATCCGGCCCATCCACATGATCAAACGCATCTGTGACACAGACCTCATCGCTGCCATCCAAAGCGCAGGTGTATAGCCCAATCGGTGTGCCCGCGGGACGGGCCGCAGCATATGCCAAGCGATCACCGTCAGGCGACCAGCCATGCCACCACGACGGTGTTTGCGATGTCACCTTCTCAGGGGTGCCGCCTTCAATCGGAAGCAGATAGATGCACGACCCCTTGGTCTGCGTCGCATCGCTGATCACAAGCCGTTTGCCGTCTGGCGATATGCCGTGGTCATTGTTGCAGGTCACAGCGAAGCCCGTATCGATCGGATCCAAGGTCGGATCGTCGAAACCCAGACGGTACAACCGACCGCCGCCGTTCACGATCAGATAACCATCGGGATGCCAGTTCGGGGCTTCCAGATGGCCATCATGGCGCAAAACAACAGTCGTCTCACCGTCTAGGCCACAGATACAGACTTCGCTAATCACCGGATCAATTGTCCGTTTCAGACGATTTGGCCCACAGGTTAATCGCCTCATCGTCAGCGTATTTGTCGATCTCGGCCAGCTCATCAGCTGTGAAGTCCAGATTGCCAACGGCACCGGCACAATCGATCACTTGGCTCGGCTTCGACGCACCGATCAAGGCGGTTGTGATACCCTCGTCACGCAAGACCCACGCAATCGCCATCTGTGCCAGCGTTTGACCGCGACCTTCCGCAATTTCATTGAGCTTGCGGATGTTCGACAACGCTTTGTCCGTCAACATCGACGTCGACAAGGATTTATCCTGCGCGGCACGGGAATCTTCAGGAATGCCGCCCAGATATTTCTTTGTCAGCATCCCCTGCGCCAAAGGCGTAAAGGCGATCGAACCGATACCAAGATCCTTCAACGTGTCTTTCAAGCCGTCCGTTTCGACCCAACGGTTCAACATGTTGTAAGATGGCTGGTGGATCAAACAAGGCGTCCCAAGGTCTTTCAGAATAGCCGCTGCTTCTTTCGTCCGTTCGGTATTGTACGACGAAATACCGACATACAACGCACGCCCGGACCGAACGATGTGATCCAATGCACCCATTGTTTCTTCCAACGGCGTATCCGGGTCAAAGCGGTGCGAATAGAAAATATCGACGTAATCAAGACCCATACGCTTAAGCGACTGATCACAAGACGAAATCAGATACTTGCGGCTTCCCCATTCCCCGTAAGGACCGTCCCACATGTGATATCCGGCTTTTGAACTGATGATCAGTTCATCACGATGGTTCTGGAAATCTTCGTTCAGGATGGACCCGAACGCGTGTTCAGCAGAACCAGCAGGCGGACCATAGTTGTTTGCCAAGTCAAAATGCGTGATCCCGTGATCAAACGCTGTCCGGCAAATTGCTGTCTTCGTTTCATGTGGCGTGTCATGGCCAAAATTATGCCAAAGGCCCAACGATACCGCAGGCAGCTTCAATCCCGAATTGCCACACCGACGATATGTCATGTTTTCGTAGCGATTTTCGGCGGGCATATAAGTCATCAGAGTCTCCTTTTAAGATACGCATAGGGACGTTAGGCAATGCGGATTGTCAAACCAATAGACTCGTAAATCAATGAACCTCAAAATTTCTCGCCAGCATTAACACCATTTCCATTCGAACCGTGTAAGTGTCCCGAAGCACCGGAATCCAAGGGTATGACGAAACATTCAAATGCCGTCGCAGATCGACGTTTCAACTCAGATATAACCAGTGCTGCATTTTCGGGAATTCCGGATGCCGCGTTCTATCGTGCGGTAGGCACGGCTGCCGATGTCGGACTTGTCGTGCAATCCATGGATGGCATCGTTTTGTGGGCGAATGAAATCTACGCTGAAATGATGATGATCCCGTTGGATCAGATCATTGGCCAAAACCCGCTGTCCTATGCGCTACCGATCAAAGACACGCCAAGTGCAGCTGACATTGCCGCGTTCCGTTACCGCAATGAACAAAATGAAAAATCGCAGATCGCGATCTTTGAGAACCGGCGCGGCAACGGGGAAAGCTTTTGGGTCGAACTTCACGTCGCTTTCGACACAATCCGCGAATTCGGCGAAGTCGCGATTGTCGTAGCGCGCGACATCAGCGATCACATCACGCGCCAAATGGAACTTACGGCAACATCCAAAAAACTTTCTCAAATCGCAGCAACCGATAGCCTGACAGGGCTATCCAATCGACTGAATGTGATGCGTCGCATGTCGCAAGCTTTAAGTGATGCGGATGACGGTAAAACGGGCGTCGGCCTTCTTGAAATTGACCTTGATCATTTCAAAACCATTAACGACAGTTTTGGCCATTCGGCTGGAGACAAGATACTCAACGGGATTGCCGATACCTTACGACAGGTGATTACCGACGATGATATCGCCGCGCGGATTGGTGGCGATGAATTCCTTGTACTCTGCCCTAATGCCCAATCGCTTGATGCGATCGAATTGATCGGCCAGAAAATCATCAAAGTGAATGATGACGGGCGGCATCTAAATGGTGGGTCCCTGCATTGTGGGCTCAGCATCGGCGCAGCCTTCGCCAGTGAAAAAAATCTAAGCCCCGAGGATTTGCTCAGACGTGCGGATTTCGCCCTGTATGAAGCCAAAAATGGCGGACGCGGACGCGTCGCGACTTACGACAAATCATTGCATGCCAGACAAGTTGAACAAGCCCGATTGGGTGATGAACTATGTGCGGCTGTCGACAACGACATGATTTCGTTTCAGTTTCAGCCGACCATGGACCTAAAGTCAGGTGTGATCTGCGGCTTTGAAACGCTCGTGCGCTGGCAGAACCCGCGATTGGGGCTCATCTCACCCGCCGATTTCTTGCCGCTCGCCAAGAATTTAGGGCTAATGGCCGACATTGACTTTGCAGCCCTTCGTGCAGCCTTGGACCTGAAGGTCAAACTCAACGAAAATGGCCACCCAAATATCAAAATTGGCCTGAACGGTTCAGCCGAATTGCTGGGTCATCCTGCTTTCTTCCAAACCATGATGACCGAACTCGCGGACCGAAACCTCGACCCCAAAGACGTCTTGATTGAAGTCCTCGAAACTGTCGTTTTCGACGATATAAGCAAGTCCAATCCCTTAGTACAAACCGTGCAGAAACTTCATGACGCAGGCATCGCGACGCTGCTAGATGACTTCGGGACCGGCCATGCAGGCCTAACGCATTTGGCGACCTTAGCGGTGGACGGTGTTAAGATTGATCGGACGTTAACCCAAAATGTCCTGACCGACCCAACCAGTGCCAAAATCATCTCTGTCATGTACGAACTTTGCCGTGATCTTGGTCTGGTCGCAGTCACGGAAGGCATTGAAACGACCGAACAGGCACAGGCCATCGTCGATATGGGTGGTAGCGTGATGCAAGGTTATTGGCTTGCGAAAGCGATGCCCGCGGCTGACGTGCTCGATTGGCTCGCAAATCGGACGAATATCGTATCGCAGATCGCACGTTCACCAATTGCCGCCGCCGCCCCACCCCGCTATTGAGGGACAAACTTTTCTAACGGAGCGTCCATCATGGCCAGCAATCAATTCGTCTACTTCATGGACGGCGTGTCCAAAACATATCCGGGCGGCAAGAAGGTGTTTGAAAACATTCGCCTCAACTTTCTGCCTGGCGTGAAAATCGGTGTTGTCGGTGTAAACGGCACCGGTAAATCGACCCTGATGCGGATCATGGCCGGTCAGGACAAAGATTTCGCAGGTGAAGCATGGGCTGCCGAAGGCGCGCGCGTCGGTTACCTGCCGCAGGAACCGCATCTGGACGAAAACCTGACAGTCCGTGAAAACGTGATGCTGGGTGTGGCCGACAAGAAAGCGATCCTTGATCGCTACAATGAAGTCGCCATGAACTACTCCGAAGAAACCGCCGACGAAATGGCGAAGCTTCAGGATGAGATCGACGCGCTGAACCTCTGGGATCTGGACGCGCAAATCGACGTGTCGATGGAAGCCCTGCGCTGCCCGCCAGATGACGCCGACGTTACGACCCTGTCGGGTGGTGAACGTCGTCGCGTGGCACTGTGTAAGCTGTTGCTTGAAGCACCTGACATGTTACTGCTCGACGAACCAACCAACCACCTTGACGCCGAAACAATTGCATGGCTGCAACAGCATCTCATTGATTACAAAGGCACAATACTGATCGTCACCCACGACCGCTATTTCCTTGATGCAATCACCGGCTGGATTTTGGAACTCGACCGTGGCGCGGGCATCCCGCACGAAGGCAACTATTCCTCGTGGCTCGAAGCCAAAGCCAAGCGTATGGAACGCGAAGCCAAAGACGACAAATCCAAGCAGAAAACGCTGGAACGCGAACTCGAATGGATGCGCCAAGGCGCAAAGGCCCGTCAGGCAAAATCCAAAGCCCGGATCGCGTCCTATAACGAAATGGCGAACCAGTCAGAGCGTGAAAAAGTCGGTCGTGCCCAGATCATTATTCCAAACGGTCCGCGTCTCGGATCCAAAGTGATCGAAGTCACTGATCTGAAAAAGGCGATGGGCGACAAACTGTTGGTCGAAGGCCTGTCATTTGATCTACCACCCGGCGGCATCGTCGGTGTGATCGGGCCAAACGGCGCGGGTAAATCCACGCTTTTCTCTATGCTGACGGGCCAGAACCAGCCGGACGAAGGCACCGTTGAATTTGGCGACACAGTGAAGCTGTCCTATGTGGACCAATCACGCGATGCCCTGTCGGAAGACACAACTGTTTGGGAAGAAATTTCGGGCGGTGCGGAGATTATCGAACTAGGCGACGCATCGATGAATTCCCGCGCTTACTGTTCTGCCTTTAACTTCAAAGGCGGCGATCAACAGAAAAAGGTCGGCCTGCTGTCAGGCGGTGAACGTAACCGTGTTCACATGGCTAAACTGTTGAAATCAGGCGGTAACGTACTGCTGCTCGACGAACCTACAAACGATCTGGACGTCGAAACACTGCGGGCATTGGAAGACGCGCTCGTCGATTTCGCAGGCTGCGCGGTGGTCATTTCCCACGACCGTTTCTTCCTCGACCGGATTTGTACGCACATCTTGGCCTTTGAAGGCGACGCGCATGTTGAATGGTTCCAAGGCGCGTTTTCTGATTACGAAGAAGATAAAAAGAAGCGTCTCGGCGCCGATGCAATGGAACCGAAGCGCATGAAACACAAAAAATTCGTGCGCTAAACCATTCGAGGTGTCCGGCTTCGGTCGGGCACCTTTACTTTCGTTTGACGAATTCCGTCAAAATGACAATCCGCTGACCTTCGACTTTGCCTTCGATATGACCTGCATTGTCCGGCACCAGTGAAATATTGCGCACGGCCGTTCCACGCTTTGCGGTAAATCCTGCACCTTTCACGGGCAAATCTTTGATCAGCACGACCGTGTCGCCATGTTCCAGCACCATGCCGTTGCTGTCTTTGTGGACAACTTGGACCTCACCGACAGCGCGCGCCATCACGTCAGGTTCCATCATCAGGTTTTCGCGGGCCTCAACGGCCCAAACCTCATCGATTCCCCCAAGTTTGCGCCAAACTGCGATTTGGACAGCAGGCACAACAGACCAGACCGCACCTTCAAGGCAGCGCCAATGAACCGCAGGTGCGTCGTCAGATCGGCACGTTTCGCATAAAAGGACGTGATCTTCGCTCGTGATCTCTACACCGCTAAGTTGTTCTGTCGCGCCGCAAAACTCGCAGACCGACCCTGCCCGATCCATCAATTCATCCCAACGCATGCCACTACTCCTTAGGTGTTTAACCGCCTGTCGCACTGCATTGGCACAAAGGCAACCCGCGATTTTCCTTGCAACTAGGGCGACAAAAGCGCATGTAGACAAGGCAGACGTTATTCTATCTCGACCCACTGTTTTCCAAACGGCTACAGTCTTTCGATCTAGCACTGACCACGCCACGCTATCGCAAATCCGCGGATGGCATTGAAAACATGAAGGAAAACACGATGGCTACTGGCACCGTGAAATGGTTCAACACAACTAAAGGCTTCGGCTTTATCGCTCCTGATGGCGGCTCCAAGGACGTATTCGTTCACATCTCCGCTGTTGAGCGTTCCGGCCTGACTGGCCTGCGCGACGATCAGAAAGTTACTTTCGACATCGAAGCTGGCCGTGATGGTCGCGAATCTGCGGTTAATCTCGCACTCGCATAAGCTACGGCTTACGACACAGGGGCGCGCGTCTGCGGGCGCCCCAATCCAGACTTGGCGCAAATCAGCTTATGATTGCATAGCCGGTCAAAAAACCCCCAAAATTTCTTGATTTCTGATTTGCCCCGCGTAACATCCACGCGCGTGTTGACCTCATCAATCATTACGCCACTCGGGCCTAATGCTGCGATGAATGCGTCGCACGCCATTCCGCTGCAATGCCGCGAGCGGGAGCAATAAAGGAAGAACGACATGGCTTCAGGCACTGTCAAATGGTTCAACACAACCAAAGGTTACGGCTTCATCGCGCCAGACGGTGGCGATAAGGATGTTTTTGTACATATTTCAGCAGTCGAACGGTCCGGTCTTACCGGCCTGCGCGACGATCAAAAGGTCAATTTTGACATCGAATCCGGCCGTGATGGTCGCGAAAATGCGGTTAATCTGACCGTAGCAGACTAAATCCCACATAGCGCTGGTGGGGGCATTCGCGGATGCCCTTGCCCACAGATTTTACTGCTGCAGGCCTTGCGCAAATGCCAGCACATCTGGCCCCATGGCCGCCACGATAACCCGAACGCCTTCGGCGTTGGGATGGATGCCGTCGCGCTGCATGAATTCAGCCAACCCGTCCTGCATGCCAGCCGCTGCTTGCAACCCTTGGAAAAAACTGGGGAAAAGGGGGGCATCGAATTCGGCAGACAGGTCCGAATACATCGCTTCGAATTCGGTTTTATAATCCAGCCCATAATTACTGCCGGCCCGCAGCCCGACCATCATCACATCGACGCCTTTTGCCTCAGCGGCTTCCAAGACGCCGCGCAAATTGGCCCTGCTCACCGCCGGATCGATCCCCCGCAAATAATCATTGCCGCCCAGCGTCACGATCATCCCGTCCACATCCGAGGTTAGCGTCCAATCGACCCGCGACAACCCGCCCGCAGTTGTATCTCCTGACACGCCTGCATTCCGCAGATCGACCTGCAGGCCCTGCGCTTCCAACCACGCATCAAGCTGTGGAACAAATCCATCGCCTTGCGCCACGCCATACCCTGCTGTCAGGCTATCACCTAAGGCCGCAAGGACGATTTCGTCGGCCGCCGCGTAACCAGTTGTCAGGACTGTGACGATAGAGAGGTTGCGCAACACCCCAAGTGCCCCATATCCAAAGGAGAAGATTTTGCTAAAGGCTGTGGCCATGACTGATCCTGTACTCTCGCTTTCAAATGTTTCACTGACCTTGATGGGCAACGCCGGTCCTGTCGATATCCTGCACGACATTGTGTTGGATGTCAGCCAAGGGGAAACCGTCGGTCTCGTCGGGCCTAGTGGGTCGGGCAAATCATCGCTCCTTATGGTGATGGGCGGCTTGGAAATGGCATCATCCGGATCGGTTCTGTCGCTGAATCAGGACCTTACCGCAATGAACGAAGACCAGTTGGCCCGCTTTCGTAGGGATCATATGGGGGTGGTCTTTCAATCTTTCCACCTTATCCCGACAATGACCGCGCTTGAAAACGTCGCGACACCGCTGGAACTTGCGGGCGATAAGGATGCGTTTACCAAAGCGGCCGCCGAACTCGCCGCCGTTGGTCTAGCCGACCGCGCGGATCATTACCCCAGTCAAATGTCCGGTGGCGAACAACAGCGTGTCGCACTTGCCCGCGCATCAGCACCGCGCCCCCGTATTCTGTTGGCCGATGAACCCACTGGGAACCTTGATGAAACCAATGGCCGCGCAATTATGGACCTGCTGTTTGATCTGCGTGATCGACATGGTGCCACATTGATTATGGTCACACATTCCGCTGATCTTGCTGCGCGATGCGACCGTGTTGTGCGTTTGCGTGATGGCAGGATTGACCCTGCAAAGGCCGCAGCATGAGCATCGCGGTTGCTGCGAAATTTGCGCGGCGGGAACTCCGGGGCGGCTTGCGCG
This sequence comes from Yoonia sp. D2-7, assembly GCF_055809435.1. Lineage (NCBI taxonomy): Bacteria > Pseudomonadati > Pseudomonadota > Alphaproteobacteria > Rhodobacterales > Paracoccaceae > Yoonia > Yoonia sp. D2-7. The sequence goes on along the minus strand of NZ_CM147912.1, from coordinate 1,140,219 downwards.
GCTTTCGCATCTTTCTCGCGTGCCTCGCGTTAGGGGTCGCCGCGATTGCAGCCGTCGGAACAGTCAGGGCAGGCATTCAAGCGGGACTGGACCGCGAAGGTGCAGCACTACTTGGTGGAGACGCAGAGGTCGAACTGACCTATCGTTTCGCGCGTGACGACGAATTGGCGTACCTCAACGATATCGCTGACGTCGTGTCCGAAACCGTGGATTTCCGGTCCATGGCCGTCACGGACACCGAAGACCGCGCATTGACGCAAATCCGCGCTGTCGACGGTGTTTACCCGTTGATTGGGCAAGTGCAGCTGACGCCCGATATGCCGCTTGCCGACGCTCTGGCGGACAATGGTGCTGTCATGGAACGGGTGCTGGTGGATAGGCTCGGGTTGACCATCGGTGACACCTTCCGCCTGGGTACGCAGGATTTCACGCTACGGGCAGTGCTGACAAAATACCCCGACAACGCGTCCGGCGGTTTCGGGCTTGGGCCGCGCACGATTGTCCTGACCGACGCGCTTGCCGGGTCGGGCTTGATCGCAGAAGGTACATTATTTTCAACGCAATACAGACTAAACCTGCCTGACGGTACGGACCTACAAGCTGCAGAAGATCAGACCAAAGCGACCCTGTCCGACGCAGGCCTCAGGTGGCGCGACAGCAGGCGTGGCGCAGGCGGGACAGAACGGTTTGTCGAACAGATCGGATCATTCCTGATCCTGATGGGGTTGGCGGGGCTCGCTGTGGGTGGGGTCGGCGTATCAGCAGCCGTGCAGGCCTACCTTGCTGGCAAAACCAACGTGATTGCCACGTTGAAAACGCTTGGGGCGACCAGTCGCACGATTTTTCTGACATACTTCTTTCAGATTGGCGTTCTCACCATTCTTGGCGTCGCACTTGGCGTTATCATCGGGGGCGCAATCCCAGTTATCTTCGCGCCATTCATCGAAGCACGCCTTCCGATTCCAGCCGAATTTACCTTTGATCCTCGCCCGCTTGGCGAAGCGGCAATCTACGGCGTTTTGGCCGCGTTGATCTTTACGCTTTGGCCACTTGCAAAAACCGAAGACATCCGCGCTGCCACCCTGTTTCGTGATGCTTTCAGCGCTGGTAAGGCCTTGCCCCGTTTGGGATATCTCATCATGACGGCCGCATTGCTTGCCGCACTCGTGGGGCTTGCTGTGGCGTTTACGGGCAACGCATTTCTAACCCTCTGGACAACTGGCGGCATTATCGCAGCGCTCGTGATCTTGATTGTCGCAGCCATCATCATCCGATTCATCGCGCGACGCCTGCAACGGCCAACGCGTGGCAGACCCGCCTTGCGACTGGCCCTTGGCGCGATCGGATCACGGGGCGGCGAAGCGACGGCGGTCGTCTTGTCGCTGGGGCTTGGTCTTTCTGTACTGGCGAGCGTGGGTCAGATCGACGCGAATTTGCGCAGTTCTTTGTCGGAAGAATTGCCGCAAAACGCGCCGTCCTATTTCTTTGTCGATATCCAACCGGATCAAATCGATGGCTACACCGAACGTCTGGCAAACGACCCTGCCGTCAGCAATATAGAAACCGCGCCGATGTTGCGCGGCGTCATCACCACCATTAACGGACAAGATGCGACAACTTTCGCAGACGGACATTGGGTCGTGCGCGGTGATCGCGGGGTGACTTATGCCAACGCGATGCCAGACGGCACGACAATCACCGAAGGCGCATGGTGGCCGGAAGACTACGACGGGCCGCCATTAATCAGCTTTGCGGACGAAGAAGCGCGCGAAATGGGGCTGTCGATTGGCGACGACATGGTGATCAATATCTTGGGCCGCGACATCACTGGTACCATCGCCAGTTTTCGCGATGTCAGCTTCGAAGACGCAGGCATGGGCTTTGTCATAGCGCTCAACCAGTCGGCGCTCGCAGGCGCGCCCCACAGTTGGATTTCAACGGTTTACGCCGAAGAAGCAGCCGAAGCGCAGATCCTACGCGATCTTGCCACGGCATACCCCAACATCACAGCGATCCGCATTCGCGATGCCATCGACCAAGTTGTCACCTTGATCAGCGGCATATCTGCGGCAACGCGCTACGGCGCTTTGGCGACGTTATTGACCGGATTTCTAGTTCTCATTGGCGCGGCAGCCGCCGGAGAACGCAACCGCACTTACGAGGCTGCCGTCCTTAAAACGCTCGGCGCATCCCGCGGCCGCATCTTGACCAGTTTTGCTTTGCGCGCCGCGTTGCTGGGATTTGCGGCGGGTGCCGTAGCACTTGGCGCAGGTATCTTGGGCGGATGGGCCGTTTCGACTTTCATCATGGAAACGGATTACGCCATTGTCTGGTCCAACGCATTGCTGATCATCGGGGGTGGCGTCGCCGCGTCGCTTGTTGCGGGGCTGGCCTTTGCAATAAGACCGCTGACGGCACCACCCGCGCAAATATTAAGAGCCCGTGAATGACCGATCCGACTTTCTTTGGCTACGGAAGCCTCGTGAACTTGAACACCCACGATTATCGTCAACCTCAGCGCCGAAAAATCGACGGATGGCGGCGCGTTTGGCGCAGCACAACGTTGCGCGACTTTGCGATTCTATCTGTGACGCCCGATCATGGCACAACGCTTGATGGCATTTGCGCGCAGGTTCCGAACGCCGATTGGGCCGCGTTGGATGATCGTGAATTTGCTTATCGTCGCCAGCTTTTGCCGGACCAGACCGCGATTTACGAAGTTCAGGATAACATCATTTATCCAGCAGGCGGCCCCCACCCTATTTTACGCAGCTATCTTGATGTCGTCATTCAAGGATACCTGCGCGAATTCGGACAGGACGGCGCCGCGAATTTCTTTGCAACAACAGATAATTGGGGGCCGATCAAAGACGATAGAACCGCCCCCATTTATCCGCGCCATCAGGTATTATCGCCCGATGAAACGCGGTTTGTTGATGACCAGCTTTCAAAACTGGTCCGCGCTTAGACCTTAGGTTTCGTCTGCAGCAATGGCATCACATCCGCCATTTCTGGCCCACGCTGCAAACCTGTCACGGCTTGGCGCAGCGGCATGAACAACTGTTTGCCCTTACGGCCAGTTGCCTCTTTCACCGCTGTCGTCCATGTGGACCACGTGTCGGCTGCGTAGGGAGGTTCGCCTAACATATCAAATGCTTGCGCGATAAATTCTTTATCCTCATCTGCGACAAGCGGCGTAGCCCCGTCGCGGAACAACGCCCACCACCCCGGCAGATCGTCCAAGGTCGCGATATTGCCCTTCACGACGTCCCAGAAAGGCGCGGCTAAACTAGCGGGAACACCGGCAGCTTCGATTTCGGCTGCAACTGCCGTATGATCCATGGTTGCCAGATACCGCGCTGTCAGCGGTTTCAGGTCCTCTGCGTCGAATTTCGTCGGTGCTGATCCGAATTTGGAAATGTCGAAACCTTCAACGATTTCGCCAATGTTCGCGCGCAGCTCTACCGGATCGGATGACCCCAAACGCGCCATCAGCGACAGGATCGCCATCGGCGCAATTCCTGCTTCGCGCAAGTCTTTCAAGGCCAATGTGCCCAGCCTTTTTGACAAAGCCTCGCCCTGTGGACCAGTCAACAATGAATGGTGTGAAAACGTTGGGACTGTGCCGCCAAGTGCCTGAATAATCTGGATTTGTGTCGCCGTGTTGGTCACGTGATCCGACCCGCGTACAACGTGGGACAGGCCCATTTCTGTGTCATCAACAACGGACGCCAATGTGTACAGAATCTGACCGTCGTTCTTGAACAAAACCGGATCTGACACCGACGCCGCATCAATCGAAATGTCACCGATGATGCCGTCCGTCCATTCGATGCGTTCGTGATCCAGCTTGAAACGCCAATGCGATCCGCGTTCCTCGCGCAGTTTGTTCTTTTCGTCTTCGGACAACGCTAACGCACCACGATCGTAAACCGGCGGCTTGCCCATGTTGAGCTGCTTTTTCCGTTTCAAATCAAGCTCAACTGGCGTTTCAAAGCATTCGTAGAGCCGCCCCATATCGATCAATCGCTGCTTCGCATCAAGGTAGCGATCCATGCGGGCGGATTGATGTTCAACCCGATCCCATTCGATTCCAAGCCATGTCAGGTCTTCCTTAATGCCTTGAATATATTCGTCTTTTGACCGTTCCTGATCCGTGTCGTCGATCCGCAGGATAAAGGTGCCGCCGGCCTTGCGGGCGATGGCGTAGTTGAACAAGGCAGCGCGCAGGTTACCGATATGTAGCCAACCAGTGGGCGAAGGGGCGAAACGAGTCGTAGTCATTGGAAATCTCCTGTTAGGGCCATTGACCATGACAGGTCGCGATTGTCCAGTTTAGCTAGGCTTTACGGGCCAACGCGCGCCAAGATCATCAAGCCCTGCTTGAATAATCTCGGCGACAACATCGATATCCACGTCAGCGAGCTTGTTTATATAAAGACAAGCCTTACCCAATTTGTGCTTCCCAAGGCGGTTAAGGATGTGCCCAAAGTCTTGATATCCCGGCATAATATAGAGCGACAGGTTTGCCTTGCGCGGGCTGAATCCGGTCGCGCACATGTCGCCTTCGCGCCCGCTATCGTAGGTGTAATGATATGCTCCGTAGCCAATAATCGTCGGCCCCCACATGCGCGGTTGCCAGCCTGTGATGTCGCGAAATAAAGCGTCCAGCGTTTCGGCATCGGCCCTGCGTGTCGGGTGATCGATCCCCGCGATGAAGGCGGCGGGCGAGATTTCGGTTGCCTGTGTCTTGTTGTCAGCCATGATGTCCTCCGCTTGAAAACAAGGTTAACAGAGCCGCCCAAAATGACAAAATTGATTGTCACTAGGCGTGCACAACCCATGCACAAGGCGTGCACTGGCGTCGCGTTAACCATTTACCTTGCGCAAAACAGCAACAGCGACACCAAAGACCACCAGCAACAGGCCAATGACGGTGATCCAAACTGCAGGCGTAAAGGTTTGTGGAGCCAGCCGCCCGATCGCCAATAGGCAAACCGAACACACTACGCAAAACGCGACGACCAAAGCCGCCACGCCGCGCTTTGTCTGGTTCGTCAACTTTGGTCTCGGAAACCGTTGACGATTGGGTAACGACGATCCAGCCAGAAGGCGCGGTTCGACAGACGTGTGCCCGGCGCGGATTGGAATCGCTTGTATTCGGAAATGTAGAGCAGGTGTTCGACGCGTTTCACGGTCTCGCGTTCGTAACCTGCAGCCACGCAATCTGCGACGGACCGTTCTTCGTCCACGAGCATTTTGAGGATACCATCGAGGATGTCATAGGGCGGCAAGCTGTCGTCGTCGCGTTGATCAGGGCGCAATTCGGCCGACGGCGGTTTGTCGATGATCGAGACGGGAATCATTTCGCCAGCCGGCGCTTTCATCCAAGGGCGATGGTTGGCATTGCGCCAGCGGCAGGCATCGAAAACCCGCGTCTTGTACATGTCTTTGATCGGATTGTAGCCGCCGTTCATGTCGCCGTAGATCGTGGCGTAGCCGACGGCGACCTCGGACTTATTGCCTGTCGTCAGCAGCATTTCACCGAATTTGTTGGACTGCGCCATGAGAAGAACGCCGCGCAAACGGGATTGAATGTTCTCTTCTGTCAGATCTTCGTCGCGGCCTGCGAACAGCGGCGCGAGCGCTTCTGTCACGGCCGCGCGAGGCCCTGCGATGGACACTGTGTCGTAATTGCAGCCCAGCGCATCGACGACGCCTTGCGCGTCATCAAGCGACGATTGCGAGGTGTATTCGGACGGCAACATGACACCGCGCACGTTTTCAGGGCCCAGCGCATCGGCGGCGATGACCGCAACAATTGCACTGTCGATACCGCCGGACAGGCCCAACAGGACCTTTTTGAAGCCGGTTTTACCGCAATAATCACGCAGGCTTTCGACCATTGCGCGATAATCTTGTTCCAAATCGTCGGGAAAAATTGCTTTTTCGCCAGCGATGGCTTCCCAACCGTCATCGGTTTGTTCGAAATCGACGTGCGCCAAAACTTCGTCGAATAATGGCAATTGCACGGCCAGCTTTCCGCCCTTGTTCAGGACAAATGAACCACCGTCAAAGACCTGATCGTCCTGACCGCCAACCATGTTGACGTAGACAAGCGGCACTTCGTTTTCGATCACGCGGGCCACCATTTTGGACATGCGCACGTCGAATTTTTCACGGCGGAATGGTGAGCCATTTGGCACCACAAGGATTTCAGCGCCGCTTTCAACCATGGCTTCGGCGACGTCTTCATACCATGCGTCTTCGCAGATCGGGCTGCCGATGCGCGGACCATTCGGGATCGCGTATGGGCCTTGGATCGGGCCGCGCCGGAACTGCCGCACTTCGTCGAAGACATTGTAATTAGGCAAGAAATGCTTGAGCTGACGCGCGACGATCTTACCGCCCCGACAGATATAATAGGCATTATAAAGCCGATCATCGGTAAAATATGGCCCACCGATCCCGATGGTTGGCCCGTCTGCGCATTCAGCGGCGAGCGCTTCAATCGCGGCTTCGGCCGCTTGATGGAAAACCGGTTTCATCACCAGATCTTGCGTCGAATATCCCGCGATGAACATTTCGGGCAAAGCGACCATATCTGCGCCTGCGTCCTTGGCTGCGTCCCATGCTTTACGGGCTTTCGCCGCGTTTCCGGCAAGGTCGCCAACGGTTGGGTTCAACTGAGCCATGGTCAGGCGGAATGTCGTCGTCATCGTGCATTTTCCCTTTGGGTCTTGCCCCCGATGTAGCAGAATGTCGGCCTAAGGGAAGGTGATAACAGGTCACAAGGATGCCGCATCCGCTTCTCACAAATGACATGTGATTGATTAATGATTGTTCGATTGCGTTAAGTTGGTTTAACTTTGCGTAAAATAAAGAGCACGAGACAGGAAACGAATATGACATTCGGATGGCCTAAAGGCACAGCAATCGCACTGACACTTGGGATGGGGGTCGCCCTTTCCGGCGTGGCACATGCGCAAACCCAAACCAAGCAATACGACGATGGCGGCGTTTACGAAGGCGAGTTTCGTGACGGCAAACAGCACGGCCAAGGCACCTATCGGTTGCCCAACGGCTACGAATACTCTGGCGAATGGGTAGATGGCGAAATTCGCGGCACGGGTACCGCGACCTTCCCGAACGGGTCTATCTACGAAGGCACCTTTGCAAGCGGTAAGCCCGAAGGCACTGGCAAGATTACATTTGCCGATGGCGGCACCTATGAAGGTGACTGGACCGACGGCAATATCACGGGCCAAGGCGTCGCGAACTACGCGAATGGCGTGATCTACGAAGGCGAATTCCGCAACGCGCAGCACCACGGTGTCGGCACAATGCGCAGCCCGAACGGTTATATCTACGAAGGTCCTTGGATCAACGGCGTGAAAGAAGGCGTGGGCAAAGTGACCTACCCTGATGGCGCGGTGTACGAAGGCAACCTGAAAGCAGGCGAACGCGACGGTGAAGGTACGCTGACTGCGGCTGATGGCCTGATCTATGCAGGCACATGGGTTGATGGCCAGATCGAAGGATCGGGTAAGCTGACGCAACCGAATGGCGATATTTACGAAGGCACGCTTGTTGCGGGTCGTCGTCAGGGCGAAGGCAAAGTGACCTACGCAAATGGCGACGTGTACGAAGGCGGGTTTGTTGATGACAAACGCAGCGGTACTGGCACGTTTACAGATACGCGCGGCTATAAATATGTCGGCGATTGGGTCGATGGCCAGAACGAAGGTAATGGTGAGGTCACCTATCCTGACGGGTCTGTTTATACTGGCACGTTCTCGGCTGATCTGGCTGATGGGACTGGCAAAATCGTTTATCCGGACGGGTCATCCTATGAAGGTGACTGGCAGAACGGCGTGATCAACGGCACGGGCGTTGCGATTTTTGAGAACGGCCTTGTTTATGAAGGTGAATTCCTGAACGCGAAGAACCACGGGATGGGCAAGATGACCTACCCTGACGGCTATGTTTACGAAGGAGAATGGGTCGAAGGTCAGCGCAACGGTCAAGGCACTGCCACCTATGCAGACGGTACAGTCTACGAAGGTACGTTTGTGGACGGACAGCGCGACGGTACGGGTACGATCACTTTGCCAGACGGTTTCACCTACACTGGTGCTTGGGCTGAAGGCGAAATCAACGGCGAAGGCGTCGCGACTTACGCGAATGGCGACGTTTACGAAGGCCAGTTCGAAAGCGGTCGTCGTCAGGGTGTCGGCACAATGCGTTACGCATCAGGTCAGGAAATCTCTGGCGATTGGGAAGACGGTGCACTGGCGCAAGAGCCTGAACTGGAAGACGCACCAGCCGCCGAGTAATCGGACGACATGAATGAGAAAGGGCAGCCAATTGGCTGCCCTTTTCCGTTTCAGATCAAGCGTTTCCGCGTGTCGGACGGTCATTTTCAATGTTGAACCGCATACCATCCAACAATTCATCCAGATCAGGGCGCGACGCCGGACCGTTGGAAATATCCACTAACATCAGTTCGCCATTCGGGCGAACAGCGAATGTACCTGGTTCGGCAAACAGATCAGTCGTTTCGGCCTCTGACAAAGGGTCAGACACATACAGGCCCAGCGCCCGCATCTGATCGACTGTCATCCCGTAGCCAACATCGAAGGTCCAACCAAATTCGTCGACGTCTGCTTGCGCCTTTTCTGCTGTATCAGCGGACACGACCATCACATCCATTAACGCCGTCCAATCGGACAGCATGTCGTTGAATTTGTTCAGGTATCTTTTGCAGCGCGGGCAATGCTTGCCACGATAGACAACCAGCAGGGACCAGCGATCACGCATGCCGCCGAACGTCAGCTGTCCGCCGCCAAGTTTCGCAAATGTCATTTCCGGCACGGCAACGCCAACGTCGGGTTTAGAATGGGTCATTGAATTTCCTTAAACAGATCAGACCTAAACCTTATCACCTGCGTCAAGACGACCCAACCATGCATCCGCCTCTGCGATGATCACATCCCGTTTACCCTGATCCATACGGTTCCACGTGGCGTACATTTGCCCCATCCGCGGATTGTTCGAAAAGTGATCTTTGTGTCGATCCAAGAAATGCCAGTACAGCAGATTGAATGGACAGGCATCTGGGCCAGTTTTGTCCTTCACCTTATAGGCGCAGGATTTGCAGTAATCGGACATTTTCGCGATGTAATTGCCGCTTGAGACATAGGGTTTTGATGCAATGATACCGCCATCGGCAAACTGGCTCATCCCGATTGTGTTCGGGGCTTCGACCCATTCGAACGCGTCAGCGTAAACCGCGAGATACCATTCGTGGACCTGCTGAGGTTCGATTCCTGCAAGCAGTGCAAAGTTTCCAGTGACCATAAGGCGTTGGATATGGTGGGCGTAAGCCTCTTCTTTGGTTTGGTCGATTGCCTGCGACATGCATTTCATTTTCGTGTCCGCACCCCAATACATCGCAGGCAGATCGCGGTCGTGTTTCAGGATGTTGCGTGCCGTATAGTCAGGGCCTTCCAGAAAATAGATGCCCCGCACGTATTCCCGCCAGCCGATGATTTGGCGAATGAAACCTTCGACGGCATTCAGCGGCGCATCACCTTTTTTGTATGCCTCTTCAACGGCTTGGCAAACTTCAAGCGGGTTCAGGAGGCCCGCATTGATGTAAAGACCGACAATCGCGTGGTACATAAACCGCTGGTCCGTCACCATCGCGTCTTGGAAATCACCGAACTGCGGCAGGCCGTTTTTGATCCAGTGCGTCAGGTGACGCCGCGCCTGCGCTTGATCCGTCGCGAACCAGAAGGGGTGCAAATCACCAAAATTGTCGCCGAAACGGTCAGCGACCAAAGTCAGAACTTCTTCAACGATTTCATCGGGTTGGAAATGCATTGGCCCGTTGAAATCAATGCTGTCTGGTGCGGCCTTTCTGTTGTCGTGATCATAGTTCCATTTGCCGCCCTCAGGGTCGTCGCCATTCATCAACAGACCTGTCTTCCGGCGCATGTCGCGATAGAAATATTCCATCCGCAATTGTTTGCGCCCATCGGCCCACGTTTCAAAATCGCGATGTGACGCGATGAACCGATCATCTGGAAGGCTGTGGGTTTTCAACGGCATATCAGCCAAAGCTGAGATCAATCGCCATTCACCCGGTTCGGTGTAAACCACCCCAGTCGCATCGTGTTCGGATGCGCGCCGGATCAATTCACCAGTGATCGATCCGGTAGTGTCGGGGTCATCCAGCTTTGTGTAACACACCGTCCAGCCATCATCGCGCAGGCGGTTCGCGAATTTGCGCATCGCCGCGAAGATAAATGCGATTTTCTTGGGGTGGTGCGAGACATAGGTCGCTTCATCCATGACCTCTGCCATGACCACAATGTCGCGGGATTTGTCGGTCTTGCGCAGCGCGGATAGGTCATCCGACAGTTGGTCGCCGAGTACTAGAACCAATCTTACCATGGAATATCCTGCCCTGCGTAATCGAAGAACCCGCCGGACTGCGAAACCTCTAATGCATTGATGACATTGACCAAAGATGTCGCCGCATCTGGTGCGGGGGTGGTTTTGTGCCGGCCCGCGTATTTCGCTGTGAACGGCGTTTCGACGGTCCCGGGGTGGAGCGCGACGCAAATCGATTGCTTGTGAGACCGTCCCAATTCGATGGCCGCCCCGTGTACAATCTGGTTCAACGCCGCCTTGGACGCCCGATATGAATGCCACCCGCCGATGCGGTTGTCGCCGATTGATCCGACCCGTGCCGACAAGGTGGCAACCACGCTGCGCCGGTCTTTTGGGATCAATCGCGGTACATGTTTCAGGATCAACGCGGGCCCCACGGCGTTGACGGCATAGGTTTCGTGCATCGCCTCTGCCGAAATCGCGGAAAGCGATTTTTCGGGGTTGTGGGATTTGCCGGAAAGAATGCCGATGGCCGTAAAGATTGAATCGAACTGATCGGTGATTTGCCCGAGCACATCATCCACCGTTTCAGGGCGCGTGACGTCCAAACCGTCCGCCCGTGACAGTCCCGTGACGGCGACACCCTGCCCTGTCAATTCCGCGGCAACTGCGCGTCCGATGCCGCCTGAAGCGCCGATGATCAATGCATTTTTCATACCCTACAGCTAGAACCAGATGCAGGCAGGTCCAGCGGTCTGCTGCCGGATTTTCGCGGAAACATTTCAAAAAACACTTTTCATTCATATCCGCTGTTGTATGGTCGCCCTATGGATAGAACAGCACATATCATTTCTCGCGCGCCGATGCCGCGTTTGGCGTGCGCCGTTCTCCTACTTAGCTGCCTCTGAGCGTGCCATCCGGCGCGACCGCTCAGGGGTGACCAGCGCCAAGATACGCAAGCTAAGGAATTCACATGATACTGCCAATGACACGCCGGGCCCCTGCCCGCACTTTGACGTCGCGCTGCCAACAGGTTAACGCGACACCAACCCGCATTTTCCCAATTTCAAGCAAGGGCACAAAACGATGACCAAAGATAGAGTCCTGATCTTCGACACGACACTGCGCGACGGCGAACAATCACCCGGTGCGACAATGACCCATGCTGAGAAGTTGGAAATCGCTGAACTGCTGGACGAGATGGGCGTCGATATTATCGAAGCCGGTTTCCCGATTGCGTCTGAGGGCGATTTTAACGCCGTGTCCGAAATTGCACGGCTTGCGAAACGGTCCACGATCTGTGGGCTCGCCCGTGCCAATTACAAAGACATCGACCGCTGCTGGGAGGCGGTGAAGCACGCGAAATCGCCGCGTATTCATACGTTTATCGGCACATCGCCGCTGCACCGCGCGATTCCGAACCTGAATAAGGACGAAATGGCCGAGCGGATTCACGACACGGTCACGCATGCGCGGAACCTGTGTGACAATGTGCAATGGTCGCCGATGGATGCCACACGGACGGAAGAAGATTACCTGTGCCGGACGGTTGAAATTGCGATCAAGGCGGGCGCCACGACGATCAACGTGCCTGACACTGTGGGCTACACCGCGCCTGTTGAGTCCGCTGATTTGATCCGGATGTTGATCAATAAAGTTCCCGGTGCCGACGAGGTGATTTTCGCGACCCACTGCCATAACGATCTTGGCATGGCGACCGCCAATTCGCTGGCTGCTGTCGAAGGCGGCGCGCGTCAGATTGAATGTACAATCAACGGCTTGGGAGAACGTGCTGGTAACACCGCACTTGAAGAAGTTGTCATGGCGCTGAAAATTCGCGGCGATATCATGCCGTTCGAAACGGGCATTGATACGCGCAAGATCATGCATATCTCAAGGCGTGTTGCGACAGTTTCAGGCTTTGCTGTGCAGCACAACAAAGCGATCGTTGGTAAGAACGCGTTTGCGCATGAAAGCGGTATCCACCAAGACGGGATGCTGAAGAACGCAGAGACGTTCGAAATCATGCGTCCTGAGGATGTTGGTCTGTCTGGCACGTCCCTGCCGCTGGGCAAACATTCGGGCCGTGCTGCGCTGCGCGCCAAGCTGGCCGAACTGGGCTACGATGTTGCAGATAATGAACTGAAGGACCTGTTTGTACGGTTTAAGGATCTCGCAGATCGGAAAAAGGAAGTTTTCGATGACGACCTGATTGCGTTGATCCAGCAGAATGATGCCGTTGAGGATCGTCTGAAACTGAAATCCTTGCGCGTTGTATGCGGCACCGACGGTCCGCAAGAAGCCAAAATGGCGCTTGAGATTGATGGTGACGTGAAAGAGATCACGGCGACCGGCGATGGCCCTGTTGATGCGACGTTTAATGCGGTCAAAGGCTTGTTTGAACACTCTGCTCGCCTGCAGCTTTATCAGGTGAATGCTGTGACCGAAGGCACCGATGCGCAAGCGACCGTGTCGGTCCGTATGGAAGAAGAAGGCCGCATCGCGACGGGTACTTCTGCGGACACCGACACTGTCGTCGCCAGTGCAAAGGCCTACATCAACGCGCTGAACCGCCTCATCGTGAAGCGGGAAAAATCAGCGCCGGGTGAAGACATCAAAGGCGTAAGCTACAAAGATAGTTAACCCCTTGAGAGCGCGGAACCCTTTGGGTTCCGCGCTTCATGACCGATTGACGCGCTGCGGTTGCGAAAACCCTCAAAATCAGCTGATTTCTCCATCATCGAACCCCGATATGTTCGAAAATGTAAATTTCGACCGGAAAACCGGTAAAAAATCCACAATCCAGATTGCAAATCTTCAAGCAGCAAGAACGCGCCGAAACCTTTTAATCAAGGGGTTTCTTCCCTTAAGCCCTGCATCTATAAGGCCTCAGGCCCGACCCGTGGGGGAGTCGTGGCGCAGCACGTAGTTTTGCAATGGGAAGGCCAGCGGCATGGCAATTTGGGGCAGTTTGTTTTCGTCAGACATGGCGATTGACCTTGGGACAGCGAACACGCTGGTCTACGTCAAAGGTCGGGGCGTTATCCTGTCCGAACCTTCTGTTGTTGCCTACCATGTCAAAGACGGTGTGAAAAAAGTTCTGGCCGTTGGCGAAGATGCGAAGCTAATGCTGGGCCGTACACCCGGTTCCATCGAGGCGATCCGCCCGATGCGTGACGGCGTCATTGCCGACTTTGATACCGCCGAAGAAATGATCAAACATTTCATTCGCAAGGTCGCGAAACGGTCCACGTTTTCCAAGCCGAAGATTATCGTTTGTGTCCCGCACGGCGCGACCCCCGTTGAAAAACGCGCGATCCGTCAATCTGTTTTGTCTGCTGGTGCCCGTCGCGCTGGTCTGATTGCCGAACCCATTGCTGCGGCCATTGGTGCTGGCATGCCGATCACTGATCCGACCGGGAACATGGTTGTTGATATCGGTGGCGGTACGACCGAGGTGGCTGTGCTGTCGCTGGGCGACATCGTTTATGCGCGGTCCGTTCGCGTTGGTGGCGACCGTATGGACGAGGCGATCATTAACTATCTACGTCGTCAGCATAACCTGCTGATCGGTGAATTGACTGCCGAGCGGATCAAGACATCTATTGGGACTGCCCGTATGCCCGACGATGGACGTGGGTCGTCTATGATGATCCGTGGGCGCGATTTGCTAAACGGCGTTCCAAAAGAAACCGAGATTTCGCAGGCGCAAGTCGCGGAAGCACTGGCTGAGCCAGTCCAGCAGATTTGCGAAGCTGTGATGACCGCGCTTGAAGCGACACCACCAGATCTCGCGGCTGACATCGTTGATCGCGGCGTGATGCTGACCGGTGGTGGTGCATTGTTGGGTCAATTGGACCTCGCGCTGCGCGAACAGACTGGTCTTGCGATATCAGTCGCCGATGAATCGCTGAATTGTGTCGCAATGGGCACCGGTAAGGCGTTGGAGTATGAAAAACAGCTGCGGCATGTCATAGACTACGATAGCTGATCCGTCCCGTTGGGTCGGTCATTGTTTTCACGACCGGAGATTGCGTAACCCGTGGCACGCGATAGACAATCAGAAGATTATATCACGCCGCTGCGACGTCTTTTCGTGGGACTTTTGGTGTTGGTTCTGTTTGGCGTTTTCTTGGTCTGGCGGATCGACAGCCCTCGCGTCGAACGGTTCCGCGCCGCCGTGATTGACCGTGTGGTCCCGTCTTTTGATTGGGCTTTTGCGCCGGTGACCGGCCTTGTGAACCTTGTTCAAGATTTCCAAAGCTATCAACAGCTTGCCGAACAGAACAATGATCTGCGCCGCGAGTTGCAGCAGATGAAGGCGTGGAAAGAAGCCGCTGCCCAGCTCCAGCAGGAAAACGCGAAGCTGTTGGATTTGAACAACGTCCGTCTTGATCCGCAGCTGACCTATGTGACGGGCGTTGTGATGACCGATAGCGGGTCGCCGTTTCGCCAGTCTGTGCTGGTGAACGTCGGGATGCGCGATGGGATCGTGGACGGCTGGGCGACGATGGACGGGATTGGGCTTGTTGGCCGCATTTCCGGTGTTGGCCAAGAGATCAGCCGCGTGATTTTGCTGACCGATACGTCGAGCCGTATTCCTGTGACCGTTCAGCCGTCTGGTCAACGGGCGATTTTGGCTGGCGACAATACGCTGAACCCGCCGATTGAATTTCTGGATGACGCTGATGTCGTTCGCCCAGGTGATCTGGTTGTCACGTCAGGCGACGGCGGTGTGTTCCCCCCAGATTTGCAGGTTGGTCAGGTGGCGCGTGGCACCGATGGCC
Source organism: Yoonia sp. D2-7 (assembly GCF_055809435.1). Lineage (NCBI taxonomy): Bacteria > Pseudomonadati > Pseudomonadota > Alphaproteobacteria > Rhodobacterales > Paracoccaceae > Yoonia > Yoonia sp. D2-7. Next base: position 1,125,034 of record NZ_CM147912.1, on the reverse strand, counting down.
GCCTGCGCGTGCGCCTATCTGCCGATTATGAACGGCTGAAGTTCCTGCGCGTACTGCGAGCCCGTGGTCACGAGGTGATCAACGATCCCGGTGGATTGCTGGCACCGATCAACGGACCTGTTGTGAGCCCAACTGCAGAGGCAGCCGATGGCTGAAACACCGGCAACACAAGTCTGGGTCGGGCGCGCGGTCTTTGCGTTCATCATGGTTGCGATCATCTTTATCCAATTGCTGCCTTTGGATACGCGCCCCGATAGCTGGGCTGCCCCTGATCTGATGCTCACCGTTGCGTTGGCGTGGACTGCGCGTCGTCCTGATTTTGCGCCCGTCATTTTGATTGCGACGCTATTTCTGTTGGCCGACCTATTGTTTCAACGTCCGCCCGGTTTGTGGACCGGCTTGATGGTGATCGGCACTGAAATGATGCGTGCCCGTGCCCGCCGGATGCGCAACGTTCCGCTGATGCTGGAATGGGGCACGGTGGCTGCTGGCATTGTGGCGATTACCCTGATTTATCGCGTGTCACTCACAATTGTGATGACCCCGCAGCCGCCTTTGGGTTTGACCTTGATCCAAATGGTGATGACAATTGCCATATACCCGCTGGTCGTGGTGATCGCGCACTTTATCTTTGGTGTGTCGCGCCCTGCACCCGGCCAAACCGATAGCCTTGGGCACCGCTTGTGAAAGATTTGGGCCGATGAAGAAACCTGCAAAAGACGGTGGCCGTTCCACCCGCAAAATGAGCCGCCGCGCGATGCTTTTGGGCGGCGTGCAGCTGTCTGTGGTTGCGGCACTTGGCGTGCGTTTGCAGTCGATGCAGGTCGAACAGGCTGATCAGTTTCGCCTGTTGGCCGAAGAAAACCGGATCAACATCCGCTTGATCCCGCCTGCCCGGGGTTTGATTTTTGATCGTAACGGCAAGGCGTTAGCCGACAACGAACAGAACTATCGCGTTGTGATGGTCCGCGAAGATGCGGGTGACGTGGATGAAGTGCTCGCCAAGCTTTTGACGATTGTTGATATCCCTGAAGAAACGATTGCAAAGGCCAAAGAAGATATCTTTCGCCGGTCGCCTTTTGTGCAAGTGACCATCGCAGATCGCTTGTCTTGGGAAGACATGGCGAAGATCAATATCAACGCGCCTGCCCTGCCCGGCATCACTGCCGAAGTTGGCCTAAGCCGCGTCTACCCTTGGGGGGCAGAGCTGGGTCATGTGACAGGATATGTCGGTCCGGTCAGTGACTACGATCTGAGCAAGATCGATGACCAAGACCCCCTGCTACAGATTCCGAAATTCCAAATCGGCAAGACCGGTGTTGAGAATAAGATGGAACGGATGCTGCGCGGATCAGCCGGCACGAAACGGATCGAAGTGAACGCGATTGGCCGCGTGATGCGCGAATTGGATCGCCAACAGGGCCTTTCCGGCAAGGATGTGCAGCTGACGATTGATGCCGACTTGCAAAGTTATGTGCAGGCGCGGCTGGACGGCGAAAGTGCGGGTGCTGTGGTCATGGACCTGAAAGACGGCGATCTGCGTGCGATTGCCTCTGCCCCGACGTTTGATCCGAACCTGTTTGTGCGAGGCATTTCCGTCAAAGACTGGACGGACCTGAACGAGAACAAATACCGCCCGCTGGCTGCGAAGGCCGTGCAAGGTGCCTATCCGCCCGGATCGACGTTCAAGATGATTACAGCTTTGGCTGCCCTTGAGGATGGCCAAGTCACAGTCGATGAGACTGTGAACTGTCGTGGCTTTGTTGAGGTTTTCGGAACGCGTTTCCACTGTTGGAAACGTGGCGGGCACGGAAACATGAACCTGCACGAAAGCCTAAAACAGTCGTGCGACTGCTATTATTACGAAATTTCCCAACGGGTTGGTATCGACAAGATTGCTGACATGGCCCGCCGGTTCGGCCTCGGGATCAAGCACGATATTCCTGTGTCCGCTGTTGCGTCGGGCCTTGCCCCTGACAAGGAATGGAAGACCCGTGTCCGCGGCGAAGACTGGCGGATCGGGGATACGGTGAACGCGTCGATTGGTCAGGGGTATGTGCTGTCGTCTCCGCTGCAGCTTGCGATTATGACCGCGCGCTTGGCGACGGGCCGTTCGGTTGAACCCCGTTTGATCCGCGCGATTGACGGTGTGGAAACTGCGACGGGCGCTGGGTCACCGATGGGTGTGAATGAAAACCTGCTGCGCCGTATTCGCGCGGCGATGGGGGCTGTGTCGAACCATTCGCGCGGCACCGGATACCGGTCACGGATCGTCGCGTCTGAATACCAGATGGCGGGTAAAACCGGAACGTCGCAGGTCCGCCGCATTACTGCAGAGGAACGCGCGCGCGGCGTCACGAGCAACGCTGATTTGCCATGGGAACGACGGGACCACGCGCTGTTCGTGGACTTTGCCCCGATTGAAAACCCGCGTTTTGCGGTTGCTGTTGTTGTTGAACACGGCGGCGGCGGATCGACCGCTGCTGCCCCGATTGGACGCGATATCACGTTGCAGGCGCTTTATGGTGGCACCCCGCCACTGTCCGCGTATCCGTCGAATGTGCGGGGTCGGATTGCAGACCAGCAGGCGCGTATCGCCGAAAAGCTCGCTGCGGTGAAAACACGTGCTGGGGGTGATCGCGCATGAGTTATCTTGAATATAACGCCAAATACGTCCCAACCGGTTTCCGCAAGCTGATGTATTTGAACTGGCCTGTCATCATCTTGCTGACGGCTGTGTCCTGTGCTGGTTTCATCATGCTGTTTTCCGTCGCGGGCGGGTCTGCGACCCCTTGGATGGAACCGCAGGTCAAGCGGTTCGGCCTTGGCATGGCATTGATGTTGATTGTCGCGATGGTGCCGATTTGGTTCTGGCGCAACATGGCGGGCGTGGCCTACGGCGTTTCGCTTTTGCTGCTGATCGCCGTTGAATTTGTGGGTGTCGAACGGAACGGGTCGCAACGCTGGCTTGATCTTGGTCCGATGGATCTACAGCCGTCGGAGCTGATGAAGATCACGCTGGTGATGCTGCTGGCCGCCTATTACGACTGGCTGCCGACCAATAAGACGTCGCGCCCGTTTTGGGTGTTGGTGCCTGTCCTGATGATCCTGCTGCCGACATATTTCGTGCTGAGCCAACCTGATCTGGGCACATCACTGCTGCTGATTATGGGCGGCGCTACGGTGATGTTTGTGGCGGGCGTGCATTGGGCGTATTTTGCGACCGTTATTTCGGCGGGCGTTGCGACTGTTGTTGCTGTTTTGAAATCGCAGGGGCAGTCGTGGCAGATTTTGAAAGACTATCAGTATCGCCGGATTGATACCTTTTTGGACCCTGCGAATGATCCGCTGGGTGCGGGGTATCATATCACGCAGGCCAAGATTGCGTTGGGTTCCGGTGGCTGGACGGGGCGTGGGTTTATGCAAGGAACGCAGAGCCGCTTGAATTTCCTGCCCGAGAAGCACACCGACTTTATCTTCACCACGTTGGCCGAGGAATTCGGGTTTGTTGGCGCCACGTCGCTACTGGTGCTTTACGTGCTGATCGTCTTCTTCTGCGTGGCCTCTGCAGTGACCAACCGCGACCGTTTCGCCGCGTTGCTGACGTTGGGCGTTGCGATGACGTTCTTCTTGTTCTTCTCGGTCAATATGGCGATGGTGACTGGACTGGCCCCTGTCGTTGGGGTCCCTCTTCCGCTGGTCAGTTATGGAGGCTCTGCGATGGTCGTGTTGTTAATCGCGTTTGGCATGGTCCAAAGCGCACATGTGCATAAGCCGCGCTGATGGCTTTGAACGTTCTGTTTGCCGCCCGTGACGGGCTTTGGGCCGACTATAAGGATCATCTGCCAATCGCGTTTGCCGATGCGGGCCTTGATGTGGATTTGTCCCGCGATCATGCCCCTGCCAACGTCGATTACATCGTCTTTGCCCCGCATCCCGCGTTGACCGATTTCACGCCCTTCACCCGCACTAAGGGTGTGTTGAGCCTGTGGGCTGGCGTTGAGACAATCGTGACGAATGAAACGCTGACGCAGCCGCTTGCGCGGATGGTGAATCCAGGCCTGACGCAAGGCATGGTCGAATGGGTGACCGGACACGTGTTGCGCCATCATCTTGGCATGGATCGCCATATCCACACGCAAGACGGCACATGGGATCAGACGGTGCCGCCGTTGGCGCCCGAACGCAAAGTCTGCGTCTTGGGTCTTGGCGCGTTGGGGGCGGCCTGTGCGGAAGCGATTGCTGCGCTCGGGTTTGATGTGTCGGGGTGGAGCAGATCAAAAAAATCCATAGCGGGCGTGACCTGTTTTGCAGGCGATGCGGGTATGACTGATGCGTTAATGGACGCAGAGATTGTCGTGCTGTTGCTGCCGAATACAGCTGATACGGAAAATGCGTTGAACGCTGATACCTTGGCATTGTTGGCCAAGGGTGCGTTCATCGTGAACCCCGGACGCGGACCACTAATTGATGATGACGCGCTATTGGCGGCATTGGATAGCGGTCAGGTGGCGCATGCCACGTTGGACGTTTTCCGCGTTGAACCGTTACCTGCGGATCATCCCTATTGGGCCCATCCGCGCGTGACCGTCACACCGCATATCGCGGCAGAGACGCGGCCAGAAACCGCAGCCGCTGTGATCGCGGCAAATATCAAGCGCTGTGAAGCGGGCGAGCCGATGCACAACCTTGTGGATCGCGGCGCGGGTTACTAGCGCAGGCGCGGTGGTTTTTCGGGGTCCATGCCGGGTGCGCTTGGTTCTTGCGGTGTTTCCAATTCTGGTAGGTCGAACCGCAATCCAACTTTTGCCAGATGCCCGGCCAATTGATCGGTCGCTTTAACGAACAGGACGTCCATGGTGCCTGCTTCGATCCCCGAAAATGTTAGTGCTTCGCCTGCTGCTTTTGCCAGTGACCCTTCGGCACCGGGAACGGCATCAACGAAAGCCAGAACGTGCCCGCGTGATCCGTCGTCGTAGACGGCAGCCGCCAGATAGGCGAACCGCGCGAGGCCTGCCGCGATGGCGAGTTTCCGGTCAAGACCTGTGACAACCGCCTCTGGCAATCCGCCCGGTGCGTTGACTTCGGTCAATCGGGCCTCGGCCTCTTCTGGGTTATTGGCAAGCGTTTCGACCAACCAATCCACCGCTTCGGCAGGGATCAGCATTTCGGAAGGGGCCACCTGTAGGTTCAAGGCAAGCCCAATCCCCTGCCCCGCGAGCATCCCCGCCAAACCGCGCCCCGGAATGCCTGCATAGGGCACCGGACGTCCGACGAAGTCAGACAGACGTTCTTCGCGGTCGAAAATCAGGGCAAAACGGCCATCGGCGATGTCGAAAATCTCTGGCTGGATTTGATCCCCTTCCGGTTCCGCGGCCAGCAGAAGGAAAACTTCGGTGTCGGCCAAACGTTCATAAAACCGCAGACGCTGCGCATCATCGTCAGGGGCTGCTTCCATGGCGGCGTGGGCTGTATCGAGATCGGTCATCTTGCGTCCTTCGTCTGCGTCACGATCAGGTAGCCTGATGTGCTTGCCGCGACAAGTGACAGGGCGTAGCGTTGTTGCCGGAACGTGAAGGATAGGCCGTGTCACACATCGCCAAGGACATCAGCGCCTGCCGGATTTGCGCGGCGCGCTTTGCTGCAACGAAAACGCAGCACAGGCCCCGCCCTGTCGCGTGGTTTGCCAAAGGCACACCGATCCTGATCGCGGGGCAAGCGCCGGGCATGCGTGTTCAGCAATCAGGCAAGCCGTTTGATGACAGGTCCGGTGATCGGTTGCGGGACTGGCTGGGGCTGGACCGTGATGCGTTCTATGACACTGATTTTGTGTCATTTGTCCCGACAGCGTTTTGTTTTCCGGGCTATGATGCAAAGGGTGCGGACCTGCCGCCGCCGCCCGTGTGTTGGGACACGTGGCACGCAGATGTGCTGGATCATATCGGTCCGCCGCAGTTGCGGATCATTATCGGGCAATATGCGATCAAGCGTCATTTGGGGCGATCCGGATCGCTGGGGGCGGTGATTGCGGATTGGCGTAGCTTTCCCAATGGAACATTTGTTTTGCCGCATCCGTCTTGGCGGAATTCCGGTTGGCTGAAGAAAAATCCTATTTTTGAAACCGAAATTCTGCCCGTTTTGCGCGAACAGGTCGGGTTGTTGTTGGCGATGCGGGACCTTACCTAAGGGGTCACACTTCCATTGGAAGTCACATCGCCCCGCAATTTCCCCTGTCTTTTATGGCCGTTTCGCTTCATAATTTAGACAAAGGATGCGCCCCACAGGGGGATGTTAACCTATTTCGTCAACAATGGCGAAGCCCATCACGGGATACCGACGCAGGCAGATGTTAGAATTTACGAATGTTTCCAAGTCGTTCTGGACCGGAACGCAACGCAAAGTGATCCTTGATAGGGCTTCTTTTCGCGTGGAATTGGGAAATTCTTTGGGCATTCTGGCACCCAACGGCACCGGCAAGACGACGTTGATCAACATGATGGCGGGTTTGGAAAAGCCCGACGAAGGCCAGATTTACCGCGGTTGCAAGATTTCGTTCCCGCTTGGTTTTATGGGCGGGGTTGTTGGGAAACACACCGCAAAAGAGAACAGTCGCTATATTGCGCGGCTTTACGGTTTGGATCCGGATTACGTCGAATCTTTTTGCCGTTGGCTGTGCGACATTCAAGAATACTTTGACCTGCCGATTGGGACATATAGCCAAGGGATGCGATCGCGATTTACATTTTCGCTGATGCTGGCGCTTGATTTTGATATGTACCTGATTGACGAAGGCATGCCGCAGACGACAGATGTGGAATTCAACCGCAAAGCCGGTGAGATTCTGCGCGAAAGATTAGAAAGTACGACAGTGATCATCGTTTCACACCAAGCAGCGACGCTCGAACGGTTCGCCCGTTCTGCCGCCGTGCTGCGCGATGGTCATTTTCAAATGTTTGACACCTTGGAAGAAGCGAAACAGTTGTATGACTACGAAACCCAAGGCTAGAAAATTCCGCATCCGCCAGGATGACAACGGGGCCAAGCCTAACCCCGCATCTGAACCAGCGGCGACGCCTAAAGCGGCACCCCAGAAACCTGCCCCAGCCGCAGACGCCAATGTCGCGTCCCCTGCGCAGGTATCGGCAGAGGTGTCACTGGATGATATCCGCAAGGAAGGTCTGACTGGTCGCCAGCTGCGTATGGCGCGTCGTGTGGCCCAGAAGAACGGCTTGGCCGTGACGTCTGATTTTGATGCCGTCAGGCAGTTGCGCGGGATGGGGATTGATCCGTTCCAGCGCAACACGATCCTTGAACTGGTGACGCCCGAAGGTGGCAACGGTGCTGACGGCGGTGGTCAGGCCAAGCAGAACGGCCAAAAACCGATTGGTCAAATCCAACTACCGCAGACAGTGCAACAGGGTCAGAACCTGCCATCGACGGAAACCGCGAGCCCCGCAGACCGTCGCGCGGGCGAGATCATGCGCATCCAACGGGATCTGGCGAAACGGCGGCGGCGTAAGCTGGCATTGCTGTTCACACGGCTGGCAACGTTCGTGTTTTTGCCAACGATTTTGGTGGGTTGGTATTTCTACATGATGGCGACGCCCATGTATGCCACCAATTCGGAATTCGTGATCCAGCAGGCCGAAGCGACATCTGCCCCCGGCGGGCTTGGTGGCCTGTTCCAAGGGACGTCGCTTGCGACCCAGCAGGACAGTATTGCGGTGCAATCATACCTTGCCTCGCGGGCTGCGATGTTACGTCTGAACGAAGATCATGGGTTCAAGGCACACTTTAGCGCCGATAATATTGATCAAATTCAACGCCTTGATCCAGAAGCCACAAATGAAGCTGCGTTCGGCGTTTATACCGACAAGGTCAAGGTAAGCTATGATCCAACCGAAGGTATTTTGCGGATGGAAGTCATCGCGTCCGACCCACAAACCAGCCAGACCTATTCTGAGGCCCTGATCGGGTATGCCGAAGAACAGATCGACCAATTGACGCAGCGCCCACGCACCGAAGCCATGAAAGGCGCGCGTGAAAACTACGACAACACGGTTCAAAGCCGCACCGATGCGCTGGATAACCTGTTGTCCATCCAGCAAGAATTGCAGGTTGCCGATCCCGCTGGTGAAACCGCCGCACTGACCGCACAGATTTCGGCGCTCGAACAGCAACGCCAACAATTGCAGTTAACACTTGCTGAACGTCTCGGCGTACGGCGTCCGAACCAAGCGCAAGTGGAAGCGCTGCAAGGTCAGATTTCAAGTATCGAAAGCCTGATTGCGGACGTACGTGGTCAGATCAGTAACGCCACGAATAGTGGTCGTTCATTGGCTGAAAGCAACACGCGTTTGCGGCTTGCTGAAGAAGATTACGCCTTCCAGACCCTTCAAGTGCAGGCCGCGTTGGCCCAGCTTGAAGCCGCGCAAATCGAAGCAAATCGTCAGGTGCGTTACCTGTCGCTGGGCGTTGAACCCGTTGCCCCTGATGAGGCGACCTACCCCCGCGCGTTCGAAAACACTGTGCTGGCGTTCCTCATCTTCGCAGGCATCTATCTGATGATTTCACTGACAGCATCAATCCTGCGCGAACAGGTTTCGACCTAAAAATCCGGCAAAGGGCTTGGCCCGCGCATCGCCATCTGCTTAGGATAAGTCATTCTTATTAAGCAGATTGTGATATGCGTATTTTCAAGTTCCTTTGCCTCATCCTGCTATTTGCAGGTCCTGTTGCGGCACAAAACGACGGCGGTACAATTGCCGCGATCAACACCGATCAGAATGATGCGGATATAGCGATCCGTATCCGCGATATCCTGTCTGAACTTGGCAACTACGACGATATTACCGTCACTGTATCGGAAGGCATCGTCACCTTCCGCGGCACCGCCACGTCGTCTCTGGAAGCATCCGAACTTGGCGATCTCGCCAATCGCGTGGAAGGTGTTGTCGCGGTCAAAAACGAGGTGACCGAAACTGCGGATATTGCCCGCAGACTTGACCCCGCCATCGCGCGTTTCAAGGCGCGTATTGAACAATTTATGACGTTCCTGCCGCTCGCGCTGATTGCTGCCGTGGCCGGTGCCTTGATCGTTTGGATCGGCCTGCGCATTGCCCGTGCCCGCCAGCCTTGGGAACGTTTGGCCCCTAACCTGTTCATCGCAGAGCTTTACCGCCAAATCGTCCGCATCGTGTTTGTGATCGGTGCTTTGGTGATCGCTTTGGACATTCTGAATGCCACCGCGCTTTTGTCGACGATCCTTGGTGCTGCCGGTATCATCGGCCTCGCGCTCGGTTTTGCGGTCCGTGACACCGTTGAAAATTTCATTGCGTCTGTGATGCTGTCGATTCGTCAACCTTTTCGCCCGAACGACACGGTTGAGATCAATGGCGATCAGGGCAAAGTTATTCGCCTGACCAGCCGCGCAACGATTCTATTGTCGTTCGATGGCAATCACATTCGCATTCCCAACGCGACGGTGTTTAAGAGCCGGATCATCAATTACAGCCAACACGCGGAACGCCGTTTCATGTTTTCGCTTCTGATTGATCGGGACGCGGACCTTGGGGCCGCGCGCGCTTTGGTCGAAGCGACAGTGCAGAAATTACCGTTTGTTTTGGAACATCCAGCCGCGGCCACATGGATCGACACCTTTGAGACGTCTGGTGCCAGCCTTGTCATCACGGGGTGGGTTGATCAAAATGAGACCTCGATCGTTTTGGCCAAAGGCGAAGCTATCCGCCAAGTAAAACAGGCCTTATCTGACGCAAGTGTCGTCATGACCGATAGTTCGCAAGTGGTTGTGCTGGACCGGAAATCGCAGACCGAAGCAATGGCCGTTGCCCCGCAAGAAGCGCCCGAAGTCGCCCCAGTGACCCCCGCAACAGACAGCGATCTGGACCGCATCATCGACGCCGAAAGAGAGGCCGAAAGCAGCGAAGACCTGCTGCGGGACGACGCGCTAAAAGAATAGCACTTTTTCTGTTTGAGGGGCTTGAAGCCGCTGCAGCTTCGTCGTAAATACCGCCTCGTTGATGGGGTGTAGCCAAGTGGTAAGGCAACGCTTTTTGGTAGCGTGCACCGTAGGTTCGAATCCTACCACCCCAGCCAACACCTTCCCTATAGTAGAATAAGATACAACGAGGCACTCTGTCGTCCAGAATGCCCCGAAAAGTGCCCCACGGGTGTCGCGGGTGCCTCTCACACGATGCGGGCGGGCCTCTGCCACCGTCCTAGAGCAGTTGATGGTCAGTCCCGTTCGCCCAGTGGTCCCAGTCGTCTCGCTTGTTGTCCGCCCGCGTCCCCTCAGTCAGGTGGTCGGGGTTCATGCACAAGCGATTGTGGCAGCGATGGCGCACGACCACATCCTCGCTCACGACCGCCCGATTCAGCACGCAATACACCAGTCTGTAGGCGGCAACCTGTCGCCCCCGATACCGCGTCTTCCTTGGTTCCTGTGTGTCCGAGACGTGACAGCCGTTGTGATCAACTGTGGTCAGCTTCAGCAAGCTGGAGACCCTCACAAGGGCCTCCTCGTAGTGATCGTCCATGATTGACTGCAACCAGACCTCGCATTCATCCTCGTAGGCAAAGCTCATTGGATGATCTCCATCGCTTCAAAACCAGCCACGTCAGCAAGGTAGTCAGCGATCGATCGACCATCGTGGTCAGCTCCGTAAATTCGACCAGCATCAAGGTTAACCTCCGCGCGATGCCAGATAGGCCGCGCATAGTCGACGCCGCCCCACTTCAGATTGCACTTACGCTATCCAAGGTCATCCATCAGGTGCTTGGTCTGATTAGTGGTGCCCCCGAGGTCTTTGCGGATTATCTCAGCCACCATGGACTGAGGCACAACGACGAGGCCCCTCGCATCAAGGGTTTCGCGTAGCTGATCAACGATAGTGTGTTCCGAAGTATCTGAGATACGGCGCATAATGTCCGTGCTATAGTGGATCATGTTCAGGGACTTGGCATTGAACTCAGGGGCTTGCTCCCGCTTCAGCAGCGCATTGTAGAGCGACCCGAGGTTTTCGGGCTTCGAGAAGTAATCGCGCACAGTGGCGACCAGTTTGCCGAATTCCTCAGCCTTAGGGCCTCCTGCGCACCCGGAGTGATCGACTTCGAAGACCTGGTAGCGACGTTCGCCGGGTTCCATCCAGGACGGAAAGTGGTTCGAGGTAAAGAGAAAGCAGCACCGTTGCTGAATGCGCTCTGACTCTCGCCCCTTTCGTTCGATCAACATCTACTCTTCGGTGATGTTGACCTTCAGCGTGTTGCCCTGGGACGAACCAGGCCGCAGGTGTGTCTCCTCGCAGACCACAAGCTTGCTCAGCAGAATAGTTGAATTGAACCGCCCCGTGAGCTGGTCGACGTTGTTCTGGGTTGCTGTGTTTTCCAAGCCGAACAGCTGTGCCGCAAGGTTGCAAAGTGTGCTTTTGCCTGTGCCCTTGGATCGAGAATACAAGAAAGGAGCCCAAAAAGGTTTGTCTGCTTCGTTCTGCAAACACCAGGACAGCCAGTCTAGGAATTGATCGGCCTCTGCCTGGGTTGCGAACATAGCTGTCAGCAGCTCAGGCAGTGGTCCAAGGTCTTCGGAGTTAATGCGCAGGGAACGGTAGTCAGGCCGCCGCCACGTGTTTAGGCTGACCGCCCCGTGCTTCCAGATAAACCGGTCGTCGGTGCCCGCATCGCAGACGCTGACCCCGCTCCACACAGGAATCGTCTGTTGGCGGTCCGTGTGGCGCTCGACGATGATCCGCCGAAACATGGCGCGCAGCAGGCCATTCGAGAGCTCAATATCGGGGCATTCCTCGCGTAGGCGGTGCAGGATGATCATCTCTACATCATTCTTCGAGAGCTTCACTGTGGGCTGCTCTACGCTGTAGAACTTGTTGTCCTGGCGGATGAACCACGAGCTAGCGAGCTCGCAGATAGTCGTAAGATCGGTGGTGCTGTATTCCTCTTTTGCTTTAGTCATTATCGGTGATTATCCAATCACTGATTTCGCCAAATTATAGACCTAAATGCTGAAGATGTGGGCTTGAATTCATGATGCATTCGTCGTGTCTGAGGCGTTAATCAGTATGCCACTTCTCCTTTAGTGTGCCCTGGAAGACTGAAATGCGATAATTGCCATATAAATAAGGGGTTTTGAGCCTGTTCCGGGTTGCCGCCTACAGACTGGTGTATTGCGTGCTGAATCGGGCAGTTGTGAGCGAGGATGTGGTCGTGCGCCATCGCTGCCACAATCGCTTGTGCATGAACCCCGACCACCTGACTGAGGGGACGCGGGCGGACAACAAGCGAGACGACTGGGACTACTGGGCGAACGGGACTGACCATCAACTGCTCTAGGACGGTGGCAGAGGCCCGCCCGCGTCGTGTGACAGGCACCCGTTGAACCCGTGGGGCACTTTTCGGGGCATTCTGGACGACAGAGTGCCTCGTTGTCTCTTATTCTACTGCAGGGAAGGTGTTGGCTGGGGTGGTAGGAGACCTTGCGGGTCAATGAATTGACTCGGAAAACGACACTGGGCCGACCGACTGGGGCAGTTTTTGGGGCATTTTCGTCCGAGCCAACTACTGTCGAGGCTATCCAGTTGAACTAGTGTCTGCTGTGCGGGACTTAGTACGCTTTCGCTGCGGCTGCGCCAATGGCTGTTCTCGTCAAATCCAGCATCGACAAAACTGTTTTTTGTGGAGGCTGCGAGCGGTGATTTATTCCATTGACACAAACGTATGAGTTTTTACTTTTTGTGCCGCTGAAGGTTTGCCGCTCTTAGGAAAGATTGGATGGGATTTTGAGGGCACCGAGAGGCAAGCCATTACCCCTCTTGCCGGATAAGGGAATTTTCAATATCTTAGGCATGATGCGGTCCTAGTCTTAGGTGGATAACTGGCCTTGGCTACGAGTGATATAGACGGTTACTGGACACAGCGGGCCGCTGCGCCAAGTCAGCAGCAGAATGTTCAGGTAACGATAGAGACTGTGCCTAACATTGTGCCACTTGATGATCAATTTGGGGTAAGTAGCTACAAGACCGTGCCTGATCCCCTGTGTCATTATTTGCTTGGGCCATCGGACGCGCATGATGCTTTGATGGGGACTGAAACGTTTGCGCTTTTAGATGCGGCAAAGGTGCCAGCCCTGTCTGAATTTCTGGAGACTTCGGGGCTACAACACAGATGCCTATTTACGGGCGCGGCCTATGACGAACTGAAGGATGTGGCTCCATGGTTGGTGCGTCTTGAGGAAGGAAACAGCTTCTCACGCAACCTGTTCACGCGCTCTAACGCGCCTTGGCACCTTTGGGACTCTGAGCCGGGCCTGTATTTGCGTTCGCTTGGGACGCTTGATCAATTGTGGCGACATCTTCGAAAGTTCACCCGCGTTCAGGATGAGGCCGGGAAATGGTTCTATTTCCGGTTCTGGGAGACAGACTGCCTGATCGATTACATCCGCTACGCAAACGACCGTGAGGGAGGTGATCTGCGTTTTCTTTTTGGTTTTGACCCACTGAACCCATCGCTTTCTTTGGTTCGCGCCTATGTCAGTGCGGTGCGGGACAGAGCGCAAATATGCACAGTGTCGCAAATTACTGGCCATAACACTGAGGCACGCACTGATATCGATATGCCAGTCTTGCGGTTTTTGGCTCTGAGGGGGCATGCGCATCGATTCGTTGAAAGCTACTTTGAGGGACAGGGCCTGAACGCCAGCGCGCCTCAGCTTCATAAGGCAAAGAACATCGCCATACAGATCGCCCAAAAGTATCACAGTTTTGGCTTCAAAAGCAGATATCACCTTGGCAGCTTTATCTATTGGGCTCTTGCGCTGAACGCCGATTTTGAAACACGAACGCAAGTGATAAAAGATCAGATCCAACGCACAGATGCTGATCCAAATGACAGATTCGTAGTTATTGCCCGTGAGATGAGAACCTTATTCGGCCCCAAGATCAGAAATTACGGTGGCCATGGAACCTGAGTTTTATCTGCCAAACGACGATTGCGCAAACGGGGCATCCTGCCCCGGTGAGGGCGTGTTCATCCCTCAGCAAATTGGCAACACCGCGATGGATGCGATGTTTGTCGGTTCGGACGCCGATACCCAAGCTGATCTTGGGTTGGCGAGCGTCGACAGCCATCCTCTGACAGACGAGGTTTTCCCGGTTATTTATGACGGCGCCTTGCTGACGCGCGAAGGATTAATGGACTGCTTCGCGCGCAAATACCCCGAACGTGCCCAATTGTTGAATGCGCTCATCGAAACACAAGGTTACCGGGTCACATTTGAAGAGGATCCAACCGCCGCTGAGACCGAGTTGGAGCGTTGGATTGATGACTACAGCGCTATGGTTCGGCGGCAGACAATCCGCGACGGAGACAGCAATCGTCCGCTCCTCAATGATATGCGCAATACTCTCGCGCAGGCGCGGCGTAGGCTTAATTCTATGCGCCACTGGCATTTTGCGCCGGGGCGGATTTATCTGAGTACGCGGATCAACCGAAACATCGACGTTAACAATTACTTTCTTGGTGACGACGAAGATCTGATCAATCGAGCTGCCACAAATGAGGAAGGCGCGGACTGGTTGAATGCAGTTATGGGCGACTGGATGGTACGCTCAGGTATTCCAGGTGCCAGTCGCGATGAAGAGTTCTCCGATAGCTTCAGCTCCCGTATTGCATGGGGCGCGTTGAATATCGTGTTTGGGGCTGCCGAGGTGATTGGCGGGGTGGTTCTGACCGTCGGCACACTTGGCTGGGGCACAGTTGCAGGCGGCGCGTTGTCCATCGCAGGGTTCGAAGCCATTACGCAAGGCATCGATATGTGGCGCACGCCAAACGAAGCCTCGCATGGCACTGGTTGGCTGGGCGACGGCGCGTTTGCCATGATGAACGAATTTGGCGTTTTGGACGAAAACGATCAGGCGTCCTTCAACCGCTATTGGTCCTTCGCCATGCTGGGTCTCAGCTTGGGCGGCGCGGGTGTCCTAGGCTATGCAGGAGACATCGCGCAGGCTAATCGAGCCGGGATGGTCGGGCGCAATCTTGATTTTATCGCCGAAGCTCCGGCTCGAGCTCTCGCCACCGCGCGCCAAGCTATCGTAGGTGTCAGAAATGCCCGCTTTGGCCAACTAACCGTTAGCTATGCTCCACTGCCTTCGGGCAGGGTTGCGATGAACATTCAGGGTGTCGGTCGCGTTGTAGCGCCACACTGGGAAAGCCTTCCTCGGCTAAGGTTGCGGATGAATACAGCCCGCAACTCGCAAGAGGTCGCTGTTAATATGCGCCGTGCTCATTCAGGTTATGCCAGTGCTCGGCGGGTTGGTGGAACGACAGACGCAGAAAAGCTGCTAGAAGAAGCAGCTTCTCACCTTGGGATAGCCGACTTTAGTAGATACGTAGATAGGGTGATTTACGTGAGCTCTGGATCAAGCTATTTCATCGTGGAAAGAGGTGTGCGCATACTCGCTCTATCAGGGCAGCAAATGAACGAACTTGGCCAAGCCGGTAAACTCATCACCGCTGGACATGAGCTATTACATGCAAAGATTTACACACTCCTTCGGCGAGGGTCGGATTTACCACCGGGAGAATTCACGGCCCGACACTTTGAACATATACAGCTTTCCGTGCCATATATTCGCGAAGAGTTTATCGTGGAAGGAGCGGCTCAATCACGTGTGATCAGATCCATGCAAGCGAACGGACAGAAGATCGATCCAGCGGATCTGCGCGAGACTGAGGCTTACTACCAGTATCATAGATCCGCCTACGAATACTATTTGCGTAATAACGAATGGCCACCTGTGGGAGAGAACCCATATGTGGACATGTACAGGGAAATGCAGTGAGCATGCGTGGCAACCCAAAGAAATTGGAAGAAACGCTTCAATCTATGAAGCTATCCGAGGCACAGAAGCTGATAGTGCAGCTATGTGGACATCAAATTAATCAGAGATGGTTTGTAAGCGAGCTTACAGAGCACGAAGTTGTTTCGAAACAAAAGGAGGCGCGCCAATTGCTTCGATCCCTACTGATGGAAGATTTCGGCGACGACACCTTGAAATGGCACCGGGCTCTCAAACAGCGAGGCCTCTACGGAAAAAATTATTGGGAGGAACGGTTTGACCGAATTGTAGAGGACTTGGTTACTGACCAGTGATACTCGATTTTTACGTTGTTGAAAAATTCAATCGCCGGAGTTCATGTGTCGTTCAAGGCCTTTTTGGTGATTCAGACAAGAAATCTAAAACCTAAGGAAATCTTCTCACCATCAACCCTTCGCAAAACCCCGGTTGATTTTGATAGGATTCTGGCCAATTCCGGAACAACGGACATTTGCATAAAGCGCAGCATCGGTCGAAATGGGCTCATTCCGGCCATTCGCTGCACGCAAAAAATATCAATGTGGTTCCCCCCCGGCAGCCGTAGCCACCGGGAGGGGGTTAACCGGGGAATGACCGACGCGACACGTAGTCCGCAAGCCAGCCCCAGTAGTGTTCAGCATCGGTCCAACCCTGCTGTTGCGCTGCGAGGTCCTCAGCCTCTGCCCGTGTTGCTTCGCTTTCGAACTCGCACAGTGCAGCCCTTTCCTCAAACTCAGCAATGTCAGGGGCCACTCTCACACCGGTAGCCTAATTTGATCCACGATGGACCGCTTCTGTTCGTCCGAGATCCCAGCCGAGTAGATCGAGTAGGTCAACTGGTTCTCGGATCGCGCCGATTGGTGACCAACCAAACTCGCTGTCCAATGCTCAGGGACACCGGTGCGCTCACACTGGGTGATGAACCACTTACGGGTTGAGTGGAACACCAGCCCAGGACGCTCCAGCCCCGTGTTGCGCCGTGCCTCCGCAAACCGCTTGGTCACGAGGTTCACGTTCAGGCCAGGAAACAACCGCCCCTCTGAGGGCAACCGATCCAACACTTCCACTAACCGAGAATGCAATGGCACCTCACGCTGGCTCGCAGCGGTCTTCAACTGCCGCACAGCGTTGGGCTGGACCCTGACGAACGCCCCTAGGTTTCCCTTGGTGACGATCTCGTGGCGCAACAGCCCTACAGCTTCCCCCGACCGCATTCCTGTCAGCAGACAGAGCTGCAGCACAGCGTCGATGTCCCTGGGACGAGAGCGCAACAACCGAGCCACCTCAGGATCAGTGGGCACAGCGTAAGGGGCCTGCACCACCTTGCGGTCAAACCGGACAGTCGCGAAGGGGTTCTGTTGCAAGTCTCCCTCGTAGACCACCCAGTTCAGGAAGTGGTTCACCTGGGACCAGATACGCTTCTGTGTACGAGCTGCTATCTTGGGACGGTGCCGCGAAAATTCCAACAGCCAGTCCAGGGACCGCCCAGCCGAGTCCTCGTCCTTGCCAACCAGTATCGACAACCCGGGCAACAGGCTCAGGAACTCTCGCCCTTCCTCCCGTCCTAGCTGGTTGATCCTCATCGACCCGTAGCGGCTGTTGAACAGTCCTAACGAGTACCGAACACTCTTGAACCCACCGGGGCGCAGTTCGTTTGATCTTTGGCCAAGGTAAGTCTGAACCAGGGTGGCGACCTCTGGAGCCGCAGTCCCCGCCCGAATGTTGAAGTTAGGTTGGTCGATAGCGTCCAGAGAGGACTGTAGGCGGGACAGGCTGCTCTGTGATTGTGCCACCCACGAGTAAGCCTCCAGTGCCCCGCTCTGAGGCCCTCCGGTGCGGGTGGTGGTCACGATGCGGTCGTAGTGTGCGTCGACCTCAGACACACGCTGACGGGCCACCCTAGGGTCAGCGGTCTTCAGCGATTGCTTCAGCGCCTGCGTGCCCAGCAGTTGACGGACGTCTTGCGGGTAGTTGCGACGGTACATCCAGACTTGGCCCGTCTGGTAGGCGTACTTAATGCGAATAGACATAGGGTCTCCTTCCGAGGCGAACCTCGGTTAACTTGTGTGAATTGTGGGTGGGGCTAGTAGCTCAGCACGGCCTTGATCAGCTCGTGGCCGGGTTCGCCGTAGACGCCCTCTAGCGGGCCATCCAATGAGTAACCTGAGACACAGTCCTCGAAGGTCTCCCAGACCTCAAAGCGGTGTTCAGGGATATCGTCCAGCGGGTGTAGCAGAACGATTGATCCGTCCTTCAACCCCTCAAGCATGGCAGCGATTCAGCAGCGCCAGCATGAGGATCATGATTGCAAGGTAGACGCCTTCGAGTAGCGGGCCGGGCTTCGACACGCGGCCCTTGGGCTTGGAAAACATCCAAACCAGTAGTGAGTAAAACATGAGTAATCTCCATATTGCTTCTATTTTAGATGCATGGATTTCCTCGGTTTGGTTGGGGGGACGGTCCTAAGCTGGCGAGCGCTAGGTCGCTCCAGTTTAATTGTGTGATTTTATAATGAAATATTAATCAAAGAACTTTCTGATAGCAGCACTTCTTGCGTTCCCCCAGTCATTTTCAAACAAAGATCACCTTGAGACACGGTGTTGCGCAAAATTTGCTAAAATTGCGGAGCCGTGATAACCCACTGAAAAATCATAATGATGCGTCTGTGCTTATTTCGCTTCTAGATATTATTTTCCCACTAGGAGCAGAGATCAATGACCGTACAAGACAATCAATGGCTTGAAAGTTGTGCACAGGAGGTGGGGGAATTCGCACTTCGGAGTGCTTTCCGTAGATACAAGTTTGTATACGGGACCATGGGCAAGGGCAGCGCTGTAGTGAAAGCTGCTAAGACTATGTTCTCACGAAAGAGCAGGTTCAAAGGCGAGGAGCAAATCCTTGCACGCGAGCTAAACCTGTTCGATACGGGGGTGCGCGGCACGACCTATTTAGCGGGTAGCAATACCCAAATGATGGACATGTATTACGGTCAAGCCAACAATAACCTTTACCAACTCAGAGATCCCCATATTGGTGATTTCGTTCATAGGGCATTGAAGTTTAAGGGCGATTATCTTCATACGCAGTCAGGTCGTGACACTTATATGCTGTCATACAATACGATTATTGAAGGATGGGACGCTTGGGCCAAAGGCGGCCCCCGTATTAATGATACGACAATTACAGTTGAAATATCACGCGTCATCCGTTGGGGGATTAAACGATTTGGGGGCCATCTTACGTTTGAAGGGCGTGAGGTCTATTATTCGCAAGTCTTTGATAAGAAAGCCTATCATGGTGATACTGATATCGAAGCTATGAATCTATTCAAGTATTTCTCCATTGGATCAGGGCATACAGTTCCGTTTGGTGAAGGAAATAAAACTGGCAAATTGACGTTCATGTGGAACGGTGTCCCGACTGTGCCAACGCACTGCCATTTTTTAAGCAATTGGGCTTTTGATGGATCAAAATCAGGGTTGGCAAAACAGAAGGAATCGATAGAGCAAAGCCAAGCCAAGCAGCCACAATACGGGGCTTTTCACAGTCATTCTGCAAAGGCTGCTGCGAAAATTGGCGCACAGATGCACCACTCACGCAACCGTGGGGACATCACTGAGTATCTCAAGCGCGATAACGTGAATCTCGACTTCGACCTCTGGAACCGATTTGCAGATAGACCACCGGGTGCGCTGCAAGCAATCTCGAGCGATACGATTATTAAATTGTTGAGTTAGTCTATTGATGCCTAACCCTAGAAGACGCAGCAGTATTTATGCTGCGATCGCACACAACACATAAACCAGAGCTCACACAATGGGCTTACTCCTGCCGTTAGCTGCGTTTGCAATATAGCAGTAGCTGATGCCCCAGAGCGAGGCGGTAATCAGTGTGGCGACAAGTGCAGCGAACCCAGCGTGCAGAACGATCAAGTGGTAACTGGGTAACTGTTGATCAAAATGCCCCAATAACTGCCCCAGTCGGTCGGCCCAGTGTCGTTTTCCGATTCAATTCATTGACCCACAAGGTCTCCTACCACCCCAGCCAACACCTTCCCTGCATTAAAATAAGACAAGGCAAGGCACTCTGCCGTCCAGAATGCCCCGAAAAGTGCCCCACGGGTGTCGCGGGTGTCTCGCATACCCGTGCGGGCGGGCCTCTGCCACCGTCCTAGAGCAGTTGATGGTCGGTCCCGTTCGCCCAGTGGTCCCAGTCGTCTCGCTTGTTGTCCGCCCGCGTTCCGTCGTTCAGGTGGTCGAGGTTCATGCACAGGCGATGGCGCACGACCGAACGGGCCTAGTCTACTTTCACACTGGATATCCGTAAGGATAGCCGGGCCCTTCATTTGGGCCCCGCTCTCTCGAATGCGTGCTCGCACTATTCCTCCCATTGCTCGAAACGACGTGTTGGCTAGGGCAACATGGTAACTCGAGTATTAACGAGGAAAAGACATTGGCAGCTTCAGAATTGAATATTGATACCACCGCAACTGCGCTTGAGATGGCTGACACGATGTTTGGATCAGGTGTCACGGTCGTTTCGGCGACATACACTGGGGCGAACACAGCGTCGGGAATTTACACCGGTGGTGACGTGACCGCGCCAGTTCTTACTCCATCAGACAGCGGCGTCATTCTGTCGACTGGTTTGGCGACCGACATAACAAACAGCACCGGCGCTGAGAACGTATCGCCATCGACCAGTACCGACCACGCCTTGCCAGGAGATGCAGGGCTGACCTCAATTTCTGGTATCACCACTTTTGACGCTGCAATTCTCGAAAGCACGTTTATCCCAGATGGGGATGTTTTGACGATGCAGATAGTCTTCTCGTCTGAGGAATATCTGGAGTACGTCAACTCTGGCGTCAATGACGCTGTCGGGATCTGGGTCAACGGCGTTAAGGCGGAATTGTCGATTACAGATGGCAACATTTCGATCGATGAGATCAACGATACCATGACGTCGAACCTGTTCTTGGACAACACTGGCGTCACGCCAGTTGCGAATACCGAAATGGACGGTTTGACGATCACGCTTTCCCTCAAAGCACCAGTCAATCCGGACGAAGAAAACACCATCCGTATTGGGATCGCAGACGGTGGCGACGGCGTCTATGACAGTAATTTGCTCATTGTAGCGGATTCGTTGCAGACCAGCCTGATCGCGAATGACGATACTATTGAATTGTTTGGGACTAATTCAGGTACGATAGATGCGCTGGCAAATGACGAATCCGGAGATCCTTCTCTTACGATTACCGAAATCAATGGCCAGCCAATCGTACCGGGCGGGAGCATCGTGCTGGCCACCGGCGAAACTATTACCTTGAATGCCAACGGTACGCTCACTTTGGAGAGCGACGGCGCACTCGGCAGCGACAGCTTTTCGTACACAATTGCTGACTCAGCAGGCAACACTGACGTTGGATACATCACCGCCACAACCTCTGTCGCATGTTTTGTGGCGGGATCGCTGATTGATACGCCCTCTGGGCCTGTCAAGATCGAGCAGTTGGAAGTTGGTGACGAAGTACTGACCTCCGACAATGGTCCACAAGTTCTGCGATGGATCGGGTCGACGACGCGGTTGGCCAAAGGCAAAGACGCCCCAATTCGGTTCCGGAAAGGGGCACTTGGAAACCACGAGGAGATCGAAGTTTCCCCCAATCATCGGGTTTTGGTTCGTGATGGCTTTGCAGAACTGCTGTTTGGCAGTCTGGAAGTCTTTGTAAAAGCGAAACATCTCGTGAATGACTCAACCATCTGTCGGCGGGTTGATGACGCTTCGGTGACCTATGTGCATCTGCTCTTTGATCAGCATGAGATCGTCACTGTGAACGGGTTAGAAAGCGAGAGTTTCCATCCTGGCGCCGTTGGTATGGCGGGCTTTGATCCAGAAACTGCAGAAGAACTTCACCGCTTCTTTCCATGCTTAGATGCAATTAAAGGATACGGGAGCACTGCGCGTATGGACTTGCGAGCCCATGAAGCGCTGACACTCCTAAGCGCTTGATTCAAAGAAGAAGCCCCGAGTACCTGCATTCCTGATCCATATTCGATTGGCGTGATGCCTATACGAAAGAGAGTGTGATATACCCTAAATAAATACGAATTACCTCAAATTCTACGTTATCCCTGATCGGCACGTAGTTCGAATTGAATGGTGACGCAAAATGTTAAAATTTACGAAATTACTCCAAAGCCTCGGCTTGGCTGCTTTCCTTGGCACGTTCGCGGTATCGAACGCGACCGCCCAAGAAACGTATACATTCGGCGTCGTTCCTCAATTTGAGGCATTGCGGCTGAACATGATCTGGGCACCAATCCTAGAAGAATTGTCAGCAGAGACAGGCCATAACTTTGAAATGGTCGGAGCGCCGAGTATCCCTGAATTTGAAGCGGGCTTCACCAGTGGTGGCTATGATTTTGCCTACATGAATCCGTTCCATTCCATCATGGCAATGGATTCCCAAGGCTACACGCCGCTGGTCAATGACGCTGGTCGTCGGCTTTTTGGTATTCTGACTGTCCCTGTTGATAGTCCGATCCAGTCGGTCGAAGATTTGAATGGGAAAGCAATCGCATTCCCTGCCCCGAATGCGCTTGGCGCATCGCTGTTAATGCGGTCGGAGTTGGACATTGTGTACGACATCGACTTTGAGGCGAGTTTCGTCGCGACGCATACATCTGCCTATTTGAACGCCATTTTACATGAAACAGACGCGGCGTCCGGTGTTATGGGCACATTTAACCGGCAGGAAGACGAAATTAAGGATAAGCTGAGAATACTGCACCGTACACAAGAAGTTGCCCCGCATCCTGTTGTTGCTCATCCGCGTGTTCCGCTCGACGTGCAAGAGGCAGTACGTGCCGCTTTTTTGAAGCTGGGTGAAAGTGAAGAAGGTCAATCGCTACTTGCTCAGATTCCGATCCGGCAAATTGCGGTTGCAACAGAGATTGACTTTGAACCGCTGCGCGATTTGAATTTGAACGATTATGTGGTGCTCGTGAGGGAAGATTAATGCCAAAAAAGTTTCGGCTGAATCTACGGGCCACAATTTTAGGGTCCATGTTTTTAGTTGGAGTGGCGTCAGGGCTGATATTTGCAAAGGTTTGGGTGCCGCGTTTGAATGCTTTGAGCGTCGCGGCCTTATCGCGTGAAGTTGACCGCCAATTAGACGTTATCGCTGACAGCTTAAAACCATTTGTACTAAACAACCAATTTGCCGCAATCCATGAAACCCTTAACGCGCTTTTGAAAAACAACGAAAATTGGATCGACATCACGTTACACGAATCCAATGGTCGTCAGATTTTTCCAATCGACGTTACTAGCGCACCCGAAAGTGATCAGTTTTGGTCTTCTTCAAAGGCCATCATGTTGCAGGACAAGGAGATTGGCGAACTTCATTTGACCGTGGACTTTTCGTCTGATCTGGAAATCTTGACGACAGAGGTGCGGAACATCGGGCTTATTGGCCTGACACTTTTCTTGTTCACGATGTTGACGATCTGGATGCTGATCGAAAGCCTTGTGATCCGCCGGCTGAAAATTCTGGCAGATGCGTCACGTGAGCTTTCCGATGGCAATTATGCCGCTGTGTTGCCACCTGAAGGCAAAGACGAAGTTGGGGCTCTTTCATCTGACTTTCGAAAAATGCGGGAAAATATTCATGCCAACGAAATTGAACTGAAATGTGCAATGCAGAAGGCACAGGACGCGACGATTGCAAAATCCCAGTTCCTAGCCACGATGTCGCACGAAATTCGGACGCCTTTGAACGGTGTTATTCCGGTGGTTGAGCTGTTGTCCGCAACTGATCTAGATGAAAATCAAAAGCGATTGACCGATACAATCGAGATTTCCGGATCAGCACTTAAGTCAATCATTGATGATATCCTGGACTTTTCCCGCTTGGATGCTGGTCGTATGTCTTTGCGATCAGAACCCTACGTTCTGACCGATCTGATCGAGAACGTCTGCGATATCTTGGGCCCAAGCACGTTAAAGCGGAACATTTCGATCCAAAGCTATATTGACCCTGCCCTAACCGGTAAGTTGTTGGGAGATGGTGAACGCCTTCGTCAAGTTATTCTCAACCTTGCTGGGAATGCATCGAAATTCACCGAAATGGGCGGGATTGGTATTACGGCGGAGCAATTGACCCGCGCAGACGGCACAGAGCAGTTACATGTCGAAATTACCGATTCCGGGATTGGTATTTCCGCCGAAGATTTGGTGAATATTTTCGATCGGTTCACACAGGTCGAAACCGGCGCTACCAAAAAATTTGGCGGCAGCGGTCTTGGCCTTTCCATCAGTCACATGTTGATCGACCAAATGGGCGGTGAGATCGGCGTGAACAGTCAGGTCGGTGTCGGCAGCACGTTTTGGTTCACAATCCCTATCGTCCATGTCAGCGACGTCGATGAAGTGCGTCCGATAAAGACCCTTGCACCAAAATCCATCGCTTTGATTGACGCAGGAGCGAACAGCACCGAAGGGGAATTGATCGGGCGGACGTTATCCGAATTCGGCCATGATCTTTGCACTTTCAGTAGCGTTCAAGAGCTGCACGCGCAGTGTTCGCTTGAGGCGCGCCAGCTAAACTACATCGTCCTAAACACCCCTGTCGGTGGTCATGACGTTCTTGCGTTGTGGATGGATGAACTGACGAAGGGACCGTTTGCCGCTATCGAAAAGATCGTGTTGTCCGCCCAGTCAGACCAAGACAAAAGCGCTGCTAAGTCGGTCGAGCACAACAAATGGCTGATCAAACCGATCCATAGTCACGATTTGCTTGATTGCTTTGAGACGCATCACAAAAAGCCTGATCAGCGTCAGCGAACAAGGCAGACGCAATCGCCTGACAGTACCTCTGATCATCGACAGCTCCATATCCTGATCGCCGACGACAACACCATCAATCAGGAAGTTGCAGCCGCGATTCTGAAAACGTTTGGCCATCAGTGTGTCGTTGTGAACAATGGCCAAGAGGCGGTTGATACTGTGATGCAAGAACAGTTCGACCTCGTCTTGATGGATATTCAAATGCCAACGATGGACGGGCTAGAGGCCACAAGTCTCATACGGGCGAGCGTAGAAAAGCCAGACGAAATTAACATTGTCGGCTTAAGCGCAAGTGCGACCGAAGATGACGCGCAACAGTGTTATGATGCCGGTATGGACAGCTTCATTTCGAAACCGCTAACGCGGGCAAAAATCAAGACTTTGGTCGATTCCATACCGTAAATTCAAGCCGTCGCGCAGTGCAGACAACACCGACAGATTTCAGATTCCAAACAGGCATTCCTTTAACCTCATGCTTTTCGTTTCAATTACTTGCAAGAACGCACTGGCGGGCATTAGCGTAAGGGCTAGGATTATGTACATTACACGTTTCCTGATCACATTAAGCATCAGGAAACTTGGCGTTCGTTTGAGTTAGTCGTTTTAGTGCCTCTTTTTCCATATCGGAGATTTCCAATGAAGCGTCCTATATTTTTGTTCGGCATTTTATTTATCACATTGGTGGCGTGCACAGAAACCGTCACGCGCAATTCTAAATCGCGCATTTTGGCTATGGGAGATTCACTGCTTGCGACCAATTCATTGTCGGGCCAATCAGTCGCACAGGTGATCGAGGCCGCACTTGGTGAAGAAGTCATTGATCGTTCCGTTCGCGGTGCACGATTTCTATATGACTTACCAATCACCGGTGGGTTGGGGCTGAATGTGTCAAAGCAATATCAATCCGGCCCTTGGGATTGGGTCGTTCTAAACGGCGGCGGCAATGACCTTTGGTTGGGATGTGGATGCAACCGCTGTGAAGCAACGATGGCGCGGTTGATCGCGCCTTACGGGCCGCATGGTGAAATCCCGCGTGTTGTGAACAATCTCAGACGGAGCGGTATGCGCGTGATTTATGTCGGTTATTTGCGGACACCGGGCGTCGAAACCCCGATTGATCACTGCCGTGATGAAGGTGCTGAACTTGAACGGCGCATACGGAACATGGCGGCCTCTGACCCGGGGTTCTACTTTTTATCGCTGGAAGATCTCGTGCCAAACGGGGATCGTACATTTCACACTCAAGATATGATCCACCCCTCTGCGAAAGCCAGTACAGCAATTGGCCGGCGGATTGCTGCGTTGATCAGAAGCGACGGCGCATGACGGCAGCAATCATTGCATCATCTCGAATTGCACACTGAAACCTGACTAAAATGGCTGTTTTGCCAGCCGACTTTTGGCCCAAAGCCCACAAATCCGATCATGATCCGCTTGCGAATCTGACCCCGCGACGATGCGGTGGGAATGGTCTAGCCTAGCGCCCGACCAGCGCGCCTACTCCCCTAAAATCACCATTTTGCTCCAGATTTGATACCGACGCATGGGACGCTTATCCTTTTGCGCCGCCGCCTAACCTTCCGGCGGGTACGTTCGGCCGTCAACGAAATGTTACCTAAGCAGTGAGGCAGAACCGGAACTCAGCGACACACTGCCACCCCCTCTGCGACCGTCTCGACAATAGTGTTTGATGAAAATCATCAGCAAAAGTTTTAGGAATTAGTTGGTAAAATGGCGACGACATTTTCATTGTTCTATCTCGGCGTAGCGCCAGAAATTGACCTTACTGAAGGCAACCTGACGTCTGAAAATCATAACGCATTAAATGGTTTGGTCTTTGGCGGACCGGCTGATGTGATTTCCGGCAAGCTTCAGTCGTTGTCGCCCGACCCGACGAATTCTTACACCGGCGGCGTGGATGCTACGTCCTATGGCGCGGACAACGCGACAGAGAATGAAATGTTTGCGATCGATGGTGGCGCGTTGCAAACGCATGACGCAACGATGCTCTATGGCGGCACCGTTATCCAATATACCGACGGCACAACCGCGACTGTGAATGCGATCGTGATGCAGGACACGGACGGAAATCTGTATTTGCTGCCACCGACGACTGGGCCAAGTGCATATTCTGACGCCTTGGAAGCAAAACCGATTGAATCCGTGACGCTTGGCACTGCCACGCCTTCAGCGGGGACCGACACATACGGGATGACGGCCGACCGTTACGTGCTGGAATTCACTTATGTTGATACCGACGGCGACGGAAAAATCGATTCCGAAGATGCGGACGCTGATGGCGACGGCATTCTGAACGTTGACGAAGGCCTTACCGAAGCCACACCAAGCACGGTGACAATCACCTTTGACGGTGACGATTGGTCAGGTGCGGAAAACACGTGGGAACTGAGAGACGCAAGCGGCACGGTCATCGCAAGCGGTAACCCCGCGAACTTTGTTGCCACCGTGACTGATGTCGATGTCACCGATTTGGGAAATTACACGTTCACTGTCTACGACAGCTTCGGCGACGGTATGAGCGGTGGCACCGATGGCAGCTTTCAGATTGCGGTCGACGGTACCCAGATTTACGATTCCGGGACCAACTTTAACTTTGGTACACAGTTTGATTACACATTCCCGGTCGAGGCGGTTGTTACAGCGCGCGACACCGACGGAGACGGCATCGCAGATTATCTGGACTCGGATAGCGATAATGACGGCATCACCGACAACGTCGAAGCACAGACGACGGCTGGCTACGTTGCGCCAACGGGTGTGGATAGTGATGGCGACGGTCTGGATAACGCATACGAAACCGGTGGCCTGACACCTGTCGATACAGACAATGACGGTACGGCCGATTTCATCGACACGGACAGCGACAACGACGGCATCGACGATGTTGTCGAGGCCGGTCATGGTGTATCCCAAGCCGCTATTGATGCGTCTGCTGATACAGATGGTGACGGCATTGCGGATGTCGTTGATGACGTGGTTGGTTTTGATGCCAACGACGCCGACGTTGACGCGTCCGGTAACTTCACACTTGCAGATACAGACGGCGATACCCTTGCCGACGGCAGCAACGCGTCACCGAGCGGCACAGACTTCGATTACCGTGACGATAGCAGCGTCATTGATACAGACTCGGATGGTATTGAAGACAGCCTGGACGCTGACGACGACAACGATGGTATTCTGGACGTCAACGAAGGTGTGACCACAGGGCAGGTCTACTGGGACCATAACGACACCGAAAACGGCGTTAATGGAAGCTCTTACGCTGCGAATACCAACGGCGACGCCGGTTCGATCTTGAGCTCCACAAGCGCGATTTCGTTCGGTTCTGGTTTTGTGCAGCCCAACAGCACCTTTGAACATATCCTGCAGGGTTCGGATGCTACGACGCTCGACCAAGCGATTGATCAGAACGAATATGTCGAGGTTTCTTTCACCCTCGCCCAAGATGCATACCTAACCGAAATCCAGCACGGTATTATCCCGCAGGATTGGGGTGGTACGGCGGCTGGTAATTACAACGTCGCGCTTAGCGTTTCCAATGACGGCTTTGCGTCTTCGACAACGCTTTACGATGACGGGTATCAGAACAGCCCTCCAAACGGCTCTTACGGTATCAGCAACGTCACAATTGAACCTTACGCCTTGGAAGCTGGCGAGACTTATACGTTGCGCTTCTATCTTTTCGACGAACAGAACAACTATGCCACCGACAACACGCTGGCCTTCGATGATCTGTTCCTGACGCTTGAAGGCGTTCAGGACAGCGATAACGACGGCATTGCCGATCAACTGGATCTGGACAGCGACAACGACGGCATCACCGACAACGTCGAAGCACAGACCACGGCTGGCTACGTTGCGCCGACTGGCGTGGATAATGATAATGATGGCGTAGACGACGCATATGGCGCGGATGGCCTGACGCCGGTCGACACTGACAGTGACGGCACTGCTGATGTTGTCGACACGGACAGCGATAATGACGGGATCAATGACGTCGTTGAGGCTGGCCATGGTGTCAGCCAAGCAGCCATTGATGGGTCTGCTGACATAGATGGCGACGGCATTGCGGATGTCGTGGACGATGTCGCGGGATTTGACGCCAACGACGCCGACGTTGATGCCTCCGGTAACTTCACACTGGCAGACACCGATAACGATACAGCCGCCAATGGTTCAGATGCGGTCCCACTGACCAGCGATCTCGATTATCGCGACATCATCTGTTTTTCCCGTGGCACATTGATCATGACCGAACAGGGCGAAATGGCTGTCGAAGAACTGTCCGAGGGTGACATGATCTTAACAGCAGACAACGGTCACCAGCAGTTACGCTGGATCGGCAGCCAGAAGGTGTCATCCGATCGTTTGGTAGACGAGCCTAACTTGCGTCCTATCCGGATCCGCAAAGGTGCGCTGGGTGACAACACACCGTCATGCGACCTAGTGGTATCGCCGCAGCACCGTGTTCTTGTGCGTTCCAAAATCGCGATGAGAATGTACGATCAACCTGAGGTGCTTGTCGCGGCCAAATTCCTTTTGGCCGTCGATGGCGTGTCCGAGGTGACGGATTGTGATGGTGTCGAATACTTCCATCTCTTGTTTGACCGTCATGAAGTGGTCCGGTCGAACGGCGCATGGACAGAAAGCCTGTTCACAGGGCCGCAGGCGCTCAAATCCGTCGGACCAGATGCGCGCGCGGAAATCATGGCATTGTTCCCCGAACTTGTCGCGCCCGACTATCTGGCACAGTCCTGCCGCGAACTGGCATCAGGTCGCAAAGGGCGGCAGCTGGCGTTCCGGCATCACAAGAACCAGATTGCGTTGGTTGACCGTGAAAATGGCAACACGCGCACCGTGGTCGCGGCGTAGAGTCAGCAAACGCAGGCGGTTGGGGACCGAGAAACAAAAACTTCGGGATCAACCGTAGCGTGCCTGACCGTGATCCGGTGACGCAAAAGAACGCGGCGCTGGTTCTGCGGTCGGAAGCCGCGGTTCGCCATCCAAAACAAGATCATAACCAATCCCTCGTGGTTCGCCACGGGGGATCGTTGCGGTTGCAGACTCGGACATTTCCGACGTCAAAATCAAGACTGCCATTCTCAAATTGACCGTCTTTTTTGCATTTTGACATAAATTTGCCTGAAATTTAGACCATCAGCGTTCCTGATCCAATTTTTAGAGAGTTGAAGATGAGAAAATCAGTTATCGGAGCCGCCCTATTGGCCGTCCTGTTCGCAGGACCCGCCGCGGCACAGCAGGCCTCTTCTGGCGTTTCACCCTTTGTCATGAATACTTTGTTTGTCGTTTTCTGCGGCGTGCTTTGCATGTGGATGACAGCAGGTTTCGCGATGGTCGAAGCAGGTTTTGTACGTGAAAAGAACGTCGTTAATCAGTGCGCAAAGAACATCGGTCTTTTTGCGATTGCTTCGACAGCCTTCGTTCTAAGCGGCTACGGCTTCATGTTCCCCAATGGTGGCTGGATCGTATCCGGCATCTTGGGATTTGAGGGTGCTATTGAGATTACAGACGTGGTCGAAAGCAATGCTGACTTCATCGGACGTGGCCACGCAGGCGCTGGCGATATCTTCTTCCAGTCCATGTTCTGCGTCGCGGTTGCGTCTATTGTGTCCGGCACAATTGCCGAACGCATGAAACTTGCTCCGTTCTTCATCTTCACAGCCATGCTGACCGCCGCCATCTATCCGATCCAAGCGTCTTGGACTTGGGGTGGTGGTTTCTTGGCGTCCGATCTTGGTTTTATTGACCTTGCAGGCAGTTCAGTTGTTCACGTCGTTGGCGGTGTAGCTGCTTTGACGGGTGCGCTGTTTGTCGGTGCGCGGTCCGGCCGCTTTGTCGACGGTAAGAAGATGCCACTGGGCAACTATTCCATGCCGCTGGCCACAATCGGTGCGCTGATTTTGTGGATGGGCTGGTATGGTTTCAACGCCGGTTCTTACCTGAGCTTTTCAACAGATGCGGACGCCGCAAACGTGTCACGTATCTTCCTGAACACAAACCTGGCCGCGGCTGGTGGTGTCATTGTCGCCGCTTTCGTTTCCTACTTCCGCGAGAGCCGTTTTGATCTTGGCTTTATGCTGAACGGCGCGCTTGCCGGTTTGGTATCGATCACTGCAGAACCACTGTTCCCATCCCCGTTCACGGCTTTCCTGATCGGTATGGCTGGCGGTTTGATCCTGTTCTGGGCCACACAACTGCTTGATTATTTCCAAGTCGATGACGTCGTTGGTGCCATTCCGGTTCACCTGTTCTGCGGTATCTGGGGCACCCTTGCAGTTGCGATTTCCAACCCTGATGCGACCGTTCTGGGGCAGTTGTCTTCGGTTCTGATCATCATCGTCTACGTTGCCGTTGCAACAAGCGTTGTGTGGTTCGCGCTGAAAGAGACCTTTGGTCTGCGGGTCACAACGGACACCGAAGATGCTGGTATCGACCAAAGCGATTACGTTCTTAGCAACTGATATCCCGCATTAACCCCTTACGAGTACGACCAAGGCAGGCCAAACACCCTTGCCTTGGTCACGGCGGTCACCCGTCACCTACGAGTTGCCTACAATATATTTAACCATTTTCGTCGCTGATTGTTGTCCAGCGACTTGTTCGGAGTAAAGCAGATGAAATTGCAGCTAATTAGTCTTGCGATGTCTCTTGCGGTCTTGGCCAGCGGATTGCAGGCCGAGGTGACGGTGAATGTCGATGGAACCGACATTCCGATGTCCACCCTATTGGAAAACTGCCAAAGCATGGTCGGCGAACCAGAAGCGAAAGTGTCTTGTTTTAATGCGCTTTCTGAGTTGCTGAAAAGCCAGTCCTCCGACACCCAAACAGATGAAACAGCGATCAATGAAGCATTAGACGGTCTGCGGGCAATCGCGGCGTATCAAGATGGCGAAACCGGTCTGCTTATCGATGGCGCGGGCTGCGATATCCAGTTTGTTTACTACGCGAATTACTTTCATATCAGCCGCCGCAACGTGTCGACCATCGACCTATTCAGTGCAAAATTCGACGCGTCGAAACTGCAGTTTGACCAGATCAGCGAAGTGCGTGGCGCCTCTGCCCCATTGCTGAACGCGCAGATGGACGACGGGGCGCAGGCCGCTTTGATCGGCGGGATGGGACTGGATTCAAACGAAAACAACTTCTCAGCGAAATCAGCGCGGACAAGCATTGACGCCTATGCGATGGAGGTCGTCGCAGAACTGACACCACAAGAAAGCCAAAGCTTTGACTTTGTTCTTGTGCATCCTGAACGCGCCCAAGACGGGTCCGATATCATGGCCGCGTTCGAAGCATATGCCAGCGCCTGTCGCGGGTGATATGCGCCATTGCGTCCGGTGACGGAACTGGAATGAAAAAGCGCGCCGATGCAAGTCCGGCGCGCTTTTCGCATTTTAGAACGGTGCGAACCCGTCAGATTGGCTTGGCGTTTTCACCCAACGGATATGCGGATCAATTGGCGTTGTTGATCCACCAAGCGGCGGGATCTGCCCCTGATCGCCATAGAGCCAAAGCACGAAGTTTGACCGTTCGCCTTGCGTGATTGGCATCGATTCATGCGCGACACTGCCATGGTGGATCAGCGCGGTCCCCGGTTCGAACGTCAGTTCGC
Source organism: Yoonia sp. D2-7 (assembly GCF_055809435.1). NCBI lineage: Bacteria > Pseudomonadati > Pseudomonadota > Alphaproteobacteria > Rhodobacterales > Paracoccaceae > Yoonia > Yoonia sp. D2-7. Next base: position 1,092,640 of record NZ_CM147912.1, on the reverse strand, counting down.
TGACTTGGCGCGTTTCACGGTCGAAGAACCGCACACCTGAGCCCGAGAATTCTTCACCCGGTAAATTCAGGTTGATGTTCAACGTGACGGATGACGCATCTGTATGGGCCCGCAACGACGTATCAGCGTCCGCTTGCCATTGAATTGAAAAGCCGAAGGTTTGCGTATCGTATCCCATCACATCAGGGAACAAAAGACGCGAAATCGGCCGCATGTAGCTATCCATCAACCCCTTGTAGAAGTTCTGGAAATTCGGTGCCGCTAGGTACCCTTCTGATCGCGGGTCAAGCATCGCACCACCACGGTTCAACGAAATGCCATATGGCGGGCGCAGCGGAATGCCCGCATCGGCGGTCGCAGCCATGTAGTTGCGCAATGTCGACAGTTTTTCCGGATCAAAAAACTGGGTTTTATAAACGCCCGGGAAGACTTCGGTCCAAAGGTCCTGCACTGCGGTTTCCTGACTTGGGTCCGCCCAAGCCTGTTCCACTGCCTTGCGTAGTTTCGGATCGTACAGGGATGCATCCAACTGGTTGGCTTCGCCGGCTTCGGTTTGTTCCCATTCTGCCCAAGCGTTTGAGAACACGTTCTGATTTTCGCCCCAAAACCGTTGGACCGTGAAATCGCGTTGCAGCATCTGTGCGCGGGATGGTCTTTCCACCGTGCGTGCCTGATCAAGTGCGAGGTTTGTCATTGTCTTTTCTTTCTCTTCAAACGCCGTCGCTGGCGGTAAGCTGTGTCGTGATATCTGTAATGCCTGCCATCACAGCGGCGCTGTGCTGCGCATCAAGTGCCGCCGCATGGGGTTGCGCAAAGCGCTGGGCGTCGTTGTCGAAATATTTGCCAGAAGCATCGGCAAAGGACGCGCCAAGTGCGGCTTCTTTCAGAATGTCCGCGCCGATTTGCAGGTCGTTGCCCGCAACGCCAAATCCTTCTTTGACCATTTTAGAGGCCAGCAGCGATCCGGGGTTCACTGCAACAATCACAGGTCCATCGGGACGGGTTTTCGCCAATTCGCGTGTCCAGATCGTGATCGCCAGTTTGCTTTGTGCATAGGCGCCCATGTCGTCCAGCTTCGTGCGGCCATACATGGCATCGTTATCAACCGGTGCTTGGGCGGCTGACGACAGGTTCACGACGCGCCCGTCTTTTGGCAGCAAATCCAACAGGTCAGTTGTCAGAACGTAAGGTGCAAACGTGTTCACCATGAAACGCACGTCGTAGCCGTCAGCGGTCACCGCGTCCTTGGTTTTCAACACACCAGCGTTGTTGATGATCACATCGATCTGGTCGTGGTTCTTGCGAATATCATTAGCCAACGCTTGCACATCTCTGATGCGCGACAGGTCCGCCGCATATGTTTCGTTTTTGCCGCCAACATTCTGTGCTGCCGCTTCGAGTTTGGCAGTGCTGCGACCGTGCAACAAGATGGTGTGGCCTTCGGCAGCCAGTATTTGCGCGGTCAACAGGCCGATGCCGTCAGTGGCCCCTGTGATAAGAATAGTCTTGGTCATGATCGTTCCTCTCAACGCAGCGCATCACGCAACTGCATGTTTTTGTTCAGTTTCGAATTTTAGTAGCGCACCAATGTGCGGCTCTCGATGCTTTTGCGGATCGTGTTAATTGTCGGGTCTTCGACCATATCCAAGGCGCTATGCGCGACGGACGGTCGCCCGCGATTGTCAAAGATGTTGAAATAGGCGACGTCGTCCGGCGTCATTTTGGACATGTAAACCCATTCGTGATCGTCGTTTGCAGCCAAGCCCATGATCTGCCCTTTTCGGTCAGGGTAGATCAGGTCGAGCAGTATCCAGTCTTCGTCTGCCACGCTTTCAGGCAGGATGAAGCCCAACGGCGCAGAGTTGATGGCTGCGCCAACCGGCCGCCAAACGTTGATGAAGGCATAGTGCCCAGCGCTCCAGTCGGCGGCGCGGTCTTCGCCCAAGATATCAACCAACCGTTGCTTGGCGCCGTGCTGGCTATAGTCGCTGTGCACATTGCGTGCCGGTTTACGGTCGGCGTCGGGGTCGTCCACACGCACCGTGTGATCGAAAATGATGACCTCTTTCGCGGCGACTTCGGTCTTCAGCAGATCCGTCAATTCAGCATCGTATGCGGGCCGCCAATCGACGCTGTCATCAAATGACCGCACAACCGTTGGGTAATTGGTGAAGCCAACTGATGCATCGTCGAAAGTTGCATCAACGCCAACTGCGCGTTCGTCAAAAACAGTCACCTGCGTTGGCGCGAGTTCTGGCGAAATCAGGTTACCCACGATCCCACCTGCGTCCAGTTCAAACGCCTGCCGTTCCGGTTTGTGGACATGATAGTTTACTGTCGCTGTCTGGGTCATCGGATATTCCTTAGTTCGTCTTGACCTTTGACATACCCTTTCCAAAAAATATAAAAACTAGCTGTAAATGAATTCACTATTCAGGAAATGAATATAATGGACACACAAAGCCTGCGTCTGTTTGTGCTTGCCAGTGAAACCCTGAACATAAGCGCTGCGGGTCGCACCTTGGGAATGGCGCCCGCTGTGGCGAGCACACGCATTGCCAAGCTGGAACGTTTCTTGGGTGTTGAGTTGCTGCACCGATCAACCCGCAAGGTGTCTTTGTCCGTCGAAGGGCATGATTTCCTGCCCTACGCCCGCGAAATGATCGCACAAGAAGAGGCCGCCGTCGCGGCCCTTGGCAAAGGACAGGCGCAGATCAGCGGCACATTGCGTTTTACCGCACCCAGTACATTTGCGCAGATCTATATCGCCCCCCTGTTGCCCGAATTCATGGATCAACACCCCGACCTGACGCTGGATTTGCACCTATCAGACGCGCAATTCGATTTGATCGAAGGCAGCTACGATTTGGCCCTGCGCAACGCCGTACTGGCCGACAGCAGCTTAACCGCGCGCAAGCTGGCTGAAGATGCGCGCGTTTTGTGCGCCTCTCCGGCATATCTGGACCGATACGGCGTGCCACAAAATGCCGATGATCTTGCAGCCCATCGGTTGATTGCGTTTCAGAACCTCGATCCCAAGGGGTTGATCGCAACCGATGGCACGCAGGCTGAATTTGAACCGAAACGAGCCGCACACCGTTTGGTTCTGAACGACGGTCTGACCCAAAAGCGGGCCACGCTCGATGGTGCGGGGATATCGATCAATTCGATGTGGCTTGTGCACGACGCGATTGCGGATGGTACATTGGTGCGCGTGCTACCTGATTACGAAGTCGCCCGAAAACCCGCGCTTTGGCTGATCTATCCGAAAAGCAATATCGTCTCGACCAAGGTCCGCGTGTTTATGGATTTCCTGATCAAGCATATCGGCAACGCGCCCGTCTGGCGCATTGATCAATAGCGCTGCGATAGTGTTTGCCCGATCCCGTTTCGCGTGGTTACATCGATCACAGTAAACGCGCTGGCGGCCAACAAGGTATATAAATCCATGACACGACTTACTGGAAAATCTGCTCTGATTACGGGGGCCGGACGCGGTATTGGGCGCGGCTTTGCGGAAAGCTATATCGCGGAAGGTGCGACCGTCGGGATTGCTGATATCGACTATGATCTGGCAAGCCAGACTGCAAAAGAGCTGGGCGATGCCGCCTACCCTGTTCAGATTGATGTCAGCCAGCAAGACAGCATTGATGCCGCGATTGCGCGTGTCGTGGATCATGCGGGGAAGCTGGATATTCTTGTGAATAACGCTGCCCTGTTTGATGCCAGCGAAACCGTCGACATCACGCGGGCGACCTATGACAAGCTTTATGCCGTGAACGTGGCGGGGACGTTATTCACGATGCAGGCCGCTGCTGTGCAAATGATCAAACAGGGACATGGCGGCAAGATCATCAACATGGCGTCGCAGGCAGGACGACGGGGTGAACCATTGGTGCTGGTCTATTGTTCGACAAAGGCCGCCGTGATTTCGATGACGCAGTCCGCTGGGCTTGATCTGATCCGCCACGGGATCAACGTGAATGCAATCGCCCCTGGCGTTGTTGACGGCGCGCATTGGGAACACGTGGATTCGATGTTCGCTAAGCTGGAAGGCAAACCGCTTGGCCAGAAAAAGGCCGAAGTCGCGGCGGGCGTGCCTGCTGGCCGCTTTGCCGTGCCCGACGATCTGGCGCCAATGGCTGTTTTTCTGGCCTCATCGGATTCAGATTATGTCGTGTCACAAACCTATAACGTTGATGGTGGACAATGGATGAGCTGACAGACGCCCGTCTGTCAGTGTAAACCAACCTCCACTGAAGGCGTCGAAATTGCTTGACCGAATCTTTATTTCCAATATTCATGAAATTATGGAAGATATACCGATCACGCGCCTCTCGACCTTAAGCCATCCGCAACGGATGGCCGTCTTTCGTCTACTGATGCGGCGTTGTCCGGACGCCCTGCCCGCAGGAGAGATTGCCGACGTTTTGCAGCTGAAAGCCAGCACTGCATCCGTTTATCTGTCTGCCCTGACGCAATCGGGTTTGATCACGCAACAACGGCGCGGCACGAGTTTGCTGTATGCGGTGAACCTTGATGCCGCCCGTGACGTTGTGTCTGGCCTGTTTATGGATTGTTGTCGCGGTCGCGCGGATCTATGCCCGCCCGGGTTTCCGCAAACAGATGCAGACCACCCGCGCCCCGATGACCAGAAATTCAACGTTCTTTTTGTCTGCACGGGTAATTCTGCACGTTCGATCATTGCCGAAACCATTCTGCGCGATATCGCAGGTGATCGGTTTAACGCCTATTCCGCAGGCACGGCCCATCGGTCGGACCTGAACCCGATTGCGGTAGAGATGCTGAACGGTAAAGGCCACGACACCACCCAGTTACGGTCCAAGAACGTGTCGGTTTATCAGGGCGCAGACGCGCCGCAGATGGATTTTGTGTTCACCGTTTGTGACCACGCCGCGAATGAGGATTGCCCCACCTGGCCAGGCCAGCCTGTGTCCGGTCACTGGGGCATGCGCGATCCCGTGAAAGCAGTGGGAACGGACGCGGAAAAACGGCTGGCTTTTCATGAAACCTATGGCGCGCTGCATCACCGGCTGCGCGCGTTCACATCTTTAACGTTCGCATCCTTGGATCGCGGATCATTGCAAAAAACTGTCGATCAGATCGGCGCAGACATTATCAAACAGGACGAAAACCAATGACCACATATGCATTGAACGGCCTCGGCCGGATCGGGAAACTGGCGCTGCGCCCCTTGTTGGAAAGCGGCGCAAAGATTGCGTTTATCAACGACGCTGTGGGTGATCCCGAAATGCACGCCCATCTGTTGGAATTCGATTCGGTTCACGGACGGTGGCCTGCGGAATTCGCAGCAAATGACCAATCGATCACGATTGACGGCCAGACGATCCCCGTGACCAAGACCCGCAATCTGGACGACCTACCGCTAGACGGCGTTGACGTCATGATCGACTGCACCGGCGCATTCAAGACCGAAGCCGCGCTGGCCCCCTATTTCGCCGCTGGCATCAAAAAGGTGGTTGTGTCGGCCCCCGTGAAAGACGGCCCAACCGCAAATGTTGTCTACGGCGTAAACGACGATATCTACGATCCCGCGCACCACAATATCGTCACCGCAGCAAGCTGCACGACAAACTGTTTGGCCCCTGTTGTGAAAGTTCTTCTTGATGGGATCGGCATCAAACACGGATCAATCACGACGATCCACGACGTGACCAACACGCAGACCATTGTGGACCGCCCCGCAAAAGATTTGCGTCGCGCGCGATCTGCCCTGACGAACCTGATCCCCACGACAACCGGATCGGCCACGGCGATTACGCTGATCTATCCGGAATTGAAGGGTAAATTGAACGGCCATGCTGTGCGCGTCCCACTGCTGAACGCATCGATCACGGATTGCGTATTTGAAATGGCTCGCGAGACAACCGTCGAAGAAGTGAACGGCCTTTTCAAAGCCGCCTCAGAAGGTCCGCTGAAAGGCATTTTGGGGTATGAGACTCGCCCGCTCGTGTCGTCCGACTACACTAATGACAAACGCAGCAGCATCGTTGATGCGCCATCCACGATGGTTGTGAACGGCACGCAGTTGAAGGTTTATGCGTGGTACGACAACGAATATGGCTATGCGTACCGTTTGGTGGACGTGGCGTTGATGGTGGGCGGCAAGCTATGACACGTCCCGCGGGTTTTGCGGCCTACGTCACGGTCACGGCGGCCTATTGGGCCTTTATGTTGACCGATGGCGCGTTGCGGATGCTGGTGCTTTTGCACTTTCACACCATCGGATTTTCGCCCGTGCAATTGGCCTACCTGTTCGTCTTGTACGAAATTGCGGGTGTGGTGACGAACCTGTCCGCAGGCTGGATTGCAGCGCGGTTCGGTTTGACGTCGACGCTATATGCGGGTCTGTCGTTGCAGGTGATTGCCTTGCTCGCGCTAACGCAGCTTGACCCCGCTTGGACCATCACCGCATCCGTGGTCTTCGTGATGTTGGTGCAAGGACTGTCTGGCGTCGCCAAAGACCTTGCGAAGATGAGTTCGAAAAGTGCCGTCAAAATCCTTGCCCCGACCGAAGGCGCTGGGCTTTTCCGCTGGGTCGCGGTGCTAACCGGATCAAAGAACGCTGTGAAAGGATGCGGCTTTCTGCTTGGTGCTGTTGTGCTTGGCGTGTACGGGTTCATCCCGTCCGTTTTGACCATGGCCGCGATCCTGTTCCTGATCTTGGTTGTGGTGGTCCTGACAATGCCCAAGGGGCTGCCCGTGGGCCGCAAAGACGCGAAGTTTTCCGAGGTTTTATCGAAGAACAGCAATATCAACTGGCTCAGCGCCGCCCGCGTCTTTCTGTTTGGTGCACGCGACGTTTGGTTCGTGGTCGGCATACCGATCTATTTCTATGCCGTGCTGTCCGATGGCAGCGAAGCCGGAAACCGCGCCGCGTTCTTTATGATCGGGTCGTTTATGGCGGTCTGGACGATCCTGTATGGGATCGTGCAAGGCGCGGCCCCGCGCATCCTGAAAGCCGCATCACGGTCCGAGACGGATATGCTGGGTTTGGCGCGGCGCTGGGTCGGATTTCTGGCCGTTGTACCAGTTGTATTGGCCGCTTTCGTATGGATGCCGCCAAGCCCCGTGTTGACGATATGCGTTGTGCTGGGGTTGCTTGTTTTTGGCGCCATCTTTGCCGTGAATTCCGCGCTGCATTCTTACCTGATCCTCAGTTTCACCAACACGGGACGGGTCACAATGGACGTCGGGTTCTACTATATGGCGAACGCGGCGGGCCGATTGATTGGTACGGTTCTGTCAGGGCTGACCTATCAGATCGGCGGCTTGTCCCTGTGTCTGGGAACGGCGGCGGTCATGATCTTGCTGAGCATGCTTTGTGCAGGACAATTGCAGGCGCGCCCAGCCCCGCAAATGGCTTAACCTAAGAAATCCGGATGCACGGTGTTTGGGCGAATATTTTCGATCAAGCTCAGTATGTCCGTGACTGGAAGCCCAAAGGCGGCCACCAGCGCCGCCTTGTAGGGCGGCAGATTGGTGCATTCGAGCAGGATATGCTTGTAGCGCGGAGTTAAGGCCCTGCGCACGGTTTCCACGACTTCAACATTTGCCACATCAGGATCAAGATTAGGCTGATCGCCCGCGATCACCTGCCGTAGATGCGAATCCTTTGGCAAGCCAACGATGTTGGTCTCATGATCCGCGAACGCGCCTAGATGGGCGGGCGTCAAACTGTCCGCGTCAAATGTCAGTATCAGGATTTCGGCGGGTGCATAACGCTGTGCCAAATTGTTTAGGCCGATCAGGGCCGAACTGATAAAAGGCTTAGATGTCAGGCCCGCAAGATGATCTTGCCAGAATGATAGAAAACCGCAGGACGTGACGATGACGTCGCCTTTTGCGTGCTGAATGGCCTCCGCAAATGGCGCGATGTTGATCTGGTCGGGTTTGTCCGTGACGACACCCGCGACCGTCGCTAGGGGGATGCGGATGATTTCGACCATCGCCGTATAGGTCTGCGGACATCCTACATCGCCCGGTATGCGCGGAAAATGCGTATCGAGCTGTAGGATCGTGACAGCGGGCCGCATATCTATTGCCGGATATTGTTGGGCAACCATGTCGCCAGTTGTGGGAACGCGACGAGGATCACAACCATCAACAACATCAGTCCAACCATCGGGATAGCAGTTTTCGAGATATAGCCGATTTCGTGCCGCGTCATGCCTTGCAACACAAACAGGTTGAACCCGATGGGCGGCGTGACCTGCGCCATTTCCACGACCACAACAATGAAAATGCCGAACCAGATGACATCGATACCTGCTTGGCGGATCATCGGCTCTACGATCGCCATCGTCAGAACAACCGATGAAATACCATCAAGGAACATGCCGAGGACGACGTAGAATAAGGTCAGTGCCGCTATCAGGGTGATGGGCGATAGCTGCATTTCGTCAATCCAAGCAGCCAAGGCACGTGGCAGGCCGGTAAAGCCCATCGACAGCGACAAGAACGCCGCCCCCATTAGAATGAGCGCGATCATGGCGGAGGTGCGAGTGGCCCCCATCAGGCTTTCGAAGAATGCGCTAAGTGTCAGGGATCGTTGAAACATCGCGAGGATCAGCGAGCCGAGAACGCCAACCGCCGCCGCCTCTGTTGCTGTTGCCCAACCGAAATACATCGACCCGATGACCGCGAAGACGAGGCAGAGCACGGGGATCAGGAACCGGCTTTCGGCGAGCATTTCACCAAAGCGCATCGCGGGTTCTGGCGCTGGGCGTTGGTCCGGTTTCACGAAATGCCAGACCATGATGTAGGACATGAATAGGCCCGCCAGCACGAGGCCCGGCAGGATGCCCGCCATGAACAACTTGATGATACTTTCGTTGATTGAGACGCCGTAGACGATCAGCGTCAGCGACGGCGGGATCATCAGGCCAAGCGTTGCCGCCCCCGCCAATGTGCCCACAATCATGTATTCAGGATAACCGCGTTTGCGCAGTTCGGGGATCGACATTTTACCGACGGTGGTCAGCGTCGCCGCCGAAGACCCTGAAACCGCTGCGAAAATTGTGCAGCCCGCAATGTTGGTATGCAACAGGCCACCCGGCAGGAACCGCATCCATGGGGCAAGGCCGCGGAACATGTCTTGGGATAATCGTGTGCGGTACAGGATTTCGCCCATCCAGATGAACAACGGGAGTGCGGTCAGGGTCCAACTGCTGGCCCCTGTCCAGATCGTTGTGATCATTGCGTCGCCTGCAGGACGGGTTGTGAACAGTTCCATCCCGACCCACGCGACGCCCATCAATGCGAGGCCAATCCAAATGGATGATCCGAGTAAGGTAAAGAGAACAAAGAGAAAAACGATGGTGGCGTAGGCTTCGGTCATTCGACTGCCTCCGACACGATGGGGTTCACGCCGGTGATTAGCATCCGGTAAAGCGTGTCCCAAAGGGCGACTGCCAACAGGACGGTGCCGATGGACATGGCCAATTGTGGGATCCAGACGGGCGTGTAGACCAACGTGCTATCGCCCGCCGCGGCACCTGCAAAATCCAGTTGGAACAACGAGACGAGCCATTGCGGGATTTGGTCTTGCCCCTGTGTCCGGTCATTCAGCATTTCAGAGAATTGGTTGGTTTTGATGGCAAAGCGGGCGAAATACGTGGCAATAACCGCGGCCCCGAAGACAGCAAAGACATCAAGCCACCGCTTCAGAAAGTCGTTCAAATTCAGAACGATAGACACCCGAATATGCGCCCCACGCGTCATCGCGTGGCTCAACGCAAAGAACGATGTCGCCGCCATTGCGTAGCCCGCAAATTCGGTTGTGCCGGGCAAAGCGACGCTGGTCCATCGCGCGATCATTTGCGCGACGATCAACAAAAGGATCGTGACCATGAAGACCGCAGCGACGGCGCCGCTGGCAAAATAAACACCGTCTAGGAAACGCCAGATCGGGCGCAAGGGCCGTTCCAATCTTGGTCCCGCGATCAGGCAGAAGACGCCGATCAGACTGGGAACAACAAACAGCCAAGCCCAAAGAGGCAGCCCCATTACAGGTGACCAGTCGCGCATGGTGGGGGCCCTTTTTGCCGGAAATCACAAAGTCACAATGCGTGCACAACGCGTGCACAACCCGTGCACCGCGATGTCAGCAAAATGGACGGCTCTTGGCGACGTATCGCCAAGAGCATTTTGGTCTTAATTGGCGTTATACGCGTCGAGGATCGCCTGACCGTCAGCGCCTGCTGTCTCCAGCCATTCGGCGGTCATTTTTGCGCCGATTGCTTCGAGTTCGGCCAGAAAATCCGGGCCTGCGTCTTCGACAGTCATGCCGTTCTTGGCCAGTTCTTCGAAGTAGAAATCGGACAGTTCGGCGGATTTCGCAGCACAGCTCGCCGCGGTTTCATCGGCCGCCTTTTGGATGCCTGCCTGCACGTCTGCATCAAGCCCATCCCATGCTTGGGTGTTCACCATGACGTAGTTACGTGGCAACCATGCGTTGACTTTGTAGTAGTGCGACAGGTGTTCCCAGACTTTGCGGTCGTAGCCTGTAGAGCCGGACGAAATAAACGCGGACGCGACGCCTGTGGCCAAAGCTTGGCTAAGTTCTGCCGCTTCGATTTGTACGGGAATCATGCCCAATTCTTCTGCGAAGGTTGCTGTCGCGGAGTTGTAGGATCGGAATTTTATGCCTTGGGTGTCGGCGGATGATGCCACCTCTTTGTTGAAGTAGAACCCCTGCCCCGGCCATGGGCATGTGTACAGCGCCACGAGGTTCAGGTCGGCCAGTTGTGCGTTCACGGTGTCGCGCGCGGCTTCCCAAAGTTTGGCATTGTCGTCGTAGCTGGTCGCGATGAATGGCAGGTTGTCCCAGCCCAGAAGCGGTGCTTCGTTCGCGTGTGCGGACATAAACCGTTCGCCAATTGGCACCTGACCTGTTTGCACAGCACGTTTGATGTCGCCGCCACCGAACAATGATCCACCGGCATGGACAGTGATATCAATCGCGCCATTGGTGTATTCGCGGACCTTATCCGCGAAGATAACGCCATGTTCGGAATGGAAATTGGTGGCCGCGTAGGCCATCGGCATGTCCCATGATTGGGCATGGCCATCAGCATATGAAATGGTACCAGCGATTGTGCAAACGGCAGCCACGCAGGTTGTGGTCAAGATAGACTTCATTCGTATTCTCCCGGTCGGCGGACGCTACTGCGCCGCGTGTTTTCGCGGATCAAACGGTGCCAAATCTATGTTCGGTTTCTTTCCATCAATGAGATCCGCGATAATCCGACCCGTTTTGGGACCACCTGTCAAGCCAACGTGTTGGTGCCCGAAGGCTGAATAGCTTTTCCCGCCTGCGTTGTTTGCCCCAATCACAGGTAAACTGTCGGCGGGTGCGGGCCGGTGCCCCATCCATTCGATCAGGTCGTCATAGGAGAGATCGGGAAAGATGGCTTTGACCTGACGTTTGAGCAGCGCGAAAGGCGCGTCGCTTGGTCCATATTCCAGCCCGCCAAATTCGACTACGCCTGCCGCACGCAGGCGGCCTTCCATCGGGGTGATCACAAATTTGCCACTGGCCACCATCATCGGGGATTTCGGCATCTGCGACGGATTGGTCATTTCGATGTGATATCCGCGTTCGCTTTCGAAGGGGACTTTGACCCCGAGTTTGTGTGCGATGGTCTTTGACCACGGGCCCAGCGCAAAGACGATCCGGTCGGCTGTCATATCCCCGTTTGCCGTTTTCAGATGCGTGATTTCCCCATTTTCCACGGCGATATCCGTGATGTTCTGGATGAGGAGTTTGCCGCCTTGGTCGACAAAATGATCGGCCAGCGTTTTCACATAGGCCCCAGGATCGCTGATCCGACCGTGCCCTTTGCACCGTACGACGACCGCGAAGGCATTGCCGTAGGCCGGATCATATTGCGCGTAGGTTTCGCCATCGATGACGTCGTAGGCGAAACCTGCTGCTGTGCGTTTGTCCCAGCTGTATTTATCCGCCGCGAAGGCCGCTTGTGTCGAATAACCGAAGCAATAGTCGTCCGCGCTGATGTACTTTTCCGCGCCAGTCCCACGGGCAAGCGCCATATGCTGATCTACGGAATCGTGCAGCAATGTCGACATCGCCGCGCCATAGTGATCGACGTGCTTATCCGTGGTGTAGGTCAGGTATTTGGCCAAAAACGGGATCAGTTTCGGCAGGTAGCGCCACTTCAGGAAAAGGGGCGCATCCTTGTCCCATAACATGCCCGGTGCTTTCCACATCAGGCCCGGCGTTGTGACCGGAATGACAGCGCCCGCCGCCAGAACGCCTGCGTTGCCGTGGCTTGTCCCGCTCGCCGGACCCGCCCTGTCGACAATCGTGACATCATGCCCAGCGCGTTGCAACCAAATCGCGCAAGACACGCCAACGATGCCAGCACCAGCTACAATAATCTGCATTCTCAATACCCTTGTCCAAACGCCGATGCGGTCGCTTCAATCATTAGACTGAAGTGTTCACTGCAGAACCACGTTTTAGCAAGGTTGATTGCAGCCCAAATGATCTTGGGTCTGCAAAAAAGGGACACGAGCAGGTAAGACAACTGCCCGTGTCCAAAGATGCGCTTGGGAGGTAGCGCGTTTTATTTCATCGAATTCAGGCCGAACATGTTGCCCTCGGTATCCTGACAAAGCGTCACAAAACCGAATTCACCAATCGAGAATTTCGGGCGGATCACGAAACCGCCTGCTGCCGCGACGCGTTCCTGTTCAACGGCCACATCTTCGGCCATGAAGTAGATGATTGTGCCGCCGATCCCCGGCTTGCCGTGATCTGATTTTGTCAGCGCGCCAGCGGCACCGTAAACGGTCATGTCGCCTTGGAAGGCCATCATCTGCGTTTCGCCTGTCGGGTCGCCGATCGGCTCTAGTTTCTGGCCCAGAACGGTTTCGTAAAACGCGACTGCGCGGTCCAAATCGTCTACAAAAATGTCAAACCATCCAACGGCATTCATTTTGGTCATTTCCTTGTCCTTAAGGTTATTTTGCATTTACCTCATCACATTAGGATGAGGCTGTTGATCTGTATTGTAGATATCAGACATCGAACTTTCTGGCGTAGCGGGCGGGCGTGTACCCTGTGGCTTTACGGAACGAATGGATGAAATGTGATTGGTCGGCGTAGTTATCCGCTGTGTCTGTGGTTAACGCCTGTTGCAGTCGCAGTACTTTGAGAAAATCGTGCGGCGCAAAGCCTGTTGTCCGTTTGAGCGTCCGTTGTAACTGACGTGGCGACAAATCGGACGATGCGGCCATGTCTGACACCGTGTTGATGTCTTCGATGTCGCGGAAAATCTTTTGCGTGACCGCATTTGGCACCACATGCTTTGCCGCGATCAGTGTTTCAACCAAATTGGACAGGATCGCACACTGGGTTGCAGGCGTTTGCCCGAGCAGACGTTGGCTAAAGTCCAACAGCGGCAGCTTCCCTTGGTAGGATGCGTTGATCTGCCCATATCCGGATTGTTCGCGATCGAGACGAAAGACGCCGGGGAGAAACCGGATGTTCAGGAAATGAAACTGACGCCCCAAGTTCAATTCCTCGGACGTCGCCCGCAGCGTTGTGATCCCCGTGACCTTCGGATCAAGCTGATCAAACACGATGTAGATGCAGGCATCGGGTAGGGCATGGAAACGATAGTCTTCTTCCAGAACGCCGTTTGTTTTCAATTCGATGAAGCGGTGCACAACATTGCTCAGATGCGCTGGAGGCTGCGTTTCGGTGAACGTGACCGCATCAATGCGTTTCGCTTTTGCGTTACCTTTCGGATCATATGCATGCATCTTGACGGTCCCATTTTTTAACTTGGCACCAAGGTACTATTCGCGGGAGCTGAACCATATCCCCACAGATGAGGGGGGTTCGTTTGTGGTCATACCGTTTAGGCAGCGTCATGTGGGGGAAGGATCGGGATAGGATGCGTTCAACGCAGGTTTCACGCCGCGTCCGTTTCAGCACCGTAATTTGAATGTTCTCAAAGTACCAAAAAGGAAAGCGGCCCAAACAAGACCTTTGCTGCGCTAGCAATGATCACAAAAGTACTGATCTGGAAGTTTAAATGGTGCCCAGGGGCGGAATCGAACCACCGACACGAGGATTTTCAATCCACTGCTCTACCCCTGAGCTACCCGGGCACCGGGATGACATCGTCATCGGGTAGGCGCGTTTTAGGCGGAACACACAGGGGTGTCCAGTGCCATTTTGCAAAGTTTTCTAATGCAGCCGTTCGGGGCCGTTTTTTGCCGCATCATCAAGGGCTTCTGCCAAGTTTTCTGCGTCATCTTCGTCCTGCGACGGGATCGCGTAGCTGCCTGACAGCCACTTTGCTAAATCAATGTCCGCACAGCGTTTCGAACAGAAGGGCCGAAACTTTGCGTCGGTTTCGCGATCACAGATTGGGCAAGCCATCTTAAACGCCCTCCGGTAGCGTCCTTGTCAGCGTCAGACGTTCGCGTTTGCGCTGCAATTCGAACAGGCCCATTTGCGTCCAGCCAACCATGGATGTTTCGATCGGGTCCGCCTTGAGCGCTGCCCGAAGCGATTGTTCGACTTGTTTGCGGTGCGCTTTGGACATTGGGGCGAAATCGACGGTGATTTGGCCGCCAAGCCCGCGCAGGCGCAGCGCCCTTGGCAATGCCCGACAGGCCGCCAAGTTTGCCTTCAACGCCGCGGCGTGGGACGTATCGCCGCCAGTGTTCACATCGACGGCCACAAGCGCCCGTGTCGGTTCGACAAACATCGTGCCTTCGCCGATTGTAACCATCGGGTCGGACAGACCATCGATCTGGTCGAGCACACCGAGGTGTTCGAAACTGCCAGCATCCGTCACGACATCCGCGCGGCCCGTCCATTCGCGCCATGCGACGGTGTGGGGGCCGTCGCCTTCGGTCAATGCCTCTGGTTCGGTCCCTTCGCCTTCGGCCATAATGGCGTCGGCAAGCGTGTTCATGGCTTCGATATCTTCAAGGATTTCAGCCACATCTGCCGCAGCGCAGCAGGACCGGATGATCAACCCGTGTTCGGTATCATGGGCCCCGTGTGCCAGTTCGAGCAGACGGTCGCGTTGTTCTTCTTCGATCTGACGGGACACGTTGATGCCCGGTTTGCCGGGTGTCACGATCACGTAGCGGCTTTTGAACAGGACGCGATCGGTCACCGGAACAGCTTTGCCGCCTTCTGCGTAACCAGTGACCTGAACGAGCATCGGCTGACCCGGTCGTAGCCCTTTGGAATACCGCAAGAACGCTTTCTCACCGTCGGGGAGGCGCAGCATCATACCACCCTGCCCCTTGAGTGGACGATCACAAATCGCGCGGAAAATCGCACCGGGGCGCGGCGCATCCAGATCGTCGATCAGTAAATCGTCGAGTTTACCGTCGATCATGTAGGCTGCTGCTTCGCGGTCACCGATGTGATCCAGAACAATTGTACGCCCGTTCATGATGCGTCTCCAAATAGGGGAAATCCTGCTGCGGTCAGCAGGCCAGCGGTTTCGGGCAAAGGCAGCCCCATGACCGCGTGAAATGATCCGTTGATCCACGGGATAAAGGCGGATGCGGGGCCTTGGATGCCGTAGCCGCCTGCCTTGCCCTGCCAATCGCCGGTGCCGAGATACCAGTTTACTTCGGTATTCGAGAGCCGTTTCATCGATACGGTCGTCTGCACGTCTTTGCACCAGACATGGTCACCGCGTTTCACCGCAACAGATGTGATCACCTTATGACGACGGCCGGACATCGCGTGCAAGAACGTCGCCGCCTCTGCTGCATCGGCGGGTTTGCCCATGATGCGGCGGCCAAGTGCGACGGTTGTATCGGCACACAGCACAACTTCATCATCCGCGATGACAACCGCTTCGGCCTTTTCACGGGCGATGCGGTTCACATAATCACGCGGCAGTTCCGCGCGGTGCGGGTCTTCGTCAATATCGGGGGGGCGTACGTCGGATGGCGTCAGACCAAGCTGCGCCAAAAGCTCCAGTCGCCGGGGCGAACCAGAGCCTAAAATCAGCCGTAGGCCGGAATTCACCGGCATAACGGTCACTTGAATCGATAGTTGATCCGACCCTTAGTCAGATCGTACGGGGTCATTTCGACCTGTACTTTGTCGCCAGCCAGAACACGGATGCGGTTTTTGCGCATCTTACCTGCCGTATGTGCGATGATCTCATGGCCGTTTTCCAGCTCGACCCGAAATGTCGCGTTTGGCAAGAGTTCCTTCACGACGCCGGGAAATTCGAGCAGTTCTTCCTTGGCCATGGTCTCTCCTGAGTAGTTTATACGGGGTTATGTCCCGTGGTGGGGTACATGCGCCCCCTTCCGAGAAATATCAAGTGTAAAGGCGTGTTTACATTTGATCACACTGCATTTTACCGCTTGTTCCGCGAAATATCGGGCTGATTTTTTGCGGAATACGGCGATCATTGTGGTTTCGTCGATATTCGCGGGTTTAGCGACGGTGCGCAAATCCCAAGCCGGTTGTCAGGTTTCGACGCCAGCACCCCAACGTGCTGTCAGTTTTTCAACGATTTGGTCGCGGGCCTGACGGTAGTTAACGAGTTGGGCATCGCGGCTGTCGCCTAATCCTGTTGGGTCAATGATTGGCCAGTATTCGACTTCGAGGTGGTAGAATTGCGTGAGATCAAGCGCCCGTCGTTGGCTTGCGGGTGACAGCGCCAGCACAAGATCAAAAGATGACAGATCATCGCCCCATTGTTCCATCTCGTCAAAGCTGCGGGACCGGTGGCGCGACAGTTCCACCCCCAGTTCCTGACACACAGCAATCGCGAAACCGTCGATCTCAAGATCATTTTTCACGCCAACGGACTGAATGTAACATTCTGTTCCGTATAGCTTTTTCATGATCCCTTCGGCCATGGGAGACCGGACTGCGTTATGATCGCAGCAAAAGAGGACCGACTGGGGGAGATCTTCGTATGTCTTGGCCCCGTCCGTCATCTTAACCACCAAAATGCAAGACGCAGATCAAAGTGAACAGGCGGCGGGCGGTGTCGATGTCGACCTCGGCTTTGCCTTCGAGCCGTTCTTGAAGCACCCGCGCCCCTTCATTGTGGATACCGCGCCGCGCCATGTCGATGGTTTCGATCTGGCTTGGCGGTAGGGTTTTCACGGCTTCGAAATAGCTTTCGCAGATTTGGAAGTAATCCTTCACAACCTGCCGGAACGGCCCCAGCGACAGGTGAAATTCGCCTGCTTCGTCTTGAGTTTCGGTGGAGATTGCGAAAACCAACCGACGGTCACGGATCGACAGACCAAGCCGGTAGGGCCCTTCCGGCACGGCGCGATCATCTCGCGATGCAGGTATAAAACTGTTGTCTTCCAACAGATCAAAAAGCGCGACTTTGCGTTCCTGTTCAATCTCTGGCGTTGGCGGCGGCAGCGCGCTGTCGTCCAGATCGATATGTGAAATGCGGTTCATGATGGGTCCCCATTCAGGCGGTCCAAACGCGCGCGCACCGATAGACCGTGCGCTTCCAAACTTTCGGATTGCGCCAGCCGTTCCGCCGACGGGCCGATAGCGGCTAAAGCTTCGGGCGACATGCGTGCAAGCGTTGTGCGCTTCACAAAATCCATGACGGATAACCCGCTGGAGAATCGCGCAGATCGCGCCGTTGGCAACACGTGGTTTGGTCCACCGATGTAGTCGCCAATGGCTTCGGGCGTCCAAGCACCGATGAAGATAGCGCCCGCGTGGGTGATTTTCGCGGCTAGCGCATCGGCGTCTGCAACACAGAGTTCGAGGTGTTCTGGTGCGATCCGATCGGATAGCGTCACCGCTTCGTCCAAATCAGAGACTGTGATCACGGCACCAAAGTCACGCCAGCTGGCGCGTGCGATATCGCGACGTTCCAGTGTTTCGAGGCGCTTTTCCACGGCATCCGCGACAGCCTGACCAAAGGCCGCGTCATCGGTGATCAGCAGTGATTGCGCGCTTTCGTCGTGTTCTGCTTGCGATAAAAGGTCGAGCGCGATCCAATCAGGGTCATTGTCTTTATCCGCGATGACAAGGATTTCAGACGGGCCTGCGATCATATCAATGCCGACTTTACCGAAAACACGGCGCTTGGCCGCCGCAACAAATGCATTGCCCGGACCCGTGATTTTATCAACGGGGGCAATGGTTTGCGTGCCATATGCCAAGGCCGCAATCGCCTGCGCACCACCGACACGGTAAATTTCGTCGACACCTGCGATTTGGGCGGCCAGCAGTACAAGCGGGTTTACCAAACCATCTGGCGTCGGCACTGTGATCGCCAGACGCTGCACGCCTGCAACCTTCGCCGGGATCGCGTTCATCAAAACGGATGACGGATAGGTCGCCAAACCACCCGGCACATAAAGTCCCGCAGCAGACACAGGTGTCCAGCGCCAGCCAAGCGTCGCACCCGCGTCATCCGTCCACATTTGATCATCGGGCAACTGACGCGCGTGATAGGCGCGAATGCGGTCTGCGGCCAATTCGAGTGCAGCGCGGTCTTCATCAGATACCTTCGCGCATTCCGCAGCGATTTCAGCCTCGGAAAACCGCAAAGTGTCTGCCGTGACGTCAAAACGGTCGAACTTTGCAGTCAGTTCGAGAACAGCCGCATCACCACGCGCCCGCACGTCCGCAATGATATCCGCAACGATATGATCCACATCAGGCGAATCCTCGCGTTTTGCCCCTAAAAGGGCAACAAACTGGGCTTCGAAATCGGCATCTGAACTGGAAAGAAACTGTGGCATCGGGTACTCCTTACGCCTGTCTTACAGCGCTCACGCGGTACCATCAATGCGACAGGGTTGCTTCTTTTGGTCTTAAATACCTCTGCCGGAGGCATCCGAATTTTCTAGAAAATTCGTGACCCGATCACAGGTTGTGATCAGGTACCTTTTTTGAGGGCGCAACATATGGCCGCGTCACGTCACGCAAAACGACTTCGAGCGCTTCGACGTCAATCGCAACCGCACCGTCGCCCGCAAGCGTTAGTTCGATGCGTCCCATGCCATCTTCGCCCGCCGTAAACGCCATAGAAAGCAGTGAATACACCATGTCCGCATCGCGTGGATCGACACCTTGCGATTTGACCGCCTGCACGTCTTCGATCACCAAAACGGACTGCACACGTTCATAGTCGCGTTTGCGCAGGGCTGCTTTGTCCGCATCTTCCCAGCGAAAACGGTTCAACAGGATCGCAAAGCGGCGTGCCTTGCGGTCCCATTTCATTTCAGCGGCCGGAAATACGGCGTCTTGCACCAAAGCGGCAAGTACCGCCAAGTCTTCGGCATCGAGCGCCTTCAGCCGTAGGGGTGCTTCGCCGCCATCTTCAAAACGTGCGTCTTCGGTCATATGCCTTGTACCCGTTCAATTTGTGCGCCAACGCCGCCCAGCTTTTCTTCGACGTGTTCATAGCCGCGATCAAGGTGGTAGACGCGGTTCACAACGGTTTCACCTTCCGCCGCAAGCCCAGCCAAGATCAAGGAAACAGAGGCCCGCAGATCGGTTGCCATCACAGGCGCACCTTTCATTTTGGCCACGCCTTTGACAGTCGCAGTGCCGCCTTGCACGTCAATGTCTGCGCCCATGCGGATCAATTCGGGCGCATGCATGAAGCGGTTCTCAAAGATCTTTTCTTCCAGCACCGATGTTCCGTCAGCGATACACAGCATCGCCATCATCTGCGCCTGCAGGTCGGTCGGGAAACCCGGGAATGGTTCGGTCGTCACATCAACCGCTTTCGGGCGATCCCCGCGACGGCGGACTTTCAGGCCGTTGGCCGTCTCGGTCACATCAATGCCTGCTGCATCCAGTTTTTCAGCGAAAGCTGCGACCAAGGACATCTTGCCGCCAAGGCATTCGACCTCGCCGCCTGTGAACACAGGAGCCAGCATATAGGTACCGAGTTCGATCCGGTCGGTGACGACGGGGTGCGTTGCCGCCCCGAGACGGTCCACACCTTGGATCGTGATTGTGGATGTGCCGTCGCCGTCGATCTGTGCACCCATCCGGCGCAGACAATCCGCAAGATCAACGATTTCCGGTTCGCGGGCCGCGTTGTTGATGACCGTAGTCCCTTTCGCAAGGGTCGCCGCCATCATGATGTTTTCGGTCGCACCAACGGATGCAAACGGGAAATCAATGACCGCACCTTGCAGACGGCCACCCATGGCTTTTGCGTGCAGATAGCCGTCGCGCAGATCAATCTCTGCGCCCATCTTGGTCAGACCGTCAGTGTGGATGTCCATCGGGCGTGCACCAATCGCACAGCCACCGGGCAGCGATACAATCGCATGGCCTTCACGCGCCAACAAAGGCCCCAGAACGAGGTTGGAGGCCCGCATTTTACGTACAATGTCGTAATCCGCGGTCGTGTTGATCGCGCCGTGTGTGGACATGACCTGCACTTTGCCGTCTTGCAATGCGGTGACTTCAGCACCCAGTGATTGCAGCAGCTGCGTCATAGTTTTGATGTCTGACAGACGTGGCGCATTGGTCAGCGTCAGCGGTTCTTCGGACAGCAACGTGGCTGGCATCAACGTCAGTGCGGCGTTTTTCGCGCCTGCGATCTGAATTTGACCGCCGAGTTCGCGCCCGCCTTTTACAACAATTGAATCCATCTACCCGCCTACTCTTTCTTTTCAGTCTTGTCCGACGCCGCGCGTGCTTTTGCCTGCGCTTTGCGTTTGCCCATATTCGCCTTCAGCGCCGCCTTTAGCCGGTCTTCCCGAGTTTGCGGAGCCTTGGTTTTTTTGCTTGTGTCTTGCGTCATATACGACGTGTTATCAAGCTGTGCAAAAAGCGTCTAGTGAGGGCTTGCACCGCAATGCGAATACGTCTAATTCCCAGCCTCACGGATGCTGTGGTAGCTCAGTGGTAGAGCACACCCTTGGTAAGGGTGAGGTCGGGAGTTCAATCCTCCCTCACAGCACCATCCTTCAAACAGATTTTTTGTCTTGCGAACCCATGTGTTGATCATGGCGTTGATCGCCTGCGGTCGTAAGCGATGCATCTAACCCCCTGATCCGTATCTGAACACGTCTCTTGATCGGTGATATTCATGCCTGACCATTTGAAAGAGGTTTAGCATGGCAAATGATATGGTCTGGGGCTTTGAAGTTCAGACGAGCGCATCGGGCAGAAAAATTTGGCCGAATGACTTGAAGCGGGAGGCCACGCGTAGAATTCGTGAGGATGGTCAATCTGCTGGTGAAGTCGCGGCCGATCTTGGTGCGCATGAGTGCCTTGTTCGCAAATGGTCTGTTGCCGATCGTCGCAGCCGCGGGGAGAAGATTCAGGTCGAAGGGCCTGCCTTCACCGAGGTCAAAACGGCACTCGCGCCCGCTCCCACCGTTTCTCCGTCACCTCCTGGACCCAAGCGTAACAATGGTACGGCACGCCTGGTTATGGACAATTTCAGCTTTGAGTTTCCGATAAGTGCCTCTGAAGGCGATCTTCTGAAACTGGTTCGTGTTGCGAGGGAGTGTTCATGATCTCGCCATCTCATTCCTACAAGATTTATCTTGCCACCAAACCCGTAGACTTCCGAAAGGGCATGGACGGATTGGCAAACTACGTCATGAGCAACTTTGAACTCGATCCATTCTCCGGTGCCTTTTTTGTATTTCGATCCAAGGGTCGGGACAAAATCAAGGTCCTGATGTGGGATGGCACCGGACTGGTTTTGATCTACAAACGCGCAGAAGGCGGAGGGTTTGTTTGGCCGAAATTGTCCGAGGGCACAATCACGATGACCAAGGCCCAGTTCGAAGCTCTGTTCGAGGGGATTGATTGGCGACGCGTGACCTCCGCCGACTATCAACAGCCTAAGGTCTTCGACAAAAGAGACGGAAGCAGACCTGCGATCGATTGAACCCGTTTTGCATATTGGACAGGTACTTGTGATGGAACTGATATCTCAAACCCGCGCTAATCTTTACGACCATGCCAGATCGCAAGCCGTTGACGCCATTGTAGCACGGCCGACCATCCCGGAACATCTTTTGGCTTTGCTGGATGAACGTGCTGCTGATCTTGGTTGGAAAATCAATCCGGAAGGTTATCTAGCAGTTGATGTCTGCGCTCTCTTGGTGCCAAAATTTTTCGACGAATCCAGAGAACTGGCCTTCTTGTGCCGCATTGCTTTCAAGCGGGCACAGCATGCGGTCTCGGCCGAAACACCGCTGAATCGCAGAGACGTGCCACCTCTCGTTCAGGACTTTCTCTTAGAACACCTCTCGCCAAACAGCATGCTCGCAGACGGTTACGAAAGCAAAGCCGTTGTGGCTGTATTGGATGCATTTTTCGGGATGCAGTTGCAAGGTAGATAAGACTGGTGACCGAATGGTTCATTTGCAAAGTCAGAGAATTTGTGGCCTCTGCGCAACACTTTTTTAGCATCTTGATTTGAAGGTCGGCTGCCTGGGGTTGAGAGAAAATTTCGTCCATCCTTTTTCGCAATGGTTTTGTCTCTATGCGCAATTGCCCAAGCCAATATTCTCAATGAATAAACCTTCCTTGAAAAGATCGCATCCGCGGTTTTTCGCACGAAAACTGTTTGTTTTTAGTGCTTTAAGGTAATTTTTTCGCCCAAAAAAACGCTTGCCCATATCGTGCGGGCAATCCTAGTCGGCGACAGAACCGTTAACCGCCGATCAGTCCAAGGATCCACAATAGTACCTGCAACCGCCAGTCCGCTTTAGGGCAATTCCAATATGCCGACTGGCGGCCAGTGCCTTCACTCAATCAATCAGTTGTCGAGCTTCCCAATAGCGGAGCCTCCTGTTCCACATGGAATCCACACGTGTCACTTGAACTTCAGAGTCTGGAAAGAAGCCTCCTCGCGGCCATTGCTAGTGAGAGCCGACACCTTGTCTTTGAAGTTGTAGAAACGGTCAGAAGCTTGTCGTCCGAGCAGTCGTCACTCGAAGCGAAAAACCAAGAGCTGGAGCAGGCCCTAATGAAGGCTCGGGCGCGGGAACGTGCTCTGAAAACTCAGATCGCTGATTTGAAAAGGCAGATTGCAAAGCTCAAAAAAATGACCTTTGGCCAAAAAGCTGATCTCAATCCCGATACCGCAAGAAATGCCGACATTCCAGAAAACGGCGATCAACTCGACGGTGAAAAGACTATGGCGGAGGTGCCCCCAACCGATCAGCCTCAGGGGCCATCGGAAGAAACACCTGAGAACAAGACGCCAGCGCCGACCAAGAAAAAAGGTAGTAGGGGGCGCCGAAAACGTACGTTTCCTGCGCACCTGGAACGCAAGGAGATCTATATGGGGACCGAAGACCGCAAATGTACATGTGGATGCGGCGGCGGAATAGTGGGATTCGACATTAACGAAACTCTTGAAGTAATACCGGCCCGGCATTTCGTAGCCGTCCGGCAATATCCAAAGTACCGCTGTCGCTTGGAGGACCGTGTTATTGGAACAAAGTTCCGGCCCCGCATTTTCCAGAAAACCACAATAAGCAACAGCATCTTAGCGAGTGCTCTTTCAATGCGTTTTGCATGGTACCTACCCTGGAACCGACAACAGCAGATATTCTGGTCCCAAGGCATCAACCTTAAGCGTGAAACACTCGCTAGAAACGCTAACCGTATTGCTACAGAAGCTTTAAAGCCAATTTTCGAGTTGCTAGAGGTTGAGCTCTTCAAAAACAGCACGCGATTGTTCATGGACGAAACAACGGTACCCAAGCTGCAGCCGGGGCTTGGAAAAACGAAGACCAGCTACCTTTATGCAGTACTGAGAGACGACTCTTCCTTCGGAGGAAATCTGCCACCGGCTGTTGTCTATTACGCCCGAAATAGTCGTGCGATGCATCATATTCATACAATCTTGGACGGCGTCGAAGCTATAGTTCAGACGGATGCCTACGGAGGCTACGGACAGCTTGGCAAAGCAGGGACGGGCGTCGCAAATGTCATCCCTGCGAAGTGTTGGGCACACGTCCGACGGCACTTCACAGACGAATTCGAATTCAATCGGACCCATGACGCAAAAACCGTAATTGAAATTATTGCTGAACTCTACAAAGTAGAAGCGCTGATCAGAGGGAAGCCACCTGCCGTCCGCGTTGTACATCGCAAAACGCATTCTGCGCCCATTTTGGTGCGGCTGCTTGCATTTCTGTTGGAGGCGAAGGGTAGAACGTTGTCTCGAAATGGTATGGGAAAGGCGATTGCATATACAGAGAAGATCTGGACGGATCTGACAAAATTCATTGAAGATGGCCGGATTGACTTGGACACTAACGCGGTTGAGCGCATGTTCAAACCGACGATCCTCTTGCGCAAAAACGCGCTCTTCATCGGTAGTGATGAGGGTGCTGAAGCTTGGAGCATCGTGTCCTCGCTGGTTGAGACGTGCAAGCAGAATGGAGTTAACGTAGAACCATACCTTAAGTGGGTTCTCGATGAGATAGCGTCGAGACGACCTCGGTCTGAGTATCATCAGCTGCTGCCTTGGAACGCACCCAGCCACCTTAGGATCTCACGTTAATCGCAGTTTTCGCTAGGACGAGCTCCCATTCATCTGCATGAATTGCGGAAAGCGGCACTTCGCTGCGGCTACGAAGCTTAAATCAGATCCAAGAGTGGGTGAATCCTCTAAACATAACGCTGACGCGACGCAGCCAAGGCCCAAGAAACTTGCCCGTAGCGTTGAATACCTTTGCAAACAGTGCAATCAATACTTCGAATGCGTTAGAGCGCTTCTGTGGATCGCTTGGATCATCTATGCGCGGTTAGAAAGACAAGATTTTAAAGAGGATTAATCGATGGCATTTCAACGCAACCCCAATCAACAAGATCTTTCGTGGTTCGTAGATATGCAAACGCAGCAGCGTCTAGAACTCAATCCACCCTATCAGAGAAAGAGCGTATGGACCTACAAGGACAAGCAGTTCTTCCTCGATACTATTTTCAACAATTACCCATGCCCTGCTGTTTATCTTCAGAAGGAAAACACGCCAAAAGGACCGCTCTACAATGTTGTGGACGGTAAGCAGCGGCTTAGTACAGTTCTTGATTTCCATGCCGGGAGGATCCGCATCGGTAAAGACTTCGATGTAAGCCGCCTTCGTGGAAAAAAATTCATCGAAATTGACGATGACGACAAAGCCCACTTTTACAACTACATCTTTATGGTCGAACAAATTCGCTCTGAAACTGAGGTCGACTGGGGAGAGGTTTTCCAGAGGGTTAACAAGAACCAAAAGAAACTTGGCGATCAGGAACTGCGACATGCTCGTTTCGATGGTTGGTTAATCAACAGAGCGGAAAAAGAATCCGAACTAGAGGCTTTCTGGAAGGAGGTTGGTGTTTCAAGCCGAGCAAAATCAGCGCGTATGAAGGATGTCGAGTTCATCTCGATCTTAATGCTAGTTCTCCTCGAGAGAGACTTTGTCGGATTTCCACAGAGCCATATTGATGAGTTGTATGCAAAATATGACTTTGAAGAAGATCAACTACCAGATGATGAAGTTGACCTTGATGATCTTGAAGATGATGAGCTGCAAGAGATTGACTTTACAAAAGAAAAACTGATCGGATTCAATAATGCATTTGCTCAAATTCGAGAGTTCCTAAAAAAATTGGAAGCCCATAACCAGTGCATATCTAAACACAAGCGCCGTATCACGACCGACTTGTACTCACTTTGGACTGCCTTAGCCCTAGATAGTGAACTGATACAAATGGATCATCAGAAAATTGCTGGGAAGTACGACGCATTTATGACCGACGTAAGTGACGCCTTTCAGTTAATCAAAGACGATAAAGCAATTGACGGCCTCGACGGGGATGTTCAAAGCTATTTTAACAACAGTACAGGTGCTGCAACAGAAGTCGACCTCCGCAAGAAACGTCACACGGCCCTGACCTCGTACTTGAAAAAATGAGCGCCAAGATTGAAGCGTCAATACGACGTGCCCACGAAAGTCTTAGTGAGGAATTTACGTTTGTCCAAGGAGACCTACAAGACCTTCTTCGAAGAGCATGTGAACTCAGAAAATGGACCTTTGAGGACCGCCTAAAATCCATAGATTCCTATGCAATGAAATTGATGACGGGACGCTACAATGGCTACGAAATCGACGACTTCTACGCCTGCACGATAGTTGTACCGAATCTCAAAGCTGTGCTTGAGGCCATCGATTTCGTAAAGTCCAGCGTCAGAGTGATCGACGAGAAACCTGGTCCTGAAACCAATGCGTGGCCAACCAATTTTGGCTTTGACTCGGTCAGAATGTACTGCAAATTGCCGACAAGCGTAAACCCGAAACCGTACCTTAAGCATTCCTTTGAAATTCAAATAAAAACTCTCTTGGAGCATGCTTGGTCTAAAGCGACACATGAGTTTTCGTATAAAGGCGACGATGTAAGTTGGGCTAAAGAAAGGTTGGCTGCACAGATTAAAGCTGTTTTGGACAATGTCGATTTATCCATAAACGAAATGGAGAAAACTGCCACATCAGATTTTCTTGATAAGAAGAACCCAGCCTATGAGAACCTTCGCAAAATAATAGAAGTACTCAAGGCGGAGTTTGGGAAAGATGATAGTCCACACACAATAGCTGATTATAAACGCCTTGCGGAACAAGTGGCCAGAATTTTAGAGCGCCTCGAATTAAAGCCTGAGGAGCTAGGGGTAGTTTTGGAGGCGGAGGCCTTGGCTTCAAGAGGTAGAATTACAGTTAATCTTTCTCCGTATTCAATCATTTTGGTTAGCCTTTCAATGCAACTTCCCACAAAACTAAAAGAGAAACTTGAGTCTAGACCTAAGCACTCTCGCCTCGGAAAAATCGTCATACCACACGAGGTTTTACAGTTATGTGGGCTGGATCCGTCTTCATTAAAGCGAGTGCAGGTGCTGGAACGCGACCTATGAATCGTTGCGCGTGGTTACTGAACCACCTTACCACCTTGGACATAGTCCTCGTCCGGGTATTTGTTTTCTGTTGCTTTCGGCACTCAGCTAAACCGCTTTGACGAAACATAACCGCTCGAACCAAGAAAACTCTAAACGCAAATCACGCAATCGGACCATGTAGAATATGAGATTCTTACTCCAAGCCGTCAACAACGAAGATCACCTTGCCCCGGCACGTGAAGTGCTTAGTCTCGCCGATTTAGACAACGCAACTATAAGCACCGCCTTTATGACGGCGTCGGGCCTGTCGCTGCTGCAAGGGGTGCTGGAACCCATCGCGGACCGGGCGCGCATCTTCGTCGGCATCCGCAACGGTGTGACAACGGTGCAGTCTATCCAGATGGCTTTGGACTTGGGCTGCGAGACGTACATGGTGGATACCGGCACTCGCCAGCGCATCTTCCATCCGAAGCTGTACTACGCCCGTTCCGCCGCGTGCGCCAAGCTGCTGCTGGGCAGTGCCAACCTGACGATGGGCGGCTTGCGCACGAACATCGAGGCCAGCGTCCTGCAAGAGTTCGACCCGGCGACGGACGCGGCCTTTCTGACTGACCTAGAAGGCAAGCTGGACGCGCTGATTGCCGACTATCCCGACCATGTGATCCCCGCCACCGACGCTGCGCAACTGGCCGACCTGCAACGCGCAGGCCGCCTTATAGACGAACGCAAGCGCCGCCCGCCAGAACCGGCCGGAAGTTCCGCCGACCGCGCGCTGGACACCGTGCCGAAGATGCCCTTGCACACCACGCCGATTAGTGTAGCGCGGCCTGCTGCGCCTCCGGTGCCACCCGTTGCCCCCGCCGCCCCGGTGGCGCGCGAACGGCTTGAACAGGTTTGGGAAAGCAATGGCCTGACCCGCCGCCACCTCAATATTCCCACCGGGGCGAACACCAATCCCACTGGCTCGATGCTGCTGGGGGTGGGCGCTTGGGACGGAATCGACCAGCGCCATTACTTCCGAGACGAAGTGTTCGCGGAGCTTGCTTGGCAACCCGATCCCGCCCCGGCGCGGGCACACATAGAACGAGCAGAGGCCGCGATGCGCCTGATCGTGAAAGACGTGGACTACGGGGAACGCACTCTGCACCTGTCGCATAACACCCGGACGGATACCGCCGCCTACGAACAGCGCAACAGCATGACCGGCCTGCACTGGGGCGACGCCAAACCGCTGGTGGCGCACGAGGATCTTCTTGGCAGGGTGTTGAAGCTGTACCGCGAGACGGACGATCCGACCCGCTTTACGCTGGAAATCGACTAGGCGGGAAGGCGATGCCGCCTGTCGCGCAGGGTGGCCCACGCCGCCAGCAGGTCCATCTGTTCGGCCTTGGTGAGCGCACCTAGTACGGCCTCGGATTGTACTTCCAGCGTATCGATCACTTTGTCTTCTCGGACCATTCGGTCCAGACGTTCCAAGTCCGGCACGATGCCTTCAGGAGATGGCAATAGCAGCTTTTCTATCTCCGAAGGCACCAGTTCAAGCACGCCACCGCCGTAGTGCCGGCCTTCCAACTCTGCGCTTAGAGCGGTTAGGCTGTTAAAGAAGCTGTATACCAGCCCCTGCGCAGTTCCACGCAGGGCCCTAATGCGATAGGCAGTGTCTGTCGTGTAAGCACCGACGCGGTTTAAGATGAGGCGCGGTGTGTCGTGACTACGTTTCAGCATTCCAACTTCGGTGGCATAAACGGAAGGCACCTTGTACCACGGTTTTCGAATGCGGCACTTGTATCGCTTGTGTAGGCCTTCGAGTTCACCCGATGCAAGGTATGCTCGGACCTTCGGGCATTCCTCCACCGTCTCGTCGTTGAGCCATAGGAAGTTCGTTGGCTTGCCTGTGGCGGCGTTGCAGGCATGCTGAGCTTCGTCGTAAATGACACCGGGGCAGTGGTCGCTGCGTCCGAACATCGGGTGAGCCCACTTTTCCAAACCGTTCCGCTTCACCACTTCGTCCGTGACGAGAAAAAACTTGTTCGCCCCAGTGACGATGCCCACGTCCACCTTGGCTGCATCGTTGAACCGGCAAAACTGGTCGCTGGATTCTATCGAGTCAAGAATGGCCAGTGTTGTGGAAGGCACTAACGCGCGGGTCCACTTGCCTAGCACGGTCTTTCCGTTGACCGCGCGGGGTGTATTGAACACCGCCTCGGGATCTTGTCGTAAAAAATCACGACCCGCTACTCGATGAATGCCCAACCCTTCGCCGTGAACGTTCGGCGCGGACTTTTTTTCCGCCATAAGTAGGACTGCACCCTGTAGTGTTCCCTCAAACCAGATTTCTTGCGGGTCCACGACGACTATTCTGCGGCACTGCTCCCCTAGAAAGGTTCGCAGCGACTGTGCGTGCATGACGTGTACGATCTCGGAGGGAACGACCATCGCCAACCGCCCGCCAGGGCGCAGCAATTCCATCGACGCCAGTATGAACGGCACCCATGCATTCGTATGCTTAGTGAACTTGCATCCCAGCCGCGAGAAAACCTGTTCAGCTTTGGCCTGAAAAGTCGCGGGCAGATATTGGTAACGAACGAAAGGTGGATTGCCGATCACTGCGTCGAATTGGCCTCGTCTGCTATCGAGTGCCCAGCCGAGAAAATCGCGGTTGTGGACTGTGCAATTTGGCAAGCCGCGTGCCGTGGCCTTGGCGGCTTCTTCTGGCGCTAGCTCGAACGCGGTAACTTCCGCCCCTGTGCCTTGCAAAGTGGGGAAGAATGCGCCATCACCGCAACTTGGTTCTAGCACCCGGGTCCCAGCACTAGGTGCCACCCAGCGGGTTAGGAATGCAGCAAGGTCTTCTGGCGTGTAGTAACCGCCGCGTAGTTTCTGTTCAGTCTCTAACGCAATGAAGTTCACCGTTGCCCCCTAGGTCATTCCTCATCTCATTTGGCCAAGCTTTATGAAGCTCCCTCAGTGATGGTGGTCGGTTTATCGCCCGATTTAGACCCCCGAGCAAGGATATACGGTACTCGCTTGGTGTGACGGTGCCGTATCTTGTACGAAATTGACTGCTATGACAGTTGGCTCAATAGGCATTGCCCCTACGAGTCATGCTAAGCCCCGTGAATTAGGCCAAAGCCGACATTTGATAATTTAATGCCGATGGCGGTTTGCTCCACAGAGCATATTTCCGCTACACCAAAATCTTGCGCAATCGATCAATGTCCGTTTCGGTGAAGCTGCAGCGCAGCGCCGACCCGGCTCCTGAATGGCGGCGAAAGCGTTGTTTTAGGCCGACTGTATTGACGCTACGCGTCAATATAGGGTGTTTCTAAATACGTGTAACCTATGGATTTGGGGGTTAGATGCATCGCTTACCTGCGGTCTATGATTTTGCCAACAAAAAAGGTCGCGCAACACACATGACGTGTCGCGCGGCCTGTTTGGTACGGGCGTGATGACCGCCCGTAAGCGACGCATCTGGGCCCCATACAGGAACTTACCTGACCAGTTCAAGGCGCGGGCATCGGTCGCGAGGTGGATGAAATATCCCCGATGGTCGGGTCCAAATTTCTCTGGCCAGAACGTTTCCACGAGCGCCCGCACATCTCGACGCGTCAATATGCACGGATCGTGCGGGACAACAGCTCAAATTAAAAGATGTTTCGGTCGCAGCGAAATTCTAGCAGCACCTAATTCGACAATCAGCGCCTGCATTTGTTGAAAGGCGGGTCAGGCTTTCCAGTAAAGCATGCCATGACGTGGAATAGGTGTCGGTCACGACATACCCATAGACCCCGCATTGCTCCATCCCGTTGCAGGCATCACGATCACCGGATTCGGCGACATATTCCTAGTCATCGATGAAGCCGCCAAAAATCGGAAAAACATCTGCTGCAAAACCAATCACAGGCGAAGCAGATGAAGCATCTGTTTGCTCAAACATCGCCATCGGGTTGCCGTCGCCTTATGGATAATGCCATTTCCCGCATTTGTGGCAGTTGCCTTATTATTTGACGGGTACTCGGAACATGAGACTGCACGATCAGAAAAAAAGCGCGTCGGTGATGTCATGGGCAAGAACCGGCGCGTTAGACACACTCAAGATAGACGCTGAAAGTGCTGCCGGTTTTATCAATCAAACGCCCGCCCCAAAAACCCGGCGCAAACGTCTGCTGGAAAGGACTGATGACGGGCGTGCAAAAATGGACGCGATTATTGTCGCATGGGAGGCCGTTGATGCCGTAATCCTCGAAGCGCTCGGCTCTGAGGATGCCAAGGAACTATTCCAAATATCGCGGCGTCAGCGAAGCCAACTCGGCGGGAAAAAACCCGAACGTGGCCCCGATCTAAAGGGAGACCTATACCGACAACCATCTTAATTTTCCGATGTCTACTCAGCAACCGAAATAGGTCAGTATACTGGTTTTTAGAAGCTGCAGATTGATCTTCCGGAGAGGACCTCGGATCGACCGAAATGCAGCACTTGGTCGCCAAAATCGGCTTGCCCTCTTTCATCGCTCCTTCCTAGAGCTGTGCGAACTGCGCTTTCAGCAAGGCTTCGCTATACTCGCTTTCGGCAGTGCTATCATAAACGATACCTCCGCCGACGTTCAGCTTTACCTTGCCGGAGGGCCGACAAATCAGTGTTCGAATTGCGACGTTAAATTCCATCGAACCATCTGGTGCGATCCACCCAACAGCGCCGCAATATGTGTCGCGGGCATCGTTTTCGATGTCTGACAGAATTTCCATCGCCCGCAGCTTTGGTGCCCCGGTGATCGAACCACATGGAAAGATCGCTGTAAGAATATCAGAGAGCTTACAATCCGGCCGGATTTCTGCTGTCACCTCGGATATCATCTGGTGAACGGTCGCGTAGCTTTCAACGTGAAAAAGCGCTGGAACGCGCACACTACCAATCTGTGAAATGCGTGAAAAATCATTCCTCAAAAGATCGGTAATCATCAGGTTTTCGGCTTGGTCTTTTTCGGAATTCGCAAGCTGGGCTTTTAGAATTGCGTCTTCTTCCGCATTCAGACCACGCTTGATTGTCCCTTTCATGGGCCGCGCACGCAGCTGCCCATTTGATGACAGGGCAAAGAAAAGTTCGGGTGATCGGCACAATAATTTTGTTTCAGAAAGATCCACAAATGCACCGAACGGAACAGGCTGCTTACGCTTGAGCGCTTCGTAAAGGCTGCGCGGGCAGCCTTCGTAGTGCGCGACCATAGGGAAGGTTAAATTAGCCTGATAAATATCGCCGTTGCGGATGTATTCATGAATGACATCAAAGGCTTCTCGGTAGGTCTGGAAATCCCATTCGGGTTCGAAACGCCCAAGGTTGGCCATGCCCGCTGTTTTCGCATCAGGGACTGGTTGAACCCGATCAAACACGCCGAAACAGAGCAATGGAGCCTGACGGTTTCCGGGTAATCGAGGAAGCAATTTCGGATTTAGAACGTAGCCCAATTCGTAAGATGCGGTGCCCGCAAGCCATTTGCCTTTAGCTTGGGCCGCCTGCATCTCGCACAGCGCTTCATCGACTTCCTCGGGGTGCCACGCCGCGATGATGTGATCTGCTTGATGAAAAAGAGAGCCGCTTTGCAACGGCCCCCTGTCAAACTGAACAGATCGGGTCATGTTTGATAGGGAGACCAAAAATCAGCCGCGATTCGGAGTTCACGCAAGGGCCGTACGATATCAATGCAATCCTGATAAATTTGGTGGGCGCGATACGCCTTCAGGGAGTCTTCATCATCAAACTCTGCATAGACAATCACGTCCACGTCGTTGGAAAACCGATCATCGCTCCGATTGCGGGATACTTCAAAATGCCTGAGGGACGGTATGGCGGATAGCATGGACAGCCCATCCACGATCCGATCAATATCATTGGCATCACGGCTGCTGAAAAACACAACATGACGAATAATCTGAGGAGCGGGTTCTTTGTCTGTCACTTACATGATCCTAAGCTGATCCAAATCGATGGCCTTCTTTGAAGAACGTTGACCTGCGTCAGGTATTTTCACAGCATCCGCTGCAATACAATGCTGCATTGCGGCGGAAACTAAAAAGGCCTCACTACCGCCGTCGAATCTGGCAAAGCACAGGCACGGAGCCACAATGAACCACCTTCATTAACGGCTCGAACTAGACCTTACCCCCTTCGACCACAATACCGCCTATCGAACCAACCATACATCGCAAATGCGAAATCAGGGGAATGGTGACTTTAAGTTCCGTAGATTTTTCCGTCGCTGACAGGCATTGCCCGAACAGCTGATTTCTTGAGCCGCATAGGCTCAATCGGCCAAAGTTGGACTGGCGACGGTTGTCATGTATTAGGGCTCAAAATAATTGGAAATGCGCGATATGCCTGACTTGCCACATCTTCGAACCGTTCTTTCAGAACACTACGATCTGACGCCCTCATCTGAGGTCGCTCAGGAATTGGCAGATACGTATGCGCGCATGGAGCGGGTCGTGACACCGCCAGACTGGGTGACCTATGCCCCCTATGTCAAAGCAATCAAAGCGCTGAAGAAAGAACGTAACGCCGTTATCTTGGGCCACAACTACATGACGCCCGAAATCTTTCATGGCGTGTCCGACTTCGTGGGCGACAGCTTGCAAATCGCAATGAAGGCGCAAGAGGTCAACGCGGATGTCATCGTTCAGGCCGGTGTGCATTTTATGGCTGAGACAACCAAAATCTTATGTCCGGAAAAAACTGTCTTGATGCCCGACATGGACGCCGGATGTTCCTTGGCTGAAAGCATTACAGCAGATGGTATCGAAGAAATGCGGGCCAAGTACCCCGGTGCACCAGTCGTCACCTATGTGAATACCACTGCCGACGTTAAGGCCGCGTCTGACATTTGCTGCACGTCCTCGAATGCGTTGCAAATCGTGAATGCAATGGAGAGCGACACGGTCATTATGACGCCAGATCAGTATCTGGCACAAAACGTGGCTAATCAGAGCCACAAGAATGTCGTTTACTGGCCCGGCTCCTGCATTGTGCATGAACAATATACCGCACAAGACCTGAGAGAATTCCGTGAATGGAACCCGGGCACGCGCCTTATTGCCCACCCTGAATGCCCGCCTGACGTCGTCGCCGAGGCTGACTTTTCCGGATCAACCAGTGGCATTCTCAAATATGTCACTGATGAGAAGCCTGAAAAGGCGATGTTGATCACCGAGTGTTCTATGGCGTCTAATATTTCTGACCAATTGCCAGAAGTGGACTTCGTTGGCCCCTGCAACATGTGCCCTTACATGAAGAAAATTTCGCTCGAAAAGATCCTTTGGGTCCTTCACACGGGCGAAAACGAAGTGTTCGTCGATCCTGAAATTGGCAAGAAAGCCCGCGCTTCGGTGCAAGCGATGATCGACATGTCCCGCAAATTGGGTCTCTAACCCAAATGAAAAGCATCCAAACTGATCGGATCGTCATCGTCGGCGCAGGCCTCGGGGCGCTTTACGCAGCATTGCGGCTTGCACCGCGTCCTGTTGTAATGATTTCACCTGAAAGTCTGGGGGAAGGGGCAAGTTCGGCTTGGGCGCAGGGCGGTGTTGCCGCCGCAATGGACACCGCAGATAGCGCCCAGAGCCATGCTGCGGACACGGTCAAAGCGGGCGATGGTACGGTTGACCCACGCGTTGCCGACCTTGTTACCCAAGAAGCGCGTGAACACATTCTTCATCTGACGGCGCTCGGGGCACCGTTCGATCGGAGAGACGATGGTGGATACGTGATGTCACGCGAGGCCGCACATAGCTACGCGCGCGTCGTGCGTGTCAAAGGTGACCAAGCAGGTGCAGAGATCATGGCCGCCCTGATCGAACGCGTTAAAGAGACGCCATCGATCCAAGTTTTAGAAGGCACTATGGCTGTTGATCTTGAGGTGTCCGATGGGCGGGTCACAGGCGTTGCGGTCCAATCTGCAAATGAACTGCGCTCTGCTCCTGTGATGTTGCGGGGCAGCGCTGTCTTGCTCGCAGGCGGCGGGTCTGGCGGGCTTTATGCGGTGACGACAAATCCGCCACGTATTCGCGGGCAGGTCATCGGTCTGGCCGCGCGCGCCGGCGCCGTTATCTCTGATGCTGAATTCGTGCAATTTCATCCGACAGCAATGGACGTTGGTGAGGACCCCGCGCCCTTGGCCACCGAAGCCCTTCGCGGTGAAGGGGCAATCCTGACGAACAAGGACGGTGAACGTTTCATGCAGGCGTTGCATCCAGATGCAGAGCTCGCGCCGCGCGACATCGTTGCCCGCGCCATCTTTGCGCAAAGCCAAGCTGGGCTACGCCCAATGCTTGATACGCGTGATGCCCTCGGCGAGGCGATCAAGTCTCAATACCCTGCGGTCGCTGATGCCTGCGCGCGCAATGCAATCGATCCGGCAACTCAGCCGATACCGGTGGCAGCCGCTGCGCATTATCACATGGGCGGGATTGCAACGGACACTGACGGACGTGCGTCATTGTCCAATCTTTGGGTCTGTGGCGAAGCTGCATCGACCGGATTGCACGGTGCTAATCGTCTCGCTTCAAATGGTCTTTTGGAGGCGCTGGTTTTTGCACGTATTTGTGCGGATGGCATCGCGACCGTCGTTCCCGAGACAACAGCCGAACGCATTCGTATTTCATTCGAAGACGGTGGCATGCCGCCCGATCCAGACGCCGTGGCAGAGCTACGCCATACGATGACTGGCTGTGTTGGCGTTGTGCGCGATGCCAATAGTTTGAAATCGGCCTTGCGCAAGATTGCGGACCTTGAAGCGGCGAACCAGACCAGTGTGTCGTTCCTAAATATGACCGCAACCGCCACG
The DNA here is from genome assembly GCF_055809435.1 of Yoonia sp. D2-7. Classification (NCBI taxonomy): domain Bacteria; kingdom Pseudomonadati; phylum Pseudomonadota; class Alphaproteobacteria; order Rhodobacterales; family Paracoccaceae; genus Yoonia; species Yoonia sp. D2-7. The sequence continues at coordinate 1,056,879 of NZ_CM147912.1, read as the reverse complement.
CTCATCGCGGTATCCGCGTTGAAGCGCGAAGAAAGCCGCGGTGCGCATTGCCGTTCCGATTTCCCTGATACGCTCGCTGGCGATGGCAAACGGTCGCGGCTTACGCTCCGCGACGCCTTGGCCATACGGTCCCAAATTTGCAAGGAAGCATCATGAGCTTTTCCAACGTTCCCGACTTGATCCTAGAACCGATGATCCGCAACGCGCTTATGGAAGATCTGGGCAGCTACGGCGACGTCACAACCCGCGCTGTAATCCCTGCAGAGACAACGTATACTGCGCGCCTAAATGCCCGCGCTGATGCTATTGTGTCCGGTATGCAGGTGGCACGGATCGCGTTTCATCTCGTGGATTCGTCGCTCGAGATCAAAACGCATGTTGCAGATGGCCAACCTTGTAAAACTGGTGAAACTCTTATGACGATAGAGGGCAGCGCTGCCTCCATCTTGTCAGCCGAGCGTGTCGCCCTGAATTTTGCCGGCCGCTTGACGGGGATTGCAACCAAAACGGCTTCTTTCGTCGCTGAGGCGGCGGGTACGGATGCGCGTGTCACGTGCACCCGTAAAACTACTCCCGGCATGCGCTTGGTCGAAAAACTCGCTGTTCTGCATGGAGGTGGATTTAACCATCGCTATTCGTTGTCGGATGCGATCCTGATCAAAGACAACCATATTGCGGCGGCAGGTGGTGTGCGGCAGGTGCTCCAGGCTACGAAAGCCCACGCGAGCCATATGATGGTGGTAGAGATCGAAGTGGACCGGTTGGATCAACTGACCGAAGTTCTCGACATCGGCGGCGCATCGGTTGTCCTGCTAGACAATATGGACAACGACACGTTGCGTAAGGCGGTGGCCCTCGTGGACAGACGCATGAAAACCGAAGCCAGTGGCAATGTCACCAAAGACCGCATTGCGTCGATTGCGGCGACGGGTGTCGATTACATCTCATCAGGTGCACTGACCCATTCGGCACCGACTGTCGATCTTGGTTTGGATTTTTGACGGCCGAGTTTCGTTGGGGCCTACAACTAAGAAAGACCGTCATTCATGCATGCCGCAACATTGGTCGACCTCGGTCTACAGCGGCTATCGGACACCGTGAAGCATTCGCTGAAACTGCTAAGCTTCGGTTGTCGCAAGCGGCTCGAAAACGCCCATTGAAACGGTCGCCAATTGTCGCAGCCAACTTTGCGGGTATTCACTGCAATGCGGGACTTTGTTGCCATTCGCAAAAGGTTCGCGAATGGCGGCTTTTTTCTCCGCAATAGCTTCGCTTAACCCAGCAATAGGATGTCAGACGCACCGGCACCACGGCGAAGCGCATGCACATCGGCAAGCTCCGGGTCAGTTGACCAAGCTATAGCCGCGTCTTTGTCAGGAAAGCTAAGCAGCGCTGCAACATTGGGCATGTCAGGCGCACCGTCTAGGACTGTGAATTCCCGCGCGGCCCCCTCTACTTTGCCACCATGTTTGGCAAGTGCTGCATTGGCAACATCGCGGTATTCGGCCAGAGCCTCTGGGTTGGTTACGGTAATTTTTGCATATGCGTAGATCATGATTGTCTCCGTTAAATGATTGTTAAGACAACATATCCAATCTCCCGTGGGTAAAAACGCGTGTGTTTGCATAGTGAACATGCGAAAACGCATGCATGAATGTAGCATGGGACGATTTACGCACAGTTATGATGTTGGTTCGCCATGGCTCACTGGCTGGAGCGGCCGATGCATTGGGCGTGAATTACACAACCGTCGCACGCAGGGTCCGCCGTGCGGAAAAAGCCTTGAACCAGTTGCTTTTTGAACGGCTGCCCGAAGGTTACCGGCCAACAGAAGCCGCCCACTTACTCGCAGAGCATGCAGTTCAGATGGAAAACACCGAACAAAGCATGATGCGACAACTGCAAGGGGCAGAAACCGAACTCTCGGGTGTGCTGACAATAACCGCCCCACAATTACTCATTGCGAGCTTTCTATCGCCGGTCATTGACCAATTCACCAAAGCACACCCACGAATTGACCTTCGCATCCTCGCGACGAACGACTTGTTGGATTTGACACGGTTAGAAGCCGATCTCGCTATTCGCGTTAGTCGAAGCCCGGGAGACACTTTGACGGGCCTGCGGCTGTTGAAGCAGCAAAATGCAAGCTTTGCCAATCAAGACATAGCAGAACAGATTGCCTCCGATCCAAAAGCAATCATCGATTGGATTGTCTATGACGCCCATCCGAATGTGCCCAAGGGGATCGGTTCGGGGTTTCCCAATAACAATGTGCGGTTTCGTTTCGACGATATGGTCGCAATGGTAGGTGCCGCTCAGGCAGGGTTGGGTGTGGTGCGAATGCCGATGTTTCTTGGCCGTGCTTCTGCGGGACTTGTCCAGGTTCCTGTTCTCCCACCGCAGCCCTACGCCGATATTTGGGTTGTGGGGCACCCAGATGTGTGGCCCTCCCAAAAGCTATGTGCGTTCCGAGATGTTTTGGTGCGTTACTGCAAAATACATCGCAGGGAATTCGTAGCTTGAGACTTCATATTTGAATATTTGAGGTCACGCCTAAATTTAAGGTGCATTCCGCAAGATTCAATCTGACCTTTGTCTGCGTTCCGTGCCAACCGACGAGGCGCGGACAACGCTGCCTTTTCAGATGATGGTGTGAATGGTCGCTGTCCATCTTGGTGATGGATAGCGGGCCATAACCTAGCGCACATCTTGTCATAATTTAGATACAGTTCCATGCTAACCGGCAAATATGATAGAACGGATCATCATCCAGTCGTCGAAGCTGCGCGTGGCCAACATGAACATCGTATGGGTCTGCTTTGGACTGGTCTGGCCTATACTTTATGTTTTCGCAATTCACTCTGCCGATCATATAGGGCCGTTCTTCAAAGTCTTGTTCGCGCTTTGCGCTTTGATGAGTGGCGCTATTGCAATGAGCGAAGCTCGGAAAATTTGGCGTATCTTCAATACCCCCGGAGATTGGAAAGCCACAATCGGCGCAGACAGGCTGATGTGGGACGTGGCCATACCTTGCAAAAATCTACCGATGGACATCGGACTCGGCAGTATTGAAAGGGCATTGCGGCTGAAAATCAGCCGAACAGGCACGGACAGCGACGGCGAGCACACCGAAACCAGCGAACGTTTTGAACTTCACTTGACCGATGAACGCGTGGTGACCTTTGATCAAGAAGCGGCAGGCATCAACCCCCACCGGGTGTTTCTAGCGCTTGCAAAACACGATATTCGTTACGAACTATGGTCGCAGGATTGCACCAAGGACAGCGCCAATACTTCGAAGATTTTTCAACGTTCGTATTGAGGCTTATCAACGTCAAAGCAGCCATTTATCGCCGCTGTAGCAACCGTAACTCTGCGCCCCATGACACCTTCGCCGCGCTGGTCATGAGTGGCCGGTTCGGGGCCACGGCCCTTCGCTGTACGGCGGACGAACCGGTAAGATACGGGACAAAGCGCCATTTCGCTGGGCTTCCTTCAATGTCCGCAAGTGAAGTTTCATCTGTGCAGGGACCTCCCATGCGATTTCCCATTCTGTGATTTGTTTTGAATGGGGCGGTTTTGGCCTTTCAACGTCAATCCGGTGACTGCACTTGGATGTTTCTAACCAATGCCCTCTGCTAACAGATCAAAAACCACCCGAATGCGTAGATTTGTTTTGAGTTCACGGTGGGCCACTAGCCATGTCTCGATACTGATCGGCTCAAACGCCGAAGACGGGTTTTCGAGTTCTGGATAAGCCGCCCCGACTTCGACCGGGAGAATACCGATCCCAAAGCCTTGCCGGACAAGTTCGAGCGATAGTGTTGCACTCGACGTCGAGAAATTGAAATTCGCGGTCGTCAAATTTACGCCACGGGATGCCATTAATCCAAGTCGTTGTGCGGGTTGGTCGAAACCGACAAACTTTAATTCTTCAAGATCAGCGAGCGACTTCGGGCGACCAACTTCGTCAAGGTACTCTTTTGAAGCAAAAAGATGCGCCGTTGTATCCCTTAGCCGTTTTGCAAACAGGTTTTCATCTACGGGGCGACTGTGACGGATTGCTATATCAGCTTCACGGCGCCGCAGATCGCTTAGTTCATTTGATGCGATGATCTCGATCTGAAGGTCTGGCGCAGTTGTACGCAACTGCTTGAGAACAGGCGGCAGAAAATGCGTTGCCATCAGGTTTGTGGCAGAGATTAACACATGTCCGGTCACGGCTTCGGATTGGCCCGTCGCGACAACAGAAATGTTGTTCGCCGCATCGCCCATCATCCGAAAATGCGACAATAATTCTACGCCTGATTGTGTCAACAAAAGTGCGCGCGATGTCCTCTCAAAGAGGACCACCCCAAGAGCCTCTTCGAGACCTGCGACCTGTCGGCTCAGAGTCGGTTGCGTCAGCCCAAGCGCGCGTGCCGCTGCGGATAGCGATCCTTCTTCAGCGGTAACGAGAAACGCCCGCGCTTGGTTCCAGTCGAAGGCTGATCGTTTCCACTCCATTATTTACGTATACCAGATCAAGATAGATACGCAATTTCGTATCAATTGGCTGCATTCTATATCTTTGCCAACGATCAAATTTCAGCAGGTAAAAGATATGACGCCACCAGAAAACAATGGCCTCAATCCATCGCACAACGCAGCAATGGAACAGGCTATCCCCATGACCTCTCGGCGCATCGGCTCTTGGGAGGTGCTGATAAGTAGGCGTCCGCTCTCGAGGACGGAGCTCGCTAGTCGCTACGACGCCGTCTCGGGTAAATGGGCGCGGACGGCGCGTCGTTTTCGATTGAATGCCGCATACTGCGAACCCCTCTTGGCTTCTCATGTCGTCATAGACCTTATGCAGCTTGAGCCAAAGGCGCGGGTCCTTGATTGCGGCGTCGGAAATGGAAGCCTTTCGATCGCGCTTAATAGCCTTATGAAAGGTCCGGTCGACTTCCATGCAATTGATACCTCCGCCGAAATGCTTGTGCAGGCCAAGTCCATGATGCAGCACGCGGGGCTGGACCCGCACCTGCAACAGGCCGATGTTCAATCATTGCCCTATGAGGAGCAGTTTTTTGACGTCGTAATGGCCGCGCATGTCCTTGAACATTTGCCGGACCCGCAAATTGCCCTCGCAGAAATGGTTCGCGTTCTAAAGCCAGGTGGGATGGTGTTCCTTTGCGTGACGCGCCCCTCACTTTTCGGCGCACTCGTCCAACTTCTCTGGCGCACATGGGCGATCACAGATCAAGAGGGAATCGCGTGGTTAAATGCATCCCAGCTTGTCGAAGTCGGATACCAACCGGTTCGGCTTGGCGCGGCTGGCTTTGCGAGCACTGCCTTTTGGGCGCGGCGGCCGCTATGATCACGCCAAGTCGGAATGCCCCTAAAATCTATCTGACAAAGACCGAGTGGGTCGCTCTTGGCGTCATCTTTGTCTATTCGTCCATTCCAGCATTTGGTGGTTTAATCCGCGTTCTGGAGCTTGCAGGTGGACCACAAATTGCACCGGAAAACCCTCGAGCTTTGCTCACCCCTACACCCATCATCCTCCACATCCTGAGCAGTTTTCTTTTCTGTATCGTGGGGGCGTTCCAATTTTTGCCAAGCATCAGACGCCAGCGTCCGGCCGGGCATCGTGTCATCGGGCGGGTAATCGCGGCGGCAGGATGTATGTCTGCGCTCACCGGTCTGTGGATGACGCATTTCTATGTCTTTCCCGAAGCACTTCAGGGGGCTGCGCTGTATTGGGTGCGGCTGGCTCTGGGTACGGCAATGATTGGCCTCATCATTTGGGCCGTAATCGCAATTAGATCCCGCGGACTGTTCCAACATAGTGCTTCGATGGTGCGGGCCTATGCCATCGGCCAGGGCGCGTCGACGCAGAGTGTTTTGGGCGTTGCTTGGATCATCGTCGTCGGTTCTGAAGCGATTGGACCCCTGCGCGACGGGCTGATGATCTTCGCGTGGGTGGTCAATCTGGTCGCTGCAGAAATCTTCATACGTGCAATGCTCAGGCCGCCAAAACGTCGGCAAAAGCATGCGACACCACCTCTTGTCCGAGCTTCAACACCAAGAAATGAGACTTAAAATGACGCACAATAATGCCAACCCCCGTCTACTATTGTCGATCCTTTGGGTCTTCATCATTCTTAATTTCTTTGCACGTGATATTCACGAATTAGGTCGTCCCGGCATGCTGGAGCAGATGATGTCCGGCACAATTGACGGGGTCGTGATAACGGAAATGTTGATGCTGTTAGGCGGGATCATGATAGAGATTCCGATTTTGATGACAGTCCTCACTTTGCTTTTAACACATAGTGTCAATCGATGGTTGAACATTGGTGTGGGCCTCTTGACGATGGCCATGATTGTGTCGATGAACCTTCGGCCCGACCTCGACAACGTCTTTTTCATGAGCATTCAATTGATCGCCCTGATCGCCATCGTTGGGATCGCATGGCTCTGGCGGGCTTCAGAACGGACAGATGCAATAGCATCATCAAGGCGCGACGTATAACCGCTTGGACCGGCAACACCGCTAAATACCGATAGCTGTCATTCGTACATAATGCAGCATCGGTCGAAGAGGGCTCGTGCTGCCATTTGCTTCGATTGCAGCATGGCCCCTGCCCCATCCTTTGGATGTGTCACCGCGCTCTAGCTTCCATCTGCTTAGAGCAGCTTTCACCTAGAACGGCACACCCAATCGCCAGCTGATCCAATAGTCGGGCATCGTCTCTTTCAGAGTCGGTGCTTTTCCTTTGTCTCATGCTGTCCATCGGCCGCGTCGATCTGCCTCGCCCCCCGCGTTTGCCACGTTGCAAGGTTTCAGAGCAAGCGCACTACGTGCGTTGTCTTGAAAACCTGCAACGATTGAAAGGCGCGAGAAACAAGCGATGGCGATCAAATTGAAAAGAAAGGTCCGTAATGCACGTCGAAAAACACAACTTACCGCGCCAAAAGGCAAGTTATCTCGGTTTTCGACACAAGTTGTTAAAAACACTCGTAAGTTGCCTCTCACATCTCACAACATCAAAGGGGTACAATAATTCCACGGAACAAGAATGCCTTTTCGCCCAACATAAGCTGCCTTTCGCGGCAGAACCGGATTTTCGTAGGCGGCACAGCTAACGCCAAAATGACCCCATTTCACCGAAATTCTGTTGTGCGGCTAATGTCCACAGTCGCAATTAGATGCGTTTCGCAAAATTGCCGCACTGTGTATTCAAGACAGGGCGACGAACCACACATCATCGCTCGCAAACCATTTTGACTAGTAGAGAATCTGAATGAGCCATTCCATTTCTGAAGCGCCGCCAACAAAGACTGTTCTGATCCTTGGCGCATATGGCCTCATCGGGTGCGGGATAGCAGACCGGTTAGGACGAGACGGCCATACTATTATTGGACTTGGGCGCGATATCGAGGCCGGAAAACGTGTTCTTCCAACTATTAACTGGGTGTCCGCCGATCTTCGTGCGTTGACCGAAGTCTCTGCTTGGCGCCCACTGCTAAAGGACGTGGACGCAGTCGTGAACTGCTCTGGCGCTTTGCAAGATGGTCCTCAAGATGACCTTGAGGTTGTTCATCATCATGCCGTGGCTGCTTTGGCGCAAGCTTGCGCATCAGCCGATGTGAAAGTCGTTCAGATTTCGGCAGCAGGGGCTCATTTGAATGCGACAACGTCGTTTCTGACCTCAAAAGCCCGAGGCGATGCGGCCATTCAAACCGCAGGCGGGGATCACCAGATCTTCAGACCTGGACTTGTATTGGCAAGGCATAGTTATGGCGGCTCAACCATGTTGCGCATGCTAGCGGCTGTTCCCTTAGTTCAGCCCATCGCAATGCCTGAGACCAAAATTCAGACTGTCGCTTTGGATGATGTTGCCGAAGCCGTGAGCATCGCCCTGGCAGGAAATATTCCAAGCGGTTTCGTCGGAGATCTGGTCGAACCTGAAGCCCATTCGTTGCGCCAAGTCGTCGCATCAATGCGGCAATGGCTGGGATTTGCGCCTGCCAGACGTGAGATCGTCATTCCGGACGTCATGACACGATGGATATCCAAAGTTGCTGATCAATTGGCTCGGCTCGGCTGGCGGTCGCCACTGAGAAGCACCGCACTTAAAGTGCTCGCCGATGGCGTGACTGGAACTCCCGCCGATTTGACAAAATTTGGTGCGGCTCCGGTCAGATCGCTAAGACAATCGTTGGAAAGTATGCCCGCGCGATCCGAGGATCGATTGTTTGCGCGCATGGCGCTACTGACGCCCATTATCATCACCACGCTAATTGTGTTCTGGTTCTTGTCGGGTGTTATCGGTTTTATCAGCGTGAATGCAGCCGCTCTTGTACTAGAGGATATTGGATGGCCACGTGGTTTAGCAGTTACCAGCGTCCTTTTCTGGGCAGTGATCGATATCGCAATCGCTGCGGGGTTAGCATATCGACCTACCGCAAAGATGGCGTGTTGGTGCGCTATTGGGGTTAGTGTCTTTTATCTAGCCGCATCTACTCTATTTGTACCTGACCTTTGGCTTGATCCGCTGGGCCCAATGGTGAAAGTCTTGCCAAGCATTGCTTTGGCTTTGGTCGCACGCATTGCACTGGAGACACGATGATTGACTGGATTGACGTCGTCCGTTTGCTGCATGTTCTTGGTGCATGCGTTTTGATTGGGACCGGCGCCGGGATCGCGTTCTTCATGGTTATGGCCCATCGCACCAAGGATGCTGCAAACATCGCGCATACGGCCGCCATTGTTGTCGTTGCGGATATGTTGTTCACAGCAACGGCTGCGATAGCACAGCCAGTTACTGGCATCATTTTAGCGCAGAACCTTGGATGGCCACTTTGGGTAGGCTGGCTTGGGATTTCTCTTGGGCTGTATGTTTTCATCGGGATCTTTTGGATTCCCGTAATCTTTATTCAAGCAAAAATGCGCGACGAGGCTCGCCAGTCGGCGCAATCCGGTTCGAGCTTAACGCCACGCTACATGCGACTTTTCCGAATCTGGTTCGCGTGCGGCATTCCAGCCTTCTTGGCAATTATAGCCTTGCTCTGGCTTATGTTGGTGCGGCCTGCGATCGAGTTCTGAAGCAATTCGACTTCGTTTCTCGCTAATCTCCGCGTCTGCACAGTTTCTGCATATCTCCTGCACTCCGTCTGCAAACCGTTTCGTTAAAAACGGGCGAGCAGCAGATAGGAGATTGAGATGCCGAAACCCTTTACCGTCAACGGGCTACCACAATCCATAGCAATGGATGCTTGGTGGCTTGCGTCCGACGCTGACGACGACGCGTCGCTGACATGCGAACCGCCCAAACGCCAAAAACCCAGATTAGGATCGCCTGTGCGGCCACCTTTCGGCAGCGCGGGTCTAATTTTTCTGGTTCTCTTTGGCGATTTTTTATTTTGGGGGTATCGACCAGGTTTTACCTTGGCTGTCTTCGCTTTAGCGGTCTTTGGTGTTTCAGTATTGCAAAGCGGCCACCGATCTGGCCTGTCCAAGCCGACTTTTCTCATGTGCCTGTCGGTTCTGCCAGTTGTTGAACATGTTCAGGTTCTGTCGGTTGGCCTGCTCATTGCTGGCTCGATCGTCGCATTGGCTTGGGTGAAAGTGCTTCGTGATGGCGACGCCAGCTTGATCATCGCAGCAGCAACTAAACTGGCAGCATGGGTTCCATATGCTGGTGCAGTGGTTTTGATCGGACGCATTTCAGAACTTCGGCATAGCACCAGATCGGGCTCTATGTCCGCTAATCCGCGCTTACACAAGCTCTGGCAGAACTGGGCTTTTCCTATGGGAGGTGCTTTGGTTTTGGGCGGGCTGTTGATGGCTGCAAATCCTGTTTTGGAACAATCTATTGCCAGCCTTTTTCGAGCTGATGTGGACCTCATTAGCTTAATTAATCGCGTTATTTTGTGGTGCGGATTGGGTCTGTTGATTTGGCCATTGATCAACCCGCCCATGCCTTCAGCACCCACCGTGTTGTCGGTTCCAAGTATTAGAACAAACATCGGATTGAATGCGGGCTCTGTCTTACGCGCCTTGGTCATTTTCAACCTGTTTTTAGCGGTGCAAAGCTTACTTGATGTCTCCATCCTGTTGGGCGGTGCTGCCTTGCCGGATGATATGAGTTACGCGACATACGCCCATCGCGGTGCTTACCCCTTGTTGGTCACCGCAATGCTTGCGGGTTTATTCACCTTCGCGGCTCATCCATTCTTGCAAGAAAACGGGTTAATCAAACCGTTGTTGTTGCTGTGGGTTGGACAGAACGTATTGCTTACGTTGTCTGCAGCGTTGCGTCTTGATCTCTACGTCGCGGAATACGGCCTGACATATTTGCGAATTTATGCCTTTATTTGGATGGCGTTAGTCGCGAGCGGACTGATTGTCATATTGTGGCACGTGCTGCGCGAACGTTCATCGCTCGTGTTGCTCCTGCGTCTTGCCGCCCTGGGTTTAGGGACGCTCTATGTTTGCGCATTTGTGAATTTCGCAAGCATTATTGCTACGCATACTTTGCAGCGGGCAGCTAATCCAACGAACGAAGGAACTGTTGATTGGAGCTACGTTTGTGGTCTTGGTTCCACCGCTTCTAAAGCGTTAGTCAATGGCTTGGAGGCCTCTCCCAATATCCAGCCCCCTTCTCGTTTGCAAAGCTGCTTTGGGAAAAGGCATCTCACGAGTAACTGGCGGGAAGTTGACTTTCGTTTGCTGCGCACAAATCGCTATTTACCTGCGTCAGTGCTTTGGTAGGATTGTTTAGATGAAAATCTTATTAGTTGATGACGATCCCAGGCTACGCGAATTGGTAAGACTGGCATTGGAACGGGCAACATATACCGTGATCACCGCAAGCGACGGGCAAATTGCCGTCAAGCAAGCAACGCGCGAACACCCGGATCTGATCGTGCTGGATATCGGTCTGCCCGAAATGGACGGTTTCGAAGTTTGTCGTCGCATTCGGCTTACATCCGACGTGCCAATTATCTTTCTAACGGCCCGCGATGATGAAGTTGATAAGGTTCTTGGGCTCGAATTGGGCGCAGATGACTACGTCACAAAACCCTTCAGCCCGCGTGAATTGGTAGCACGGGTCAAGGCCATCCTAAAACGTACAGCAGCAGGCGTGCGGGCTGAAACAACGTTGATATACGGCCCACTTTCATTGGACGTGTCAGCACATAAATGTCAGATAGGTGCGACAACAATAGCATTGACTGCGACCGAATTTGATCTGTTGGGAACGCTTGCTCGTCGGCCCACATCGGTGCAAAGCAGAACCCAGCTAATCCATGCAATTTGGGGCGAACGATCACAAGTTTCGGATCGCACCTTGGACAGTCACCTACGCAATGTCCGATCAAAGCTGGCCAAAGCAGGCTGGCAAGACGCAATTGAAACCGTCCACGGTGTTGGATTCCGAATGAGTTCTGATCTGACATGATACAAAAGTGGCGACCAAGCTTGGCCCTTGTTTTGGGTGGGGCCCTGAGCGGAACATTGGCTTTGTCATTTGCTGGGCTGATCGCCTACCGATACCTTGGGCCAGCCATCGGGTTTCGTGATGCGGCCGTCTTATTGGCATGTGTCATCGCGGCTGCTACAAGTGTGCTCGGTTGGATGTTATGGCGCGTGCTCTTGCGACCAATGACAGATCTTCAACGGTTTGCGACGCAATCACGCAGTGCCCCTGTTGATCACACCATGGCCCCCGTACACTTCGGCACGACCGAGCTGCAAGCAACGGCTGTCAGTGTAATGGAAATGGCGGAAACGTTGCACAATCGCGAAACGACGATCCGCAGCTTTTCGGATCATGTTTCACATGAGATGAAAACGCCGGTTGCAGCCATACGAGCAGCGACAGAATTACTTCAAGAAGGAGGCGGACTATCGCAAGGCGACTTGCACTTGGTCAATCAGATCTCCGGAGCCAGCAATCAAATGCAGGATCAGCTCCAAGCAATGCAACTCATCGTGCGAGCGAGGGAAGTGCAGTATATCGGCTCATCAACATTGAACGATTTGCGCTGCAAACTGGAAGTGGAACATTGCGCAATCGATTTCGACATTATTGGGGGTTCGGTATTATTTCCTTTAGAGCAAAGAGGATTGGGCATCGTCTTGGGCCACCTTGTCGCAAATGCTGTCGTGCACGATGCGACTAGAATAGAACTGAAATCCAAGGCCCTTTCCGATCGCGCAGTTCTTACCGTGACAGACAATGGCACGGGCATATCCTCTGGCAATGCGGGTCGCCTCTTTGAACCTTTTTTTACGACTCGGCGTGACCAAGGTGGGACCGGCATGGGACTGTCTATTGTAAAAAATATACTGCGGGCCCATGGAGCCGACATTCAACACCTACCGACAACCACAGGCGCCACTTTTTGCATTCGTTTTGGCCAGTCAGAAATTAAATGAAATCTGGTATCTGAATTTACGGGCGATTTCCCTTGATATAGTACAATTCGCGAAACGTATTTTGACCAGCCGTTCATAATTCGCGCGGCGACGGTCCGCTTCCCGCCGATTCTGTTGAAAAACAACGTGTTGCTGGCGCAAAAAGTGCCGCGTTGAACGGAGCGCGAGCGCCTTTCTGATCAGGCTTTTCGCGTTTGCTGCGGTGCAGGAAAGATCTTGGCTCGTTTGCGGAGGTTTTGGGCGGTGGCGGCGAGTAGGAATTCGTCATTTGCGCCGCATGGCCCGCGTAATCGCAGCCGCCCCAGCCCAAGGATGCGTTTGAGGTGGGCCAAGAACATTTCGACCTTTTTTCGGAGCCGCATCGAGATTTTATATTGCTTGGTCTTGGCAATATCGCGGGCGACCTGACGGGCGTCTTCATGTTCTTCGCGCGTGATCTTGGACCTGTCGCGGTTTGATGCTGCTCCTTTGATAGCATTTACTGCACCAAAGGAGACTGACTATTAGACTGAAACGGACGGACGAATTCCGCCAAGATGCAGTGCGGATCGCACTGACCAGCGGGCTTACGTGGAAACAGGTGGCGGATGATCTAGGTGTCGGGATGTCGACGCTGAACAAATGGATCACAGCCCACCGAGATACGGATGTGGTATCGAAAGAGGATTTAAGCCTTGCCCAAGAGAATGACCGGCTTCGGCGTGAGAACCGGATTCTCAAGGAGGAAAGGGAAGTGTTAAAAAAGGCCACGGTTTTCTTTGCGAGCCAAAAGCCGTGAGGTTTAAGTTCATCGAAGAACACCGATCTGCGTTTTCCATTGATCTGATGTGTCGTGTAATGGCTGTCAGTCCCCGCGGTTTACGTACCTTCCGCAGCCGACCTGCAAGCCGCAGACAGCGGTTTGATCTGGTGACGCTGGCACATATCAAAGAACAATCGCGTCTCAGTCTTGGCAGCTACGGCAGACCTCGAATGACCGAAGAGTTGAAGGAGATCGGCCTGAACGTCGGTCATCGCCGTGTGGCCCGTTTGATGCGCCAGAACGGCATATCCGTTGTCAGAACCCGCAAACACAAGGTGACCACCGACAGCGATCACAAGTTCAATATTGCGCCAAACCTGCTGGATCAGGATTTTGTGGCTGACCAACCGAACCAGAAATGGGCGGGCGATATCAGCTATGTTTGGACCCGAGAGGGCTGGCTTTATCTTGCGGTGATCCTTGACCTACATTCACGCCGTATCATTGGCTGGGCGGTAAGCAATCGTATGAAGCGCGACCTGGCGATCCGTGCGCTGAACATGGCCATAGCCTTCAGATCACCGCCGAAAGGCTGCATCCATCACACAGATCGTGGGTCGCAATATTGTTCTCACGATTATCAGAAGATCCTGCGCCAGCATGGGTTCATGGTGTCGATGTCTGGGAAGGGTAATTGCTATGACAATGCAGCAGTCGAGACCTTCTTCAAAACCATCAAGGCCGAGCTGATCTGGCGGCGATCGTGGGAAAAACGGCGGCAGGCTGAGATGGCAATCTTCGAATACATCAATGGCTTCTACAACCCACGCCGTCGGCACTCAGCACTGGGTTGGAAAAGCCCCGTCGCTTTCGAACGAAAAGTGGCTTAAACGAGTACCTGGGGCAGCACAAAAGCGTGACAGGTCCAGAGCGAATTTGTTCATCACATAACCAGCAAGGCCGCCCATCACCTTACGAAAATCAACGGGATGGGTGGCCAAGTAGACTTTATATGAGCCTGACGGATAAATCATGAGAACCGCCCGACAACCGCGACAAGCTTTGTTAGGTTCGCTTCGGAAATGGCCACGGAGAATTCAATACTTACGGAGCCGCAACGTAGGTACGCAGTTTCCGACGAAACCAATGGGCTGTTCATATTCTGTTTCGGTAATCTACCTTCAGCCGTTACGATTTCAGTAAAGTCGGGTTCCTGTACCGAGATAGGTTCGACGATCTGCGACAGACTGCTTCCTCACGAGGCATTCGTTTGTGCCGATCTCAGCGGTGATTTCTCCCGAAGATAGGCCATCTTCACAAATGCGCCGGGCGGCTTCATACTTGTGCTCGTTTGGCCAGATCTTTCGGCTAGAGGGGCTGACTTCAATCGTAAATCCCCAGATCGCGTGTTTGGAACTGCTCGCCTCCTCCATTGAGGAGGCGATGAATACCAAGTTCAGAAAAGCGGGATTAGCCCCGAAAACGGTCCCCAAATGTAACGCTTACGACCGCCTTACCCTTTGGGGTTTTTCATTGCTGCTGCCAGCGCTGAACCAAATGCGCCTTGGCTGGTGGTTTTGGGTGCCGCTGACGTTTTGTGCGCGGTCCGCGGTCCTTTGGGTTTATCGCGATTGTCTCGGGGCGCGGGTTTCGCACCACCGTCTTTGCGCATGCTGAGCCCGATGCGTTTGCGCGGCACGTCGACTTCTGTCACGCGGACCCGCACCACATCGCCTGCTTTGACGACCTCGTGCGGGTCTTTGACGAACTTGTCCGCAAGCTGGCTGACGTGGACCAGTCCGTCCTGATGCACACCGATATCAACAAATGCGCCAAAGGCTGCGACGTTGGTGACTGTGCCTTCCAGTGACATGCCGGCTTTGAGGTCCGTGATGCTGTCGACGCCTTCTGCGAAGGTCGCGGTTTTGAAGGTTGGACGCGGGTCGCGGCCCGGTTTTTCGAGTTCTGTCAGGATGTCGCGCACCGTTGGCAGGCCAAAGCTGTCGTCGACGAATTGCTCGGCCCGCAGGCCTTTTAACGCCGCACCGTCCCCCATGATCTGCCGGATATCGCGCCCGCAGGCTGCCACGATTTTGCGGGCAACACCGTAGGCTTCGGGGTGGACAGACGACGCATCAAGCGGTTCGTCCCCGCCGGTGATCCGCAGGAAACCTGCGCATTGCTCGTAAGCTTTTGGTCCCAATCCGGGGACTTTGAGCAGTGCTTTGCGGCTTGGAAACGGCCCATTGGCATCGCGATATGCGACGACAGCTTGCGCCAATGACGTGCCGAGCCCTGCGATATGCGACAAGAGCGGCGCGGAGGCCATGTTCAGATCGACGCCGACCGCGTTCACCGCATCTTCCACCACGACGGCCAGAGATTGCGCCAATTGCCGTTGGTCCACGTCGTGTTGGTACTGGCCGACGCCAATGGCTTGCGGGTCGATCTTGACCAATTCGGCCAGCGGGTCCTGCAACCGCCGCGCGATGGACACCGCCCCGCGTAGCGAAACGTCGATGTCAGGGAATTCGAGCGATGCGAGTTCAGAGGCCGAATAAACCGACGCCCCCGCCTCTGACACGATCACGGATGTGGGGCGCGTGACGCTGGATGGCAAGCGTTTGATCACGTCTGCGACAAGCCGTTCGGATTCGCGGCTGGCGGTGCCGTTGCCGACCGCGATCAACGCGATGCCGTTTTTGCGGATCATGTGGATCAGCGTTTCCTCTGCCCCGCGCAGATCATTTTTCGGCTGGAATGGATAGATCGTTGCCGTGTCGAGCAGTTTGCCCGTTTCATCAACAACCGCAATTTTGCACCCCGTCCGAATACCCGGATCAAGCCCTAGCGTCGCACGAGGACCCGCAGGTGCGGCCAGCAAAAGATCACGTAGGTTGCGCGCGAAAACGTCGATGGCTGCGGCATGTGCCGACCGGCGCATTTCGGCCATCAGGTCCATGAACATCGCAAGGCTCAGCTTCACCCGCCATGCCCAGTTGGCCACGCCTTGCAGCCACAGATCACCTGGTGCATCGCCGCGAATGCCGATTTCGGCTGCGACGATGTTCAGAATGCGCGGCAGCCCTTCTTCGGGTTCGGGGCTGATATCGAGGGTGACGATTTCTTCTTTCGTCGCACGCAGGATCGCAAGAGCGCGGTGCGACGGGATTGTAGCCCATTTTTCGGAATGGGCGAAGTAGTCTGAAAACTTTGCGCCAGCTTCTTCTTTGCCTGCAATGACGCGGGCGTTGATCATCGCTTCTTGCTGCATGACCTCGCGCAGACGACCGACAAGGCCCGCGTTTTCGCCCAGTTCTTCGACCAGAATATCGCGGGCGCCGTTCAGCGCTACTTTGGTATCGGCCACTTCGTCTGACAGATATCCTTCGGCCAATGCGACGGGTTCTGCGCTGCGGTCGTCCATGATGGCGCGCAACAGCGGTTCTAACCCGTTTTCACGGGCGATCATCGCTTTGGTCCGGCGTTTGGGTTTGTACGGCAGATACAGATCTTCGAGCACGGCTTTAGTATCGGCCTTGGCAATGTCGCGTGCCAGCGCATCGGTCATTTTGCCTTGCGAGGTGATCTGATCGGCAATCGACGCACGGCGCTTTTCCAGATCACGCAAATAGTCGAGACGTTCCGCCAAACGGCGCAATTGCGCATCATCAAGTCCGCCTGTCGCCTCTTTGCGGTAACGGGCCACGAAGGGCACAGTATCCCCGCCGTCAAGCATGGCCACAGTGGCTGTGACCTGATCGGGCCTTGCGCCAATGTCGCTGGCAATATTGCGGGCAATGCGGTCTGCGACAGCGGTCATGAGCGGCTCCATCTACTCGTTTGGAAGATCGTGATAGCGCCCCTGTCCGGCAGGGCCAAGACCAAGATGCGGGTTATCCACCGAGAAATTCGGCCGGACGGATCGCTTAGATTGCATGACATCCCTTGCAGCCTGAAACCACGCGTAGTTAGCTTGATCAAAGGTAGATTGCTTAAGGGGTGAAAATGACACTTGATCCAGAAATCGTCTTGCTTGGCGTCCTGATCTGTATTTTCGCCTATTCCTTGCTGACCAAAGCGATTGCGCGTTCAATTATCACGCTCCCCATCATTTTCATGGTGGTTGGGTATCTTGCGGCAGGCCCGATTGCGCTGATGGCCGAACCCGAACTGCTTGATGACGGGAAGCGGTTGCTGGCAGAAATCACGTTGGTTCTGGTCCTGTTTTCAGACGCCAGCCATGTGCGCATCCAGAAATTGAGGCGCAGCTTTGGCATCCCCCTACGCATGCTTGTGATCGGTCTGCCGCTGACCATCGCGTTGGGCACCGTTGTAGCTTACGGACTGAACCCAAGCAGCGGTATGGCGATGGCATTGCTGACCGCAGCGGTGCTGACCCCTACTGACGCGGCACTTGGCCAGACGGTTTTATCAAGCGATTCCGTGCCGGAGAATTTACAGCAGACCATCAATGTTGAAAGCGGCCTGAACGACGGGCTTGTGCTGCCGTTTGTCTTGTTGGGCGGGATCCTTGCGTCGGCAGGCATGCAAGGCGCGAACACCGATGGTCTGGTCGTTTCGGCGTTGCTACAGATCACGTTCGGCCCGTTGGTCGGGATCGGTATCGGCTGGACCGCAGCAAAGGCGATGGGGCTCGCGCAGAGACAGGATGTCATGGCCGAAGCGGCTGGTGGCGTTGCGTTTGTTATGGTCGCGTTCTCGGCCTATTTGTTGTCCGAATTGGTCGGCGGGAATGGGTTTATCGCTGCCTTCACCGCTGGCATGGTTTTCGGAAACACCTACAAATACCCCCTGCATTTCATCAGCGAATTTATGGAAGGCATCGGCCAACTTCTGACGATGTTTGCGTTTTTGGCATTTGGTGCGCTTTTGCTGCCGGACGGCTTTGCGCATATGACGTGGAACGCGGTTATACTGGCGTTCCTTTTTCTGACGGTTGTCAGGATGTTACCCATCATGGTTTCGCTTTGGGGCACACACCTGCATGTGAGCGAGAAGCTATTTCTGGGATGGTTCGGACCGCGTGGGTTGGCGTCGATTTTGTTCACCCTGATCATGATCGACGAATTCGATTTTCCGGGTGAAGATGAGCTGCTGGCGTGCGTGTCGATGACCGTGTTCATGTCCATCATTCTACACGGCATGTCGGCCGCGCCACTGGCGAAATGGATCGGCAAGACCGTTCCAAAAGAATGAGGTTTAGGCAGAGTGGCGACCAGAAACGACAAAACCCCACCGTTTTACGGGTGGGGTTTGTAGGACTTGGTTGCGGGAGTAGGATTTGAACCTACGACCTTCAGGTTATGAGCCTGACGAGCTACCGGGCTGCTCCATCCCGCGCCAAGTTCGCATCAGATACTGCGAGTGGCTGGCGACCGCAAGGGGCGTTTTCGCACTTTTGTCATGTTTTTCGATTATTACGTAAAGTCAGCCTTATTCGGTGAAAACTCTCCCCACCGCCACGAGGGTTCGGTGGACTAATCTAGGTAATACCAAGCAGTTATCGTGGGCCCTGTGGTTTCAGGTCAGCGAACGCGATGCCTGTTGTGGCTTCGTATTCTTCGGCGTCCCAGAATCCGATCAGGATGCCGGCCTTTGCTGCCGTCTTTTGCCCTGCCAGAACTGCCGGCGTTGCCGTGATGCGCGTATGATGCTGGGTCGCCCATTTCAGCAAAGCCGCTTCCATCCGTTTGCGCGTCTCGATGTGGGCGATGTCCTGTGACGTCCCGAGGTCGATCAGTTCTTGAGGATCTGTTTCGAGATCAAACAGGATCGGATCAAAGCCTTCGCACCGAATATATTTCCAACGTCCGTCGAAGATCATCGTGGTGTGTGCGTCTTCTTGGGGGACGTCCAAGGTACGGGCCATTTCAGACCAGTGGTAATCGTGTTCGCTGATCACATAGCCACGCGCGAAACCGTTTGTACCATGCAGGATCGGCGTCAAATCACGCCCTTCGATGATATGTGGCTTCGGTTCGCATCCCAAGGCGTTCATAAAGGTCGGCGCGAGGTCGATCATTTCGATCAGGTCATCTGACACCAAGCCGCGGGTCGCATCTGCCTCCTTGCGCGGGTCCGCGATGATCATCGGGACTTTGACGGCCATTTCGTGATAGAAGTCCTTATCCCCCATCCAGTGATCACCCATATAGTCGCCGTGATCAGAACAGACTGCGATGATCGTGTTATCGCTGAACCCCTTTTCATCCATCCACGCAAACAGCCGCCCCAGATTGTCATCGAGCTGTTTGATCAGCCCCATATAGGCCGGAATCACATGCTTGCGCACATGGTCACGTGAAAAGCTTTTGCAGACGCGCGCATCAAGGTAGGCCGCCATTAACGGATGTTCGGTCTGCCGTTCTGCGTCGCTGCGCACCGGATCAATGATGTGCCGTTCGTCATACATGTCGTGATACGGCGCGGGCACAATATAGGGCCAGTGCGGTTTGATATAGCTGAGGTGACACATCCAAGGGCGTCCGTCAGCCGCAGCGTCTTCCATGAAGGCCATAGCGCGGTCGGTCATATAGGCCGTTTCGGAGTGTTTTTCCGGCACGTTTGCCGCAAGGCGAGAGTTTTCAAGCAACCACGCCGATAGCTGTTCTCCATCGTCGTCGAGCCCTGAATTTGCGAAATCTTCCCACGGATTATCGCTTTGGTAGCCATGTGACACGAGGTAGTCATCGTAGGCCGACCAATTCTGGCGCGGACTGTCGGGGTGCAAACCGTCGTCCCTTTCAAACGGTTCGAACCCGCATTCCGACCTGCGCACGCCAATTTCGCTGGCCGGATCAATGCCCAGCCAAGCCATACCTTCTTTGTCCGCAATCATGTGGGTTTTGCCGACCAAAACAGCCCGTGCGCCTGCGTCGCGCAAATGATCACCTAAGGTCGGCTCCCCAACCCGCAAAGGCATGCCGTTCCATGTGGATCCATGGCTGCGCACGTATCGCCCTGTGTAGGCCGACATCCGCGATGGTCCGCAAACGGGCGATTGCACGTAGGCATTGGTGAAGCGAACGCCCCGCTGTGCGAGCGCATCAATATGAGGGGTGTGCAGGTGTGGGTGACCGTAGCAGCTGAGGTAGTCAAAGCGCAGTTGGTCGGCCATGATCCATAGGACATTGGGGCGATCGTTCATTCTGACTCCAGATTTGGCTGGTTGAGGTGGGCTTCGTAACGGTCGATCAAGCGCAGGAAAGTTGCGATTTCGTCTTGGTCAAAGCTTTCGCTAAGACCGTCCCGACGCATTTGCATGATCGGTGCCGCATTGGCGTAGGCCTGTGCACCTACCGCAGTCATATTGACCAACGATTGCCGTTTATCATCGGGGTTCGGGACCGTTTCGACATAGCCCTTGTCACGCATCGCAGGCAGAGCCCGACTGACCAAGGAATGATCGGTGCGCTGGATTGACGCCATGTCCTGCACGCTAAGTGGTCCGGCCTCGTGCAGATCCCAAAGAATGCGCCATTGGGTGATCGACAGGCCGCCCGCGGACAGCAAAAGCCGTTGTGCCTGCGTGCGCGATGCGGTGGCCGCCGCTTGCAAGCGCCCGAACAGGTTTGCATCCTGCGTGGCCTTGCGTGCCGCCAGTCGCTGCGCGCGTGATTTCGACTTTTGATCCATCTGCGTCTCCTACGGGCTCATTCAACAGCAAAAAATATTACGTGACAAGTCACGTAATATTTGCAAACCTTTCCTTGCTTCTGGTTATCCGAAGCGAAGGCTGCTTGACCCAATGCAGCCACTAGGGAGGAGAAAATATGTTCAAGGCATCCATTATGGCTGCGGTCATTGCCGCTTTGCCTGCTGTTACAGTCGCACAAGCAAACCTAACAGCGGAAACCACATCGCCGGGATCAACACCCCATTATATTGACACAACGCTTGCCGCCGTTCTGGAATCTGCCGGCGTGGCCAGCTTGCAAATTACCGAAGGCGCCACACTGACCAATTCGGTGCAAGCTGTTGCTGAAGGCCAATTGGATATGGCACCCGCGCCGCTTATCCTGCCGTTCCTGATGTCACGTGGGATTGGCCCCTATTCCGGCGTCGGTGAAGAAAAAGGTGCCGAATTAGCCGGAAACCTGCGCGCGCTGTTCTTTACCGCCGCGTCTGCGCAGATCTTTGGTCATTATGATAGCGGCGCTATCACGGACATCACACAACTTGACGGACTGCGCATCTGGAACGGACCGCCTCGCGGTGCTGCGCTGACATCCGGACGTGCGGCGGTTCAACTGCTTTCCGGTTTGACCGAAGGCGAAGGATATGAAGGCATTCAATCGCCTTGGCCTGATACGGTGTCCAGCATCACGGGCGGTGGTGCCGATGGATGGACTATTCCCGAAGGGCTGCCATCTGGACGACAGATTGCGATTTCTGCCGCCGGTGCGATTACCATTTACGATATGCCGTCTGACTTGCTGAACAGTGAACTGGGACAGCAGATTATGAATGCGCCCGGTCATGCCGTGTATTCTGTGCCTGTAGACGAATATCGGGCTGCTTATGAAGGTAACGATATCACCATCGTCACTGACGACGATACGTTTGACAGCTTTGCCACGGCGTTCGCGCAGATCGTCCCGGCGTCAATGGATGACGAGCTGGCCTATCAGGTCACAAAAGCATTCCTAGAGGGCCAAGAACGGTTTGAAACAGGATCGCCGCGCGGTCCTTACCTGTTCCTGAGCTTTGGTGACATCGACGGAACCAGCCAAGGTGTTTGCGGTGCCGTCAAGATGTTGATGCACCCCGGTGCGATCCGCGCTTACGAAGAAGCCGGTCACACCGTCGCGGATTGCGTACGTCCCTAAGTCAAACACGGGGGCCGTATAACGGCCCCCCGATTGTTCCCCACCGGAATTTGAAAGAGACGGAACATGGAAACTGCTATGCCCCGAGGCCGACGTGCGGCGCTGGTGCTTGCCTTCGTGCTCGTGATCATTGGCATGCTCAACACCATGCCGGAAATCGCTGGGCTGCAGGACTGGATGCGCGACGTCACCGGCCTGCGTTATTTCCGTGTTTCAGGGTTTCCCACCGAATATCTGTATCCACCGCTATTTGTCTTGATGATGGTGATCGTCACGCTGGACGCCAGCGTCTATCGGGCGTGGCGCAACGAGAAGCCGCGGCGTGCTTGGCTTGGGGCCTGTCTAGATGGGGGACTGATCCTTGCTGCTGTGCTTGGAGCATTGGGGTTTCTTGTCGAAATTGATTCCATTTGCTTGATCGACCAAATCACGGGCGAACGCGCACGGTTGATCGCGGATGCGGCAGAACGATCCGCTGGTGTGATCCCCGGTATGACCTTCGAGGCAGAAGTTCCAGCGTGTCAGGCGCGGTTCGGAGTCTGGATCATTCCGTTACTGTTCACGATCATCACGCTGTTTTTTCTCTACAATATCCGCGTCTGGGGATTGCCGCTTGTGGCAGTCGCCAGCGTTGTTGTGCTGTACACCATATCCACCGCGCTGATTTGGGTGTTTGACCTGAGCGATAATAACTTTCTGCTGACGAAGCTCGGGGCAGACGGGGGTGATCCGCTTGCCGCAGCAATCCAAAAAGCGACGAACGTTTTCATCACGCCTGATGGTTTCATGGGCCGCTTCATGGACATCATCGTCAATCAGGTTTTCCCATATGTCATCTTGGGCGCACTTTTTGGCACTTCGGCAGGTGGCACGTCGCTGATCAAGCTGGCCGTCCGGTTGACGCGAAACCTGCGGGGTGGTCCGGCCCATGCAGCGATTGTATCTTCGGCCATGTTTGGCACGATCACAGGCGGGCCTGTAACCAATGTATTGTCCACGGGGCGACTGACGATCCCAATGATGCGACGCAACGGGTTTTCGCCGCAATTTGCAGGCGGGGTCGAAGCCGCGGCATCGTCGGGCGGACAGATCATGCCGCCGGTCATGGGGGTCGCGGCCTTCGTCCTCGTGGCGATTACGGCGGTGCCATACACCAAAGTCATCACGGCGGCATTCATTCCCGCGATGGCGTTCTTCTTTTCGATCTTTCTAGCCGTTGTGTTTCAAGCCCGCCGCGAGAAGGTGCAGGCCATGCGCACGATTCCGGACGATCTGGTGATGGAACGGCAGGATTGGCTAAACCTTGTTGTCATTTTCCTTCCGATCCTGACGATCCTGTTCCTGCTGCTGGGAAACAAAGATGCATTCGCACAAAGCGCGTTGGCAGGCATTCTGCCCGCTGGTGTCGCGCAGACGATCACCAATTCGACGGGCGATGCAATTTCTGCCGGATGGTGGGCCGTCATCGTGCTGTTGCCGCTTTTGTTTCTTGACCCAGCAACACGGGCGAAACCGTCCAAAGTTCTTACCTCTCTTGGAGAAGGCGGGGTTCTTGTTTCACGGTTGTTTTTGCTCTTGTTCGCGGTTTCCATCATCTCTGCGTTTTTGAACGAAAGCGGGCTGACGGGCGAATTGACGCGCGCTGTCACAGCGTGGCTGGAAACGGCACAGGTCTTGCGCATTGCAGGCTATGAAATCCCGATTGTCGGCGGGGTCTACCTGATGCTTGCGCTGACCTGCGCAATGTTCTGCGCGATCCTTTTGGGTATGGGGATGCCGACGGTCCCCGCCTACGTAAATGTCGCGCTTTTGCTGGGGCCACTTTTGGCCAACCTTGGGGTCAGCTTTTTCACAGCGAATATGTTTGTGTTCTATTTTGCGGTCGCGTCAGCGATTACGCCACCAGTCGCTATCGCTGCCTTTGCCGCCGCGTCGATCACGCGGACCGAACCAATGCGGACCAGCATTGCGGCCGTGCGCGTGGGCATCGTCATGTTCACAATCCCCTTCGTATTTGCGTGGTACCCCGAATTGCTGCTGATCGAAGAGGCCGTGACGATTACGAGCGACACGGGCCGTCGCGTCCTGATCGAAGGGTATACTGGGCAGGTCGATTGGGTCGGCTTGGCAGGCGTGTGCCTGCGACTGGTGCTTGTGCTTTATCTTGTCGCGTCCGCACTTGCGCGTTTCGATTATGGACCAATTGGACGTGCCGAAGCGGGATTACGTTTGTTCATTGCAGTTCTGGTGTTGTGGAAAACTGCCCCTGTGATGTGGATCGGCATAGCGGCAGCGGCGATGATACTTGTTGGCCATATGATGTGGCATCGGAACAAACGTATGGGTGAAAATACTGGCTAGCGGTGCGCCGATCAGATCGAGTTGCTGGTGTTTTCTTTTGCGTCGCGAATGATCTGCGTGATCCGGCCGAAAACTAATGTTTTTTCCTAGGGCCCCAATATGCTTCGTGGCTTTGCCGTAGATCTTCGTAATTCTTGATCCGATGCTTCGCGTCGTTTCCTCCGGCCTCGACAAGCATGGCGAGCAGGCCTTCCATCACGGCCATCGCACCGACGTAGCAGCCGAAATGATGCGTTGAAACAACCGACACGATGAGATTTTCGTGCGGTGTGAATTCCGACGAAACGATTTCACTGTCGGACAGGATTATCAACTTCACACCGCGTTCATTTGCGATTTTACATGCCTCAATCGTCTCTTTTGAATAGGGCGTGAAGGTGATCGCAACGAGGACGTCTTCGGGGCCTGCATCGTTCAGTTCATCAATTGCGCTGTTCATGTGTCTTGGAATTAATTGCAATGATGGCAACGCCATACGGCCAACATAGTGAAAGTAATACGCAAGCCCGTAGCTGGCGCGAACGGCTGTGAGATACGTGTTTCGCGCGCCCAACAGCATCTCGACAACCCGTTCTAACTGACCTGATGTCTGGAGTTCCAAAGACCGGTGGACGACCCCGATTGAATTGGCCGCCGCTTCGGCCTGTGCCGCCCCTTTTGCACCCGACAATTGCAAGTTGGTTAACCAGTCCGGCAAATCGGTAACGTGCGTGGACGCGACCAATGCGTGCCGGAACGGTTCGCGCAGGTCTTCGAAGCTATCGAAATTAAGGTGTTTGGCCATCCGTACGAGCGTATAAGTTGACACGCCCGATTTACGCGCTGTTTCGCGAATTGGGTCCAGCCCAAAGTCGGCAGGATGATCAACGATGTACTTTGCAACGATCTGAAGGCGTGGCGACAGGTCAGGCAGTTCGCCCTTAAGCATTGATATTGTTTTGGACTTCAGCGTTGGATCCACGGCGATCATCCCTCACATAATTGCTGCCAGTTAATAACATTTGTGATTTTTATATGCAATTGACAGGATCTGTAATTTGAACATTCTTACAGCAAGATTTGGTTTCAACATAGATCGTGTCCCAATGCCTGAATTTCCTTCGCCTGCGCCTCTTTTCGTTGAGGGCAGTGCTTTCCCCCTGCTCTACTGTGCAACGATGTTGGTCGCCGATGCCGTCGTTACGAAAACCGGCAGGCTGACAAAGGCCTTCCCGTATTCGGGTTATCTGTCTCGGCAACATAATCAAAACCCGCACGGTCGTTTGTCGCCCCGAACGTTTCGCGGATGCGGAGACACTAAATGCTAAAGCCTTTCATCATGGTGGCCCCGACAGGCGCACGCCGCACGAAATCTGATCATGCGGCTTTACCGATGACGATGGACGAAATTGTTGAGACGGCGATCAGTTGCCACGCATCAGGGGCCGACGCGTTGCACCTCCATGTTCGCGATGATGATGGTCGACATTCGTTGGATGGTGGTCGGTACCTTGAAACGATTGCAGAGCTGGACCGCATGTTGCCCTACATGCCTGTTCAGATCACGACCGAAGCCGGCGGGATTTTCGATGTATCCGCGCAATTGCGCTGCTTGCAGACTGTAAAACCCAAATGGGCATCAATTTCAGTCCGTGAAATCGACCGATCACCTGATCTGGCCGATGCTGTTTATGGCGCATGCGCGGACGCTGATACGAAGGTCCAGCATATTCTTTACGGCCCAGATGATGTTTCGCTTTACATGCAGCGCCGCGCCGACGGCATTATCCGGCAGCACCAAACCGATGTGATCTACGTCCTTGGCAGGTACAGCAAAAACCAGACGTCACGCCCCGAAGATTTGCAACCATTTCTGACCGCTGAACATGAAGCTGACAGTTGGATGGTCTGCGCGTTTGGGCCTTTTGAGCACGCATGCTTGGTTGACGCAGCCCAACGTGGTGGTGCGCTACGGGTCGGATTTGAAAACAGCATAACCGGCGAAGACGGGCATACTCACAAGGATAACGCGGGTTCTGTTTCCTCTTTGTCCCAGAGATTAACGGAGACGACGTGATCACGATCCGTCTGCGCAACAGGTTATCAGGCCTAAAGCGCAATCTCAGACGCCTCCGCCAGCATTTCATACTAGACTATAAAGGTCGCACCCATGTCCCACATCTTCCCACGCCATTGTCACGCTGACGTGCCCACCGCTGTCGGTGGTGACGGTTGTTTCCTGATCGACGCCTCTGGCAAACGCTACTTTGACGGGTCAGGCGGGGCAGCGGTGTCTTGCCTTGGACATTCAAACGAACGAGTCATTGCCGCCATCAAAGACCAAGCCGAAACGCTGGCCTATGCCCATACGGGGTTCTTCACCACCGCACCTGCCGAAGAACTGGCCGATCTCTTGATTGCACATGCGCCAGGTGATCTGGATCGTGTCTATCTTGTCTCTGGCGGGTCGGAAGCGGTCGAAGCTGCGTTGAAGCTCGCGCGTCAGTTCCATATTGAGAACGGCGAACCGAGCCGCAAACATGTGATTGCGCGCCGGCAAAGCTATCATGGCAATACGCTTGGCGCATTGGCCGCTGGTGGCAACGCATGGCGCCGCCAACAGTTTTCACCGCTTTTGATCGACGTCAGTCACATCGCACCTTGTTATGAATACGCGGAGCGGGCGGCGGATGAGACGCTGTTTGATTACGGCCAGCGGATCGCGAATGAATTGGAAGAAGAAATCCAGCGCCTTGGCCCAGAGAACGTCATGGCATTTATCGCTGAGCCTGTTGTCGGGGCGACGCTTGGGGCGGTTCCCCCTGTTGATGGCTATTTCAAAAGGATCCGCGAGATTTGCGACGCGCACGGTGTGCTGCTGATCCTTGATGAGGTGATGTGTGGCATGGGTAGAACGGGTCATTTATTTGCCTGCGACGCCGACGGAATTGCTCCGGACATTCTGTGCATCGCCAAGGGTTTAGGTGCTGGATATCAACCCATCGGCGCGATGCTGTGCACGTCGCACATCTATGATGCCGTGGCCAAAGGGACCGGATTTTTCCAGCACGGACACACCTATCTGGGGCACCCTATCGCCGCCGCCGTCGGTTGTGCGGTTCTCAAGGAAATTCTCGAAAATGATCTGGTCGCGCAGGTGCAGTCGCGCGGCGCATTTTTAGGGGCGCAGCTTCATCAGGTATTTGGGGAACATCCAAACGTCGGTGACATCCGAGGGCGCGGGCTGTTTTGGGGCATTGAGCTGGTCGAGGACCGAGAGAGCAAAGCCCCATTTGATCCAAAACGCGGGATTGCAGGTAAGATTAAAAAGGCAGCGTTTGCAGAAGGTCTTGCGTGCTATCCAATGCCCGGCACCCGAGATGGTCGCATCGGCGACCACGTAATGCTCGCCCCGCCATTTGTTGCATCTGAAGCTGAGTTAAAAGGAGCCGTGGAAAGCCTTGAGCGCGCGTTGATTATAACGCTCTGACGTAGCGCTGACATGCCACCTACCCTCATATAAAGTGACGTTCGCGTTGTAAGGTTCAATGTGAGCGTTGCAAGTGCCCCCTGTATTAGGGCTTAGCACATCCCGTTGAGAAAAAATGATGTTCCAAAAGGAGACAGGCATCATGACAACTCAAGTATTGGGCGTACTCGCAAGTGATCAGGAAGTTGCAAAGTATTCCACGTCTTTGGCCGTTCAATCCCCGTTGGGAAAGATCGACGCCGTATGTGGTCAACTAAATTTAAGCGCGAAATGGCCCAGCAAATGACTTCGGGAAAACTGTCCCATAATAATTGCACCCAAGCGGATACCGGAGGACAAAAAATGTGAAACGACAGTTCTTTGTACTTGTCCGAGAAAATGCCGCGTTTTCTACCAATTTAGGCTGTTGAGGCAGTTCTCTACCAACAGGTGGGCCGCTGGTCTCCGAGAGACTGTCATTGTCGCCCATCTTTAGAGGTGCCGCAACGGCTGGAAGCTTGATGCACTCGCGACCCTGATCGACCATATCGCTGCGGCCCAAAGCAATTCTGGCGTTGATCGGCGTCATACAGCACCGACCGCCAGTCGAAGCCATTTGCGTGGCGGAGTTTCTTTTCGCGCGGGCGATACGGCCTTCGTGACCGCCCACCCGTGCTGCAGATCGTGAAGGGAAGCATCGAGGTGCCAATCGCCGCGCCTTTTCTCCCTTAGACCTCCGGGTTGATTACGTGGATAGCCTGGCCTGCGGCATAGGCGTTGATCTGATCGAAAATGTCGCTGAACTGCAGGTCAAATTCGTCTTCCGTCACAAAGCCGATATGGGGCGTGGGCAGGACATCGGGATGTGTGAGCAGCGGGTGCGCCTTGTCGCGCAGCGGTTCGTTGTCAAATACATCAACGGCAGCGTGGATGCGGCCCTTTTCGATTTCAGCCTCAAGGACACCAGACGCAATGAGGCCAGAGCGCGACGTGTTCACCAGCAGACTGCGCGGGGCCATCGCCGCAAGATCATTGGCAGTGATAATTCCACGGGTTTCGGGTTTCAGGCGCACGTGCAGGCTGATGACGTCGGAAGTTGCAAAAAACGCCTCACGGCTGGCGGCAACGGTTTGGCCATCGGCCATGGCACGCGCGCGGCCGTCTTCGGAGGCCCACCATTGCACATTCATTCCAATGGCTTCGGCATAACCCGCCAATGCCCGCGCGATGCGGCCGTAGCCATAAAGACCCAATGTGCGCCCTCGCAGGGTCCGCCCGACCCCCATTTGCCACGCGCCTGCGCGGATGGACGCCACCTGCTGCGGGATCTGACGGTAGCTGGCAAGGATGAGTGCCAGTGCCATTTCGGCCGCCGCATAGTTCGTCCCGCCGCCCGCCATGTTGGAACAAAGCATCACGTTATTCGCGGTGCAAGCGGCCACATCTACGTGCGGATAAACGCTGCGCTGGCTGATGAGTTTGAGATTGGGCGTGCGCTCCAACAATTCGGCCCCGATCTTGGTGCGTTCGCGGAAAAGCACGAGCGCTTCGGCATCTTTGATACGCACGGCAAGCTTTACGGGGTCGGGTTCGTGGTCCGTCCAGACCGTCACATCGTGATCAGCCAGTTTGGCGAAACAAGGCAAGCCGCGCAGGGTGTCGAACCAATCATCTAGGATATGAACCTTCATCGCGACCAGACCGATTTGGGGATCATCACCTCACCCCGCGCCAACAAGCGAGCGGTTCGCACCAATCCAGCCGAGCGCAGGTCGATGCCATCCGCTGACAGATCATAGTCAACCAGCACGTCGATTTGACCGCTGGCGTGTTCCAGTGTGATCTTCGCGGGGCGGTCGTTTGACCGGGCGGCCATACCCTCGGCGACGGTGCCGGGGGTCAATACGCAAGAGGCGAGGCACTGCGCACCGGTAACAGCCATCGTTGGATGGGCCTTCCACGGCATGAAATAGCGCGACGCGATGGTTCCGCCGTCTTTTGGAGGGGCCAGAATCCCGAATTTCGGGGTGACCGATTGCGCGACATTTTCCATGCCCATGGCTTCGCCCGCTTGAATGCGCACGTCCTCCATGGCAGCAAAAAACTCTTTGTTGTCGTTCAAGGCCTCGGCGCTTTCATAACCCGTGAGGCCAAAGGCGTCCGCCTTGGCTATGACCATCGGCATGGCAACATCCATGCAGGTGACATCGACACCATTGAAGGTATCGATCAGGTTGCCGGTGGGTAAAAACGCACCCGTCGCGCCGCCGATGGTGTCCATGAATTGCAACGCCACGGGGGCAGACGTGCCGGGCACGCCGTCGATTTTCGCGTCACCATCGTAGGATACCGCGCCTTTCGGGGTCTGGACGGTTGCCGCCACTCTTGCGCCGGTGTTGACGGCATGAATGTTGACGTTGGTTTCGCCGTTTTGTGCCTTAATCAGCCCCATTTCAATGGCTGCAGGGCCAACGCCTGACAAGATATTCCCGCAGGTCGGTTTGAAATCGACTGTGCGGTCCTCAACGCTGACTTGGGCGAAGAAATAGTCGATGTCAGCCCAATCATCATCCGATCGGGACAGCATGGCGACCTTAGTTGTCACCGCGTTGCCCCCGCCGATCCCGTCAATGTTGAGCGGATGACCAGAGCCGACCATGGCGATCAACACATGTTCCAATGTTTCCAGATCATCCGGCAAATCGGCACGGTTCAGGTATGGTCCGCGGGACGTGCCGCCACGCATGAACAGGAAGGGAATAGCGGTTTGGGTCATGTCAGTGGCCATGGTAGATCAAAGTTGGATTGCAAAAGTCCCGGCGGGAAGTCGCGGTTCAAGGCCCATGCCATAGCGCAGATAAATGCGACGCCGACGGCGGCATAAGCGGCGGCAAAGCCCCAGCTTTTGCCTGCGCGAATGCGGATGAACAGCAACAGGAAACCTGCCAGGGCAAGGATGAAGCCCACAAGAGAAGTCGCGGCCAGCAGGCCAGCAAACCATGCCAGCGTTCCCCAAAGGCCGTAGACGTTCACATCGGCGTCTTGCACTTCGCGATCAGCAAAGATGGCGTGGTTTTCTGGGCGCAGCATCATTTGCCCAATCAGTGCGACACAACATACCAGCGTCACCATGGCGATAAAGTTGGGAAAAATGCGATCTCGGAAGGCGTAATCGGGGATTTGCCATGCGTTGAGCATAAAGACCGCGACAACCGCCGTTATCCCCAGAAGGAACATCATCGGCGCGCGTTTGGTGCCAACGCTCACGTCGCCTTCGGCTTGGATGTTCTTGGCCTGACGCAAGCCGATAAATACTGAAAGAACAGTGATGATGATCAGCGTGATGACAATTGGGCTGAAAATATATGGCTGTGCGACCTCCCAGCCTTGGCGCAATTTGATGCTAGCTTGCTGGTGGGCTTGGTTTGCGTAGCGTTCAACGGGCAGCGACAACACGAAACCGATCAGGAAGGCAGGTCGTGACCAATCAAAGCGGCGCAACATGATGCCCAGAAGACCGATGGCGAACAGGGCGACAAGGTCCCAGATTTCCTGACGCGACTGGAAAGCCGCGAAAGAAATAATCATGAAAAGGAACGGGGCCAATAGCGCAAAGCGGATGCTCGTTAGGCGGGCAATTCCGCCGGACGCCGCGATGCAGATCAACGTGCCTACAACGTTCGCCAGCGCGAGCAGCCAGACGATCGCATAGGTGAAGTCGAGGTTGCGTTCGAGCATTGCGGGGCCGACCTCGATCTGGCCGCTGCCCAATAGGGCGACTCCGGAGATGAAGATCGCCATAGAGCCTGAGCCGGGGATGCCAAACAATAGCGTGGGGACCAGCCCGCCCCCCTCTTTGGCGTTGTTCGAGCTCTCAGGCCCGATCACCCCGCGTACATCACCTTTGCCAAATTGCGATTTGTCTTTTGCGGTTTGGACAGTGTGGCCGTAAGCGATCCAGTCAACAACGGATCCACCAAGGCCAGGGATCACGCCAACGGTTACGCCGATCAGTGAACAGCGAAGTGAAAGCCATTTGTTGGCCCACCAATCCTTTACACCCGACAGCCATCCGCCGCCCAAAGGGGCGCGTTCGGAAATGGCGCGATCCTGACGCAGTAGGGCAATGATTTCGGGAATGGCGAAAATAGCCAGACCAACGATCACCAACTTCAGGCCGTCACCAAGGTATTGGTACAGCTCGAACGGAATGCTGCCGCTCTCGGCAGAGCGCCAGCTGACAGGAACCATACGCAGTTCGCCTTCAAACCGGCCTTCACCGATGGTGCCAACCAAAAGACCAAGCCCCGCGGCCGCAATACCTTTCAAAGCGATACGTCCGGCCAGAATACCCACCATCGACAGGCCGAAAACCGAGATCATCAAGAGTTCCGGCGTCTTGAACAGCAACACAATTGGGCGGGCCGCGAGAATAAAGAGCGTCAGGAACGCCGCCCCCATAAGGCCGCCAAATAGGGAGGATGCGAAGGCGGCCGAAAGTGCGCGTGCCGCTTGGCCCTTCTTCGCCATTGGGAACCCGTCAAGGACAGTGGCCTGCGAAGCCGACGATCCGGGTATCCCCATCAGAACGGACGCAAAGGTATCGGATGTCGGGACAACGGCGACCATGCCAATCATTAAAGCAAGCCCCGTGACAGGCTCCATCCCGAACATGAATGGCAAGAGAAGCGACAGCCCCGCGATCCCTCCCAAGCCGGGAAAAACGCCAATGCACAGTCCCATCAGAACGCCGAGGACCAAATAGCCGATCACATGGGGCTGAAGGATCATCGCAAACGCATCATTGAGCGCAGGTAAAGCTGTCGCAAAGACTTCCATCTTCGACACCATCCATGTTTTGAAATTGAAAAAGTAATGACCCCACCCGCATCGCAGGCAAGTGGGGTCGTTAGACTTAGATTACTGAAGAACGACGCCGTAGCGTTCACCCAACCAGTTGATCACAAAGTCTTTTGCTTCTTGCGGAACATCAGTCGCGCTTGCCATAGCTGTTTGCGCTGCAGCGCCAGTTAGCTGTGGGTAAACGCCAAGACGCGCGGCGCTGATTTCAGCGAAATCGTCGCGTTCCTGAATAGCCGCGAAGGCTTCAGTGAAGGTTGCAACAGCTTCATCAGGTGCGCCTGCTGGCAGGAATACCATTTTCTGTGCTGGGAAACCTGCGACGAAGAATGCTTTCCATGCGTCCCATTGTTCGCCTTCGGTTTCGCAACCGTCTGTGGCTTCGCAGATTTCCTTGAACGTCGGCATGTCAGGGAAAGTTGGATCACGCACAATGTTGCCGTCGGCGTCCAGTGCCCCGAAAGAGAACCAAGGCGTTGCAGAGCCTGCTTCCACCAGCGGTGTCACACCAGAAAGGTAGGACGAAGATGTCTGATAGTCGATGTTGGCTTCGCCACGCTCGAACATCAGACGGCCATCGCCGCGACCTTCAATCCCGAAGACCGGTTCGACGTTGAGACCCAGCATTTCCCATGCAAGTAGCGGCACGAGATCAAGACGGGTCGCGCCTTGAGAACCGTAAACGAAGGATTCGCCTTCGATACCAGCCGCGGAACCGCCGTCACCCAGCATACCG
Organism: Yoonia sp. D2-7; assembly: GCF_055809435.1. Lineage (NCBI taxonomy): Bacteria > Pseudomonadati > Pseudomonadota > Alphaproteobacteria > Rhodobacterales > Paracoccaceae > Yoonia > Yoonia sp. D2-7. The sequence continues at coordinate 1,023,447 of NZ_CM147912.1, read as the reverse complement.
TGCAGGTCTGTTGGTAGATAGGCTACGCCCCCCGTGCCAGACGCAAGAACCACGTTCCAATCGCCATATTCATAGCGCACACGTGGGTCGCTCAACAGGTAAGGGAACTGTGTGGAACCAGAAGACCCGAAGATCGTTGTGCCGTCTTCGTAAGTCATTTCCTGAAAGTTGTTCGCGCCCTTCGTGGAACCTGCACCGGGATCAAAAGTGACCACAACAGTAGGGTTGCCAGGCAACGCTTCGGACAAAAGCGGGGCATAGAAGTTGGCCCATTTGGCGGAACCACCGGTTTCAGAGAAAGGGATAATCCATTCGACAGTTTTGCCGGACAGATCGATCTGGTGGCCGTCAGCGACAGACTGTGTGGCGACCAAAGCAGATGTAAGCGCCAGAGCGCCCAGTGTTTTCTTAAGCATTTTTTCCTCCCATTGATCAGGCCACCTCGACCTGACACGTAGAATCAAAAGACCTCCCGAGTCTCCTTGATGCGGCGACCTTGCAGTGACATCCTTGCGCGAACCTTGCATCCGCCCGATTTTTTGAAAGGAACCCCAGTGCGTATCGTCGTCGTCGAAGACAACATCTCTGTCGCGAAAGGCATCCGCTATTATCTGCATGACGCGGGACACGCGGTGGATTTGCTACACGACGGTGAGCAAGCTGCAGCCTTCTTGATTGATGATGATGCGGATATTGTGGTGCTTGATATCAATCTTCCTAAGCGGGACGGGCTGACGATCCTGCGCGAGCTACGTGGCAGGGGCGACAAACGCCCAGTGTTGTTGCTAACCGCGCAGTCGGAAACCGAGGACAAGGTCAAAGGTCTGGATGCAGGGGCAGATGATTACCTGAGCAAGCCCTTCGAGATGGACGAATTCGGCGCCCGCATTCGCGCCCTGTCCCGCCGCGTGGGCAAACAGCCTGTACAAATTTCGCAGATCGGAAGCGTATCCTTTGATCTGACGGCCCGAACGATTTCAGGGGCTGACGGACCGCTGGACGTCCCACGACGGGAGGTCGCCTTATTTGAACGGCTTCTGATGGCAGACGGGCGTATCGTTTCGAAACAGCTGCTGCTTGATAGTCTTTACGGCACTGGCGCGGATGTGGACGAACCAGTCGTCGAAGTTTACGTTTCGCGGTTGCGCAAGCGACTGCAACCACATGGCGTGCAGATCACCGTAAAGCGGGGCTTGGGCTATGTGATGCAGGCGACACCTTGAATAATAGTCTGTCCCTTCGTGCGCGGCTGACGCTTTTGATCCTCGGGCCACTGATATTGGTAGCTGCCCTTGTGGGCGTTTGGGCCTATTTTGACGCGCAAAACAATGCGGGTGACAGGTTCGACCGATCCCTGCTTTCAACAGCGTTGGCAATTTCGCGCGATACGGCCGTGACCGGCGGCGACGCATTAAGCGAAGAAACTCGCGACCTGATCCGCGATACGTCTGGTGGCGCGGTGTTCTATCACGTTTTTGCACCCGACGGCGTTTTTGTGACGGGCTATGCGACCCCGCCTGTGCCTCCGAACGTGGTGCCGCCGGACGCAACGCAGACCTATTACGACGCCATTTATCGCGGCGAACCGGTGCGCGCTTTACGATTTTCCCAAAGCACCTCGATTGACGGGGTGACAGGGCTGTTCACCTTTACCGTTTGGCAGCAAACGGCGGTACGGGATGGGTTTGTGCGATCTCGCACGGGGCCTGTCTTTTTAATTATCGCGTCGATGATCGGCGCGCTGGCCCTGTTCGTCTGGTTTGGGGTCGCGCGCGGCCTTGCACCACTCACGGACCTGGAAAGCGCCATAGCACGGCGGTCCGCGTCCGATTTGTCACCCATCAAACGCCGCATTCCGCAAGAGGTCGTTGGGATCGTCGGTCGGTTCAATGATCTGGTGGCAGAACTGTCGCGCACGTTTGACGCCAAAGATGCTTTCATCTCGGATGCTGCGCACCAACTGCGGAACCCAATTGCTGGCGTGATGTCGCTGGCAGATTCAGTGGCCAATGCAAAAACCTATGAGGACGCGATGGTGCGTTCTGAAGATCTGCGCGACGCGGCGCGGGATGCTGGGCAATTGGCCAACAACCTTTTGACGCTAGAGCGCGCCCGCGCGACCCCAGCCGCTGGCCAAGTCCAGACCTTTGATCCCTTTGCGATCCTGAAACCACTCGTCGCATCATTCACCGTAACTGCTAGACAAATGGGCGTCACCTTTGAGGCCGTGCTGACCGATGGGCAAACTTATTTGACGGGCGATCCGGTCATGTTCGAGCAGGCCATTTTGAACATGCTAAACAACGCGCTAGCACACGGTGGGACTGACCTTAGCGTAGTGATGCTGCGTACTCAGCGATCTTCGGGCAGTTTTGACGTCACCGTCACGGACAACGGAGTCGGCATTGCCGCAAAGGATTTTGAGCGCGCTCTTGGTCGGTTCAGCCAAATTGGTCCAAGCGCGGGATCAGGTCTTGGGCTCCCGATTGCCCAAGCGGTTCTTGAAAGCGTCGGTGGGAAGATCAGGCTATCGAATACCGAGGACGGCTTTTGCGTTCTTATGACCTTTCCGCTGACCGCGTCACCGCAGCCTCTTTGACAAGGGCGGCCAACCGGTAGAACCCGTGCGCCATCTTCGAGAATGGCGTCAGCAGAAAGAACGTCAGCACCGTGCCCAAGTGTAGCGGAAGCAGCCAATTAACGGCGGATGTGCCTGTCGCAGAATAAAGGATCAGACCGGTGAAACCGACTGAGCCAAGCAACAGCACAAAGGCCATCTCACCGCCCCAAGCGTTGGGTGCGCCGAGGTTCGGATCCGCTTTGGTCTTGATCCACGCGAGGCCCACGCAGCCCAGCGTCAACAATATCCCGCCCGGCACACCCAGCAGTTTTGGCAGACTAAACAACCCATAAGGCGCTTCAAGCCCAAGTACATAGTGCAGGATCGTGCCGCTGGACGTGGAGGCAAAGCAAAGCAAGAAGCCATATAGCACCGCTTGATGCAGGTGGCGGCGGGCGTGGGTAAATCGATCTTCGCCCTCGAAATTGCAGCCGTCTCCGTGGCCCCCTTTCAGGTTGCGCATTTGGCCCGCAGATTTGGCCGCTTCCCAGATGTCGCCCATCCGTATTTTTCCGCCGCCCACCGTGCGCCAGTAATTGCGTAGCGACACGGCAAGAGCAAGCAGCGGCACCACGAACGCGGGCGCAAAGATCGCAACCATTAGGCCGTGAGACATGTAAGCGTAGAACCCTTCTCCGCCCTCGGGACGCAATGCTTGCGCAAGCGCGAAGATCAGGGACAGCGCCAAGACCAAACCGGCGGCAATCACAACGCCGTTCCGGTCAAACAGGTGGGCCAAACCGCGCGGCCATGCGTGTTCCCTCCAGCTGTCTTGGCGGACTTCGGCGAGGGCCTTGGGCAGGTTCAGATCGAATTCGTGTGGCGCGGTGTACTGGCAGGCATAATAGCACCCACGGCAGTTGTGGCACAGGTTGGCCAGTTGCGTCAGGTCGCCGTCGGAAAATGCGCGTTCACGATGCAAAGCAGGAAAGACAGAACAATATCCTTCGCAGTAACGACATGCATTGCAAATTTCGGCCTGACGGCGGGCTTCATTGAGGAAATCAGTTTGCATAAGCCGTGGCCTCCTTACCTGCGATGCGTCCGAAGACCGTGCCGATTGTCATCCCGAAACCGGCCAAATAGCCCTGCCCAAGGATCGATCCAGCCATTGTTTCACCGGCGGCCCAAAGGTTTTCGATAGGCTTGCCATCGGCGGAACACTGGGCGTTCTCGTCTACTTTGAGGCCGAGGTAAGTGAATGTGACGCCGGTGCGCAGGGAATAGCCATAGAATGGCGGCTCGGTGATCGGGCGGGCCCAGTTCGTTTTGGGCGGCGTGAGGCCGCTGGTGGTCACGCCGTCCAGCTCGGTAGGATGGAAGCCCGACGTGTCGCCGCAGGCGGCGTTGAAGGTGTCGACCGTTGCGCGCAGATTTTTGGGCGGTAGGCCCATGGTTTCGGCCAACGCTTCTAGCGTGTCGGCTTTGATTGGCGGGAAGACCGACGGCATAAAGAGTTCGAGCGATTTGGCGTCAATGATGACGTATCCAACCTGATCGGGTTGAGCGGCGACAAGACGCCCCCAAATGGCGTAACGTTTGGGCCAAACATCTTCACCTTCGTCATAAAAACGTTCTGCGTCCTTGTTCACAACAATAGAAAACGGGACGCAATCGAGGCGGGTCACGATTCCCCCGTCAAACTTCGGCGCGCGCCCGTCGATGGCAACGGCGTGACACTGGGTCGGATCGCCCACCTGTTCAACGCCTTGATCCAGAAGGTCCGCCAAAACCACCCCGCGATTGTAAGGCGTGCCTCGGATCAAGAAGTTCTTTGCCGCAGGTCCCCAAGCGCGGGCCAGCCAATCGGTGTCAGCCTGAAAACCACCAGAGGCGACGATGACCGATTTGGGTGAAAGGCTCTTGCCGGTACCTTCGTGGATGAAATCGACTCGCGTGATCCGCTGGCCTTCGCGTTCCAAATGGGTGACAGCTGCCTCATAAAGAACGTCGATGCCCAGCACTGCAGCGGTGCGATAATAGGCGTTCACCAACCCCTTCCCGCCGCCTAAAAAGAACGCATTGGTCCGCGCCAGCGACAGGGTGCCCGACAATGACGGTTGGAAACGCACACCGCGTTCTTCCATCCACGGCAGGCAGTCTTCGGAACGGCGGATCGCCAGCCTTGCAAGGTTTTCATCGGTCTTGCCGCCTGTGACCTTCATAAGATCGGCCACATATTCGTCTTCGCTGTAGTCATCAATCAGCGGGCCGAGCGGGCCAGAATGCATGCACCGAAAATTGCGCGTGTGGCGGGAATTGCCGCCGCGGTAGGGTTTGGGCGCGGTTTCAAGAATTTGCACGCGCGCACCAGCTTCGGCTGCGGTGATAGCGGCACAAAGGGCGGCGTTGCCACCGCCAATGATGACGATATCGGGCTGGTTGATCATAGGAGCCTCCTAGTTGATTACTCACTAGCAGGCTCAGATTTATTTGACTAATGCAACATTTTTTGGAATTGATGCAATATGCGCATCAATTATGATTTTCTCGACCTAGAAGCCTTCCTCGCTGTGAAAGACACGGCTTCGTTCCACCTTGCGTCCGAACGTCTCAATCTGTCGCAATCTTCCATCACACGGCGGGTGCGCAAGTTGGAAGAAGCGCTTGGGACCCAGCTATTCGAACGCACGACCCGTGATGTGCGCCCAACACTGGCAGCCAAACGTCTGCAAATTCGGGCCGAGGCGATCTTGCAAGAAGCCCGGGAAACCACACTCGCTATGCAGGACGAAAGCGCCGCATATGCCTATCAAATGGCGCAAACTGTCACGCTTGCCACGATTCCGAGCGTCATTGGCGGATTGGTCGCTCCGGCGATCTCGGAGTTTCGGGCCGCAGGCCACAACGCTCGTATTCGCGTGATGGACTTGGCGGCCAACGAAGTTGCAGAAGCAGTCGCACAGGGCGAAGCAGACTTTGGCATCGGTTCGATCCCCATGCTTGAACCGGTCACCGACTTCACGCCCCTCTTTGAAGAGTTGATGGTGCTTGTCCTGCCGCTAGATCACTTGCTTGCATCAAAGGACAGCCTCACATGGCACGACCTTTCCGACATTCCGCTGATCTTGCCTGCCCGCGGGACGGGCAACCGACTGCTTATCGACGAAGCCCTTGCCCGAAACGGAACGCCAGTTTTGTGGACACATGAAGTGGGCCGTACGACGACGGCGCTGGAACTGGTTTCGCAGAAAATCGGCGTCGCCGTTCTACCGAAAATGGCACTTGATGGCTGCTCGTCCGGAGGTGTCGTTTGGCGCCCTATGGCGGACCCAGCAATAAGCAGACCGATCGGCCTTTTGAGCCGTTTAGGGCACGAAAATACGGCTTCAGCGCGCGCGTTCATGGACGTAATTGTCGGATCTGTACGCGGCTGAAGTCCGCCGACAAAGGATCAATTCACCGGTAATTCCAAATTGCCGATTTCGACACGGACCGGTATATTAGCTGTTCAACAGAATAGAGATTTCGTCGTCGATGCGGGTTCGGTGCCAGCTGCGGTTGAAAGCGTTACGTGTTGCCAAACGTCTGCTTTCTCGCCGAAGCAGTCATTCATGCGCGGTGCAGCGTCAGTTAAAGTGAACCCAAGGCAAGCCTCAGATGCAGTACATCATCAGCCCGTAACGCATAAATTTCGGGTGACTGCCCAAGGATTCATTCAACGCGATGAACAAGGGGCACGCAGATCAATTAGAAGAACGGCGATCTTCGTGCAGTTCTGCTTATGTCTGGCATATAGAGGTGGACCGCACTGTAAGATAGATGGGAGTTGAACTTGAAAGCAAAAACCCTTGGAAGATGAGCGCTTGGGCCGTTTGCGAAGAATTGCCCCAAACGGACATTGCCGATTTTCGTCGATTTTCAAGCCAGAGTTACATAGCCTGCTGACAACGCAGGCGAATGCATCCAAGACAGTGCAAGCACGGTTTCCCGCGGTCGTGTATGCCACACCCGGCTTTGTACCTCATTGGAATTCACATGGTACGTCTTGGGAAACGTTGCGCGAACTATGAATGCAACGTGTCCTTCTTGATGCATGTATTGCGGTTTAGAAGTTCAGCTTTTGGCCAAACTTCTAAACTATTTCCGACGTCTTAGCATGCCACGGCTCAAACGAAACGCAAATCAATCGTCCAATATTGATGTTGGTTCTTGCGAGGTGAGATTGGGTTGAATCCCAAGGGCGTATGTTGGCCAGGCACAAATCTGACACGGCGTCGACCTTCGGCTTCCAGATCATTGACCGGACGGGTTTCATGCGATCTGCCGCCAACATGCGACACCGAATACGTCAAACCGCCAACCGATCTGCCGACTGTTTTGTCGTAAATATCAAAAACCAACGGTGCATGGGATGGGATTGTCGGGTGCAATGATGACCACGGTTGCCAACTGCGGAACCGGACGCCCGCACCGCGTAAGTTCGGGCCGTAGTCTCTCAAAGGCACCTCGACTTGGTTACAGGTCAGGATGTAGCGGTCCGACCATGGCCCTTCAATTGTGGCCTCGACCCGTTCCAAAGAACTATCGACATAACGCGATGTGCCGCCACCGGTGCTTTCCTCACCCAAGACAAGCCAAGGCTCAATGGCGTTGCGCAACCGCAGGGTCACGCCTTCGACCTGTACCGAACCGACCTCTGGAAAGCGGAATTCGTACTGAGCGTCATACCAGTCATCACGGAAAGGAAAGCCATGTGCGGCCGACAGATCCGAAAGCACCTCTTTGAAATCGGACATCACATGATGTGGCAATAGATATTTGTCGTGCAGCGTATCGCCCCACGGGATCAGCGGCTCGGTGTAGGGTTTTTCCCAGAACCAAGACAGTAATGCGCGGATCACCAAGGCCTGTGCCATCGACATCTGCCAATGGGGCGGCATTTCAAAGCCGCGAAATTCGACAAGACCAAGCCTGCCTGTCGGGCTATCTGGCGAGAACATCTTGTCGATACAAATCTCGGCACGGTGCGTATTGCCGGTCAAATCTGTTAGCAAATGGCGCAAAATGCGATCCGCGAGCCAAGGGGCCGATTGGCCGGTTTCCTGCATACGCGCAAGTTCGGTCAACGCGATTTCCATTTCATAGACGTTGCCTGACCGTCCTTCGTCAAACCGCGGCGCTTGTGATGTGGGGCCAATAAATGTGCCTGAGAACAGGTAGGACAGCGAAGGGTGGCGCTGCCAATAGCGCACGACTGATGCCGCCAAATCGGGTCGCCGCAGGAACGGGCTATCGGCGGGTGTTTGGCCACCAACGACGATATGATTGCCGCCACCTGATCCTGTCAGCCGTCCATCGACCATGAAGGTAAAGCTATCAAGGCCGCATTGCCGCGCTTCTTCATACAGCGCCTCAGTGATTTGACGCAAAGCAGACCAGTCGCCGGCAGGATGAATGTTGACCTCGATCACACCGGGATCGGGGGTCACGCGGATCACGTTCAATGACGGATCCCGTGGGGGTTCGTAGCCTTCGATGCGCACAGCAAGATCCATGTCTTGAGCGGCTTCCTCTGCGGCTTCGATCAGATCGAGATATTCGTCAGCTGATCCGGTGGGCGGCATAAACACATGCAGGATGCCGTCGCGAGCTTCGACCGTGAGCGCGGTGCGGATGGGCATGCCTTCTTCCCAGAACTGCTGCTCGCCTGCGATCCAGTCGTCAGAAGCACCGATGTCGCGCAACCAGTAATCGGCCTGATGTTCCTGCGCGGGACCTGCGGCCCCGCCCATCGCGTTTTGCATGACGCGCTGCGATGGCGGCGGTGGTGCGCGGCGCGCCATTGGATCACGCACAAAGGGCTGGTCAATCCGTCTGCGCTTCCCACTTTTGTCTTTTTCGCCTTTGCGCAAAGTTCCTAGCGGAAGCCGCAAACCTGCAGGGCTGTCGCCGGGTGTCAAAAACAATTTGCCACGCCGCGTCGTCCATCGCTCGGACGCCCATTTGAAACGGCGAGCACCGGATGCCTTGGCCTGCGCCAATTGCAGCGGGATGGCGTAGCTTGAAGGCGCCGAAAGGCCGTTATTCATCATGCGAATTAGACGCGCGCGTTCTTGGGGGTCTTCGAGTTCGCTGTCTTCAGGCTTGACATCTTCGGGCAACAGCGCCTCTGTGCCCATAAAGTGCATAGGGTCTTCGTAAATATCGTGAACAAAGTCATCATCTAGCCCGAGGTTCTCGGCCAGCTTTGTCGCAAATGCGCCTGCTGTCTCCGCATCCGCAGAACCTGTCCCCTCTTTGGCAATGCGACCAACATCTGACCAGAGCGGCAAACCGTCACCGCGCCAGATAATCGAATAGGCCCAACGTGGTAGCGGTTCTCCCGGATACCATTTGCCTTGCCCGTGGTGCAGCACACCATGCGGGGCAAACCGTTCGTGAAGCCGCCGCAGCAGATCATCTGCATAATCGCGTTTGGTGGGGCCAACGGCGTCGGTTGTCCATTCGGCACCGTCGCGATCATTGGCCGAAATAAATGTAGGTTCCCCGCCCATGGTCAGGCGCATGTCTTGGGCCTGCAACTTGTTCTCGATGGACTGTCCCGCGCGGTCGATTTCGGCCCATTGTTCTGGTGATAGTGGACGTGTCACACGCGGTGGTTCAGCGATGCGGGTCACTGACATCTCAAAGCCAAACGTGACCTCGGCCTCGTCATGCGCCCCAGAGATTGCAGCCGCTGAACTTGGTTCTGGCGTGGCAGCAAGCGGAACGTGGCCTTCGCCTGCGAATAAGCCAGATGTCGGGTCCATTCCGACCCAGCCCGCGCCAGGCAGGTAAACCTCGGTCCAAGCGTGCAGATCGGTAAAGTCTTCTGTCGGGCCTTCGGGGCCATGCAGCGGTTTCTGGTCAGAAGTCAGCTGGATCAAATAGCCCGACACGAACCGCGCCGCGTACCCCAATTGGCGGAACATGGCGACCATCAGCCACGCGCTGTCACGGCACGACCCGAGCGCTTTGTTGATCGTCTCGGATGGGCGCTGCACACCCGGCTCCATGCGGATCGTGTAGTCGATAGCGTTGGCCACATATTGGTTTAGGGCCACAAGCCAGTCGTTGGTTGTGCCCTCTTGCACAGGCGCCTTGGCCACGAAATCCATAAACGCGTCACCGCGCGCGACCTTGCGCAGATAAGGGCGTAGGTCTTTTGCCAAGGCCTTATCATATGTGAACGGGACATTTTCAGCCGCGGCATCAAGGAAAAAATCGAACGGATTGATGGCGACCAAATCGACCACCAAATCCACGGTGACCGACAATTCGCGCGTCGCTTCGGGGAAAACCAGTCGGGCCTGCCAATTGGAATAGGCGTCTTGCTGCCAATTCAGATAGTGGTTTTTGGGTTCAATTTTCAGGCTGTAGCTTTGAACCGGCGTGCGCGTATGTGGTGCTGGGCGAAGCCGTACGACATGCGGCGCGAGCGTTACCAATCTGTCGTAAGAATAAGTCGTTTTGTGCGAAAGTGCCACTTTTATCGACATAAGTACATTTGTTCCTTAAGCTTTTGATAACGCGGCTTGGCAAGACGTGTCGCGTGTAGACGCTGTTATTAATCAGAGATGATCATCTTTTTGTGCAATCGCACAAGAGGTTACCGAAATATAAACAGGACAATGCATGTATAATGAGATGTTTCGCGACGCCGATTTGCGCAAAGAGTATTCTGTCATCGACGCATGGATGAAAAAGCACGGTCCTGAGGCACTTTTAGAACGACAAGCCGAAGCCGAAGCCCTATTTCGCCGCATCGGCATTACTTTCGCCGTCTACAACGAAGGTAACAATACCGACCGGTTGATCCCATTTGATATGGTCCCGCGTGTGTTCAACGCGTCGGAGTGGTCAATCGTTGAACGCGGATCAATCCAAAGGGCCAATGCGCTGAACGCGTTTATCGCCGACATCTATGGGCCCCGCGAAATCTTCAAAGCCGGGGTGGTGCCGTCTACGATCCTTGATGGCAATCCAGCATACCTTGAACAGATGAATGGCTACCGTCCGCCAAACGATATTTGGTCGCATATCATCGGTGTGGATATCGTACGCACAGATCAGGACACATTTTATGTGCTCGAGGATAATTGCCGCACGCCGTCCGGAATATCTTATGTTCTACAAAACCGCGAAGTTATGACGCGCATGTTCCCCGAACTTTTCGAAGGTGGGCTTGTCCGCGCAGTCGACGGCTACGGTGAACATCTGGCGACTGCGATGCAGGACTGCGCGCCGCCCAACTGCATGGGCACGCCAACGCTTGCTCTAATGACGCCGGGCCAATTCAATTCAGCCTACTACGAACATTACTTCTTGGCCGACCTCATGGGGATCGAGCTCGTCGAAGGGTCTGACCTTTTTGTTGAAAATGACCGCGTCTATATGCGGACCACGCGCGGCCCCAAACAAATTGATGTCCTTTATCGCCGGATTGATGACGAATACATTGATCCCGAGGTCTTCAATCCGGATAGCCTGTTGGGTGTGTCCGGTCTTATTCGAGCAATGAAGGCGGGCAATGTGACGGTGGTAAATGCACCAGGCACTGGCATCGCAGATGACAAGGCGATCTATACCTACGTCCCCGACATGATCAAATTTTATCTTGGCGAAGACCCGATCATTCCCAACGTGCCCACCTACTGCTGTGAGCGGGCTGATGATTTGGCCTATGTGCAGGCCAATCTTGCCGAACTTGTCGTCAAAGAGGTCCATGGGTCCGGCGGGTACGGGATGCTTGTTGGTCCGACCTCTACCCAAGAAGAAATCGCAGCATTTGGTGAAAAGCTTGCGGCGAACCCTGCGAATTATATCGCCCAGCCAACACTTGATCTGTCGACGTCCCCGATTTTGACGCCCAATGGCATGTCCCCGCGACACGTTGATCTCAGGCCTTATGTCATCTCTGGAAGAACCACATCTTTGATTCCCAGCGGCCTTTCGCGGGTCGCATTGAAGGAAGGATCGCTGGTGGTGAATTCCAGTCAGGGTGGCGGCGTGAAAGATACTTGGGTTCTTTGTGAGGAGGCGTCCAATGCTTAGTCGCACCGCCGCAGGCCTGTTCTGGATGTCACGCTATGTGGAACGTATGGACTTTATCGCACGCCTGTTGGACGCGGGCAGACGATTGGATGCTTTGCCAAGACAAGAGGGCGCGCCGCTAAGCGAATGGACGTCTGTCGTGATTGCGTCGGGGTCTTCTGCAACATTCCCAACCGATCCGGAGGCGGCTGTGGCCAAAACCGTTAGCGAATACCTGATCCGAGATGAAACAAACCCTTCATCTATTATCGCATGCATTGAGGCCGCGCGCTACAACGCCAAGTCTGTCCGCACGGCACTGACGTCAGAAGTATGGGAGGCAATCAACCAGACCCATGCCGAATTGAAACTAGACCTCGCACTTGAATTAGACCGTACAAACCTGAGCGCCTTCCTTGATAAAGTGCGGGCAAGATCGATCCTGATTGGCGGGGCTGTGGCCGAAACAATGCTACGCAATGATCGGCACGGATTTGTACAGCTTGGAAAATGGTTCGAGCGTGCGGATTCGACGGCACGGCTGCTAGACGTCAAATACCACGTGTTGCTGCCCCGCGTTTCTGACGTCGGCGGTGGTTTGGATTACCTGCAATGGCTGCAGATCTTACGTGCCGCCAATTCCGCAGGTGCATTCCGTCAGACTTACGGTCGCAATCTTGATGCAGAAGGTGTGGTCGATCTATTGGTGCTCAACAGCGATAGCCCTCGATCATTGCGCACGGCACTGTCGCATATCTACGGTGAACTGGTTGCGTTGACGTCGGATCAAAATCCACAGCAAACAGCACTACTGCAACGGGTCCGATCCGATTACACAGCGCTTATGGACCTAACGACCGGTGACGTTTTCGCAAAAGGGCTGCACGAATGGCTCACGCAATTCATAATGGACACAAACAACAGAGCAGTCGAAACAGCAAACGCGTTTGGCTTCGGAACAGATGACGTGACGGCCAATTCATAGATTATTCAAAAATTCTGGATATCGGCATCCTGAGCAACTTGCGGCGACACGCAGCTTGCCTCATAGATCACCGACCAGGAACCCCAGAGGATGGACCGAGAGATGACCTATTGTGTGGCAATCAAGCTGGAAACAGGTTTGGTTTTCTTGTCCGACACGCGCACAAACGCGGGTATGGACAACATCGCAAAATACAAAAAGATGTTTTCTTGGGAGGTGCCCGGGGAACGCTGTATCACCATGATGACCTCAGGCAACCTGTCCATCACGCAGGCGGTCATTTCGCTGTTGCAGGAAAACATCGATCACCCTGAAAATGGGCTCGAGACAATCCTGACCGCACCATCCATGTTCAAGATCGCAGAACTGGTTGGGGATGCGATGCAGGTTGTGCAGGCGCGTTACGCACAGGGCATGGCGCAATCTGGCGAAAGCACCCTTAGTTCAATTATTGTAGGGGGACAGCGCATCGGCGGTGCCCAACGGTTGTTCCACGTTTATTCCGCTGGAAACTTCATCGAGGCGACAGACGAAACGCCATATTTCCAAATTGGCGAACACAAGTACGGCAAACCAATCCTTGATCGCGTGATCACACCGCAAACACCACTTGACGTGTCCGTCACTGCAGCACTTTTGTCGATGGATTCAACGCTTCGGTCAAACCTATCGGTTGGCATGCCGCTTGATCTGAGCGTGATTGAGACAGACAAATTTGTTTTCTCGCAAAACCGTCGCATCGAAGACCTCGATCCGGACTTCCAAAAACTCTCGGACGGCTGGTCTGCCGCACTTCGGAAGGCATTTGACGAAATGCTTCACCTAAGTATCTAAACAAAAATCAAATTCGCGCTATTGGAACAATAATGATGATGCGTTCTTGCGTAGAATCAATTCATTATGCCTGACGCCCAATCGGCTTAAGTGTGCCGCTCCATCATTACGGAAAGTTGCATTGAGTGGCTGCTTATTCTTTTTGTGGCTGCGGTTCTGCAATTGCAGCAAACGCCCGCTTCCCGCCCAATGCTGCGTTTGGCTGCAATTGCAGCACGGCCCCCGCCCCATCTTTTGGATGCGTCACCGCGCCCTAGGCTCCAGCTGCAAGGAGCAGCTTTCACCCAGAACAGCGCAACCCACCGCCACCTGATACAATAGTCGGGCAACGTCTCCTTCAGAGCCGGTGCCTTTCCTTTGTCTCATGCTGTCTATGGGCCGCGCCGATCTGCCCTACGGGTGACGGTCGCTGGGGCAACGGATCTGCGATCCTGCGCTTTCTATGGCTGTTGGGGGTTCGGCCAAGCCGAACGCCACTGCACAGCGCTAGGGTGAGGGCGCGGCCCTCCCCCTCGGGCAAGTCCATTAGACAGCACCGGGTCCTCGGCTAGCGCCTGCGGGCCGCACCACTGCCGTCGAATAGACCTGACTCGCCCCCTCCCGCGTTCGCCACGTGGCAAGGTTTCAGAGCAAGCGCACTGCGTGCGTTGTCTTGAAAACCTGCAACGATTGAAGGGTGCGAGAAACAAGCGATGGCAATCAAATTGAAAAGAAAGGTCCGCAATGCACGCCGAAAAAGGCAACTTACCGCGCAAAAAGGCAAGTTATCTCGGTTTTCGACAAAGTGTGTCAAAAACACTCCAAAGTTGCCTTTTCAGACACAGGAAATCAAAGGGTTACAGGATTTCTGTAGAGCAATATAGCCTTTTCGACCAAGGTAAATTGCCTCTGACGACATAAGCGGACCTTCATAGAGACCGCAGCAAACGGCTGCTGAGAGCCCGACCCGGCCATTATGTATTTATGCTGCGTGCGCTCGCAGCGGGAGAAATGCGGCATGAGCGAAAAACCTCATGCTGTCGCGCGGCGGGAGAAACCGCCATTCGAGGATGCCGCAGCATGGTTTTGGATTCGAAAGTGCAGGTCGCGGAATATTGATGCCGTTCCAGATCTGTATCCTAAGGCCCGCTTTGATTGCTGATCGCTAGTTTCAAATCATCAACCAAAGCATCACGACGGCCATTCCCACCATCATGAGGTTTTCTGTGAGGCTGACAAACCCTAGCGGGACGTTGGAGTTTCCTCCAACGCACGCGCATTTCAGCTCGCGTTTGTCGATGTAGACGGCTTTGAAGACGCTGATGGCTCCGATGCTCGCAACCAGGAGTGCTGCGGGAGCGGATACCCAGGTCAGGATCATGCCGGTCATGAGGATGCCTGCACCTGTTTCTACGAATGGATAGATATAGGAGTAGGGCACCCACCTCCGAGCAAGAAGGTCGTAGTTGAGGAACATCGTGGAGAAGCCCTCGATATCGCGCAGTTTCTGCATGCCGAGAAGGATCATCGAGACCGAGATGAACCAGCCAAGCGTCTGCCATGTGATGGCGCCAAGAAACCCGATGGAGAGCGCGATTGCGGTCAGAGCTGCCACGGCAAAGAGATAAAGCACTGGCCGGTAGGTGGTTGCCTTTGGGTCCCAGCCGGTCAGCTTTTCGCGCAGGTCCGTATAGCCGCCAACGCGTTCGCCTTCGATCCATGCTTGGGGCGTCGTCTTGACGTCATGCTCGGCCTTGAAGCTGTCAACTTCGGCGCGTGTTCGGAAAAGCCTGTCATCGATATCATATCCCTGACGTTCAAGAAGCCAGCGCGCCTTTTGCCCGGATGGGCACAGATGGTCTGGCAAGGCCATTCGGTAAAGCACAGCTGTCTTGCCCACCGCCACTTCGGCGGGGTTTGTGTCTATGTCTGCAACGTCGCGTGTGTCTTTGGGCATTGGCTTCTCCGACGATCTATTTGCGTGTGTATCTCTCATTTCTATATACCCCCATAGGGTATATAATCAAGAGTTCGACCTTTGGTTCCGCACTCACTCGACTTTTTATCTGCCACCATGCGAAAAGGGACTATGCACGAAAACCGCGAAGCCACTTTGAAACGTCTGAAACGCCTTGAGGGTCAGGTCCGCGGGATCGCCCGGATGGTCGAAGAGGACCGCTATTGCGTTGACGTCTTGACGCAAATCGCGGCAGTCCGCGCGGCGCTGAAAGGCGTCGAAAAGCTCGTGATCGACGATCACGCATCCCACTGCATCGAAGATGCGCTCGCCTCGGGTGATCGTGAGGACCAGCGGGCGAAGTTCACCGAACTCCTTGAATTGCTCGACAAAGCGCGCGGCTAAGCCGTCAAAGATTGATCGGCGGTGTCGTCACGCTTGTGATCGTTGCCGTTGCCAACAGGATCATCACGACGGCCAGCATTTCCATCAAAATAGACCGCCGCAGGGCATGGGCTGCACCGGCTTTCTCGGCGCGCAACGCAGGAACGAGCCTCACCTTATTGAAAGCCGCAAAGCCCAGAAGTACCGCAACAATCGCGACTTTGAGCAAAAGCCCCAGGCCATAGGCTGTTCCAAATAAGGCAGTGACGGAGCCTGAAAGGAGCCAGGCGAGCGCTGTACCTGCAAAGATCAGGAAAGCCACTCCAAGAGCAGCGACATTGCCAAAGTGGTGCAACACGTCAACGCCCGAGGGAGTAAGCGCCGCGCGGCGCAAAGGCACAAGCGCACCAACCCAAAAAGCTGCGGTCAGAAGGTGAAGAGCAAGCAAGACAACGAGAATCATCCTGGGATCACCCAGAGCGTGGCCCACCTGAGCAAAAGATATGGCCACGGCAAGGCTGCCCAACAAAGCAATCCATTGCCCAATACGAGGCACCAAAACCGCCAGTATCGCAAGTTCGCCAAATCCACGCCAAATCGCGGCGGTGCCAAGCGGGCTTTCCCAAACAAACCCGAGCATCATCGGGTCCGTTGCGCCCTCAAAGCCCATCCCAGATATGCGGGCCGCACGAATGCCAATACGTATAGCCAACACAGTCAGGCCAACCAGTACCGCAACGACGGCAAGCCGCCTGGCAAGGCGCAGGACAGACGCCTCGGCGCGCTTCGCAAAGATGAAGGAAAACAAGACGCCCCCAATCGCGAGAAGAGCCGCGCTATAGCCAATCGCTTTGGCTACAATGGCCAAGACGGCAAGACCGTCGATTGGAGCCAGTCCGGTCACTCCGCGACCGTGAAGGAGAAGCTACCCTGCATCGGGTGACCGTCTGAGGCCATGCCGCGCCAGTCGAAACGGTAGCTTCCAGGCGCAAGCGCTTCCAATGGCACTGCCCGGAATTCCGTTGTTGGTTCCATACCGGTCTCGCGTTCGATTTCGATGTCATCATCGGTTGCAGTCAGCATGACGGAAATGATGCGCATCGGATCATCGAACCGCATTGAAAGCTCTGGCACTTCTGTGACAGTCGCACCATCAGCAGGTGTCGTTGCTTCGGACTTGGAATGCGCCGCAGCAACCACCGGAGCGACTGCGATGGCCAAACCGAGAAGGGCTTGTCTAATCATCTGAGTTTTCCTCTATTCGGACTGGGCATTGAGTGCGTCGTGATGCTCTCGAATATCACTGGGCCAGGTTGATTTGATGAAGGATAACACGGCAATGATCTCTTCATCGCTGAGCACTTCTTCATAGACAGGCATACCGGATGGGGGTGCATTCTCCATCAGTCCGGCAAGCCCATATTTGGTCAGGGTGAAGAGCGTTTCATCGTCGTGGTGCCACGTGTGCCCGGTCGCGTCATGCGGCGGTGCTGGTAGCAAACCATCTTCGCCCCGCATCCGCCAGTTCGCTTGCCCTTCTAGGCGCGCACCATGGCACGCAGCACATTGGTCCGCGTAGATGCCTTGGCCGTTGGCAACTACTTCGGCGTCGTCAGGTGACAAAAGACCGACCGCATCGGAGGGTTGGGCCATGACAAAGGCGGCGGCGAAACCGGCGAGCGCGAGCCCGCCGGTCATAAGAACTGCTTTGCGACTTGCCATCAGGTGTCGAAGGGCTGTGCTGTACCAGCGCGGTAGTAAACCATTCCGGTGCCCGCCTCTCCACCAAATGCGATGACGTCGTAACGGGCAGACGGGTCATCTCCCATGCCGGGGGAACCCATAGGCATGCCCGGAACAGCAAGACCGGTGATGTCTGGGCGATCGTGCAAAACAGTTTCCAATGCTTCGAACGGCACATGCCCTTCGAAGACATATCCATCCGCTTCAATGGTATGACAGGATGCCAGTTCAAGCGGTATGCCGCGTTCTGACTTCTGCGCCTCGGGGTCGGTCAGTTCCTCGACCGTGACGGCGTAGCCGCGTGCGCGAGCTAGGTCAGCCCAAGCGTGACAGCACCCGCAGCCTGGCGAAGCGAGAACGCGCATAGGTGTGCCAGCACGAGCAGGCAGGGCAGCCATGGCAAGAGCTGTTGCAGTTAGGGTGGTGAAGTGACGACGTGTGATCATGTCTGTCGGTCCTTTGATTTGAAAGTTGAATGGACTGCGGGCTAGCGCCCGTTGCCGCTTAGACTTTCGGAGGACCGGTTGGGACAGCTAGCGTCAGGTTTGCAAAGTCGAAGTCAGCGTTCAGAACACTAACAACCGATCTGCTCGCGGGAATGACCTGCAAAATAGCAGAAGCGGCCGCGAGATCGCCAAAACAGGGCATTGACCCCATGCCGCTTGAGGCGTCGCAGCAGTCCGCAAGTGCCTTCTCAGCATCAGCCAAGGGGTCGCTTTCTGATGTTTGGGCGTGGTGGTCGGCGTGATCCGATCCATGGTTCAAGCCATGCATCACAGATGCGGTGGATGCACCAGTGAATGCAAAAACAAGAATGATCGACAGAACCAAACGAAGCATAACCAATACCTACTGGGGGTATTTGGCTTTGACAAGTCACGAGGATGTGTCGCCGCGAGCCTGCCTAGTTGCAACCATTATGGCTACGCCACATGTCCGGATTATGCCCGTCTGGAACGGTGGCACAGGGATCATCTGAATAACCGCGCAAGACCGAGTACTGGCTGACTTGGGCATCAGTCAGCAATGGTAAAGTCAACAGATGGGCATTCAAATGGACAAGGCGAAGAGCTGAGCGCGCTTGACCTGCTTCTGCGACTAGACGTTCAAGCATATCGGCATCTGGTGCGCCTTGTTGAAACGCTGCGTCCAGCGATTGTTCCGCCGCGACGAACCGCTCCCCAGCAGTTATGGCGTCTGATAGCATCTGCGCCCGGACCACCTCGATGTCGGCGCGCTGCTGTTCGGTCAGACCGATTTCATCGGCAAGCTCAAGGAGATGCGTTGGCCCGGGAACGCCATTTAGCTCGGCGGCGCGTGCAAGACCCCAACCGCCGCCACGTGCGATCTCTTCCAAGTCGTCCTCGGAAAGGGATTTGATAAGGCGCGTTTCTTGCCCTGCATAGTCCGATGGGACTGAGCCGTAGTTTCCAGAGTGGTTTTGAGCAAAGGCAAAGGTGGGCAAGAACAGCATGAGGAATGCGAAGCGCTTGGTTGTCATGTTTGATATCCTTGTTTGATCCGGTATTTGCGCAAAGACATTGCATATGATGAGCAACATGAAACATGATAGAAATCATGTCAGATCATTGGCTCACATCATTCGAAGGCGCATCTGTTCGAACACTAGACGCAGGCGAGTATCTTTTTCGGCGTAACGACAAAGTTGAAATGGCCTTCCTCGTAAGAGAAGGCCATGTGCTCCTTCGCCGTGCTCTGAAAGATGGCGGGCTTCTCACATTGCACATCGCCAATGCGGGCGATTTGGTCGCCGAAGCGTCCTTGTT
Organism: Yoonia sp. D2-7; assembly: GCF_055809435.1. Taxonomy (NCBI): domain Bacteria; kingdom Pseudomonadati; phylum Pseudomonadota; class Alphaproteobacteria; order Rhodobacterales; family Paracoccaceae; genus Yoonia; species Yoonia sp. D2-7. The sequence continues at coordinate 1,004,143 of NZ_CM147912.1, read as the reverse complement.
TGCAGATCAGTACCACTGCGATGCGGTCACGGATCGGACCACAAAGGTTTCGGCCATACCTAAGGCGCAGCTTCTGAAGGACTTTGAGAACGGTTCTTGGGGGGAAATCTTTCGGTAAGAGCATTGGAGCGAACGACCAGAGAACTTCAGGCACTGCGGACGCGCATTGAGATCATGCGGTTGCGAAAGGTAACAGATCGGCTGGATGCCTATCTCGAACTTAATGGACCTCCAAAAGAAGGTGGGTGGGTGCACGTCGCCGATTGGATTGGGGTGACGCCACCCGCTCTTTATCGCGAACTTGCGAAGCGTCGCCGGGACGATCAGGCATGAACCCAGACACAAATACCCTTCTTGAGATATCGGACTTTCTGGGCCTTGCAGCAACCAGATAGGTTCAGACTATAAGTTGTTGCGAAGTTGGTTCTCCTTCCTAAAATGAACTGGAGAGGAAAGATCATGTTGCCTGAGCAGTTTTCCGGTGGGTGCGCGTGTGGAGCAGTCCGATACAAATCCGAAGGTGTTGCCCGCTACATGGGTAACTGCCATTGCCGCGATTGCCAGCAGGCCACTGGAAGTGCCTATTTTCCAGCTGTGCTAGTGAAACAGACTGATTTCAGGCTTGAGAAAGGTGAACCAAAGTGGTTCGAGCGCCAAGCTGATCGCGGCCATGCAATGCTTCGCGGTTTCTGCGCTGAGTGTGGATCACCGCTGTTTCTGATCAACAAGGCAAGCGAAGGAGCAATGATCCTGTTCGCGGGTAGTTTGGATGATCCGAGTTGGTACCAGCCAAGCCGTGACATTTACGTGAAGAGCGCACAGCCTTGGGATCAAATGGACCCCAGTCTCCCGAAAGCTGATGGAATGCCTACCTAGCTTTTTAGCGTTGTTACATTTTGGTGTCAGTCGCAATCCGACTTTGGCTCGTTGCGTACCTCAGAAGAACCTCCCCACACGTGTCGCGTACTGTTCAAACGTGCTTCCGTATTTATCCTTGAGCCAAGGTTCCTCAGAAAATGGTGCGGCGATAAGCACTGCTATTCCCGCTAACCCGACGACCATTGCCCAAGGCGCTGCTGACAAGATCATCCAGCCACTTACGATGCCAATATCAGCGATGTACTGCGGGTTCCGAGAGTAACGATACATGCCCTCAGTGCGCAGGGTGCCTTTGGCTCCACCAGTCTGCGGCACCCCAAAGTGCGAGACTTCCATCCATACCACAATGTTGCCAAGGAGGATGAGAGGCAGGCCAACGCCAAACCGCACCCAACTTGGAATGGCCAGATCAGCCCAACCCAAGACACCAAGCAAGATGAGAACACCGAACAGCGTGAATGTCGGCACCCAGACAAGGAAAGGTGTAAGTGCCGTATAGCGTTTGGGCGGCCATATCCGCCGCGCAGGAAAGGCGATTGACCAAAGGATCGCGGCCAAGGTCATAGCCGCAATGCCCAGACCTAGAGCAACAAGCATGCTATGCATCATACGTCTACGTGGCCGTGGTCGATCACTTCCCGCCGTTCCGCGAGGGCTTGGCGCACTATCTGGAATGCTGACGACAGAAACAGTCCCGCCATGATTGTTGCCACGATCAGGTCAGGCCAGCCCGTTGCAGTGCCCCAGACGCCCAAGGCGGCGAACATAACTGCGACGTTGCCGATGGCGTCATTGCGGGAGCATAGCCAGACTGAGCGCACGTTGGCGTCACCGTCCTTGTAGCGCACCAGTAAGAACACACTGGCAAGGTTGGTGAGCAATGCCAGAAAGCCAACAGCACCCATGATCTCGGCTGTGGGAACCCCGACATAAAATACGCGGTAGACAGTCGATCCAAAAACCCAAAGCCCCATCAACAAGAGGCTGAAACCCTTGAACAGCGCGGCATTGGTACGGGCGCGAAGTGAGGCACCAATGACTGCCAGAGAAATGCCGTAGGTCATTGCATCCCCCGCAAAGTCGAGCGCATCGGCTTGCAAAGCCTGTGACTGCGCCAAATGGCCAGCCGTCATTTCAACTGCGAACATCGTCGCGTTCAATGCAATGACGATCCAAAGCCTTCGCTTGTAATCGTCTGATACGCCGTCAAATTTGGTGTCGTGTCCGCAGCAACCTGACATGGGTGAATCCTCTTTCATCTTACGTTGATGATAGTGTAATGTCTCTAGTGACTAGAGGTTCAAGAGGTTTCTTCATGTTTTCTATCGGCGAGCTTTCAAAACGCACAAAGGTCAAGGTTCCAACCATTCGTTACTATGAAGAAATGGGACTTTTGGCAGAAGCCGAGCGCACGAGTGGCAACCAAAGACGCTACGATAAGGAAGGATTGGAACGACTGAGTTTCATTCGTCACGCTCGTGATCTGGGATTTTCGATTGAGGCGATATCATCGCTCATCGAGTTACAGGATCATCCAGACAGATCGTGCAAGGCCGCAACAGACATTGCTGTTTCGCAGCTTGCAGATGTTCGCGCGAAAATCAAACGGCTCAAGCTTTTGGAAAAGGAACTCACGCGAATTTCGAAGGGATGTGATGGGCACGGCGTTTCTGAAGACTGCTATGTCTTGGCGTCTTTGGCTGATCATGAACTTTGTGAGAGGGAGCACTGATATCGATAACCAAAATTACAATTGCGGAAAAAGGGTGTTAGCCAACCTGCTAAGCCAATCACTTGACTGACTGGTATTGGTAGTTGGTTATGGCAATAGTCGTAAGATGAACACTGAAGAAATCCCTTCCCCATTCTTCCACCGAACCGCCGCAGTGCTCCAGGTGAACAGCCGCTCAGTAAGACCGATGCGGGACTTTTTTGTTGAGCGGCTCGGATTTGAACTTGGTACGGAGATTGGGGCTGGTCCAAAATTTGTGACTTTGGACAGAGATGGTCAGACAATCATGCTTGCTTGCCATCGAACATTTGGACTCCGAAAACATGGTTGGGCGGCCTATTTCTGGGTAGAAAACATAGAAGAGCTGCATGACGAATTCGAGCGCCGAGGCGCAAAGCTCAAAGGCCCGATAACCGACAAGCCATACGGTTGCCGAGAGATTGTAGCAATGGCACCGGGTGGCCGAGAAATCGTCTTCGGTGAGATAGCCGGTGCCCCGGCAGATTAGACGCGTCCATACCTAAACTCCGCAGCAGGATTTGCCTTCCTGGATCGGTGGGCAAGGAACTGTTGCGTAAGAACAATAGACGCAGCAATCCCCCTCAAGCGGTTTCAAGACAGTCTGACATGACTTGCATTCATAAAACCACTGGCAAGCATCCGTCGGCATAGTCTCGGTTTCGACGTGTCCGCAAGTTGGACAGGTGAGCGTAGATTCCAAAACTACTTTTGCGTTTTCTGTCGCCATATCGCGTACCCCGTCAGTAAAAGAAATCCCGCCAAAATCGGCAGCAAAACAGCATCGTTGTAGACGACACCAAGTAAGCCCGTCAGACCAAGCGCTGTCAGCGCGACCGGCAGCAACGGTGTGAAGCAACATAGCGCGGCCAAAATCGTGCCACCTACCCCGAGCACCAGGAGTTTGTTCTTCATCGAGTCGATCTCCACAAATCCCACATAAAACGTTGCGCTGACGCCTCCCAGAGCGGCGAAGACAGCGCGATCAAAAAGGCGATGGATGCAAGCGACGTCCAGATAATTGCAGACCGCCTGCGCGTTGAGCATGGCTTGCGCCGCAGCACCCGATACCAAGCCCAAACGAGGGCAATCGCGACAGCGACAAGAATGAACCCTCGGTAAGCGATGAATGGGCCAAGCATGGTGAGCCATGCGCCGCCAAGGCCTAATATCGAAAGGCCAATAGGCAAAACACAACATGACGCCGACAACAGCGCCAAAAGGGCTGCGAAGGGCATCACCAGGCGGGCAGCGATGCCGGTGTCTGCCACGGGTTGTTGATTTGCATTCATGTCCATTTTGCCTTTCTACTTTCTGTAGCCACTACAGGAGCAAGCGAAATGTTCACCATCGGCAAAGCGTCGGAACAAAGCGGCGTCAACATCGAAACGATCCGATACTATGAACGAGAAGGTGTTGTTCCGAAGCCGGGGCGTTCCGCAGGTGGACGTCGGCTATACTCATCCGATGAAATCGCCAAACTCAGGTTCGTGCGCCGGTGTCGCGATTTGGGCTTCCCGATCTCGATTATTCAGACCTTTCTATCTCTGACCGAGCAGAGCGACCGATCCTGTGGCGAGGTGAAAGCAATGGCTGAGAACCATCTGGGTGAGATCACCGCCAAGATTGAGAACTTAGTGCGCCTCCGAGACGCGCTCTTGAGCCTTTCAAAGAACTGCGAAGATGGCACTGCGGCTTGCCCCATGTTGGACGCTTTGATGAAGGATGGCTTTGGAGATGGCCTGCAAGAGTAAGGCAGCCTTTAGTTTGAGTTTCGCGAACGGTATCCCTGTCCCACCATCTTTCACATTTGCGAAGCGTACGGCGAAAGTTCGGTCTTGGTTCGGGCACAATCGGGGCCTCTGATCGACCGGTCTGGCGACATCAGCTGCGACACAGCGATGAACGCGCCGCGCGTGCGAACTAATGCTGCGTCAGCAACAGCCGCGCCTGCATAAGTCCGGTTTGTCCGCAAAGCAGACCTCGGTGCATCGCGCAGCTAATGCCCGTAAGGACCGTTTGAACGTCGTGCTGGGAGGCTTAATAGAGCGACCCATAGGTAGAGGACAAAGATGGCCCTGGAGTTTGTTACTTCACTGACGCAGCTTTAATTTGAATTCGCATCATGGTTCTTGTTGTGGTGCGACTACTTTTCCCCAATCACGTCGTTCGTGGACCCCGCCTCAGTCTTATTCGAGATACCACTGTCGCCACAGCGAAAGTAAAACATCAATTAGTTGTCAAGTTGCTAAATCGCGGCGCTAGCGCGAACAGCGGTTTGGGACAATTTTTATTGCCATGCTGCGACTTTGACTGCTGCCAAACCGTCTTTTCTTCGTTCCACAACAATTGAGATCGCTTCACCCGCCTCCAGTGATCCGAAACCTGACGACTTCATGGACTCTTGCCCTACGAAGATATCTTCGGTCGTTCCAAAAACGACTGCGAAACCGTAACCTTTGGACTTCGAGAACCATCTCACGCGCGCCGGTTGAAACGTCAAAGTGGATTGTTCAAACTGTTCCACTGGGTGGACCCCATAAACCTCGGTTGCCCGAAGACGCCCCGCTTCACCTGATACCTTGCATAGTACGGTTGCCCCTTCACTGATCGATGATCTATTGACCTGAAGAAGAACATTCAAATGCAGTAAGATATCTCCTTGCACGCCGGGCACGCAGATGAATCCGTAACCCTTTATACAATCGAACCACTTAACTGTGCCTTCGACCCGCCCACCGTCTGCAACCTCAATATCGTTTACTATCGTATTCACTGAGCACTCCTTCTCTTTGGTAAGGCTCCCGCTCAACCATAAGTGGAGCCGGGGATTGGGCACATATAGGGCGAACCATAGCAAATCAAAGCATATCGGACCGAATATTCAGTTGAGTACTGCTAGGGTTCCGCTCGGAGAGCTTTCAGCATTAACTCTTTTTAGCCACTTTTGAGGATTCCCAGTGTTTAAGACTCCAGCCGAATTCATTCACCAGCTGTTTCCCTTAACGTTCCCAGCTATTTAACAGTGCCTATCCTCAATAGTCCGATCGCAACCTCACTGTATCGTGCCGATTTGTGCAACTTATCTGTGCCTGTACTAAAGGACATCTCCTCACGGTTGATCGGCGCATGTATACGAGCGGTCGTACCGAGTTCGGTATTAGTCTGTCTTGAGTGAATGGTTTTCGGTTACCAGTTCTGTTGCCTTGTTTCTCGAAGTTATGAGTATCCCGTCATTGGGTTGTAAATCAGTGATATAAAAGTGGTCTGGTTCTTTCAGAAGGACCGACCACTTTTAAGTTAAAGCACACCTACAGAAGAATATGGTTGCTTAGCTCCAAGTTCTTTCAGATGCGTATTACCAGTTTAGGAGCAGGAAAAAGCGGCGCACATGGCGACCTGATCCTTCCATAGTATCTCATTCTTTTTCGAGACTGACTGGGCATATACCAAGAACGATAATGCAACTTAACCGATCATTTGATTAAGACAGCGCTGCAGGAAGTACAAAAGTTACCAGACGAACTGCAACCATCCCCATGGCGGACACCAGCACAAAGTCCTACCAAATAGTCATAGTCTGTTTTGTTGACAACTGGTACAGCGGACCCTATCCGGAGCGCAGTAGAAGGCAACTTTGAGTCTTCCAATTTCTTAGATGCCCGCGACAGCCGTAAGGTCCTCGCGGGTTTTCGTTTTTAGTAGCTGTGTGACGAGATCTCCGTCGTCGTAAAGTCGGACTACGACATGTTTTGCTGGAGATCGCAGAGTGCCATCATCTCGGATCCGGTTGCAATTGCGTAGTTTTCACAATCAAAGCCTTGCCTCCCGATGTTCTTGGGTCTGGCGATCAGTGTTCTGTCGCCTTTGGCGCCGATCAACCGGAGCCTTCAACCCAATCGCGGCCAACCGCGCACGTAATCCATGACGTTCATAGTACCAACTGATCTTCAGCGGCGTCTCGATGGGGCAAATGCCTTTGGCTTCGAGATGACACCCTAAAGGCCCGGCTGTGCGGCGGTACTCTTTGGCCAATTCGCCGAGCGTGACGTATTTCGCGCTGAATGCTGTGATGCTTTCAAACGTGATGACCGTGATGGGCTGACGCGACTTTGGGTTCATCGCGCGCTCCTCACTCAGCAGTCCGTGATCGACGAGATGTTTGATCGTGGGATATGTTACACGCAGCGCGCGTGCGGCATCCCCCTTGGGCAGTCCCGGCAGCTCAGGCACTGGCAGCAGTGACCGCAATTCCCCAATGCAAATACGGAAGCCTGACAGCCCATCTTTTGCGCTATCGTGCCCGATGGTCTGCAGGTGTCCGTCCAGAATGAACGAGACGATATCAGCGCTGGGACACCGGACGCGCTGCGATGCCTCCGTGATCGGGACAAGCTTTGCATGAGACGCACCTCGCACAGTCACGCGATGTGACAGCCGCGCGAGCAGCCGGTCGATGTCCGCTTGTTCGTACTTTGGAATGAGATCCAACGCGTCGATGATTGGCGTCAAAATTGATCGTTCCCTGAACTGCTGCAGAACCTCGGTGCTGACAGCTAAACGCGCGCTCGCTTGTTGCGCCGTCAGACGCCCCTCCATTTGCGCCGCAATACGGGCGACGTCTGTGACATCCAGGGCGGCATGAAGCCTTATGGATTTGTCCTCATCATCAAGCTGGGCCTGCCCGCCTGACAGAAGGACCCTGTTCATGCGATTGCGCTGCATGCCCAGTGTCTGCCAGGCAGTGTGTACCGTGTATTTCTCGCGGGATGTGCAAGCCTTCCCCAAAACAGTTTGACCTTCTTGGATCGGATAGCTGCGGAAAATGAAGTCGCGCACGATGTTTTTCAGGGGCTCAAACGCTTCCCCCAGCGCGGACGTCCTGAGCCATTCAAATAATGCTCCCAGATCGGATTTGTGGTGCACCGTGCGCAAAGCCTCTGGCGCCACCAGACTTTCCAAAGCCTTGCAAAGCCCCTCCTCGCCCGTCTGCAGTGCGTCAAAACCCGCCTGCCCCGCTTCTGCCAGTTCAGCCTCCGACGCACTCGAGATCAAACGTTTCGACCCGAACAACAGCACAAAGCCCAATACCTCAGACAATCGCGTGGCGATGTGCATCGGCATAGCGTCCAAAAACGGATTGCACGGCTTCCCCATCAGGCGGGACATCACATAGGCCTCAAGGTCAGTTGCAGACTGGTGTGCGCAATCGCTTGCTGCACCCGCAATGAGATCCCAATGCCTTTCGACTTGACCTGCAAAGTCATAGTTGTGGATCGTATAGCGCTCGTGCGGCAAAGTGATGATCGGGCAATGATGCTTATCGCAAGCCCGCATTGCTGCGAACTGCCAAAAGTGCCGACGGTATGCACCATGCCGCCAATCAGCGATCCGATCCGCAACAAGGCATTGCGGGCACACTCGCAGCCGCGTGCGAATGAGCGAGCTCTTAGTGCCCTCCTGCCCTGCCACCACAAACCGATGAGACGCAGTACTGCGAACAGCCCAATGTTTCAGATCAGCGGAACAGGCCCCGCCGATGCGCGCGACGCGTTCAAGGAGAACATCATCGCCCCGCACAACGTCTTGCCACCGGAAACCATGATCGAGACAAAAGTCGTGCGGCGTCTCCACGTGGAAAAACCGCGCTAGGCGCGACACATAAGACGTCGCTGTTTCGAACCGTTTGAGCGGGAAACTGATACGAGGTTCAAATGCCATAGGTGTCGCCCTCCCCATAAAGCTTGCTGCAATCAATCCGCTCGAAGTCCACCGCGATAAACGGGTTCATGCCGTCCATGCAGCCTGACTTGTCCGCATAGGCTGATTGGAACTGCGCAGGCCCAACCGCGGTCTTCCCCTGCCTCAGTGCCTGTTCAATTGCCAAGATGATGAACTTGATCAGAAGGCCAAATTCACCGCAGGCCGCGTGGACCAAGCGCGCCACAAATTCAGCCGAAAGACTATCAGGGCACACGTCTAAACCGGCCTTGCCCACATAAAAGCGAAGGGTTCCGATAATGGCATCAATGTCCTGCAGTGCGTTCAGCGCTTTCAACTCGATCGGATACAATCGCCGCGTCAATTGCGCGTCTTGATTGATCATGTCCTTCAGCAGCGGCGTGCCCGACAAGATGAGACCAACAGGCCATCCGGGGTTCTGCAACAAGGATTTCAGGGTGCTGATCACCGATTGGATTTCACGCGGGGTTTGTTTTTCGCAAAGATGCTGCGCCTCATCAAAGTGCACAAAGAGCGTTTGGCGATCTCGCAGATTATCGCGCACCATGTCCCAGATAATATGGGCCGGGCGGTCCCGCTCAAGTTTGTATCCAAGGGACCTCAAACAGGTGATACCAACCGACTTCTCGGTGGCAGGAGATGGCACCAAACAACTCAGCGCCTCGCAGATGTTACCATCATCGCCGCCATCATCTCCTTCTCGGAACGACCGCAGCAATTCTTGCACCGCCATCGATTTGCCGGCCCCAGGGGGGCCGGTGACAACGATACCTTCGACTTCGGGTGCGATCCCCGCCGCCAGCTGCGCGCGCCGCAAGGACACAAGGTCAAAGAACTTCTTCTCCAGGGGCGCGTAGGCAGGGTGCTCGGCAAAGATCATACCGAGCCTGACAATTTGGTCAGCAATGCGATCATCAGTCATGGCGGAACCCAAATCCGCCTGAGCGACCCTTCTGGGGCTCGTTTTCATCGTCGCTTGGCTTGGTTTCTTGCGGATTATTGTCCGATTGCGGCTCCCGCTCCGATCCCGGATCAGGCGCGTCGACGGGCAAATCTGTTTGATCATCGTGACCCTGATCCACACTGTCAGACCCTGATGGATCAATCACATCGCCCAACAGCCCAAGCCCTTCGGGCGCATCTTTGACCGGCGGCACATGCTTGGAAGGCTTGATCGAGAGCGACATGAACAACTCACGCTCTGCACGCTCCAACTCTTCCGTCGTCAATGTCATTGGTTTCAGGCGCCGCAGCGCCATCGCATCGGCGTTGATTGCGCGAATGGCTTTGCGCGCACGCCGCACGACATCTTCAGATAGCTGCGCCTCCTTCTTATGTTTGAGACGTAAATTGCGGCAAATCTCGGTCCACTCGACAAGCGAAAGCCCCCAGACACTGTCTGATACCGCGTGAGCTGGATACCATTCCCCATCCAAATACACGGTAATAAAGGTCAGGTCGTGCGGGTCGACGCGGATCTCCACTTTGGATCGGGCGCCGTCGGAATAGGCCTGCTCGATCTCGGGGGACAGGTAGTGAATGCCATGCGCTAGCACACCGTGGCGATCAATCTTGCGCTGCAATGCAATCCCGAACACGGAACACAGTGTTGTCGCATCTGGCGTCGCTGTCACGCCTTGCTCCTTGGCAAGCCGCTTCCATGCATTGGCAGGTGTTTCATCATCCAATCCCGCATGTGGCACGTTATGATAGATATCGACGACAAACCGTGTGAACAGCCGAACGAGATCATCGTCTGTCACAGCAGCCAAGTCTTCACCCGGGTAGTCCCCGCGTTCCTTAGAGTTCGAAAAACTGCGCCCTGTGAGTTCTACCATCAACTGTGATGCGAAGGTCCCAAAAATGCGCTCGACATGCCCGCGAAGTTTGGGGACGCCTGCAGCCGGAGCCGACTGCGTAAAACGCAAGTCCGCGACTGCAACACGGTACTCATCGGCGATGAACGCGGGCCCCATGTCCGTAGAAACGGTGCCGCAACCACCAAAAAATCCCCAACCAGACTCACACCCTGCTGCCTGCGCAAGCGGAGTCTTATCCATTGTGATCAAAGAAAGCGTGCTGATCGCGTCAGCCGGCGTCGGCCTCTGCGCAAGCCGCATACCAACGACGCACCGTGTCGCCACATCAATCGCGAGACACAGCCATCTGCGGCCAACTTTGTAGGTCGCTTTTTGTTGCTCACTCAGGCCATCAAGGCATCCCGCTTCATCCAGCAGCGAATAGACATCGATCTTCCATTCATCCATTTCCACCCATTGCAAAGGATGAAAGATCTTCAAGCCCTCTTGATAGATGCTCATGTCACGCACAGCGGCACTTTTGCCGTAACGCCCGACTTTACACTGGAACTTTTTGAGTTGAGACGCGCGGCGCTTGATGTCCGAGGCCGATGGAATGACGAGATCAGGCAGGCCGTCGGTTGCGCGTTCCGCATTCAGCTCCTTGAAGTGATCTTGGGTATCGCGGACGATCTTTGCGGGTGTCGGCTTGCCCAGCGATAGAAACTCCCACAGGCACGCGTTGAGGACCTTCATGACCTCCGTGCCAAATCGCCTAACGTAGGTCGTCTCGCAGCGCTGCTTGTTCATCAGCGATAACGGACATCCGCCCGCGCGTTCATAGCGACGTAGCCAATTCAATAATGTTTTCGCACATGGCGCTTTGCGGATGGTTGCTTTCCTACCAGCTTGCCCTGATGACCCCAGGTACTGCGCATCAACGCAAATGGCATTCACCCGTTGGCGCAGCACCGGCATGAACTGGGTAATCGATGTCTCAGTCCGATTGATTTCCTTGGCATGTACCGAAGCTGAAGTAACCTGAACCCAAACCTCGCGCCACAAAGCGTCTGAGCGCGCTTTCGGCTTTGCTGTCGCAAGGTACTTTTGACTAGTATGCAGACGCGACACTGCGCGATGCTTGGAAAAGAATCCCCGTCGCAGTCGCGTCGTCGGATCCTTTAGGAGAGCCGTGACCTCGTCATGGCTAAAGGACAGCGTGATGTCCGCGTTATCGACCTGCTGCAGGACAATCCCATCTTTGGACTGTAACGTGATCATATAGAGCACAGCCGCCAACTCAAACGCGTCACTCGGATCAAAGCGTACTCTCATGACGCCACCTCCGCGGTGATCATCGTCTGCGGGGTGATATCGCCTACGTTCAAGACCTTGGCTTGTCCGGTGAACAGAGCGCGAAACGCAGCTCGAAAGCCTCGCCCATCAAGTCCTGACTTCTGCACCAGATCAGCAATCGTCGTAGGTGTATCGAGATCAGCCAACAAAGACGCAATTGCCGCGTCGGCCTCGACATCTGGATACCTACGAAACTCGTGCAACCGTTGCGCGTTTCTGGCCTCTGCAGGTGTGAACGAGCGATCTGTCACCAACACGACGTCATCGGCAAAGCTCAAAGGAGTTGCCGCCTTGATCAGCTCCAGCTCCTGCCGAAAGCCATGTTCTTCAACAATCGCTGCAGGCTTCACAGCAATGGCGAGCATTTTGCCGCATGCCAGTTTGACCACAAAGTCAAAGTAGGTGTGGCGCGTCGCGTCATGCGCATCAGTATATCTGATGGGCCCGCGCTGCTCCCAAAGGTCTATGGTGTCGCGCCGTGCGAGCAATAAAAGCAGCACGTGCATTTCTAGAATGCTCTCGAATATGACACGGCGATCAAACTGCCAGTTCGGCAACCTGCAGACAATTGCGCCACGACCACTGCGGCCACGTGGGTTGATCCGGCGATTGGAACGGCTCGCAAGAGCCCTGCGAAACGTACGGTTAGATGAATAATTCATGTTTGTGTTGGCCCTGACGACCGGCATAACTTCACCGATCGCCCAAGGGCGCTTCTCCATTTATTGAGACAAAGGAATTGAGCGCCCCAAAGGGCGTTCTGACTTGACATTGAACAGTCGAAAGGAGAAGCTTACGTATCAGATCCAAATGATACGAAGCGGCCTTGACTGGGAAACCGGCCTTGGCCGTTTCTCGTTTTTGGGGTTAAATCTTCATTTGGTTTCCTCCTCGTATCTATGAGGCCATAGGTTTGATGGAACATCGTTCAATCGAGCCGCTATTTCCGTTTCAATAGCAACATTTGACCTGTGACCCTGGCAAACCATGGTCACAAGACTTGGAACACAACCGACAGAATTTGCGATATCAGTGAAATTAACGCCAAGCGCGCGCAGCCTTCTGCGAATTGCGTCATGCCGTTCAAGATCAATCATTGCAGACAATCCCCCGATTACGTCTGCCTTACAATGTAGCGTGATTAATTCACGAAACACAATCGATTCGATTCCCTCAAGTAATTGATACAAAACGAAAAATGTTCACAAATTTCAAAAAGAGGAACAAATTCAAATTTGTGAACAAATGTCTCAAGGCTCCACAAATTGCACGACAACCATTAATGAGCGCTTGTCTCTGGGGAGCATGTCAATCTGAAAAGTGGAATTGATCACATAGTCAGACGCGGCCCAAACCTGCCGTTCATCGATCAGTCGAGATGCTGCATCCGCAGCCCGCATTGCGGACCTTCGCCGCGAGCGCAAAGACTCGGAGGTGGCGAACTGGCGGCAGTACGGGACGAAGCGGTCCTTCGACCTATGTCGCTTGGCTACCCAAGATATATTTGCCCTGCGGGGTACTTTACCCGCGGCGCGCTGCGGGTCGCGAGGAAAAAACCGATGGCCAGAGGGCCAACCCGACCGATGAACATCATCGCCATAATGATTGCCCTGCCGATACCATCAAGCTCTCCGGTCGTCCCGCGCGACAGACCCACTGTGCCGAATGCCGATGTGACCTCGAACGCGAGGTCGATGAATTCACCGTCGTGATTGATCAACGTGACAAAAATGCCCGTTAGTACCAGAAGCATTGAAATGGTCGTGAGAGCGAGGACTTTCATGACTTCGTCGACACCCAAAGATCGCCCAAAGGCGTGCAATGTTGTTTGACGCCTGAAGAAAGCGACAGTGGCGAGCAACAACACGCAGAGTGTCGTCACTTTGATCCCTCCTGCAGTCGAGGTGCTGCCACCGCCAACCAACATGAGAGTCATCGTCAACATGGTCGTGCTGTCATGCATTCCGCCGGTGTCGATCGTATTGAACCCGGCCGTGCGCGGCGTGACCCCCTGAAACCAACTTGCCCATAGTTTTTCGCCAGTGCTCAACGGGCCCAAGGTGTTGGGGTTCGTCCATTCAAGAAGCCCGAACATGATGCTCCCCCAGGCAATCAGAATGCCGGTTCCGAGCAGCATCAGTTTGGAATGCAGCGTAAGTTTGCGCCACTGGCGTTTCTGATAGATATCCCCCACGACAATGAACCCGAGGCCTCCCAGAATGAAGGTGACAGGGATCACAATGTTGACGATCGGGTGGCCTACCCATTGAGAGAGGCTGTCGGGATAAAGCGCAAAACCCGCGTTATTGAAGGCCGAAATAGAATGAAAAACCGCCTGCCATATGCCATGCCAGCCGAACTCAGGAACAAAGACCAGGGCAAGCAAGGCGGCCCCGATCACCTCGCAGACCAGGGCGATGATAAAGATGATGCGCGCAAGATAGGTCAGGTTTGACAGCGATGTCTGGTTCAGGTCTTCGCGCAGGATCAGGCGTTGTGGCATACCTACCGGAATGCCGAGCGCCCCGAGCAAGAGCACCGCAAAAGTCATCAAGCCTAACCCGCCGAGCTGAATGAGCGCGGCAATGACAGCCTGCCCAAAGCCCGTAAAAGCAGCACCCGTGTCAGCAAGCACAAGCCCTGTTACGGTCACGGCAGAGGTTGATGTAAACAGTGCTTCGCCCAGTCCGATTTCACCGTGATGTGAGATCGGCAGCCAGAGCAGCAGCGCACCCACGATGATGAAGGCGAGGTAAAAGAGCACCAGAACCGCGGGGGGGGGCATCCGCAGGGTCGCGAACCGCTTCACCAGTTTCGAGGGCCGAAATACCATGGTTAGAGGCTAGCTGCGAAGTTGCGCAGATCTTTTCGTTGGCCGAGCAATAGTAGAAGGTCGTGCCGCTCCAGTTGGCATCCTGTCGCATCTTGCCCTACGTAATCGGTTCCCCGCATGACCCCGATGCAACGCAGATTGAATTTATCGCCATGCGGCAGGTCTTTCAGGCTCTTGCCTTCAAGGCTTTCAGGGATACGAAAATTGACAACGTGGTAGCCGTTGCCCAGGCTGACATAGTCACGCACCAGCGGGTTATGCAAAACCTGCGCGATGTGTTGACCGACCTCAACTTCCGGATGAATGATCCTGTCGACACCAAGTTTGCTCAGAATTCGGTGATGCGTTTTGGTCGTGGCTTTGGCCCAAACAACCGGAACCCCGACAAGTTTGAGGTTGATCGCCGCAAGGATACTGGCCTCCAGATCGTCGCCCATGGCAACTACGGCCACATCACAATCACCAAAGCCCGCTTCCCGCAAAGCCGCATCATCGCGTGCATCCACAATCATGGCTTGAGAGAGTGTATCGGCAAGGGTTATGACGCGTGCTTCGGATATGTCGACCCCGACGACGTGATTGCCGAATCGCTGCAACTCCTTTGCGACGGTGCTGCCAAAATTGCCGAGCCCGACGACACCAAAAGTTCGGTTAGCAGTATTTTTCATGTCTGAACTCACGATCTTTGATCATAGATGGGGAACCTTGCCGCGGCGCAGCAATTTGTCAACATGGGCTCACACCTGCCGTTAGCCGCGTCGCCGCGATCCGGCCGAACGGTCTCGATTTAATCGACACGCACGGCCCAAACCTGCCGTTGCCCATGCAATTGTCTTACTGCAGTGCAGCTAGGCAAAGCGGCCATCCAGTTACGGTCGGCAAATCGCTTTTGCTACATGCAGGCCTGTCGCTGAAAGTGCATCGCTGACTAATAGAGATTCCGCGACATCGCAGCTTCCGGAAAGCTGGCGTTCAACCTATAGTTATGAAGAATGGAAGAAGGGTGGGACAATGGCATCACTTCAAGAAGCAGTTTTAAGTAAGTTTCTCGAGACCCTCGGGGACGATGTGTCCTTTGATCAATCCAAGACAGCGAAACTTGAAGCGCTCCTGAAGGCGGACGGGAAGGTCAAAGCAGACGATCTAACGGCGATCTTTGCCCTCCCAGAAGGTGGGGAGATCCTGTGATCAAAATCGTCTCTGCGCATATCGAAGAATTTCGCGGCATTCGGAAATTGGACATTGATCTTGCTAAGAAGTCTTTCGCTGTATCTGGCCCGAATGGTTCTGGAAAAAGCGGGGTCATCGATGCGATCGAATTTGCGCTTACAGGTCAGGTAGGCAGACTGGCTGGGACGGGAACCAAAGGGTTGTCGCTTGCAGATCATGGACCTCATGTAGATCACGTAAAGTTCCCAGATGCGGCTTTTGTAGAGCTAGAAGTGTTCTTTCCGACACTTGGAAAAAGCGCCAAGCTTACCCGTAAGGTTTCTGCGCCTAAAAAGCCAAAAATCGAGCCAAACGATCCGGATATTGTCGCGATGTTGGATGAGGTTGCTCAGCATCCCGAGATAACATTGGCAAGACGAGAAATTCTAAAGTTTATCCTCGTCGAACCGACGAAACGCTCCACCCAAATTCAAGAGATTCTGAAGGTCGATGAACTAGGCAAAACCCGTTCGGCACTGAATACTGCTGTAGGAAAACTCAATCGCGCTGCGACCGCTGCAAAAAAGGATGCGGAGGACAAGAAGAACACTTTGCTGCAGCACTTGGGGATTGTATCGTTGTCTAACGCTGAGATGTTGGCAGCAGTGAATGCAAAGCGTGAGCTGCTTGGTCTCGCAATCCACGATATCATAACGGCCGAGACAATAATTGATCAAGGGTTGGCAGAGCCGACCGATGAACAATCCCTTAACAAACCTGCAGCA
Organism: Yoonia sp. D2-7; assembly: GCF_055809435.1. Classification (NCBI taxonomy): domain Bacteria; kingdom Pseudomonadati; phylum Pseudomonadota; class Alphaproteobacteria; order Rhodobacterales; family Paracoccaceae; genus Yoonia; species Yoonia sp. D2-7. The sequence continues at coordinate 987,850 of NZ_CM147912.1, read as the reverse complement.
CTGATTGAATTAGACAAGCTCACTAAGATGATCACTGAGCTTGGTCAGGTAACATCGCCAGACGCAGAAGCCCTTGTTGTTAAAATCGAACAACTTGAAAATGACTCACTACTGCTTGTTTCGCTGCAGCAACGTGAGTTGGTGGAACGCGGATTAAAGTTGGTGGATGGCCCTGCATGTCCGATGTGCGACCATGAATGGCCAGATGAAGCTCACCTTCTCTCTCATCTGCACGAAAAGCAGCAGAAATCGAAAGCAGCTGGGGAGCTTAAGCAAAAACTCACAGATCATGCAGCGTTGCTTTCGACGGATGTGGGCAACCTGAAGGCACTATTGCTTGAAACACACCGCATCGCGAAAGTTGAGAACGCGACGGACATGCTGGCCAGCGTGGTGGCATGGGGCAAAGACTTGGCCTCTCTACAGGAACGGCTAAAGTCGTTTTCGACGGTATTGGAGCTCAAGGATCGCCTGACATTCGGATGGCCAGCCATTCCGGAAGATTTCGAAACTAAGCTGATGGCTTTTGTAGACGTAGTCCGTGCGAAGCCCGACCAGTCAGCAACCTTGGCTGCGCAGAGTTTTCTAATCAATGCGGAACAAAGGTTTAAAGATTACAAAGCGGCCCGCGAGATTGAGAAAGGGGCCCAAAAGGCCCATGATGCTGGGAAAATCGCTTATGACGCTTGGTGTGCTGCAATGGAGTCGGAACTCGACGCTCTCTATGAGGCTGTCGAAGATGATTTCAGCAACTTCTATCGTGTCTTGAATGATGGTGACGAGCAAAAATTCGTCGCCCGTTTCAAGGCCGCAGAAGGACGTCTTGACTTCGACGTGAACTTTTATGAGCGGGGCCTCTTTCCCCCCGGAGCTTTCCATAGCGAAGGTCATCAAGATGGGATGGGGGTATGTCTCTACCTTGCGCTAATGAAGCGTCTCCTCGGCAATAACTTTACCGTCGCGCTGCTCGATGATGTTGTGATGTCGGTCGATGCAGACCATCGATATCAGTTCTGCAAGCTGTTGATGACGGAGTTCCCAAACACGCAGTTTGTGATTGCGACGCATGACAAAGTTTGGGCGGAGCAGATGCGCTCAGCAAAGTTGGTGACGCGAGAGACGTCTATGGTATTTGACAGTTGGTCGGTCGATACTGGGCCGTTGGTCGAGGCGAACCCTGAAATTTGGGCGGAAATTGATGCTGCTTTGTCCAAGGGTAAGGTCGGAGTTGCAGCTCCGATTTTGCGTCGTCACATGGAATTTGTGTCGCGCCTGCTTGCGGATCAACTAGGAGCGCAGACGGTCTTCAGAGCTGATAACAGCTATGATCTCGGAGGGCTGTTACCGAGTGCTATGTCTAGGCTATCAAACCTACTGGGAAATGCCGTCGACTCTGCGCAGTCTTGGGGAAATGATGACCAAAAGACCAAAGCACATGCTCGCAAACAACGGCTCAAGCAAGCCAATACCAAAAAGGGCGAAGAAGATTGGACGGTCAACAAAGCGGTGCATTTCAATGAATGGGCCAACTTCAGTCCGAACGACTTCAAACCCATAGTCCAAGCGTTCAAGGATCTTTTAGCCTGCGCGCAATGCGATGACTGCGGATCATGGTTGTACATCACGCCCAAAAACACTTCTCCAGAGGGGCTACGGTGTTCTTGCAACCTTGTGAGCTTCAACCTCAGGAAAAAACCAAAGTAACCACACAGGCTTCTAAAGATTGATTGGCTAAAACACAGAAAACAATGTCTGCTTTGAGGAGGCTATCTCGAGTCTTTTGCCATTGCAGCGAAGGTCCGGTTCCCGCCAATGCTGCGTTTGGCTGCAATTGCAGCATGGCCCCCGCCCCATCCTTTGGATGTGTCACCGCGCCCTAGCTTCCAGCTGCAAGGAGCAGCTTTCACCCAGAACAGCGCAACCCATCGCCACCTGATACAATAGTCGGGCAACGTCTCCTTCAGAGCCGGTGCCTTTCCTTTGTCTCATGCTGTCTATGGGCCGCGCCGATCTGCCCTACGGGTGACGGTCGCTGGGGCAACGGATCTGCGATCCTGCGCTTTCTATGGCTGTTGGGGGTTCGGGCAAGCCGAACGCCGCTGCACAGCGTCAGGGTGAGGGCGCGGCCCTCCCCCTCGGGCAAGCCCATTAGACAGCACCGTGTCCTCGGCTAGCGCCTGCGGGCCGCACCACTGCCGTCGAATAGACCTGCCTCGCCCCCTCCCGCGTTCGCCACGTGGCAAGGTTTCAGAGCAAGCGCACTACGTGCGTTGTCTTGAAAACCTGCAACGATTGAAAGACGCGAGAAACAAGCCATGGCAATCAAATTGAAAAGAAAGGTCCGCAATGCACGCCGAAAAAGGCAACTTACCGCGCAAAAAGGCAAGTTATCTCGGTTTTCGACAAGTGTTGTGGGGCGACACATAGTTTTACTTTTTTCATAAAGCTAAGCCGTTGATTTTGAATCAATCCGATTTTGGCCAACGCATTACTCTTACCTTTTACGACTCATAGTTTTACCATTTTTGAGAAAGCGGTCGTTGGCGCAGCAAGCATCGAAGGTCTTCTCCGAGCCCAATGTGGGCAATGCTGCCTCTTGCGCCGATGGCTGCAACACAGGGTTTGTCGCTGTTCATGCACCTCGCAGCATGAGGGACTGTGGGCCCCTTCGAGACCTTCGCCGCAGACATCAGGAATGGCAGGTTCGGGGACCACCGCTGTTCGCGGCATCGTGCATGAACTGTTACAATGCGGAGTTTTGGGCCGTTGAACTTTTGAATCGTTGTGGGCATTGATTGTGGATGGATCAACGTTTTTTATCTTGCCCATGTTGCAATTTTCCGACTCTTTCAGAACGCGGAGTCTACGAGATTTGTACCGTCTGTTGGTGGGAAGACGATGGGCAAAACAAGGACTCGGCTGACCATGTCTGGGACGGACCTAATGGCCCATACTCATTGGCGAAGGCGTGCGCTAACTTTCAAAAACACGGACACATGTATGATGTAGGTGAGGGTATCGAAGTGGTGGAAAACCCTAGCCAGGAACGAGTCAATCTTCTCAGCTATGTTGTCTCGGTCGACAACGGGAATGACCTCGACCCAGAGACTCTTTTGAACCTCATGAACCTAGAGAGACAGGCGCGATAATTTGGTAGATCGGGTTCGCCGCCGCCGTTAGCCGCACCAACACGATACGACCGAACGAGCGTGATCTGACCTACGGGCACCGCCCGTTGCTGCCATTCACCGTACTGTGCCACTGCAATGGTGCGGCCGGTCATTCCGAACTTTCGCTGCTACTGCAAAATATCAACGCAAATGAACTCACGATCTGCGGACAAAGCGCCATTTCGCTCCGATTGCGCGAATGTCGGCTAACTGTCACTAGTTGTCCTTAAATCTTCTTGCGAGCCGTCCGCCGGGAAGGTCCACGGTATCATTTTATCGAGAGGCCCTCGATTTTTGCAAGTTTCGGCGCAAGAGCGGATTATCCAAGCTTGTTCAGGAAAAACTCCTTGCCATAGCCGGCGTTGACCAAGGCGTTGGCAAGGTCAGACTTCATGAAAATACTAAAGTAGATCCGTGGGTCGGCCCAATAGGCAGGACAGTCTGTGGGGAGGTCCAAAACCTTTAGATTCGCAAGATCATCCGGTTCTAAAGGCATCTTGAAATTGGGCGGATTTGAATACCGGACCTTGCGCAAATTCGGCGAGTCCAGATCAATTGTGCGCTGCCGTGATCGTGACACCAGCGCGAACACTTTGACATCGATTTTGGTCGTGTTGTCCTGTTCGTACAGATCAAACGGAACAAGCGTCGCATCGCCAAGATCAAAACCGGAAAATATCTCGGCAACGTCTTGTCGCAAAAATATGAAACCGCTGGTAAACACTGCGGGCACTTTTCCGGAATATGGTTTGGCATTGCCATCATCCCACACAAGGCGTTTCGGATATTCATCATCCGAAAACGGCTCGCCGTTTCTGATCCGTTTAAAGATATCGCTAAGTTCAGTTGCCCCATCGGGGAACATCTGGCCCGGCTTTGCATCTGCACGACGCCAGAAACCGAACGCTGATTGCGCCTCGGTTCGGGCTTCGATATCGCTTGCCCAAATAGTGCTACTCATGCCCGCAAACATCTTTCTGTCCAATCCGGGACATGTTGGCATTGATTGATTTCGAAATCTTGGTCGACCCCAGCCGCAATCAGCGCTTGTGCGACGCGGTCGCTGACGAACTGGACGTTCGTGATCATTGGATCAAACCACATATCAGGCCCGTCTACCGCAGACGGATGCACGTACACATCGCGCCCTGTCAGGTTCAAAGGCAGCTTGTAAAGCGACCCAGGCGTGTCGGGATAAACCGGTTTGCAACGCGGTGTGTTTTCGCGGTCGACAGTGTCGCGGTTGTTCCAATAGCCGAGCATGGAAAAGGATACGTCGAACGGGGTCGCCAGATCGGATTGCAGGATCGGAGTATCAAACAGGCCACCGTCGCCCAGATCAAATTCGCCAAGCGCGTTGGCAACATCACCGGACACATAAAGCTGCCCAAGGTGGCGGAACGTTTTGAGAGGCGCGAGCAAATCTAACAGCCAGTTATTATCTGCATCAGCGGTCGGGTCTAGAAACACCAATGCGTCCGGACGGTCGCCAGATGTTAGTGGTTCGCCCTTCATGGTGTGCCCAAAAGCAAGGTTGATTTCGCGTTGCGCCATTTTGCGCAATTCGCCGCCATCCAATACAAACGGGGAAAGGGGAACGCCAGGCAATTGCGTGTTTAATAAAGGTGAAATAGTCCAGATTGGGGCGTCCATGGCCGAAATCCTTTGGGAAAAATGATGACCTCGCCGTAATAGCGAATTTCTATGTGTTGGGCGATATTCCTTATGCTCTTGATTAACAGTGGTCGCAGTGCCGGATAGAGTTCACCCACGCCAATATCTGTGCCAGCAGGCCGCTTGAGGTGCTAAATGGGAAATTTCTCGTGGGTCTCGAGACGCTCAAGTTCGGAAGCCCATGAAGGCAATTCGGCAACAAATATTCTGAGGCGTTCGACAATGTCGGGAGACCCACTCAGTGTTCCGGCAGGTACGATCATACTTGATCTATCGCTGCTTGCCCAAGGAACGCCGGATCCGCAATCCCGACAGAACGATTTGGAGATGTCGCGTCCTGGCAGTTGGTAGAATTTAATTTTTTCCTTGCCACTCACCCATTTGAACCCATCAGCCCGAACGAATAAATTCGATGCAAAAGCTGATCCGGTAATTTGACGGCACTGGCTGCAGCTACAAAAATACAGTTTATCGAAGCAGCAGGACACTTCAAAGGATATCGCTCCGCAAAGGCAGTTACCCTCAACCTTATTGATCGCTTCGACATTTTGATTGGGCATCGACTGTGACTTTCACTGTTTGAGCCTTGTGGACCATAGATGGTCACCTTCGATGACGAGTACAGAGGTTACAAGACTCTTTGCGAACTGCATGAGCAAACTCCTTTTGCTTGTGTAGCGGTCATTGCCGGCCGAAATGCTGCCAGTCTTCATGCCGTACCGCCACTGATCCCCCTTTTTGTCCATTTTGCAGGCGCCGCAAATTGCTCTAAGTTGGCTTCGCATTTGACACGCTTTGCCTAAAGCCTTGCTTTGGGCTACTTCAACTGCCGGGCCTACATGCTTCATGCAGGTAAAGTGTGAGGTTCAACGCCCAGCCTTCCGCACCCTTGGTCATTTCTCCGATCGCGCGATTTTCGCTTTGATCGGAAGGGTCCCACAGGCACAGCTCCAGCAATACACCTGCCGTCGAGCTAGATTGACCAAAGGTTTGTGTTTCAATGATTTGCAGCCGAGCTGGATGCTCCAAACCCCAATCCTCGAACGCGGCCAGCGCAGCAGATGGGTTACTGATTGCCCCCCCAACTCCACACGATAGGCGGCCCAAAGGAAGCGACATTCTAACGTCAGTCGTTTCACTGCGCCAAAACACACCGGGCATGCTCTCAATTAGTTCTTTTGTGATGACTTGCGACATTCCATCAACCTGCGGGACCATACCAAGATCGCGCGGCGATATCCCCCGTGCTAGCGCCGAAGGGCACATGTCTACAAATGCTTCTGCAATGGTGGAAACATCCGCGCTCGCAGCCTGTGCCAAAACTGCCAATGACACTAAAGCTACCGAGGTTTTTCGATAGAAACTCACGACTGATTGCCTCCGCGATACTGCTTTGCGTCACTAACCTCCGGTCAACGACGCCATGCCATTTTGAGATAAGTTCATTGAACGTGCAAAATTGTTTCAACTTACATGTGAACGGGAAAAACGTTTGGAAGCAACCTTTGGCTAAACCCCATAAAAAGTCTAATTTCGGCCGCGTATCCAGCCAGAAAGTAGACGTCTGCAAAGTGGACTTTCGCGTTCAATCTAGGAGCTCGAGCGCAATAATGGGGAGGATACCCCCCGAAGACCTTACGGCTGTCGCGGGCATCTAAGAAATTGGAAGACTCAAAGTTGCCTTTTACTGCGCACCGGATAGGGTCCGTCGTATCAGTTGCCAACAAAAACAGACCATGCCTATTCAGCGGGACCGTGCAATTTATGCATTGATTGCCAATACGATTTCTTAAGAAACGCTGGGTTATGCGTGAGTAGTGCGGGCAATTGCGAAGTGCTTGCACTGAAAGGCTACAGTTGTCGCCCTACGTCAGGCTGGCAGTCCTACTGTCGCTGCGTGCGGCTGATTTGACCCCGATCGGACCTTCACAGATATCTTCGTGAAGGTCCGCCGAGCAGACGTACTGAGCTTTCGCTACAGCTGCACCAATGACCGGTTTCGGAAATTGACGCTGTACCAATCGACGATAAACATAAAGTCTACGGAGCTTCTTTCGCCCCCGTCATAAACGCCACAGCATCTGACATCGTATAGTCCTTAGGATCAATCACACACAGTCGTTTGCCAAGTCGGTGGACGTGGATTCGGTCTGCGACCTCGAAGACATGGGGCATGTTGTGGCTGATCAGAATGATCGGAATCCCGCGTGACCGCACATCAAGGATCAGCTCCAGCACCTTGCGCGATTCTTTGACCCCCAGGGCCGCTGTCGGTTCGTCAAGGATAATGACTTTCGAGCCAAACGCAGCCGCGCGGGCTACAGCGACACCTTGGCGCTGACCACCCGAAAGCGTTTCCACCGCTTGGTTGATGTTCTGGATGGTCATCAGCCCAAGCTCGGACAGCTTATCGCGGGCAAATTCTTCCATCTTCTTCTTATCCAGTTGGTGCAGAACCTTACCCATGAATCCTGACTTGCGAATTTCGCGGCCCATGAACATGTTGTCGGCAATCGACAAGGCGGGCGACATGGCAAGGGTCTGGTAGACCGTTTCAATGCCTGCATGACGTGCGTCTATGGGGGATTTGAAGTTGACCTTCTGACCCTCCAGATAGACCTCACCGGCATCGGGGACCACGGCCCCAGACAGGGCCTTGATCAGCGATGACTTGCCTGCGCCGTTGTCGCCGATCACGGCCATGATCTCGCCGGGATACAGCTCGAAGTCGCAGTGATCGAGGGCGGTGACCTTGCCGTAGCGTTTCACAAGGTTTTTGCCGGACAGGATGGGATGTTGCTGTGTCATGACGATACCTTTCTGATCCACTGGTCAAGCGCCACAGCGCCAATGATTAACATGCCGATCAACAGGAAGGTCCATTGCGGATCAGCCCCTGCCATACGCAGGCCCATTTCGAACACGCCCACGATGAGGGCACCGAAGAATGCGCCGAAAATCGATCCGCGACCGCCGAACAGAGAGATGCCGCCAATCACCACCGCCGTGATCGACTGGATGTTCCCAATCACTCCGGTTGATGCCGATGGCGACACAGAACTGAACCGCCCGATCATAACCCATGCGGCCACCGCGCAGATCAGACCAGCCATGATATAAACCGACATCAGGGTCTTGTGGACGTTCACTCCGGCCAGTTGCGCGGCTTCTGGGTCATCGCCCACGGCATAGACATGTCGCCCCCATGCCGTCGCTCGCAACGCATAGGCAAGGGCGATGAAGATCAGGATCATCAAGATCACACCAAAGGTAAAATTCGCCCCGCCGATCTGGATCTTGTTGCCCAAGAACAAAAGCGCAGGCGCATCGGCGCGCAGATCACTGCTGCGCAGGGTTTCGTTGCGGGAAAACAGATAGGTGGACGCCAGAACAATCTGCCACATGCCCAAGGTCACGATGAACGGAGGGATTTTGACGCGGCTCACAAGGAACCCGCTGATCGCGCCGATAGCGCCCCCAAAGGCGAGCCCGATCATCAGGCTCAGCTCTGCCGGAAGCCCATAGCGGAATGTAAATTGCCCCATGATCACCGTACACAGAACCGCAATCGCACCGACAGACAGATCAATTCCCGCCGTCAGAATAACAAGGGTCTGCGCGGCAGCAAGAACTCCGACAATTTGCACCTGTTGCAGGATCAAGGTCAGCGTGCCGGCGGAAAAGAACCGCTGGCCAAGGATCATTCCGAACAGCGCAATCGCTGTGACCAGAATGATCAGGGGAACAAGGGCCGGATTGACATGAAGCGCGTGCTGGACCTTGCCGATCAATCCTCTTTGTTCGTCGTCGAACTGTGCGAATTGCGTTTCGGTTTTGTCCTTAACCACGTCTTCGTAGCTTTGACTATCGGTCATCTGCGTCCCCCCAATGTCGTGTTTTATGAACGGCCGTTGATGGGCCAAGTTGGAAACGGGCAGCGGCGTGCCGCCCGTCTCGTTGGTTCTTTCAGGATGTTATCACACCTGGGCCACAGGGCTTAGCCCCAGCAGCGATCCGTGCCTTCAGCGACGTCGATAGAGTCGACACCATCGGCAGGCTGACCGGTGACAAGGGACACGCCCGTATCTAGAAAATTCTTACCCGCAGTGTTTTCTGGCAGTTTGCCATCAGCCGCGTACTGGACAATCGCTTCGATACCCAAAGACGCCATCAACAGAGGATACTGCTGGCTCGTCGCACCGATCACGCCGTCAGCCACGTTCTGAATGCCCGGGCAACCGCCGTCCACAGACACGATCAACACGTCGTTTTCACGACCGATGGCAGCCAGAGCTTCATATGCACCCGCAGCGGCAGGCTCGTTGATGGTGTAGACCACGTTGATCTCAGGATCGACGGCAAGGCAGTTTTCCATCGCTGTCCGACCGCCTTCTTCGTTGCCGGCGGTCACTTCGTTACAGATGATACGCTCGTCTGTTTCGTCGCCCCACTTGTTCACATCAACTGTGTCGATGCCAAAACCTGTCAGGAAACCTTGGTCGCGCAGAACACCAACGGTTGGCTGGCTGATCGCAAGGTCAAGCATGGCGATTTTCGCGTTTGCCGCGTCATCACCCAGTGTTGCTGCAGCCCACTGGCCGATCAACTCACCGGCAAGGAAGTTGTCGGTTGCAAACGTCGCGTCAGCTGCATCAATAGGGTCCAGCGGTGTGTCCAGCGCGATGACGAGAAGGCCAGCTTCGCGAGCCTGTTCAATCGATGGCACGATAGCCGCGGTGTCGGATGCAGTGATCAGGATCCCGGATGCGCCATTAGCGATGCAGGTTTCAATCGCAGCAACCTGTGCTTCGTTGTCACCATCAACCTGACCCGCGTAGGAGTTCAGTGTGATGCCAGCCGCTTCAGCAGCTGCGGTCGCCCCTTCGCGCATCTTGACGAAGAACGGGTTGGTGTCGGTTTTGGTGATCAGGCATGCAGAAGTGGCGTGGCCGTCAGCCATCGCGGAACCAGCGGATGTAATGGCGGCAAGAGCGGTGCCGATAAGCAACTTTTTCATGATGTCCTCCCAGACGGTTGATTGGTCAGGGCCTCCACCCCAACGAATGTGCGACCGGCACTCACCCATCGCTTGGCCTTAGGAAACGCGATTCTCAGACACCTGTCAATTAGTTAGTTAACTTTTCTTATTAATCTATTTACCTGCATTGTATGGCTGTTATGGTGGTGTAATGGAAGACGGGCTTATCAGATCAATCAGCACGGGCTTAAGCCAAAAGGGCGTTCGGGATCATAACGAACGGCTTTTGCTGTCGCTTCTGCAACGCAATGGTCCGATGCCAGGCAGCGACCTTTCACGATTGGCCGAGCTTTCCCCGCCCACTGTTTCAAGCATCCTTCGACGCCTTAAGGGAGAGGGGATTTTGGAAACGGGAGATCCGGTTAGGGGCAAGGTTGGGAAGCCTTCTATTCCAATGAAATTAGCGTCAGATGGCGCATTTTCATTCGGCCTCAAGATCGGGCGAAGGTCCACAGATCTGGTGCTCCTCGATTTGAATGGCAACCTGCGCGAAGAGCGGCAATTGACCTACCCTGTCCCGGTTCCTGATGACATCTTCGAATTTCTGGAAGTTAGCGTTCGCGACATCATGGATGATATGGAAACAGCGCACGCCGAGCGGATTTGTGGCCTTGGGATCGCGGCCCCGTTTGAGTTATGGAACTGGCCAGACCGGTCCTTAGACATGTCTGCGGCCTTGTCGCCGTGGGAAGGCATCGATCTGAAAGAGGAGGCCCAATCACGTGTCAGCTTGCCCGTATTGCTTTTAAACGACGCCACTGCTGCGTGTCAGGCCGAGCACACCTACGGTCGCGGCAAAGAGTTTCGGGACTATGCATATTTCTTCATTGGAGCGTTCATCGGTGGCGGAGTTGTGCTGAACAATTCGGTCTTTGAGGGACGTCAGGGAAACGCAGGCGCGCTGGGATCACTTCGAAGTATTGGCCCCAACGGAGAAAGCATGCAGTTGGTCGATATGGCCTCGATCCATCAGTTGGAACTGCGCCTTCGTGAGGTGGATTTGAACCCCCAGCAACTCTGGTCGGACCCAGACAGCTGGCATACCCTTTCACGCTATGTTGACCCTTGGTTGGGTCAAACAGCACAAGAACTTGCCAAGGCCGCGCTGTCGACCTGCTCGGTCATAGATTTTGAAGCGATCCTAATTGACGGAGCATTTCCGACCAGTGTGCGCGAGGATCTCGTGAGCCGAGTTCGCCGCTACGTCGTAACACAAGATACACGTGGACTGATCCAACCTAGGATCGAAAGCGGCAGCATTGGCGGCAAGGCCCGCGCGATCGGTGCCGCAACGCGGCCGATTGGTGCGCAATTTATGATGCAAGCGAGTGTAGGGATGACGGTTTGATCGGCGCGTTTCAACAAAGCAGCCGTCCATACTCTTTGCAGCATCGGTGATATTGGGCTCGAAAGAGACTTTCGCTGCAATTGCACATCGAAAATTAGATCGTTGCTCTGCACGTCTAGGGAGATCATGGCGGCTGTGGTACAGTATGCTTGCGCATTTGGGCCCTTCAGAAATCATATTGGCAACCAATGCTTAAAATACAGAAACCGGCTGAGCACGCGTGTTGACAACTGATCCATCGTACCCTAGCCGGAACGTAGTAGAAGGCAGTTTTAAGTCTTCCAATTTCTTAGATGCCCGCGACAGCCGTAAGGCCCTCGCGGGTTTTCGTTTTTATCTTCCGCACAATCCCGTTCGATCTCAAAGATTGAAGGAAAAGCCTCTGCTGATCTGGGGCTGTGCAAAGGCTTAAATGTTTCCTGTTTCCAGGCAAGCAGCACGCTTATGAGTTCTCGAAAGCCTTAACTTTCCACGGAACTTCGGTATTTGCGATCACGAGTTCGAGTTCAAGAGTGTCTACTTCCGACGCTTTCTTGAGTGCTTCAAATCTTTCGGAATCGAAAGACCATAGCCCAGCAGTGACTGTGCCTGACGCATAGTCGAATGATCCAATGACTTCAGGAGACACGCCGAGCATTCGGTACAAACGGAACATTTTTTCATCAAAAACTGCTACGAGATGACGGAGGCCGGCCTCCTGCATTAACCTTGCGGTTACCGTCAATAAGGCAAGCCCGGCTTTTACACTCTTATCAGGTGACAAGCAAAACCGTGTACATTCCCAGATTTCTGGAGATCTGATCGCTTTCCCGTTGGTTGCTTCAGGAAAATGATCAAGAATCATCGTTCGTCCGGTGGTCGGAAGTAGCCTCAACGATCCTAAATGTGAATCGTTATCATCGGCCACCATCACATAGAGAGGATTTTCTTTCTCATAAGCGTCCCGTTCATAACCAAATGAATCGACATCGACCGGCCACCCTAATCGTTCCCGGAATTGAATCCTTCTGTCTTCAAACATTCCCTCCGACAGATTCGGCGTTAACCATAAATCCGTACCTCTAGCGATATGGAGCTTTCTCTCAACTTCTTGGTCCAATGGTCTAAATCCTTTGCTGCTTGGAGCTAAAACCATGGCGCGAATATGGTTAACAATGTCCAAATCGACCGCAACGGTAGTCTAACGAATTGTTAACAAAAGTGTGCTGGACGCTCGCAGCAATCATCGTCTCCAACCCTAAAATCAAAGACTGACGAGATGTCATCGATGTTTGGAAGGCCTCTGTCGTTAATCAATTCTTAATCAATTAAGCAAAGGTTAAAGCTGTCTTCGAAAAACGTGGTGGTGAAAAGATGAAGTCTGCTGATCAAACAGAAGCGCTCCGGGCTTTTCACGAAGCTATCGAAGCAAACAAGAATGGTTTCCCAGCGACGTCAGAAGCATTTTTGAGGTTAGCGCTTGGTGCTCTCGAAGATAGCGGGGCGAAAATTCAGCGTTTCGCCCGTGAACGAACTATCTCGCCTTTGACCCTCCCTCCAACGTTTGGGATTAACGGCCTGAAGAAATGACGATCAAGCGCCGCTTCGAAGCAACGTAGGTCCTGTCGAACCAAAAGTGTTATCAGGTCACTTTGTTAAGGCACTTCGCAAATATTGATCTATGGACTGTCTCGATTAGCTCACCTGTATGTCTCTCGATATACTACGGAACAGATCGCTATTAACTCAAAATTTACCATCGCAGCTTAAGAGGCGCTCAAATCTTAAGGATTTTTAGATGTATTCAGATTATGAACGAAGAATTAAGTCCGGTATGGTGATCGGCTCAAAGGAAGAGCTGGAAGCACTAATTGACCAGTGGCTTACAATCCGAGCAGTGCTCGCAGCAGTCGCTCTAACAAGTCAGGAAGATGATTGTGGCGACGCCAACTACTATCACTCCAATTTTGTAAACTAATTTCGAACCCTCTAAAAGGAGCGCCCCCCGAATGCGGGGAGGCGCCCTTTTTCTCTTTTTCGTCGTGGTGACCCTGCTACAGGGAACACAGTATTTTAGGTCTTTTGAGTTGATAAGTTTAGTGACTGCTCGGGCATCAACCTTGCAGGCTAGGGTTAACAAAAGATTTAACTAACCGCCTAACATTGTTGATATTTTAGGAACTAATGTCCGAAGGTGAGGCTCCCTTACTTTACTCTGTCAGAAAACTAGATCCGCATCTGTGGTAAGATTGAGGTCAACTGAAGTTAGTTGACCTGCACCTAGCAATGTTAAGGAATGGTCGCCCTCGAAATTAAAGACTAAGTCTTCACCTTCATGCGAAATCAGGCGACCAAGATCATTCGTATCACCATCAAGCAATCCTGCCGAGAGCTTTAGTTGGTCGATGCGATAGTCAAAATCTTCAACGGTATCGTCACCCTTCGTAAAGATGAACGTATCGGCTCCGCCCCCTCCAACGAGGTAATCATCACCATCACCTCCATGCAGGACATCACTGCCATCATATCCATGTAACACGTCATCACCTGCGCCCCCGAATAAGAAATCGGACCTATCGGTGCTGTCGAGTTCTAGTCCATCGCTAAAATAGTTGGTCCGGCCACCTCCGCCACTTAAGGCGTCGTCACCAGCTCTGCCGAAAATCACATCTGAGAATTCAGTCCCCAGAATACTATTGCCCCTGTCGTTTCCACGAATTTCATTGGGGCTCGTCAGTCCGTGGATGGAGGTTTCGACCTTGTTCATCAGGTTTTGTTCGTATTTCGACAGTGTCGCATTTTTGGGTGCCACAATTTGAACGATCTCATAGTCCTGATCAAATCTGACCGACAATTCTCCATCTTGGATCGTATAGGTTTCATCCACGATCTCGGAGTGACCTGTGCTTGACGCGTCGAGTATCTTTAAGTGTTGGACGTCGAGATCAATATCCAACGACACCCCGGCTAGTCTTAGATCCAAGTTCAGCCTATCATTGTTGAGCTCTCCGGCGGACGCGTAGAACGTAAATTGATCTTCACCTTCAAATGCAAAAAAGTGCTGATCCGTCAGCAAATCCGTAGTAAACGAGCTCTCGACGTCCAAGTACTCGCTTTCAGTTATGTTTTCAGCAAGCATGGTAAGTAAATTTAGTGATGGAGATACTATGTCAGAGCGGAAGTCCGACACTACCGTGGGCAACATGTCTTGTGGTTCGTAATTATAGGATGCAACAAGGCCCCACAGAGCGGCTCGATCTACACCGGTTTCAGCAAAGTTCTTAAACATCCCCAACACGTTCGTTGCTCCAGCTAGGGTGTAGGCAACGTTATCCGAATTACTTGCGTCAGTTGTCCAAGCGGAGACGTAGTATTCCGGTCTCTCATGGTCTGCGGTTGAGGCCGCGATGGAATCTTGCCAGAATTTGGCTATCTCTTCCCTTTGATGAAAGATTGCTTCTTCATCTTCGAGCATCTCGATATCAACTGCGAGGTGATGGTGCCTGACATAGTCTATGCTTGAGAGGGTGTCGTCCAGAATATGCGCCATCGCTTGGTCGACCAGCAACACTCTCTCATCTAACTCGGCATGATGCTGATCAGATGCTTCAAAACCCGCCATGCTCTCCAGTGCCGGTTCACCTTCATCTAGCAAGGCGTCAAAGTATCCATCTTCAAGCAATTTCCGGTGAGTATTCGACCCGTTGCCCATCTGAATGCCAATCTCATAACTGATCCCAGCTCCAGCGAGTTCAGTCTCAATTGTGTCGATCATCTCTTTAGCAATGATAGCGTAACCGAACGGGTCCGAATATGGCTCATTTCCAATATCGAAGAGCAACGTCTTTGGTAAAATCCCATCGTTGAAATAGCCACCTTTCAACCGGGCTGTGAAGGTTTCAACATCAGAACGAGCAGTCGCAATGGCATGATCAAGAGTTGCCGGATCAGTCAGGTCTCGGTCCAAAAAATAGCGCTGAACTGGGATGATTAGGTTAAACTCGGTGTCGCGTTCAACGCTAAATGCGAGTGCCTCGCTAAACGTCACAACACCAGTGCGTTCATTCGGATTTCCCTCCTCAAACAATGCAAGGGGACTGATCAATTCGGGATGGGTAAGATCGAAGCCTACATTTGACCGATCTCCGCTCAACGCTTCATGGGTAACGCGTTGATTGTTGAGGACCAAGGTGCCGTTGATGACCTTGGAGTGTTCCGCAATTGTGCCCCCGGGGAACCGAAAAAAATCTAGACCATACTTGTCTACCTGTTCGACGTGCAGTTCAGCGCCGTACTTGTTAACCATTACGCTGCCGAAGTGCTTATCGGTGATTGTCCCAGATTTCTCAGTTTGGTGTGATACTGAAATATCCAGCCGCGAATTAAGCATCAATCTTCTCCGTGTTACATCAGAAGAAGTGCTTCAATGGCAAGGCAGCGTTGTGCCGCAAATAGGGCAGAAACTTGGGGCTTCTGACCAATTCTATGAAAGTTTGCGTCAGGGGTTTCCGGGCAATTTCGGCTATTTTTCAGCGCATTTAGCCGAAGTTTATACATTCCCGATATAGAACCGGTCGAACGAATTTTGAGGTATGACTCCGATGACAGCCAGATATCTAAATATCCTTTTGATCACTTCACCAGTTTTACTGAGTGGGTGTGGCGGCAGCACCGGAGCTTTTGAAGATCCGATGGTTCAGGCACCAAACTTAGGCCTCTTCGCGACGGAAGCATTGCTTGTTTCCGAAGTTTCTCAACTGACCTTCACAAACCCCAGTTCGATAACCAGCCTTGGATCTGCAGCCTACGTGGGAGTTCTGTCTGGCTCACTCGAACTGATTGAGGGCACGCCAATAGATTTGGCCGGTGCCCTTGCCATCAGAACCGACCTTTCAACCGGCACTTTGCAATTTGATGGCGAAGCAACTGACTTCGTCACTAGTGATGCTTCTCTCATCGCGGGGGTACTGACACTTGAGCAGACAAATTTCGACGCTGCTGCAAATGTTGATCTAGATTACAGCTTTTCCGGTATTCTTGAGGGGCAGCTGGGCGTCTCCGACCTTGAAGATCTCAATGTCAGCATTCGGCTTGAAGGCGATTTTTATGACGAAGATGCAGCATTCCTAGGGGGAAGTGCCGTAGGTTTGGCCGATACAGGCGCCGAACGTGGTGAATTTCGAGGTCGGTTCATTGTCAAAGATGGATGATGTCTCGTTGTAGGTTGGGCTTTGAAGTGACGATCGCTAACCTTACCGGTGTCGGAAAAAGTAGCTTCGGAGCATATTCTATTAGAGGTCAGCATTGATATTAAGTTTTCCTTTTGAACTGTCGGCATTCAGCGGACCGTTACGCTCGGCAGACATGCGTATTAGACCTCGTAAGCGTTAGCATCTCGAATTGGCGCATGTGATAGATTTTGGGCACAAAAGGGTACCGCTTTGAGTTAGCCCAAATTGAACTGACCCGGTTCCCCACCTACATCGCGGAACCTGGACTTCAAATCCCACCTCACCCTCGCCACAGATGTGATCAGCTCCTGCAAACTTCCAAGCTAATGCCCTGTAAGCGTCGTAAAAACAGTTGAGACCTAAAGTTTGACATACTCAATTCGATCCGGCGGGCGGCTGAAAAATCCGCCATAGCAGATCTACTGTTCGGGCCGACGATCCCGTCAGGTGTTCCAAGTTCGCAACCGAGTTCGATTGAGTTCGACCTGTACTCTGCGCACAGTTTCACGGGTCGAGTCTTGAATGCTCGTACTTGGTCGAGTTACCTGCATATTATTTCGTGCCATCCACGACCTTACCATCGAGTCCGTAATATCTTCGGCGAAACAAATCGGAGATCTACCTCCAGGACGCGACCAAGCAGACCGCCCCCCACATCTCGAGCCATTGCTCGCCCGATTGTAGGGGCATGGACAATTGCCTGGGTATCGTTGAATGGATTGCTGAATCATTTGCCGCTTGAACGGTACTAGGTCCTGAGCAGTTGATGGCTGAGGGAACGCAAGAAGTGCTACAATCAGAAAAGTGCCTAAGTTATATTTCATAATAAAATCACACAATTAAACTGGACCGAACTAGCGATCGCCCGCTTAGGTTGCGCTCGGTGCGGTCGAATTACAAGGCTAAATCTATCTTTTTCCGTGTGGTCTAACGCCAAACTCGCCCCAACCAAACCGAGGAAATCCATGCATCAAAAATAGATGCGATATGGAGATTACCTATGTTTTATTCACTACTGGTTTGGATGTTTTCCAAGCCAAAGGGCCGTGTTTCGAAGCTGGGCCCGTTACTCGAAAGCGTCTACCTTGCAACCATTATCCTCATGCTGGCACTGCTGAATGGCTGCCGTGCTTGAGGGGTTGAAGGGCGGATCAATCGTTCTGCTACACCCGCTGGACGATATCCCTGAACACCGCTTTGAGGTTTGGGAGACCTTCGAGGACTATGTCTCAGGTTACTCAATCGATGGCCCGCTGGAGACCTCGCAGCGCAACAGCAGGGCTTACCGACGCTGAACACTACTGGGGATGGCTTGCGGACTATGTGTCGCGTGGGTCGTTCCTCGGTTAAACCCCTCCCGGTGGCTACGGCTGCCGGGGGGGACGTCCTGTAAGACTAGCACAGCTCCGCCGACTACATAGTACCGCGACAGCGCGTGAGCAAAAGTGATGCCCCAAAACGAAGCGGCAAAAAGTGTGGCAACATAGGTAAATGCCTTTGGCTTCGAGATGGCACCCTAACGGCTCAACTGCACGGCGACATTGTTTAGCCAATTCGCCCAGTGTGACGTATTTCGCGCTGAATGCTGTGATGCGCTGTCTATTCAACGAGCTTGCGGAACGAAAGCCAGATCGCTCCGCAAGAGTGCCTACTGATAGAATTTTTCTAGCTAAGCTAGAAGCCGCCTATTGGCAGCTTAACAAGCGATTTTCTAAAGCCAGAACCTGACCTTTAGCGATGGCCACTGCGCCCTCTTGATCCGAACCAGTAATGCTGCCTACAGGTAAACCGATCAAAAACACGCCAATCGCATCCCCGGTAGCTGCAGAGTTCTGAGCTTCAGACAAGGCGGCTAAATTTGCTTTTTCAATCGTTAATTTCTCCTGGGCTGCTTGGCAGGAAATATTGTCAAATGCATTCCCTACGGAAACCGGAGCGATAGCGTCTGGGCGCTTTGCACATGCTGAAAGACTAAAGACTACGGCGGTCATCAAAATAATTTTCTTCATTTCTCATATTCACTCTCATTAGAATCAACTTATCGTTTGATCCATTTGAGCGAAAAATTGCTCATTTCCAAGGCGGAATATAGACATTTAATCCGAGTGATTAACTAGCAACACTCGCAACGTATGAGGACAATCATTTATGATAAAATAGTAGCTGTTCTGTCGTGCTTTGGTTCAGGATCATTTGGCCTCATAGCAAAACTGATCATTCACCTAAGATCACAATCTTCGATACATTCAATCAGGGCGACTTAGAGCAAATCTGCCAACTTCTGGCTGTTGGAATTAATATTCATGATGATGAAGCCTTTGATAGCTATCACCAACATCTACGCTAGGAGTCCCAATTAAAAACGAACTGACTGGTCGGATTCCGTAACAGACCATGAAAACCCCTTAACGGGCGTTATGTGAAGCACCAGTAGGTTGAGATATCACCCCGCGCTACGCATGTTGACGCCCCTCTCGCTTTGTTTCCGTGGCGAGCGAAACCCCTGCCTTTTGAATGCGCCGATCCAGGCCCTTTCGCTCATAGTACCAGCTGATCCTCGGCGGGGTCTCAATCGGGCAAATGCCCTTCGCTTCGAGATGACACCCCAGAGGGCCAGAGGCGCGTTTGTATCGATGCGCCAATTCACCAAGGGTCATATAGGCCTTGCTAAAATCAGCGATGCTGTCCTGGCAAACCGCATCAATAAATTGCCGGGACTTGGGGTTTCTGACACGCTGTGACGTCAAATGCCCTTCATCGATCAGATAGTTGATCGTCGGATATGTGACCCGTAACAGCCGCGATGCCTCGCCTTTCGGGATGGCCGCCATTTCCAACGGCGGTAAAACCTGTCGCAACTCCTTTAGACAAATCGTGAGCCCAGCAAGACCTCTGATGCTTTCGTCCCGACTGACCTTTGCAAGTCTGCCTTCCAAGATCAGGTGAACGATATCTGCGCTGGGGCAGCGAACACGTCGAGACGCGTCGATGACTGATCCCCTTTTCTCGCCAGTCAGCGCCTTGTGGTCAGCGCCTTTTGACACATTCATCAAAAAGCTATCGAGGTCGCGCTGCAGGTACTTTGGAATGACATCCAGAGCGTCCGAAATGGGTGTGAGGATCCCTGCGTCCCGCAAGCCCTGAAGCATTTCACCACTGATATTCAAGACGTTTGCCGCGTCATTAGCTGTTAAGCGGCTGGCAAGCCTTTCAGAAAACCGGTCCAGATCCGCAGACTTAAGCCCCTCACTCAACCAAACGGCATTGTCTTCGGTGCGTTTCGCGGCAAGACCTTCCGCGATCAAAACCCGATTCATGCGTTTGCGCTGGATACCAAGTGATTGCCAGGCCCTGTGAATGGTAAACGTCGTTTCCTTTTCGCAGGGCTTGCCCAAGACCATATCACCGACCCGCAGTGGATAGGTCCGAAAGATATACTCTCGAACCTCGTCCTTCAAAATTTCGAACTCATCCCCGAGCGCTGAACTTCGCAGCCATTCAAACAATGCGCCGAAGTCAGTTTGATGCCGCACTGTTCGCACAGCCATTGGCGTGACAAGTTGGTCTAAGGCCGCATAAAGCCCCGACTTTCCGTCCGCCAATGCCTCGAAACCAAGCTGCCCCGCTTTCGACAATTCATCCTCGGTTCCAGATGAGAGTTTCCGACCAGGACCCACCAACAAAACAAATCCCAAGACCTCACAGAAACGCGTGGCAAGGTGCATTGGCATATCGTCCAGAAACGGGACAGACAGCTTCCCCTCGAGACGTTGCAATATGTAGCTTTCAAACGGTGTGAACAACCTTTCCTCGCCCTCATCTGCAGCGCGATTAACAAAGTTCCAATGCTGACTGATCTGCCCGGCAAAGTCATAGTTGAGTATCGTATATTTCTCAGGCGGGATCGACAGCAGCGGCACGTTATGAACGGCACATGTTCGCACCGATGCAAATTGCCAGAAGTACCGGCGATACCGACCACAACGCCCCCCTTGCTGATAGTCCTCGACAAGACACTGCGGGCAGACGCGTAAACGAGACCGTATCAGCGAATTACGTGTCCCCTGTTGGCCCGAGACCTCAAATCGGTTTGATCCTGTTGTGCGGATCGCCCAACGCTTCAGATCAGCGACACGAGCCCCACCAAGTTCTCCAACCTTCTCAAACAAGGCGTCATCGCCGCGCACAAAATCCTGCCATCGAAACCCCCAGTCGAGACACAGATCAGACGGGCTGCCCAAACCGCACCAGAGCGCGAGCCGCGACACATAAGATGTCGCGGTCTCAAACTGTTGAATGGGGAACGATAACGTGTGCTGAATGCTCATCGGTCGCCCCCTCCCGGATGGTTAGCTTTGCGCATCACCGCGCGCGGGTCGATTGCCAGATAATCTGAGACAACAAAGATATTTAGACCTCTGCTGCACCCTGATTTGCGCTGGAAAGCGTCCACAAAGTGATCAATACGAAGCGCATCACCCTGAGCAAGTAGCGCGTTTTCGATGCCGCTGAGGATCATTTCGATGATCAACCCCAGCTCATTACAACCTGCGTGGACCAGTCGTGGTAAAAAGTCGTTGAGCTGCAGCTCTGGGCAAATGCCCAACCCCGCCTTGGCGGCATACGCCAAGAATGTCTCTCGGACTTCTGTGCCATGCGTGCTCCAAGAGACCGCATCGAGATTGATCATATCGATGCGTCGCTTCAGTTGATCGTCGGAATTAATCATTTCCAGCATCTTGGGGGTACCGGATAGGATCAGTCCAACAGGCCAGACGCGGTTGTTCATCAGAGATTTGAGCGTATTGACGACATCGCCTCGTGTGTTCAGATTCTTGGTCGAAAAGAGGTCTTGGGCTTCATCAAGGTGAACAAACAATGTCTCCCGTTTGTGCAAAAGATCCCGCACCTGATCCCAGATAAACCCCGCGGGTTTGTCCCGTGTCAGGGGGTACCCAAGCCCACACAACATGGCGGAGCCGACATATTTCAATGTCGCGGGTGATGGCACTAGAAGACTGATGAGTTCAGCCTTCATCTGTTCAGGCCGGGGTTGCGACAAATCGGGATACTGGGTCAAAAGCCGGTTCACCAAGGTCGACTTGCCGCTACCGGGGGCGCCGACGACCGCCAGCCCCCGCGCTTCACCATACAGACCAAGAGATAGATTTGCCCTCCTGCGTTGAATTTGGCGGTCAAATTGGTCCCAAAGCCGATTGTACGGTTCACTCTTGATGAATTCTGCCCGCAGTTTTGCGATCTTGAAGTGAATGTTGTTAAGATCAGTCATGGTCAAAGCTCCATGTGGAAGCGCGGTCAATGTCGCTCGTATCGGTTTCCAAGTTGCTGGTTTCGGCGGCTTCGAAGGTCGCACCTCCGCCACCGCTGTCTGACTGCGGCAATGGGACCACGTGGCCGAACAGGTCGTCATCGGGCGGGAGATCAAAACGCTCCGGATCATCTGGCTCGATGGCCAAACCAAGATGCAAATCATCCATGCCGCGCCGCAGGCCGTAAGGTGTCACCGCGCGTAGCTGCGCGCCGAAGGTGTGCTCGTCTGCCGCATTCAACGCGACGATCTTGGCAAGCGCCTCAGCAACCGTGCTTTCGTGGATGGTCGCCTGATCGCGATACTTCATCGCAAGCTGGCGTGATGTTTTTTTCCAGTCATCGTAGGAAACACCGTCGAAGCACTTCTGAATTGCTTTGGCGGGGTACCAAGTGTCATCAACACGCACCATGATCCAGCCGATGTCGTTGAGATCAACTTTGATCTCGACCTCTTCTTCATGGCTATGAAGATGGAAACGCCGCAGGGCCGCACAAGTGTAGTGGATATCGAAGACCTCCACCCCTTTGCCGCTCACTTTGCGCGTGAGGCTCTTGCCGAAGGCACGTCGCCGGATGCGTTCTGGGACATCGGGAACGACACCTTTTTCTGCGGCCAGCCTCTTCCAGCAGTTATTGGGTGTTTCTCCCTTGAGACCCCGATGGGGCCGGTTGTGATAGACGTCCACCACGTACAGGATCAGCATCTGTATTAAGGTATCATCTGTAATCGCGGCCGTTTCCACAGACGGATAGTCACCCCTTTCTTTTGGATTAGAAAATGTCGGCCCCGCGAGGCCAGGCATCAGGTTTGTACCGAACGTCCCGAATATCCGCTCAACACGCGACCGCAGATGCGGTAACCCACCCGTTGGGGTTTCTGGTAGACCAGATGCGTCGAAGATTGCGGTATGGAACCTGTCGTCGATAAAAGCTGCACCGAGGTCTGTCGCGATGGTTTTAAGCCCGCCGCAGTGTCCCCATTCGGACCTACATCCGGCTGCAGCAGCCAAATCGCTCTTATCGCGGGTTGCATCGGCTAAAAGCGCAACGGCATCTTCCGAGTTAGGCGTGACCGCCAATCTCATGCCCACCACGCAGCGCGTCGCACAATCGATCGCAAGGTACAGCCAGCGTCGCCCCCGTGGCAGCGCGGCAAGCTGTTCCGGAGAAAGCCCTGCCAAGGCCCCGCGCTGTGCCAAGATTGATATCAGATCAACCTGCCACTCGTCGATTTCCACCCGCTCCATCGGGTAAGCAGCGTCGATGCCTTCCTCATACAAAAGGAACTTTCGATTGGCAGCTTCAACTCCATGTCGCGCAGCGTAGGTTGTGTAGGGATCAAGCTTCGCGATTTCCCGCTCAACCATTCGTTTCGAGGGGACTTGAAGCAACGGCAGGCCATCTTGCTCAAACTGCTTATTCTTCGCATCAAAGCTGGCTTTACAATCGGCTGCGACCTGACGTTTTGACCTCCGCTTGCGTGTTAAATAACTACCGATGGCTTCTCCCAGCATGCGCAATTCGACAAGGCTGAAGCGCGGATTACGATTGCCAGAGAGATGCGTTCGCGGAACAAGGCCAAGAGGCGAATTGCCTGCAGCCTCAAAGCGGCGCACCCACTCTAAAACCGTACTGGCACAAGGCGCATCTCGGTACACCTTTTCTTTGCCCGCCCGCTTTGGTGTCCAGCCGCCTTGCACCGCTTTGGCTTGCTTGTTTACAAGCCTTTCAATCTCCTCAAGGACCGCGTTGACATGGAATTCTGTGCGTTTCGCGCGCCCGAGTGCAAAGAACTGCAAAAGCGTGCTGACATATGCGTAGCGCCAAACTACTTCTATCTGCACCTTCAGAGGTAGTGCGCCAATAATGTCGGTGTTGGCAAGTTCGCGGGTCTCAGCGGCTCCGGAAAGAAAATATTCCCGTTCGAGCAACACATCAGGCTGCTTGAGCTTTTGGCGTAGCTCCTCGAAGGTGAAGAACAGCCTCTCAATCGGCGTATCCGTGCTCTCATACGTGGCACCGATGTCTGTGACCGCCACGCATTGGTACTTCCGCGGCTCAACCGTCAAGCGATCAAATGTTGTGTAGTCCGTCGCTTGGCTCATTGTGCAGCTCCCGTGAGGATCGATGTTTCTGCATCAATCTTTGACGTGCGGTCTGCGGTCAGTAGGCCCTCGTAGATTGCGATGAAGATCGTTCTAAAACCGCCGCTGCCGGCATCCAAGGCTCGCGCCAAATCCCCCACTGTCGTCGGGAACGAAGTTGTCGAAACAAGTGCGCGCAGTTGATCGAACGTCGCAGGACATCGATGACGTGAAAAATCATGATACCGCTCTGCGTTCAGCGCCTCATCCCGTGTAAAATCTTGGTCTGTGATCAACACGAGATCATCGGCAAAGTCCTTCCGGATTGCCGTGCGAATGTTCCGCAGCTCCCGCATGAACTTTGTACGCGCCGCAATCCTGGCGGGTTTGACGACGATCGCGATCCGCCTGCCAGATTCAAGCACAATGTAGAAGTCGATGAAGTGGTGTTTTGGCTGTCCCTGGTCATCGAAGTACCGGACCAAAGGCGGTTGTTCCCAAAGATCGATGACATCGCCCCGCGCCAGAAGCACAAACAGAACACGCTGTTCCAGCTTGCTTTCAAAGTAGACAACTCTCGGCCTTTTCCAACTGGGCAATTGTACGAGGACGCCGCCTCGGGAACTGATTTTGTTACGCTTCCCAATCCGGCGCGTTGCTCGGCTGGGCAGCGGAGGCAGGTCTCCGATGTCATCTAAGACGGCCAAGTTGTCGTTCAATACCGCGGCCTTGAGGTCCGTTGGTTTCGGCTGGAGCGGCGTGGGTGCTCCGCTCAAGGATGAATTTAGTTCAAGAAGTTCTGTGTTGTCTGTCATAGCTTTTGCATGCGCAGCCGGGCTCAACCCAGGCTACGTCATGGCTCTCCTTCAAAAAATGGATGAACGGAACCGCCGCGCAGAAAGCATCTGCGCGCTTGACCGGTTCCGAATTCTATGTGATGAAAGAGGCGTACTAGGGTCGGAAAACTTAAGTACACATCTTTCAGAAGGCCTTTGAGAGCAACTGCTCTCGAGGGCCTTTTACTTTTCTAGGTCATTGGTGTTCTCCTTTCGTAGTTCCTGTCCGGGAAAAGCTCTTCGGCTGTGGTATCC
Source organism: Yoonia sp. D2-7 (assembly GCF_055809435.1). Classification (NCBI taxonomy): domain Bacteria; kingdom Pseudomonadati; phylum Pseudomonadota; class Alphaproteobacteria; order Rhodobacterales; family Paracoccaceae; genus Yoonia; species Yoonia sp. D2-7. Next base: position 962,904 of record NZ_CM147912.1, on the reverse strand, counting down.
AAGGCTTCCGCAATGGCACGTTCGACACGTCTCGAGCGCCGATAACCTTGACTAACAGCTGTAACGCTTCCCGCTCTGATACCGAGGTCCCTCGCCAAATGAGCCAACGAAAGCTTCCGCTGTCTTAGCATGAATTTAGTGCGTTCATGTTTCTCGAGGTCTGGGTGCATTATTTCATCAAACTTATTTGACGTAACTTTACTTCTCGGCAGTTTGTCCGCTCGTCAAGAATTTCCAGTTTGTGAAGGGTAATTCCTCACCTTTGCTGCTCCCCGCACGCTACAAACTGAGACTTTTGATTTTTTTCCTCACGAAAAAATGGCAGCTTGGTCACGAATGGAATCAGTCGTGCCGCAGCAAACAGATGCTGATTTCCAGCCAACGATCAGGGAAATGGAGCTAGACCGTGTCTGAAGAGTTAACAGAGGCCCAAATTACGCAACTGACAGCGGCAAGAGAAAACCTTCGTCGAGCTCAGCAAGTCTGGGATTCACTTGCAGATTTGCGGCTCCAAGAAAGGCGCTTTTGGAGATCGCAAAGCAATCGCCCAGCCAACCCAATTTCTCGCACTGAACAACAGATTTCTCAGCACCAGGACAAAAAAGACCAAGAACGTCGTGCTCACCGACGCGCACGACTGAAGCTTTTGTGGGAAACACGCGCTGCGCGACGAATAATAAGGAAAGCTCTGCCCTCGCCTCAAGCCGTCGTGTTGAAATATGAGCAGATCCCCAGATTAGATCTGTGTGCCCAGATTATGGGTGTAACACGCAACAATGCCGTAAAATTGATGAAGCGAGGCGGAATCGATATTCACGAGGAGATCGCGCTGGAATGGGAAAGTGGCTCATCACTTCGCGCACTTAGCGCAAAACATGGACCCTGCACTCAGGCAATCTCCAGAATGATAAAGTTGACTGGGCGCCAGATCAGACCTCGTAATGCGAATCCTCGATACGACGCAGAACTGATGAAAAAGCTGTTCAATATTGGCTGGTCTACAAACAAAATCGCGAAGTCGATGGGCATTAGCTGGGCAACAGTCCAGAATGCGAAATCTCGCCTTCATCAGCTGGAAAATCGTGCAGCAGTTCCCAGTTGATATTGCGGTGATCCTTAAAAAAACGCTCTCATAATTGGTCAGCATTTCCCGCTAGGTTTTTCTGGCTGGGAGAGGTGCGGAAACGCATGAACGCTTCGAAGTTCAATCACGTAACGCATGCGGCCCTTTCCGGACCTTCAGCCAACCTTCGCGATGCTGCGCATGCAGCCCGCATTGCCGACATTCGCAGCGGTTGCTTGAAGGTCTACCCTTGATGAAGAATTGCACGAAGCACTAGGATTCTAACTGCTGAAGTCGGTTCTCTAAGAATTTCTGGCCTGAAGGGCTTTGCGCAAGGTCGATTGCATTTTGATACGCTTCACGGGCCTCTTCCGGTCGACCTGACTGCTCCAGAACATTCGCATAGGCCGCATAGAACGGTTGAAAGTCGCGCAAATCCGTTTCTAAATTTTCAATCTTGCGCAACGCCAATTCCGTCTCGCCCAGCTCTGCCATCACAACCGCCCAGTTTAGGGCCACCACGGGCGTCGGCTCGTGCGCCCAAAGAGAGCCGTAAAGCAGCGAGATTTGCTGCCAGTCAGGTTTGGGGCCGGACATATGGCAATCTGCGATTGCAGCCTTGATCTGATAGGGGCCAGGGCGACCGCGTTCCACGGCCTGCCCCAAGATCTCTTGCCCTTCGCGGATCATATGTGTGTCCCACTGACTGCGGTCCTGCACTTCGGGCGGCACAGTTGCGCCATCGGTTCCGACCCGTGCTTTGCGTCGCGCCTCGGTCAAGAGCACCAACGCAAGAGCGCCTTCAATCTCGGGGTCGTCCGGGCGCAGCCGATCCAAAAGGCGCATCAGAAAGATTGCCTCTGCAGCAAGGTCGCGGTCACTTTCATCCTCGCTGATATATCCGACAGTGTAGATCAGGTAGAGCGTCGAAAGCACCGCATCCAATCGCGCAGGCCAAACCTCTTGATCAGGAATTTCGAAGCCGACACTGGCCTCTTTCAGTTTCGCCTTGGCGCGCGAAATGCGCTGACCAATTGCGACGTCGTTATCAAGAAACGTCGCCGCGATCTCGCGGGTTGTTAGATTGCAGACAGTCCGCAACGTCAGCGCCACGCGGGACTTTTCTTCAAGGAGCGGGTGGCAGCAGGCGAAGATAAGACGCAAACGCTCGTCCGGGATTGGTTCATCATCCAAACGCTCAGAATGTGTCACATGAACAACCATGAAATCATCTGCCTTTCGTGTGTCGCTCTGGCCCTTCCGTATCCTATCGATCCCTTTGTTGAGGCCGACTTTCATCAGCCAACCAATGGGAGAATGCGGCAACCCAGATCGGCCCCAGTGGGACATGGCCGAAATCAGGGCATCTTGAAGAGCGTCCTCGGCCAGTTGCAGGTCACCCAATCGCGTGGACAATCCAGCGATCAGCCGCCCCCGATCATGACGCAACACATCTTCGATGGCCTTGTTGATCGCAATGGGGGTGGCTGTTTTAGTCATGGATCAGCCCGCCGGGTTATAGTTCATCAACGCACGCACCTCTATGGTGCCAAACGCGGCCGATGGGATCATTTCGGCATAGGTGATTGCGGTATCCAGATCGGGCACGTCAACAATGTAATAGCCCCCTAGGTATTCCCGTGTTTCGGCAAAGGGCCCATCCATAGTCTCGGTCTTACCTGCCTTGATACGCACGGAGGTCGCACTGTCCGGCTGATTGAGGCTTTCACCATCGACCAAGACACCGTCCTCTTTCATCTTTTCGTTGGCGGCAAAGAACCCACCCATCATGGCGTCGAATTCCGGCGTGCCGTATTGCGGCTGCTGTTCAGGGTTGTTGTAAATCAAAAGCATGTACTTCATTGGTCGTTCCTTTCCAGATTGAGATTAGTTCAGAAAATTCAGTGGCGTCAAAGACCCAGAATATTCACGCAGAGGCAGATCATCAGGTTCAGTGTCGCAAGCATGTTGGATCCATTTCCGACATAACGCAGGACATGGCCCGCATTGTCTTTCTTGAGACCAAACGGATGTGCAATCCGCCCCAAGAGTAAGAGCGCTCCGCCGATATGCAGATAAAGTGCGGGGGCACCGATGCCCTCCGCCAAGATCATCAGGATCAACACAAAGCTGGTCCATTCAGCGCAGTTGCCATGTTGGCGGATGCGCAGCAGTAGGTCGGCATCGCCGCCATCGCCGATGGATTGCCCCATGGCACCACGCTTGGCAGTGACCCGCATCCAAAGAACCATATAGATGATTGCTGCGGCCAGGGCGTAAATTGGTGTTACAGTGAAAGTCATGTCTTCGTCCCTCTTTTGGTTTTGTACCTCTAGGACGGAAGCTGCTCTCGGTTTTCGACATCGGTGGCGGAAATTTCTACGTTTTTCGACGGGAGTTCTTTCAACGCATTGATAAAAATAACAACTTACTGAAAAACAGTTCCCACCTTTCGTGCGTATCCTTGACCGAAACGAACGAAATACCGCCCAAAACCACCTGAAACCTACGTCATAGACGGCCCATTGCAGCCGTTCGCAAGGGTTCTCGAATGCTGCGCCCACAGCCCACATTGCGGACATTCATGCAGTGCGCAGCATTTCAGCCGACTTGAACTCACACACTGCGAAACAAAACTGCGTTTCGCCTTTGACTTGCCAAAGGCCGGCTTCAACCCAAAGAGCTTTTGCGGGAAAATTTGCGACTTAAGTGCCGACGTCAAATCTGATGTTCGCCGATGGTAGAGTTGAAGGGGCCGTTCTTCGTGCTGCCAGCTGCTCCAACTCAACCAAGGGCTGTGAGCCTAGAATATGAGCGAGATACTTTGGATATGGAGTTGGGCCTACTCCTTTTTGAACTTGCGGAACGACTAGCCAATGTTTGCCCTCAAGGTAGTCATGACCGAGCTGTTCCAATAACTCGCGGTCATCTGTGATCTGCACGACCATTTTTCGCCCAGATGGCGCAGTAACGACAAGAGCAAGTGCTCCATTTACTTGTTGTAACAGTAGTTGCCATGCACCGGGCCACTTTAGAAATTCGGAAAGCTCCGGTGAATCGTCCTCTTTCAAGAACCCGGTACCCCTTATTTTCAGGTCCACTCTCTTCAAAGGGTCAGCTTCGCGAAACGACCTTCGATGCAAACGAGCATCATCTGAGGTCATGAAACTTTGGCCGAAGATTTTGAACCCAACCGCTAATGCCAATTTCGACAGGAAACGAGCATCCGCATGCAACGGAAGGGATATTTGACCGTGTATCTGTCCACCTGCATCAGTATGTTGATACAGTTTTCTGACAGCTTCCAAATAGAAAGCATGCTCGGGATTTTCCGGTGATAGTGCTGAAAATCCCTCGTGTTCGTCAGGCCAGCCTGAGGTCTCCACGAATAGCTGGGCCTTGGAGAAATGCCGTTTGATAGAGCGTAGTGCAACTTTAATCCAGAAAGGCTCTTCGGTGGTGAAACTAACAACGACGCGTCCTGCCTTCGAACATTTCGAAGACCTACGTGGATCCCCGCCCACATAGGTGTCAAAAGTGATCTCGCTTTTTGCACGGAAATGCAAAATATTGGCTCCCGGAGTGCAAACCCAAAAATCTGCCACTTCACCTTCAGGAGCTTCAATATTCTGAACTGTGCTACAGAAACCTAGAGGGATTGTTTCGGTCGAATTCTCCGAAGATAGATATTCCAGCCCATCACGCATTCTTTCGGCTGCAACCAAATGCTGCTTGATGAATGCGCCATCCACAAACACCCCAGATATACTGTTACATTTGCCGCATACGTCACGTGTCCGCCAGAATTCAGAAAGATAATCTCCCCCTAATGCATCTGGCCAGATGTGCTCTAGGGAAAAGTCACTCGACTGTTTCTCTTCGTCACAATAAATGCAATTCTTGGTCTCATCTATCATTCCCAAGCCTTTCGCAGCATTCCGTATTTCTGGCTTCTCACTGCTTGAAGGTGCCTATCTCGATCACATTAGACTGTGTCAGCAACGGCCGCTATCAAATTTAACTACGCTTAGAGAGGTCTTAGAGATTTAATACTTGAGGCTCTTCCGGTCATCCGATGTGTCGTAGCATGTCCACATCGAGCACGCGCCAATATCGACAAAGTCGGCCCTTAGCTGCCGTTCACTCACTGATCGGCATGCTGCGGTGCGGCCCGTCAAACCGGCCATTAGCCGCAACCACGAAATCTTGGATGCGGCGAACGGGAAAGGTGCGGACAAAGCGGACGTCTCTTCGGCCGTTACGAATGGCAGCATCCGATTTTTCTTGTGGTATTCTTGAGGTGCTTGCATTGTCGGTCCAGCCACAAAACTATGCGGCAAAGGGCTAGTAGCGGTCATGGTCAAAAAGGTAGTTATTGCGACACTGGCAACTGTATGGTGTGCAACATTGCTTGCGCTCATTTGGATGAGCGAAGTTGCAAAAGCCGCGTCGATTGGCCCCCAAATCATCGCAGTTGCAATATTGGTTTCAGTGGGCTGGGCATTGTGGAAGCTTTCTAGCTTTATTCCGTCTCCCCTCAAGGACAATCCAATTCAAGACCGGGAAGTCCCGGAAAAGCTCACTGACCCGCTTCCAGCAGTCCTGATCAAAACAATTGACCAAGGTGCAACAGTTGCTTCACCTAAAGGTAGCGCTCTGAGCTGGATTGGGGGGCAGCCACCAGGACTACATCAGCCTTGGCCCTGCGACCCGATCACAGAGGAAAAGATGCAGCATTACGCAACGCTTTCTTTTTCTCAATTGAATCAGCATTTACCGCCCGACATTTTGCCAGAGTCCGGTCAGCTTTTGTTCTTCATATGCAGAAAAGATGCTTTGCTAGCACGCGCCCGAGGGATCACATCAAGCGATTTCGCAATCATTGAGAGATCAGATGAACAAGTCGCTACAAAGCCCGAGCGTAAAGGCGATTTTCCATTTGCACCGATTGACTTCACTTCCGAGCAACAAAATACCGACGTTCGAATGGGAAGCAGTAAGGCGCACCAAGTCTTCGGAGTTGGATTGGATATTCAAAATCAGTTGGAGCCTGTGCAAGATCGCCAAATGCTTTTACAGCTTGGGTATGACGATGCAATCGGCGTCGAAGGACTAATTCAGTTTATGATCTACCCAAAAGACTTGCAGGCACGGGACTGGAAAAAAATTATTGCCGTTACAGCGAATGACTAGGACCGGAGCAAAGAGGACCTGAGCTGAGGCTTTAGAGATAGCCGCCCTTCACGCTCTTTGCAGCATTCGTCAGGATGGGCTCACTGCCGCCATTCTCCGCATTGCGGTATACTGATGGATTTACACGGGTTCGATCGATGCTCACCGGCCCATAGCTGCCTTTCGTTAAACAGACCCAAAAGGTCTGCTTATGAAGCGCAATACGATTGAAAAGTAATCGCTGCTCCGACAACATGGTGGTAGCCAAAAGGCAACCAACACAAAAAGGGCTATCGAATTGGCAAACATCGATACGGGCGCAATCAATATCGGAACCATACTGCGGGACGGTAAGCGATACTCAGTTCCTGAGTTCCAACGTGATTTTAGCTGGGAAGCAGAACAAGTCGACCAACTATGGGACGATTTTCTGGCCGCGATCCGAAATCAGCGCGACGATTACTTCCTCGGTTCGTTTGTAATCAATGACAAAGACCAGTCGAATTACAAGATTATCGATGGCCAACAGCGTCTTACCACTACTTCAATACTTGTCTGCGTACTGCGGGATCACGCAAGCCGGTTGGGTGAGGACGACACCGCCAAGCAAATCAGCACAGATTTTTTGGGTAAGTTTGACTACAAGTCCAAAAGCACCATTCCAAAGCTAACGCTGAATACCAACAATCGCGACTTCTACGATGAACACATAATCAATCAACCCGACATCCAACGTATTCGACGGCAGGTTAATTCACGTAGCATTCCAAAGACTAACCGCCTTCTCGCGAGTTGCTACTGCTCACTCTACGACAAGGTTGGTGAAACCTTAGACGACGGGCAAAGTCTTGGTGATCTTGTGACAGCCATCACTGGAGCAATCGATGATACATTCCAGGTAATCCGAATTGCTGTGAAGGACGACCACGATGCTTATCTGCTCTTTGAAACTCTGAACGACCGCGGCTTGGCTCTTTCGGTTGCTGACCTGCTAAAAAATTACTTGTTCTCTAAATCTGGAAACAAACTCCAAAGGACGCAAGACAATTGGCGGTCGATGGTTGACTATCTTGGTGCTATCGAATTGAAGCGTTTCCTCAGGCATTACTGGCTTTCCGAGTACGACGTAGTTCGTGAAAAATACCTTTACAGGAGAATAGCCGACAAATTTGAGAGCCAGACGCAGGTCGTCCAGTTGTCACGCTGCCTACGCGACTCTTCGGAGTATTATTCGGCCTTGCATGATCCGGAACACGTAACTTGGGATCTGTTTGAAGGTAGTGAGCGATCGCGGATAAAGGCGAACATCGATCAGTTGGTCACGTTCAACGTCAACCAGTATAACCCCTTGCTACTCTCAGTTTTCGAAGCAAGGCCCGAGATATTTGGCGGCGTCAGTTCAATGGTCGTCGCCTTCGCTTACCGCTATAGTATCATTATGGGGCAAGGTACGGGCAACATCGAAAAAGTCTTTGCCTCTGCAGCGCAATTTGTACGCAAAAACCCAAGTTGTTCAGCAAAGGATGTATTTGATCAAATCAAGAGCCTGTATCCTTCAGACGCTGACTTCCGGACCTCATTCGCACGAAAACAGATCACTGTTTCAAAACTAGCGCGGTACACTCTGAAGAAGCTGAACGATCATATTGAAGGCAATACCGGCATCGAGGCGGTTTCCGATCCAAATTCGCTCAATTTGGAGCACATTCTTCCTCAGAAGTTCGTACCAGAGGAATGGTCGGAATTTCTTGACGACCCAGATGCTGAAATTGAGGAATACATCCACCGGATAGGTAATATGACGTTGCTCCCAAGCGGAGTAAACCGCAAGTTGGCCAACAAATCCTTCGCAGAGAAGGTTGAAGGCCAATACTTTGTAGAAAGCCCGCTCAAAATCAATGACTCAGTTGCCGAACAAGATGTCTGGTCAACTTCGAGTATCGATGCTCGCCAGGCAAAGCTGGCTCGGATTGCCCAAGCCGTATGGCGCGTCAACTACTAACCGACTAGCGGCGATCTCATCATTTTAGCGAACGCCTCAGTCTGCAAAGCAGACATTGGGGCGAATGCAGCGAATTTCCGCACCCCGCCAAATGCCGCGTCTTGTTGCGATTGCGGCATGGCCCCTGCCAAATCCCTTGGATGTGTCACCGCGCCCTAAGCTCAAGCTGCAAAGAGCAGCTTTCACCCAGAACGTCACAACTAATCGGCAGCGGATCCAATAGTCAGGTATCGTCTCTTTTAGAGCCGGTGCCTTTCCTTTGCCTCATGCTGTCCATAAGCCGCGCCGATCTGCCCTGCGGGTCGCGGTCGCTGGGGCAACGGATCTGCGATCCTGGTCCTTCTATGGCTGTTTGGGGTTCGGGCAAGCCGAACGCCGCCGCACAGCGTCAGGGTGAGGGCGCGGCCCTCCCCCTCGGGCAAGTCCATTAGACAGCACCGGGTCCTCGGCTAGCGCCTGCGGGCCGCACCACTGCCGTCGAATAGACCTGCCTCGCCCCCTCCCGCGTTCGCCACGTGGCAAGATTTCAGAGCAAGCGCACTGCGTGCGTTGTCTTGAAAACCTGCAACGATTGAAGGGCGCGAGAAACAAGCGATGGCAATCAAATCGATGGAAAATGTAGAGCTATGTGTCGTGAAAGGCAGAACTATGTGTCGCCTGACAAGTGTGTATGTGGCGGACTGGGGAGGATTCGAACCCCCGACCCCTTGATTCGTAGTCAAGTACTCTATCCAACTGAGCTACCAATCCGCGTGTGGTGGGATTTAGCTGTGCCTGCCGGGGTATGCAAGGCCCAAATCGTAAGTATTTTTAATCTTGTTCAATTCAGGCCGTTTCAAACGCCGAAGGCTCCAGTGCCAAGTCAGCTTTTGGCAGCTGGATCACGAACACAGTACCGTTTTCATCCGTGTTACCGAGCTCCAACCGGCCACCGTGGCCTCTGATCAAATCGCCTGCGATGACGAGGCCCAGTCCCGTCCCGCCTTTGCGCGCCCCGCCTTCAAACGGTTTGAACAGATTGTCCCGTGCTCGCTTCGGCAACCCTGGCCCCGTATCGCATACTTCGATCCACCATGCCGCATCGTCTTCGAATCCGCGGATGGTGATCGTGCCAGGGGCCCTTGTTGCTTCAATCGCTTGACGGGCATTGCGCAGCAAATTGGACAGGACCCGGAAAATTTGTTCTCCGTCCGCGCGTACAGTCATCGCAGCCGGCACATCCGCTTCAAACGTGATTGGTGCATCGCCTGCCGCAAGGCGTTCGCCTTCCAGCAATTCGTCGACCAACCCGACCAACACAATGCGGGTTAGCGTAGGCTGCGGTTCTTCCACGCGCCCGAAGGCCAAGGTCGTTTCGCACAGATTGACGGCCCGCGTGATCGATCCGACCAACTTGGGTGCCATGCGTTTAACCAGTGGGTCTTCCGAACTTTCGATCCGGTCCGTGAACAATTGCGCTGACGTGAGGATGTTGCGCAGGTCATGGCTGACCTTGGCGACGGCCCCGCCAAGCTGCGCGAGACGATCTTTTTGCCGTAATGCGCCAGTCAATTGGTTTTCCATAGATTGCAACGCCAGTTCAGCCGCATGCAATTCGCGCACGGTGGCCGTTGGTTCAATGATCTTACGGGCGTCTTCTGGCGCCGCGGCATACCGTTCCATCTGATCGACCAACCCTTTGATAGGCCGGACGAGCAGGTAGCGAACCGCAACAAACAACATCGCCGCCGTGATAACCGAAATCACCAACGACAGGATCAAGACGTTCCGTCCATACGCCATCATTGCATCGCGCAGCGGCATTTGCGGTGTCGTGATTTCAATCAGTGATCCGCCGCCTTGCACAGGCGTCCCCATCACGCGGATGACCTGTTCGTCCTTGGTGACAAGCGTCGACATGGCGTCCCTGATCAATTCCCACGACGACGGGTCGCGCATGTCGTAGGTCGCCATGACGGGAAATGGGATCGGCGATGACAACGCCAGTTGCCGGACTTCGTTACGCCGTAAAACAACGTTATAGACGTCAGCGTTTTTCAAAAGCTCCGATTGCAGCTCTGGCGATATGAACGGATCCGCCTCGAGCGCCAATGATGCGATTTGTGCCCTCTCAAGGCGTTCGAGCAAATAATCTTCGCGGAACCGCGCAATCGACGGCACAAAGATAAAGACTTCGGCCAACATCACAAAAATGATGGTCAGAACCAAGAACCGCCCAGAGAGGGTATTGAACATAATGACGCCTTCTTGCCTGCGTTACGGGATCCAGCGCTGAACGAACCCAACAACCCGCTTAACCATTGCACTATCAAACAAGCGCGGGCTGAAATAGGCCCCAGCCGCCCGCTTGTTGACCTCACTTATGGTCGGGTAAGGCAAAACGGTATTGGCGATGGCAGACATTTTCATATTATTTGCAATCGCCATGGCCCACATCGAAATCAATTCACCCGCAAGATGACCGGCGATGGACGCGCCCACTGGCCGTCCCTTGACCACCATCACCTTGATAAGGCCTGTAGTTTTCCGTTCTGCGATGGCGCGGTCGTTGTGGTGATATTCGAAACGCACCACTTCTAACTTGTCGCCATGTTTTTCGCGGGCTTGGGCTTCGGTCAGGCCGACTTGGGACAATTCTGGATCAGTGTAAGTCGCCCAAGGAATATGAGACGTCTTTTGCTTGGACGGCAAACCGAACAAAAGTGACCGGATCAGAACACCGGCATGATAGCCTGCCACATGGGTGAATTGTAGACCACCAGCGACATCGCCAGCGGCATAGACCTTTTTGTTTGTCTCGGACCGCAGGTCATCACCGACTTTCAAACCACGCCGGTCATGGGCGATGTTGCCCTTATCCAGATCAAGCTTATCGATGTTCACTTTACGCCCAACGGCCATAAGCAGATGGGACCCAGTGAAATCACCTTTTGGCGTATGGACCGTCACGCTATCATCCGTGCCGCTGATCTTTTCCGCCTGCGCACCTTCGATAATCTGGATTCCTTCGTCGCGCATCTTGTTCAGCACGATTTCGGCCATTTCCGGATCATCGTTGCCAAATGCCTTGGCCCCTTCAATCACGGTTACATCGCAACCAAGGCGACGATGCGCTTGCGCCATTTCCATACCGATGGGCCCGCCACCGATGATGATCAGATGCTTTGGCTTTTCGCGCAGATCGAAGATGTTTTCATTTGTATAGTAAGTGACATCGCTGATGCCATCGATTGGCGGCACAAACGGGCCAGACCCTGTGGCCACAACAAACCGACGCGCTTCGATGATCGTATCACCGGCTTGCACTTCGTTTTCAGAGATGAACGCGCCAAATTCCTGAATGACCTGAACGCCCAGACCCTCGAAACGCTCGACCGAATCGACTGGTGCAATCGTCGCGATGACGTCGGCGACGTGATCTTTGGCCGCCGCGTAGTCCACCTGCGCCTGTTCGTCTGCAATGCCCAGCGCGGACCCATGGGACATCGCATAGGCTTGTTTCGCGGACGCGATCAGCGCCTTTGATGGAACACAGCCATAATTCAGGCAGTCACCGCCCATTTTGTGGCCTTCAAGCAGGACAACTTTTGCGCCCATTTGAACAGCGCCAGCTGCGACAGACAGACCGCCAGAGCCACCACCAATGATACAGATATCAGTTTTAATACGGTTCATGGCTTAAAGACCTTTCTTGCCGCGCACGGCCTTGATCAAAATAGGAAGTGCGGCAAGCACGCAAAGGCCGATGATTGGGCCAATGATGAATGGCTCAAAGATGATGCCAAGGTTCGGGGTTTCGCCACGCTCGAACACTTCACCAAGACCCGCACCAACGGACGTGTAGACTACAGCACCCGGAATGATGCCAAAGAATGTTGAAATGATGAAGCGGCGTGTCGGGACCTCTAGGAACGATGGAATCAGGTTCGCCATGAAGAACGGCACAGCCGGCACCAGACGGATCAAGAACAGCATCGACCACTGGTTTTCATCGATTCCATCTTTGATCTTTTTGACGATCCCTTCGGATCCTTCCAGCTTGGCACCAAGCTTTTCCCCGAATCCCCAACGGGCCGCGAGAAAAATTGCAGTCGCCCCTAGCGTCGCACCAGTCACGTTGAATAACGCGCCCGGGAAAGTGGCAAACAAAAAGCCGCCTGTCAGCGTGGCAATTGTTGCACCCGGCAATGAAAAGGCCACGATCACGACGTAGGCCGCAATGAACAACAATGCTGTCAGCAGATAATTGGCATCGCGGAAAGCCAGTAGCGTTTCACGATTTTCGCTCAACGCATCGAATGTCAGGTAATCACGTAGGAAAATTGCCCCCAACACAGCGACAATCGCTATGATTATAAGGGGCAATCTGCGGACATAGGCACTGCTTTGCTTATCAGGGGCCATTTCGGTCGGGGCATCAATCATCGGGTCATCCTATCATATTGCGCGGCGCCATCACGGTTGACGGACGCGCTTTCGTTAGGACTGTAGATGACTTGAAACGTCTGTTGGTGATACCCCGATCACGGGCGCTTGATCAGTCGTTAGCGGTTTGCGATACTTCGGGGCCTATCAGGCCGTCGACTGAAACAATTGACCTGCCACGCTATGTGAAATTGTTGCAGTTTTCTGGTCTGACCTGCGTTGACAGGACACGGTACCCCCTCTAAACGACAAGTCTGAATTCCAATCGGCTTCGAATCTCTAACAGGGTTTGGCCCATTAACCGGAGGACACGCGATGAAGCGTACGTTCCAGCCATCTAACCGGGTTCGTAAGAACCGTCACGGGTTCCGCGCGCGCATGGCGACTAAAGCTGGCCGCAAAATCCTGAACAACCGTCGCGCAAAAGGCCGCGCGAAGCTGAGCGCGTAAGCGCCAACTTTCGGTTATTCGAATTGAAGCCGCCGGTGGCACCCATGTCTGACCAAACGGTCGATCACATGGACGGTCCACCGGCGGTTTTCGCTTGTCCAGCGATCACTGTACTGACCAAACGGGCTGATTTTGTCCGGTGCTCCAAGGCACAACGCTTTGGAACCAAGGGGATTCATCTGCAGGCACGTAAGCGCCACGCCGATGAAACGGCCGATGGTATCCGTGTCGGTTTCACCTGTTCCAAAAAAGTCGGCAACGCCGTCGCCCGCAACCGCGCCAAGCGCCGTTTGCGCGAAGTTGCGCGTCTTGTTCTTAAGGATCACGGGCGCGATGGCTGGGATTACGTTCTTGTCGGACGGTTCGAAACGACAGCCGCCCTGCCCTTCACCCAATTGCAAAGCGACCTGATCCGCGCATTGGATAAGGTGCACACATGAGCCCGCTTGCCCACGTCTTTGCAGCCCCCGTCAAGGCATATCGCCTTCTGCTTAGTCCTTGGGTGGGACACGGGTGCCGTTTTCAGCCAACCTGTTCCGCCTACGCGCTTGAGGCGTTGGAAAACCACGGCGGCATCAAAGGCAGCATCCTGACGATTCGCCGCATCGGACGATGCCACCCTTGGGGCGGCTCAGGCATCGACAACGTGCCCGACTAGTTTAGCTTTTCAAAGGAAATGCTCACGTCCCCAATGTCAAAGCCGTACCGCTGCACGTAGGCGCGATTGAACAAACGGTCCTCAGACAGCAACCACATCCAATCATCAAACGTGACCCGCATGGTTTCAACAGACCCGTCCGCCGCCGGAATCGGCAAATCAATCTCATAGCGCCAATTAAAACGGCTATCCTGTTCCTCACCAGTCGCGACACCGATCACACCGGGGGCTGTCCCTGTCCAACTGTCATGTCCAGTCTTTGTTAGTGTCCAGATGCGTTTCTCGGTCGATCCATCTTCGTAAATGAAATCTTCTTCCAAGCGCAGGCGTTCCCCGTCCCAATCGCCTTTCAACTCGACCACAAAACTGCGCCGAACTGTGCCCAAGATGTCTTGGAACTGGCCATATGCGACCAAATCACCGTCAAAGAATTCTTCAAGGTTTAGTTTTTCGCGGCCCAGGCTTTCGTCGTCAAAGGACGGCTTCCCAGTGCAAGCGGACAATACGACCAAGGCGGCAGCAATCAATAAACGCATATTTGTTCCTCTTTTCCTCCAACGACTTAATTCGCAAAGCGGCAGCGGCAAGTCACGAAACCCCTTGGCGGGATCGCGAACGCGCTATAATGCGGGATCATGCTAGACGAAAACACAGATATTCATCCGCTCTTTAATGGCGCACCTTCCACGACAGAGTTCAAGAAACTCCGCAAACGGATCGTGCGCAATACGCGTGAAGCGATTGAACAATATGGCATGATCGCGCCCGAAGCACGCGATGGGAAACCGCCGAAATGGCTGGTCTGTTTGTCTGGCGGCAAAGACAGTTACACCTTGTTGGCAGTCTTGTACGAACTGAAATGGCGCGGGCTACTGCCCGTTGATCTGGTTGCGTGCAATCTGGATCAGGGGCAGCCCAATTTCCCAGCGACCGTTCTGCCTGCTTTCTTGGAGAAAATGGGCGTTCCGCACCGGATTGAATACCAAGACACCTATTCTATCGTCATGGACAAAGTCCCTACTGGCCGCACTTTTTGCGCATTATGTTCGCGACTAAGACGCGGAAATCTCTACCGGATTGCGCGTGAAGAAGGATGTTCCGCCGTCGTTTTGGGTCACCATCGCGATGATATTCTTGAAACATTTATGATGAACCTGTTCCATGGTGGCCGTCTGGCGACGATGCCGCCCAAGCTCGTTAACGAAGAAAGCGATCTGTTCTTGTATCGCCCTCTGGCGCATGTGGCCGAAGCCGATTGCGAAGCTTTTTCAGCCGCGATGAACTATCCGATTATTCCATGTGATCTGTGCGGATCGCAGGACGGGCTGCAACGTCAGCAGATCAAACAAATGCTGGACGGCTGGGAAAAGAACCACCCCGGTCGCCGCCAAAAGATGTTCCGCGCGTTAACAAATGCAAGGCCGTCGCATCTGCTCGACCCAAAGCTGTTCGATTTCGTTGGATTGATGACGATTCCTGAACAGGATTAATCAAAGTTTATCTAATCGGCCTTATCCATTGCGCGTTAGGGCATGGTGCCCGTTACCAAGCGAGGCACAGATTTGCGCAGTTTCATCCACCATTTATGGACACGGATCACTGCCGTCTTAAACGTCTTCGTAGGGCCGACCGACCCGCGTAAACAAATCATCGACGCCTTGGACGATATGCTTAAACGCCGTTATTACGATTGCTACAATGCGATTGTGATCGTGGCTGAAATCGACAATTTTCACGATCTGCGACGTACCCGAAATGGTAAAGATATCCGACACGTTTTACGGGTTCTGGAAGACCGTCTAAAGGGCGATCTTCTCATTCGGGATGTAGTGCGCCGATTGGACGGGGATCAATTTGTATGCGTTGTCAGCCCGTTAAGGGGATTGGTGCGCGCGGGGTTATTGGACCTTGCGATGATGATCCAGGACAAGGCGGCGGAACCCATTCCACTTGGTGACGAAGGACTCCCAATTAGCCTCTCTTTAGGCTGCGCAATATCCTCCCAGGAACAGCAGGAAGACGGCGAGGAACTATTAGAATCCGCTCGCATCGCGCAAATTGAGGCTGCGAACCAAGGCGTTTCGATGATCCGGGTGTATTCGACCGAAATGAAAGAACGGATCGATGCGCGCCGCTCTCTCTTGGCGGAGGCATTGCGCGCAATTAAAACTGGCGAAATTCATGCATATTTCCAACCTCAGCTGTGCCTGTCGACCAATGAAGTCTCAGGGGTTGAAGCGCTGGCACGATGGAATCACAAGATACGAGGTGTGATTTCACCCGCGGAATTTCTCCCCATCTTGGAAGAAGCCGGGATGATGCGCCAACTTGGTTTGGCAATGTTACGCGATTCTCTTCGTGCGCTGCGGAAATGGGATGACGCGAACGTCCACGTGCCACGCGTATCCGTCAACATGTCGGCATTTGAACTGCGCGACCCGAATCTTGTCGACATCATTCGGCTAGAATTGGATGCCTTTGACCTGACACCTGACAGGTTAGTCATCGAAATTTTGGAAACCGTCGTTGCAAGGGGCGCTGACGATCCGATCATTCGGAACCTGCATGCAATTTCCGACGTGGGCTGCAACATCGACCTTGACGATTTTGGTACCGGCCACGCGGCCATCACAACCATTCAGAATTTTAGCGTTAATAGGATCAAAATTGACCGTTCCTTCGTCTCCCACGTTGATGTCGACGAAAGCCAACAGCAAATGGTTAACACGATCTTGATGGTCGCTAAGGGCTTATCAATAGAAACGCTCGCCGAAGGTGTTGAGACGACGAGCGAAGTCCAACACATGGCGAAGAATGGCTGCGGTCATGCACAAGGGTTTGCCATTGCCCGCCCTCTTCCCCCCGCCGAAACGTTGACATGGCTGCGCGACTACAATTTGCCGCAGGTTTTCGCACAGAGACCGCGCTATCTTCAGTAATTGCCTGATGGTCGCGCAAATGCGCGACGTGAAATGGCAATTTTCCGCAGTCAATCACGTCGAATTCTCATCAAAACAAGGCAAAACCGCTTGACCTTTGGGGTTCTGAGGGGTTGAACCAGCGGGACCTTTTCTTCGACACAGGCGGCATTCGCATGGACGACCAAAACAAGAATCTGATACTCGCAACGGTGCTAAGTTTCCTCGTTGTGATGGTGTGGTTTTGGCTTTTCCCGCCTGAAGAACCCGCGCTGACTGATCTGCCACCAGTCGCAGAAGCTGCAGATGTCACAACGCCAAGCGTTGCCGCGGAAACCACGTCGGCACCGACAACAACGCCCGCCGCGTCAGAAACCGTCGCAGAAGCCGCACGTATCGCGATCGAAACACCTGAATTCAAAGGGTCTTTGTCCCTTCAGGGTGCCCGTATCGATGATCTGTCACTGACCCAATACCGCGAGGAATTGGTCGACGGTTCACCCATCGTTCACCTTCTGAAGCCTGTTGGCGAAGCCGAAGCGTATTTCGCAACATTCGGGTGGGCCTCTGCTGAAGGCATCGCTGCGGATCAGGTCCCCGGCCCCGACACCATTTGGTCAGTCGAAAGCGGTGATGCGCTGACGCCTGAAACACCTGTGACCTTGGTCTGGGACAATGGCGCTGGCCACATCTTCCGCACTGAAATTAGCGTCGACGAAGATTTCATGTTCGATTACGTTCAAAGCGTTGAAAACACAGGTTCTTCCAACATTACTTTGCGGCCATATGGCCTGCTGCGCCGTCATGGCACACCAGCAGACTTGAAGAACTTCTTTATTCTGCACGAAGGCCTCGTGCGCATGACTGACGGTGAGTTGGAAGAAACCGACTACAAGAAAATCGTCGACTACGATCTGGACCCGCGCGAAGGCACCCAAGCGGAACGCTTGGAAGCTACCGAAAACGGTTGGATCGGTTACACAGACCACTACTGGATGACGACGCTGATCCCCGAACAGGGCACGGCCTTCCGGTCCACGTCCAAGTATTTCGACAGCCGCGACTTGTACCAAGCTGAAGCAGTCATGGCGCTGCAAACCGTCGCCCCCGGTGAAACAACCGAAGTCACCACGCGGCTTTACGCTGGTGCCAAGGAATGGGACGCGATCCGCAACTACGAAAACGAAGAAGGCGTCACCGGCTTTCTCGACAGCATCGACTGGGGCTGGTTCTTTTTCCTGACCAAGCCGATCTTCTGGCTGCTGCACAACCTGAATGTCATCATTGGCAACATGGGTTGGTCGATCATCGCGCTGACCTTCATCCTGAAGGCTCTCGTGCTGCCTTTGGCTTACAAATCCTACGTTTCCATGGCGAAAATGAAGGAATTGCAGCCTGAAATGGAAGCCCTGAAAGAAAAGTCAGGCGAAGACAAACAGGCGCTGCAGCAAGGCATGATGAAGCTTTACAAGGATAACAAGGTTAACCCAGCCGCTGGGTGTATGCCGATCCTGCTGCAAATTCCGATCTTCTTTTCGCTCTACAAGGTGATTTTCGTGACGATCGAACTGCGTCATGCGCCTTGGATTGGTTGGATCAAAGATTTGTCCGCACCGGATCCATCATCGATCATCAACCTGTTCGGCCTTCTGCCATGGGGCGCGCCAGAACCAGGTAGCTTTATCGCACTGATCGCGATTGGGATTATGCCGATTGTTTTGGGTGTTTCCATGTGGTTGCAGCAGAAACTGAACCCGGCCCCAACAGATCCGACACAGAAAATGATCTTCGCCTATATGCCTTGGGTCTTCATGTTCATGCTGGGCGGTTTCGCCAGCGGTCTGGTCCTCTACTGGATCACCAACAACGTGATCACGTTTATCCAGCAATACACGATCATGCGGAGCCACGGGTCGAAACCCGATCTGTTCGGGAACATCACGTCAAGCTTCAAGAAAGCGCCGCCCGCCAAGGATGCGCCAGCAAAGCCGAAAAACAAATAAACCAAAGCCGCCGCAGTGATGCGGCGGTTTTTTCTTCATCCCAGTCAAACGAACGAGCCTTACAATGGAAATGCGCTTCCCCGAAGTTCAGCCACCCGAAGACGCCGAACGCGAAGCCGGTCGCCTGCTGTTCGCGGGGGAAACCGAATTTGTGAAAGGCGTCGTTGCCATGGACGGCTTGCCGCCTGCGGATCGCCTAGAGGTCTGTTTCGCAGGGCGTTCTAACGTGGGTAAATCGTCCCTGATCAATGCGCTCACAGGCCGCAAAGGTCTTGCGCGCGCGTCCAACACGCCAGGCCGGACGCAAGAAATCAACTACTTTACTGCTGGTGATTTGTATGTTGTCGACTTGCCCGGTTACGGCTTTGCCAACGCTCCCCTGCCCGTGGTCGAAAAATGGCAGCGCTTGTTGAAAAGCTACCTGCGTGGGCGTCAAACCCTGCGCCGTGTGTTTGTTTTGATCGACGCGCGTCACGGGGCCAAAGCAGTTGACGACGAAATCATGTCCCTGCTCGACAGTGCTGCTGTCACCTTTCAGGTCGTCATGACGAAGGTCGACAAGCTGCGTGGCGATGCGTTGGAACAATCACTTGCAAAAACCCGCGCGGCACTGGTGAAACACCCTGCCGCTTACCCCGAGCTGATCTTGACCTCATCCGAGAAGGGTGATGGCATCGAAACATTGCGCGCAATTATTGCCGGGATTGATTAATATGAAGGCCCAAGACATGACTCGCGACTGGATCGGAACCGCTCAAACCCTATCCCAAGCCCTGCCCTATTTGCAGCGCTACGCTGGGGCCATTGTTGTGGTGAAATTCGGCGGCAATGCGATGGGCGACCAAGACGCGATGGCCGAATTCGCCCGCGATATCGTGCTCATGAAACAGGTCGGGTTGAACCCTGTTGTGGTGCATGGCGGTGGTCCGATGATCAACGATATGCTCGACAAACTCGGCATCGAATCCAGCTTTGTGCGCGGCAAACGGGTGACTGACCAGAAAACTGTCGAAGTCGTCGAGATGGTCCTGACCGGTCTCGTGAATAAGCGGATCGTGCAGGCCATTATGGACGAAGGTGGCCGCGCTGTTGGCCTGTCTGGCAAAGACGACGACCTGATGGTCGCCGAAGCGGACGATCCTGAATTGGGTTTTGTTGGCAAGCCGTCAAGAATGAACGTGCAGGTCCTGCATGATCTGAACGCAGCGGGCATTATCCCTGTTGTTGCACCCGTGGCTTCCGGCACAGGCCGCGCCGAAACCTTCAACGTCAATGGCGACACCGCCGCTGGCGCCATTGCGGCGGCACTTAAGGCGGACCGCCTTTTGCTGCTCACGAATGTCCCCGGTGTGAAAGACGAAAACGGTCAGGTGATGACCCAATTGTCTGCGATCCAAGTTCGCGACATGATCAAAAGCGGCGCAATTGCAGGCGGCATGATCCCCAAGACCGAAACAGCCCTGAAAGCACTTGATGAAGGTGTCCGCGCTGTTGTGATCCTTGATGGGACATTGCCGAACGCCAGCCTGCTCGAACTGTTTACCGAACATGGCGCCGGATCAATCATACGCAACGACTAAAACAGATTTCGCGATTGAGGCGTGTTGTGGTAGCTTAACACAACCCTAGCTAAGAGGTCTGTTATGTCGACACTACGCCTTGCTACCGCTTTTTCCTGTTTCGCGAGCTTTGCTCACGCTGCGATCGATCCTTGCGTCGTTGGCACATGGCAGGCGGACCTCGACGAGCTCGCACAGATCATGGCGTCCCAAATGCAAGGTGCCGCGACGCCTGTTGGCGGCATGGTCGTGATGCAAGTCGCCCCACCCGGATCAGTACGCATCGAAGTGCAGAACATGACATTGCGGGTCAAAGTCCCGAACGCGCCCGAAATGGACGTCAGCGTGTCCGGATACAGCGCGGGCGGGATGCAGGCTGAAGGCGGGTCTTGGGCCGCGACCGCCACTGACTACAACCTTGTTGGTGCAGCCGACGTCATGGGGACCCGCATGGAGATTCCATTTAGTTCCTCGACAGGCATGTTTGGCAACGGTGATGGAACGTACACCTGTGCCGGCAACGCGCTTAGCTTTGCGACGAACAGTACACCCGCGAAAATACCGCCGAACTGGCAACGGCTGGATTAATACAAAAGACGATTGCGCGAGGTCGGTGAGCCGCTAGTCTGGCCCAATGCTGCCCACCTATCCAGAACAATTGATCGACGACCTGTCCGCACATGGCTTGCAGGCGCTTGGTCACTGCGCCACAGTGCCAACGGACAACCTGCAACGTGACGGCACGTTCGTCCTGATCGGACCCCAAGAACCCGCGTTTTGGCCGATATTTTTGCAAAGTGCCGAATACCACGATCAACAGACGGACCCGCTGGACCGATGGTCGTTGCGGGTTATTAGCGATCTTGCAGAAAAACACGGCGCAACTGCGCTGTTCCCCTTTGGTGGCCCACCCTTTCAGCCCGTTTTCACGTGGGCATTGCGTACCGGACGTTTCTGGTCCTCGCCCATTGGCTTTCTGGTGCATGATGTTGCGGGGCTATTCGTGTCGTTTCGCGGTGTTCTGTTGCTGGATGACGCTGTTGCGCCAACCCAAGGTCAGAACCCCTGCATCACCTGTACCCAAAAGCCATGCATCCCTGCATGCCCAGTGAATGCCTTTCATGACGGGTATGATGTCGACAGCTGCAAATCACACCTTCGCATGGCCCAAGGGGTGGACTGTATGTCACAAGGCTGTCGCAGTCGGCGTGCATGCCCTATCGGACAAGGCAATCGGATGCCCGCCCAAGCAACACACCATATGAAAGCTTTCCTATGACAAAACGACTTATCCTCATCCGTCACGCCAAATCAGGATGGGATAACATCTATGCAGACGACCATGCGCGTACACTCACTGACAGAGGGCAAAAGGCGGCAGAAGCCATTGGTGGATGGCTAAAGGCGCAGGGTTATCTGCCAGACCTGATCTTGACCTCTGACGCGACGCGGGCACTGCAAACGACAAACATGGTGAAACGCGGGCTAGCTGAGACTATCGCGACCAAAGAGATAGGCATGCTGTACCACGCCGCACCGGAGACGATCCAAGAAGTTGCAAGCGCGGTAGATGCCCAGACCATCGCAATCGTCGGACACAACCCCGGAATCGGCATGGCGGCGCGGCGCTTTGTGACCTACGCACCCGATCATCATCGGTTCGACGATTACCCGACCTGCGCGACCACGGTTATTGAATTTGCTGATGACGATTGGCTGAAGCCCGGTAAGGGCAACGCAGTGGACTTTATTGTTCCACGGGACCTGTAACGCAAAAGGGCCACGCAACCGCGTGGCCCTTTCGTTTATCCATGTAGAACGGCCTAAGCTGAAAACTTAGTGGCCCAAAATCTGGCTCAAGAACAACTGTGTCCGCTCGGATTGCGGGTTGTTAAAGAACTCTTCAGGTTCGTTCTGTTCAACGACCTGACCTTGGTCCATGAAAATCACGCGGTTGGCCACCTGACGAGCAAAGCCCATCTCGTGCGTCACGCAAAGCATGGTCATGCCTTCTTCGGCCAGCTCGATCATCGTATCGAGCACTTCCTTGATCATCTCAGGGTCAAGCGCGGATGTCGGTTCATCAAACAACATGATCCGTGGCTTCATGCAAAGCGAACGGGCAATCGCCACACGCTGCTGCTGACCACCGGACAACTGGCCCGGATACTTCAGCGCCTGATCAGGAATTTTCACCTTCTCAAGGTAGTGCATCGCGATTTCTTCGGCTTCCTTCTTGGGCGTTTTACGCACCCAAATCGGGGCCAGCGTACAGTTCTCAAGGATCGTCAGGTGCGGGAACAAGTTGAAGTGCTGAAAACACATACCAACTTCGGACCGGATCTTGTCGATGTTCTTCAGGTCTGACGACAATTCTGTCCCATCGACGATAATCTGGCCCTTCTGGTGCTCTTCCAGACGGTTGATACAGCGGATCAACGTCGATTTACCGGACCCGGAAGGCCCACAAATCACGATCCGTTCGCCACGGTTCACGGTCAGGTTAATGTCGCGCAGCACATGGAATGTGCCGTACCACTTGTTCATCCCGTTGATTTCAATGGCGACCTCATCGGACACCTGCATGTTGGAACGATCAATTGCGCGATCAGTTGCGAGGTCTGACATATCCAAACCCTCCTATCGGTTTTCACGCTGGAGTTTTTTCTCCAGGTAGAGTGAGTAACGGCCCATGCTAAAGCAGAAGATGAAGAACATAGCGCCAATAAAGATGAAGAGCTCCCAGTAGATACCGTTCCAGTCAGTGCTGGCACGGATCGCAGAGGCAATCCCAAGCGGGTCAAACAGGCCGATAAAGACCACAAGCGTCGTATCTTTGAACAACCCGATAAAGGTGTTCACGATGCCCGGGATCGAGATTTTCAAGGCCTGCGGCAGGACGATCAGCTGCATCGATTGCCAGTAAGACAGACCCAAACTATCGGCACCTTCGTACTGACCTTTTGGCAAAGCCGCCAAACCGCCCCGTATAACTTCCGCGATGTAAGCGGCAGAGAACAGGGTCACCATAATGATCACCCGAAGCGTCAGGTCAAAATTGGTCCCTGGTGGCAGGAAGTAGTTCAACAGCAACTGGGCTGTGAACAACCACACGATCAGTGGAACGCCCCGGATCACTTCAATGAACACCACAGCGGATGTCTTGATAATGAACAGGTCCGACTGACGACCAAGCGCCAACAAAATGCCCAGCGGCAACGACAGCACGATCGCTGACAGGCCGATGACCACGGATAGCATAAACCCACCAAACGCACGAGATTCGACAAATTCGATCCCGATTGGCGCGATGCTATCAAGCCCAGCGTAGATTGGGCCCGACAGGAACAACCAGTAAAGCAACGGCAATACGATGGCTCCGATGATCCCAGCCAATGATCCGAACGTTTTGGTGAGAGGTCCGTACGCGACGTAGCCTACGACAAAACCCAAAGCGATAGAGATCGGCAACCAGATGGACCCGCCCCACAACAGCCAGAAGCACAAGAATGGTGCGACTGCTGAAAGGATGAACATCTTGCGCGGCACCTTGTCGAACAGAACAGGTGCCAGTCCGCCCAAGAAAAGGATCAAGGCAAGGATCGGACGCCAGTACAATTCGCTTGGGTAATAGCCGAATAGCAATTGGTGCCAACGATCACTCAGCACCGCCCAACAGGCAACGCCGTGATCTGATCCGACAGTCGCATCGCGGATCTCGCGACATTCGGACAAGGACCCAGCATTCCAGATACCACCCAACATCCAAGGCCCGACATGGGACAGGATCCAGTAGATCACAAAGATCGACAGAAGCGTCAGAACCGTGTTCGTAACGCTTGAGAACAGGTTCTCGCGCAGCCACTTCACGGCCCCCACTTCAGTCGTAGGGGGCGACGATTCTGGCAACATCGTATCACGGACATAAGAGACGGTTTGTGCGTGTGTATCAGACATCCTACCGCTCCTTCAGTTTAGTTGAGTTGTTGTAGATGTTCATCGCAGTGGAAATCAGCAGCGACAGGATCAGGTAGAACCCACCCAGCATCAGCATGCCTTCCAATTCGCGCCCTGTTTGGGAAATCGTGATCCCGCCCAAAGTTGCACGCACATCCATGTACCCCACCGCAATCGCTAGCGACGAGTTTTTCGTCAAGTTCAGGAACTGTGAAATCAGCGGCGGAATAATCACACGCAAAGCCTGCGGCAAGATCACAAGGCTCATCGTGCGACCGGGCTGCATGCCCAACGCAAATGCGGCCTCGGACTGACCTTTGGACACAGACAAAATACCTGCACGTACCGTCTCAGCGATAAACGCCCCCGTATAAAGCGACAGCGCAATCCAAAGCGCGATCAGAGAGTTCCGCAGATGGACACCATCGGTAAAGTTGAACCCTTTCAGGTACGGCTTCACGATCGTTGCACCAAGGATTAGGAAAACAATCCCGATTGGCACAAAGAAGATAGCGAGGTTGGTCCAAATTGTATTTGGCCGATCACCATGCTGCTCCTGGATACGGTTGGCACGGGCATTCACAAAGCGAATTGCGATGATGCTTGCAGCCAATGTGCCCAGAACCAAGATCCAGTCGATACCGCCGGAGGCCACAGGGGCCAGACCTTCTTGCGGCGCGACAGCTTCGTTACCACTCAGGGACCGTGTGAAACCAATTGCTGGGATATAGGTGCCGCGGTTCGTGATCGCGACACTTTCGCCCAACATCATGCTAGCTTCGGGTGTATCACCACGGAAGTCACGCGGTTGCGGGGTCGCTTCGGTGACAACCGCGAAAATCAAAATGATCCATAACAACAACGGTACGTTGCGGAATCCTTCGACGTAGACGGCCATCAAGAAACTGATCACCCAGTTTTTCGATAGACGGGCGACACCGGCCAGAACCCCAAGAACCAACGCTGTGACACAGCCCAAAAAGGCGACCAAAAGCGTGTTCAGAATACCCACGAACGCTGCGCGGCCATGTGTATCTTGGTTGGTGTATTCGATCAGCATCTGGTTAATGTCGTAACCGGCTGATTGACCTAAGAAGCCAAAGTCAAAGTCTTTGCCAAGGGCATTCAGGTTACTGATCGTATTGTTCACCAACCACCAAAGACCCGCGCCAATAAGCGCAAGGGCAACAACTTGGATCGTGATGGAACGGTAGCGGGTGTCGTAAATAAGCTGACTGGGCCGAAACGCAGGTTTCGGCGGGTCGGTCATGACGGACATGATGATCTCCCGGGCGTCTCGTTATTTTTATCGCCTCATGTCCACTTATGTGGATCTATCAAGGCGCGAGATGCTGTTTTTGTAATGTCGTCTTAAATCTTAAAGCCGAAGGGCCCGGACGTTATGCCGGGCCCTTCGTATTCCGGATTTAGCGGAATGGTGGTGAATACAGCAGGCCGCCTTCGGTCCACTGTGCGTTCAGACCACGAGCAAGACCAATTGGTGTGTTCTCACCGATGTTCTTCTCGAAGATCTCGCCGTAGTTGCCTTCTGCGCCGATAGCGGCAGCAGCCCAACCAGCGTCAAGACCGATCATCGCGCCCAACTCACCTTCAGTACCGAGCAAACGGTTCACTTCTGGGTTGTCAGTTGCAGCTGCGGACAGCTCAGCAAGGTTGGATGAAGACACACCCAGCTCTTCAGCTGTGATCAGTGCGTTCAGTGTCCAGCGTACGATGTCGCCCCATTCGGAATCACCGTGACGTACCAGCGGGCCAAGTGGCTCTTTGGAGATGATTTCTGGCATCAGAACGTGATCGTCTGGGTTTTCAAATGTCGCACGTGTCGAAGCAAGACCGGATGCGTCAGTTGTGTAAACGTCGCAAGCACCGGCAAGGTACTGCTGCTGGCCTTCTGCGTTTGTTTCAATCGGCACAGGCTCGTAAGAGATGTTGTTGACGCGGAAGAAGTCAGCAAGGTTCAGCTCTGTTGTTGTACCAGTTTGGATACATACAGTCGCGCCGTCCAGATCCTTAGCAGAGGCAACGCCCAGCTCTTTCGGGATCAAGAAGCCTTGGCCGTCGTAGTAGTTCACGCCTACGAAATCAAACTTAAGGTCTGTGTCGCGTGAGAATGTCCATGTGGTGTTACGTGCCAGCATGTCGATTTCGCCGGACGCCAGCGCTGTGAAGCGTGTCTGACCAGTTGTTGGAACGAATTCAACGGCAGTTGGGTCGCCAAGAACTGCAGCTGCAACTGCGCGGCAGACTGCAACGTCAAAGCCAGCCCATTCGCCGTTCGCATCAGGTGCCGCAAAACCGACAAGACCTGTGGTCACACCACAGTTCAGTTTGCCGCGCTCTTTGACGTCATCCAGTGTTGCCGCGGATGCAGATGCTGCAGCCAGACCAGCGACCGTGAGTGCGCCGAGAAATACGGTTTTTTTCATTGTTACCTCTTCCTGAGTTTCCGCCCTTACTCCCGTTCGGGCGGTTTTGTTCCATCCCTTCAGGGATAGTTATGAAGCTCCAGACGGGACACCCCGCCTTTAACTGCCCTAGAGTGGGAGGAATCATCGGGAATCGTCAAGGGATTCTCAGACAAATTTGCTATCAAAATACGCAAACGCCTCAAACGACGGCTTTCGCACACCCGTCTAACGAGAGGTGACGCTAGGTCCGGGCCATTTTGTAGAAATTAGCAGCATCAAAAAAAGCTTGGCGTTTAACAGATTCGAGCGCACGCGCATCGTCGTCGTCACCCCATTGTTCAAACTGCCATTCTTCGTCGACGCGCGACACTGCCCACCCGTCTTCTTCGCTTAAATGACCATCGATCACCGCCAGCGCGATGACAAGCGACCCCGACAAGCTGATCAAATCGTGGGCAGCCGCGATCTGGAAATGTGTCATCGCATCCAGCTCTGCTTTCAGGCGCGTCAGTGCACCACCGTCCTGTGGGACATGCATAACGCCCTCAGCGCTTTTCAGGTCGGCATCAAACCGTCCTTTTGCCCACCGCAACAATGGGTCCCAATGATCCGCTTGGCGCGCGATCAATTCCGCAGGGCCCGCAGCACGGTAACACAACAAATCACTGTCACCGTAGGCGGCCAGCATTTCGACCACTTCGGCCTTTTGTACGGACACCTTATCGATTGCCGCGTTCGCACCGCGCGTCACCGGCATTGTTGTAGGATCAATTAAATCAACCTGCGCGTCCCATTCGGACGCCACCGCCGCCGCCATATCAGCGGTTGGCACAACCAACGCCACCTTTGCAGGTGTTTTGACAGGACGCCCGTCCAGTTCAATCGCATAGCCGCCGTCACATTCAACGGCTGCTGTTGTCTTCCAAAAGCGTTTCGCGGCCCAGTCGCTCATGTCTCAAGTCCTATTAGATCGTCTATCGCGCTATGAAGCGCATCAAAGCTGTGGATGATTGTGTCGGCTTGCAAGGTCTCAACCGGATGATACCCCCAAGAAACACCAATTGTTTTCACGCCGGCGGCACGACCCATGTCGATATCAAAGGTCGTGTCACCGATCATGACGGTGCGATTAGCGGCAACGCCTGTTTCGTTCAGGCAAGCCTGCACCATCGCGGGATGTGGTTTTGACGGATGAAAGTCGGCCACTTGTTGGCTCAGAAAATAGCCCTCAAGCCCATATCCTTCGATCAGCTTATCAAGGCCGCGCTTGGATTTCCCTGTCGCAACCGCAAGCAAAGTCCAATCCTGCGCCCGTAGCGTTTCAAGCGCCTGCATCGCCCCTGGATACAATGGCGACGTCGCGTTGCTGCCGCGTGTCTTGCGCAAATGGAAATACGCGTCACGGTAGCCTTGCGTTAGCTTGTCGTGCAGCGGCGCGTCGAGTTCAGGCGACAATTCCGGAAAAATCAGCTCGAGCGACCGCCCGACGAACCGCAACATTTGATCGCGGGGCGGTGGCGCAAGATCAAGTCCAGCATAGGCATGCGTGAAGGCCGCGACGATCATCTCTTGGCTATCGACCAAGGTGCCGTCCACGTCAAAGATGACAAGCCGCGGTTCAGGCATCTGGCATATTGAACGGATCAGCGGGGGCGTGGCTGACTTTCCACCCGACAAAATCCCACGTCTTTTGCATATGCTCTGGAAGTGGTGCGATGAAATCCATGACCGCACCGGTCGTCGGATGTTCAATCTTCAAGCTACGCGCATGCAAATGCATCTTGCGGCCGATTTCGCTGCCCATGCCCGCGCCCCAGCCATCGCCAAGATTTTCCTGCTCGGACCCGCCGTATTTGCCATCACCGACAATCGGGTGGCCAATCTCGGCCATATGGGCGCGCAACTGATGCGTCCGCCCCGTAATCGGCACCAAGGCGCACCATGACGCACGCGAGGCAAGCGTATCCATGACGGCGTAGTCAGACGTGGCACGTTTCGCGCCTTCGGTTTTGGCAACTTCACCGGGGTGAATGCACACCATCTTTTCGTTTTCGCCACCGCGTCCGCCGCCAGCTTTCATCAGACCGTATTTGATGGTCGCGGCACGTGGATGCGGCACACCGGCAATCGCGGCCCAGTAAATCTTGCGGGTTTCGCGATGCTTCATGTTTTCGGTCAAAGCACGCGCGGCCATACGGGTGCGGGCCAAAACCAGCACGCCCGACGTATCCTTATCAAGACGATGCACCAAACGCGGCTTTTCGTCGTAATCATACATCAACGCTTCCGACAGCCCGTCTACGTGGCGCGTCGTGTTCGTGCCACCTTGCGTGGCAAGGCCCGCAGGTTTGTTGATCACGATCATATCGGCGTCGCGGTAGATCACACAGGACTGGATCAGCTTCGCATCAGCCTTGGTGACGCCGTGCTTGTTCAGCCGCGCAGCTGCTGCAGCTTCTTCTTCGGTCGGCAATGGGGGGATACGAACTTTCTGGCCAACTTCGACGCGTGAATTCGACTTCACACGGCCACCGTCAACGCGGACCTCGCCTTTGCGGCACATCTTTTCGATCCGGCCTTGGGTCACATGCGGAAACAAGCGCCGCAAATAACGGTCAACGCGTTGATCACCTTCGTCTGGTCCCACGACCCGTGTTTGTACGCCGCTCATAGCGTGCCCCTAATCATCCAATGGCCGACGACACAGGCCGCCAGCGATAACAGAACGGACGCCATAACATATCCACCAGCCGCCGCCAGCCTTCCCGCCTCGATCAGACGCACCGTATCCAAGGAAAACGCACTAAACGTGGTAAAACCGCCCAATAAACCGGTCATAATGAACGGCAACCACGCGTGCAGGCCCTTTGCATTGACGTAGGCCCAGACGATTCCAATAATCAGCGATCCCACGACATTGACGGTCAGCGTCCCGAGCGGGAAAGCGACAGCCAGCCCCACCCAATACCGCAACACCGCCCCGATTGCGCCACCTAGGGCGACGGACACGACAGTCATGACTTTGCCCTCTTGGCGCGCAGTCCCGCGAAATATTCAACGCGTTTCTTGAGATCACGCTCAAAGCCACGATCAACGGGGGCGTAGTATTCGCCGCGTTTCATCGTTTCGGGGAAATAGTTCTGGCCACTGAACCCGTCTTCTGCGTCGTGATCATAGGCATAGCCCGCGCCGAACCCCTGCTCTTTCATCAACGTCGTTGGGGCGTTCAGAATATGCGCGGGGGGCGGTTCAGACCCGTGTTTCTTCGCGGCATTCATCGCGGCCTTATAGGCGACGTAAACCGCGTTCGATTTTGGAGCGAGCGCGACATAGGTTACGGCACCCGCCAAAGCCAATTCCCCCTCAGGCGACCCAAGCCGTTCGTAGGTTTCCCATGCATCCAGACACACGCGGTGCGCCTGCGGATCGGCCAGTGCGATATCTTCAACCGCCATGCGCGTGATGCGGCGGGCCAGATAACGCGGGTCCTCGCCCCCCGCTAACATCCGTGCAAACCAATAGAGTGCGGCATCAGGGTCAGAGCCACGCACCGATTTGTGCAAGGCGCTGATCAGATTGTAATGCTCATCACCTGTTTTGTCGTATTTGGCCGCACGTTTCATCAAACGCTTAGACAGATCATCGGCCGTCAGCGGCGCATCAACCTTCCATGCAGCGATCTGCTCGATCAGGTTCAACAACCCGCGCCCGTCACCATCGGCCATTTCGATCAAAGCGGCACGTGCCTGTGCATCTAACGGCAGTTTTCGATCCAGCTCGCGTTCTGCACGCTGCGCCAATCGTTCAAGGTCATCCTCGGTCAGCCGCGACAGGATCAGCACCTGACTGCGCGACAGCACCGCGGCGTTCAGTTCAAACGACGGGTTCTCGGTTGTAGCCCCAACCAATAGGATGGTGCCGTCTTCCATGTAGGGCAGAAAACCGTCCTGCTGTGCTTTGTTGAAACGGTGGATTTCGTCGACGAACAACAACGTCCCCTTCCCGTTCTGGCGTCTGATTTTCGCAGCCTCAAAGACTTTGCGCAGTTCAGGCACACCCGTAAAGATCGCGGATATCTGGACAAAATGCAGATCGGATTCGTTCGCGAGCAACCGCGCGATCGTCGTTTTCCCAACGCCAGGCGGGCCCCAGAAAATCAGGGATGACAACGATCCCGACGACAACATAATGCCCAAAGGCGCATCGGGGCCAAGCACCTGTTCCTGACCGATGACGTCGCCCAAAGACTGTGGGCGTAGTCTATCTGCCAATGGGCGGGGTCCAGCAGCGGGTGTCGCCGCAGATGTTTCAAAAAGATCAGCCATAACGGGAACCTATGCGCTAAACTTAAAGGAGACAAAGAAAAAGCCCCGCGCGGGATGCACGGGGCTTTTCCGAATACTTAGCCGATTGGCTTACTCTGCGTCGGACTCTGCCAGACGTGCTTTGTCAGCCGCGCCTTTTGCATCAACGTCGCGGTCTACGAATTCGATGATCGCCATTGGCGCCATGTCACCGTAGCGGAAGCCCGCTTTCATCACACGCACGTAACCACCTTGGCGGTCTTTGTAGCGTGGGCCGAGGATTTCGAACAAACGTGCTGTGTGCATTTCTTGCTTCAGCTGTGCGTTTGCCTGACGACGTGCGTGCAAGTCGCCGCGCTTTGCGAGCGTGACGAGCTTTTCGATCACGCGCTTCAATTCTTTAGCTTTTGGCAGTGTTGTTTTGATCTGCTCGTGCTCGATCAAAGAACCAGCCATGTTTGCGAACATCGCTTTGCGGTGCTCGTGTGTACGGTTCAGTTTACGGTAACCATGTCCGTGGCGCATGTCAGTCTCCTAAAGTGCTTTATGCTTTGTACGGCAAGGGATGCGTGTCCCCCACTCTGTTGGGGCGTGATTGCCCATATGTTCCCGGTCATTGCCGGCATTGTCGTGAAAGGGCGGGTCCGAAAACCCGCCCAATGTCTTAGAACTGATCTTCGAATTTCTTCGCAAGATCTTCGATGTTGTCTGGTGGCCAGTCCTCAACGTCCATGCCGAGGTGCAGACCCATGCCGGACAGAACTTCTTTGATCTCGTTCAAAGATTTCCGACCGAAGTTCGGTGTGCGCAGCATTTCAGCTTCGGTTTTCTGGATCAGATCACCGATGTAAACGATGTTGTCGTTCTTCAGGCAGTTCGCGGAACGAACAGACAGTTCCAACTCGTCCACTTTCTTAAGAAGCAGCGGGTTGAACTCAAGACCGTCATCGTCTGCACCAGCTTGTGCTGATTCAGGCTCGTCGAAGTTGACGAAGATGGACAGCTGATCCTGCAAAATGCGGGCCGCGTAAGCGACGGCATCGTCAGGTGTCAAAGACCCATCAGTCTCAACCTTCATCGTCAGTTTATCATAGTCCAGAACCTGACCTTCACGGGTAGGCTGCACGTCATATGACACCTTCTTAACCGGCGAATAAATCGCATCGATTGAGATCATGCCGATCGGCGCGTCTTCTGGTTTGTTCTTCTCAGCTGCAACATAGCCCTTACCGGTATTCACGGTCAGTTCCATGTACAGATCAGCGCCATCATCGAGGTGACAGATGATGTGATCCTTGTTCAGCACTTCGATGCCGTTGGTTTCAGAGATGTCACCAGCAGTGACAACACCTGGACCTTTGGCTTGTACTGACAAACGCTTAGGGCCTTCGACATCCATACGGATCGCCACACCTTTGAGGTTAAGCACGATGTCAGTTACGTCTTCACGCACACCAGACACAGAGCTAAACTCGTGCAGAACGTTGTCGATCTGTACGGCAGTGATGGCAGCACCTTGAAGGGATGACATCAGAATACGACGCAGGGCGTTACCCAGTGTCAGACCAAAGCCGCGCTCAAGCGGTTCGGCAATTACAGTGGCTTGGCGTGCTGGGTCATTACCCGGCTTCACTTCCAGCTGTGTTGGCTTGATTAATTCAGCCCAGTTCTTGTGGATCATGTGTCCCTCCATTCCAGTCTACCTTTCATGATCAAAAGGCAAACGCCCGAGGTTTCAAAATGACGGAATGGGGCCGTGCAAATGCACAGCCCCATCACGGGTAATTCGCTTAGACGCGGCGGCGCTTTGGTGGGCGGCAGCCGTTGTGTGCCATTGGCGTCACGTCACGGATCGATGTGATGTTGAAACCGATAGCAGCCAGAGCGCGCAATGCGGACTCACGGCCAGAACCTGGACCTTGCACTTCGACTTCCAGCGTCTTCACACCGTGGTCTTGTGCTTTTTTGCCCGCATCTTCAGCAGCCATCTGAGCCGCGTAAGGTGTGGACTTCCGTGAGCCTTTAAAGCCCATTGTACCAGCGGACGACCATGAAATGGCGTTGCCCTGTACGTCGGAGATCAGGATTTTTGTGTTGTTGAACGAAGAGTTCACGTGAGCAACGCCAGCGGCGATGTTCTTGGAGACCTTCTTCTTGGTGCGTTTAGCTTCGCGTGCCATGATATCAGCCCTCCCTTATTTCTTCTTACCAGCAATGGCCTTTGCAGGGCCTTTGCGAGTACGCGCGTTGGTAGATGTACGCTGACCGCGCACAGGGAGGTTACGACGGTGACGCAGGCCACGGTAGCAACCGAGGTCCATCAGACGCTTCACGTTCATCTGAACTTCGCGGCGCAGGTCGCCTTCGACAGTCAGATTTTCGTCGATGTATTCACGGACTTTCAAGACTTCTGCGTCAGACAGTTCGTTCACACGACGTGTGTGATCGATACCGATCGCGTCGCAGATCTGAACAGCTGTGGTAGAGCCGATTCCGGTGATGTAGGTCAGTGCGATTGGAACGCGCTTTCCTGTAGGGATGTTTACGCCAGCAATACGTGCCACGTGCATTTCCTTTACGTTGCGGGTCCGTGGTTCCAGACCCTTTTTTCACAACGGAAGCCCGGACCTAAAGGCGCCGGGCTGCGTCATATCGAGGTAGCTTGCGATCATCGGGTGCGACCCAATTCCTGCAAAATGATTCTCATAAGAGATGGGGGTGTTTAGGAGTGATTCAGCGGGGGGTCAAGTCTTAGATCGAACCGCAGGATCACGCCAAAACATAACGTCTCTGATCAGCCGAAATAGGCCGTAGCCAAGCACCCCACAGGCCATATTATTTATCCCTGAAGACAAATGAAGGTTCCTCGTGAGCACACGGCAATGGTCGCGCCACTCTTTCGGCTCCTCAAGAAGCACACCTTCCACAATATTCCAATCGCGCCAGCCGTCGCAGTAGCTTTCCAGCAAGGCAAACTCTGCGTTAAAGTACCGGCTCAGCAAAACGTAAAACGCAAAACCGGAACACAGCGAAATGGCAAAAATCGCTAAATCGATCCAGTCCCGGCGCTTACGCGTTTGGGTCAACCAAGGACCGCCTTGATGCTTCCAGCCACGTCTTCCATCGACGCGAGCCCATCAACTGATTTCAAATCACCCTTGGCGTAGTAATACCCGATCAGCGGTGAAGTCTGCTTATAGTAGGCCATCAGGCGGATCTTCAGGCTTTCTTCGTTGTCGTCAGCACGGGCGGTGCCTCCGGCAGCTACGGCTTCTGCCGCACGACCGAGGATACGCTGCACAAGCACATCTTCGTTCACTTCCAGCTCAATCACGTGGTCGAGCGTCTCGCCCATCTCTGCCAGCAGTTCACCAAGCGCATCGGCCTGTGCCAATGTCCGTGGGAAGCCATCAAAGATAAAACCGTTCGCGTCTTTCTGAACTTCCAGCTGTTCGCGAATCAAACCAATCACGATCTCGTCCGTCACAAGGTTGCCAGCGTCCATAACGGCAGCAACCTTTTTGCCCATCTCGGTGCCCGATGTCTTTGCTGCGCGCAGCATGTCACCGGTGCTGAGTTGAACCATATTCCGCTCTTTGACCAAGATGGAGGCTTGTGTTCCTTTGCCCGCTCCTGGCGGTCCAAGCAGAATAATATTCATCGGCGTGACGGTCCCTTACGTTTTGCTCCACCGCGTTTACCACGGAGTTGCGATTTTTCAATCAGGCCTTCGTACTGATGTGCAAGAAGGTGTGACTGGATTTGCTGGATCGTGTCCATACCAACAGACACAATAATCAAGATCGACGTGCCGCCAAAGTAGAACGGGATGGACAGCTGTGAACGAATGATCTCTGGCATCAGGGCAACCAAAGCAAGGTAACCGGAACCCAGAACCAGAATACGGTTCACAACATAATCTAGGTAGTCAGCGGTCTTTTTACCGGGACGAATACCCGGCACAAAACCATTCTGGTTCTTCAGGTTCTCTGCGACTTCTTCCGTCTTGAACGCAACTTCCTTCGTGTAGAAATACGTGAAGAAGATGATCATCGCTGAGAAGAAGATTAGGTAAAGCGGCTGACCAGGGCCAAAGTAGGCCAGAATAGTCGACATCACAGGGTTCGTTGACCCGCCAGAGAACGTGCTGATCGTTGTGGGCAGCAACAGCAATGCGGATGCAAAGATCGCTGGCATAACGCCTGCAGGGTTCACCTTGATCGGCAGGTGGGACGACGAACTGTCGTAGACCTTCATGCCGCGCTGTTGACGTGGGTATTGGATGTGGATTTTCCGCAGGCTGCGTTCCATGAACACAACAAACGTCAGAACCGCGATCACCATCAGGATGACACCGACGATCACAACAGGGCTGATCGCACCGGACCGGCCTTGCGACAGGAACTGCGCAAGCGCTGCTGGAACCTCGGCAATAATGCCGACGAAGATGATCAAGGAAATACCGTTGCCGATGCCACGTGCGGTGATTTGCTCACCCAGCCACATCAGGAACATCGTCCCGCCAACAATCGTAATGATGCACGACGCTTGGAAGAACAGGCCCGGATTGGACGCAAGCCCACCCGCCTCGAGCGATGCGGCAAGACCAAAGGCCTGTGCTGTCGCCACGATCACGGTCAGGTAACGCGTGTATTGGTTAATCTTGCGGCGCCCCTGCTCACCCTCTTTTTTGAGGTTTTTCAGCGGCTCGTACATTGTGGACAGCAACTGGATCACAATGGATGCAGAGATATACGGCATGATCCCGAGGGCAAAAATACCCATGCGGGACAGCGCACCACCGGTGAACATCGACAGGATGCCACCGATACCGGCTTGGGCGTCCTCCATAAAGGAACGAAGGGCAGCACCATCAATACCGGGAACCGGAATGAATGTGCCAAGACGGTAAACGATCAAAAGGCCAAGTGTGAACAGGATACGCTGGCGCAACTCAGTTGCTTTGCCGAACGCCCCCCAGCTCATGTTGGATGCCATTTGCTCTGCTGCGGATGCCATATGGGTCTCTTCTCATGAAAAACGCCGCCACGGTTTCCCGAGTGGCGGCGTTTGGGAAAACTTGAGTTTGGTATGTAAGCGACCAATTGGCCGCTCACAAGGTCTTACTCAGCCGCTACTTTCGCAGGGGCAGTTGTTGTGAGCTTTCCGCCAGCCTTTTCAACTGCTTCAACCGCACCTTTTGATGCGCCGTGAACAGCGATGTTGGCTTTTGCGGTGAATTCACCTTTGGCCAGAACGCGGATACCGTCCTTTTTGCGACGTACCAGACCGGATGCGATCAGCGCATCTTCGGT
Source organism: Yoonia sp. D2-7 (assembly GCF_055809435.1). NCBI lineage: Bacteria > Pseudomonadati > Pseudomonadota > Alphaproteobacteria > Rhodobacterales > Paracoccaceae > Yoonia > Yoonia sp. D2-7. The sequence continues at coordinate 926,649 of NZ_CM147912.1, read as the reverse complement.
GATGTCCGCTTTGACGTCGATTTTGCCAGCGTCGATGAATTTCTGGATCAGACCAAGGTTCACAACTGCGTATGTCTTGGCATTGATGTTGTTAAAGCCACGCTTTGGAAGACGTTGGTAGATCGGCATCTGACCGCCTTCGAAGCCTTTGATGGCTACACCGGAACGGGATTTTTGACCTTTAATACCACGGCCACCCATCTTACCTTTGCCAGAACCTGGACCACGGCCGATGCGTTTTTTGCGTGATGTTGCGCCCGGGTTGTCGGACAGTTCGTTCAACTTAAACATTGTCGCTTCTCCTTTTGCCGGAGGACCCCGTCCAGCGACGGAAATGGGGCACACGGCGTTTCAAATAGATCGGATTCGGGAACCCGACTGGGGGCGTATAGACGGGTGTGCAGGACGGATCAAGTAGGCGGGTAAATCAAAATTCTCAGTACGTGAAAGCAGAAGGAAACCCGCACGACATGAACGCGGTTCAAATCTTTTCACAATATTGAAATTACGGCGACGGAAACGGGAAACGCCAACGTAGAACAGGATATGCCCAAACGATTTACCCAGCCAAGTGATGATCGGATTTCTTATGAAAACTCTGCCCTACCTTACCGCCACAATGCTGATAGCGACTTCAGCCTCGGCAGACACAACCGATGATCGCTTACATGAGATTGAACATTTTTTCGAAAATGCCGTGGTCCTCAATGGGCCAGAGATCGTGGATTGCACATTATCGGGCGGCACCCAGACAAGCTGCTTTTCGATCACAGTTAAGGCAGAGCCGCAGGATTACACGCCCGGCCCATGGTGCCCCACATCGATCAATGACGATGCGAGGGCAGGCGGCATCTGGCTGAACGAAGGCGAGGTGTTGGACGTCGACGGCACATTCATCACGGAACTATCGACGCTTTATGGTGACGAGAACTGGCAACTTTTCAATGAGACAACAGGCGAAGTGAACGTCACGGACACACAGGCCTCTTGCGAAGCAGCCGCCCGTCCAGATGTTGATCCAGAGTACAACAATTTCTGCGTTCAGTGCCTGCCCGAATACATGGATGACGACGCGAGCATGACTTACGTCATTCCTTTAGAACCACAGCTTAGCGCGCAAACCGTGCAGACCAATACAGCGGGTTCGGGCCTTGCGCACAATGGTGTGCGTCTTGATGGCCCTGCCCCTGTGGATGCCATTCTGTCCGCCTATACGGTTGCGCCCTTTGACGACTGCGGCGGGCACGTGAACACCCATGTCGGCTATCATTATCACGCGGTAACGAACTGCCTTGATCAACCTGCAACCGACGGAAACGATGCAGCACAGGTTGGGATCGCGATGGATGGCCATGCAATCTTTACGCACTTGCTATCTGACGGTTCAGAGCCGGAGGGGCTCGACGCCTGCAACGGCCATTCGGACGAAAACGGCGTATATCATTACCACGCAGGTGCTGCTGGAACAAATGCGATCCTGTCGTGTCTCAAGGCTGAAGTGGGCTGCGCTTCGGAAGATACCGACGCTGTTTGTGATGCATCTGCGCGGCGGCCGCGGCCGTAAAACAGCGACCTAAACACAATCAATTGAGCAGCGTTCCCCTCCCCCCAGTGGAACGCTGCCAGCGGAAATGACAAGAAATAATGTATATTTTTCGGCAATTTGGCAGTATTGACACTTTTCAGCCCAACAATTGTCGTAGGTGCCCTCTAACACACACCCCAACGTAAACCGTCACGTGATCTTGGGACGGTTGTGTCTTGTTGTTGTTGGAGACTGTCATGGCAAAACTGGTTTCATCGCTGATCGCAGCGTTAGTGCTTTCACCGAGCGTGTCTGCTGCAGCAACACTGCTGTCAATTGACCTAAGCATTGCGAACCAGATCACTGTCGTCGCCGAACCGGGCCTTGCCAACGCAACTGTGTCTGGATCGGACGGCGTAGGTATCTATCTTCCGAATTTCTTTGCGGACGGCAACACGGGGTTCGGGATCAATAACACATCAGGCGACTTTAGTTCGACGAACCAGACATCCGACGGTTCGGCCAATCTATGGAGCTTTAGCGGCGACACCGGCCTGAACATCTGGTCGTTCGTAAACGGCGGGACCGTAAGTTTTACTGATGGCACACAGGCATTTACGGGATCCGCGACATGGAACCTGACGCCGGGCCTTTACGCCGAATTCGTCAACGCCCCCGGCGCTGGTTCCTTGTTCTTTCCTGCGGATAGCGCGAACGACATCGTAGGCCAAACAGCCATCGGTGAATTCACAACATCCAACGCAGTCCCAGCGCCTGTGCCGGTGCCGGCATCTGTGCTTTTGCTTGGGTCGGTCCTGTTTGGGTTGGGGTTATTCGGGCGTCGCCGCAAGCAATCTGACGGCATGCTGCTGCCCGCTTAAGCGCACCTAAATTCGTAAAAATCAGCCTGTGACTCACGTGCACAACCCGTGCACGATGCGTGCACCGCCGCGTCGTCCCGTGACCGCCTAAAATGACCGAGCGCGCCACCACGCTGGAACGCCCTTCACCTGAGCCGTTTTTCAATCGGCAGTGTCCATAGCAACCCGCTGCCTGTTGTCCAAAGCGGACCTTATGATCCTACGCCGAATTACCGCAAAGCGGACAAGCGTCCTTTTGCAGCGGTTGCGCGGACGCTGGCTTTCCGGAAGCTGGCGTTTGTATATCTAGCTAGACTGGCTTAAAAATTGCCCCAATATCGTAGTCAGACACTTATTGGATCGTCAAAGCGAAAATTGTAAACGCACCACAATCGCGGATGTTTTCTATTGAAAACCTCTTTGAGGCCAATCTGTTGGCGTACAAACTCTGATATCCACGACCTCGCACCGCTAAGACCTTTTCAAGCGCAAGCGCAGACGGTTCGCCTGTGTCAGGCTCAATGGCGGCCAGAGAGTTAGCTTCACTGTTGAGCAACGCAATTTCGTAGGTTGCTGAAAAGAGCGTTCCTAGGAAAGCAACTCGTTTTTGTGGTACAGCCAAAGCAGGTGAATTCCAGTTCCAGAAGTTCGGCCATTGCATCTCAGCGGTAGATTCATTCCCTGTCGCATTTTCTCTGGCCGTTCGGGCAGCAGCGTTACCTATTGCCCAGTCAGCATAGCCTTGTAGAACGACATCATCGCACGATAACGCACTGCGGTTAGGTTGGTAGCTATCCGAAAGATGTATTGCGCGTCTCTCATTTGTATCATCTGGCGGTTGATTGGCTTTCCTAGGGTCGCTTCTCAGTAGCCCAATATCGATTGGGTCGATCTGAAATCGAAATAGATCTTGGATAAAAGCATCGAGATTGACGAGAGGGTCGCCCACGGGAAGACACCCCGGCAGCAAAAAAAGAACCCAAAGAAGCATCGAGCGTCTCAAAGTAAGCACAAAATCTCTCCAATATGACTTCCCCTAGAACGACTAACGGTTGGCTTTATATTGTTTTTTTTACAATATCATGCAGCTCTACTCCAAAGCAGTAGACCGCCGTTCCGCAAACATCAAAGCATGGAAACCCGTACTTGCGTTACTTTTCCCGAGCAAACTCGGTCGTTCGGATTATCCAACTCAACATAATTTTCAAAATCCGACATTCGTGTGCCCCCTAGCATTGGGGGCTCTGGGCTCAATGGCTGTCGTTAGCTGCTGAAATGGGGGGGCAGCATCCGCGACAAAGGCCAATGGGGATCGCTGCGCCCCCGTGCATGGCACCGATATCACAGCGTCCCCCCTCCCCCAATTCAACGCAAAACGCCCCGCAGTTTTCTGCGAGGCGTTCTGAATGTCGCTGCGGGGTTTCCCCTGCGTTCGAAGTCAGGCTCAGCCTTTTTCTTCGATGATCTCAACCATGTGAGAGATCTTGTTAACCATGCCGCGCACGGAAGGTGTGTCTTCCAGTTCTTTGGTACGGTTCATTTTGTTCAGGCCCAGGCCGATCAGCGTTGCGCGCTGTTTGGCGGGACGACGGATTGGAGAACCAATCTGTTTTACAACGATTGTTTTAGCCATGGTTTAGACCTCCTCAGTTGCAGCAGCTTCAGCCGCTGGTGCGTCATCACGCTTTGGCAGGATGTCGGCAACCTTTTTGCCACGACGCTGTGCGACGTTGCGTGGGGATTGCTCGGACTTCAGGCCGTTAATTGTAGCGCGGATCATGTTGTATGGGTTCGCAGAGCCGATGGACTTGGACACAACGTCCTGAACACCCAGCATTTCGAACACAGCACGCATTGGACCACCAGCAATAATACCAGTACCAACTGGGGCTGTCCGCATCACAACTTTACCAGCGCCGTGGCGACCGTTTGTGTCGTGGTGCAATGTGCGGCCGTCTTTGAGCGCGACGCGGATCATCTGACGCTTCGCTTGCTCAGTGGCTTTGCGGATCGCTTCAGGAACTTCCTTCGCTTTACCCTTACCAAAGCCGACGCGGCCTTTTTGGTCGCCAACAACTACGAGTGCGGCGAAGCCAAAGCGCTTACCACCCTTAACAGTTTTGGAAACACGGTTGATTGCGACCAAACGGTCAGCAAACTCTGGTGCTTGTTCTTCACGGTTGCGACGGTTGCCGCCCCGGTTGTTTTCACGTTCTGCCATGAATGCAGTCCTTATTCAGGTGGCGCGCTTTGCGCCTATTAATCTCAATCGCAGTGACGCGTGGCGCGTCCCCGATTATCGAGGCGGCCTGAACGCTGTCCAAGCCGCCTACTGTTCGTTTAGATCTTCAGACCGCCTTCACGGGCAGCGTCTGCCAGTGCTTTGATCTTACCGTGGAAGAGGAAACCACCACGGTCGAAGAATGCAACTTCAACACCAGCTTTTTTAGCACGCTCGGCAATAGCCGCGCCCACTTTTTGAGCTGCTTCGATGTTGTTCTTGCCGTAAAAACCCAGGTCCTTTTCGAGCGAAGAAGCGGACGCGATTGTAACGCCGTTTACATCGTCGATCAGCTGGACGCTGATGTTTTTGTTGGAGCGGTGTACAGACAACCGAGGGCGACCCTGGTTGGCAGTAACTTTCCGCAGCTTGTTCCGAACGCGCAAGCGGCGCTTCAAGAACAGAGTTCTTTTTGAATTTGCCATTGTTACCGTCCTTACTTCTTCTTGCCTTCTTTGCGGAAGATGTACTCGTCCTTGTACTTGATACCCTTGCCTTTATATGGCTCGGGCTTACGCCAAGCGCGGATGTTTGCCGCGACCTGACCTACAAGCTGTTGGTCGATACCTTCCACAGTGATCTCAGTCGGCTTTGCAGCTGTGACTGTGATCCCTTCGGGCACTTCAAAGTTGACGTCGTGTGAGTAACCAAGCGCCAGTTTCAGGGTTTTGCCCTGCATCTGTGCACGGTAACCAACACCGTTGATTTCAAGTTCTTTCTTGAAACCTTCGGTAACGCCGGTGGCCAAGTTCGCGATCATAGTGCGGGTCATGCCCCACTGCTGACGCGCGCGCTTGGATTTACCACGTGGTTCAACGGAAACGGACTGGCCGTCTACTGTGATTGTCACGTCGTCTGTTGCTTTAAAGGTCCGGGTCCCTTTCGGGCCTTTCACTTCGATGGTTTGGCCGGATACGGACGCAGAAACGCCGGATGCCAGTTCAACCGCTTTTTTACCAATACGAGACATCGAGTTCTCCTTAGAATACGGTGCAGAGCACTTCGCCGCCAACGTTGGCCGCCCGTGCGCTTGCATCCGTCATCACACCTTTGGAGGTGGAGACAATCGACACACCCAGGCCCTGACGGACTTGTGGGATGTCATTGACGCTCATGTAAACGCGACGACCAGGTTTTGAGACCCGTTTCACTTCACGAATTACAGCTTCGCCTTCGTAGTACTTGAGGCTGATCTCGATTGCCGGGTGGCCATCTTTGCCAGTCGTCAGCTCATAGCCGCGAATGTAGCCTTCGTCTGCCAGTACGTTCAGGACAGAAACACGTGCTTTAGAAGCAGGTGATTCAACCGTGGACTTACCGCGAAGTTGGTTGTTGCGGATACGTGTGAGCATATCACCGATAGGATCGTTCATTATCTATGCTCCCTTACCAGCTTGACTTGACCATGCCGGGAATTTCGCCATTGGAACCAAGGTCCCGCAGCGCGATCCGGCTGATCTTGAGCTTACGGTAGTAAGCGTGTGGACGACCTGTCAGCTGGCACCGGTTGTGCAGGCGAACAGCAGACGAGTTGCGTGGCAGTTTTGCGAGTTCAAGTGTTGCCTTGAAACGCTCTTCTACTGGCTTCTCTTTGTCGTTGATGATTGCTTTGAGCGCAGCACGCTTTTCAGCGTACTTAGCGACCAATTTCTCGCGCTTAACTTCGCGAGCGATCATGGATTTCTTAGCCATATCTAAATTCTCCCTACCGCTTAGCTGTTGAAAGGCATGTTGAAAGCTTTCAACAATGCTTTTGCTTCAGCGTCGTTACCGGCGGTGGTGCAGATTACGATGTCCATGCCCCAGTTTTCGTCAACTTTGTCAAAGTTGATTTCTGGGAACACGATGTGCTCTTTCAGGCCAGTGGCGTAGTTGCCGCGACCGTCGAAAGATTTGCCGGATACGCCGCGAAAATCGCGGATACGTGGCATTGCAACTGTGATCAGACGATCAAGGAATTCGTACATCTTGTCACCACGAAGGGTCACTTTTGCACCAAGAGGCATGTCTTCACGAACGCGGAAACCAGCGATGGATTTCTTAGCGCGTGTTGTCATCGCTTTTTGACCGGCGATTGTAGACAGATCTTCTTGAGCCGACTTTGCTTTCTTGCTGTCACGGACAGCTTCTGCACCGCAGCCGATGTTCAGAACAATTTTGTCCAAACGTGGGATCTGCATGTCGTTTTTGTAGCCGAATTCTTCTTTCATCGCAGCACGGATCGTGTCGACGTAAGCAGTTTTCAAGCGCGGGGTGTAGTTTGCGTTATCAAGCATTAGATCGCATCCCCTGTTGTTTTCGCAAAACGAACTTTCGCTTCGCCATCCATACGGAAGCCAACGCGTGTTGCTTTGCCATTTGCATCAACAATCGCCAGATTGGACAGGTCGATCGGCATCGCCTTTGGCGTGCGGCCACCCTGAGATGTCTGGGTTTGCTTTGTGTGACGGATCGCCATGTTCACACCATCAACGATGGCTTTGCCGGACTTAGGATCGATGGACGAAATTGTGCCCTTCTGACCTTTGTCTTTACCAGCAAGAACGATGACACTGTCACCTTTACGGAGCTTAGCAGCCATAGTTACAGCACCTCCGGAGCAAGTGAGATGATTTTCATGAAGTTTTTCGCACGCAATTCGCGAACAACTGGCCCAAAGATACGCGTACCTACTGGCTCATTGTTGTTGTTCAGGATCACAGCAGCGTTTTTATCAAAACGGATTGCTGTGCCGTCTGCGCGACGAACTTCTTTTGCGGTGCGTACGACGACGGCCTTACGGACGTCACCTTTCTTTACACGACCACGTGGAATGGCTTCCTTCACCGATACGACGATAATGTCACCGACACTCGCGTAACGACGGTGGGAACCACCCAGAACCTTAATGCACTGAACACGGCGCGCGCCGCTGTTGTCAGCCACATCTAGGTTGGTTTGCATCTGGATCATTTAGATTCTCTCCGACCTATGGGCATAGTCCCGATTTCTGTCCGGGGGCCCAGGGTTTCGTTAATACTGTTGGGTACCGCTTAAGAAGCGATAACTTCCCAGCGTTTCGTTTTTGACTTAGGCGCACATTCTTGAATGCGAACTTGATCACCTACGTTAAAGGTATTCTGCTCATCGTGCGCCCGGTACTTTTTGGACTTACGAATTGTTTTCTGAAGCAATGGGTGCTTGTAGCGGCGCTCAACAGAAACTGTGACTGTTTGGGCGTTCTGGTTGCTTGTGACAACCCCAGTAAGGATACGCTTAGGCATTGATTAAGCCTCCTTGGCAGCGGCTGCTGCTTTTTCGTTCAGAATGGTTTTGACTTTAGCAGCGTTGCGACGTGCAGCGCGGATACCTGATGTGTTTTCCATTTGGCCAGTGGCCTGCTGGAAGCGCAGGTTGAATGATTCTTTTTTCAGATTTGCCAGCTCATCACGAAGCTGGTCGGGGGTCTTTTCCCGCAACTCATTGGCTTTCATGCCATTTTCCTTTGTTTCAAACACTGGGAGGCCGCGCGATATGCGTCACCCCGAATCCAGTGGATTGGGTAGAAGTTGGCCGTATAGGGGGGTTCTGTGAGTCTCGCAACCCCTAACGGCCCTTTGTTTTTAAGGATTTGGCAGGAGTGTGGGATGCCACGCAACATAGCGGATCAATGCCTGCTCGCAATCAGCTTTGCGCCCTGTATATAGACGGACAAATCCCAATTAGATCGCCCGCAGCCGCGTCGAGGACATCCAATGACCAAAACAACCCCCCTCTTCACCACCCCGCTCTACCGTGCCCCACTAAATGACCACGGCAAGATTGATCAGGATGAACTGGCCACGTCATGCGATGTGATCGCGAATGATGATGAGGCTGGTCAGGATTGGTGTGAAGAGAACGAGTTTCCGGGCTATACCTCTTACGCCTCGCTAACCGATCTGCCGTGGCGTTTTCCGATCTTTAAGGAATTGGTGGCAGCATTAGATCAGCATGTGGCCGCGTTTGCCAAAGAATGCCATTTTGATTTGGGTGATAAGGAGCTGAAGTTAGAGGACCTGTGGATCAACATCCTGCCTGAGGGCGGCATCCATACCGCCCATATCCATCCGCATTCGGTGATTTCTGGCACAACCTATGTGGCGATGCCCGAAGGCACGTCAGCGATTAAATTCGAAGACCCGCGTTTGGCGATGATGATGGCCGCGCCGGGGCGCTTGAAAGACGCCCCAGAGGCGTTGAAGCAATTTGTCTACGTGAAGCCCGATGTGGGTGACGTGTTGCTGTGGGAAAGCTGGTTGCGCCACGAGGTGCCGATGAACATGGCCGAAGACGAACGGATCACCGTGTCGTTCAATTATAGCTGGGGGTAGCGGCTGGCGGATGCTGGTCCGCAACATGACCACCTTCAAGCATCTGTAGAATGCCCGCTTCGATGTCTTCCGTTCGATCAACTTTCCATTCGCCCATTGCATAGGGCCCGAAGACGACAATCAGCATACACCCTGTTGTCGTGATGTCGAAAATGGCGCGGTAGACTTTTGCGAGCCTACTGATTTCCGCCGTATGCACCTTATGAAATGCGATTTGGGGTGGCTTTGCCGCGTGCAGCGCGAGCCCCGACGTGGCTGCCATGAAACAGAAGAACCCGAGCCAGAGTGAAAGCGTTTCATTCCAACCCGTCCGGATGCCCATGGGAATCGCGGCGGCTGGCGCTGTCGACATGAAGAACAGAGCAACTGCTGTCATCGCTTGCCGTATCATCACAAAGCACCTCTTAGATTATCAACCACGCCCCACGATGCGGGCGCCTGACGGGCAAAGTGTCTTGAGAGTGCGACGAATTGAAGGCGTTACTTGCCCTTCTTCGCGGCCTTTTCGTCTTTGGTCAGCTTATTGCCCCAGACGTTGTTGGACAGGCCAAGGTCATCGGGCATCGGTTTGGTCTTGCCTTTGGTGACCTTGCCGCCGTTGTCGAGGAACTGTTTGATCAGGTCTTCGTCAGTCGTTGGCTTGGGAACGTGTTTCATGGCGCGGTCCTTTTTCGTCCAGATTCGGGCGTTAACCGGACCGTGACAGGCTTCGCGCCGCCGCGCCACCCTTTGCCCCTGAAAGACCTGCTAACACACGACCAAAGGCGGCGCTATCGCAAGAACGCCCCGTTCATCGAGCGACTGCCGGATACCATCATCCAGATTTCGCATTCCGATTCCAACATAAAATTCACGCAGGCGCGGTATCCGCAGCAATCCGCGTTGCCACGACAGAATATCGGAATCAGAGGAGAGTTTCTCGAGGGAAGGATGCCCATCGAGCGGTCTGATTGACCCAACTTCGCCCCAGCCGAATTTAAGCCGTTTCAGAGATCGCATGTTTGCGATGAACGCGATGCTATCCTCTTTTTCGGTCGTCAGGGCGAGCTCCACGAGACCTGTCAACGCAGGTGATGCCATCGGCGCGAGACTTGGTTTTTCGCGCAGACCTTCCATGTGGAGCACATCAAGGTTCGAGAATGCGCTAAGGCCCGTCAGATCATTGACGCCCGTGTTCGAAATATGAAGTTCCAGCAACTGACCCATTTCGGCGATATCGGTGAGATCGACAAAATTTGTCCGGCTGACCATTAGAACCTCAACATGAGTCATGGCGTTCAGTACCGTGAAGTCGGTCAGTAAATTGCCGTCGAGGTCCAGCTGTTTGCATCGTGTGGCCTGACAGGCGGCAACGGCAGCTTCACCTTCGGCATACCGTTGGGCTTCGCGTTCTTCAGTGGTTAATTGATGCGGGGTCGCGTCGCAACTCGCCAAGATGGACGTAACGATCAAGAGAATGGCAGCAATTTTCAACGGGTGCCCCTTACTTCTTCAAAATGAAAGACACGTAAAGGGTGAACGCAACACGACGACATCTCAAGAAGAAACCCCCGCGAATTGCTTCGCAGGGGTTCAAGTCTTGTTTCAAACAGTCACATCAGCGACCGTAGAAATTACCAGTCTTCGCGTACAATTGTACGTGTTTTGATAGGCAATTTCATTGCTGCAAGGCGCAGGGCCTCGCGGGCAACGGATTCAGATACGCCGTCAATTTCGAACATGACGCGGCCTGGTTTGACCTTACATGCCCAAAAATCAATGGAACCTTTACCTTTACCCATACGCACTTCGACGGGCTTAGACGTCACTGGAGTGTCTGGGAAGATACGGATCCACACACGACCTTGACGCTTCATGTGACGCGTCATGGCACGACGTGCAGCTTCGATTTGACGGGCTGTAATGCGCTCTGGTTCGATGGCCTTAAGACCAAATGAACCAAAGTTCATGTCAGATCCGCCCTTAGCTTCACCGCGGATGCGGCCTTTGTGAAGCTTGCGGTGTTTGGTACGCTTTGGCTGAAGCATTGTTCAGATCTCCTTAGCGACGGCCGGCGCCGCGAGGGATAGCACCCTCTTGGAGCTCAGCGTGTTTACGGTCATGCGCAGATGGATCGTGCTCCATGATGTCACCTTTGTAGATGAACACCTTGATACCGATGATCCCATAAGGCGTCATCGCCTCGTAGTGAGCATAGTCGATGTCGGCGCGCAGTGTGTGAAGCGGCACGCGGCCCTCACGGTACCATTCAGTCCGCGCGATTTCAGCACCGCCAAGACGACCGGCGAGGTTGATACGGATGCCAAGGGCGCCCATACGCATGGAGTTCTGAACAGAACGTTTCATTGCACGACGGAAAGACACACGACGCTCGAGCTGCTGACCGATGTTTTCAGCAACCAGTGCTGCATCGAGTTCTGGCTTGCGAACTTCAACGATGTTGAGGTGCAATTCAGACGCAGTGAGTTTCGCCAGCTTCTGACGCAGACCTTCGATGTCTGCACCTTTCTTGCCGATGATCACACCTGGACGTGCTGCGTGGATTGTAACGCGGCACTTTTTGTGCGGACGTTCAATGATCACGCGGCTGATGCCAGACTGAGCGCATTCTTTCTTGATGAACGCTTTGATGGCGAGATCTTCAAGAAGAAGGTCACCGTAGTCTTTGGTATCTGCATACCAACGGCTGTCCCAGGTACGGTTGACCTGAAGACGCATGCCGATTGGGTTTACTTTGTTACCCATTACGCTTGCTCCTCGACTTGACGCACCACGATGGTGATTTCTGCGAACGGCTTGATGATCTTGCCGAAACGGCCACGTGCCCGTGGACGACCGCGCTTCATGATCAGGTTTTTGCCGACGTAAGCTTCGGCAACAACCAGTTCATCAACGTCAAGGTTGTGGTTGTTCTCAGCGTTGGCGATTGCAGACTGAAGGCATTTCTTCACGTCTTCTGATACCCGCTTTTTAGAGAAAGTCAGGTCCGTTAGGGCCTTTTCAACTTTCTTGCCGCGGATCAAGCCAGCAACGAGGTTCAGTTTCTGCGGGGACGTCTTCAGCATGCGCAGTTTTGCACGTGCTTCGTTGTCGGCCACGCGGCGGGGATTCTTATCCTTGCTCATGGCTTATTTCCGCTTCGCTTTTTTATCAGCAGCGTGACCGTAGTAAGTCCGAGTCGGGGAATATTCACCGAACTTCTGACCAATCATGTCTTCTGTGATGTTAACAGGGATGTGCTTCTTGCCGTTGTACACACCAAAAGTGAGACCAACGAACTGAGGCAGGATTGTAGAACGACGGGACCAGATTTTGATCACTTCGTTGCGGCCGCTTTCGCGGGTCGCTTCGGCCTTCTTGAGGACGTATGCGTCCACAAATGGGCCTTTCCAGACGGAACGAGCCATACTTAACGACCCTTCTTCTTGGCGTGACGCGAGCGAATAATAAGCTTTTGCGACGCTTTGTTTTTGTTACGTGTACGCGCACCCTTGGTCGGCTTACCCCATGGAGTAACCGGATGACGACCACCAGATGTACGGCCTTCACCACCACCGTGTGGGTGATCGATCGGGTTCATCGCAACACCACGAACCGACGGACGAACACCTTTGTGGCGCATACGACCGGCTTTACCGTAGTTCTGGTTGGAGTTGTCTGGGTTGGACACGGCACCGATTGTCGCCATGCATTCCTGACGGACGAGACGCAATTCACCGGAAGACAGACGGATCTGCGCGTAGCCACCATCACGACCAACGAATTGGGCGTATGTACCAGCTGCACGTGCGATCTGACCACCTTTACCAGGCTTCAGTTCGATGTTGTGTACGATTGTACCGATAGGCATGCCTGAGAACGGCATTGCGTTACCCGGCTTGATGTCGGCCTTTGCAGACGCGATCACCTTGTCGCCAACTGCCAGACGCTGAGGGGCCAGAATGTAGTTCTGTGTGCCATCTTCGTACTGGATCAGCGCGATAAATGCTGTCCGGTTCGGGTCATATTCGATCCGTGCGACAACAGCGGACATGTCCAGCTTGTTACGCTTGAAATCTACGATACGGTAAAGGCGCTTTGCACCCCCACCAATGCGACGCATTGTGATCCGTCCGGTGTTGTTCCGGCCGCCCGATTTTGTAAGACCTTGTGTAAGGGCCTTAACTGGACGTCCTTTCCAAAGCTCCGAACGGTCGATCAGCACCAGCCCGCGCTGGCCCGGCGTCGTCGGCTTATACGACTTAAGTGCCATGTTAGCTTCTTCCGTTTGCTTGGCGGTCTCTTGCGAGACCTGATGTGAAGGCCCCCGTAGGTGCCAGAGTAGTCATAACACAAGGGCCCCGGAACGAATCCGAGGCCTTTGAATAGCGGGGATGTAGCAGGGGAAGGTGGGGGTGGCAAGTGGGCTGTATCCTCATTCTACAAAACCTTCCTTAGCACGTTCAAGGAACTGTCGATGAAACAAGTAAAGTTCTAATTGGGCGCACCTATTAAGCTCAATTCGATACTCATAGCGCACTTCACCAATCGTCAGCCTTGAGCCAATTGCTGTTGCGAACGTTTTAGATTTCTCGAACCATAGCCAAAGACCTCCATGAGCAACCCATCCCGTTGAGATTTCACGTCGCCTAATTTCCACTAACGCAGGGTCCGCTGTCACGGATAACAAGATTGGATTTTGGTCTACTAACGACGCCGCGAATGCACCAACGGCTTGCGGTCGTGGGCCATCTACCTCCGCTAGAAAACAGCATAATAGTTTTGCAAAATATCTAAAGACATCCCGTTGGTGATCAGATGTAACTGCACGTACACTCTCACCGATTTCTTCGTACTCAGCCAGAACATCCGAAAGGTTAGCACTTGTGGCGTGCTGGTAATCGTCAAAAGCTCTATCTGCGGACTGCGTGCGACTACTATTACAAACAGCGCATATACTCTTCTTGAACTTAAGGTTATTTGATTTCGATCCCTGTATATATTTCGGCCGGTTCCAATCGGGATTATTTATCGCAAGCAGTTCACTATCTGGAAAGCTAGATCGGATCTGTGTTGCTTTGAATTTGTGTTCCGCAGTCAGCGGCCCCTGCTCACCACAAAGGCAGCATCTTGATGGATCATATTTAGCAAATGCGAACATGCTTCTCGTCCAAAGTTTAGCCTCGACCGATTCCTGCTCTATTTAGGTATCAAGGCGGTTGGTCAGGTTGAACTATCCATTTTCGGGCCTTTCTTCTATCTATTTTTAGTGCCCCAGCCCGTAGTCTAGGCACCGGGCCGGAAACAGCTCGTCCGGCGGATCGCCGCTTTGCCAGCGTCATGCGGCCCCATTCGATAACGTGCTTGGTTGGGACAAAGTGGCCGCAACCGCGGTCCTTCAGGGGCACTGCCACTATGCCTCCTACGTAGTTCGATCCGAATTACCAGTCGCCGCCACTGATGTGACCAGTTTGGTTTCGTGCGGCGGGGTCGTAGTCTTTTGGCCGCTCGTATTCTCCACGCACGCGAAACAAGTCGTTGCCAAGCTTTTGCCCGAGAAACAGAATTACCGATCCGATGACGGTGGCAGCGACGATTTGGCCGCCATGATCGTTGAAAAACGTCTCAAAAGTGTCATCGGATACAAGCATGACAAAGTACGCAATGGCGCTAGGAATTGTCACGATAGCGCCGATCATCGACAAAAAACGTGCCACATAGATCATTTGAACCTCAAACATTGCGGTAGGGTACAGTCACGCTAACGTCCCATCGGGGCAAAGATGAGACCATGACTAGGCGAAGATAGTAAGAGCAATAACCACTGAGTGACGCTGTCACATTGCGGGCAATGTGACCTTGCGCACGCGTTGAAAGGGCATGGTAGCCCTTTCAACGGAAAGAGGCCCCCGCATCACTGCGAGGGCCTCCTCAATTTCAACGACGCCTAGTCTTACAGACCAGTGGATACGTCGATTGTGTTGCCTTCAACCAGCGTCACATAGGCTTTTTTCACGTCTTTACGTGTACCAAGCTGGCCACGGAAACGCTTTACTTTACCTTTAGTGATCGTTGTGTTGACCGCTTTGACCTTCACACCAAAGAGAGCTTCAACAGCTTCTTTGATCTGTGGTTTGTTGCTGTCGATTGCCACTTCGAAAACCACGGCGTTGTTTTCAGACGCTGTTGTTGCTTTCTCGGTGATGATCGGCTTGCGGATCACGTCGTAATGTTCTGCCTTAGCGCTCATGACAAACGAGCCTCCAGTGCTTCCAGACCCGCTTTTGTGATGACCAAAGTATCAGACTTCAGGATGTCATACACGTTAGCGCCCTGCGATGGCAGGATGTCCAGTGTTTCGATGTTACGCGCAGCTTGTGCGAACGCGGTGTTCACAGTTGCACCGTCAATGATCAAGGCACGTTTCCAGCCCAATGCGCCAACTTGCTTGGCAACAGCGGATGTTTTCGCGTCTTTGACGTCGATGTTTTCAACAACGACGAGTTCACCAGCAGCGACCTTAGCGGACAGCGCGTGCTTGAGACCCAGCTTGCGGAACTTCTTTGGCAGGTCGTGTGCGTGGGACCGTGGTGTTGGCCCTTTGTACGTACCACCACCGCGGAAGATCGGTGCACCACGGGAACCGTGACGTGCGCCACCGGTACCTTTTTGGCGATAGATCTTCTTTGTGGAGAAGGACACTTCGGAACGACCAAGCACGTCGTGTGTGCCTGCCATTGCCTTGTTACGCTGCCAGCGAACCACACGGTGCAAGATATCCTTGCGTGGTTCCAGACCGAAGATGGCTTCGTTCAGGTCAACAGACCCGGCTTTGCCACCGTCAAGATTGATTGCATCAGCCTTCATTGTTCTCGGCCTCCACTTCAGCAGCAGCCGCAGGAGCAGCCGCAGATTTCAAACCAGCAGGGTATACTGTGTTTTCAGGAGTCGGCTTTTTCACCGCATCCTTAACAGTCACCCAACCACCTTTGGAGCCGGGAACAGCGCCTTTGATCATGACCAAGCCACGCTCAACGTCAGTGCGCACAACTTGCAGGTTCTGCGTTGTGACTTTTGCAGCACCCATGTGGCCCGCCATTTTCTTACCTTTGAAAACGCGACCTGGATCCTGACACTGACCTGTTGAACCGTGCGAACGGTGAGAGATGGATACACCGTGTGTCGCACGCAAACCGCCGAAGTTGTGACGCTTCATCGCACCGGCAAAACCTTTACCGATAGATGTACCGGATACGTCAACGAACTGGCCGTCGAAGTAGTGGTTTGCAGCGATTTCTTCGCCAACAGCGATCATGTTCTCTTCAGCAACACGGAATTCAGCCAGCTTGCGCTTAGGCTCAACCTTCGCCGCAGCGAAGTGACCGCGCATCGCCTGAGACGTACGCTTTGCTTTGGCAGCACCGGCACCCAACTGAACAGCGACGTAACCGTCTTTGTCCGTTGTACGCTGTGCAACAACTTGCAGGTTTTCGAGGGAAAGCACAGTTACAGGGATCTGCTTGCCGTCTTCCATAAACAACCGGGTCATCCCCAGTTTCTTTGCGATAATTCCGGAACGGAGCATAATATTCTACTCCTTATACGGAAATCTGGACGTCAACGCCGGCAGCCAGGTCGAGCTTCATCAGCGCGTCTACTGTCTGTGGTGTTGGGTCTACGATGTCGAGAAGACGCTTGTGCGTACGGATCTCAAACTGATCGCGGGATTTCTTGTCGATGTGCGGGCCACGCAGAACGGTGAACTTCTCGATCTTGTTCGGAAGCGGGATAGGACCGCGAACGGACGCCCCTGTACGTTTTGCTGTGGAAACGATTTCCTGTGTGCTTGCATCAAGCACCCGGTAATCAAACGCCTTCAGGCGAATACGGATGTTTTGGCTTTGTGCGGCCATGTGACATCACCCCTAAATTTAGGGTCTAGAACGGAGAGGAAGACTTACGCCCATCGCAGGCCCTCATCGCGTCTTTTAGTCCAACGGAAAAGGGCGCCCGTGGGGCACCCTGTATTGGATTTGGGCCGTATAGGGGGAGTCGGGACGTAGCGCAACATTTTTTGTGTAGTCCCGGGTTATCTTGACCACCAGACAGCGCCGAACCGAGGGATGGCGCAGCGCGCGGTTTTCATTTCACCCGCTATCAGAGATATATTTGCCGTTGAAACCCACCCAAAGACCTACTCCTTCAGAAAAGCGATTGATTGGCGGCCCCGATGACAAAAGAGGAAACAAACAACATCGACTATCCAGAACTTTTTGAAGAATTCCCAGAATTAACAGAAGTCAGCATGATATTTGAAAAAGAGGTTCTTGCTCACTTTGGACTGTTGTTTTCATGCTATGCCGTCTTAGAACGTGGTGTCCAATTGCGCTATGTCTCGCTAAGCTTGAAGGCAAGGCGTCGTGCTGGAACGATAAGAAGCAAGCATGAGTGGGTAGCCACTCATGACAAATTGGAAAGCAAAGCAAGATTAGCCACTTTCGGGTCTCTCCTGAGAATGATCGAAGGTTTCGAGCCTTTCAGTGACCATTTAAGCGAACTCAGAATGCTAAAGAAGCAACGTGACTATTTCGCGCATCATTTTTTCAGGGAAGAGGAGAAAAACATGCACTCAAACGACACCATGCTCTTCTTGATGGATCGAATGCGACTTCTCCGGAAAAAAGTCGAGGTTAATTCAAAGAATATAGACCGGATGCATATCAGCCTTTTGAGAGAATTGTATCCTCACCTAGACGTTGAAGCTCACCTGAGTAACCTTAGAGGCGATCTCAAACATAGTGCTTTGCGAAACCCTGACTTGAATGTCGGATGGGAAGAGACATAGCTGCCATCCGGCCATCGAACAAAAAGGCCGCGTCATTTCTGGCGCGGCCTTTTCTAATCTCGTCACCTCTTGCGAGGCGTCATTGATTACTCAACGATTTTGGACACAACGCCCGCGCCAACAGTACGGCCACCTTCGCGGATCGCGAAGCGCAGGCCGTCTTCCATGGCGATTGGAGCGATCAGTTCAACGTTGAACTTCAGGTTGTCGCCCGGCATGACCATTTCTGTGCCTTCTGGAAGAACAACAGTGCCTGTCACGTCAGTTGTACGGAAGTAGAACTGTGGACGGTAGTTCGCGAAGAATGGTGTGTGACGACCGCCTTCTTCTTTGGTCAGAATATAGGCTTCTGCTTCGAACTTTGTGTGCGGGTTCACGGAACCTGGCTTACACAGAACCTGACCACGCTCAACGCCGTCACGGTCGATGCCGCGCAGCAGAACGCCAACGTTGTCGCCTGCTTCACCGCGATCAAGCAGCTTGCGGAACATTTCAACGCCAGTACATGTTGTTTTCTGTGTTTCACGGATACCAACGATGGACAGTTCGTCGCCAACGTTCACAACGCCACGCTCAACACGGCCAGTGACAACTGTACCACGACCAGAGATTGAGAACACGTCCTCAACTGGCAGCAAGAACGGCATGTCAACCGCACGTGCAGGTGTCGGGATGTAGTCATCAACAGCTGCCATCAGAGCAACGATTGAGTCTTTACCGATGTTGTCGTCACGCTCTTCCATAGCTGCCAGAGCAGAGCCTGGAACCACTGGAATGTCGTCGCCTGGGTATTCGTAAGAAGACAGCAACTCACGGATTTCCATTTCAACCAGTTCCAACAACTCTTCGTCGTCAACCTGATCAACTTTGTTCATGTAAACAACCATGTACGGGATGCCAACCTGACGGCCGAGCAGGATGTGCTCGCGTGTCTGTGGCATTGGGCCGTCTGCTGCGTTCACAACCAAGATCGCGCCGTCCATTTGGGCAGCACCAGTGATCATGTTTTTCACGTAGTCGGCGTGACCTGGGCAGTCAACGTGGGCGTAGTGACGTGTTTCAGTCTCGTATTCCACGTGCGCTGTAGAGATCGTGATACCACGTGCTTTTTCTTCTGGCGCGCCGTCGATCTGGTCGTAGTCTTGGAAGTCGCCAAAGTACTTTGTAATCGCCGCTGTCAGCGTCGTTTTACCGTGGTCAACGTGGCCGATTGTACCGATGTTGACGTGCGGTTTCGTGCGTTCAAACTTTTCCTTAGCCATGATGGCCTCCTTAAATAATCCCACCTTGGGGATATTCGATTGTCTGGATTGGGCGGCGGGCTGTTAGGCCCGCCAACCGTTTATGCAAATTTCGCTTGGATCTCTTCTGAGATGTTCGACGGTACTGGATCGTAGTGGTCGAACTGCATCGAGAACTGCGCACGTCCAGAGGACATGGAGCGCAATGTGTTGATGTAGCCGAACATGTTCGCCAGTGGCACCATTGCGTCGATTGCAATAGCGTTACCGCGTGTATCCTGACCCTGAACCTGACCCCGACGGGATGTCAGATCGCCGATGATACCACCTGTGTATTCGTCAGGTGTGATCACTTCGACCTTCATGATTGGTTCGAGCAATTTCGCACCCGCTTTGCGCATGCCTTCACGCATACACATACGAGCCGCGATTTCGAACGCCATGATGGAAGAGTCAACGTCGTGGAACTTACCGTCGATCAACGCCACTTTGAAGTCGATCACAGGGAAGCCAGCCAAAGGACCGTTGTCCATTACGGACAGGATGCCTTTTTCGACGCCTGGGATGTATTCTTTTGGCACGGAACCACCAACGATGCGGGATTCGAAGGAATAGCCTTCGCCCGGCTCTGTCGGTGTGATGATCATTTTCACTTCGCCGAACTGACCAGACCCACCAGATTGTTTCTTGTGAGTGTAAGTGTGCTCAACTTCGTGACCAATGGTTTCACGATAAGCAACCTGTGGCGCACCGATGTTCGCCTCAACCTTGAATTCACGCTTCATGCGGTCAACAAGAATGTCGAGGTGAAGTTCGCCCATACCCTTCATGATGGTCTGACCGGATTCAAGATCAGTTTCCACGCGGAAGGATGGATCCTCGGCTGACAAGCGCTGAAGGGCGAGGCCCATCTTCTCTTGGTCGCCTTTTGTTTTTGGCTCAACGGCGATCTCGATCACAGGATCTGGGAACGTCATTGTTTCAAGAACAACTGGATCGTTTGGCGCACAGATGGTGTCACCTGTTGTTGTGTTCTTCAGACCACCCAACGCAATGATGTCACCAGCGAATGCTTCGTTGATTTCTTCACGGTCGTTAGAGTGCATCATCATCATACGGCCAACACGCTCTTTGTTACCCTTGGTAGAGTTGAGCATGGTGTCACCCTTAGACAATGTACCGGAGTAAATCCGTGTAAATGTCAAAGAGCCCACAAATGGGTCGTTCATGATTTTGAATGCGAGGCCAGAGAACGCCATGTCGTCATCCGCACGACGTGCGATGTCACGAACTTCTTCTTCGTCGCCTGGCTTAAAGCCCATGTAGTCAACAACGTCGAGCGGGCTCGGCAGGTAGTCGACAACAGCGTTCAACAGAGGCTGAACACCTTTGTTCTTGAACGCAGAACCGCCCAGAACAGGAACGAAAGACAGGTTCAGACAACCCTTACGGACCAGTTTGCGCAGTGTTGGCACGTCTGGTTCGTTACCTTCGAGGTACGCTTCCATCGCATCGTCGTCCTGCTCAACAGCAGCTTCGACAAGACGCTCACGGAATTCCGCAGCTTTGTCAGCAAGATCGGCACGGATCGGTGCTTTGATCCATGATGCACCAAGGTCTTCACCCTGCCACAACCATTCTTCCATAGTGACGAGGTCAACAAGGCCTTCCAGCTCTGTTTCCGCACCAATCGGGAATGCGATAGGAATAGCGCGCGCGCCAGTCCGGTCTTCGATCATGTTGACGCAGTTAAAGAAGTCAGCGCCGATTTTGTCCATTTTGTTGACAAAAACCATACGCGGAACTTTGTAGCGGTCAGCCTGACGCCAAACAGTTTCGGTCTGTGGTTCAACACCAGCGTTGGCGTCAAGAACACAAACAGCACCATCGAGAACGGCCAAGGAACGTTCAACTTCGATTGTGAAGTCAACGTGGCCTGGTGTGTCGATGATGTTCATGCGGTGCTTAGGAGAGTCAGCTTCTGTGCCGTTCTCTGTGCGTTCCCAGAATGTCGTGGTCGCAGCGGAAGTAATTGTAATACCCCGTTCCTGCTCCTGCTCCATCCAGTCCATTGTCGCCGCACCATCGTGCACTTCGCCGATGTTGTGGGACTTACCTGTATAGTACAGGATACGTTCGGAACATGTGGTTTTACCCGCATCGATGTGCGCAATGATACCAAAGTTCCGGTACAGTTCGAGTGGATACTCGCGTGCCATATCAGATGTTTCCTATTACCAGCGGTAGTGGCTGAATGCTTTGTTCGCATCGGCCATTTTGTGGGTGTCTTCGCGTTTCTTAACGGCTGTGCCGCGACCGTTGATCGCATCCATCAGCTCGCCAGCAAGGCGTTCTTCCATGGTGTTTTCGTTGCGCTTTTGAGCAGCAGCGATCAACCAACGAATAGCAAGCGCTTCACGGCGCTCTGGGCGTACTTCAACAGGAACCTGGTACGTAGCACCACCAACGCGGCGCGAACGCACTTCGAGGTTTGGTTTGATGTTGTCGAGGCACTCGTGGAACACTTCCACTGGTGATTTCTTCAGTTTATCTTCAACGCGGTCGAATGCGTTGTAAACAATCCGCTCAGCAACGGCTTTTTTGCCGTCGATCATCAGGTTGTTCATGAATTTTGTCAGAACCTTATCGCCGTATTTGGCGTCAGGTAGGACTTCGCGTTTTTCAGCGGCGTGACGACGTGACATGTGTCGGTCTCTCTCTCGTTTCGGGCAACGGCGGGGGATGTCCCCGCCCTACGGATGGTGGGTAGGGCGGACCAATATGGGTCCGCCGTTCCGCGATTACTTAGGACGCTTCGCACCGTATTTGGAGCGGCGCTGCTTACGATCTTTAACACCTTGGGTATCCAACACACCGCGCAGGATGTGGTAACGGACACCCGGAAGGTCTTTTACACGACCGCCACGGATCAGAACCACAGAGTGTTCCTGAAGGTTGTGGCTTTCACCTGGGATGTAAGAAATGACTTCGAAACCGTTGGTCAGGCGAACCTTGGCAACTTTCCGCATCGCGGAGTTCGGTTTCTTAGGTGTTGTTGTATAAACACGTGTACATACGCCGCGTTTCTGCGGGCATGATTCCAAGTGCTGAGACTTGGACTTAGTGACTTTTGGCTGGCGCGGTTTGCGGATCAGCTGCTGAATCGTTGGCATCGTTTGATGTTCCCATCTATTCACAAATTATGCACCCGAAGGCACGATTAAGGTCGGCAAACGCCAATCAGCTAAGACCAGCACAAAAAATCCGCAGTCAAACCCTTACCGGAGGTTTGGTGCGGCGGGCTACAGAGGAACAAGTCAGCATTAGACCGGTTCTTGACCACTTTTATCTTGATATCAGGTCAAAAGACGCAATGCCCCCTACCCGGATGAACGGGCGTATAGGCAGAGTCGGGAAAGGTGTCAACAGGGCGCCCGCATCGTAGGATTTCAGACGCCGTTATGCGGGGCGATATCGCATAACAACCCGGATGACAGCCGCCGATATTGAATATCTGCACGCCGGTCGTGTTGATCAAGGCAAGCCATCCAGAAAAGGAGCTGCCATGTCTATCCGCCCTGCCCTGCTCATCATCGCAACTGCAACCACCGCCGCCTGCGGTGCGCAAACCGTCACGAACAAACCTGTTGTATCGGCCCCCACGCCAACGATCACGCCCACAGTCATTAGACCTGCGTTCACGGCGTCAGATTTCAACGCGGCAGTCGCCGATGATAAGTTCGGGTCCACCCTGCCCGAAACGTCGTCGACACACGTGCCATATGGAACCGCCACGTACGACGGTCATGTGCGCAGCGGTGCCATCATCGAAAACCAAAGTGGGTACGACGTGATTGGCGATCTCGAACTGGACGTTGATATCAATAGCCGCAGCAGTTTTGTGGGACGTAATCCGATCACTGGCACGATCACAGACGTCACCGTGATTGATCGCGAATCCAATGATCGTCTTATTCCTCTTTCCGGAACGCTTGATATCCGCGGGGACAGTGTATCCGGCGAAATCGAAGCCACCGCAGTTGGCGACCTGAGACGTGCTCGCACTGGCACCCGTGATGAAGTAGCGGAATGGTCGATTGATCTTGATGGGTCGTTCCGCGATGATTTCGCGACCGCAGACACAATCGCCGGTTCCGCGTCAGGCGGCACATCAGGCGGGTCGCGGGATGATTACAACGTGGACCTGACCGGCAACGGTCGTTTCGTTGGGGTCGAACGATGACAGGCGGGATTTCGCATGGTCAGCATTTCCCGACCTGTCCCGACCCGTTGATATTGAATATCATAAGCCCAACAATCACTTTGCAGGGTGTCCGCTGCTGCCATTTTAAAACATAGGATCCATTACAGATGACTTATAAATTTGCCTTACCGTTTTTCGCCATCGCCGGGCTTGCCGCCTGCGAGCTACCAAATGAAAACACGCTCAGCCGTTCTGACCTGACCGCGCTAAGCGCCGATGATGTTCGCGCAAGCAGGCTCGATTTCACCGCAGCGACGGACATCCCCACAGGGTCCGCCACATACGAAGGGCACGTCCGCAGCGATGCAATCGTCAATGGTGAAGACGATTACAGTATCCTTGGCCTCCTTGAGATGGGCGTCGATATTTCGGCAACGGCAGGACGCGAAGGCAGTGGTGGGATCGATGGCACGATTTCCCAGATTAACCTGTTCGACGATAATGACGACGGTTTCGAAGACCAAGAATTCGGTGGCGAATTGACGGTACGCGGCGACGCACGGGACGGCCGGATCGAGGCAACCGCGACAGGCGTCTTGGATGCTGTTCTGGACGATGTTTTGGTGGAACAGACAAGCACGTGGTCACTTGATCTGCGCGGCGATTTTGTCACCGATTTTGACGACGGTGACACAATTGTCGGCGATGTTTCCGGTGGCACAACAGGGTCCGCATCCGATGACTATGACGTGACGCTGACAGGAACTGGTAAATTCTTCGGCGAACGCCAGTAAACTACCGTGGCTGGCTTGCCATTTGGCGGGCCAGCCGCCTTTTGACGCGTTGTTCGCGATACAGCGTGAAAAGTCCCATCGCGACGACGATGCCTGCACCAAGGAACGTCAGCGCCTTAGGGATTTCCCCGAACACTAGAAATCCTAGGATCAACGCGACCAGAAGGCTCGTGTATCGGAACGGTGCGACGAAGCCGATTTCGCCGACGCGCATTGCAGCGACGGAAAAGACGTAGCCCCCGATGATGAAAACCGCAGCACCCGTTAAAAACCCGACATGCGGGACCGTGACGGGCACCCATGTTTCCGTCAGCAAACCGATCGCGGCCATCATGGTCACCCCGATCGCGGCCACAACGGCGGCGAGCGTCGAAGGCACGTCGCGCGACATGCGCCGCGCAGCCAAATCGCGGACAGTTACGATCAGAACGGCTGCGATGGCATAGATTGAATAGACGTTGAAATCCGCCCCACCCGGCCTGACGATCAAAAGAACACCCGCGAAGCCCACAACAATCGCAGTAATCCGACGCCACCCAAGCGGTTCCTGAAAGAATAGCGCCGCCGCCAAACTGACGGTCAACGGCAAGGCTTGCAGGATCGCGCTGACGTTCGCCAAAGGCATGTTGAACAGAGCCTTGATGAACAAGAACGCGCCGCCCATTTCCGCAACGGTGCGGATCAGAACCAAGGTCCAGTCCCGACGGCTTAGGTCAAAACGCAGCTGGCCCATGGATTTACACAGCAGGATCAGTAGCGGCAGGACAATCACCCCGCGCAGGAAAATTGACTGCATCAGAGGCAAGTCAGTCGAAACTGATTTCATAAAGGCATCGTTCACGGTGAAGGCCGTCATGGACCCCATCATGAAAAGTGCGCCGCGCATGTTGTCTGTCAAAATGGCCATGGATCAGCCGTAACAGCGTCCGTTTCACTGCGCCAGATTATTCAGCAGGTTGCAGGGCGACCGGTTCTTTGACGTCCGAAAAACGGACCATGCGTTTGCTGTCCTCGTCCCACAATTTCCACTTTACGCAGGCGATTGCTTCGCCCCAGCCCATGCGGGTTGGCTGCAAGACATCCGCCAAAGCTTCGTGGCAGGTCTTCAATCGATAGGCCGGAATTTTCACGTACAGATGGTGTAAGTCGTGGAAGGCAAAGTTGTAGGTGAGAAAGTGAAAGATCGGGCCAAAATCGAGCACGCTTGATCCTGTCAGCGATGCTTCTTCAAAATCAACGCCGCCTTCATGTTCCCAATACGCGTCTTCGAAATTGTGCCCTGCGTAAACCATGAAGGTCCCGAAGCAGCATGCAAACACGTTCGCGATCACGAAGAACAAGAACGCCGTTTCACCACCGACAAAGTAGACGACCGCCCACAGCCCACACATCAGGGCATTTTGGGTCACGACGTCGGTCCAGCCAGTCTTCGTGACGTTCTTCGGAATACGGTAGCGGATGAAAAAGATGAATACGGGACCGATGAAATAGATCACTGGAGCGGACCGGTACGTCCGGTAATACAGTTTTCCCCAAAAACCGGCGGCCTGATATTCTGCCACCGTCCATGTTAGAACCTCGTGCGCGTCGCGTTCATCAAGATTGCCGATATGGCGGTGGTGGAGGTTATGGTTATGCCGCATCGCGAAAAATGGATGCGCCGTGAACGCCCCAAGGATGACACCAACAACCGTGTTAACCGTACGGTTGCTGAAATGCGCCGCGTGCCCACAGTCATGTTGGGCGCCAAAGAAGCGGATGCCGCCGCCCGTGAATAGGATGATTGCAAGCGCCATGATCGGGAAATTGCCAAAATAGACGGTCCCCAGAACGATTGAACCAAAGTACATGATGGTTGTGATGATCAAATGCATCAGTGCAACACCGTCCTGCGGAGCGGCAAAAGGGTGTGCCATTTTTCGAATGGACATATGTTTTCTTTCAAATCGGCGTGTCAAATTTTGCGATAATGTCGCGTGAGATTGACGCTAGGACACGTGCATTAACCAATCAAGTCGGGAGAACCTGACCAACTGGTTAAATTTTAGGCTGTTGCGTGTGATACGCCGCCAAAGAGCCAGCTCGTCCAGATGCAGTGCAGCAAGCTGCGATCAAAGAAAAAGGCCCCCGCAGTGTCCTGCGGGGGCCTTTTCAATCATTTCGTCTGACAGGTCAGATTAATCGCGGCTATCCGGTGTTTCCTCGATGATCGTATCGAAGACATCACCACCGACAACATCATCAGCGACGTCCATTGCGGACGGTGCAGCCAATGCAGCGGCTTGTTCAGCTTCGTCACGACGCGCTTCGATCACTACGTTATCACGATCAGTCGCGATCTTGCGGACGCGCTGGGTTGCCCCACCTGTACCCGCAGGGATCAGACGACCCACGATGACGTTCTCTTTGAGGCCGACCAGTTTGTCGCGCTTACCCTGAACAGAAGACTCTGTCAGAACCCGCGTGGTTTCCTGGAACGACGCCGCAGAGATGAACGAACGTGTCTGCAAGGACGCTTTGGTGATCCCCAAGAGGATCGGTTCGCCCGTTGCAACGCGGTCGCCACGCTTCAGTGCTTTGGCGTTGGCTTCATCGAATTCAGCCTTATCGACAGTTTCGCCCTTGAGCAGAACTGTGTCGCCGCTGTCTTGGATTTCCCATTTCTGGAGCATCTGACGTACGATGACTTCGATATGCTTGTCGTTGATCTTAACGCCCTGCAGACGATAAACGTCCTGAACTTCGTCGATCATGTAGTCAGCCAAGGCTTCGACGCCCATAACCGCAAGAATATCGTGCGGCGCAGGGTTACCGTCCATGATGTAATCGCCCTTCTGGACAAAGTCACCTTCCACAACTGGAATGTGCTTACCCTTCGGCACCATGTATTCGACCTTCACGTCCGCATCATCGGCTGATTCAATCGCGATGCGGCGCTTGTTCTTGTAGTCTTTCCCAAAGCGCACATAACCATCGATTTCGGCGATGATCGCGTGATCTTTCGGACGACGTGCTTCGAACAATTCCGCAACCCGTGGCAGACCACCGGTAATGTCCTTGGTCTTCGCACCTTCACGCGGAATACGCGCAAGAACGTCACCAGCAGAGATTTCCTGACCGTCTTCGACAGACAGAACCGCATCAACGGACATGCCGTAAGATACTGGGTTACCGTCGTCTTTCAGAGCAGGTTCACCGTCAGCGCCGACAACAATGATCTTAGGTGCAAGTTCATTGCCTTTCGGAGCAGCACGCCAGTCTGTCACGATCTTCTGTGTCATACCTGTCGCGTCATCGGTTTCTTCACGCACTGCGATACCGTTAACGAGGTCAACGTGACGCGCAGTACCTGATTTCTCAGCGATGATTGGCAGTGTGAACGGATCCCATTCAAACAGCTTGTCGCCGCGCAGAATGTCCTGACCTTCTTTGACGAAGACCTTGGAACCGTAGCCAACCTTGTGCTTGGACAACTCAGTGCCTTCGCTGTCTTCAATCGACAGAACCATGTTCCGGCCCATAACGACCATCTCACCAGCTGTGTTTTCCAGCAAGCTTGCGTTGTCGAAACGGATTTTACCCGGCTGGGATGCCTCTTGGAAGGACTGCTGACCACCTTGGGCAACGCCGCCGATGTGGAATGTCCGCATCGTCAGCTGTGTACCAGGTTCACCAATGGACTGCGCCGCGATGATGCCGACGGCCTCACCGATGTTGACGCGTGTACCACGGGCAAGGTCACGACCGTAACACATGGCACAGACGCCGTCTTCGGCCTCACATGTCAGTGGTGAACGGATGCGCATTTTGGAAATGCCAGCCACGTCGATCAGGTCAGATGTACGTTCGTCGATGAGTTCACCGGCAGCAACGATCACTTCGTCAGTGCCCGGCTTGATCACGTCATCCGCAGACACACGACCAAGGACGCGTTCTGCAAGCGATGCAATCACTTCACCATCGTTAACCGCTGGTTCGGCTGTGATGGCCATTTCGGTGCCACAGTCGATTTCACGGACGATACAGTCTTGCGCCACGTCAACCAAACGACGTGTCAGGTAACCAGAGTTCGCTGTTTTCAAAGCCGTATCTGACAGACCCTTACGAGCACCGTGTGTCGAGTTAAAGTACTCGAGAACGGTCAGACCTTCTTTAAAGTTCGAGATGATTGGTGTCTCGATGATTTCGCCGTTCGGCTTTGCCATCAAGCCGCGCATCCCGCCCAGCTGTTTCATCTGTGTAACCGAACCACGAGCACCGGAGTGGGCCATCATGTAAACCGAGTTTGGTTCACCTTCTGATCCATTTTCCATGATTGGTGTTGTACCAATCGTGTCCATCATCGCGTCAGTGACTTTGTCGTTGGCTTTTGACCAAGCATCGACAACTTTGTTGTACTTTTCACCCTGAGTGATCAGGCCGTCCATGTACTGCTGTTCGAAGTCTTTTACGAGGTCACGTGTTTCGCCAACCAGTTCCCATTTCGTGTCAGGCACAACCATGTCGTCCTTACCGAACGAAATACCAGCCTTAAACGCTTCGCGGAAACCCATCGTCATGATGTGGTCACAGAAGATCACGGATTCTTTCTGACCACAGTAGCGGTAGACCGTATCAATGATCTGCTGCACTTCTTTCTTCCGCAGAAGACGGTTTACGAGAGCAAATGGTGCTTTCGCGTTCAGTGGCAGCAAGGCACCAAGGCGCAGACGACCCGGAGTGGTTTCGAACCGCTCCATGACTTCGTTACCTTCGTTGTCGATCTGCGGCATACGTGCGTGGATTTTGGCGTGCAGGTGAACTTCACCAGCCGTCAACGCGTGCTCTACTTCTTCGATGTCAGAGAACACCATTCCTTCACCGACCATGCCTTCACGCATGATTGTAGTGTAGTACAGGCCCAAGATCATATCCTGTGATGGCACGATGATCGGTGCACCGTTGGACGGTGACAGAACGTTGTTCGTGGACATCATCAGAACACGTGCTTCAAGCTGTGCTTCCAAAGACAATGGAACGTGAACCGCCATCTGGTCGCCGTCGAAGTCAGCGTTAAACGCAGAACAAACGAGCGGGTGCAGCTGGATCGCTTTACCTTCGATCAGAACCGGTTCGAACGCCTGAATACCAAGACGGTGCAATGTAGGCGCACGGTTCAGCATGACAGGGTGTTCGCGGATGACCTCGTCGAGGATATCCCACACTTCTGGGCGTTCTTTTTCGACCAATTTCTTGGCTTGTTTCACTGTGGAAGACAGACCTTTGGCTTCAAGGCGCGAATAGATGAACGGTTTGAACAGCTCGAGCGCCATCTTCTTAGGAAGACCACACTGGTGCAGTTTCAGTTCCGGACCCGTCACAATGACCGAACGGCCAGAGAAGTCGACGCGCTTACCCAAAAGGTTTTGACGGAAACGACCTTGCTTACCCTTCAGCATGTCGCTGAGGGATTTCAATGGACGTTTGTTTGCACCTGTGATGACACGACCGCGACGACCGTTGTCGAACAACGCATCGACAGATTCCTGCAACATCCGTTTTTCGTTACGAACGATGATGTCAGGCGCACGCAATTCGATCAGGCGCTTCAAACGGTTGTTCCGGTTGATCACACGACGGTAAAGATCGTTCAGGTCAGACGTCGCGAAACGGCCGCCATCCAGTGGCACCAACGGACGCAATTCTGGCGGGATCACAGGGATCACGGTCAGAACCATCCATTCCGGACGGTTGCCGGATTCGATGAAGCTTTCAACGATCTTCAAACGCTTGATGATCTTCTTCGGCTTCAATTCACCTGTGGCTTCTTTCAGGTCAGCACGCAGCTGTTCTGCTTCGCCTTCAAGGTCGATCTGGGACAGCATTTCGCGGATCGCTTCGGCGCCGATGTTGGCTTGGAATGCATCCATGCCGTAGACGTCTTGCGCGTCGTTGAACTCTTCTTCGGTCATCAGCTGACCATAAGTGAGGTCTGTGAGGCCCGGTTCGATCACAACGTAGTTTTCGAAGTACAAGATACGCTCAAGATCACGCAGTGTCATGTCCAGCATCAGGCCGATCCGGGACGGAAGCGACTTGAGGAACCAGATGTGTGCCACTGGTGCGGCCAGTTCGATGTGGCCCATCCGTTCGCGACGTACTTTTTGAAGCGTTACTTCAACACCACATTTCTCGCAGACAACGCCGCGATATTTCATGCGCTTATATTTACCGCACAGGCATTCGTAATCCTTGATCGGGCCAAAGATACGCGCACAGAACAGACCGTCACGCTCGGGCTTGAACGTCCGGTAGTTGATGGTTTCCGGCTTCTTGATCTCACCAAAGGACCACGACAGGATCCGTTCTGGTGAGGCCAAAGAGACCTTGATTTCGTCAAACGTTTTCGCCGGTGTGAGCGGGTTAAACGGGTTGTTTGTCAGTTCCTGGTTCATTTTCAATTCCTTGAATAGGGCGCGTTAGGGTGAGGGGAAGTAAGGCCGGGGCCTTACTCCTCATCCTCCGCATCCAGGAGTTCCATGTTGAGGCCGAGGCCCCGGACTTCTTTCACGAGCACGTTGAACGACTCTGGCACGCCGGCTTCGAAGTTATCTTCGCCTTTGACGATACTTTCGTAGACCTTCGTACGGCCTGCAACGTCATCCGACTTGACTGTGAGCATCTCCTGCAGCGTGTATGCCGCGCCGTATGCTTCCAGTGCCCAGACTTCCATTTCCCCGAAACGCTGACCACCGAACTGGGCTTTACCACCCAGCGGCTGTTGCGTGACCAAGGAGTATGGCCCTGTGGACCGTGCGTGGATCTTGTCGTCGACCAAGTGGTGCAGTTTCAGCAGGTATTTCACACCGACTGTGACCTTACGGCTAAACTGCTCACCTGTGCGGCCATCGAACAGAACCGACTGACCTGATGTGCTGAAACCAGCGCGTGTCAGGGCGTCGTTGACGTCTGCTTCTTTGGCACCATCGAAGACTGGCGTCGCAATTGGCACACCCTTTTTGACGTTACCGGCGATTTCGAGCAGATCGTCCTGATCGAGATCAGCGATGCCTTCGTCATAGACGTTGTCACCGTAAACGATCTTCATCGCGTCGCGCACAGGCGTCATATCGCCAGAGCGGCGGTATTCGTCCAATGCTTCGTCCACTTGGATACCCAGACCGCGCGCGGCCCAACCCATGTGTGTTTCAAGGATCTGACCAACGTTCATACGTGAAGGAACGCCAAGCGGGTTCAGACAGAAGTCAACTGGTGTACCGTCTGCGAGGAACGGCATGTCTTCCATAGGTACGACCTTGGAAATAACACCTTTGTTCCCGTGACGACCGGCCATCTTATCGCCCGGCTGCAGCTTACGCTTCACCGCAACGAAGACCTTAACCATCTTCATTACGCCCGGCGGCAGGTCATCCCCACGACGGACTTTTTCGACCTTGTCTTCAAAACGGGCATCCATCATGCGCTTTTGCGCTTCGTATTGCTCGTTCAGCGCTTCAACGATCTGTGCGTCACCTTCGTCTTCGAGAGCGAACTGCCACCATGCACCACGACCGAATTCAGCCATTGCTTCTTCAGTCACTTCGGAATTCGCTTTGAACCCTTTTGGACCTTTGACAGCTTTCTTGCCGAGGATCATGTCGTGCAGACGCGCGTAGATGTTCCGGTCAAGAATGACCAATTCATCGTCACGGTCACGTGCAAGACGTTCAACTTCTTCACGCTCGATCTGCAGGGCACGTTCGTCTTTTTCGATACCGTGGCGGTTAAACACACGGACCTCAACGATGGTACCGAAGTCACCCGGTGGCAGGCGCAAGGACGTGTCACGCACATCGGATGCTTTTTCACCAAAGATGGCGCGCAGAAGCTTTTCTTCCGGTGTCATCGGGCTTTCGCCTTTTGGTGTGATCTTACCCACCAGAATGTCTGCAGGCCCAACTTCCGCACCGATGTAGACGATACCGGCTTCATCGAGGTTACGCAGCGCTTCTTCACCAACGTTTGGAATATCGCGGGTGATTTCTTCAGGCCCAAGCTTTGTATCACGGGCGGCGACTTCGAATTCTTCGATGTGGATCGAAGTGAAGACGTCGTCGCGTGTCACACGCTCGGAAATCAGGATGGAGTCTTCGTAGTTGTAGCCGTTCCAAGGCATAAACGCGACGACCACGTTCTTACCAAGCGCCAATTCACCCATGTCAGTGGATGGACCGTCAGCAACAACCTGACCCTTCGTGACCTTATCGCCCACCTTCACCAGCGGACGCTGGTTGATGCAGGTGTTTTGGTTAGAGCGTTGGAACTTACGCATGCGGTAGATATCTACGCCTGCGTCGCCCAGACCGAGGTCTTCAGTCGCGCGGATAACGATACGCTGCGCATCAACTTGGTCGATGATACCCGCACGTTTCGCCATGATCGCAGCGCCGGAATCCCGTGCCACAACTTCTTCGATACCCGTACCAACAAGTGGTGCCTCTGCCTGAAGCAGTGGAACCGCCTGACGTTGCATGTTGGATCCCATCAGGGCCCGGTTCGCATCGTCGTTTTCAAGGAATGGGATCAAGGACGCCGCAACGGACACCAACTGCTTTGGTGAAACGTCGATCAGGTCAACGTTTTCACGTGGGGACAGTGTGTAGTCACCATTTTTCCGTGTGGACACGAGTTCATTGATGATCTCGCCTTCCTCAGAAAGACCCGCGTTGGCCTGTGCCACTGTGTGACGCATTTCTTCGGTCGCGGACATGTAGGACACATCGTCCGTGACCTTGCCGTCGATGACCTTGCGGTATGGTGTTTCGATGAAGCCATATTTGTTCACACGCGCAAATGTCGCGAGTGAGTTGATCAGACCAATGTTTGGCCCTTCCGGCGTTTCAATCGGACACATACGACCGTAGTGCGTGGCGTGAACGTCACGTACCTCAAAGCCTGCACGTTCACGTGTCAAACCACCTGGCCCAAGCGCGGACAGACGACGCTTGTGCGTGACTTCCGACAATGGGTTCGTTTGGTCCATGAACTGGGACAGCTGGGAAGAGCCGAAGAATTCACGCACAGCTGCAGCAGCTGGTTTTGCGTTGATCAGGTCTTGCGGCATGACTGTGTCGATTTCGACGGAAGACATACGTTCCTTGATCGCGCGCTCCATACGAAGCAGGCCAACACGGTACTGGTTTTCCATCAATTCGCCGACAGAACGGACACGACGGTTGCCGAGGTGGTCGATGTCGTCCACGTCGCCTTTGCCATCACGCAGTTCAACAAGCGCTTTGATACAAGCAACAATGTCGTCCTTGCGCAGCGTGCGCATTGTGTCTTCTGCGTCGAGATCAAGACGCATGTTCATTTTCACACGACCAACAGCTGACAGGTCATAGCGTTCGGAATCGAAGAACAACGTGTCGAACAGCGCGGATGCTGCATCAACGGTTGGTGGTTCACCCGGACGCATGACGCGGTAGATGTCCATGAGCGCAGTTTCGCGGTTCATGTTCTTATCGCCTGCCATTGTGTTGCGCATGTACGCGCCCACATTGACGTTATCGATGTCGAGGATCGGCAAGGATGTGATCCCTGCGTCGACGAGGTCTTTCAATGTACCGCCGATGACGTCGCCGTCTTTATCGACTTCAACTGTCAGTTCGTCACCTGCTTCAACGTAGATCGCACCAGTTTCTTCGTTGATGATGTCGCGGGCTACAAATTTGCCGACGATGCTGTTGAATGGGACCAACAGATCGGTAACTTTGCCTTCGTCGATCAGCTTTTTCACGGAACGAGGAGTAACCTTTTCGCCCGCTTTTGCGATGACTTCGCCAGTTGCAGCATCGACCAGATCTTCTGCAGGACGGGTGCCGCGCACGCGCTCTGGGAAGAACTTCGTGGACCAAGCCTGGCCCTTTTTGTCGAGGTTGTAATCGACGGTGTTATAGTACGCGTCCATGATGCCTTCTTGGTCGTAACCAAGCGCATAGAGCAGCGTTGTGACAGGCAATTTACGACGACGGTCGATACGGCAGAACACGAGGTCCTTCGCGTCGAATTCGAAGTCGAGCCATGAACCACGGTAAGGAATGATCCGGCATGCGAACAACAGCTTACCAGAAGAATGGGTTTTACCCTTGTCGTGGTCAAAGAACACGCCCGGTGAACGGTGCATCTGGGAAACGATCACACGCTCAGTGCCGTTGACAACGAATGTGCCGTTTGGCGTCATCAAAGGCATGTCGCCCATGAATACGTCTTGTTCTTTAATGTCTTTCACAGACTTCGCGCCTGTGTCTTCGTCCACATCAAACACGATCAGGCGCAGTGTCACCTTCAGCGGTGCTGAATAGGTCATGTCGCGCTGCTGACATTCTTCAACGTCGTACTTTGGCTTTTCCAGTTCGTATTTTACGAACTCGAGAACTGCAGTTTCGTTGAAATCCTTGATCGGGAAAACCGACTGGAAAACACCCTTGATGCCTTCGCCGTCAAGCGGCGTGTCGCTGTCGCCGGAACGCAGGAACAGGTCATAGGAAGATTTCTGAACCTCGATGAGGTTCGGCATTTCTAGAACTTCGCGAATTTTGCCGTAATACTTACGGAGACGTTTCTGACCGAGGAAACTTTGCGCCATGTGTCTGGACACCTTTCAAATTCTCAACGGGGCACATGCAGTTGGGCGACAGCATGGGCAACCATACGAGACAGCAGTGAAACATGGTCCATTCTCGCCGCACGACCCACTGCGCGGCACTCGACCATATCTCTGCCTTGGAAAACCCTTACAAAAAAGGGCTTTCCAAGTCAGACGTCGCACAATAGTTTGCCTTCCCCTGCTGTGATTTGATCAATCAGAGGGTGTATCGAAGGCTCCATATTGCAAGACAGAAAAAGCGGCTTCGAATCAATCGAACCCGCATAGACCGCCCAGATATGATGTGAGAGGGAAGAACACAAGACCAAATAGGGCATTCTTGTGCCCCCATCGTTGTCACACCAGCATGTTGGAAACCGTGGCCCGCGTCAAGTTCCCCGTCACGGTGCGCGAGATCAAACCCACAAAATCGCACATCAAGGCACCGCCGGCCGGCCCAATCCGAACCGGGCGGCGGTTGTATTATTTACATGCCCATCGCGACAGCAAAGCCCGAGAAACCGGTGCTGCCCAGATCGGACAAAAGCGTCGCCTCGGCTGTCGTCAGGTCGATCGCATAGAGACCGGACGTGTCAGCCCCGTCCATTTGCAAGATTGCATAGCCCATATCGACACCCTCTTCTGGCGATACGATGTCAAAACCACCTGCGGTCACAAGATCAGCGACCTCGCCGTCAACCATGACCGTGCCTACAGTTTCCAATGTGCCCGCGTTATTCGCGAGGCTGACCAATGCGTTTGTGCGGGCGTCGAGCGCGTACTGGAACGTGCTTTCGGCGGTCATGCCAGCAATCGCGTTTGTGTAGGCGTTGGCATAGATCAGCGGTTCTGTGCCTTCATTCGCGTCACCTTCGGCGTAGGCCGTGTCGGTGAAACGCAGCACGGAATTGGCGCGTTCATCGTTGTCGCCAAAACCGTCGGGGAAATAAACAAGGTTCGCACCATCGTCACCCACCATGCGCACGGCATCAATCGCGTTGTTAAAGTCCATCGCAACGGCGGCACCAGTGACCATCGCGTCATCGGCAAAGGTTGCACCCAGATCAGTCAACGCACCGGACATCTTATCGATTGTGAAAACCATGCCATCGCGTGAGAACCCGACCAGATCACCTGTCACAGGACGATACGCAATCGCATCGAGACGTGCAGACAGGTCGTAAGTCATAGCGGCGGCCGGATCAGCGATGCTGTCCATTGTCACCAGCGTCATCCCGTCATTAGCAAGCGCATAGCCTGACAAAGCGGCGTGGCCATCAGCAATGGCTGTGCCTGCTGAAAGAATGGTGATCGTTGCAAGTGCTGTCGTACGCATAAACATCGTAAAGTTCCTTGAGTTAGGTCACCGGAAGCGTCCGGATTACTGAAGACACGTAAAATGCCGCCCCCAAGTTTCAGCTGACGGAAATTAAACGAACCTTTTCCCAAAATTCAGGACTTCACCGACCTGCCGCACCCCCAAAAACGAAAAACCCGACACGCATTGCTGCGTGCCGGGCTTCTTTCGATCAGTTGAAAATGGCTTAGGCCAGTTCAACCTCTGCGCCTGCTGCTTCCAGCTTCGCTTTGATCTCTTCAGCTTCCGCTTTCGGAGCGCCTTCTTTGATTTTGCCGCCAGCTTCGACGAGGTCTTTAGCTTCTTTCAGGCCAAGACCTGTGATGCCGCGAACTTCTTTGATGACGTTGATTTTGGACGCGCCAGCGTTCTTGAGAACGACGTCAAAGTCAGTTTTCTCTTCTGCTGCTGCACCGCCAGCGTCGCCGCCGCCAGCCATCATCACTGCGCCACCGGCAGCTGGTTCGATGCCATACTCGTCTTTGAGGATGGTTTTCAGTTCTTGTGCTTCGAGAAGGGTCAGACCAACGATCTCTTCAGCAAGTTTCTTCAGATCAGCCATTTGCTTTTCCATTTCTAAATAGTGTGTTCCAACGTCAGGGCAGATGCCCCTAAGTCAATCCAAGTTGCTTTATGCAGCTTTCTCTTCGATGGTTGAGAGAATGCTTGCGATGTTCGAAGCAGGCGCGCCAATGGCCCCAGCGATGTTGCTTGCAGGTGCACCGATGCAACCAACGATAGAAGCGATAAGCTCCTCGCGGGATGGCATCGCGGCAACGGCTTTCACACCAGCTACGTCCAGAGCAGTCTCACCCATAGCACCGCCAAGGATAACGAGCTTGTCGTTTTCTTTAGCGTAGCCATCCATGACCTTCGCCGCAGCGACAGGGTCTTCGGAATAGGCGAGAACAGTCATGCCTGTCAGGTAATCAGCGATGCTTGCGCATGGCTTACCGTCGAGGGCGATTTTGGCGAGCTTGTTCTTGGCAACGCGTACGGACCCTTCTGCGTCACGCATTTTTGCGCGCAGGTCCTGCATTTCGGCAACTGTCATGCCTTCGTAGTGGGCAACCACTACGACGCCAGAGCTTTCAAAGACTTGGCCGAGTTCTTCGACCAGCTGTTCTTTTTGTGCTCTATCCACAGTTTCACTCCAAGTTTGGAGGGTCTCCCCTCCGGCTCAATTTTGCCCCGTGCGACAGCACGCGACTTTCGTAGTCCATATGTACGGGGGTGAGCCAAGAGCAAACGAGGAGAGCCTCGCAAATTCTGGTCTATCCCGTCTCAGGCAGGAATTAATGACTTTGCAGCCAACCCACCGTCTCGGACGAATACAGGTCCGCACGAATCAACCGTTCAGACCTTGGTGATGCTTTAAGGGCAGATGACGGATTTGCCAAGGGCGGCTTGGCAGAAATCCAAACCTTGCGCGCGCGTTGCGGCGTGTGTCGCTAGTCGACTTCACACAGCGGCGTAATCGAAAACCCGACGACCTGCTCACTCAGCAAATTGAAATCCAACGCGCTGACACATCCGTCTTCAGTTTCTGCGGTGCCGCTCAGGGCGGCGCGGCTGTTATTAATCTGAAAACTGGTGATCTTGACCGTGATATAGGGTTTGGCTTGGCCAAACATGTCTTGCAGCCGCTCAACGGGGACTTCTTTGGCAAATTCGGGGTGCATCAATGCTAGTGCGTCATCGTAGGCCTCTGTCGACACCGCAATGGTGAATTCGCGGACCGTTTCGCGCGCACCTGCGCTGACCTTTGATAGCACGACGTAAAGCAAGACACCGATCACGGCGGCAATGCCAATCGCCATAAGTAGAATACGTTTCATCAAAAACCCTTATTCAAATCGTTCTGACCAGCGACGTAGCGGCCACGATATACTGAAACATGCGACACGAAACGGCCCACAACCACTATGGGGCCGTTTCGATTGATTGGATCAAAAGATGAAATCATCCACGCTGATGTCAGCAGCAAGGTCTTGGGTTTTTATCAGCAACGTTTCGTCTTCGAAGCTAACGGTCACGCGGCCCGACTTTTTGGTGTGCGCATCAAAGATCAGATCCGCGCCATCGCTGACGCCCCACTCCGTGATGTCGATCTGGTCAACGCCAATTTCGAAGTCATGGATCGTATCGCGCTGAGCATCGGCTACGAAAACGAAGGTATCAGCGCCACCCATACCGCGCATGGCGTCGACGCCGCTGCCATCAATCAGCCGATCGACCTGATCCGCGCCAAAGAGACGGTCATCACCGCTGTGCCCGTCCAAAACATGCGACACACCGTCTTTGCCTTGAATGCGATCATCGCCACGACTTCCGATAACATTTTCGATACCGCCCACGGTCATTTCAAAGAACTCCGCATTCTTGCCGTAAATGTCTTCGACCTGACCGGAGTTAAGCGAAACCTTGAGTCCGCGTTGTGGATTGAAGGCCGACAGATCGAGCGTATCAGTCCCTCGACCACCATAGAACGCGTTATTCCCATCAGAGATCAGGAAGGTATCATCACCGGCATCACCGTGCAAAACATCATCGCCCTTGCCGCCATTGATGATATCATCTCCTATACCGCCAAAAACGGTATCATCGCCACGACGCGCATCAATAACATCGTCTCCAGCGAGACCGTAGAATTCATGCGACCCGTTGTTTCCATTCAAAACATCATTTTCAATGGTGCCAATGAATGCGTCATCGGCATGGCCTTCTGGCGGCGTGAATGTCCCAGCGATCCCGTTTACGTCGCCTTCAACCCACGTATCGCCATCGTACCAAAAATAGACCGTTCTATAAACATAGAAGTAATCGTAATAGTCTTCGGGCCCGTAGTCCTCATAAACTTCAGAGACGACTTCACCCTCAAATTCATATTCGATTGCAATTCCGTCAATTCCGATCGGGTTGGTTACGGTTTCGAATTCAGCATAAAGATGTTCGTAAAGATATTCGGGCCCACCCTTGACAGAGTATTGACCGAACGCTGTGCCATCCCAACGCTGACTGTACCCAATATCAGCCAGCTCTGTCACAAAATCCCAGTCGGCCAAAGGAACCGCAACTTGATCTTCGGATCCATCGCCAAATTCTACGCGCACTGCATCAAATTCAATGCGTTCGTAATATTGATCCCGGCCGAAAAAGAACTGCGCATATTCTTTTTGCAGTGCTTCGTTACCGTTGAAGCTTTCGTCAATTGCAATGATGTCCTGAATGCCATCGCCGTTAAAATCACCTGTCAGCATAGTCGCTCTCCCCCAAGAGAAATAATTAAAGCCAACAAATCTATTGGCTGGTCTTAATAATTGGGGCGACGTTAACAATCATGAGGTGAGACCTACAAGCGGAAATCGCCATACTTCCGCCACATTTGCGGCCGGTACTCCATTGTTTCCATTGCAAAAACAATGCCCCACAAACGCAAACGGCAGGCCCGAAGGCCTGCCGCGTGTCACTTCGATAAGAAGTGTTAAGTCTTAGTTGCCAGTCGCGTTTGCGATGGACAATGTAACGCCTGGGCCCATTGTCGAAGATACAGCGATCTTCTTCATATATGTGCCTTTTGCGCCAGTTGGGCGTGCTTTTTGAACCGCATCAACAAATGCCAGAACGTTCTGTTCCAGCTGTTCGTTGGTGAAGGATGCTTTGCCGATACCAGCGTGAACAACGCCAGCTTTTTCCGCTTTGAACTGAACTTCGCCGCCTTTAGCAGCTTCAACAGCCGCTTTAACGTCCATAGTCACAGTACCAACGCGTGGGTTTGGCATCAGGTTACGTGGACCCAAAACTTTACCCAGACGACCAACAACACCCATCATGTCAGGTGTCGCGATGCAGCGATCAAATTCGATTGTGCCGCCCTGAACGGTTTCCATCAGGTCTTCTGCACCAACGATGTCTGCGCCAGCTGCCTTTGCTTCTTCAGCTTTTTCGCCACGTGCAAACACAGCAACGCGTACTGTTTTGCCTGTACCGTTTGGCAGCGCCACTGTCCCGCGAACCATTTGGTCTGCGTGACGTGGGTCAACGCCCAACTGGAGAGAGATTTCGATTGTTTCGTCGAACTTCGCTTTTGCGTTGTCCTTCATCAAAGCAACTGCTTCGGAAACGGTGACGTCTGCTTTGCCTTCGAAGGCTGCGCGAGCTGCAGTTGTACGCTTACCAAATTTAGCCATTACTTCACCTCGATGCCCATAGAGCGAGCAGAACCCGCGATGATCAGCATTGCGCCTTCGATGGAAGTCGCGTTCAAATCTTTCATCTTGGCTTCAGCGATCTCACGAACCTGCTTACCTGTGATGGAACCTGCTACTGTACGGCC
The DNA here is from genome assembly GCF_055809435.1 of Yoonia sp. D2-7. NCBI lineage: Bacteria > Pseudomonadati > Pseudomonadota > Alphaproteobacteria > Rhodobacterales > Paracoccaceae > Yoonia > Yoonia sp. D2-7. The sequence continues at coordinate 886,248 of NZ_CM147912.1, read as the reverse complement.
TGGCGCTGTTGAGCCGGACTTCAGTTTCGCAGCTTTCTTGATGTAGTAGGACGCAGGTGGCGTCTTGATTTCCATCGAGAAGGATTTGTCCGCGTAATATGTGATCACGGTTGGGCACGGCGCGCCGTTTTCCATTTCCTGTGTTTTCGCGTTAAACGCTTTACAGAATTCCATGATGTTGATGCCGCGTTGACCCAATGCTGGGCCTACGGGTGGGGATGGGTTTGCTGCGCCCGCTGGGACTTGCAGCTTAAGTGTCCCTACTACTTTCTTGGCCATGTGGCCTCTCCTTTTCCAACGCCCGACAATCGCGATCATCCGGCTTTACGTTGTGTGGTTCGGCTGGTCACGCGCGCGCGCCAAGACCTCCCACAGCGATGCCACCCCATGTAGAGGCAACAGGTCGTGCGTTTAGATCGCGCCTAAGCGTTATGCAAGAGGTAATTCGTCTGCCTTCCCCATTCCCGTTCACGGCAAGGTGATCCGAGAATTTACACACCATCCGACCAATTTGCGCGTCCGCTGCGTTAAATACCGTAAGCAGTGTAACGATGCCCCCGATCAAGGACGTTCAGATGAGATACACCAAAGCACAAATCAGATACCATTGGGCATCTGTTTTGCTCATCTTGATTATGGCCGCGACAGGCATGGCTTACCGGTTGGAGCTAGCCGACGACGGCGCGATGTTGATCCATCAACTGACGGGTCAAGTTTTGATTGTTCTGCTGGTTGTGCGGATCATCAGTCAGCTCGCAAAGCGTCCCGCGCCGAACCCGCATCGCAGCATCGTAACGCTGGCAGCGAGCGCCATGCACATCGCCCTATATCTTACCCTGATTGCTTTCGTCGTAACCGGCTACATCGGCGCGTCTGCCGAGCTGGATAATGCGCTGATCGCCCCTGCCAGCCTGAGTTTTGCAAGGTCCGACACCGGTGAATGGCTGCTTGAAATTCATTACCTCTTGAAATGGGTGCTTCTTGTTTTGGTCGGCGGTCATATCGCCGCGGCGCTGAAGCACCATTTCTGGAACCGCGATTCCACCCTCACTGATATGTCACTTAAAGCCAGATAAGGATTTCCCTATGCACCAGCTGACTCGACGCCATGTGATCGCAACATTGACCAGCAGCACCGTTTTACTGTGTCCGGCGATCTTGAATGCGCAAACGACGACACTTGAACTGGATGACTGGGCTGACATCCCAGACGACACCCCGATTGGGCAAAGCCAGACCATCAGTGTCGGCGCGGGCACCAGCGAGATTGAGATTAGCGCATTGGAACCCGGCGAAGTTGCCGTGATCGCCCGCCCCACGACGGATGAAAAGTATACGGCAACCGGCATGATCCAGTACATCGCCGTTCATCGCCGCACCGAGGATCAGATTGCGGCCGCCGACGATCGTGACGGCACAATTCAGGACCCTGCGTATTTCGTTGTGAACCTATTGTGCACCCACAAAGGCAAAGCCATCGGAATCACTGGCAATCCAGAGGCGCCATTTGCCTGCACAGATCGCGGCAGCCGCCACAGTTCGGTTTACAATGTATCGGGGTTTGGGGTGTCTGGCGCATCCGAAGATGAATACCTGTCTATCCCCGACTACACGCTGAGCGTCGGAGATAGCATTGTTCTTACACTGACCTAACGGATCAGGCGGTCGCAGGGATTAACCCTGCTTCACAACCTGCGTGTACTCCAGTTCGACTGGGGTCGCGCGACCAAAGATAGACACAGTCACCTTCAGGCGCTGGTTCTCTTCGTCCACTTCTTCCACCATGCCGTCGAAATCTTCGAACGGACCGTCGGACACTTTAACCTTCTCACCAATTTCAAAGCTGATGAGCGTACGTGGCGCTTCCTGACCTTCTTCAACACGACCGAGGATCGCTTTGACCTCTGCATCGCGCATCGGCATTGGGCGACCTTGCGGGCCCAAGAAACCTGTGACGCGGTTGATAGAGTTGATCAGGTGGTAACCTTCGTCCGACATGTCCATGCGGACCAGAACGTAACCCGGCATAAAGCGACGTTCGGCTGTCACTTTTTTATTGCGGCGGACTTCGATCACTTCTTCGGTCGGGACCAGCACTTCTTCGATCTGATCATCCAGACCCTGCTCTTCCGCTTTTTGGCGAATGGTCTCTGCGATCTTTTTCTCAAAGTTCGAGAGGACGCTTACAGAATACCAACGTTTGGCCATATCAAAGAGCACCTTTGCCGATTGCGGACTGCGCCGCAAAGTTCCAATTATCACAGACGGTTATATCATCTGCGCGGGGCAATAAAAAGCGGCGCGCAACTTGATTCGCCGCACGCCTTCCCCGAAAGTTGAGGCGTCGTACCGTTCTGAACCAATGTTTTCAAGGGGGTGAGGGCAGATTTCCGCACCAGTCGCTGTGGTTCGCCCACCGCGAAAACGGCACCAAATCGCGGCGTCGGATGCTTCCGGCGAGCGTTGATGAACACAAAATTAGATAAAGTGGTTTAGCCGCCGAAGTAGTTCAGCACGCCCTGCAGACCTGTACGGATCAGAAGATCGACGAGGAAAAAGAAGATCGCGGTCAATGTGGCCATGATGAAGACCATGATTGTGGTCATCACAACTTCCCGACGGGTCGGCCAGACAACCTTTGCAACTTCTGCGCGGGTTTCGTTAATAAATCTGACTGGGTTAGCCATTGGTCGCGGTCCTTTACATCTGTAGATCGTCACATACGCAGTCTTTACTGGGTTTTCAAGCGGTAGGATGCAGGTCCGCAGTTTGCGCGTCAGGCCTGCAAAAACGTCACATCCGCCATGGCCGCAATCGTTGCACATTGATCGGCATAAAAGGACCGCGACGCTGCATGTGTCGTCGCATCGTATAGATCGTAGGGCGGGTTATCGGCCGTGATGGGCAGGGCATCGGCGGCGATCCGTTTGAAATCCGGACCTGTGAACCGTTTCGCCAACAGAATCGCATCGACAGCCTGTTCGGACAACCGCGGATGGATCCGTTCGGACGGGGGCACAACATCACGCGTGCCGACCATTGCCTCGCAAACCTGCGGGAACAGGTCGGCGTAATCTTCTTGCCGCCAAACTGTCAGCGCGCCTACACCTGAAATCGCTCGTAGCCGACCAATGTAATCGGCCCAATCGACCACGGTGTACGGGTTCTTTTCGCGATACTTTTCCGGTTCTACAACGCGGTTGCCGTTCAGAATTTGACTATAGGCGGACCCCAAGTAATCGGTGGGGTTTCTGATGCCCAGACACAGATCAATGGCCGGACCGCCTGCTTCTGCGATGATACGGGCAAACTGGCTGACCCGGTCTGGGGCCGTGAAATAGAGGGGGGTCGGGATTCGTCCCCAGCCCCGCTGGAGTTTTCCGGCAAAGGTTTCTTCGGACAACACAAGCCTATCGGCCCCGTCCGCCAATTCCGCGAGCGCATCGTGCGGCGACAACGCCGATACATCTGCGCTATCCGGATCGAAAGGAAACCCAAACCGTTCCGGCAGACTGGCCCCCGGTTGGCGCAATGTCTGTGGCCCCGCAAATGCCACGCCTTCAATCGGCAAAGCCGCCATGATTGCATGCTGCAAATGGGTGCTTGCGGTTTTATGCGCCCCAAGGTGCAACACAATTGCGCTGGGTAAAGCCTGCGATGTCATGAGATTGGCGGCCCCTCTGTCACACGGGAAGGATCAGAGGTCTGGCAGGGGTACACAGACTCGAACTGTGGACCTACGGTTTTGGAGACCGGCGCTCTACCAACTGAGCTACACCCCTACGCTGACCGACTGTCGATCTACCCCCATGCCAATTCTTTTTCAAGCCCCGCCTTGTCATTGTCCAAGAAAAAAGCGCATCAAAGAAAAACCGATCCAGACAGAGCCTTCAGATGTCCCCGTTTCGCCGCCGCTTGGAAAATTCCGCCTTTCTTGCCCGCTTTATCGCGACGCTGGTGGGATGGTATTTGCGGCTGTGTATTCTGACGTCCAAATGGGAAACATCGGGGCTGGATGCGCTGAGACGCGATCTGGAACAGGGTCCGGTTCTTTGCGCACTTTGGCACGGCCGATTGATGATGATCGCGCCACATTGGCCGCGCACCGCGGGATCGCTGTCTTGCTTGCATGATACCGCCCCGATTGGACGGGCAGCGGGTGCTTTGCAGGCCTATTTCGGTCTTCAGCCGATAGAGATGTCCGCGAAACGGTCTAACGTGGCGCAATCCCGTATTGTGATGAAACGGGCAAAGGAAGGCGTAAGCATCGGAATTACAGCCGACGGACCAACCGGTCCGGGGTTCGCCGTGAAAGATGCCCCGCTGGAATGGGCGCGTATCATGCAGCGCCCGATTTACGGCTACGCCTTTTCGACGAAACGTCATCGTATCCTGAAAACGTGGGACAGTATGATGGTGCCATTGCCGTTTACGCGGGGCGCGATTGTATTTGATCGGCTTGATGTCGCGATTCCGCGTAAGGCCAGCGATGCTGAAATTGAAGCGGGCCGCGCTGTCATGACGGCAGAGTTGAACCGCGTGACCGCAACGGCAGATCAGATGTCAGGCGTCACGCAGCGCGGCTAGATCCGCACCGACGATGGCCGCTTCATTGTCTTGCACTTTTTCAATGGGCCAATCCCACCACGCGATATCGAGAAGCTCTGCGATGGTCGCATCGTCAAACCGCCGCCGTACCACGGTCGCGGGGTTCCCTGCGACGATGGCGTAATCCGGGACATGGCCCCGCACGACCGATTGCGCCCCAATGATCACGCCATTGCCGATCGTCGCCCCTGGTAGAATCGTCGCCCCCTGCCCGATCCAGACGTCATTCCCGATCACTGTGTCTGGTCCCGGTTCCGGCATCGACGCCGGTCCACCGCCAAAGATCATGAACGGAAAACTGGAAAACCCGTCATACCGGTGGTTCGCCGACGATGTCACAAAGGTCACGCCATCCGCGATCTGGCAGAATTTGCCGATCTGCAGCGTCTCTGGCGAAAAGTCATAGAGGTATGGCGCGAGGTGAAACGCCCAATCATCCGGCGGTACATGCGCACTGGCATATGTGTAATCGCCCACGATGAACTTCGTATGACCCCTTACAGCAGGCGCGAGAAAGACCGTTCCGGCATGCGGCGTCCCGTCAGGCAAAATAACCGGATGAAGCGTATCAGGCGCTGGAAATGGGCGGGGCATTGCGTGCTTTCTTGTCCGTCGATCCGCCCATCATTTGAAAAGTCTCAAAGTTTAGCGGAACGAATTTGATCCCATCATGTTGTGCAGACAATCGAAACGCAACGGAAAGGAAATATCATGTCAATGAATACCCTACATGACGTGTACCACGACCAACTTCAGGACATCTGGAGCGCGAATACGCAGTCGTTGGAGATTATTACCGAACTTGGCCGTGCCGCGAAGAACAAACATCTGTCCGAGGCTCTGATCGCTGGTGCGAACGGTGTCAGCGACGGTATCGAAAAAGTAGCCGAGATTTGCGCCAAGCACGACATCAAGCCAACAGGCGAACATTGCAAAGGCATGGAAGGTCTCGTCAAAGAAGCGAAGGCCCATGTTCTTGAGGCTGATTTTGGTGACGACGACGTGCGTGATGCAATGATCATCACGCAGTACCAGCGGATGGTGCATTACGCGTTGGCTGGCTACGGCTGTTTGGTCGCCTTTGCGAACCGCATTGGTGAAGACGGCGAGGCCGCGATCCTGCAGGAATGTTTGGACAACACATACAACGGCGACCGGACGATGACCGATATCGCCACTGGTGAGGTGAACGCAAAAGCCGCGTAACACCGGCCCGATTCCTCCCTGCCTTCCCAAGGCACCGAAAGGCCGTCGCATCCTCCCTGCGGCGGTCTTTTGCGTTTATAGGACGCGCTGCAAAAGCTGGGTGGCGAGGATCGCGATAATCGCCCCTGCCAAAATTTCGACGATGGCCAGCACACGCGCTGTCGCGGTACCACCAGCGACTTGCGCCAGCGTACTTTCCCGCAATCCAACAGATGCAAGCGCAACCGCGCCAGTAAATGCTGCCGTACCGACCCCCATCACAAAGGCGCCCGCGATTCCTGCCCAAGCCACACCCAGTGCATTCGTCAGAATCAACAGAAAAACAGCACCTGTGCAGGGTCTGATCGCAATCGCCGCAATGACGGCAACGGCATCTTTTACAGACCGAACATTGGCCGCCTGATCAGGCGTCGGGCCGTGCGCGTGGCCGCAACTGCTGCACACGCCGTCGTGGTCATGGTCATGATCGTGGTCGTGATGATGGTGGTCTTTGGTGGTCTGACGCGTTTGCAGAAAATGCCGAATGCCCCGCACAAACAGCCAGAGACCGACACCAATAATCAGCGCGTAACTAAGAGGTGCAAAAAACTTGTCGGCCGCGTCGGTCATCTGCGTCCGCCCCCAGCCAAGCACCCAAATCGCGCTATAGACCAAAATGACAGCCGTGAGCGCTTGGGCCAGTGACGACAGAACAGCCAACCCGACAAGACGCGCCGCAGCGACACGCGCCCCGATGCCGTAACCGCCGATGACGAGTTTGCCGTGACCGGGTCCGGCGGCATGCACGAAACCGTAGGTCAGGCAAAGCCCCCAGAGGCCAAGCAAAGCGCCTGCTTCTCCGGCTTGCAAGGCACGCAAACTGCGCGCCATTGCGTTTTGAACATCGCGCTGCGTTGCTGTCGCCCAGCGGCTGACCGCGTCCGCGCCGCCATATCCCCACAAGCCGATGATCACCGCGATCAGCCCGATAAGGCAGATTAACCCAATGGTGCGCATGTAACCTCTATGGTGTCAGCAAAGGCGACGCCGACTTCGGGGAATTGTTCGTCTGCACCGACATCAGCAGCGGGGCGGCCATAAAGCAATTCTTCAACCAACGTGTAAGCCGCATCAAGATTGGCGGGGGTAATCAACGTTTCGCAATCGTCTCGCCCTTTGATCTGCACGGCCCCGACAAGGTCGTAGGCGACATAGTAGAACGGATCATAGACGCGGATTGTGATCGGTGCCGTGGGATCGTTCAAAGCAGGGATCGGCCTGCGATGCATTTCACGCACGATCCCGTCCTCGAATACCATGGTGTGGTTCGTGCGCGGCGCAAGCTGGATGATGTCACCGCCTTGACTAACCTCCAGATCACCTTGGAAATCCACGGGCCATTCGGTGACAGACGCCGCCAGAATTTGTTCTTCTTCAGCCGTCAGCTGCATGTCCCCGTCCAGATCCAGACCAAGGTCGGATGTGATCAATAGCGAGAAGTAATCGTCGTAAATCCATGCGAGATCGACGGCGGCAGGCACGCCATTTTCAAAGATGACCGTCACCTCTGTCGACACAAAAATATGCGGATGGGCCTGCGCCATTGTGGACGGAACAGTCGCGGCGATCAGGGCGGGCAAGATAAGGTGGCGCATATCGAAATCATATGTGACGGGCTGCACCTGCGCAACACACACCCGTCTACAGGTAGTGGCGAATTCCGCCGATGGGGATAGCTAGGGCCGCGCCAGGCGGCACGGCCCAAAATTGATTACAACGCGGGTACGCAAACGCCGGAATATGTGCCGGTGCCGCTTGCGTCGCGGCGCACTGTGACATTGGTCAATGTCTCTTCTGGTGTGTTGCAAACAACGTTCAGTTCATTGTCGGCCCAATTGGCCCCTGCAACGCCGCTAACAACGTTGCCTTCACGGTCCGACGTCAGGCGATCAGGGTCGCTGCCACCGGAACAAGCAGAGGTTAAAAGAACAAGAAATACAATGGGAAGGGTCTTTGTCATCTTTATCTCACAACAAGGTTTACACGTGAGAACGGGCTAGCATGTCGATAGGCAAACAAAAAGGCCGCGTCATTTCTGGCGCGGCCTTTTCTAAACTTGTTACCTCTTGCGAGGTGTCATTGATTACTCAACGATTTTGGACACAACGCCCGCGCCAACAGTACGGCCACCTTCGCGGATCGCGAAGCGCAGACCGTCTTCCATGGCGATTGGGGCGATCAGTTCAACGTTGAACTTCAGGTTGTCGCCCGGCATGACCATTTCTGTGCCTTCTGGAAGAACAACAGTGCCTGTCACGTCAGTTGTACGGAAGTAGAACTGTGGACGGTAGTTCGCGAAGAATGGTGTGTGACGACCGCCTTCTTCTTTTGTCAGAATATAGGCTTCTGCTTCGAACTTTGTGTGCGGGTTCACGGAACCTGGCTTACACAGAACCTGACCACGCTCAACGCCGTCACGGTCGATGCCGCGCAGCAGAACGCCAACGTTGTCGCCTGCTTCACCGCGATCAAGCAGCTTGCGGAACATTTCAACGCCAGTACATGTTGTTTTCTGTGTTTCACGGATACCAACGATGGACAGTTCGTCGCCAACGTTCACAACGCCACGCTCAACACGGCCAGTGACAACTGTACCACGACCAGAGATTGAGAACACGTCCTCAACTGGCAGCAGGAACGGCATGTCAACCGCACGTGCAGGTGTCGGGATGTAGTCGTCAACAGCTGCCATCAGAGCAACGATTGAGTCTTTACCGATGTTGTCGTCACGCTCTTCCATAGCTGCCAGAGCAGAGCCTGGAACCACTGGAATGTCGTCGCCTGGGTATTCGTAAGAAGACAGCAACTCACGGATTTCCATTTCAACCAGTTCGAGCAACTCTTCGTCGTCAACCTGATCAACTTTGTTCATGTAAACAACCATGTACGGGATGCCAACCTGACGGCCGAGCAGGATGTGCTCGCGTGTCTGTGGCATTGGGCCGTCTGCTGCGTTCACAACCAAGATCGCGCCGTCCATTTGGGCCGCACCAGTGATCATGTTTTTCACGTAGTCGGCGTGACCTGGGCAGTCAACGTGCGCGTAGTGACGTGTTTCAGTCTCGTATTCCACGTGCGCTGTAGAGATCGTGATACCACGTGCTTTTTCTTCTGGCGCGCCGTCGATCTGGTCGTAGTCTTGGAAGTCGCCAAAGTACTTTGTAATCGCCGCTGTCAGCGTCGTTTTACCGTGGTCAACGTGGCCGATTGTACCGATGTTGACGTGCGGTTTCGTGCGTTCAAACTTTTCCTTAGCCATATGCCAAAGCCCTTAAATTCGAGGGGCCAATTTGGCCCGGTTCAACTTCGCACGCGATCTATTGGGAATCGCGCCGGAAATCAAGCGTCAGGTTGACTGCCGGAACGTCTTCGCAAAAAAATTTTGTCGCAGGTGTCGATTTCGCCATTTCTTGGGCGTCTGGATGGTACAAAGGCAATGAAGCCTGTGTAGAGAATGAAGGATGACCCCATGCAATATATGTGTTTGATCTATTCCGCCGAGGGCACTGGCCCACAACCCGGTTCTGACGAATTTGGCCCTTTTATGCAGGGCTACACCGATTTCACGAACGAAATGGCTAACAGCAAAAAGATGGTTCATGCCGACGCGTTGCAGCCGATTGCCACTGCTACAACAGTGACCGTCCGTGATGGGAAAACAATCACGACCGACGGGCCATTTGCCGAGACGAAAGAGCAGCTTGGCGGGTATTACCTGTTGGAATGCGATGATCTTGACGACGCCATCGCGCAGGCCGCGAAAATCCCGACGTCCACCTATGGCCGGATCGAGATTCGCCCAGTGATGGTCTGGGAATAACCCAAAATGTTGCCACCCCATTCGTTGCGCCAAGCCATCGACCGCTGTGCGCGTGAAGAATGGGGTCGCATCCTCGCTGCTTTAACCAAATCGCTGGGTGACATGCAGCTTGCAGAGGATTGCCTGCAAGATGCCGTTACCAAGGCGATAGAGGTCTGGGCCCGAGACGGGTTGCCGCGCGCACCCGCCGCGTGGCTGATCACAACGGCCCGCAGGCGGGCCATTGACCGCCTGCGCCGCACCGCCCGTTTTCAAGCCAAAGTGCCCGAACTGTCGTATCTGGCGGACCTTGAAAACACACCTGATGAAAGCGACGACAGCGTGATCCCTGACAAACGTCTTGAGATGATCTTTACCTGCTGCCACCCCGCGCTTGAGGAAAAGACCCAAGTGGCGTTGACCCTGCGTACCTTGGGTGGCTTAACGACCGACGAAATTGCACGTGCTTTTCTGGATCAATCCGACGCGATGGCCCAGCGCCTTGTCCGCGCGAAACGTAAGATTGCCGCTGCTGGAATTCCTTATGAAATTCCATCCGCTGATATGCTGCCCGCGCGGACAGCTGCCGTGATGTCTGTTCTCTATTTGATATTCAACGCGGGATACACGGGCGCCAATGCGGGCAAATGGGGGTTGAGTGACGAAGCGATCAGGCTGGCGCGGATCATCCGCACCCTGATGCCGGATGATACCGAGGTCGCTGGTTTGTTGGCGCTGATGCTGTTGCACGATGCACGGCGGATTGCGCGAAAATCCGACGCGGGCGAAATGATCCCGCTGGAAAAGCAAAACCGCAACCGCTGGGATCGCGCCAAGATCAGCGAAGGCGATGCAATCTTGCAGGCAACGCTGCCCAAGGGACGTGTCGGGCCGTACCAACTGCAAGCCGCTATTTCCGCGCTGCACGCGCAATCGCCCGCGTGGGATGACACTGACTGGCCTCAGATCGCGGCGCTTTATGCTTTGCTGTACCGTATCCAGCCGTCCCCCGTTGTGCGGATCAATCAGGCTATGGCTGTTTCATATGCGACGTCGATCGATGCGGCGCTAGAGATGCTGTCGTCGGTTACCGAAGATCCCGACATGCAGCGGTACCAACCGTTTCTGACGGCGTGGGCGGACCTGCTGCACAGGTCGGGGCATCCCGACGCCCTGCCCGCATATGATGCTGCTATAGCGCTGACCGAACAGGCAGCCGAGCGCGCGTTTTTGCAGGCCAAGCGCGACGGCATTTTGTAAAGCCCGCAACACCCGTTAGGGTCAGGACATTCACATAAAGGAGGACCACCATGTCACTTGGTGCATTTTCAACGAGCCTCAACGTCAAAGACCTTGCCGCATCAATTGCGTTTTACAAAACGCTCGGGTTCGAGACGTTTCACGACAATAGCGAACATAACTACGCAATTCTTAAAAATGGCGAGACTTTACTTGGGCTGTTTCAGGGGCATATCCCTGCAAATACGCTGACGTTTAACCCCGGCTGGGACAACAACGCCCAGAACGTCGATCCGTTCGAGGACGTCCGCGCCATTCAAAAACGCCTGCAAGATGCGGGGATCAAGTTAGAAGCAACATGCGATCCGGACACCAGTGGTCCTGCGCATATCATGGTGATGGACCCAGACGACAACGCCATCCTGATCGACCAACACAGATAAGAAGTGGGCGGGCCGTTACGGACCCGCCCAATCACTCATTAACCAACAAGAGCGTTATCGTCGCGTTTGATCGCGATGATAGAAGAACGTGCCAGCATACCTTCACCGTCCGGGAAAGGCGCGTCAGGGTGTTGGATGCCCACGAACATCGTGCGTTTGTCGGCAGACCATGTCAGGCCCGTGACTTCGGACCCGTTTGGACCGGTCATGAAGCGTTCGATCTGACCCGTCACAGGATCACCTGCCAGCATTTGGTTGTTACCCATTCCGGCAAAACCTTCTTCGTTGCTGTCGTCACCATCAGTCTGGATCCACAGCAGACCTGTGCTGTCGAACATCATCCCGTCAGGCGAGTTAAACAGGTTGCCTTCGTTGATGTTGTCAGACCCGGCGTTCAGGTCGTCATGCACAGTCGGGTTGCCCGCCATCACATAGAGATCCCATGTGAAATCAATGGCGGCGTGATCGTCGTTTTCAGGGCGCCAGCGCACGATCTGACCGTAACGGTTTGCATCACGCGGGTTTGGTGAGTTTTCGACCGCAAAGGCAGGATCGCCGCCTGCGTTTGTGAACTCAGGACCACGGCGCGAGTTGTTGGTCAGCGCGCAGTAGCCTTCGACAGCCACAGGGTTCACGGCGACCCATTCAGGGCGGTCCATCGTGGTCGCACCCACTGCAGAGGCCGCTTTCCGGGTGAAGATCGCGATTTCAGCAGCGTCCATACCAGTCGCTTCTGGTGTCAACGCAATCCACTCACCGGTCATGTTGGTGTCGAATTTGGCGGCATAAAGCACACCGTCATCGAGCAATTCTGACGTCGGACCACCCGGTGTATAAACGCCATTGGACACGTATTTGTACATAAATTCGCCGCGCTCATCGTCGCCCATATAGACAACAACACGGCCATCTGGTGCAATTACAGCAGCCGCATTTTCGTGTTTGAAACGGCCAAGGGCAGTGTGTTTGATCGGTGTGGATGTTGGGTCCGATGGATCGATTTCAACGATATAACCAAAGCGGTGCGGTTCGTTCGGGTTCTTAGACGTATCGAAACGCGCATCGTATTTCTCATATGAATAACGACCCTCAGCACCGATTCCATATCGCGCGTAGTCTTCTGGTGCTTCAAAACCTTCGTCGGTGGAACCGAAGTAACCGTTGAAGTTCTCTTCACAGGTCAGATAAGTGCCCCAAGGCGTTTTACCTGCACCGCAGTTGTTCATCGTGCCCAAAACGACGCGACCCAATGGATCCGCCTCTGTCTTCATCAGGTCATGGCCAGCAGCCGGACCCGCGATGGTCATCGGCGTGTTTTGCGTGATGCGGCGGTTCAAATCGCTGTCTACGACAATGCCCCAACCGTCGTCGCCTTCGGCAACTTCCATAACTGTGACACCCTGCATGTTTTGCAGTGTCAGCACGTCATCGGCGCTCAAAACCGCACCGTCAGCGTTTTGCGGCAAGTTGATCTTTGTGTTCACATACTCATGGTTCACGACCAGAACCTGACGGCCATCAACTACAAAGGCTTCCATGCCGTCTGTGTTTTCGCCAAACACACGATCAGAACTGGCAACACCAACGCCAAAATCTTGGCTTAGCTCTTCTGCATCAGAGAAAAGCGGTTCGCCCCATTTCGCAACAGGCGCCCATGAATAGCCATCCGGCACATGCACTGTGTTGTCCGTTTGGATCGGGATCGGCGTGAAACCAAAACGGCTGGCCGCCTGTGCTTCAACGGATGTGGTGGACAGCATTGTGCCCGCGCCCATCACTGCCGCACCGGACCCGAACGCTACGATACCGCTTAGGAAACCGCGGCGTGAAATTGCTTTTTCAACGACGGCATCGAATTCAGTTGTTGCAGCAGCGGGCCGTTGCAGTTCGTCCCATTCGTCCCATGACAGGTCGTATGTTGTATTATCTTTCATCACCGTGGCTCCCCAAGTGGTGGCTAAATTTGGGGCGACCCTAGGAGCGGTAATTTTCAGATTTGTGACGTTAGCATTTCAGTTTTATGACACCGGCGAACTTAGGTGAATTTGTTGTCGCGCGGGAAACCACGCGGGGCCATGCGGCCAGCGCTTGCGCGTTTGCCTGTCCATTCATCAAGTTCGGTTTCCGTCCGCGTACGACCCGCAGGATCAAGCCATGTCAGACCATCCGCACGTTGGAATGTCGTCGCATCGGATAGACCGCCATCCTTGTATTTCTGCAAACGAACACCCTTACCGCGACCCATTTCAGGCAACTCATCAAGAGAGAACACAAGCACCTTGCGGTTCTCACCAACGACAGCAACCGTATCACCGTTCACGCGCTTACAAATCAACGCCTTCGCAGAGGCCACGTTGAGCACCTGTTTCCCGGTTCGTGTTTGCGCCAGAACGTCGTCTTCGGGCACGACGAAACCGTTGCCTTCGGTCGACGCCACAAAAAGCCGCATCCCTGGCTTATGGATCAGGATGTCGATGATTTCGACGTCGTTGGGGAGGTCGATCATCAGGCGCAGCGGTTCGCCCATGCCACGACCACCGGGTAGGTTCGCGGCAGACACGGTGTAGAATCGCCCGTTCGCGCCAAAGACCAGCAGACGGTCTGTGGTTTCCGCGTGGAAGATGAACCGCGCCTCGTCACCGTCTTTGAATTTCAGCTCACGTGTCAGGTCGATATGACCTGTCATCGCCCGCACCCATCCCATTTTGGAACAGACAACAGTGATCGGTTCTTTCTCGATCATCGCTTCAAGGGGGACTTCGACAATTTCGGCAGCTTCGGCGAATTGCGTACGGCGTGCGCCACCCGGGCTAGTGCGCCCGAATTGTTTTCGTGTTTCGCGCAGTTGGTCCGCGATTGTGCTCCATTGTAGATCAACAGACCCAAGCAATTCGATCAGCCCAGCGCGTTCTGCACGCAGAGCGTCGCGTTCAGCGATCAGTTCCAGTTCTTCCAAGCGGCGCAAGGACCGCAGGCGCATGTTGAGGATCGCTTCGGCCTGTACTTCGGTCAGCGCGATTTCGGGGTCCGTGATCACCCCAATCGGCGACACATAGTCTTTGTCAGACGTGGCACGGACATGGTCCAGCGCCCAGTCTTCGGTGATCAAAGCAGGCTTTGGGCTGTCGTCGTAGCGGATAATGTCGATGACGCGGTCCAGATGCAGGAACGCGATAATGAAGCCGTCCAAGACTTCCAATCGGTGATCGATCTTTTCGACGCGGTGTTGCGTACGGCGGATCAGCACCTCTTTGCGGTGATCAAGGAAGGCGCGCAGCACTTCTTTAATCGAACAGACCTTCGGCACCAGACCGTCGATCAACACGTTCATGTTCAGGCTAAACCGCGTTTCCAGATCGGAATTGCGGAACAGCATCCCCATCAGAACCTCTGGATCAACGGTCTTTGCCCGCGGTTCCAGCACCACGCGAATGTCGTCAGCAGATTCGTCGCGGACGTCCGCGAGCAATGGCACCTTTTTGATCTGGATAATCTCGGCCAGTTTTTCGATCAGCTTAGATTTCTGCACCTGATACGGAATTTCGGTCACAACAATCTGCCACTGACCGCGACCCAAGTCTTCGATTTCCCATTTCGACCGCAGGCGGAAAGATCCGCGACCTGTCCGATACGCTTCGGCGATGTTTTCTTTTGGCTCGACGATTACACCACCAGTCGGGAAGTCCGGTCCGGGAATGTAGTTTAGTAAGGTTTCATCGCGGGCATCTGGCGTCTTGATCAGATGCAAACAGGCGTCGATCAGTTCGTGCAGGTTATGCGGTGGGATGTTTGTCGCCATCCCCACAGCGATCCCTGACGACCCGTTGGCCAACAAGTTTGGGAAAGCAGCCGGAAACACGACCGGTTCTTCCAGCGTGCCGTCATAGTTCGGACGGTAATCAACGGCGTTCTCGGTCAGACCTTCCATCAAAGCCTCAGCGGCAGCGGTCATCCGCGCCTCTGTGTACCGTGCAGCCGCAGGGTTATCACCGTCGATGTTGCCGAAGTTACCCTGACCATCGACCAGCGGGTAGCGGACGTTAAAGTCCTGCGCGAGACGCGCCATCGCATCGTAGATCGCCGCGTCACCATGCGGGTGGTAGTTCCCCATCACGTCGCCAGAGATCTTCGCGGACTTCCGGAACCCACCTGTGGAGTTCAGCTTCAGTTCACGCATCGCGTAAAGAATCCGACGGTGCACAGGTTTCAAACCATCACGCGCATCGGGCAAGGCCCGATTCATGATCGTCGAAAGGGCGTATGTTAGATAGCGATCACCCAGCGCACGGCGCAGCGGTTCTGCGACTTCGGGCATTTGCGGATCAATATCGTTGTCGGATGTATCATTACTCATGCCCGTTGGTTTAGCGGGCGGAACTTTTGGCGTAAAGCACGGTTAGGTCTCTCAATCGAAAGTTTTCCCCCTGCGAAAACGACACCGACTTGTGTATGTTGAGGGGGTATGGACGCGTAACGATTCTTCGGGGGACCCTATGGGCAAGTTTATCATTGTTTCTTTTCTGGCACTTGGCCTCGCATTCTATGAAATGTCGGGCGGTTCAGACTTTGTACCGCAAGAACGCGTTGTCGTCGCAAAAGCCCCAATCGCGTCAGACACTCGTGTGGGACAAACAACCGATGTTGCCGTTTCACGTAACAATGCAGCGTCCCTGATCGCATTGAACCCGGCTGTAACGACCGTTTCACTGGAAACCACAACACTTGTGGCAGAACCCGCAGTCGCGGTGACACCCGCTGTATCAGAGACGGTCACCGAAGCCGTAGTTGAGGAAACAGCACCTGCCGTTGAAGCGGACCCTATTGATATTCGCGCTGTCGCTGGATCACGTGTGAACATGCGTCAGGGTCCTGGCACGAACTTTAACGTGCTCGACACACTTGATGGCGGTACACAAACCGAAGTGCTTGAAGTGAACGCCGACGGTTGGGCGCGCATCGAAGTTGTGAACACAGGCCAAATCGGCTGGATGGCCGAGCGGCTTTTGACCGACGGCTAATGGGTCGGGCCTTGCGCCCTGCCTCACATGACAGCACAAAGTGTCATGACACAAAAAACCATTCTGATCACAGGCTGCTCTAGCGGTCTTGGCTATGACGCAGCACATGGATTACGCGCCCGCGGTTGGCGCGTTTTCGCGTCTTGCCGCCAACAACATGACTGCGACCGACTGATCAGCGAAGGGTTCGAAGCCCCGTTGATTGATTACGCTGACGCAAATTCGATCTATAACGGTCTTGCCGAAGTGCTTGAGGCGACGGGCGGAACGCTTGATGCGCTATATAACAACGGGGCTTTTGCCTGTCCGGGGGCCGTTGAAGACCTGCCGCGCGGCGCATTGCGTGAAATCTATGAAACCAATGTATTTGGCGTTCACGACCTAACCCAAGCGGTCATTCCGGTCATGCGAAACCAAGGACACGGTCGGATTGTGAATTGTTCCTCTGTACTAGGGCTTGTCGGGATGAAGTGGCGCGGCGCCTACGTGTCGACAAAATTTGCGCTGGAAGGGCTGACCGACGTCTTGCGGATCGAAATGTCCGATACCCCGATCAAAGTAATCTTGATCGAACCCGGCCCCATCACATCGAAAATCCGCGAAAACGCGATTCCCCATTTTGAACAATGGATCGACCACGAAAATTCTGCCCGTGCGGAGCAATACGTCGAACTACTCGAACGCCTGTATAAAGACAGTGGACCCGACAAATTCGAATTGCCGCCGTCCGCCACGACCAAAAAGCTGATCCATGCGCTGGAAAGCAAACGGCCCAAGCCGCGCTACTACGTGACATTCCCGACCTATCTGATGGGGGCGTTGCGGCGGATTCTGCCAACACGCGCACTTGATTGGGTGATCCAAAAGGGATGACGCGGCAATCGGGCCCCTTTCCTTCTGGCCCCGCCCTGCTAAGTCCTGAGTGAATACAAAAAGGACCGACCATGCTGAACGACCCGCTCTTTATCATCGTCGTCATCGCCGTGCTGATCGTACTTGCCATTTTGTTGGTGGGCGTTGGCAGCTTCGGCAAGGGTGGCGATTTTAATCGTAAATACGCGAACAAGATCATGCGTTGGCGCATCGGGGCACAATTCGTCGCGATCCTTCTGATCCTACTTTACGTTTATCTGCGCAGACAGGGGGGCTAAACCATGGTCACACTTAACAAAATCTACACGAAAACTGGTGACGCTGGCGAAACAGCACTGGGTAACGGCAGTCGTGTCGCGAAACATTCGATGCGCGTGACGTCCTACGGCACGGTTGACGAAACCAATGCGACAGTCGGCTTGGCCCGCCTGCACGCTACTGGTGACATCGACGGTCAACTGGCGATGATCCAGAACGACCTGTTCGATCTTGGGGCCGATCTTTGCCGACCGGATATGGAAAAGGATGCCGACGCGGAATACGCGCCGCTACGCATCACAAGTGCGCAGGTCGAACGGCTTGAGGCCGAAATCGACGTCATGACAAAATCTGTGCAACCTCTGAAAAGCTTTATCTTGCCGGGTGGATCGGCGCTTGCGGCACATCTGCACCTGTGCCGGACCGTATCGCGCCGCGCCGAACGTTTGACTGTTGAATTGGCGACCATGGAATCGGTGAACCCAGCCGCCGTAAAGTACCTAAACCGTTTGTCTGACTGGTTTTTCCAAGCAGGCCGGATCGCGAATAACAACGGCGCGGACGACGTGTTGTGGGTTCCCGGCGCGAACCGCTGAGGGCGGTGAACACGGATCTTTAGCAACAGGAGGGACGAAACGCTGAACCGTCAGAAATGCTGAAGCGCATTTTAAGACATGGCGTCACGAAGCTTTGCCGCGTCGATTTTGCACTGTTTTCGCGTTTCGCTTCGCGGTAACACCCCATAGAGCAATTTTATTGCGCTTGATTCTAATGGGAGATAACCGCTGATGAAGGTCCTCGTACCCGTCAAACGCGTGATTGATTACAATGTGAAGGTTCGCGTCAAAGCGGACGGTTCAGGTGTCGATCTCGCCAACGTCAAAATGTCCATGAACCCGTTCGACGAAATTGCCGTCGAAGAAGCGATCCGCCTGCGTGAAGCTGGCAAAGCGACTGAAGTCGTGGCCGTTTCTATCGGTGTGAAGCAGTCCCAAGAGACGCTTCGCACAGCACTCGCAATGGGTGCTGACCGTGCGATTTTGATCAACGCGGCTGACGATGTTCACACGGATATCGAACCATTGGCCGTTGCCAAACTGCTTGCTGCAGTCGTGAAAGAAGAAGAACCAGGTCTGGTTCTGGCTGGTAAACAAGCGATCGACAACGACATGAACGCGACGGGTCAGATGCTGTCTGCTCTGCTGGGTTGGTCACAGGCGACATTCGCGTCTGAAGTTGACGTCGACGGCGACACAGCAACTGTGACACGCGAAGTTGACGGCGGTCTGCAAACGATCAAAGTGAAGATGCCAACAATCGTCACAGTTGACCTGCGCCTGAACGAACCACGTTACGCGTCCCTGCCAAACATCATGAAGGCCAAGAAAAAGCCTTTGGATGAAAAGACACCTGCGGACTATGGCGTCGACGTGGCACCACGTCTGACTGTTGTCGGCACAACCGAACCAGAAGCGCGTAAAGCAGGTATCATGGTTGGGTCTGTGGACGAACTCGTCGAGAAACTTAAAGAAGCGGGGGCTGTGTAAGATGGCTGTACTTCTGATTGCTGAAGTTAATGGCGGCACATTGAACGCCGACGCGACTGCAAAAGCATTGTCCGCTGTGACGTCGCTTGGCGACGTCACAGTTCTTTGCGCGTCTTCCGGCTGCGAAGGTGCTGCTGACGAAGCTGCAAAACTGGCTGGCGTATCCAAGGTTCTGTGCTGTTCGGACGACGCATATGGCCACGATCTGGCGGAACCTGTTGCTGATCTGATCGTGTCGCTGGCTGGCGACTATGACCACATCGCAGCCCCGTCCACCGCGGCGTCCAAAAACATCCTGCCGCGCGTTGCAGCGCTTTTGGATGCGATGGTGATTTCCGAAGTGACAGCCGTTGTTGATGCTGACACGTTTGAACGTCCAATCTACGCCGGTAACGCGATCCAGACTGTAAAGTCTGCGGATGCGAAAAAGGTCATGACGATCCGGACTGCTGGTTTTGATGCGGCGGCCGATGGTGGATCAGCCTCAGTCGAAAAAATCGACGCGGCTGGCAATTCCGGCCTGTCCGAGTGGGTTGAAGACAAAGTTGCAGCATCTGATCGTCCAGAACTGACATCTGCGGGTGTTGTTGTGTCTGGTGGTCGTGGTGTTGGGTCTGAAGAAGACTTCAAACTGATCGAAACACTTGCTGACACGCTGAACGCGGCTGTGGGTGCGTCTCGTGCTGCTGTTGATAGCGGCTACGCGCCGAACGACTGGCAGGTTGGTCAAACAGGTAAGGTGGTTGCACCTGATCTGTACGTTGCTGTCGGTATCTCAGGGGCCATCCAGCACCTTGCTGGTATGAAAGATTCCAAGATCATCGTCGCGATCAACAAAGACGAAGAAGCACCGATCTTCCAAGTTGCAGACTACGGTCTGGTTGCCGACTTGTTCGACGCTGTTCCTGAATTGACTGCGAAACTGGGCTAAGCCCTATCGCAAGAATTTGGAAAGGCCCGCTGTTTTCAGCGGGCCTTTTTCGTTTCAAATCTTACCTGAGACAGTGAGCCCTTCTTTGATTTTCGGGATCAATTTTGCGCTTGCTTCGATATGTGAATTTACGCTCAGCATATCGGCCGCAGCTTTTGCCTGCATCGTTGGGAAATACATACCCGTGGTGCCTTGCGACAATGCAATGTCAGACGGCCGTGCGATAACTGTATTCATTACAAGATCGCTTAGCCCATCGACCATGCTCTTCGTGATAAACAGCGGATCAGCGGACAGCGGTTTATCACGTTCTTGCCACGGCTGATCTGTCAGTTCTTCGCGCGAAAACCACAGAAGGATCGTCCGCTTACCGATCTGCCCCAACATATTCCGCATACGCGCAGACCAAGCCGCTCTTAATTCCGACACCACGATATCAAACCGATCTGGTGACCGATCATACAATGCGCCCAGCATGTGGCGCGTAAAGGTGAATTCGGAAAAATCGACCTCGTTGTAGATCGCTTGCAGCACCGTTGAGGCGCGCAAAAAGCGGTCATTGCGCCGTGGATGCACGGAATAGAACCGGTTCGACAGGTAATTGGCCCCCATCACTTGCACGACGGTCACGTCGGCATCGTGGCAGGCCGCCATAATCGTTGGATCGTTCACAAAGGCATCCACGCCGCCGTTCACGCAGCCAAAGTTCACACAGGTACGTCGCAGTTCTTTTTCAACCAACGCCGGAAACGGTCGGTCGATGAATTTCCCAAAGGTTTCGGTGCCGCCCAAAAACGCCAAATAGGGCGAATCTAAATCACGTTTTGGGCCCCGGAAAAATATCCGCGACATCCCATAGCGACATGGCGCATAGGATAGGCCCCCGCCTTCGATGATGTCATGTTTCATGGTTCCCACACTTCATAGCTTCGATAGAAGAACAGATTCGCCGAAAAACATTGGGAAATTGCTAAAGATAGAAATTGATATTCCTTTTACGTACCGCCCCCGCTTGAAGCCGCGTGCAAGTGCAGCATAAGGTGGCCACAATCATGCGAGAGGCGATCCTATGACGATTCAACGCGTTGGAATTATTGGTGCAGGCCAAATGGGCAATGGGATTGCCCATGTTTTTGCCCTTGCCGGCTACGAAGTTATCATGAACGATATCAACGCTGATGCGTTGACCGCTGCCGTGCAACGTATTGATAAGAATATGGATCGTCAGGTCAGCCGCGACGCGATCACCGCCGATGCAAAGGCCGAAGCACTGCGTTTGATTGATACGACAACAACGCTGACCGATCTGGGCCAAACCGATCTGATTATCGAGGCCGCGACAGAACGCGAAACGATCAAATCCGCGATTTTCGAAGACCTCGTCCCGCATCTGAAACCGGATACGATTCTGACGTCGAATACGTCATCTATTTCGATTACCCGCCTTGCAGCCCGCACAGATCGGCCCGAAAAGTTCATGGGTTTCCACTTTATGAACCCTGTTCCAGTGATGCAGTTGGTCGAATTGATCCGCGGAATCGCCACTGATGAGGCGACATTTAAAGCCTGCGAAGGTGTCGTCGCACGCCTTGGCAAAACATCCACGGCGTCCGAAGATTTCCCCGCCTTCATCGTGAACCGCATTCTGATGCCGATGATCAACGAAGCGATTTACACGCTTTACGAAGGTGTCGGGTCAGTGAAATCCATCGACACGTCCCTGAAATTGGGCGCAAACCACCCGATGGGGCCACTGGAATTGGCTGATTTTATTGGTTTGGATACGTGCCTTGCCATCATGAACGTCCTGCACGATGGGCTTGCGGATACCAAATACCGCCCCTGCCCGCTTTTGACGAAATACGTTGAAGCAGGCTGGTTAGGTCGCAAAACAAAACGCGGCTTTTATGACTATAACGGCGAAACCCCAGTTCCGACGCGTTAATTAAATCAACGGCTTAGAGACAAAGTCTCTTGACGCAACCACGCCATAAAGCTGCGCGTATCGCCGATACGCGCATCGATTTCTTCGCGTGAGAACGGCTTGCCCACGACTGGCGCCATCGGCTTGTTCACCGCGCGGGCAATTTCGTGGATCAACAGACCCTGACGCAATGTCGCCGACACCTGGTTTGCGATCTGATATGCTCGCGAATTGCTGCCCAAGAAGTGCATAGGCACAACCGTCGCGCCGGATTTGCGGATCATT
Organism: Yoonia sp. D2-7; assembly: GCF_055809435.1. NCBI lineage: Bacteria > Pseudomonadati > Pseudomonadota > Alphaproteobacteria > Rhodobacterales > Paracoccaceae > Yoonia > Yoonia sp. D2-7. Next base: position 864,078 of record NZ_CM147912.1, on the reverse strand, counting down.
TTTGCAGTAAAGGCGTTCCATGGAGCTTCGATTGCGGGACCGAACATCGTGTCAGACGATGCGACGACGCCTGATGGAAACAAAGCGATCAGTCCGTCTTCAGACAGGTATTTCATCGCCTTCTTGCGCATCTCGACCATCTGTTCCTGCGCGTCAGGTTGGTGGGGAAATGGTACGGGAATGAGGTAATTCGTGGCTTCTTCGTCCAGACCTGTCAGCAACGACCGCGTCAAAATACGGTAATCCGGACGGACACGGCCAACCAGTTCAGCAAATACGATGCCATCGACCAAACCATGGGGATGGTTCGCGACAAGGATCACAGGACCGGTCTTTGGAATATTGGCCAGTTCTTCCGCAGGCGTTTGCAGATCAATACCCATCGTTTCCAGAACGCGTGTGAACACTTCCTGACCGCGCGGGGCGCCCTGCTGTTCAAACTTGCGGACGAGGCGACCGATCTTGATCTTACCCGTCATCATTTCGATAGACCGGATAACACCACGCTGCCACGGACTGTCAAAAGACCCAGCATAGCTAAGCGCGCTCCGGTCATAGTGCGGCTTCACGATAGAAGACGTGCCGGAGCCTTGCGCCAATTTTTGGGTGGTTTCGGTCAAAGCGGGTTCCTTCAATCACCCTCGGCTAGACTAATCGCCTTCGCCAAACTTATCTGCAACAAGATCCTGCAGTGCTGCCATCAAGGCATCTGCATCCGATCCGCTGGTCTCGACCTCAATAAAGGTTCCGATGGATGCTGCCAACATTAAAAGGCCCATTATGCTATCGCCGCCAGTGTCCATGCCGTCTTTTCTAACGGTCGCTTGGGCGTCGTGCGCTTCGCACACTTCGGCAAACTTGGCAGATGCACGCGCATGTAAGCCTTTGATATTCAGAATTTCCATTGACTGGGTTGGCATATTTAGGAAGCCCCAACGCTCATACTATTGATATACTTGTGCGCGGCAGTCAGGGACGCGTCAACAGCATCGGCTACTGGGCGATGGCGCGACTTGGCCAATTTGATCAACATCGGCAGATTTGCACCATACATGATGCGCCGATTCTCTGGATTGCAGGCTTTGATCGACAGGTTGGACGGCGATCCGCCGAACATATCCACCACAACGACAACGCCGCTGCCGGAATCGACAGCATCGGCAGCGTCGCAAATCTCTGTTTGTTTCGTGCTGCGGTCATCTTCGGCGCCAATTGCAATCGTGCGAACACCGTCCTGATGGCCAACGACATGTTCCATCGCAGACCGATATTCTTCGGCCAGACGTCCATGTGCTACGATGACAATTCCGATCACGCAATCTGCCTTGACGTTAAAGTTTGCGCCGCACCTTCGCGCCGCTCCAATTCCCTGTGACGTATAGATACAGGCCAGCCACCCATTTCAAGTGCCGCGGCTAGCTTTTCCGTAACGGCGACCGAACGGTGTTGCCCGCCGGTACACCCAAAGCCGATGGAAAGGTGCGATTTACCTTCTTCCTTGTAGGCTGGGAGCAGCATAGCAACCAAATCTTGCATCTTTGCAAAGAAGTCATCGAATCTTTTGTCTTCGGCGACATAGGCGTCCACATCCGCATCGCGCCCATCTTTCGCCCGCAGTGCTGGATCCCAGTGCGGATTGCGTAAGAACCGGCAGTCCATCACGATATCCAACCCGCGTGGCAGTCCCCGTTTGTACGAAAACGAATGCAAGGTCACACCAAGGAAAGGCCCGCCGTTCACCGCAAACTGCCGTTCGATGTCCGCCTTCAAATCGTGCGGGGACAGATCCGTTGTTTCGATCAGGATATCCGCCAGATCACGGATCCCTTTCAGTTTTTCGATTTCTTCTTCGATCCCGTTCAGCGGCGTCCCGTCGGGTGACAATGGGTGCCTGCGGCGGGTTTCAGAATACCGGCGCACCAAAACGTCCTGCGACGCATCAAGGTACAAAACCTGCCCGTTCACGTCATCACGACTGCGCAGGTCTTCGATGATGTCTTTCAGGACCCTCGGTCCGAAATCACGGTTTCGCACGTCAACGCCTAGTGCCAGCGGGCGTCCACCTTGTGGACCGTCCAGTAGTCGAGGCAACAGCGATAGCGGCAGGTTATCAATCACCTCGAAACCGAGGTCCTCTAACGCCCGCACGGCCGTGGATCGGCCAGCACCGGACGGGCCGGTGACGATTACGACCGGAATAGGTGATTGGGCGGTAGGTGCATCGGTGGTGGTCATCGAAGGCTCCGGCCTGCTTTCAGCATTTGCAGCAGTGATGCAGGAAAATGTGGGTTTTTTGCGCCCCAAAGCAAGGGGATTTTGTGATCAAGCCATGTCACGGTTCGGTGTTCCGGGACCCGCTCTGTTTCGGTTTGCCCTAGATCGACGGCAAGAACAACAGGTGACGGGGGGGCCGGTTCAGCGTTGAGAACACCAATTTGTCGGGCTTCGATCAATCCAGCGATGGTCGCAGGACATGTGGCAACCAAATTCTGTTGGTCGGTGATCAACGTCACGCGGTCATCCGCAATAAGCGCCGCACCATATGCCATCAGTTGCAAAGCAAGGCTGGATTTGCCGGACCCCGATGGACCGGTGATCACAAGCGCCTTTTCGTCAAAGGCAACAGCAGTGGCATGAAGCGTAAGGGTCATACGCCAACTTTACCCTAAACCGGCAGACCTACAACAAAGCGCGCACCAAGCGGTTCCGACGTCAGATCAGCCTCTGTCGGGCGGATATTTTCAGCCCAGATCACGCCACCATGCGCTTCGACGATTTGTTTGGAAATCGCGAGCCCAAGACCAGAGTTGTTCCCGAACTGACCTTCAGGACGTTCCGAATAGAACCTCTGGAACACCTTATGGATCGCTTCATTCGGGATACCCGGACCGGTATCTTCGACAACCACCAGAATTCGATTTTCACGGCGTCTGGCCCACACACGGATCGCATCGCCGTCTTCACAGAACGAAATCGCGTTGGTGATCAGGTTGACAAACACCTGAGCGAGACGGCCTTCCAGCCCCTGCACCATGATGGCTTGATCAGGCAGATCGTCGATGTAATCGATCCCTTTGTCTTCTGCTTCTTTGCCCAAGAATTCGTTCAAATTGCTCAGCATTTTCAGCAGGTCAAAGGTTTCTTCTTCTTCCTTGACCAATTCACTATCAAGACGTGACGCGTTCGAAATGTCACTGACAAGGCGATCCAGACGCCGCACGTCATGTTCGATCACTTCCAACAGCTTTTCGCGCTGATCATCGCGTTTCGCGACTCGCATGGTCCCAACTGCGGACCGTAAAGATGCGAGCGGGTTTTTGATTTCATGCGCGACGTCAGCGGCGAATTGTTCATTCCCTTCAATACGTTCGTACAGCGCCTGCACCATGCCACGCAACGCACCGGACAGACGGCCGATCTCATCGGGACGCGCTGTCAAATCAGGAATACGAATTTTCGTCGGTGACATTTTGCGCGCGTTTTTATCGCGTCCAAGTTCGGCGGCTGCCGCCAGATCCGCGAGCGGGTTCGCGATCGTCGACGCCAAAACAAGGCTCAAACCGATCGAAATGACGATACCTACGATAAACAAACGCAGGACCTGTTCACGTTCCTGCGCAACCAACTGATCAATTTCGCCTGCTGCAGATGCCAGTGCCGCGACACCGATGGTTTGGCCGTTCTGTTTCAGCGGCGTTGTCACGATGAACGTTGTGTTCCCTTCGTCACCAAAGGCGTGAAACTGGGTTCCCGTTTCCATCGCACTTGCAACTTGGGCGCTGGTGAATTGGACCAGTTCAATATTGCTGCTGGTTTGCGGTTCAGACCCGCCGAAAACGCCGGACATGCGATCCCATACACCGGATAAAATGTCCAAAATCAGCGTGTTCCCAGCGATTTCATCTAGACCTGAAACGTCTGAAATTTTGCCGGTGCCTTCTGCCGCACCAATAAATTTCGCATTGGGATCAAAGATCATCACCTGAATACGATCACGCAACGTGATTTTGGCCAGACCAGCAATCACGTCGATACCTGCGGACGTCGCAAGATCGACCGCTTCGGTTTCGGGTAAATTCGCTTCTAGAACATCAGCGACCAGCTCTGCCTCTTTGACGAGGCTGTTTACGCGTTGGAATACAAGACTGTCGCGTGACGAACTGAGATACAGAACGCCCGCGATCAAAAGCATGACAGCGATCAGATTGATCGTAATGATTTTTCGGGCAATCGGCGAACTGCGCAGCAACGACAGCAGGCCGCGCGACCGACGCCGTTCGCCCTGTTCGTTTTCGCCGAGCGCTTGAGGCGCCACCCAATCATCACCAATCACAAGATCAGGGGCCCGCGCGGCTTTGCGCACGGACTCGAGGTCTCTGACATCAATCTCTTGGGTGGTCACAGTCATAACTTACAACTTTACTCTTCGTTGTAACGGTATCCGATACCATACAGCGTCTCAATCGCCGAGAATGTGTCGTCTGTATTGCGCATCTTCTTGCGCAGGCGTTTGATGTGGCTGTCGATCGTCCGGTCGTCCACATACACCTGATCATCGTAAGCCACGTCCATCAACTGATCACGTGATTTCACGAAACCCGGACGTTGTGCCAATGCCTGCAGCAACAGAAATTCCGTGACAGTCAGAGATACGTCCTGACCTTTCCACGTCACCGCGTGACGCAGTGGGTCCATCGACAATTCGCCCCGCACCATAACCTTGGTGTCTTCTGTCTCTTCAATCTCTTCGCCTGAGATTGCATCCTGCCGACGCAGCAAAGCGCGAATACGCTCAACCAACAAACGCTGCGAAAATGGCTTTTTGACATAATCGTCCGCGCCCATGCGCAGACCAAGGACTTCATCAATTTCATCATCTTTGGAGGTCAGGAAAATGACCGGCATTGATGTTTTCTGGCGCAGACGCTGGAGCAGGTCCATCCCGTCCATCCGCGGCATTTTAATATCGAGAACAGCCATATCTGGCATACGTTTGTTAAACGCTTCCAGCGCGGATTGGCCGTCGTTATATGTTTCCACCTCGAAGCCTTCAGCTTCAAGCGTCATGGAAACGGAGGTCAGGATGTTGCGATCATCATCGACCAAGGCGATTTTTGACATTGGGATTTGCCCCTTATTGCTCTGTTTGTTGGTTTCTGCCCACTACTGAGCGGAATCATTCACCTTTTTGGTGTAGCGAATCAAGCCGTTCAGCGAATCAGTGCCAAATTCGTGCCTTATTTGCCTCTATTAACGTTACGGCCACCTTAACGTGCACGCCAGCCCATTGATGGTAGCGCTAACTTTTTCGTGCTTGCGCTAACATAAAATTGGTAGCGCTAACGTTAGCGCAAGGGGGCTAGGCGGATCATAATCCACTGATATGACAGTTTTAGGTCAAACAGACCCCAAACGCCAAAAGGAGCGAACCCATGGACCAAGGAACGGTCAACCCGCAGATGAAGCTTGAGGATCAAGGCATCAAAGGGCTGGGTTATGTGTATTATAACCGCTCTGAACCCGAATTACAGGCCGCTGCAATCGCGGCTGGTGAAGGTGTTGAAGGCAAAGGTGGCACATTCCTTGTTACCACTGGCAAGCACACGGGTCGGTCCCCGAAGGACAAATTCGTTGTCCGCACGCCATCTGTCGAAGACACGATCTGGTGGGAAAACAACCCGCCGATGGACATGGACAAATTCGACATTCTCTACGCGGATATGCTGTCCCACATGCAAGGCGGCCGCGTTGACGTGCAGGATTTGTTCGGCGGCGCTGACCCTGCGCACCGCCTTGATGTCCGCGTGATCACAGAGCTGACATGGCATTCTCTGTTCATTCGTCACCTGCTGCGTCGCCCTGAGGCGTCCGAGCTTGAGACATTCACACCGGACTTCACCATCATCAACTGCCCGTCGTTCAAAGCAGACCCAGCAAAGCACGGCTGCCGGTCTGAAACGGTCATTGCGCTGAACTTCGAAAAGAAGGTCATCCTGATCGGCGGCACCGAATACGCTGGCGAGAACAAGAAGTCGGTCTTCACATTGTTGAACTACCTGTTGCCAGAAAAAGGCATCATGCCGATGCACTGCTCTGCCAACCACGCGCCAAACAATCCGGTTGATACGGCGGTGTTCTTCGGCCTGTCCGGTACTGGCAAGACAACGCTGTCCGCTGACCCATCCCGCGTTCTGATCGGCGACGACGAACATGGTTGGTCAGATCGCGGCACCTTCAACTTTGAAGGCGGCTGCTACGCGAAGACCATCGGTCTGGACCCAGAGGCCGAACCTGAAATCTACGCCACATGTTCGATGCCACACACGGTTATCGAAAACATGGTGTTCGACGAAGAAACCAAAGAACTGGACTTCAACGACGATAGCCTGACCGCGAACATGCGCTGCGCTTACCCGTTGAACTACATCGGCAACGCGTCCGAAAGCGCCTTGGGTGGCCATCCGAAGAACATCATCATGCTGACATGTGATGCGTTCGGCGTACTGCCCCCAATCAGCCGCCTCACACCTGCGCAAGCGATGTATCACTTCTTGTCCGGCTTCACCTCAAAGGTTGCGGGCACAGAACGCGGCGTGACCGAACCAGAGCCAACATTTTCGACCTGTTTTGGTGCACCTTTCATGCCACGCCGCCCAGAGGCCTACGGCAAGTTGCTACAGCAAAAGATCGCGACACATGGTGCGACATGCTGGCTGGTGAACACAGGTTGGACCGGCGGTGCTTATGGTACCGGATCACGGATGCCGATCAAAGCGACCCGCGCATTGCTGTCCGCAGCGCTCGACGGATCACTGGTCGAAAACGAGTTCCGCAAAGACGAGAACTTTGGCTTCGAAGTCCCGATGACATGCGACGGTGTGGACGCCACATTGCTCGACCCACGCGCCACGTGGGCTGACAAGGACGCGTACGATGCACAGGCCGCAAAGCTGGTCGGCATGTTCAGCGACAACTTTGAAAAGTACGTGCCGTTCATCGACGCGGACGTAAAGGCAGCTTCAATCGGGTAAGCCCTGCTTGCACCTTGAAGACGATCAATTAGGGTCGGGCGATGCGCCTGACCCTTTTTCTTTGTTCGCACTCCTTTGGAACACCTGCCCGCCATGGATGATGAAATTCCCCTGACCGGTGGCAACGTCGCCGCTGGCGTCACGCGCGTTGGCGACACGATCCGCAAACCCGTCACGGCAAATACGCCCGCGACACAGGCGCTGCTGACAAAACTCGCGGCGGCGGGTGTGAACGGCGTTCCGCAGTTTTTGGGGATCGACGACAACAACCGCCAGATGCTGCGCTTTGTGTCGGGCGATACCGATTTTCCAACAAACTTATGGACCGAAGACACAGCACTTTTATCAGCAGCCCGCCTGCTACGCCGCATTCATAACGCCACCCTGTCCTTGACGGATGCGACGGTGCCTTGGGCTTACAGCCACCCTGACCCGTTGCAGCATGAGGTCATCTGCCACAACGATTTTGCCCCCTACAACATGACGTTCGACACGAACGGTGCGGTGATTGGCGTCTTCGATTTTGATCTAGCAGGGCCTGCGCCACGGAACAGGGATCTGGCCTATCTGGCGTGGTGGATCGTCCCGCTTGGTCGAGAGGACACCGCGATGGATGCCGCCACGCAAGCCGATTTGGATGCCCAAAGCCGTCGTCTTAAACTGCTTTGCAAGACGTATGGCGTCCCGGCAAACCGCGCCCTTTTGGATATGATCACCGAAGTCCTAACCCACATGAGCGACCCCGACGCCGTGTCCCGCATGATTGGCGATGCCGCCACGCAGACCTTGATCGCGGGAGGGCATCTTGACCAATGGGCCCAATCTTTAGCCGATTTCGCCCAAATCAAAGGGCAGATCGCAGCCAACCTAGACGTTTAAGTTGAACAAAGCTTGGCGCATTTACCCGAATTGGGTTACGAACACGCTATGAAACATGTTCTCGCTTTGCTTATTTGTATGCCCGTTGTGGCTTTTGCCCAAGCCCCGCAGCCCGATGTAAAGGCGCCGGCGATTGCCAGTATGGAAGTCGGGGTCATTTGCGCACCAGATACGCTTGGCGTGCGGGAAGCCCCCGGTACGATCGCGGGCACGACCCATGTTATTGAAGAAGAGCCTGCGTTTGTCGCAGCGACGCGGCGGGTGCCTGCGGTGCTTGGGATCGGGTTCGGGATCAAGTCGCAGGCGCTTGATATTGATGGCATCAACGGCGTGCAGATGACGGTCACCCACCCGCCTATGGGCGCGACAGGCCAAACTGTGCAGACGTTCGCGTCAACCATTCGCGGCACTGACCCTTCCCTGACGTTTTATCAGTTCGACTTTGACTATGAACTCTTGCCCGGCTTTTGGCAGATCGAAGCGTCCTATGCCGGCGAAACCCTTTACCGGACAACATTCGAAGTACTGCCTGCAGAACAAATACCCGAACTTGCCGATATCTGCGGTTATGTAGACTTATTTTCGTAGGGCGGGCTCGCAGTCAGGCAAGCCACTGCGACACTTTTGTTCAAAAGTGTATTATCCGACGAATGATTGTTGCGCTGCGGATGCAAACACTTTATCTCTGCACCTGCACAAGCAGGAGAGTCGCCCCATGGCCCATGACGGACAAGACATGACACTGATCGCAACCGCAGGAATGCCTGATCTATTGGCCCAGACCGCCGCGTCGTTGCCCGCCGTGGCGACCATCGTGCAAGCCGCAAAAACCAGCGTCGCAGCGCTGACCACAGACGGCGGGCGCATCTCCGGCGCGCTGATCGAAGAAAACCAAACGGCGGCGCATGGTTATGCTTGGTTGGCCACATACGACCAATCCTTGCAGCAAATGCAGGCTTGGGCTGATCGTTTAATGGCTGACGGCAAGTTTGGCGAAACAGAACATTTGATCCACCAGATCGCGTTTGGCGAATACCTCGCGCAGATCGCTGGTGGCATCCAGATGAACCAAGGCGAAATGATCCGTTTGCGCGACATGGGCGTGTCAGCGGCGGATCAGGCAGCTTTCGCAACGGACAGTGCAGTCGCAGCATTGATTGACAACGCCAACACGCAGACCGCCCGCACCCGTCTTGTCGAGCTGATGCAGGAACAGTCCGCAAATGTGACCGTGGGCGCGTCCGGTCTGGATGAAGAACTGGAAATGATCCGCGACCAATTCCGCCGCTACGCGGTCGAAAAGGTCGAACCATTTGCCCACGATTGGCACCTGAACGACGAATTGATCCCGATGGAAGTTATCGACGAACTTGCCGAAATGGGCGTGTTCGGCCTGACAATCCCTGAAGAATACGGCGGCTTTGGCCTGTCGAAATCATCGATGTGTGTCGTCTCCGAAGAATTATCGCGCGGCTACATCGGTGTTGGGTCTCTCGGCACGCGGTCCGAAATCGCAGCCGAATTGATCTTGTGCGGCGGTACCGAAGAGCAGAAACAGAAGTGGTTGCCGCAATTGGCCAGCGCTGAAACCCTGCCGACGGCCGTATTCACAGAACCCAACACCGGATCCGACCTTGGCGCGCTGCGTACACGTGCGGTGAAGAAGGGCGACGATTGGGAAGTAACCGGTAACAAAACGTGGATCACCCACGCCGCCCGCACCCAAGTGATGACATTGCTCGCACGGACCGATCCCGACACGACCGACTACAAAGGTCTGTCGATGTTCCTTGCAGAAAAGACCCCGGGCACAGACGAAGACCCGTTCCCAACCGACGGCATGACCGGTGGCGAGATCGAAGTTCTCGGGTACCGCGGCATGAAAGAATATGAACTGGCCTTTGACGGGTTTGCCGTGAAAGGCGAAAATCTGCTGGGCGGCGAGACTGGTAAAGGTTTCAAGCAATTGATGCAAACCTTTGAATCCGCACGCATCCAAACGGCGGCCCGCGCCATTGGTGTGGCGCAATCCGCGCTTGATGTCGGGATGCAGTACGCACAGGACCGCAAACAATTCGGCAAGTCACTGATCAACTTCCCGCGTGTGTCGGGCAAACTGGCGATGATGGCTGTTGAAATCATGGTGGCACGCCAGTTGACCTACTTCTCCGCTGCGGAAAAAGACGCCGACCGCCGTTGCGATCTGGAAGCGGGTATGGCGAAATTGCTAGGCGCGCGCGTAGCTTGGGCCTGTGCGGACAATGCGCTGCAAATCCACGGCGGCAATGGCTTTGCGCTGGAATACAAAGTCAGCCGTATCCTGTGTGATGCGCGTATCCTGAACATCTTTGAAGGTGCCGCAGAAATCCAAGCGCAAGTCATCGCCCGGCGGCTGCTTGGGTAAAACATACGTGTAGCAGGCTTGCCTTCGCGGGCCTGCAATGCGACGCAACACCATGCTTCGTTTTCTTTCCATCGTGCTTTTGCTCACCGCTTGCGGCCCTGATGAAACCATATCAGGCTACGCCGTGCGCGACGCGACCTATAGACTGATAGACATCGATGGCACTGATTTTGCGGCGCGCGCGACGATTAGCTTCGGCGACAACGGCAGCGTGACAGGGCGCGGCCCTTGCAACAACTTTCACAGCACGCAAACCCTCCCCTATCCGTGGTTCAACCTTGACCCCATCGTAAGCACGCGCATGGCCTGCCCCGATCTCGCGGCAGAGCAGATATATTTCGCCACGCTCGCAGACATGACGTTGGCGGAAGCATTCGAAAATGTGCTGATCCTGTCCAACACAGACGACCGCGAAATGGTATTTCAGGTCGAATAACGGCCGATCGCATCCAACAATCTGGCGCGTGCTGCGGGCATTGGGCGATCACCAAGGCTTTTGATCAGGCGGTTTTCAATGAAATAGCCCGTTGTGGCCAATGCTTTGACGATCTCGTCGGGCGTGGCGTCGCCTTTGCCCGCAAGCACGGGGGGCAAGGCCAGCAAACGATCCGCCCATTCGCCTGCAGCGTCGCGGCTGACGGCTTTGCCGGACTTGGGCGATACAAACGCCAAGTCTTCGTTCACGCCGCGTACAGCGCAAGCGGACAGGTCCATGCCGAAACCCATTTCCTCAAGCAACGCCTGTTCCCACCGCAAATAGGCCAACGGCCAGATATCCGTCTGCCCCAGCAAATCAAGCAGTCCCATTGTGCGGTCATACAGCGGCGCGTGGGCTTCGCGTTCGGGCAGCACCATCGTCAGCAAACCGCAGACCGCGTTCAACCCCGCCAGTGATAACCTGTCGCCCATTGCAGCAGCGGCGCGGCTGCGAATGGGTTCAACCGTGAACGACCCAAGGTGCTGATCAAGCCGCGCTTTCCATGTGACCGATAGCTGCGCGCCGGGCTGCAACAACGGTGCAACCTTACGGCTGGTGCCGCCACGCACGACGCCTGCATGACGCCCGTGTTCTTCGGAGAACACTTCGATAATGACCGAGGTTTCCCCAAACGGGCGAGTGGCCAAAAGGGCTGCGTCATCGGTCCAACTGATCATGGCGCTAATGTGGGGGGAAACAGACGCGTTGAAAAGGGCGGGCGACCTGTTTCTTCCACCCGCAACAACTCAGTCCAAGCCAGGTTCATCCAACAGGTGGCGGCCTTGTTTATCTTCGACCTCAATCACCCAAAGATCAGGATCAAAGCCGCGTTGTTTTGCGATTGACCCGTCGACATCGCCCTCGGGCCCGTCCGACAGCACGACCCATTTCCGGTCGCCCGTCATCAGATCGAAACTGCGTTGATAACAGCAGGCCCGCCCATCAAGCGTGTTCAGCTTGATCAGCACCGCCCCCGCTGTCGCATCCCCTTTTCGCACGACAAAAGCGGGAATTTCGGACAGGCGCAGGCGCGTCAAATAGGCCGACACCCAGATGTCAGCCGTCAGTTTCAAGCGTTGCCGTCTTTGAATTCGAGACCCATTTCTGAGTAACGTTCTTTTTCTTCCAACCAGTTTTTGCGCACTTTGATCTGCACAAACAGGTGGACGCGACGCCCGAGGAATTCTTCAAGTTCCAACCGCGCCGCCGTGTTCACGGCTTTCGCGGTTTCGCCTTTCTTGCCAAGCACGATGCCTTTGTGGCCATCGCGAGCGACGTAAACGACCTGATCAATGCGGCATGACCCGTCGGGGCGTTCTTCCCAGTTTTCGGTTTCGACCGTCAGCTCATATGGTAATTCCTGATGCAGGCGCAGCGTCAGTTTTTCGCGTGTAATCTCGGCCGCGATATTGCGCATCGGCAAGTCGGCGATCTGATCTTCGGGATACAACCACGGGCCGGCAGGCACTTCACCAGCAAGCCATGTTTTCAGCGCCTTCACACCATGCCCGCGTTCAGCGGAGATCATGAAGGTTTCCGCGAAAGGGTAGCGTTCGTTCATCTCGGACGTCAGTGCGAGCAGCGCTTCGGTCTTCACCTTGTCGATCTTGTTGATCGCCAAGGCCACTTTGCCCCCACCTGTGCGTTCTTCTAGCGACGCAAGGATCGCTTTCACGCCTTCGCTGATCCCGCGGTGCGCTTCGATCATCAGAACGACGATATCCGCGTCCCCTGCCCCGGTCCACGCGGCTGCAACCATCGCGCGGTCAAGACGGCGGCGCGGTTTGAACAAGCCCGGTGTGTCGATGAAAACCAATTGCGCTTCACCGGATTCACCGCCAATCGCGATGCCCCGAATACGCGCCCGCGTTGTTTGCACTTTGTGCGTCACGATGGACACCTTCGCGCCAACCATCCGGTTCAAAAGCGTTGATTTACCGGCGTTTGGTTCGCCGATCAGGGCCACAAATCCGGCGCGTGTTGTGTCTGTCATGGGTCGACTTTCTTCAAAAGGGCGGTTGCGGCGGCTTGTTCGGCTTGGCGTTTTGATCCGGCGGTCGCTTTTTCAGCGGGACCGGAGGACAGGCGCGCCTCAATCGTAAATACCGGCTGATGGTCTGGGCCAGAGCGGGCCACTTCGACGTAGGCGGGCGGCGGTTCGCCACGGGCCTGCGCCCATTCTTGCAGGGCGGTTTTGGCGTCGCGCGCGTCGTCAGCCACATTATAGATGCGATTACCCCAAAGGGTCACGACCATCTTTTGGGCGGTCTCGAACCCTGCGTCCAAGAACACAGCAGCGATCACAGCCTCCATTGCATCAGCCAGCAACGCTTCTTTGCGCCGCCCACCTGATTTCATCTCGGACCGACCGAGTTTCAGGACAGCACCGATATCAATCTGGCGGGCAACATCTGCGCAAGCTTCACGGCGCACAAGCGCGTTGTACCGCGGCGCAAGCAGGCCTTCGGACGCATCCGTATCAGCCTTCAGCAAGGCGTCGGACATCACCAAACCCAGCACGCGGTCGCCCAAAAATTCGAGCCGTTGGTTATCGTCGCGATGCGCGGACATCATCGACGAATGCGTGACCGCGCGGATCAATAGGGACGGATCGGCAAAATCATGGCCAATCCGTTTTGCAAAAGCAGCAAGTTCCGCCGAAAGCTTCATTCAATCGCCTTAAAGAAACGGTCGCTGCGCCATGTCCAGAACGCCAGCATGGACCGACCAGCGGACGAGAACATCACACGGTCTGCACGACCAACGATATCTTCGCGCGGGACAAATCCAACACCGCGTGCTTCTTGTGCGACACGGCTGTCAGTGGAATTGTCGCGGTTATCGCCCATGAAGAAGAAGTGATCTTCCGGCACTGTAAATACGCCTGTATTGTCAGAAAACTGATCGCCGATGTTCAGGATCGAATGACGTGTGCCACCGGGCAGTGTTTCGTACTGACGCGACTTTTCACAAATCGCGCCCTGCCCCACAGCGCCGTTTTCACAACGCGGACGCAGGCCTTGCGGGCCTTGGTATTCCATCACCTCTTCGAACACGCCGCCATCTTCGAGGATCACAGCCTCGTCGTTGATCTGCAAAACACCGTCGATCATTTGGATGCGGTCACCCGGCATACCGATCAGACGTTTGATGAAATCACGCCCCGTCACAGGATGACGGAATACGACAACATCGCCGCGCTCTGGTTCAGAGCCCAAGAAACGTTCGTTTGAGCCTTCGAACACCCCACAGAAATCATCAGCACCAATATCAATGCCAACAGCCGGGATGCGGATCGACGGGCATGACGCGTAGGAATAGCCATACGCCATCTTATTCACGAACAGGAAATCCCCGATCAGCAGCGTATCTTTCATGGACCCTGACGGGATCCAGAACGGCTGGAAAAAGATCGTCCGAAACAGGCCTGCAATCAGCAAGGCATAGACAACCGTCTTAACGGTTTCTTTGACGCTTGCGAAAAATCCGGGCTCTTCGGACATGGGCAAATTCCTTTGATGAGTTGCAAGGCTACATGCGGGCGACACTGCGCTGTGTCAAGCGATGCCACAACGGCAAAGCTGGAAAACGCCACTGATTTATAGGGGATTGGCCTCAATCACGACAAAGGCCTGCGCCCACGGGTGATCATCGGTCAATGTGACGTGAATTGTGGCTTCGTGTCCGGGGGGCGTCATTTGGTCCAAACGGTCCTTCGCCCAGCCTGTGACATGCATCACGGGTTGGCCGGTGCGCAGGTTTGTGACCGACATATCTTTCCACGCGATTCCCATGGAAAGCCCCGTGCCCAGCGCTTTTGAACAGGCCTCTTTCGCGGCCCAGCGTTTCGCATAGGTGCCAGCCACGTCGCGGCGGCGTTCGGCTTTGGCCTGTTCGACATCCGTAAACACGCGATTTTTGAAACGATCCCCGAACCGTTCCAGTGTTCCCGAGATCCGTTCGATGTTCGCCAGATCGGTCCCGATGCCAAGGATCATTCCGTATCCGCCAAAATGACCGCGTCGATTTCACCTGTGGATTGGTTCAGCGTGAACGACAACAGGCTGGTCGGGAACCCGTCGCTTTCGGGATCGTATCGGCTAACGGGGACTTCAAAGATCAACCCAACCGCCGGATCATATCCGGCCGTTAGGGCGTCCCACCTGATCCCGCTGAACCCAATGCGGTCGCCGGACCCAAGCGTCTTGCACTGCCTGTCGCCGACTTCGTCATAGGGCGGGGATAAGACCAACAGATGCATCGCCGCGACAGCCGGTTCGACCGTGTCCAACATGGCAAGGCGCACGGCCCCTTCGGCAAAGACCTTTGTGTGGTCTTCCCAAGGTTCGATCAAATTACGGGCGCTGGATTCCCAGTCACAATCGCTGACGGTTTGCGCGGCCAGTGGGGTCGCAAACAGCGCCACCAGCGGAATAGATAAAATCGATTTCATAATCATCTCCGGTCTATCGCCTAAGGATGCGCTTAGGTGGCCGGCACTTCAAGGTCGATCACCATGATTGCATCACCACTACCGCAGAGTGCCACCAACCGTCCGCCAAGCGCCTTGTGACCCGGATGTGCCGCGTAAATCCGCAACGCGTCGGTGTCGGTGAACGTGCCGATAAAGCCATAAGGATAATCAGGCGTCTTGTGTTCAAGATCGCGGTTTGGACCATGGGTGAAACCTGTGAACCCTGGCAGATCAAGCGCGGCGAGCCCTTGCATCACAGCATCAAGTTCATCCGCGTCGTAGCCTTCAGGCAGGCCAAGCATCACAATATGTTGGATCATGAAAGGCCCCGCGCCGCGTCCATGATACGGCGCATTTCTTTGATTGCTGGACCAAGGCCCGTAAAGATCGCTTCGCCGATGATGAAGTGTCCGATGTTCAATTCGACCACCTCAGGCAACACTGCGACGGGCGTCACATTGTCAAACGACAGACCGTGGCCTGCGTGGACTTCAAGACCCAAACCATGTGCATGGGTCGCCATCGCCGTCAGGCGCGCAAGTTCGGCATCGCGTTCATCAAAACGCCCTTCATCGTGCAGATCGCAGTACAAACCACAGTGCAGTTCGATAATGTCCGCGCCAATCCGCGCCGATGCTTCGACCTGTGCAATCTCTGGTCCAATGAACATCGACACGCGGGTGCCTGCGTCTTTGAATGGGGCAATGTAGGCCGCAAGGCGGTTATCATCACCAGCCACATCAAGCCCACCTTCGGTGGTGCGTTCTTCGCGGCGTTCTGGCACCAGACAGACAGCATGCGGTTTCGTGGCGAGCGCGATCTTTTGCATCTCTTCCGTGGCGCCCATTTCGAAATTCAGTGGGATGTCAATCGCTTCGGCAATGGCGGCCATGTCGGCATCACGAATATGACGCCGATCTTCGCGCAGGTGGGCTGTGATCCCATCAGCGCCTGCTTCTTGCGCCAGCAACGCCGCACGCACCGGATCGGGGGTCGCCCCGCCCCGCGCATTCCGCACAGTCGCCGCATGGTCGATGTTCACGCCAAGCCGTAGTTTTGAAGAGGTCATCGCAGTGTCCTTTGCAATCGATTAACGCAGCATCTAGCCCGACGTTGGACCGCCGTCATCGTTTTGCCCAGTATTCTTTTGTAACGATGCCAATTTTGCGCGGAGCACCTTCTGGCGGCGTTTCTGGTAGGCGCTGATCAGCGGCACAGACAGGTAGTAACAAAACGTCGCGCAAATAATGCCAGGGATGATCCCGCCGATCATATAGGGATAGAACACTTCGTCATAGAAAATCGCCAGACCACGCCAATCGGCACGTGCCGGTGTGAAAATGGCCAGAAAGTTGTGCCATAGATCGTGAAACGCGCCGCCAAACTTTGCCCCAATCGACGCATCAACGTCGTCAACCGGACGGGTTCCGAGCAACCAGTGTCCGGTCCCGAGCGAGGCGACCGCGATCGGAACATAGGTCAGCGGGTTGCCGAAAAACGTGCCCATAAGCGCGGCCAACACGTTCCCACGCATGAGACGCGCCAACAGGAACGCCACGACAAAGTGCATGCTGTAGAACGGGGTGAATGCAGTAAAAACACCGGCCCACACCCCGCGCGAAATCTTTTCAGGGGTATCGGGAAGCCTGCGCACTCGGTGTTTGACGTATTGGGCCGCACGCGACCACCCACCGCGCGGATAGATAAAGTCGGCAACCACTTGCCAGACCGGGCGTCTATCCCTGCGCTTAAAAACCAAGTTTACGTCCTCTTAGGTGCCGCTTCGTTCGACATTCGCCAACCCGGGGTCGCGATGCCTGCCAATGGATGACACATTGCTGTCGGCTTCAAGGGCTGTTTGCACCCGATGGAAATGTTCAACGTCACTGACGTCGACATCCATCATCAACCTGTAATAATCTGGCTTGCGCTCGATGAACTTCAAGTCCGAGATGTTGGCCGTCTGTTCCCCGATCAAGGTACAAATCCGGCCCAAAACGCCCGCGTCGTTCGTGATTGTCAAATCAAGCGTCACAGCGTTGACTGCACCGTGCACGCCATCCTGCCATTGCAAATCAATCCAACGTTCTGGCTGGTCTTCAAAATCGGCCAGCGCGTCACAATCAATGGTGTGCACAACCACGCCTTCGCCGCGATACGTAATCCCCATGATCCGTTCGCCCGGTACAGGCTGGCAACACCGCGCACGGCGATGCTGCTGGTTCGGGGAGAGGCCCACCACCGCACGGTTCGCCGCAATCTGTTCGCCTTCTTTTTCGACAAGCTTTGGATAGATCGCGGCAACGACATAGCGGCCCGTGATTTCTGCGCTGCCAAGTTGGCACAGCAATTCATCGACACTTTCAATCGCCAATGCTTTGGCTGCCGTTTGAAGCGCCTTGTCGGTTGATTTCTTGCCAACGTTTTCAAACGCAACCCGCGCCAGTTCGCTGCCCAGTTTGATGAACCGATCGCGATCTTCTTCTTTCAACGACCGGCGGATGGCCGTTTTGGCGCGGCCCGTCACGGCAATATCAATCCAAGTCGCTTGCGGAGTCTGGCCTTCGGCGGTGATCGCTTCGACCGATTGACCGTTCTTCAAACGCGTCCACAGCGGCACCCGCAATCCGTCGACTTTAGCCCCCACAATGGCAGACCCAATCCGTGTGTGGATCGCATAGGCAAAATCAATGGGCGTAGCGCCGCGCGGCAGTTTGATCACGTCGCCCTTCGGTGTGAAGCAGAACACTTGGTCCTGATACATCTCAAGCTTCACAGCCTCGAGGAATTCCTCGTGACCTTGTTCCTGATCCAGCCGTTCTGTCAGCTTGTTGATCCATTCGACAGGATCAACGGCAAAGCGGTTTTCAACACGTTCCCCGTTTTTATAGGACCAATGCGCGGCGACACCAGTTTCGGCGACTTCGTGCATTTCGCGGGTTCTGATCTGGACCTCTACGCGTTTACCGTCACGGCCTGATACAGTTGTATGGATCGACCGGTAGCCGTTTGTTTTGGGCTGACTGATGTAGTCTTTGAACCGACCCGGCACAGATTTCCAACGCTGGTGGATCACCCCAAGTACGCGGTAACAATCTGCCTCTGTCGCCGTCAGCACGCGAAACCCGTAGATGTCGGACAGCCGCGAAAAGCTCAGGTCTTTTTCCTGCATTTTGCGCCAGATCGAATAGGGTTTCTTGGCGCGGCCCACGACCTCTGCGCTGATTCCCGCCTTTTCCAGTTCGACCCGCATGTCAGCGGTAATCTTTTGGACCACATCACCTGTTTCACGCTGCAACGTGATGAAACGGCGGATGATGGAATTGCGGCCCTCAGGATTAAGAACGCGGAACGCCAAATCCTCCAGCTCTTCACGCATCCACTGCATCCCCATGCGTCCGGCGAGCGGGGCAAAGATTTCCATCGTCTCGCGAGCCTTCTGGGCCTGCTTATCGGGGCGCATGGATTTGATCGTGCGCATGTTGTGCAGACGGTCAGCCAGTTTAACCAGCGTCACCCGCAGATCACGAGATGTGGCCATGAACAGTTTGCGAAAATTTTCAGCCTGTTTCGTTTCGCGCGAGTTCAGCTGCAGATTCGTCAGCTTCGTGACGCCATCCACCAATTCAGCGATTTCGCGGGTAAACCGTTTTTCGACTTCGGCAAAAGACGCCTTCGTGTCTTCAATCGTGTCGTGCAGCAAAGCGGTGACAAGGGTCGCGTCATCCATTTGCTGTTCAGCAAGGATGACAGTCACAGCAACAGGATGGGTAAAGTATTTCTCGCCCGAATGGCGGAATTGACCGTCGTGCATTTCGTCGCCGAACGCATAGGCGTCGCGCAACATCTGTTCATTTGTACGAGGGTTGTAGGCGCGGACCAGAGCGATCAGATCGTCAGCAGTCGTCATCTCGTCCTGCGCCTTTATTCGTGGTCGCGCCTTAGCGTTGACCTTGCGCTTCCATCAGGGCACGCAGCAGTTTCTCTTCGGACATGTCGTCCTCTGCAGGCTTGTCAGCTTCTGCGCCCATCAGCAAGGACATGCTGTCCTCTTCTGGCTCGTCCACTTCGATCTGCGTCTGGTTTGCTTCGATCATGCGCTCGCGCAGATCGTCAGCAGTCTGTGTTTCGTCCGCGATTTCACGCAGTGATACAACAGGGTTCTTGTCGTTGTCGCGGCCAACAGTGATCGGAGAACCGGATGCGATTTCGCGGGCGCGATGTGCGGCCAACATGACCAGTTCAAACCGGTTAGGGACTTTATCGACACAATCTTCTACGGTGACGCGAGCCATGAGCGCACTCCAATTCAGCGGGTGGATTCCTAGGAAGCCCCGTCTTTAGGCGCAGAAATAGAAATTGACAAGCAGATTCACGCCGCATCCAGCGGACAAACCGTGTCTTTTTCGGCGGCAGGTCGCCCATCCAGCATCTGCCGTGTCGTCTGGCCCAAAATTGGATGAAGCCAGTCAGGGGCCACATCCGCCATCGGGACCAGCACGAAACTGCGATCTTGCAGGCGGGGGTGCGGCACAATCAATTGATCGGGCGACAGGCGAACCTGGTCTTCCAACGGCAGCATTCGCCACTTTTCGTGGGTGGTATGATCAGGCAGCACGACGTCATCAAATGCAATTAAATCAATGTCTAAGGTCCGCTGACCCCACCGGATTTCGCGGGTACGGCCTGCCATTTCTTCGATCTCATGACAAATCTGCAAAATTGCGTCAGGTGATAAATGCGTCTTGAAAACCGCCGCCGCATTCACGAAATCCGGCCCCGCGCCTGCCGGAAAAGCGGGCGTTTGATACAGGTGGCTTTTACGTATAGAAAAACCTACCCGTTCGGATAGGACGCCGCAGGCCAAATTGATAGTTTCCTCAGGTTTTCCGAGGTTTGACCGCTGGTTAGCCCCTAAAGCAACCACAACGTCGTGATGCTTACGTGGCTTTGGCTGGACTTGCGAGGTCAACGGAATATCCTTATTTGTATTGAAGCTTGCACGGCATCTACCACTCACACTCACGGTTTGTGCAAGCTTTGTATTTTGAAAGGAATTTTTCCATGTTTTATCGTGACGAGCGTCTCGCGCTCTTCATTGATGGCTCGAACCTTTATGCAGCAGCGAAATCGCTTGGTTTTGACATCGATTACAAATTGCTTCGCGCAGAGTTTATGCGCCGCGGCAAAATGCTACGGGCCTTCTACTACACAGCACTTCTGGAAAACGATGAGTATTCGCCAATCCGTCCACTCGTGGATTGGCTGCATTACAACGGTTTCACCATGGTGACCAAACCGGCCAAAGAATACACTGACTCTATGGGACGGCGTAAAGTCAAAGGGAACATGGACATCGAATTGACTGTCGATGCTATGGAACTTGCGCCACATGTCGATCACGTTGTGCTGTTCTCGGGCGACGGTGATTTCCGGCCACTTGTTGAAGCACTGCAGCGCAAAGGCGTACGGGTTTCTGTGGTGTCCACAATCCGCAGCCAACCGCCAATGATCGCAGACGAGCTCCGCCGTCAGTGCGACAACTTCATCGAACTGGATGAATTGCGCGACGTGATCGGTCGTCCGACACGCGAACCGCGCGTTGAAGAAACAGCGGCAGAAACCACGGACGCATAAGGCGGCCTGCTTCTGTTCATGACAAACGCGTTGCGCACCTGTTCGTTCGGCTGCGCAACGCCCATTTTGACCACATCGACTGACCGCCTAACATGGCTTGCGCCGCAGGCGCCCCTTTGGATCAAACCTGGCCCTCTGGACGCCGCCGCTACGAAGGCTTACCTCTACAACAAGCCAAGCCGGAGACAGTCATGACAAAGCCCCCTCTAACGCTATACCTTGCAGCGCCGCGCGGCTTTTGCGCGGGCGTAGATCGGGCCATCAAGATTGTTGAAATGGCGTTGGAAAAATGGGGGGCACCTGTCTACGTCCGCCACGAAATCGTCCACAATAAATTTGTGGTCGACGGGTTGCGCGAAAAAGGCGCCGTATTCGTTGAAGAACTGCATGAATGCCCCGACGACCGGCCTGTGATCTTTTCCGCGCATGGTGTGCCAAAAGCAGTTCCCGCAGCCGCTGCAAAACGCGAAATGGTCTACGTCGATGCCACCTGCCCGCTTGTATCCAAGGTACACATCGAAGCGCAGCGTCATGCCGACAACGGTCTGCAAATGATCATGATCGGTCACGAAGGTCATCCTGAAACCGTCGGCACCATGGGGCAGTTGCCAGACGGCGAAGTGCTACTGGTGGAAACCGTCGCTGACGTGGCGACTGTCACACCGCGCAACCCTGACAAACTGGCCTTTGTGACACAAACCACCCTGTCGGTGGACGACACCAAAGACATCGTCGCGGCCCTGCGCGACCGGTTCCCCGCGATCATCGGACCGCACAAAGAAGACATCTGTTACGCCACCACAAACCGCCAAGAAGCGGTCAAGGCAATGGCGCCAAAATGCGATGCGATGCTTGTGGTTGGGGCGCCCAATTCGTCCAACTCGAAACGCTTGGTAGAGGTCGGCGCACGCGCTGGCTGCGAATATGCGCAACTTGTGCAGCGAGCCACCGACATTGACTGGCGGGCACTTGAAGGCATCACATCCATGGGGATCACCGCCGGTGCATCCGCCCCAGAAGTACTGATCAACGAAGTCATCGACGCCTTCAAAGACCGCTTTGATGTGACAGTCGAGATGGTTGAAACAGCGGTCGAAAACGTTGAATTCAAAGTGCCGCGTGTTTTGCGCGAACCCGCTTAAACGGGCAGTCGGGGCTTTTTCTAAGCGACGGGAGCCTCCGGCGGGGATTTGGAAAACGTCAAAGAATCGACAGTCGTGTGCTTGATCGAGGGCGCACCAAGACATGAGGGTCACATGACATCACCGCAAAACATCCCGCGATCCGCTCTTCTGTTGGGGTTGGCTGGGCTTGTACCTTTTGTTTGGGGTGCGTTGACCACACTGGTGCCGACACTTGGCTTGCAGGCCTCGGGTATAATTGGGAGCCGTTTTGTTGGGCCTTACGTGCAGCTTTACTACGGCGCTGTGATCCTGTCGTTCATGTCGGGCGTGTTGTGGGGCTTTGCTACGAAGGCCGACGGTGCAAAGGCCACGGGCGGCTATATTTTGTCAGTGCTCCCTGCCTTATGGGCGTTCTTTATGACGGGCGGCGGCGCAGTTACCGCAAGCATGAACCTGATCGCAGGTTTCATCGGCCTTCTGTTGCTCGACTGGCAGTTTTGGCGGCAAGGGCTGGCACCTGCGTGGTGGATGAAATTGCGCGTTTTGCTGACCGCGATTGTCGTACTTTGCCTACTGACCGGAGTGCTGTGATGATCGATGACGAAACCATTGCTTTCTATGACACCGCCGCTGGCGACTATGCCGCAAAATTCGCGAAGTCGCGTCCCGATGCGCAACTGATCGCATTTATGAACCTGCTGCCAAACGGTGGGCGGGTGCTCGACCTGGGATGCGGCCCTGCGACCGCCTCTGCCCATATGCGCACCGCCGGATTTGAATGTGATCCAGTCGATGCATCGGACGGGATGATCAAGATCGCCAATGACCTTCACGATCTGGGTGCGCGCAAACTGACGTTTGACGAACTGGACATGATTGCGGACTACGATGGCGTCTGGGCGAATTTTTCCTTGCTGCACGCCAACCGGGACGACCTTCCACGTCATTTGGACGCAATAGCCACCGCGTTGCGCGATCAAGGCGTGTTCAGCGTTGCGATGAAGACCGGAACGGACGCGACACGCGACCGTTTGGGGCGCATGTACACATTTGTGACTATTCCAGAGCTGTCGGAATTGCTGACGAACGCCGGTTTTTCCATTCTTGCCGTTGACGAAGGCATGGCCCCCGGTTTAGCCGGTGATGCCTCACCATGGGTGACTATTCGCGCTCGAAAGGACTGAAATGCCTGATCTTTTTGCCTATACTGACGGGGCCTGCTCAGGCAATCCCGGCCCCGGCGGCTGGGGCGCCATTCTGATTGCGAAGGATGGCGAAAACGTCCTGAAGGAACGCGAGTTGAACGGCGGACAGGCCAACACCACCAACAACCAGATGGAGCTGATGGCCGCGATTTCGGCACTGGAAGCCTTGGAGCGGTCCAGCGTCGTGACCGTTGTGACCGACAGTTCCTACGTCAAAGACGGGATCACGTCTTGGATTCATGGCTGGAAGAAACGCGGCTGGGTAAATGCCGCAAAGAAGCCGGTGAAAAACGTGGAACTCTGGAAGCGATTGGATGCGGCGCAGGCGCGCCATCAGGTGACATGGGAATGGGTCAAAGGACACTCGGGACATCCAGAAAACGAACGCGCTGATGAATTGGCGCGCGCGGGTATGGCGCCATTTAAACCCTGAGGTTTTGCGCCGCCTTTGGCGTCGCCACGCGTGGGGGCCAGCCCCCACACCCCCGAGATATTTGCGGCCTTATGTATCAAACGCACCAACAACATACCTTATAAAAACAAGGCTGTGAATCCATAATACGGGTATGCAGGATAAGACTATCAACAACGCGCTACTGGCACTACGCAAACAGGGTGGCACCGAAGGCAAGCTGGCCGAAGTGTTGCTCGACATGCGGGGCGTGGGCTGGACCGACTGGCACCAAGACAGGCCAATGAAGCGCGGGGATGCCAAACGACTCATAATGAACGCGCTCAGGGATGGGCCTAAGACCGCCTCAGAGTTAGGTAAGTTGATAGAGAAGGCAGTGCCGAACCTTAGCCACCATGCCGCCTACAACCGTGCGTATCAGTCGCTTTGCAGGTATCGCACTCAGGGGCATGTGGTGCAGGACTTTGGGCCGGAAGGGTGTTTGTGGCGGCTGGCGTTAGGGGATTGATACGGTTTGACATTTACCGGCGGCGGTGTTTTTTCTTTCTGTCCCCTCGATCCTTCGGGACCTCGTACACCTGATGGTCAGGGTCCCACCATAGAACACGCATTTTGGACCCGTCCTTTACACACCACACTCGACAAGCACCTGATATTCGAAAAGAAATTAGGCTATCTTGATCATCCATATCTAAGCGTTGAAGTTGATCTCTCGCGGGCTTTTCAAGTTTGTAGCACTCGATAGGATGAGAACCTGTTTTCTCGATATCAGTCCATGGCTTGTCTTCAAATTCGCCCAAGCAATTGAGCACTGACCGAGCGTTCGCATCATCCAGTTTTGCCCAGCTAAAGGGGCCGCCGTGATCACACCCGTTAAAC
Source organism: Yoonia sp. D2-7 (assembly GCF_055809435.1). Lineage (NCBI taxonomy): Bacteria > Pseudomonadati > Pseudomonadota > Alphaproteobacteria > Rhodobacterales > Paracoccaceae > Yoonia > Yoonia sp. D2-7. The sequence continues at coordinate 839,555 of NZ_CM147912.1, read as the reverse complement.
TTCCATGAAAGCGGTCCTTCGCCACCAATACTCGGCTCAGAACTCCACTTAGGCGTTTTGCTAGGCGCAGGCGTTTCGGAAATCTTCGGAGTCTTGGTCTTTGCCAACTCTAATTCTTGCCTCAAATATTGCCGTAGTATTCAGCCATGGCCGCAGGTTTAATCTCTGCGTTACTACGACCGCCTTCTGGAACGCCAGAACGTGCATCACGCCACGGGTCTTCACGATGAGTAAGGTCACTTAACCAAGGTGCTGTTTGCGCACCGTAACTGTCGAGAATAGCCGAAACTGTCTCGGCTTCGTCTACTGTAAGGTTGTCTTTGGAGCCGTCAGGTTCTTCTGAAACCTCAAATTCGCCACGATGGGCTGTGAAAAGTGCAGGTACAACAGGCCCATTTGCCCAAGCCTCAATACGCTCCGGGAACAGAGGTTTCTCGTCCCAAACCAATGACCAAGCTTGACTGTAATAGACCAGCTTCTGCAATTTCATCGCGGTCATTTTACCAGCCTTGGATAGAATAAAATCCGCTACATCAAAAACACTTGCCATTTTCAGCCCCTCCATGGGCCTCCCTTGGATTTAAGGCATCAGAGTCGAAATTGCGATAGGCTTCTTGAAAAATTGTTTTGACGCATTTCGAATGGGCCGTTAAGCCGCACGCTGCCAATACCCCTTCCAGTTCCGCGACACAGGCGCGTCCATCGCGTTAGACACAACGATATGCGCTAGTGTGCCGTTGTCGGTGCGACGGTTGTCTTCCAGCCATGCGGATTGGTTCGCATACTGGTGCAGGTACTTTGGCGACACGCCATGGTGCTGTCCTTGGATCATGTTGCGCAGGCGGGAAAAGAAGCTTTCCACCATGTTTGTGTGCTTGCCGTTGTCGCTGTAAATCTCTGAGTGGTTCACGCGGTCCACGTTGTAGCCCATGTGCAGTTCGTCCCAGTGGCTGGCTTCGTCCGCTGACATGGTGGACATGCGCGATACGTTCTCGTTAGCCAGCGCGACGCCTTCACCTTCGGACATGCCTACGAATGGCAACGTGCGGCCCTCACGCTCACGCAGAGCGATAACAACGCGGCGCTTGCCTGTCTGGTGAATGGCCAAGCGGCGGTCCTTGCGGTCCTTCTTGGCGTTCTCTGGGCGAATGTGACCACCAAAGTAAGCCCCGTCGATTTCAACGTGACCTTCAAGCACTTCGCCAGTGTGGACCTCACGCGAGATAGCCTCACGCAGTTTGTGGGCCAGAACGAACGCCGTTTTGTACTGGCAATCCAGATCGCGGGAAAGCTGCACCATGCTCATACCCTTGGAAGCATTCACGATCAGGAAGATTGCGGCCAACAGGTCAACAAAGTCCATCTTGCGGGATGCGAAGATTGTGCCGGACGTGACGCTAAACTGATGCGCACATGCCTTGCACTTGAACTTGCGGCGCGTGGTGATCTTGTACGCTTCGTCATGGCCGCACTGGGGGCATACAGCCTCGCCTTGCGTCTCAGGCCAGCGCATTTCGCAGAACGTCTGGTACGCCGCATCTTCGCCAGCCTTGTAAATCGTACGCAAAGAGAGCGTCCGAGATGCTGCTGAAAGAAGAAAGTGCTGTGCCATTGTCCTGATGCCTACTATTTTCGTTAACTTCATATCGAATATAGTATAGTGACATACTGTTTGCAATAGGTTATATATCACAAACAGTATATTTTTACCGGAGGCGATATGCCAGACCAGAACGATTGGGAAAAGCAGGCAGCAAACCTGCTCAAGTCAGAGTTGAAACGTAAGGGGGTGACTTACGCCCAACTTGTTGAAAAGCTGGCAGACATTGGAATCAGTGAGAAAGAGGCGAACGTCGCAAACAAGCTATCCCGTGGGAAGTTTTCAGCGGCGTTTATGTTGGCATGTCTAAAAGCAATACAGACGGATTCACTAAGGCTCTGATAGGTATTATTATCTTCGCCTCACTAACTGGAATTATCATATTTCAAAAACTAGACTATCAGCATGTAGTACCCGTATCCAATGTGTACGAGACCAGTACCTATAAGGAGCGTGCTTCCGAACGCATAGAAAATGAGTGTGCGGGTATTGGCGGTATTACTCTTTTTGAATGCAAGAACGATATAGAACAGTCCACTCGCGATGCTCATCGCGCCCAAAAGGATTTGAAGGCTCAGCGCTACATGGCTCTTTGGGCTTTCATTATGGCCGTATCTTCCGTTGTCGGGGTTGTTGTCACGTTTGTTGGTATTATTTTTATCAAAGCCACTTTGGATGAGACGAGAAGGGCTGTTGATTCCGCTGACGGTGCCGTTGAAGCCACTCGAAAAATTGGTCAAGATCAGCTTAGACCATGGCTGGTCCCCCAAGATATTCGAGTTTATATCACTACTAACTCCATTATTGATGCAGTCGCCCATGACGAAGTTCAGGTTGCGCAAGTAATTTGGTCGAATTCTGGACAAAGTCCCGCTGTTAATTGTCAGATTCATGCCCATAAAAAGATAGTCCCTCACGGCGCTAAATTTGATGATTTCATTTTTGAGGAAGCGCCGGGTGTTGGTGTTATCGGACAAGGCACCTCCGCAAGTAGTCCTCAAGCCTTCGTTCCGCCTATTATGTATCATAAATTTCAAAGTATGGAGATTGATTTTATCGTTGGCAGTCGCGTGACTTACACACATAGCCTGAACCCCGCTGAGGCCTCTTTTTGCGATGTCGCGTATAGGATCAGCAGAAACGGCGTGAGAGCTGATAAAAACGGCAATCAAGAGCCAAATTATGCAATAACTCTTGAGTATTCGAGAGTAGGCTAAATCCTTAATCATGCCTCACACCCCGCTTGGTGCGTTTGATACATAAGACCGGATATTTGAGACCAAAAGAAAAGCGTTACCAACGCGGCTGGGCTGCGAAGAACTGAAGCGCCTCTTGCGCGACCATATCTGGTAATTCTTCCGCCAGATAATGTCCGCCCGGCAAATTATGCCCGGTCACTATTGTCGCTCGTTGCTTCCAAAGATCGAGGCAATCAAAATGCGCCTCAATCGCTCCGTCAGCCCCCCACAAGACATTCAACGGGCAGGTGATCACGCCACCTTCATTGTCGTGTGTGATGTCGATTGTCGCAGCGGCACGGTAGTCTTCGCACATGGCATGGATCGTGGCCGGATCTTTGATCGCCTCCGCATAGGCCGCGAAGGCCGCATCGCTGAACGGTTTCGGCTTATTCCCCCATGATCGCAGCTTTTTATTCAGGTAGAATAATGGGTCAGCCGCGATTTGCGTTTCGGGGAATGGCGCGTCTTGGATCAGCCAGAACCAGTGCCAATAGACCGTTGCGAAAGCGGCCGTCGTGTTGGCGTACATTTCACGTGTCGGGGCAATGTCGAGCAGGATTATCGCCGTAACCCGGTCTGCGTGATCCACGGCAAGCCTGTGGGCCACGCGCGCGCCCCGATCATGGGCAAGCACGGCGAATCGCGTATGCCCAAAGTGCGACATAACGCCCGCCATATCGCGGGCCATTTCACGTTTCGAATATGGGCTGTGATCTGCGTCCGTTACCGGTTTTCCGGACGCCCCATATCCCCGCAGATCAGGAATAATCAGCGTGTAATGCGCCGCCAAAATCGGGGCCACCTTGTGCCACATTACATGGGTTTGCGGATACCCATGCAGCAACAGTAACGGCGGACCGCTGCCACCGATAACACCGTGGATGGTCGTGCCGTTCGTTGGAATATCGAAGGTCTGGAAATCTGGAAACATGCCGTAGCTTAACAGCTGTTTTGTAAAGAAAAACCCCCGCAGCGCGAGCCACGGGGGTTCTTTGATCGTACATCGAAAAGGGGTGCTTAGAGCATACCTTCGCGCTGGAGCTTTTTCCGAGCCAGCTTACGCTGACGGCGGATTGCTTCGGCCTTTTCGCGTGCTTTACGCACGGATGGCTTTTCGAAATGTTGCTTGAGCTTCATCTCACGAAACACACCTTCACGCTGAAGTTTTTTCTTCAGAGCACGGAGCGCCTGATCGACGTTGTTATCACGAACACTAACCTGCATGTGGTTTTCACCACCTCTCTAAGTTGGATTTGCAATAAGTTGCAGGAAGTGGGCATATAGCAACGACGCCCTAACTTGTCAAAGGTCCATAAGGAGACCCGTGATGACCGTATCTGTTGACCAAGTGATCCAGCATCTTGTCGCCGCCGCTGTGCCCCATGTCCCCTTTGATGGCTGGGGTGTTGAGACGTTCAAAGATGCCGCAAGCGACGCGGGAATCGGTTTGGACGCAGCCCGCGCGGCCTGCCCGCGTGGTGCCACGGATTTGGCGATTGCCTATCATCAGATGGGTGACGCCGCGATGGCCGAAGCCTTGGCAGAGGCTGATCTTGCAGGCATGCGGTTTCGCGACAAGGTCGCAGAGGCCGTGCGCCTGCGCCTGTCTGTAATTGACGACAAAGAAGTGGTGCGCCGTGGATCAACGCTGTTTGCCCTGCCGCATATGGCGCCAGACGGTGCCAAACTGATTTGGGGAACCGCCGATGCGATCTGGACCGCCCTTGGCGACACATCTGAAGACGTAAACTGGTACACAAAACGCGCGACCTTATCGGCAGTCTATGGGTCTGTCGTTTTGTTCTGGCTTGGGGATGAAACGGACGGGCATCACGCCACCGACGCATTCATCGACCGCCGTATCGACAACGTGATGCAGTTCGAACGGGTGAAATCCGCAACCCGCGACAATCCGGCGTTGCGTCCGCTGACCACGTTGATGGAACGCCTGACCGCTGGCATCAAAGCACCGCAAACCGCAACACGCGATGACCTGCCCGGCATGTGGCGCACGCACAAGTCTTCCTAAGAAAGACCTTCGATGACCCTACCCAAGCAAAGCCGCGTCGTAAAAATTGCACAACATGGCGGGCCAGAGGTTTTGACACCTGACATGGCGGGCACGCCTGCGCCTGCCCACGGTGAAGTGCTGATCAAGGTCGCCTATGCGGGCGTGAACAGGCCCGACGCGCTGCAACGCGCGGGGCTGTATAATCCCCCAGCGGGCGCTAGCCCCCTGCCCGGTTTGGAATGTGCCGGCGAGGTCGTTGCGCTTGGCGCAGGTGTGACCGATTGGGCCGTAGGCGATCAGGTTTGCGCCCTGTTGCCCGGTGGCGGCTATGCTGAATACGTGGTCACACCTGCCGCCCACTGCATGCCTGTGCCGGATAATATGACGTTGAAACAGGCCGCGTGCCTGCCCGAAACGTTCTTTACCGTTTGGTCCAACGTGTTCCAGCGCGGGGGCCTGCAAGCAGGTGAGAGGTTCTTAGTCCATGGTGGATCGTCGGGTATCGGGACAACAGCAATCCAACTGGCGAAAGCATTCGGCGCGCGGGTCTTCACAACGGCCGGATCCGACGACAAATGCGCGGCTTGCTTGGCGCTAGGCGCTGAACAGGCGATCAATTACCGTGACTCGGACTTTGTCGAGGTGATGCGCGCCGCAGGCGGGGCGGATGTGATCCTCGACATGGTTGGCGGGCCTTATATGCAACGTAATCTGAAAGCGCTCGCTGATGATGGCCGTCTGGTGCAAATCGCATTTTTGCAGGGCATGAAGGCTGAACTGAATATGGTTCAGTTGATGACGCGGCGGCTGACGATGACCGGATCGACCTTGCGACCACAATCAGATTTGGCAAAGGCGCGGATTGCAGCGGACCTTCGTGAAAAAGTTTGGCCACTACTTGCCGCTGGCAAAGTCGCGCCTGTGATGGATCAGGAATTTGCGCTGGATGATGCGGCGGCGGCACACGCCCGCATGGAAAGCTCTGCGCATATTGGTAAGATCGTTTTACGCGTCGGCGGTTAAACCGCGCGCGATTCTTCCGAAAATCGGTTTCTTACCGCGGCGGTGTGCGTCCTGTCATCCGGATGATCAGTGACGCCCGTGGGGTTGTTCCTGTTTCCACCCGCGACCGGCTGCGCAGAACTGGCGTGTTGGCGGAATTGCCTGCGCCGCTTTCGCGCAAAACAATGTAGAGACCAGACGCAATAATGATCGCCGCCCCAATCGCCGTGTTCATGTCGATCAGTTCGTCGAAGAAGAAGAAACCGTAAACGCTCGCCCAGAGGATTTGCGAATATTGCATCGGCGCAATGATCGCAGCCTCACCATTTTGATAGGCCGTGATGATCATCCGTTGTGCAATCCATGCAAAAATCGCGACGACCCCGAGCAGCCCCAAATGATTGATCGGCATCGGCACGTAAACCAACGGTAACAGCATCGCCATCACGATGAAGTTCACGACCATCGGGTATAGCAGCATCACAACAGGCCGTTCTTCTGACCCGATTTTGCGGACAACAATTGCCGTAACCGCCCCACCAATCGCAGTCATCAGCGCGGCTGCATGGCCCAAGGTCAGATCAGTTGCACCGGGACGCAATACGACCAACACCCCGGCAAGACCTACCAGAACCGCAATCCACCGACGCAGTCGGACCTTTTCACCCAAAACCGGAATAGCAAGAACCGTGATCATCAGTGGGGACGCAAAGATGATGGCGTAGACCTGCGCCAACGGCAGAACCGAGAATGCATAAAATGCTGAAATACCGGTGACGACCGCACCCGCCGTCCGCAAGGCCAACCACCAAGGGTGTTTTGGGATCAGCGTCCCAGCGGTTGCATCCCGCATCAGCATTACAGTAGCCAAAGGGAACGACAACAAGACCGAAAAGAACACGATCTGGATCGGGGAATATGATCCACCCAATACCTTGATGAAGACGTCATGGGTCGAAAAGACCGCAAACGCGCCAAGCGCAAACAGCGCACCTTTTGCATTGGGCGTCATGATAATGTCCTCGTTACCGCTACCAGTGTTTAGTGCAAAAAGGTTCACGCTTGGTCAAGGGCACCAAGCAAAAAGGGCCGCCAAGATTGGCAGCCCTTCGCAAAACGCATGGTGGTGTGATTAGAGCGACGCGTCGAGCGCGGCCAGAATAACGTCACCCATTTCGGTTGTGGACAGCGGTGTGCCGCCTTCTGGACCCATCAGGTCGCCAGTCCGTGCGCCGTCTGCCAACACTTTTTCAATCGCAGCTTCCAGACGATCCGCTTCCGCGCCTTGATCGAATGAATAGCGCAGCGCCATTGCGAACGACAGGATACAGGCAATCGGGTTCGCCTTGGCCTGGCCAGTGATGTCCGGCGCAGAGCCGTGTACCGGTTCGTACATCGCTTTTGGACGCCCGTTCTCCATTGGCAGACCAAGGGACGCGGACGGCAACATGCCAAGCGATCCAGTCAGCATCGCCGCACAATCGGACAGGATGTCGCCGAACAGGTTGTCGGTGTAGATCACGTCGAACTGTTTTGGCGCGCGCACCAGCTGCATCGCGCCGTTGTCAGCGTACATGTGGGACAATTCGACCTCTGGGTAGTCTGCGCTGACTTCTGTCACCACGTCGCGCCACAGGATGCCGGATTCCATCACGTTGGCTTTTTCCATGGAACACAGTTTCTTGTCCCGCTTCATGGCCAGTTCAAACGCCGCACGTGCGCCGCGTTCGATTTCAGCTTCGGTGTAGCGCTGCGTGTTTACACCGACACGCATGTTATCTTCGATGTGGATACCGCGTGGTTCACCAAAATAGACGCCGGATGTCAGTTCGCGGACAATCATGATGTCCAGACCCGCGACCAGTTCAGGCTTGAGCGATGAAAAGTCGGACAATGCGTCAAAGCACTGCGCCGGACGCAGGTTCGCGAACAGGTCCATTTCTTTACGCAAGCGCAACAACCCGCGCTCTGGCTTTACCGAAAAGTCCAGATCGTCATAGGCAGGACCGCCCACAGCGCCAAGCAGAACAGCGTCAACTTCTTGCGCCTTGGCCATTGTTTCGTCCGCCAAAGGCACGCCGTGTTTGTCGTATGCGGCACCACCGACCAGATCTTCGGACACGTCAAACTTCATGTCACGTTTGTCGCCGAACCACGTGATGACGCGCTTCACCTCGTTCATGACTTCAGGGCCGATGCCGTCACCGGCAAGAATCAAAAGGGATGGGTTCGACATATGCTGCGTCCTTGGCTGAAATTCTGTTGGACGCGGCGTACCCCGCTTAGGCCATTTGTTCAAGATACCAAGGGTGCCAAGCCTGCTGCCAACATGTCCCAGACACGTCTGATCCGCGGGGTGCGCCGCATCGCTTCGTGGGCGGTTAACCAAACCGGTAGCGTTGGCAACGGGAAGCCGAGGTCAATTTCGACAATCTCGGGGTCGTCCAACCCCAGCGTCTTTTGTGCAAACCCAACGCCACAACCTGCCCGCACGAGATTCCAATAGGCGATGTTATCGTCGCAACGAACCTTAAAGAAATGTCGATCAACGGGGACACCCGCATCGCGCATCCCGTCTATGATGCTCTTGTCCGCGTCGTAGCCAACTACATCGTGTTCTGCGATCTGTGCCGGATTATCCAATCCGCCTTTCCGCTTCAGGTAGCTGCGCGACGCAAAAACGCCCAAAGCGATTTCCCCGATATGCTGGGTTATCAGGTCTTCCTGCGTTGGCCGATACATGCGGACCGCAATATCGGCCTCGCGAAACAGCAGATTGCGGCTTTCGTCCGATGCGACCAGTTCAATCTCGATATCAGATTCCGCCGCTCTGATATCGCTGATGATCTGCGGCAAGTGGTAGACAGACGTCGCTACGCTGGCCGTAATCCGCACCGTTCCCTTGAGACTGGCTGATTGACCAGCAGCCGTCAGCGTCATCTGGTTCACCGCATCGCGCATCGCTTGGGCCGGTTCGACCAGTTGCGTGCCCGTGTGGGTTAACGACAGACCACGCGGCGCACGATGAAACAACTCCGCACCCAATTGCTGCTCCATCACTTTGATCTGGCGGCCAATGGTGGGCTGCGTCGTGCCGAGTTTGCGGGCAGCGGCCGACAGGCTTCCCGTTTCCGCCACGGCAAGAAACGCTTGGGCGAGTGACCAGTCGAGAGGCTGCAGCGTGTCATCCATACGTTTATGTATAGGACACCTACAAATTCAGGCAATTTAAATACGCACACGCATGGGTCATTTTAGCCGCAACAGATACAATTCAATAGGAAACCAACCCATGGCACAAACAGTATTGATCCTTGGTGGCAGCGGCAAAATCGGCAAACACGCAGCAGAAGCATTCTGGAATGTAGGTTGGACGGTCCGCCATTACAAGCGCGGCACTGATATGACAGCACAGGCGCAAGGCGTGGATGTGATTGTGAACGGGCTGAACCCGCCGAAATACAACGATTGGGCCAAAAACATCCCTGCGATCACGTCCCAAGTTATTGCGGCAGCGCAATCCAGCGGCGCAACAGTCATCGTACCCGGCAACGTATATAACTTTGGCGACAAGGGTGGCATCTGGGACGAAGCAACACCGCAAGCACCTGTCACCGAAAAGGGGCACATCAGGGTCGCGATGGAGGCCGCATATCGTGATGCAGGCGTGCAAACGATCATACTCCGTGCGGGGCATTTCATTGATCCGGGTCAAGACGGCGACGCCTATTCAATGGTGCACGTGGCCAAAGTCGGCAAAGGGGTTGTGACCACGCTGGGTGACCCTGACGCGATGCAGGCGCATGCCTACCTGCCCGATTGGGCGCGCGCGGCGGTGAAACTTGCCGCCATGCGGAACGATCTTGCACGGTTCGAAGACATCCCCTTCCCGGGTCACAGCTTTACGATGAACCAAGTGCGCGACGAAATGGCGGATGCATTGGGCAAACCGATGAAGCTATCCTATTTTCCATGGTGGTTGATGGCCTTTGTGGCCCCGTTCAACGAAATGATCCGCGAGTTTCACAAGATGCGGTATCTGCCGAACACGTCCCATCAGCTTGGCCATGAAAAATTCGACCGATTGCTGCCGGATTTCAAACCGACGGACCTGCGCACTGCTCTATTGTCCGGCGTCCCGTCTGACGTCCACCCAGACAAGGTGGTGCACGCCAGCGGCCAAGCCATCATCGCCCAGTAACGCGGCATGATCGTCATCCGGCGCGGGCCAGAAAACACCCGCGTCGGTCACGGTCCACGTTGTTGCGGGTAAAACGTAACTCACCCGCAGATTTCCGGGACCATCGTCATCCCAATCGGCAGTGTCCAAGCCAACGTGCGGGTCCTGCAAACGGTCATCGGAAAGGAACCCAACCATCGCGTCCTTGATCCCGTCCCCCTTATCCGGATCAAGGTTCGCATTTCCGATGACTAAAAAATCCTGCGGCGCATCGCCGTACACCCCGTTCAATACATGCGTCCACAACCGCAATTCTTCACGATTGCGCTGACCATTGCGGTCCTCTGGACCATCAAAGACGGGTGGTGTCGCAGCAAAAGCCAGCAAGTTGACGGTGCTTGCATTAGTCTTGATCGGCACGATCCAGTGACCGCTGGTAGAAAGCCGCTGCACAGCCGCCACATCGTCCGTCATCGTCGTTGGTAAAACCGCGTCTGGCACATCGCGCCACAGCAGGTGCGCATGATCCGTCACCTGCGCCGCGTCGATTGGAAAGCGCGACAGGACAGCCATCCCTCCATCCCCCGAAAATCGACCGTAGCCTTGGGCGTCGCGGGCTTCCCCGAACCACCCGTTCCCATCAAGGTCGAGCAATGTCTGTACACCCGTGTTCGGGCGCGCAGCAAAGTGATGGGGATAGTCCAGCAGCATCGCAAGCGTCCGCAATGCCATGCTGTCATAGTCGAAGTCGAAATCGGTCAGAAGCAGGATGTCAGGATCGATATGCGCAATTACGGCTTGGGCCGCGGCCAGTTGTGTATCCTCCCCCTTTTGCAGATCACGCAACAAAAGACCGGGACCATCGCGACTGAATGGGGCTGCATAGGTGGCAATGCGCAGGTTTTCGGCAACCGCACCACTGCACGTCCAAAGCAGGCAAATTAGATTGGCAGCATACCTTCGGCAGCGGCGGCGGCGTAGGCCTTTTTGCGCTGCACATGGATCATCCCGGCCACCCGCGAAAGCGCGACGCCACGCATCAAAAGACTTGCAGGAAGGAACGCCCATATTGCCACAACCCAGATCAAAGTCTGCGGATCTTCAAAGCTTAGCGGGTTCATAAAGATCCACGCGACTTTCAACATCGCTGGGATAATGAATGGCAGCAAAGTACCTAACATAAGGTTAACAAGGCTATCGCGGTTCAACCGGTCGACGACGTCACCACCTCCGGCAGGGTCAAAAGTTGGCAGGTTGACCCAAACGTTAAAGGTTCTACTGCGACGTGGCCATGCGCGCATCCGCAGCAGTATGATGAAGACCAGGAGCGACACCAAAGACGCAAGGTAGCTAAGCCCGGCAGCAGTTCGCAGTGAGCTCATGATTTCGGGCGATGTGTCTTTTGGCATCATCACCAACATCAACCGTACCGGCGAATACGGGAAATCGATCGACGCCCCAATCCGTTCACCAATGACATCAAAGAACATCACGAAGGTCGATGGCGTGTTCGAAGCGTCGCCGCTGAGAATGACGGACATCGCAAAAATCGCAACAAACAGCGCAATGAAACGCACGCGGTTATATGGCGGCGCGTCACGGAATTCGATTAAGCTGGGGCTTTGTGACGAATATTCTGCAATCGTAAAGATCGCGGCAAAAAGAGCGACAAGCATCACGACCACGCGTGCGTCACCCGATGAAGACGGCAAAAAGGCAGACGGCAATATGATCAATAGGATCACAAATAGCCCGCGTGCAATCGCTCCTGGCAGTCGTTGATACACTGCGAATTCACCCTCATTCCGGCCGGGAACGATACTTTGCCGTTCGCCTGTTCCGTTTATGTCCCGCGACTTGAGCGCAGGTTGCCTCATTGTTGCCACGTTTTTGCCTAACTTTGTTTTTGTCATCAATCCTTGAAAATTTTAGACGATAAAACTGCGGCGGTTTTGCGACACAAGTGGTGCAGCAATGCATCGGAAAAACCAGACAACGGCGCGATATTTCACGAAGCGTCAGCCGTTTTGATCCAGCCTGCCACATGAAATTTAGGGCAATCGACCGTCGATTCAGCGGTTAATAATTGATTAACGGGCCTTCTTGGCGATTCATGCTTCGCGCCATTTGCAGGTGTTTTGGTGTCGGGAAGCTGACGGGAAATATGTTTTTTCTAAGAACTTGCCTTCGAATGACCACAATTGAATCAGGGGTTTAGGCCCATTCCAACGTTGTCCGCTCAGGTCTTCATCGCGATTCTCTTTGGCGGGAGGCCGTCCAATTTCGACACAAAACGGCGAATTCGCGTTGTTTAAACCGCGAATGTGGCATCCAATCACAAAAAAGCCCGACACAATGTGCCGGGCTTTTTCGATCTTTAAGGCGTTCGTTTAGACCCAAGGACGGGCTTGGCTCGCGCTAGCCTCAAACGTGTCGATCGCCGCTGCCTTTTCCATTGTCAGACCGATGTCATCCAGACCGTTCTGCAGGCAGTGCTTTTTAAAGGCGTCAACTTCAAAGCTGAACGTTGTGCCATCCGACGCCGTCACGGTCTGTGCTTCCAGATCGACTTCGATCCGCGCGTTTGCGCCCTTCTCTGCGTCTTTCATCAACGCGTCGCGCTGATCTTCTGGCAGCACGATTGGCAAGATGCCGTTCTTGAAGCAGTTGTTGTAAAAGATGTCGGCGAAGCTGGTCGAGATCACGCAGCGGATGCCAAAGTCGGCGATGGCCCAAGGCGCGTGTTCACGTGATGACCCGCAACCGAAGTTGTCGCCAGCCACGAGGATAGACGCCTCGCGGTAGGCAGGCTGGTTCAGAACAAAATCTTCAATCTCAGTACCGTCGAGATTGTAACGCATTTCGTCGAACAGGTTCACGCCGAGGCCAGAGCGCTTGATGGTTTTCAAGAACTGCTTTGGGATGATCATATCAGTGTCGATATTGACCAGATCCATTGGGGCCGCGATACCGCTGAGTTGGTTAAACTTTTCCATGTGTCGTGTCCTTCTTGCGCCCTGATTGGGCGACTTTGATCTTTGTAATTACGCCATGTCCAGCGGTTGCTGGCTTTCATAGCGTGCTTGAATTGTCCGCAATCGTGCGGTGAGCTTTGTCAGGTCGATGTCGAAATGCAGTTTGCGCGTTTGGATTGCTTTCACTTGCAGTTCACGGGCAACGCGTGCCGCCCGCGCCTTTGCAAGTGTTTGGCTTTGCATGATATTGCTGGATGCCCAGCGCCCGCCATGTGTCGTGCCTTGCAACGGTCCCAAGACGCCCCGTTCTGCCAAATGTTCCATCACAGCCACGGCTTGGTCCGGCGTCATGTTCGTTGCTTTCGCAAGTCCCCAGACGCTGAACACCGACCGCGATTTCGCGTGATAGATCGCAGCATGAACAGCCGCAGCACTATAAGGCGCTGCAGTTGCGGTCCGCGCAAGCGCAGGCAGTGGTACAAACGGCGCCGTTACCGTCGCCCCCAATGCTTGCAGGAAACCACGCCGTTTCATGCGTGCACCCCACTGAAACAACGGGCCGAGAGGTCCATGCCGTTGGCCTTACACAACTGGTGCAAATGCGAAAACATGTCAGAGACCCGAGGCTGCGATGGCCGCGTCGTCTGTTGATCATGCTTTGCTTTTGCCGATCTGGCCTGACGTCGTTCATAGGCTTTCGCGAGACCCGCGTTGGGGTTCACGAAAATCTTGCTCGACGCTTTGACCGTACCGGGCCGTGTTGGGTTCAACGCACCAAGCAGACCTTCAGACGACATCTTTTCGATGATCGCTTCGGCCTGTGGTTTGCCGATCCCGATGCGTTTGGACAAACCACCAACACTGACTAACGGGAACTTCTTGGCATGCAAGATCGCGAGGTCATAAGTCGAGCTGGAAAAGCCCCCAGCAGCCCCGACAGTCGGTATCATGGGTGCCGCAACAGCCGCCCCAATCATCCGCAGAAAGCTACGTCGTTGCATAGGTGATCCTCCCGAAATCGACCTGTGAATTGCGTGCACAAGGCGTGCACAACCCGTGCACCGCGTAACCCGCTTTGCGACAGATCTGGTGCAGATGCACCGTCAATGGCGATAAGTCGGGGTCCAGTTCCATCGCACGCGCCGCCTGTTTGGCTTTGCGTGCCGTGGACCGCGCTGTACGTGCTGCCTTGTCCAGCCCCCACGCATCCGGCTTTAAGATATTGCTAACCGCCCGCACGTTTCCGCCCGAGAAGCCAACCGATTTCACCAATCCGTTGGTCGTCATTTCAGCAATCATCGCTTCAGCCTGCGCTGTCGACACCTTCAACCCTAAGGCAAGCCCCCGCGCACTGACATGTGCACGGGTCCGCGCATGAAAGACGGCCAGCCCGTACATGTAACGGCTATACACCGCCGCTGCAGGTGCTGGTGCGGCCATAGGCAATGCAGGCGCTGCGATTGCAGCACCAAACATTGTTAGAAAGCCCCGTCTTTTCATTTGCATGGCTTACATCAAGTCCCGCACATCAGTCAGCTTGCCTGTGATCGCCGCTGCTGCCGCCATTGCTGGGGACATCAAATGCGTCCGACCGCCCCGGCCCTGACGGCCTTCGAAGTTACGGTTGGATGTCGCCGCACAGCGTTCGCCGGGCTTCAACTGGTCTGGGTTCATTGCAAGACACATAGAACAACCCGCAAGGCGCCATTCGAAACCCGCGTCCTTGAAGATTTGCGCGATGCCTTCTTCCTCAGCCTGAGCACGGACCAGACCGGAACCGGGCACGACCATAGCGCGCATCCCGTCTTTGATCTTTTTGCCCTTCAGGATTTCAGCCGCAGCGCGGAAATCTTCGATCCGCCCGTTGGTGCAAGACCCGATGAACACAGTGTCGATTTCAATGTCGGACAGTTTCTGACCAGCCTCAAGACCCATGTAGTCGATAGACCGCTGTGCAGCACCAACTTTACCGCCTTCAAAGCTGTCAGGCGATGGCACGACAGATGTGATCGGCAGAACGTCTTCTGGTGATGTGCCCCAAGTGACGAGCGGCGCGATGTCTTCGCCTTTGATCGTCAGGACCTTGTCGAAATGCGCACCTTCGTCGGTGAAGAGCGTTTTCCAATAGGCCATCGCTGCTTCCCATTCCGCCCCTTTTGGTGCGTGTGGACGGCCCATGCAGTAGTCATATGTTGTCTGGTCAGGTGCGATCAGGCCCGCGCGTGCGCCGCCTTCGATGGCCATGTTACAGACGGTCATGCGACCTTCCATGGACAGGCTTTCAATCGCAGAACCGCAATATTCGATCACGTAGCCGGTGCCGCCCGCCGTACCCGTTTGACCGATCACGGCCATGGTTACGTCTTTCGCAGTTACACCGGGGGCAAGTTTACCGGTGATTTCGACCTTCATGTTCTTGGATTTCTTCTGGATCAACGTTTGCGTTGCCAGAACGTGCTCAACCTCGGATGTCCCGATGCCGTGCGCCAATGAACCGAATGCGCCGTGTGTCGCCGTGTGGCTGTCGCCGCAGACAACGGTCATGCCTGGAAGCGTCCACCCCTGTTCAGGGCCAACGATGTGCACAACACCCTGACGGACGTCGGACACTGGGTAGTAGTGCAGGCCGAAATCTTTGGCGTTTTTGTCCAAAGCCTCAACCTGAATACGGCTGTCTTCGGTCATCGTGGCCGCATTCGCGCGATCAAGCGTTGTTGGTACGTTGTGATCCGGCACAGCAATTGTCTGATCCGGACGACGCACCTTGCGGCCCGCCATACGCAGACCTTCAAAGGCTTGCGGTGATGTCACTTCGTGGACGAGGTGACGGTCGATATACAGCAGGCAGGTGCCGTCCTCTGCTTCATGCGCGACGTGCGCATCCCAGATTTTATCATAAAGCGTTTTGGGGGACATGTTGGTCCTCTCCCGTGGTTTGGTGGTGATGATGTAGGTGGGCGAGCGGAAACGAAGGGCTGGTCAGCCCATGGATAGCAAAGTGCATGCAGCGCTGTAGAACCGCCAAGGCAGTCGTGCGCGATCATCCATGTCGAAATTCTGTTTCATGCAGTAGCAGATATACGTCAAAAGCCATTCTATCAAGGGCCAAGCCCGCACAGCACGCGACAGATGAGCGTTAAATTACAAGCCGATCACAGCCCGTACTGGAAATAGACAAGCACGCTGAGGTGAAAGTAACCTGCGCCCAGACATCCAAGGGTGCCGATAATCGCGACAGCCACGTCAAAACGAGTCGGCATGACGCCTTTGTACCAAATGCGTCCGGTCAAAAACACGACAGGCACCAGAACAAACAGCGCAACATACCAACCGCTAAACAGAAAAATCGGGTGCGCAATCAGCACGGCAAACGGGCAAATCGCGCCCCAAATCAAAAGCAAAAACGCTGCGACGAATGGATAAATCGAATACATGTTCGCAACCTACACGCGTCACTTGGGCTTATCCAACACTTGATCGCATCCCCCAAGACGTGCGACGGTTTTACAAAGAAACAAAAGCGGGCACCAATGGCAGAACACACCGAAGCGCTTGATCCTGCGGTTGAACCACGCGATCTTGAGGTCGATCAGATCATTGATGTCGGGCAAAGTTTGCTGGTCCGCGCCGAGGTGCTTTTCGAAAGTCTTTTCCGTCCATGGAACCTTTACCAGATCGCCATTGCGATCGGTCTGTTTGCAGTTGCTCATGTTCTTAGGGCTGTTCTAGGTCCGCATATCCGAACATGGATGGCGAACCGCGAGAACTGGCCGAAATGGCGTATTCGTATCCTTGTTGTCATCCATCAACGGCTCCGCCCCATCTTCTACGTCGCGCTTTTGTGGCTGACCGTATTTGCGTTGCGTGAATGGACGTGGCCAAGTCGCAGTTACCTGCTGAGCATTGTTGCGACGCTGGCATTTGCTTGGCTCTTTATCGTTTTTGTGACCCGCCTGATCAAAAGCCCGTTTTTGCGCAAATTTGTGCGTTACGGCGCGTGGATTTACGCGACCTTAGAGATTTTGGACCTCGTTGGTGAAGCCGAAACGCTTTTGGATAGCGCGGGATTTAGCGTGGGGTCGGTTCGGTTTTCCCTGCTATTGCTCGTCCAAGCGATTGTCATCCTGAGCGTGTTGATCGCAGTCGCGCGGCTACTGACCACGTCCACATCGAACAAAATTCGCCAGAACGAAGACATCAGCCCGTCGATGCAGGTTCTGATCGTGAAGATGCTGCAGATCGGGTTTTACGGCATAGCGTTTTACGCAGGTGTCAAGGCGATTGGCATCGACCTGACCGGCCTCGCGGTCCTGTCCGGTGCGATTGGTGTGGGTCTTGGTTTTGGTTTGCAAAAGGTGGTGTCGAACCTTGTGTCCGGCGTGATTATTCTGCTCGATAAATCGGTGAAACCGGGGGATGTGATCAGCCTTGGCACGACGTTCGGCTGGATCAATTCGCTGGGCGCGCGCTACGTGTCCGTGGTCACCCGCGACGGCAAGGAATACCTGATACCGAACGAAGATCTGATCACGGGCCAAGTGGTCAACTGGTCGCATTCAAACGATTTTGTCCGGCTCGATATCTATTTCGGGACCGCTTACCACGACAACCCGCGCGAAGTGCGCCGCATCGCGATTGAGGCTGCAAAAAGTGTCGATCGCGTCCTGACCACCCGCCCTGCTGTGTGCCATATCGTCGGCTTTGGCGACAGTTCGGTGGACTACATCCTGCGGTTCTGGATTTCCGACCCGACGGGCGGCCTGACCAACATTCGGGGAAATGTGTACCTCGCGCTTTGGGACGCGTTCGAGGAAAACGGCATCTCAATCCCATTCCCGCAGCGTGAGGTTAAAGTGTTGGAAGGCGGGCCGATAAAACCGCCAAGCGTTGCATTGGATTAAGCATCACCGTCGGACGGCGCGGCCTCCAACAAATCACCTGGCTGGCAATCAAGTGCTGCGCAAATCTTTGCCAGCGTTTCGAACCTGATCCCTTTGACTTTGCCAGATTTCAAAAGGCTTAGGTTTTGTTCAGTGATCCCGATTTGCGCGGCCAGATCGCGCGACTTCATTTTGCGCATGGCCAGCATCACATCAAGACGGACGATGATTTCCATTAGACGAATGCCTTGTTTTCAGCTGCTGCACTTGCGGCTTCGCGCATGGCCCAACCAATGACGGTCATCAAGCCTGCCGCGATCAAAAAACCAAGCATGTCGCTGTTGAGCCCAACAGAAATTGCGCGTTCTCCGGCGGGATTTGCCCATGTGAGAATGACCGATTGCACGGGGATCAATATCATTTCGATCAATGCGACCCCCATAAAACCAACGCCAATCCGCTGGATAAAGCCTGCGGATTGATCCGTCAGCACGGTCCCCTTTTTGTAGCACCCGAACAGGCGGCGCATTTGATCAAGCGTCCAGACCCAAACGCCCAGCGACAGCAGCCCCGCGAGCATCGACAGCCAGATCAGATGATTGGGGATGTCGGGGGTGACCGCAAATGCCGGAAACTTTTGCTGCAAGGTTTCAGCGGTCGGAAAGGTCAGGATCAGTCCTGCGATGGTTCCAATGACGACAAACGCCATCACGACGATTGTCGCGATATAGAGCGGTCCGGCGAGGCGTCGCACACGATCAACTTGCATTTCAGAATCCTCTTTTCATTTCTAAAATTTATCGTAAAACAATAAAATATATCTGTCAAAGGAGATTCTCATGAAGTCGATCATACTCGCCCTATCCATTGCGTTAGGTTTTGCACTGCAAGGCTGTGGGACCGTGGTTTTGTCCACAGTTGCAGCGCTGAACGCCACGTCCCCTCTCACCGCCGATCCAGCCGGGTTTGAAGTCGCCGTTGATATGCCTGAAGGCGGTGATATCGCGCCGGATGGTGCAACGATCAATCTGTTCATGTCCCACACGGAGCTTGGTGAAGACGTTAATGAAACCTATGTTTTACAGCGCCGCCAGTCTGCCGATGGACGCATTCTATTCCGCATCAATCCGCGTGATCTGGACATGGTTCGGGCCTTTCAAGCCAAGGCACGCACATGGGAAGCCAATGATCCTGACGCATCATCGGGCGGTTTCGGTGTTTCAGTTGTTGCCTGTTCCGTGGGCGATGGTCCTGCAGACGACGCCACGTTTTCTGTATCGATTCGCACGCAGGTCGATGGCGGATTCATGCCTCTAATACGCAATGCACGTGTCATGGACGCCATTGAGACCGTAGAAGATCTTGATGATGATG
Organism: Yoonia sp. D2-7; assembly: GCF_055809435.1. NCBI lineage: Bacteria > Pseudomonadati > Pseudomonadota > Alphaproteobacteria > Rhodobacterales > Paracoccaceae > Yoonia > Yoonia sp. D2-7. The sequence continues at coordinate 820,292 of NZ_CM147912.1, read as the reverse complement.
CACAAAACCCGCCAGCGGCCCGTTGCGAATAACCGAAGGGGTTGGTTGAAAAAGACTGATTTGGTTGATAAATGGGAGTTAGGCAACCGCGCCGAGCCTCCCATTCTTCCCTTTTGACGGCGCGCGACGGAGGACAATGTTCTGTCTTTATCCCCATCGGTTGCAGATGCAGCCATTCGTGGAGCGGTCACAATGACCGGCGTCCAAACCGCTGACAGCGAAACGCTTCTCGCGGCGATCCTGGAATCACTTGATGACGACAAAGGTGAAGATGTTGTGCAGATCAACCTGCGCGGCAAATCCGAGATGGGTGACTATATGGTCATCGCATCAGGTCGGTCCACCCGTCAGGTGTCTGCCATGTCCGAAAAGCTGGCGGACAAACTGAAGGCCGAATTTGGCGTTTTGTCGAAGATCGAAGGCAAAGACACAGGCGACTGGGTCTTGATCGATACAGGCGACGTCATCGTACATATTTTCCGCCCTGAAGTCCGCGAGTTCTATCAGTTGGAAAAAATGTGGACACCGGGTTCCGGCCCTGTTGAGGCGCCTGCGGCAATCGACTGATGCGCGTTCATATCTGCGCTGTGGGCCGCTTGCGAAAGGGGCCCGAGCGCGAACTTTACGACGATTATCTGACCCGGTTTGACCGCACGGGTCGCGCCCTTGCGCTTGGCCCTGCAAAACTGATCGAGGTCGAGGATAAGAAAGGCGGCGGCATGCCTGCAGAGGCTGCTTTGCTCGAACGCGCCATTCCGACCGGATCATTGATTTGCACGATGGATGAACGCGGCGATGTCATGTCATCCCCTGCTTTTGCGAAACGTTTGGGGCAATGGCGTGATCAAGGTCGAAGCGATCTAACGTTTGTGATTGGCGGTGCCGATGGGATTGATTCAAGCCTACGTGCCCGTGCTGATGCGTCCTTGAGTTTTGGTAAAATGGTCTGGCCCCACATGCTGGTCCGCGTGATGTTGGCCGAACAACTGTATCGTGCCGCATCAATCCTATCGAATGGCCCGTATCACCGCGTCTGAGGGAGCCTCCGGCGGGGATATTTGCAGCCAAAAGAAGCCCGCTTCGGTTTTCCTTTTGTGATGGATCGGATAGACGCGATGTAAGCCCAGAAGGAGTTTGAGATGACTGCGCCGAAACCTGTTGTACTGTGTATTTTGGATGGTTGGGGATTACGTGACGATCCCGAGGGCAACGCCCCGTTGCTGGCGCATACCCCGCATTTTGACCGCATCATGCAAGGTCCGAACGCCCAATTGTTGACCCACGGACCGGACGCCGGTTTGCCGAGCGGCCAGATGGGTAATTCCGAGGTTGGTCATACGAACATTGGCGCGGGTCGCGTCGTTGCGATGGATTTGGGCCAGATTGACCTGTCGATCGAAGACGGCAGTTTTGCGAGCCAAGACGCCATCGTCGCGTTTATTGCCAAGATGAAAGACACAGGTGGGACTGCTCACTTGATGGGCGTGATGTCGGATGGTGGTGTGCACGGACACGTCGCACATATCATCGCGGCCGCCGAAGCATTGGACGATGCGGGCGTTCCGACTGTGCTGCATGCGATCACGGACGGGCGGGATGTTGCCCCGTCTTCGGCGCTCGACTTCCTGTCTGTTTTGCGCGCTGAACTGCCAGAGGCGGTTGAAATCGTGACTGTGATTGGCCGTTACTTTGCGATGGACCGTGACAATCGGTGGGAGCGCGTCGAAACAGCTTACAACGCGATGGTTTTGGGTCAGGGCGAAGCCACGGCGGAAGATCCCGAAGTGGCGATTGAACAGGCCTATGATGCGGACAAAACCGACGAATTTATTCCTGCGACTGTCGTTGATGGTTACGCGGGCTTTGCAAAGGGTGACGGGTTGTTCTGCCTGAACTTCCGGTCAGACCGTGCCCGCGAAATCCTTGCCGCGATTGCTGATCCAGATTTTGACGGGTTTGCACGCGACATGCCTGAACTCAGCGCGAAACTTGGCATGGTCGAATATTCGGACAAGCACACCGCATGGTTCGACACCGTATTCCCCAAACGCGTGATCCCCAACACATTGGGCGAATGGGTATCGAAGCAGGGCAAGACCCAGTTCCGTTTGGCCGAGACCGAAAAGTACCCGCATGTGACGTTCTTCCTGAACGGCGGGATCGAGGTGCCAGCGGAAGGCGAAGACCGTTTCATGCCGAAATCCCCGAAAGTGGCTACCTACGACATGCAGCCAGAGATGTCGTCTGGTGAAGTCACTGATGCTTTTGTCGGCGCGATCAACGATGGCTACGACATGATCGTCACGAATTTCGCGAACCCTGACATGGTGGGCCATACCGGTGATATTGATGCCGCTGTTGCCGCCTGTGAGGCCGTTGATCGCGGGTTAGGCAAAGTGCTGGCCGCATTGGAAGCCGCTGGCGGCGCGATGATCGTCACCGCAGACCACGGCAATTGCGAAACGATGATTGATCCAGAAACCGGCGGAGCGCATACGGCCCACACAACGAACCCCGTACCCGTCGCTTTGGTAGGCGGTCCTGATGGTGTCACGTTGCGCAATGGCCGGCTTGCTGATCTTGCTCCGACTGTGCTGGACCTGATGGAACTGCCGCAGCCGGAAGAAATGACGGGTCAGACCCTGATCGTGAGATGATACGCGCAACCCTTCTTTTGTTGGCTTTAGCGGGGCCTGTGTCCGCGCAAGACAATCCCGCCACGGCGGCCCGCGCGGCTGCCGAACAGTTGACCCGTGCGGGCATTGCGATGTCCGAGGCATCCGGCGGACGTAACCGTGTTGCGGCATTAACCGAAGCCGTCAGAGGCTACGAAGAAGGGTTGATCGCCATGCGCGACGGGTTGCGCCGTGCAGCGATCAGGCAGCAGACGCTGGAAACATCGCTTGCTTTAAAATCCGCCGAAATCGGCGAGCTGTTGGGCGTATTGCAGTCGATCAGTCGCGCCCCTGCCCCGTTGCTGATGTTGCATCCCAATGGACCCACCGGCACAGCGCGGTCCGGTATGATTGTCGCCGACGTCACGCCTGCGTTGCATGCCGAAGCGGATGCTTTGAAGACGCAGTTGGAAGAATTAGCCGTGTTGCGTTTGCTGCAAGAGACCGCAGAGGAAACGCTGACCCTTGGCCTGCAAGGTGCCCAATCTGCGCGGGCCGCGTTAAGCCTTGCGATCCAAGAGCGGACTGATCTGCCGAAGCGGTTTGTCGAAGATCAGGTGCAAACCGCGTTGCTGTTGGCCAGTACCGATACGTTGGATAGTTTTGCCGCTGGTATCAGCGATGCCACGTTGACCGGCCCAGAGAATACAGATGCATTGGCCGCGAAGGGTGATCTGTCCCTTCCTGTGCAGGGCCAAATTTTGCGCGGGTACAATAGCGCTGATGCCGCCGGTGTGACACGACCCGGTGTTATCGTGGCCGCCCGCCCCCGCGCCCTTGTTACCAGCCCGACGCCTGCGACGATCCTGTTTCGTGGTCCCCTGCTGGATTACGGGAATGTTGTGATTATTGAACCAACTGCTGACGTGATGTTCATCTTTGCGGGTCTCGCAGAGGTCTACGGTGAAGTCGGTGAAATCATTAATGCGGGCGCCCCATTGGGGCTTTTGGGCGGATCATCGCCGCAATCTGACGCGGAATTGACCGAAATTGCGCGATCATTAGATGGAACACAGTCACAAACGCTTTATCTTGAAGTCAGAGACGGGCAAACTCCGGTCAATCCAGCGACGTGGTTCGCGATAGAATAAGACAAAAAACGGGAAGACGTATGAAACAGCTGATGACCGCCGCAGTGGGCGGAAGCCTTTTGGGACTGATCGCAACGACGCAGATCGCAGGCCCGTTGATCGCGCAAGAAGCGCAGAATAACGCGTCTGTTTACGAACAGTTGGACCTGTTCGGTGACATCTTTGAACGTATCCGTGCAGGTTACGTTGAAGACGTGGAAGAAAAGGACCTGATTGAGGCGGCCATTAACGGCATGCTGACGTCGCTTGATCCGCATTCGTCTTATTTGTCCGCGGAAGATGCGGCCGCGATGCGCGTTCAGACGCGTGGTGAATTTGGTGGTCTTGGGATCGAAGTGACCCAAGAAGAAGGTTTCGTCAAAGTCGTGTCCCCGATGGATGGCACCCCTGCGGATGCTGCAGGCATTCTGGCGGGCGATTTCATCACGGCAGTGGACGGCGAAAGCGTTCTGGGTCTGACTTTGGACGACGCTGTTGACCTGATGCGCGGCCCTGTTGGGTCCGAAATTATCATCACTGTGGTGCGCGAAGGCGAGATTGAGCCGTTCGAGGTTTCTATCGTTCGCGACACGATCAAATTGACTGCCGTCCGTCACCGGACCGAAGGCAATGCCGTTGTTCTGCGTGTGACCACATTTAACGATCAGACATTCCCGAACCTGCAAGAAGGCCTTCGCGAGCAAGTCGAAGAAGCAGGTGGCATCGACAACATCGATGGCGTGATCCTTGATCTGCGCAACAACCCCGGTGGTTTGTTAAACCAAGCGATTTACGTGTCCGACGCGTTCCTTGAAGCAGGCGAAATCGTATCGACCCGTGGTCGTGATCCTGAAGATGGGGATCGGTACAACGCGCAGCCGGGCGATCTGGCGGAAGGGAAACCGATTGTCGTGTTGATCAACGGTGGCTCTGCTTCTGCGTCCGAAATCGTGGCAGGTGCGTTGCAAGATCATCGTCGAGCGATTGTGGTTGGAACGAAATCCTTTGGTAAGGGGTCCGTCCAGACCGTTGTGCCATTGCAAGGTGAAGGGGCGATGCGTCTGACGACAGCACGTTACTACACCCCGTCAGGGCGTTCGATCCAAGCCTTGGGCATTTCGCCTGACATTATCGTCGAACAGCCGCGCCCTGCATCTGTTGATCCGGACGCGGAAGAAGAAACATCACGTCAGTTCCGGTCAGAGGCTGATCTGCGCGGATCGCTGGATAACGATAGCCTGACAGAAGATGAGATCGATCAAATCGAAGCGGATCGGGCACGCGCCGAAACCGCCGCGCAGTTGCGCGAAGACGATTATCAACTGGCCTATGCCATCGATATTCTAAAAGGTCTTAACGCCCTTGGTCCCGTCGCGGAGTAAGATCGGTTAACCAATGTGAAGAAGGCGTAACCGCGGTTGCGCCTTTTTTCGTTAGTGCTGTGAAATTCTCCGGCACGCGCCCGCATGCAATCAATTAACTGAAAATTCATTGCATCGCGCTATGTTGATGAAGAGCCGTGGTGGACAGTTTGTATTTTTACGATGTTGCGGCCGAAACATACGGGGTGAGTTCGACAAATTTGGCGATCCATGACAGTGTTGTGCAGTTGTACAATCACCGCGAGACTGAAACCTTAAGTGGTGTTTGACGACCAATGTTACGACTGCCTTGACCGACGGAATGTTCACCTCATGAGTTCTATAATCAAATCGGATATTACAGCCGCGCCGGTTACCCGCATTAGGGACGGGTTGGACCCGTTCGAGAATTTCAATGCGTCAACGCGCGCTTTGCTGGCCCTCGACGCAGGCAGAATGGGCTGCTGGTCAGTGAATCTGGTGACTGAACAGGTGTTGGGCGACCGTTTCATCGCAAATCTTCTGGGCATCGATTACGATGCGCAGCCATGGTCGCTGTCGGATGGGTCTGACCTTATCGATCCTATTGATCTTGACCGTGTTCAGGGCATCGTCGCCAAGGCCATAAGCGGTGAAACACCGACCTACGATGTTGAATACCGCAGGCGTCGTGCTGACCCGCACATGCCGGTTCAATGGCTGGGTGCGCGGGCGCAAATCACCGAATGGGCCGAAGATGGCACCCCTTTGCGTGCTGTGGGCGTCAGTTGGGATGCGACGGAACAAAAGGTCGGCGAAGAAAAACTAGCTGCGATGGCCGCCGAAATGGACCACAGGGTCAAGAACGCCTTTGCGGTTATCCGTGCTTTGATCAATCTTGGCGATCGCACCACAGACAGCAAAGACGAATTTGTCACGACGCTGCGATCTCAGGTCGAAGCGATGGCAATGGCCCATGCTGTATCGGCGCGTATGGCGCGCACGACGGCGGATGCGGATTCACTGTTGGGCATTCATGATATTATCGTATCGTCGTTGAAACCGTGGTTAACGGATAAGCAGGACGCCCCTGCCCGTGTCCATATTGATTGCGACCCCGCGCTGACGATTCATCCGCGCAAAGTGTCGCCCTTGGCCATGGTTCTTTATGAAATATCAACGAATGCGACCAAGTATGGCCCGCTTTCCACTCCGGTCGGTGAAATCCACATTGCGGTGACGCCAATGGCTGACGATATGGTCCGGCTTGTGTGGTCCGAAACGTCGGACACGCGAGATACGCAACCTGAAGCGCAAAGCGGCTTCGGCACAGTTTTGTTAGAAAACTGCGCCATCAACCTTGGCGGCACAGTCACAAAAGAGATGAAGCCGCAGGGGCTTCACCTCGAATTGCTGATGAACGTCGCTGGATAAGCGGCGCAAAACCTAGGCTTTGGCGCGCTCACCTTTTGGATCATAGAACGGCTTAAGCTGCGCTTCGGCCTTCACCCGCGTGCCCATGACATCGATTTCATATGAACTGGCCAGCATATCGGCCACCTTTTCACCGGCTTCGGTACATGGCACGTAGCCCATCCCAATCGCCGCACCGACGTGGTGCCCATAGCCGCCTGATGACAGGTAACCGCAGACCTTCCCGTCCCGCAGGATCGGTTCGTTATGGTAAAGAAGCAGTTCAGGGTCGGTCAGTTTGAACTGCACAAGACGCTGGGTCAGGCCTGTTTCGCGTTTGCGCAACACCGCGTCCCGTCCAATGAAATCCGGCTTGTCCGTCTTCACCGCAAAGCCAAGACCGGCCTCTAACACGTGATCTTCGGATGTAATGTCGTGGCCGAAATGACGGAACCCTTTTTCCATCCGGCACGTGTCCATCATGTGCATGCCGCACAAACGCATCCCGAAATCGTGGCCGGCTGCTGCGATCACTTCGAACACGTGACCACATTGATCGGCTGGCACGTATACCTCCCAACCGAGTTCCCCGACGTAGGTGACCCGATGCACACGGGCGGTGCCCATGCCGATTTCAATATCCTGTGCCGTTCCGAATGGGTTGTTTTCGTTTGAGAAATCGTTCGGAGACACGGCCTGAAGCAATTCGCGTGATCGTGGCCCCATGATCGCCAAAATGCCTTCGCCTGCTGTCACGTCGGTGATGACAACGTTGAAATTGCCCTTGTTGCGGCGCATCCACGTCTGGTCGGCAATCCGTGTGGCCGCAGGCGTCACGACGAGGAAACAGTCCGGTTCGATCCGCGTGACCGTCACGTCGGCTTCGATTCCGGCTGTGGAATTCAGGAACTGCGTGTAAACGATTTTACCAACGGGGACGTCGTAATTGCCGCCACCGATGTAGTTCATGAAGGCCATCGCATCAGGCCCTTCGACCCGAATTTTGCCGAACGATGACATGTCGTACATGCCTACATTCTGCCGGACGGACATATGTTCTTCGCGCACGTTGTCAAAGAAGTTCTGGCGCGACCAAGAATATTCGTACTGCGCTTCTTGTGCTTCGCGCGCGAACCAATTCGCGCGTTCCCAGCCAGCAAGTTCACCCATCACTGCGCCGCGTTCGAGCAGGTGGTGATGGAACGGTGTCCGACGCACACCGCGCGCAGTTTCTTTTTGGCGGAACGGAAAATGGTCGGCGTAAAGCAGACCAAGAGATTCCTTGGACCGTTCAAACAGATAGGTTTTGTTGCCTTGGAACGGCTGCATCCGGCTGATGTCCACGTCGCCCAGATCGAACGGTTTTTCGCCGCTGTCCATCCATTGTGACAGCGCCATACCAGCCCCGCCAGCCGATTGGATACCGATGGAATTGAAACCAGCGGCGACCCAAACGTTGTCCATTTCTGGCGCAAGACCAAGATGGTACGCGTCGTCGGGCGTGAAGGATTCAGGACCGTTGAAGAAGGTGTGGATGCCGGCCTCTGCCAGCATTGGCAGGCGTTCGACCGCCTGTTCTAGGATCGGTTCGAAGTGATCGAAATCTTCGGGCAGCTGGTCGAATTCGAAATCTTTCGGGATGCCATCCATCGCCCATGGTTTCGCGTTGGGTTCGAACGCCCCGAGCAGGATTTTACCTGCATCTTCTTTATAATAGGCACATTCGTCCGGCACCCGTAGCACTGGCATTTGCGTCAGGTTCGGGATGTTTTCGGTGACGATGTAGAAGTGTTCGCAGGCGTGCAAAGGCACGTTCGTGCCCAGCATTTTGCCGACCTGATGGCCCCACATCCCGCCGCAGTTCACGACCATATCGCAGGCGATATGCCCCGTTTCGCCGTCTTGTTCCCAATCGGCTCCAGTGATCCGGCGGCCTTCTTTTTTGACGCCAGTAACCAATGTCCGTTCGATGACCTGCGCCCCGTTTTGTCGTGCACCCTTTGCCAATGCCAACGCGATGTTTGCGGGATCACCCTGCCCGTCCAGCGGCAGATAAACGCCAGCAGTCACACCGTCGATGTTGAGGTGTTCGTAGCGGTTCTTGACCTCTGTCGGGCTGATTTCTTCGACATCGACGCCGAACGCGCGGGCCATGCCTGCTTGGCGGTAGATTTCTTCTTTGCGTTCTTCGGTCAGCGCCACGGTGATTGATCCGTTGCGTTTGAAACCTGTCGCGACGCCTGTTTCCGCTTCGAGATTACCGTAGAGTTCTTGCGAATATTTCGCGAGCTTGGTCATGTTTGCCGTCGCCCGCAGCTGCGCAATCAAGCCTGCCGCGTGCCACGTTGTCCCTGACGTCAGCTGTTTGCGTTCCAACAGCACAACGTCCTTCCAGCCAAGTTTTGCAAGGTGATAGGCAACAGAGCAACCGATCACGCCGCCGCCAATAATGACGACGCGGGCTTTGCTAGGTGGGGTGGCCATGGCGACAGAATCCTTCCGCAAATATGTCTGTGCAAAAGGTGGCACGACGGGCCGGATTCGATCCATCAAAATGCGTCAAAGATGGCGCAAAATGCCCATTTCAACGCAATCTACTTTGTGCGCCCTTTGCGCCGTGCCGCGTTTGGCGTCATCCCGAACGTCGCTTTGTAGATTGCCGAAAAACCGGACGGGAAACCGCAGGCCAGACCGATTTCATTGATCGACATATCGGTGTTGAGCAGCAGGTTATTCGCTTTCCCAAGCCGCAGTTCACGGTAATAGCCGTTGGGCGTGGTCCGCAGAACCGAATGGAATTTCCGTTCGAGCGATCGTTTGGAAACGCCGGTTTGATCCGCGATTTCAGCAATGGGCAATGGGAATTCGATATTGGCCTGCATCAGGCTGACGCAGGTATCCAGATCCGCGTCCCCCGTTGCCAATGCCGCACGCCCCGCGAAGGGCTGCAACGTGTTGTAGTGACGGATGCGTTCATGCAGCAGGATGTCGGCGACGGTCATCATCGTGGCCGATGACAAATGCTGCGCCGCGATGGACAGCGTCACATCCACGGTCGCCCCCATTCCAGCACAGGTCACAATCGCGCCCGCATCAACGGCAAGCGCGGACTTGGTGTCAAACAGGCCGAGCCGTTCCAGCAAAACCGCCCGGTTTTCCCAATGCGTGGTGTGCTTTGCACCGTCTTCACGTTTGTCCGCGATATAGCGACTTGCCGCTTCGGACAGCAAAATGACCCGCGCTTGGCGGGTTGTGTAGCTAGATAGAACCGCCCCTAGGGATAAATCTGGATGGTTAGCATCCGCATTGCCCAAAACAAACGCATAGTCCGCCACAGAGCGTTGGTGCAGTGACACCGTATCAACAACCGCATCGCTGCTGCTGCTGATGTAACCGCCGGATGTCGACCGATAGGTCCATTGGAACACTTCGCGATTGCTGATCCGGTTCGCCAAGCGCAACACATCCACAACCCCCGCCAATTCCGTCAACACATACCCGCCTGCGACAATGATGTCGCAAACGATGGGCTGTTGGGCGGCGGCCGAAGATGTGGTTGGTGCCATGTGTCAGACGATCCTATGTCCTGCTTCGCGCAGTTTGTCGGCGATGGTTTGGATATGTTTCGGCCCAACTTCGCAGCATCCGCCAACGATTGTTGCCCCTTGCGCGACCCAATTCATAACATGCGCGGCATAAGCCTCTGGGCCCATATCCTTGCGTTCTTCGAGCGCATCAACGGTTGGCTTTGCCCCAAGGAAGTCCTTGGTAATCATTGTGAACGCGTTTGCATAACCGCCAAAAGGTTTACCCGATTGCGCCAGAATAGGCATCGCCGCGTCTAATGCTTCGGGGGCGGAACAGTTCGCCAAAAGCGCCGCGGCATCGCCACATACAGCAATCGCATCGGCCAAAGGTTCGCCTGACCGCAGTTTTGTGCCGTCTTGATCGTTGAGCGTGAAAGCCATCCAGACAGGTTTTCCAGCAGTCAAAGCGCCTGCCAGAACCGACTGCGCGTGACTAACCGATGCGACTGTTTCGCAGATGATCAGGTCGACCGATGCTTTCAGCAGTTCGGCGACCTCTGCATACAACGGAACTGCTGTATCATGGTCAGGGTGAATGTCGGGGCGGTAAGATGCGACCAGTGGACCAATTGCGCCCGCGATCTGCGTGCCTTCACGCGCGACATCTGTCGCTTCTTTCAGGGCTGTTTTCATCAGCGCTTCGAAATCGTTTTCCAGTTCGGTGCCAACAAGCCTGTCGCGGTGAATAGCATAGGTGTTTGTGGTCGCGATCGTGGCACCGGCATCAAAGTAGTCGGTATGCACCTGACCCACCAAACCGGGATATTTGGACATCACATGCGTGGACCAAAGTGGGGTTGGTTTGTCGTCCGTGCGGTGAACCAATTCTTGGCCCATGCCGCCGTCAAGAAGGATGATATCGCAAGTCATGTCAGGGTCGCTTTCGTAGTAAGGGGCGAAGATTGCCGCCCCTTATAGTTTTTTCATGGGACGTCAATCATCACGCCCGAATGCGGGTATTATCGGCATCCCACAGCGGTACGTCTTCATGCACGGTGGCCGTGTAACGTTTGCCGTAGATCGCAACTTCGACCTGCGTGCCGGGGGTGTTCAGATCGGTCCGCAACATGCCCAAGGCGATGGATTTATTGACACGGAAGCCCCAGTCGCCCGACGTGGTTTCGCCAACGACGTCATCACCATGGATGATCGGAGACATGTAAGGCGCGTCTGCTGGTGGCACGTCGTCAAAGGTCAGCGTGCAGAACATTTTCTTGCTGCCTTGCTGCTTCTCGGCCAACAATGCGGCTTTGCCCGGGAAATCCTGTTCTTTGTTGAACCGGATAAACCGTTCCATCCCGCCTTCGAGCAGGGTGTAGTCGGTGGACAAATCGCCCTTCCACGTCCGGTACCCTTTTTCGATCCGCATGGCGTTCAGCGCGAACATGCCAAATGGCTTGGCGCCTGCATCACGGATTGCTGTGTAGACGGGTGCTGCATCGTCGAACTTGGTGTGAACTTCCCAACCGAGTTCGCCGCCAAAGTTGATGCGGAACAGTTTGCAGTCCTTGCCTGCGACAACCGCGTCCTGAATTGTCAGCCATCCCAGCGACAGATCTCCATCGCTGATCTTTGCCATCAGGTCGCGTGACTTTTCGCCTGACACAAGATGCGTTGACCATTCTTTGGTGATGTCCGTCATCGTCAGACCCGGTGCAAGGCGACCTTTGAGGAATTCAAAGTCATGCCATTGCGCCACGGCGGCCGTCATCAGCCAGAAATCATCTTCGCCCCAACGGATGATCGTGACCTCTGTGACGATCCGCCCGCGTGTATCGGTGAAGTACCCAAGGTTCATGCGGCCCGCTTTTGGCAAAGCCCCCGCGATTTGGGTGCGCAACCATTCAGCCGCACCTTCACCTGTCAGCGTGTAACGCGAGAAACCGGGCATATCGAGGACAGCGACGTCGTTAGTCGCGGCTTCCACTTCACGGGCGACGCCTGCTTTCCATGGGCCTTCGCGTTCCCATGTTTCGGTCGATTCTACTGATGTGTCTTCGCCTTCTTCGGCAAACCAAGTCGCCCTTTCCCAGCCGTTATAAGCCCCCATTTGCGCACCAGCCGCGATCAACGCGTCGTGGTTCGGCGAATGCTTTTTGTCGCGGCCCGCTGGCCACATTTTGTGCGGGAAATGCATGCCGTATTCGTGGCCGTAGGTTTCCAGCGCTTTGGCTTCGCAATAGTCCGCATCGGCGTAATCGGTGTAACGCCGCGGGTCGACGGCCCACATGTCGATTTCGGTTTCGCCGTTGATCAACCATTCGGCCATCACTTTCCCCGCGCCACCGCCCTGCACGATGCCGAAGGTGAAGGAATGCGCCTCAAATGCGTTCGTCACACCCGGCATTGGGCCGATCATCGGCAGACCGTCGGGCGCGTATGGGATTGGACCATTGATATTGCGGCCAACGCCAGCGGTGCCAAGAACCGGAACGCGTTCCATCGCGTCTTCGATATAGCATTCCAGACGTTCCAGATCATCCGGGTACAGCTGGAAACTAAAGTCATGCGGCATCGGATCGTCTTTGGTTGTCCAATGCGCCTTGCAGTTTTTCTCGTATGGCCCGAGGTTCAGACCGTTCTTGTCCTGACGCAGATAATAACTGCTATCAACGTCGCGGATCATCGGTGTTTTCTTACCGTTTTCTTTGGTCCAGGCGGCGATTTCGTCGATTTCTTCGGTCAGGAAGTACTGGTGGGACATGACCGTCAGCGGCACATCCCGACCGCCGTACGGCTTGAACCATTCACCAACGCGGGCGGCGTAGTAACCAGCGGCGTTGACGACTTTGTCACAGGTGATGTCACCCTTTTCGGTATGCACGATCCATTCGCCAGACGGCTTTTGCGTCACACCAGTCGCGGGGCAGAACCGTTCGATCCGTGCGCCCAGATCGCGGGCGCCTTTCGCCAGCGCTTGGGTCAACTGGGCCGGATCAATGTCACCGTCCAATGGATCCCACAACACAGCCGACAGATCGTGTGTTTCAATGAACGGGTTGAAGTTCTTCATGTCTTCGATGCCGATCATCTCGAGCGGCAGCCCCATCGCACGCGCCTGTGCGCAGACCTGTTCGAATTCCTGTTTACGCTCTTTGGTGTGCCCCAAACGCAGCGCGCCCGTGACGTGGTAGTTCATCGGGTAATCAACGTCGTCCGCCAGCGTGCGATACATCTCAAGCGAATACCGCTGCATGTTCATCACGGCCCAATTCGGTGCGAAGTTCGGGCAGTTGCCCGCCGCATGCCAAGTCGAGCCCGCCGTCAATTCGTTCTTTTCGAGCAGAACGCAATCGGTCCAGCCTTCTTTCGCCAAATGGTACAGCGTCGATACGCCAACGACTCCGCCGCCAATGATGACGACACGCGCCGTTGTTGGAAAATCTGACATGATACCTCCCTAGTGTGTATCCAGTTGGGGCGCATCGCCCGCTATTTCGTAATAATTGCCTTTGTCAGCGACAAAGATGTGTTTGCCGGGCTTTAGCCCTGCATCATCGTCCAAACAGCCTGCCGCGATCCCGAGATCGTCTTTGCCGGTCAGGCGATAAAACAAGGTGGACCCGCAGGTGTTGCAGAACCCACGTTCGGCCCAATCAGATGACGCGTACCATGCAAGGCCTGCGTCATTCGTGAAGGTAACGGCGCTGAACGGCACATGGGTCGACGCCCAAAGGTGGCCGGATAAGCGGCGGCATTGGCTGCAATGGCAAAATGTCACTTCCGGACGCACGGTCGCAGTTTCAAACTTCACCGCACCACATTCGCACTGACCTGTTACCATCTGTCCTGTCCCTTAATAGATTGGCGGAGCGATGACCCAGATGACGATACAAGGTTCGTCATGCGGGTTTGCCCAGCGGTACTGATGACCACGAATGCGAAAACTATCGCCAGCAGTCAGGTGAAAGAGCGTGCCGTCGAGCCACAGATCGAACCGGCCCGACACGATATAACCGACCTCCTGGGTGGGCCGTGAGGCAGGTTCAACAAGGGCAGCATGGGGTTCAAAGACCGAATGGATCATTTCGAAGTCATCGGTCAGGTCGGGCGAGAGTAGTTGTTCGGTCGATCCGGCGACGCGCGATCCAATGGGTCTACGCGCGTCCGCACGGACAATCAGACCCTCTTCGCCCGGGGCAGATGCTGTGCGGAACAGGCTAGAGACCGACACGTCCAGCACCTTTGCCATTGCGCGTAGATCGGCGACGGTCGGTTCGGAAAGGTCGCGTTCAACCTGACTAAGCCAGCCAACCGATTTGCCAAGCGCGTCAGCCAAGGCGATCAAGGTCATCCCACGCGCCTTTCGCAATGCACGCAAGTCGGCACCAAGTGTCTGAGCATCAGGTGGGATGTCGTGCTTCATCGGAATCGCATCGCTGGTTTCATTTCCAGCAACGTGACACAGGCCCGTGAAATTTCAAAGCAAAATTTCACCAAGTGGCAGTTCTTGGTGAAATTTCTCTGTTTAGCGCGCGAAAGTAGCGTCCAGTATCTCCTGTAACGCGGACGCATCAGCGGCCGTGAAAGCCGCCGGTTGATTGCTGTCGATATCCAGCACCGCGATCACTTCGCCCGCCTTGTTTTTAACGGGAAGAACGACTTCTGAACGGGTCGACGACGCGCAAGCGATATGCCCTGGAAAGGCGTCAACATCGTTGACCAATTGGGTTTCACCTGTCCGCGCCGCAGCCCCACAAACGCCCCGCGAAAACGGGATCTGCAGACAGCCATGCCCACCTTGGTACGGTCCGATCTTGAGCATTTCGGGCGCTGTGACGCGGTAAAAACCGGTCCAGTCGAAACGGTCGTCGCTGTGATGTAATTCGCAGGCAATCGTAGCCATGAGGGCCACGGTGTCGGTTTCGCCTTCGGTCAAGGATGCGATGGTTTTGGAAAGAGTGTCGTAGTCTGCTTGCATGGTGCTGCCTGTTTGAATGGATTTGCGACGCGTTCCGCGCCGCTACACTGGAGGGGCCAGCCCCTCCAGACCTCCCCGAGATATTTTTGACCAAAAGAAGTTAGGGACGTTCGATTGCGATTGCCGTACCTTCGCCACCGCCGATGCAAATCGCAGCGATCCCGCGTTTGAGGTTCCGTTTTTCGAGCGCGTTCAACAGCGTGACGATGATCCTTGCCCCAGACGCCCCAATCGGGTGCCCCAATGCGCAGGCGCCGCCGTTTACGTTGATTTTGTCGCGCGGAATACCGAGGTCATGCATGAACGCCATGGGCACCACAGCGAAGGCTTCGTTAACCTCCCACAGATCGACGTCGTCTGTTGTCCATCCGATCCGGTGCATCAGTTTTTGCGCGGCCGGAATGGGAGCGGTCGTGAACCATCCGGGGGCTTGGCCGTGGCTGGCGTGGCCTTTGATGATGGCACGCACCGGACCCGCAGCTTTGCTTTGTGCGGACAGCACGAGGGCTGCAGCGCCGTCCGAAATGGACGATGCGTTGGCTGCTGTGACACTGCCGTCTTTACGGAATGCAGGCTTTAATGTCGGGATCTTTTCGGGCCGCGCTTTGGCTGGTTGTTCGTCTTCGCCAATCGTCACACTGCCGCGCCGCGTTTCAAACGTGACAGGCGTGATTTCGTCCGCGAAGGCCCCGCTTTGCTGCGCTTTGATTGCGTTGGCGAGCGATTGCAGGGCGTAATCATCTTGGTCGGCCCGCGAGAATTTGAATTTATCGGCGCAATCTTCGGCGAAAGTGCCCATCAGGCGTCCTTTATCGTAGGCGTCTTCGAGACCATCGAGGAACATGCTGTCGATCACGCCTTGGTGGCCGATCCGCGCCCCTGCCCGCATTTTCGGAAGCAAATACGGCGCGTTGGTCATGCTTTCCATGCCCCCTGCAACGACGTGATCGGCCCCGCCAAGCGCGATTTGATCAAAGGCCATCATCGCCGCTTTCATGCCGGACCCGCACATTTTGTTCAGCGTCGTCGCGGGCACGTTATCGGTCAAACCGCCTTTATACGCCGCCTGACGTGCAGGTGCTTGTCCTAGACCGGCTGGTAGCACGCAGCCCATCAGGACCTCGTCAATCACCGCGCCAGATTGTGCAACTGCCGCCTTGATCGCCGCACCACCCAATGTGGCTGCGTCAACATCTGCGAAATCCCCCTGAAATCCGCCCATGGCGGTACGTGCCGCCCCCGTGATGACCACGTTTTCCATTTTAGTCCTCCCTGACCAATTGCGCGCAGGCTAGACCGGAAATCTGTGAAGCAAAAGGTCCGGTTTTCGATTGCGATGCGGCTGCATTTTCGTAAGGTCGCGTGCAAACCTCGGGGGAATATGATGCGCGATTTTTCGACACCGGGCCGGTCGGCCGTTTTTGCAAGCAACGGTTTGTGCGCCACGTCGCATCCGCTGGCCGCGAAGGTTGCTGTACAGATTCTAGAGGCGGGCGGAAACGCCGTTGATGCCGCGATTGCTGGCGCCGTTCTGCTGGGGATTTGCGAACCGCAGATGACAGGGATCGGTGGCGATTGCTTCGTGTTGTTGACCCCACCGGGTGAAGACCGCGTGATTGCGCTGAATGGATCGGGTCGTGCGCCTGCCGGACTGGACGCCGCGAAACTGCGCGATCAGGGGCATTCGACCGTGCCGTTGCGCGGGCCTGAAGCCGTCACTGTACCGGGTGCAATTGATGCGTTTTGCACGTTGTCACGGGATTTTGGCAAGATCGGCCTGAAGGCATCGCTCGCCCCTGCGATCCATTACGCGGAGGCTGGTGTGCCAGTTGCACCGCGCGTTGCCTTTGACTGGAACCTGCTGCAAGGCGATCTGCAGGGCGTTGCGCGTGACCAGTATCTGATTGATGATAAAGCCCCTGTCGCTGGGCAGATGTTCCGATCGCCACAGCAAGCAGAGGTGTTGCGCCGTATCGCGATGGACGGTCGTGAAGGGTTCTACGAAGGCGAAGTGGCCGAAGATATGGTCGCGTCGCTGAATGCTTTGGGTGGCACGCATACGCTGGATGATTTTGGCGCTGTTGCAAGCGATTATACCGATCCGATTGGAGGCGGCTATGGCGGGCTTGATCTGTATGAACATCCACCCAACGGCCAAGGTGCGACTGCGATCCTGATCCTGAACATCCTCAAGCATTTCGATCTGAAAGCAATGGAACCGCTGGGTGCGCTGCGGGCCCATATCGAAGCGGAAGCCACAAAACTGGCCTATGACGCCCGCAACCGTGTGATTGCCGATCCGGATCACACCGCGCGTTTGGCGCATATGTTGTCGCCGGATACAGCCGCCAAGCTGGCCGCGTTGATTGATCCCAAACGTGCCCTGCCCGCGTCATTGCCTGGTGCCGAAGCCGTCCACAAAGACACCGTTTACATCACCGTCGTCGATAAGGACCGGATGTCCGTGTCGTTGATTTATTCGATTTTCCACGGGTTTGGATCGGGGCTTGCGTCCGACAAGTTCGGGATCTTGTTCCAGAACCGCGGTGCGGGTTTCACATTGGACGAAGGGCATCCGAACGAAGCAATGGGCGGCAAACGTCCGATGCATACGATCATTCCGGGGCTGCTGTGTCGCAATGGCAAACCGTACATGCCGTTTGGCGTGATGGGCGGGGCCTATCAACCAACGGGTCATGCGCGTTTCATTAGCAACATGCGCGATTACGGGATGGATATGCAGGCCGCGATGGACGCGCCGCGTTGTTTTGCCGAAGCTGGCGAATTGCGGATGGAAAGCACCTATGGCGATGCGGTCAGGCAGGAATTGACCGATATGGGCCACGTTGTCGTCACGCCACCGGGTCCGATGGGCGGATCGCAAGCCATCGCGATCCACGACAGCGGTGTTTTGGAAGGGGCAAGCGACCCCAGAAAAGATGGGATCGCCTTAGGGTATTGATTATTCGGCGGGTGCCGCGAAGTGCCCAAGGGCACGCCGGCGCACGAACATGATGGTCAAATGGCCACCGATGGTCAGCATGGCAAACCAGATCGGGAAAATGACCAACAGCACGTCCCATGGGGCGGTTTTGAGTGCGGCACTTGACCCCAGTAACAGCCCCGAAGACCAGCAGAACAATGACACCACTGCGACTTGGGTCGCGACGGCAAATTGCATCGGCGGCAGCGAAATCATCGGGCGCATCATGTTGTTACGCATCATCGGCCGGATGAACGCCCCGACCATGAACGAATTCAGGGTCATCAGGACCATGATGGATATCTTCATCCAGAGTTTTGGCGAAAATGCTTCAAGTTGGAAACCTGTTCGGATGTAGATCAATGTAATCCCAGTGATCCAAAGCCCGACAAATGCGGCGGTGATCCAAACGTGGATGCGTTCGAGGTCTTCGATGTCGACTTTACCGATTGGATCGGAAAGCGACTGGAAAGACCGGTAGTCAAAATAAAGCGCCGTGCCCATTCCCATAGCGAAGCAGAATAGATGGGTGGCGCGCAAAATGTCTAAGTACGTTTCGAAAATCTCCAAAACAAATCTCTCTCGTTAGGCAGCTATTGAGCGATCAGGAGCGAGCAAAGCGCTGATCTTAACCTTATGCTAACGCTATCGTTACGATTGTGTCGAGAATTCTTTCCGCAACCTACCCATCAGTATTGGTATTCGTTTCGAAACTTGCCGTCGAAACAGAAATGCCTGAACAACAGCCCAAACATTGATCAAATAGTCTTTGAAATGATCATCTTAAGATGATTGGGATCACGCACCGCGATGCGTCGCATCCAAGCCTATGGCTTAGTTCATTTGCACCTGAAGCGGGTAGTGCCCATCTTCGAATGGACCGAACAGGTCGTCGAGATCAGGGTGTTCTACCGGCTGGCCAGAGTAGTCAGCGACAAGGTTTTGTTCGGACACATAAGCCACGTAGTAGCTTTGATCGTTCTCCGCCAAAAGATGGTAGAACGGTTGCCCTTTTTCCGGACGACTGTCTTCTGGGATCGCTTCGTACCAAGCGTCGGTGTTTGAAAACATTGCATCGACATCAAAAACAACACCGCGAAACGGATGTTTGCGATGACGGACAACTTGTCCCAGATGATATTTTGCACGCGTCTTAAACATAACAATAGTCCCCTACCCTTTTACTAGCCGCGGAAGCCTGCCAAAGTCCACGGTAAACACCTTCAAAAAAAGGAAACAGTCTGTGAACCTTGCACTGACAGTCCTGAACATCACTGCCCCCGTCTTTCTTCTTGCCGCTGTGGGCTTTGCGTGGGTCAAGATGGGGTTTGAATACCGCGTAGAGTTTGTAACCCGTCTTGCGATGACACTTTCGGTACCTTGTTTGATCTTTGTGGCGTTGATGAAGACCGAGATCGACCCAGAGGCATTGGCAACGCTGACATTGGCCAGTCTTGTCGCCTACACGCTTGTTGCTATTGCCTTTTTATTCGTCGTGAAGGTTTGCAAGCTGGACATGCAGACCTTCCTTGCCCCGTTGATATTCGGGAACACCGGCAACCTTGGCCTACCGCTTGCCTTGTTCGCTTTTGGTGAGGTCGGATTGGGTTACGCGGTGGTGGTTTTCGCCGTCATGGCGATCCTGTCGTTCACGGTCGGCATTTGGCTGGTGTCGGGCGGTGGGTCGTTAACCAAGGTCGTAAAAGAACCGCTCGTTGCCGCCACGTTACTTGGCGCATTGTTCCTGTGGAACGGTTGGGAGACCCCAGAATTCTTAACAAACGCGCTGGAACTGATTGGCCAAATGGCGATTCCGATCATGCTGATTACACTTGGGGTTGCCGTTGCGCGGCTAGAGACGAAGGCGATGACGCAGGCGGTGATCTTGTCCGTCGTGAAGGTCGGCGTTTGTGCGGGTGCTGCATGGTGGGCTGCGACGTGGTTCGGGTTATCCCCAGTGGCGGCAGCGGTGCTGATCGTGCAGGTCTCTACCCCTGTTGCGGTTACATCCTACATGCTGGCCGAAAAATACGGGGCCGATGCCCAGCCTGTCGCGGGGTTGGTCGTCGCATCAACGGTGCTTTCTGTGATCAGTTTACCGCTCATCCTAGCATTTGTGATCTAACTGCGGCGAATTCACCGTTCACAGCCAAGCCGCATTGGGCTAGGTTGGAAAAAAACAAATGATAGGCGTGAGGCGATGAGCAGTTTCTTCCGCGCAATGGTACTTTTAGTTCTGCTAGGCAGCTGTTCCTCTGGATACGGCACGGCCCCGCGTGATCTTGATAATGCATGTGCCATTGTGAACGAACGACCCGAATACCTGCGGGCATTTAAGGCAACCCAACGCAAATGGGGTGTGCCTGTTCCGACGATCATGGCGATGATCTACCAAGAGAGTAAGTTCATTTCGAACAACCGTCCGCCGCATCAATATGCGTTGGGTGTGATCCCGATTGGACGGCAGTCATCTGCACTGGGTTATTCCCAAGCGCTTGATGGCACGTGGGAAGAATACCAAGACCAAGAAGGCGGGCGCGGCGCAGACCGTGAAAGCATCCGTGATGCGTCCGATTTTATGGGCTGGTATATGACCGCAACGGTCCGCGAAACTGGCGTGCCATTGGGTGACACCCGCAACCAGTATCTGGCGTACCACGATGGACGGTCTGGGTATCTGCGCGGTACATGGCGGCGCAAACCGTGGCTGATCCGGATCGCTGGTGAAGTGGCACGACGCGCCACGACCTATGAGGCCCAGCTGCGATCCTGCGGCAAGATTTAAACAAAAAAGCCCGCGTCAGTGACGCGGGCTTTTTTGCTCTATGCGCGGGTTTTATTCAAAACCGCGACGGCGCATTTCGCTGACAATGTTGAACTTTGATTCAGCGATACCCGCACCCGGCACCACGTCGTTCAGGATCACTGTCGTCTGACCACCGGTATCATCGGTCACAACCCACTGACGCAGCTCAACAGGGTTCGCCGTAAACACCAGTTGGATGTTGCCGTATTCCGGATGATCGGGGTCTTGCGCGGTCACGGTCGTGGATGTGCCGTCGGACGTATGGCCCGTCACCATGCGGCGGCGACCAAGATCAACGTTCTGTTCCAGAATAATGCTGAGCGGTGTCTGGTTCAGCGGATACCGATCCGGTGCCGTGTTAGACCGCGGATCAAAGATCGCCACCTGACCACCGCCAGCAATCATCAAAGAATTGTCCGGCGCGTTGTATTCGAACCGGATACGACCCGGCCGTTTGATAAAAATCTGGCCCGTGGACAGCGTACCATCGCCATTGATCTGGGTAAAACCACCCTGAGCAGTCACAAGACGGTTCAGATATCCGGACACTTCACCCAATGACAATTGCTGCGCAGACGCAGAGGTCACTAAGGCGGGGGTCGCAAGTGCTGCAACACCAATGGACAGAAAATCACGTCGTTTCATAAAGCTACCTATCAGTTACCGGGCAATGTTTCACCCAAGGACATAAGCCCAACATGTCCGTTGTGCCACATGATAAGCGATAACATGCCGCCGTCACGGGTTATCACCCTTTAAAATAAGGAAAGGCGGGACGCTTTACGCGGCCCGCCCCTATTTCAACTGTCGCTCACAAGGCGATCCTAGTGCTGTTCAGGCACCAAAATTTCGCGTTTGCCGACGTGGTTTGCTGATGAAACGACGCCTTCGTCTTCCATCTGTTCCACAAGCCTAGCTGCTTTGTTGTACCCAATCGCGAGCTTTCGCTGGATGTAGGAGGTTGAGCATTTCCGGTCCTTGATGACGATGGCCACAGCCGTGTCGTACAGCGCGTTTTCCGTATCGGACCCGTCGCCAAGGCCAAGCACCAAATCGATATCGCTGCTCTTGCCGTCTTCAGGGCCTTCAACAACACCGGACATATATTCTGGTGGACCGAACCCTTTCAGGTGGTTCACGATTTCTTCGACTTCCTCGTCCGAACAGAACGGCCCGTGGATACGGCTAATCTTACCTCCGCCCGCCATATAAAGCATGTCACCCATGCCCAGCAGTTGTTCGGCGCCCATTTCACCAAGGATGGTGCGGCTGTCGATTTTCGACGTTACCTGGAATGAAATCCGCGTTGGGAAGTTGGCCTTGATCGTACCGGTGATGACGTCAACGGACGGACGCTGCGTCGCCATGATCAGGTGGATACCCGATGCACGCGCCATCTGCGCCAGACGTTGAATGCAGGCTTCAATTTCTTTGCCGGCAACCATCATCAGGTCGGCCATCTCGTCAACGACAACGACGATGTATGGCAGCACCTCTGGCTTGAACTCTTCCGTCTCGAAAACCGGATCGCCGGTTTCATCGTCGAAACCAGTTTGCACGGTGCGGCTGAACATTTCGTCTTTGCCCAGTGCTTCGCGCACGCGACCGTTATAGCCGTCGATGTTCCGCACGCCCATTTTGGACATTTTGCGGTAACGTTCTTCCATCTCGCCCACGACCCATTTCAGCGCAACAACCGCCTTTTTCGGGTCCGTCACAACAGGAGACAGCAGATGCGGGATGCCGTCGTAAACGGACAGTTCGAGCATTTTCGGGTCGATCATGATCATCCGGCAATCTTCGGGGCTGAGCTTGTACAGCAGCGACAGGATCATCGTGTTGATCGCTACGGATTTACCGGAACCGGTTGTACCCGCGATCAAGAGGTGCGGCATCTTCGCAAGGTTCGCGATGATTGGCTCACCACCGATGTCTTTACCCAGCGCCAGCGGCAGTTTCATGCTGCTATCGCCAAAATCACGCGCTGACAGCATTTCGCGCA
This sequence comes from Yoonia sp. D2-7, assembly GCF_055809435.1. Classification (NCBI taxonomy): domain Bacteria; kingdom Pseudomonadati; phylum Pseudomonadota; class Alphaproteobacteria; order Rhodobacterales; family Paracoccaceae; genus Yoonia; species Yoonia sp. D2-7. The sequence continues at coordinate 797,495 of NZ_CM147912.1, read as the reverse complement.
ACACAACCATTTCGCGTTTTTCGTTCGGCAATTCGATCCCGATTACGGACCGACCCGGCACTGTGGACACACGTGCGGACAGCGCGGACATAGAACGGGCGATATCGTCGGCGAGGCCGATCACGCGGGATGCTTTCAAACCGGGGGCCGGTTCGAGTTCGTACATTGTGACAACCGGACCCGGACGCACAGATACGATTTCGCCTTTGACGCCGTAGTCGTCCAAAACGCTTTCCAGCATCCGCGCGTTTTCTTCCAGTGCTTCGTCGGACAGAACATAGCGTTCGATCGTCTCTGGCCCGCGTAGCAGGTTCAGCGGCGGCATTTCAAAGTCAGCGTATTTGTTTTCCTCCAGCGGCAGCGCAGGCTGGCTTTCGCGCAGGGCTTGCTTGGACGGCAGCGTTTCGCGTTTCAGCGGGTGCTGCACGACCTTCTTCGGGGCCTGCTCTGGAATTTCCACGCGCTGGACCTCTGGTTCCGCAACAGGTTCTTGCACGGGTGCAAAATTGCGCTGCAAAACGGGACGCACGGGTGCTGCGACTTCCATCGGTGCTTCGATTTCTGCGATCTCTTCGATCACAGGATCATCGACAGGCGCGTCCATAAAGCCCGCTTCGACCATTGGCACGTCTTCTGGCAATGGCGGCAGACCGCGTGGTGTGGTGTCCAAAATCATCGGCTGTGGGCCACGCCCTTTGGTCAATGATGGTTCAATCCGCGCACCTAAATCGGTCACAGGTGCTGGACCTTTGCGGGACCGAACAGCGTCAGCGATCCGTGCGGATACGCGATCTTCAGGCGCTGCAGGTGCTTCTTCAACAACGGGTTCAGGCGCGTTGCGCTTGAGCAAACCAGCTAAGAAACCAGTCGATTGCGGGGCAGGTTCGCGTGCTGGTGCCGTGAGAACAGGTTCTTCGACAGGCGCTGCGACAGCAGGTTCTTCGACCTGAGATCCCGGCATCGGCGGCATTTTACGCGGTGTTTCCACAGGCATCGCTGGGTTTGCGCGCACAACGGCTGTTGCACGTTTCTTCATTTCAGCGGCTGGAACCGGCATAATCGGATCGGGGATCAAGGCAGCGGCTTCGGCTTCTTCGGCTGCGGCCAGCGCTGCTGCTTCACGGTTCAAACGGGATTGTTCGCGCTTTGCAGCAATCGTTTGGCCCAAACCATTTGCGGCATTGGCAGAGGCGGCGGCACCTCTGCCAAGCACGCGTAGCAATAGCGCGTAGGCCATTACTACTCCCAAGAACATAAAGCGGATGCCTGTGCGAATTTCTTCTTTGGTGAAACCCAAGGTGAACAACGTCACCACAATCATGCAGACCGCCAGAATAAGTGACAGCAATTTCAACGCAAACGGCGCACCAAGAGGGATCAGGATTTGCAGCGTCACGCCAAGAACAGTGTCACCGAACAGGCCACCAAGGCCAAAATTAGGTGGCCAGTTCACGCTTGGCACCAATGTCGCGGCATAAAGGGACGCAACCACAACGGCGATGGGCGCAAAGATCGCACGACTCATCGCGCGTTCATGACCGTAGTGCAGCGCAAAACGCAGGCCCCACGCGACCAACGCGAGCGGGATCATCCATGCGCCCTTGCCCACGATCATCATCAAGGTTGCAGCGGCGGACGCGCCGGATTGACCCAACCAGTTCTGCACAGGCGCGTCAGTTGCGGAAATCCATGATGGATCGTTTGGCGAAAAGCTGTAGATCATCGCCGCGAACAACAAACCCACGCCGATCAACGCAAAACCCAGCAATTCCTTGCTGCGTTTTTCGATCACCGCCTGTGTGTTGCTGTCCAAAAGTGGATCGCGCTTGCGTGCCTGATAAGATGCCATCGTTATTCCCTCAGTCGTAGAGACAGTCGCGGAGGATCGTCAGACCGCGCTGCATTTCTTGTGTTGGGGCCACCATGGCGACCCGTAAAAATTTGTCTGCTGGGTTCACGCCGTTGAAATCGCGGGCCAAATAGGCCCCCGGCAACGTGCGCACGCCTGTTTCTTCCCACAGCTTCACAGCTGCGGCTTCGCCGTCCTCAACGGGCAACCACAAGAAAAAACCGGCGTCCGGTGATTTATAGCCCGGCACATCGCCCATGATCTGGTCTGCGGCTTTGTATTTTTGTTGGTAAAGGGCGCGGTTTTCGATCACGTGGTTTTCGTCCAGCCACGCGGCTGCTGCCACGGCCTGCAACGGTTCAGGCGAAGGCGTGCCCGCATAGGCGCGCAATTGGCGCACACGGCGAATGCTCTCAAGACCACCTGCACAGAAACCTGACCGCAAACCAGCAAGGTTCGACCGTTTCGACAGCGAATGGAAGATCATCACGCGGTCAGGGTCGCACCCCAAACGCTGCGCCATTTCCAACGCACCGACAGGCGGCGTGTCACGGTAGATTTCGGAATAGCATTCGTCGGCGAAGATTTTGAAGTCGTACTTTTCCGCCAAGGCGATCAGTTTTGTCCAATACGCTTCGTCAGCCACAGCGCCCTGCGGGTTCGCTGGCGAACAAATGTAGGCAAGCGTTGTGCGTTCCAACACGTCCTCTGGCATGGCTGTGTAATCCGGCAAATGTCCGGTTTCATCCGTCGCAGGCACAAAAATCGCTTCGGCCCCAATCGCATTCGCAGCAGCGGAATAGGCCGGATAAAACGGGTTCGGCGACAAAACGACAGGCTGTTTGCCATGCTTTGTTTCTGGCCCAAGCGCGATTGCCGCGTTGAACAATCCTTCACGGGTGCCGTTCAGGTTCAGGATGTTTTCTGGCGTCACAGATACATTGTACCGCTTGTCCAACCACAGTGTGATCGCGTCTAGCAGGGCCACAGTTCCGTTATTATTCGGATACTTACGGAAGTCGCCCATGTGCTTTGCCAGCAATGGGCCAACGAAATCAGGGAACGCGTGCTGTGGTTCGCCGATGGTCATATTAATGACCTCGCCACCGGGTGTCCGATGATCGAGTAGCCCACGCAAACGGGGCCACGTCGCTTCCGGAAGGGAAGAAAACCGCTCAGGGTATACCATAACTGCCTCATGTACGGGATCATTTCGCCCCGCTTTTGTCCAACGTAGCCGCTGGTTTAGGCGTCTGTCCAGAATAGCGTGGGCAGATTGTGGCAAGCCGTTAGGCGATTGTGTCTTTTGTGTCCTGCCCTGCGCGTAATGCCGCCTCTGCCGCAGCACCGATCCGCAATAGGCGTGCTTCGGCGTGTTTTGGTGTGTTGAACATGATCCCGCAGGACGGTGTCCCTGTGGGCAGGGTCAACGACGTGAGGTCTAACAAGTTCGCGATGCGTGTATTGCGCAGTGCCAGCAGGTTTTCGGTTTTGTAGTAGGCGTCATCGGTCAAAAGTCGATCCGCATTGGGCGGCAAAATCGGGGCCGTTGGCATGATCACGGCGTCGAACCCTGCGAACGCAGCGGTGAAAGCGTCGCGCACCTGTCGCAGCAAATTCCATCCGCTGACGTAATCAGCCGCAGAAACGTGCTGCCCCCCACGTACACGTTCAAGGATTTGCGGGAACATCTTTTCTGGCGCTGCTTCGACTTTATCACGCCACCAGCCGTAACTGTCACCCGCGTACAGGTTTCCAGCGACATCAAAGGCTTGTGCCAGTTGTGGGAAATTTGCGTGGGTGACGTTTACACCCTGTGCTTCCAATAGGGCGACAGCGTTTTCAAAAGCCTGTAGCGGTGCGTCACGCACACCGTCCATCGCGATGGTATCCAAGATCGCGACATTCAGGCCCGCCAAAGATGCCGCGCCAAGATCAGCGGACTTGGTACCGCCGAGCAGACCAAACAGAAGGTTCGCGTCTTCAACAGACCGGCACAATGGCCCGACCGTATCGAAAGTCTGACACAGCGGCACGACGCCTTTAAGGCTTAGCAATCCGTGGCTTGTCTTCAACCCGACCAAATCGTTCCATGCCGACGGGATGCGCACCGACCCGCCCGTATCCGATCCAATGCCAGCCGCGGCCAGCCCAAATGCGACCGATGCAGCAGCGCCGCTAGACGACCCACCCGGCACCGCCTCTGCATCGTTTTTGCAAGGCGGTGTTGCGGTCATGGGGTTCAGGCCCAAGCCGGAAAACGCGATTTCAGACATATGGGTCTTGCCGAGGCAAACCAGGCCAGCCGAAGTGGCATTTTGCAAAACGTCTGCGTCGGCATCAGGGACCCTGCCCGCCATCAGCTTCGTCCCCGCTTCGGTCCCTAAGCCTGCGGTGTCGAACAGATCTTTCCACGACACAGGCACACCGTCCAATGGCGATCTGCGCAACCCACTGGCGGCACGTGTTGCAGCTGCCCGCGCCTCTGCCCGCGCCCGATCGTGGCTGACCCGCGCGTAAATGCGGTCGCGCAACGGATGTCCGTCGATGGCTGTCAGATAGGTTTCGGTCAACGCGACGGGATCAATTGTTCCATCCGCAATCCCGCGCCCCAAATCAGCGGCGGTCATCCAAAGCCAGTCTTGCATCGCGGTCTCCTATTTCTTCACGACGAAGGTAGCGGCGACGCGGCGCATGGACAATCCCGTGCAGACCCCCATATCTAGGCCCATGAGCAATGATTTGATTATCGTAGGTGGCGGCCTGAACGGTCCGGCCTTGGCATTGGCAGTAGCGAAAGCGGGGTTTTCGGTCACGATTATTGACGCCCTGCCCGAAGATACACGCAAAGACCGCGATTTTGACGGGCGGTCCTATGCGCTTGCACTGACATCGATGCGGCTGTTGCGGCAGATTGGCGTTTGGGAACAGGTCGCTGATCATGCGCAACCCATGCTCGAAATTAAAGTGACCGATGGCCGCGCGGGTGAAGGTCCGTCGCCTTGGATGATGCACTTTGACCATGCTGAAATCGAAGAAGGGCCGATGGGGTATCTTGTCGAAGATCGGCACCTGCGGCGGGCGTTTTTGGATGCCATGGCCGCGCAGCCATTGATCACGCAAGTGTCGGGCGAAACCGTTGTAAGTCAAACAGTTAAACCGAACGAGGTTGAGGTGACGTTGGCATCCGGCGGCACGATGTCCGGCAAGGTTCTGATCGGATCCGACGGTCGCCGTAGCGGCACCGCTGAACGTTCGGGTATCGGGCGAACCGCATGGGGGTATGACCAAACTGCGATTGTTTGCGCCGTCGCCCATGAAAAACCGCACGGCGGCATCGCACATCAGTTTTTTATGCCCAATGGGCCGCTCGCAATTCTGCCACTGACCGAAAACCGATCATCTATTGTGTGGTCAGAAGAAACCAGTCGCGCGAACATGATCGCAGGACTTGATGACGCGGGTTTCTTGGATGCGCTACGGCCAGCATTTGGCAGTTTCCTTGGCGAGATTTCATTGGTCGGGCAAAGGTTCACCTATCCGCTAGGCCTATCGCTTGCCGACAGTTTTATTGCAGACCGCGTTGCGCTGGTTGGTGATGCGGCACACGGCGTCCACCCGATTGCGGGCCAAGGCCTAAATGCGGGATTGCGCGACGTTGCAGCCCTGGCACAGGTGCTGAAAGAAGCCCGCGCGCGGGGCGAGGACATCGGTGGCGCACAAACGCTGTCGCGTTACCAACAATGGCGTCGGTTCGATACGGCGACGCTTGCGGTTGCGACAGACACATTCAACCGTTTGTTTTCCAACGATAACCCCCTCCTGCGTGCAGCGCGCGATCTGGGGATGGGTCTGGTCAACAAAGCGCCGAACCTGCGACGGTCATTTATGCGCGAAGCGGCAGGCCTGACTGGTGACCTTCCCGATCTCATGAAACGTTAGATCGGTTCGATCAGATCACAGTTGGCCGCTTGATTGGCCCACATTGGGATTCGCGCAGCCGGGTGGCCCACTTCGTCGATATGCACGTGACGGATAACCTGCGTTTCCCAAAGATCAGGATCATCCAGCAGATGTGCGGGCAGTTTATGCTGACATAACCGGCGGTTTTTCACGATTTTAACCGTCGCGACAGCGTCGACGCCGTGGGTCGGCAGCCGCAACGACAAAAACCCCTTCCGCAGATAATCTTCGCGTTCACGCAGCCGACGAATATCAGTTCGGATCATGGCCAATTCGTCAGCCGGATGCATATTTCTCATTCAGAATCCCCTTTAGCAACTTCGCTCAAGAGACCGTAAAATTCGAAATAAAAAGTAAACTTCGGCAATTTAGCCGAGCACACGCGCCTCATCGACAAGCATGACGGGAATGCCACCACGGATCGGGAACGCGAGGCCCGCATTTTCGGACACCAGTTCCTGCTTTTCGGCGTCGTATTTCAACGCATTGCGGGTTTCGGGACAAACCAGCGCTTCAAGCATTTTGGGGTCAAAAGTGTCGGCGTTCATTGCATTATTTCCTCTGCTGATCCGCCCCGCAGCGCGAATTCAATCAGTGTGACCAGTGTTTCGCGGCGCGTCGTCAAGGACGGTGCTTCAAGCAATGCCTGCTTATCTTCGGGTTCGAATGGACACAACATCGACAGTGAATTGATCAACAATTCGTCTTCGGCCTCCGACAAGGATTCCCAATCCGTATTCAGACCTTGGTCTTCAAAAAAGCGTCCCAAAGTTTTCAGGAATGCAGAGCGATCAAAATCGTCATCCATTTCGGTCGGACCTAGATCACGACCAAAACCGCCCCAGTCAACCTTGCACTTGCGGTAGGGCGTAAATCCTTCTGTTTCCTCAATAATGCGGAAGCGCGACATGCCCGACAACGTCACCATATAGCGACCATCTTCGGTTTCAGAGAACGCAGTCAGCCGCCCCGCGCAGCCGATTTTGTGCAGCTGATCCGGCTTTCCCGGACCATCAAAGGGCTGGACCATCCCGATCAACCGATGGTCTGTTTTCAAGACGTCATCCATCATCGCCAAATACCGCGGTTCAAACAAATGAAGCGGCAAGCGGGACCGCGGCAGCAATAATGCGCCGGGCAATGGAAACACCGGGATCGTGTCGGGCAATTCGTGTTTGTTCATAATGAACAAGGTAGGGTGTTTCCCAGATCAGGCAAATATCAAAGACGACAATTTACGACGCCCGTTCAAAACGATTGGATCATTTGCCGCGAGCGCATCAAAGATCTTGAACAATTGGGCCCGCGCCGCACCATCATTCCATTCGCGATCACGACGGAACAGTTCAAGCAACGTTGCCACGGCGGTTTCGGCGTCACCACCCGCATGCTGCGCGACAGCCAGATCAAATCGCGCTTGGTGGTCGTCTGGCTTCGCGTCAACTGATGCCGCCAATTCAGCAAGCGGGCCCGCGTTTTGCGCTTCACGCGCCAATGTGACTTGGGCATGGGCCGCTTCCAGCAACGCATCCGTTGAGATTTCGGCAGGCGCACCATTCAACACGGCCTCTGCCTGATCAACATCATCAAGCGCCAGATATGACCGGACAAGGCCCGCATAAGCAGCAGCATTCGCAGGGTCTTCCTGCAGGATTGCGGCAAATGTTTCTGCGGCATCAGCGGCTTCACCGTCCGTCAACATTTGCTCTGCAGCTTCAATCGCGTCGGCCAAACCATTGTCAGCTTCGGGCCCCATCGCCGCAATCTTATCGACAAAGGCCTGAATTTCGGACGGCGGCAACGCCCCCTGAAAACCGTCAACAGGTTGACCTTGATGAAACGCGAAAACCGTCGGGATCGATTGAACCCGCAACTGGCCCGCGTAGCCAGGGTTGGCATCAACATCGATCTTGACCAGTTTCACGCGACCGCCAGCGGCAGTCACCGCCGCTTCAATCGCTGGTCCTAAAGTTTTGCATGGTCCGCACCACGGGGCCCAAAAATCCACGATCACGGGAACCGTTTGCGAGGCTTCAATCACGTCCTGCATAAAGGTCGCGTCGGTGCCATCTACAATCATATCAGCGGCGGCGGGTGCGGATGGTGTCGTGCCAAGCTCTAACATCGGGCTCTCCTCAAATCAGTTGGACTATATATGGAGACGCGCACCAAAAGGCCAAGGGCCATTTCAAGGTTTACTGGCGACAGCGCTGGCCTTAGACCAAAAAGATGCAAAAAACACTGCTCACATTCGGCGATAGCAACACCCATGGCACGATGCCGATGACTGCGGCATCCGACAATTTTCGTTATGGCGTCGGTCAACGTTGGCCAAGCGTGACCGCCCAGGCACTCGGATCGTCGTGGCGGCTGATAGAGGAAGGCCTACCGGGGCGGACAGCGACGGCGGCCTGCGATCCCATTATGGGCGCGCATATGAACGGGCAGATCGGACTACAGATTGCGCTTGGTAGCCACAAGCCCATTGATCTGCTGACGATCATGTTAGGGACGAATGACTGCAAACCCTACTTCGGCCTGACAGCGCAAGGTATCGCAAGCGCCGTAGCGGGGCTGATTGCGATTGCAAAGGACCCGGACGTACAGGCCAAACACGGTGGTTTTGAAATTCTGCTGATCGCCCCGCCAGTGGTCCAAGAACGCGGTGCCTTCGTGGCAGAGCTTTGGCAGGCAGCAGGGAAATCAGCGGCCCTACCAGCCCTTTACGCAGACCTCGCCGCCCATACTGGGATCGCATTCCTTGATGCGAGCCCGCATGTCACAACCTGCGCCGAAGACGGCGTTCATTTTGATGAGATCGCGCATCAAACCCTTGGACAGTTGGTCGCTGCCAAGATCGCGTCGCTATAGATCGAAGGTCGCGAAAACAGGCGCATGGTCGCTTGGTTTTTCCCAACCGCGCACGTCACGAATGACCCGACTGCCTGACGCTGACCCAGCGATATCGGGCGTCGCCCAAACGTGGTCCAAACGGCGGCCTTTGTCGGCGGTGTCCCAATCAGGCGACCGATATGACCACCAGCTGTACAGTTTGCCTTCAGGCACATCCGCGCGGGTGACGTCCACCCAATCGCCTGCGGCTTGCACGGCGGCCAGTGCTTCGACTTCTATCGGCGTGTGGCTGACCACTTTCAACAGTTTCTTGTGGTCCCAGACATCATCTTCCCGCGGCGCAATATTCAAGTCCCCGACAAGAATAGCCTTTTCCGGTTTATTCGCATTGAAACCGGCTTGCATATCACGCAGGTAATCCAGTTTCTGACCAAATTTTTCGTTGATCTCGCGGTTCGGCTTGTCGCCGCCTGCGGGCACGTAGAAGTTGTGGATCGTCACCCCGTTTTCCAGCTTGCCCGCGATGTGGCGGGCATGGCCGAGATCCGCGTAATCGTAAGCGCCCGCTTCTTCCATCGGGATTTTCGACAGGATCGCCACGCCGTTGTATCCCTTTTGCCCGCGCGCCACGACGTGTTCGTAACCAAGGTCGCGAAAGCCTTCCATCGGGATTTTCTCGACCGGGCTTTTGCATTCCTGCAGGCACAAGACGTCGGGTGCTTCTTCACGCATCAAGCGCAGCACGATGTCTTCGCGCAAGCGGACAGAGTTGATGTTCCAAGTGGCAAGTGTAAACGGCATCGGGCAGTCCTTAAATCAGTGCAGAAACAGGGGAAATCCGGCCCGTCACAAGGCCGTCCCAGTTGCGAATATCAGGTGTCATCAGGGATTTGGCGGTCGGGTGGTTGGCATCCAACACGCCGAGCTTCACGAGGATCGACGCAATCGCGGCTTCGCTGGCGCGGGTCGCACCGTCCGTGATTTTCAGCGCCACGCCAAGCTGCTTTTCAGGAATAATCGCGATGAACACGCCTTCTGCACCCGTTTTCACGGCGACTTTGCCATCCATGGCCCGCATCAGATTGGTACATGCACGCGTCTCGCCTGCGACCATTTCAGGATAGGCCATCATCGCTTGCGCGAGGCGGGCGGCGGCAGATGAGCGTGTATCGCTGCGGCTGTGGGCCGATGCAAAGAAGGCCATAGACCGCGCCAATCCGTGCAGGGTGCTGGCGAAATTCGGGGCGGAACAGCCATCGATGCCGTAGGTGGGCGATGTTTCTTGGGTCACCTCTTCGAACACCGCTTTGCAGGCTTGCTGCACGGGATGGTCGATCTGCGTATACTCGGTTCCTGCCCCGAGATGTTTGTTCAGCGTCAGGAAACCGGAGTGTTTGCCCGAGCAATTGTTGTGGATGCGGCAAGGCTGGTCGCCCGCGCGGATCAGATCATCGCGCACGTCCTTATCGCCGGGCACCTGCGGGCCACAGCGGAAATCGGGTTCTGCCAGCCCGAGGTCCTTGATCCATGCAGAAACGGCTTCTGTGTGAATGTAAGACCCGTCATGGGACGCACAGGACAGGGCCAATTGTTTTTCAGTCAACCCAAAGGCGTCCGCAGCCCCGCTTTCGACCAACGGCAACGCCTGCAGCATCTTACAAGACGACCGTGGGAAGATCACAGTTTCCGGATCACCCCATGCGTCAATGATCTGACCAGACGCATCGCAGACGACGGCATGGCCTTGGTGCATGCATTCAATCATGTCGCCCCGCCAAATTTCGATCAGGTCTACTGGGTGTGTCATCTGCGTCCCTCATGTCACAACGCCAGGTGGTTGGCCTTTAGGGCTTTCCCAACTGGGCAGTTTTTTGCTAACCCTATGCCTATCGAGTTGAAACACGACCCGCTAGCCGAAAAGGTGCACATCAGATGCACGGATGGCTGAGTTGGGCATCCAGAGGCAATCACAGCGTGGAGGCTGTCACTATGATGAAGAATTTTGCACGGATCCTGACGGCAACGGCCCTGATCGCCGCGAGCAGCAGCGTCAGCGCACAGGAATCGTCAAACCGGGTCGCAGCAAACACCGATTGGAGCGTGTTTGTCGAAGATAACCCAACCGAATGCTGGGGTGTTTCGGCCCCCAAAGAAACCGTAAACAGCCGTGACGGGAACGTCGTGCAGGTGCGCCGTGGCGATATCCTGCTGTTCGTTTTCTACCGTCCGGGTGCGTCTGTCCAAGGCCAAGTCGCCTTTACTGGCGGTTATCCATTTGCGAGCGGATCAACTGCAACGCTGGATATCGGCGGCACAACGTTTGAACTGTTCACCGAAGGTGAATGGGCTTGGCCTGCGACACCTGAAGACGACGCGAAAATCGTTGCTGCGATGAAACGCGGGTCTGGTGCCAGCATGACAGCGCGGTCCGGTCGCGGCACGGTCACGAAAGATACGTTTTCACTGCTTGGCTTCACCGCCGCAGTTGAAGAAGCCGCACGGCGCTGCGCTGGGTAGTCGATTTTTCGCGGAAAATCGGATGGGGGCCAGCCCCCATACCCCCGGGATATTTACGGCCAAAAGAAATAAGGCGTCGGTTTTCATTGGAAACCGGCGTTTGTTGTTTATATGAGGCCCAGATGTTGGAGATTCGATCATGACCGCCACGGCCCCTGTTACACCTGATATGCTGACGATCCCCCGTAAGGATACGGGCGGTGGCTTGCCGAATCTTGTCGGAATGACACGCGATGCGATGCGTGATGCGTTGATCGCTGCGGGTACGCCTGAGAAGCAGGCGAAGATGCGGGTCGGCCAGATTTGGCAGTGGATTTACCACTGGGGCGTTCGCGACTTTGAACAGATGACGAACCTCGCCAAAGATTACCGCGCGATGCTGGCCGAGACATTTGTTGTGGCTGTACCAGAGGTTGTGACCCGTCAGGTGTCCGAAGATGGTACGCGCAAATATCTGGTCCGTATTGCTGGCGGCCACGAGGTTGAGATCGTTTATATTCCCGAGACCGATCGCGGCACGCTATGTGTGTCGTCGCAGGTCGGGTGCACGTTGACCTGTTCGTTTTGTCATACGGGCACGCAAAAACTGGTGCGCAACCTGACTGCTGCCGAGATCATTGGACAGGTCATGGTTGCCCGCGACGATTTGGGCGAATGGCCAGAACCCGGCACCCGCACCGAAGCCGACCGCACCCGCCTTTTGTCGAACATCGTTCTGATGGGCATGGGTGAGCCGCTGTACAACTTTGAAAGCGTCCGTGATGCGATGAAAATCGCGATGGACCCGCATGGCATCCAGCTATCGCGCCGCCGTATTACACTGTCGACGTCTGGTGTGGTTCCAGAGATTGCCCGCACTGCCGAAGAAATTGGCTGTCAGTTGGCTATTTCGTTCCACGCCACCACCGATGAAGTCCGCGATAAGTTGGTCCCGATTAACAAACGCTGGCCTTTGGCCGATCTGCTGGACGCGTTGCGCAGCTACCCGAAGGTATCCAATTCAGAGCGGATCACGTTCGAATATGTGATGTTGGACGGTGTGAACGATAGCGACGCAGATGCGCATCGCTTGGTCAAACTGATCGACGGCATCCCTGCAAAGATCAACCTGATCCCATTTAATGAATGGCCCGGTGCGCCATACAAACGGTCATCAAACAACCGCATTCGCAAGTTCGCTGACATTGTGCATAACGCTGGCTATTCGTCACCAGTTCGCCGCCCACGGGGTGAAGATATCATGGCCGCTTGTGGTCAATTGAAGTCTGAAACAGAACGTGGCCGTAAATCCAAAGCCCAAATCGCGGCTGAAACCGGAACCTGACGCCCTTTATCCTGTTGTGCCTTCTGAAAAGGAGATCAACATGACCAAGTATAACAAAGGCGACAAGGTTGAATGGAACTGGGGCAACGGGACCGGCACTGGTCAGGTTGAAAAATCCTACACCGAAAAGGTGACGCGCAAGATCAGCGGCACAGAAGTCACCCGAGATGCGGACAGCGATAATCCCGCCTACTACATCAAACAGGACGACGGTGACGCCGTCCTGAAATCTGAATCAGAGCTGTCGAAGGCGTCTTAGGCCAACAGCGCACGCGCCTCATCCGGTGACAGTGCTGCGGGGCGTCCGCATGTCGTAGATAGTGTGATGAACCGGCGTTCCTCGCCGGACTTCAAGATGCTTGTCATGACATCGGTCGCATGCACCGCCACATCGACATTACAGCGATGGTCACGCCCTTCAGCGATGGCCGCGGCCATGTCCGCTAGACCCGCACAGCGATAGTTGGCTTTGCTGTTGTCTTCGAAGTTGTTCACACCAAATGGGTGATCCCATGCATCAAGCACCTTGATGTCACGGTCTTGCCCGCCGATTTCGACGTCACCGCCAAAGAAGTTCGGATCAGGCACAAAGATTGACGCGTCTTCGCCGTAAAGCTCCATATTCGTGTGCTTATTTGTCCAAACATCCCAGCTGGCCCCCATCGTCACGGCTGCCCCGTTTTCGAATTCCAGCAGCGCGTGGATGTTTGTTGCGACGTCCACCGGAATGACTTCGCCATCGCGCGGGCCATTGCCGATTGTGCGTGTTGGGAAGGTTTTGTTCGCCAAAGCAGCCACCGATTTTACGGGCCCGATCAATTGGATCAGGTTGGTGACATAATACGGCCCCATGTCGAGCACCGGACCACCGCCCGGTTTGAAAAAGAAGTCAGGGTTTGGATGCCATGCTTCCATCCCGTGGCCCATGACGTGACATGTGCCGCCGATGATTTTGCCGGTTTGGCCACCATCAATCGCTGCGCGTGCCTGCTGATGCGCCCCGCCAAGGAACGTGTCAGGCGCAGAGCCGACCCGCAGGTTTTTCGACGCAGCCAGATCGCGCAGGATTTGACCTTCTTCCAAGGTCAGAACCAATGGCTTTTCGGAATAGGCGTGCTTGCCTGCTTCCAAGATGGATTTGGTCACGGCAAAGTGCGCATCCGGGATCGTCAGGTTTACGATCACATCGACGTCGGACGCTTTCAGAATGTCATCAACCGTGTCCGCCCGGACGTCAAATTCAGCCGCGCGCGCGTTTGCGTTGTCCATGTTGAGGTCCGCAACCGCGACCAGTTTCAGCGATTTAAAGATCGGCGCTAGTGTCAAATACGCCTTTGAGATATTCCCGCATCCGATGATGCCAACACCAAGTTGTGTCATATTATCAATTCCTTAGAAGTTAGACGCACTGGCAAGGCTACGTGTCGCCATGCGCTGGTGGTCAGACGGATTGTCGTGTTCAACGACGTAGTGATCCACGCCCGCAGCTTGCAAAGCCGCGTGGATCGCCGCCCAATCCATGGTGCCATGACCTACGTCGGCCCAGCCGTCTTCGTCCGTGTTTTCGCCTGCGGGGGCCACGTCTTTGATGTGGGCTGCTGCGATCCGACCTGCGTATTTGTTGATCCATGCGACAGGGTCTTCGCCTGCGCGCGTTACCCAACCAAGGTCGAGTTCCAGCATCATGTCGGGTGCCGCCGCCATCATCAGATCGAGCGGCATTTCGCCTGTTTCGGTCGCGACCAATTCAAAGTCGTGGTTGTGCCAGCCGAACTTGATCCCAGCCGCCACAAAAGGTTCGCTGATCTTGGCAAGCCGTTCGCCAAATGCAGTCCAGCCAGCCGCATCTGTCGGCCGTTCGTCTTCTTGCAGATATGGCACAAACGCCGCCCGCATTCCGAAATCGCGAATGAGTTCAATCGCTTTGGCAGGATCGCCTTCCATCAAGTCAAGGCCAATGTGGCTGCTTGTCATCTTCAGGTCTGTGCCTTCGAAGGCCGCTTTCACCGCGTCCACATCGTCGAAAAGCGCGCCGTACCCTTCGACCTCTTTGAAGCCTGCTGCAGACAGCATTTTCAACGTTTCAGACAGCGGCGGGAAGTTCCGCGAACAATAAAGCTGGTAAGAAATATGAGTCATTCGATGTCCTCTAGGCAGTCGTGGCACTGTGCAAATCGCGCAGTGTAAAGGTTGGTGTTTGAGACGCGTCGCTTGGCGTGAATGTGATGGTCCGGCTTTCGCCGGGCAGCATGTCAAACGCATTGTCAGAGAAACGGCCCTGCGTGTCCGCCTCGAGCGAGGTGAACAAAGACAGGCCATTTGCGGTCAACGTGATCGTGTTCCCCGCAATGTCCATGGCGACGTTCGCAGGGAGCAAATCGAAGGTTTTGTACGGCTTCGGCGTATAGATTTCGCGCCCTTCGCCCTGATCGCTTTTCCACGATACGACCAGCATTTCGCCGTCGTTCAAATCGGCTACTGGCATGCTGAGCATATCAATGGATGTATCCCCGATCGTTGACGTGGCTTTCGCCAACGGGCGCAGATTACCTGCCATATCAACAGCTTGCGCCGTTACTGCAACATCAACTGACACAGGTGCATCGTTGGTTCCTCGCAGTGTGATCGTGTCGCCCGTCGGCACGGCTGTGACCATGACGTCCGCGTAGAACGCTTGCGCCATATGGTGCATCAGTTTCCATTCTCCGCCGTAGTCCAGCGACGCCCATGAACAGACGGGCCATGTATCGTTCAGCTGCCAGATGATCGTGCCCATGCAGCGCGGCTTTTGCGTGCGCCAATGGGTGACGGCTGTTTTGATCGCGACGCCCTGTTGGATTTGGCTGAGGTAGACGAAATCTTCGAACTTTTCAGGCCAGCGGAAATAGCGGAACATCGTTTCTGCGATCCGCGCGTTCCCACCTTCGTTCTTCTGGTGACTTTCCAGAACGGGTGCCGCGATGTTGCGGTCCGCTTCGCCGGTAAAGTCACGCACGGCGTTCATGCCGGGATAGGACTGGAACCCGAATTCCGAACAAAAACGAGGACTTACGTCGCGGTAGTGGTCAAAATCGCGGCCTTCGTGCCAGACCGACCAGAAGTGCATGTCGCCTGATCCATCATCGTGCCACGCGTCGCCAAAGTTTAGCGGACCGGGTGATGGTGATGATGGCCACCAAATCGCGCGGGGGTCGGTTTCAAGTAGCGTATCTTCGATGGCGCGGTTCAGACGATCGTAGTTCACCAAGTACCGATCGCGGTCGTTGATAGAACAATCGTACCAGCCCAACGCCCCGATGAGTTCGTTGTCGCCACACCAGACCGCAAGGCAGGCGTGGTGGTGCATCCGTGCGACGTTATCGCGAATTTCCGCTTTGACTTCAGCGACATAGGCGCGATCCGATGGGTAGAGGTTGCAGGCAAACATGAAGTCCTGCCAAACCATAAGCCCGAGTTCATCGCAGCTATCGTAGAACGATGTTGGCTCGTACCGGCCACCGCCCCAAACGCGTATCATGTTCATGTTGGCCTCTTTCGCAGAGACCAGAAGCGCATGGGTTTTGTCGTCCGTGATGCGACCAGCAAGCGCGTCTGCGGGGATCCAGTTGGCCCCTTTGCAGAACACATCGCGCCCGTTCACGCGGAACTTGAAGCCAAGCCCTGCGTCGTCTTCTTCCGTAACCAATTCCATCTGGCGCAGGCCAAGACGGCGGGTCGCTGTCGCGTCACCAGCGGTGATTTTCAGGTCGTAGAGCGGTTGATCGCCCTGCCCTGCTGGCCACCATAATTTCGGTTGTGATACGCGTGCACTAAGCGTGCACAACCCGTGCACCGCCGTACCCGTGATGGTCTGGCCGTCAAAGTCGAGCGTCACCGCGCCATCGTGGTTTGTTGTCGCCACCTGAACCGTCACAAGCACGCCGTCGCCGCTGTGATCCTGATGGATATTCAACGTGTCGATGCGGGCGGCTTTGGATGGTTCCAACGCGATGTCGCCGTAGATGCCAAAAGGAGCCAGCGCGATGTTCCAATCCCAGCCGAAATCACAGGCGGGTTTGCGCAGGAAGTTACCGAACGGGATCGGGCAGTTTTTGGAAATTGGCAGTTCGAAATCATGCGCGTCTTGCAATGCACGGCCCGCGTCCACCGGGCTGTGGAAAGTGATCGCGATGGTGTTTTCGCCAGATTTGGCTACATCGCCAAGCGCAACACGGTAGTCGCGGAACGCGTTCTGGGCTTCCAACACGACCACATCGTTGACCCGCACGGTCACGACCGTATCCATGCGCGACAAAACTAGATCAACGTCCACGTCGATCAGATCAAACGTCCGCGTCGCAGTCCAATCGCGTTCGCAAATCCACCGCAGATCAAGTTCATTTTTGCCAAAATACGGATCAGGAATCAGTCCAGCGTCGTACAACGCCGAAATGCCATCGTTAGGGAACGTAATTGGACAAGTGTAGGCACTGGACCCGTCCGTAAGGGTCCAGCCGGTATTGAGATGTGTAGCCATATTACAGACGTGCCTCGTCTTTATTGTCGAACAGGGATGCGCGTGACGGATCGATACCGATGCCAAGCGTTTCACCTGATTTGATTACTGCCTGCCCGTCCATCCGGATGCGGAAGGGTTCGCCGTTCATCGTTGCGTAGACCAACGTGTCGGACCCCATGGATTCCACCAGATCGACAGACACGGCCATTTGCACAGGTGCTTTGGCGGCAAGTTCGCCGGTCACGATGTGTTCAGGCCGGATACCAATCGTCACGGGACGATCCGTAACTTGCGGGCTTGCAAAGGCGTAGCCAGTCATTGGCAGCGTTAATTCACCCTTTTTGAAAACGCCGTCTTCGAGGTGCCCTTCGATGAAGTTCATTGACGGTGACCCGATAAAGTCAGCCACATAAAGGTTCTTGGGTTGGTTATAGATTTCGTCGGGTGTGCCAAGCTGCATGATCTTGCCGCCTTTCATGACAGCAATCCGGTCGGCCAATGTCATCGCTTCGACCTGATCGTGCGTCACGTAGATCATCGTGTTTTGCAGCTGGTTGTGCAGGCGTTTCAATTCGACCCGCAGATCAACGCGCAATTTGGCGTCGAGGTTTGACAGTGGTTCGTCGAACAGGAACACATCCACATCACGCACCAACGCACGACCGATGGCGACACGCTGACGTTGGCCACCAGACAAAGCGCCCGGTTTACGATCAAGCAACGCCTCGATTTGAAGAATAGACGCGGCACGTGCGACGCGTTCTTCGATCTCGGCTTTTGGCAGGCGCGCGTTTTTCAGACCGAAGGACAAGTTCCCCTTCACGGTCATCTGCGGGTAAAGCGCGTAGGATTGGAACACCATGCCGATGCCGCGTTCAGACGGTTCTGCCCATGTGACGTTCTGGCCTTTGATGAAGATCTGGCCGTCGGTGACTTCGAGCAGGCCCGCGATGCAGTTCAATAGCGTTGACTTGCCGCAGCCGGATGACCCGAGCAGAACGATGAATTCGCCGTCACGAATATCGAGGTTGAGGTTCTTCAAGACTTTCACAGCACCAAAGCTGAGGTCGAGGTTTTTGATTTCTACAGAATTTGTCATGGTTTCAGCCTTTGACTGCGCCGGCGGCAATGCCGCGCACGAAGAGTTTGCCCGAGGCAAAATAGATGATGAGAGGAACCATACCGGTGAGCAATGTCGCCGCCATGTTGACGTTGTATTCCTTGATGCCCTGCACCGAGTTCACGATGTTATTGAGCTGGACTGTCATCGGATACGTCGCGGGTTTGGTGTAGATGACCCCAAACAGGAAATCGTTCCAGATACCAGTCACCTGCAGAATGATCGCAACCACGAAGATCGGCAGCGCCATTGGCAACATGATCTGGAAGTAAATCCGCCAGAACCCAGCACCGTCGACGCGGGCTGCTTTGAACAATTCCTCGGGGATTGAGGCAAAGTAGTTCCGGAACAGCAGCGTCAGGATAGGCATCCCGAAGATGGTGTGCACAAGGACAAGCCCGCCGATGGACCCCATCAGCCCGATTTCACGCAGCAGGATCACGATCGGATACAGCATTGTTTGGTAAGGGATGAAGGCCCCGATGATCAGAATGGTAAAGAACGCCTCTGACCCTTTGAATTTCCAGTTCGACAGCGCGTAGCCGTTAATGGACGCAATCGTGATGGACAGCAGAACAGAAGGGATCAGGATGCGGACCGAATTGCCAAATCCGCGCGATAGACCGTCGCAGTTGATGCCTGTGCAGGCTTCGGCCCATGCTTTGACCCACGGTTGGAATGTGACTTCCATTGGAGGCCCGAACACGTTGCCGAGGCGTATTTCCGGCATGCCTTTCAGCGATGTCACGATCATCACGTAGAGCGGCAACAGGTAATACATGGAGACCATGATCAACGTGCCATAGAGGAAGATATTGCCCCGGCTGAACGCTTTTTTCGGTTTTGGTCCGCGTGGACCGGTCATTGTGTTGGTTGTCATATCAGCCACGTTTCTTCCCTCCGAATTCGAGGTATGCCCAAGGGATAAGAATGATGATCACGGAACACAGCATCATGGTTGAGGCTGCAAACCCCTGTCCAAGGTTCTGCGCGCGGAACATGTATTCGATCACGTATTTTGCGGGGACTTCGGAACTAAGACCCGGTCCACCGCCCGTTTGGGCGACCACAAGATCGTAGAGTTTGATGATACCTGATGCGATCAACACCAAGGATGTGATGAACACAGGGCGCATCATCGGGATGATGACCTTGATGTAGGTTTTTACAGTGCCGATGCCGTCAACGCGGCAGGCTTTCCAGATGTCTTCGTCAATGCCGCGCAAACCAGCGAGCATGATGCACATGATAAGACCCGTGCCCTGCCACAAACCGGCGATCAGCAGACCGAACATCACAGTGTTGGGGTCATTGAGCGGGTTGAAAGTGAATGTTTCCCAGCCCCAGCCGCGCACAACAGATTGGATGCCGAATTCGGGGTTCAAAATCCACTGCCATGCAAGACCTGTCACAACGAATGACAGCGCGAAAGGGTAAAGGAAAATGGACCGGAACACATTTTCGAACCGGATTTTGCGGTCCAGCAATGCCGCCAGCGTAAAGCCCACGACCAACGTAAAGACCATCGAACAGATGCCGTAAATCCCTAGGTTGGTGATCGAAATCCACCACCGATCTGTGTCCCACAGCCGTTCATACTGGTCAAAGCCAACCCATTTGGTTTTGGGCAACATGCGCGAGCCGGTGAAAGAATAAACGACTGTCCACGTCGTCGCCCCGACAAATACCACAAGGGCGGTCAGGATCATTGGGATGGACGCGATCTTGGCCATCGGGTTGCGGAATAAGCGACTTGGTCGCTTTGCTGGACGTGCAGGGGGGTCCGAGGCCACGGTCATCGTGTCGGCTCCATCTAGGAAAGGTTGTCGGGTGGGGTCTTCGGGTCGGCCCGGCGCGTCAGACGCGCCGAACCGGGGAGGTTGATCGAAAGACTTAGTCAGCGTCTGCGATGATGTCGGCGTATTTCGCCTGCGCATCGGCTGCGGACATGTCAGAAGACCAGAACTGAGCCATCAGATCTTCGATCTGTGTTGATGTATCAGCAGAGTTGTTCATGTCACCGGATGGCAAGATGCCGCCAGATGCCAAGATTTCCAGACCCTTCTGCATGCAGTCGTTGGCTGCAGACAGATCGATGTCACCGCGCACTGGCAAAGAGCCTTTGGCGAGGTTGAAAGACACCTGAACTTCAGGAGAGATCAACAATGCAGCCAGTTCTTTCTGGGCTGCTGTGATTTCAGGATCGTCGTTCACTGGGAAGTAGAATGCGTCGCCGCCTGTATCCAGAACTTCGTTCAGACCGAGACCTGGCAAGCAGGAATAGTCTTCGCCAGCAACAGCTTCAGCAACAGAGAATTCACCCTGCGCCCAGTCGCCCATGATCTGTGCGCCAGCTTGGCCAGTGATCACGAGGTTTGTCGCTTGGTTCCAGTCTTGAACGTTGCTGTCAGCAGCCAGTTCACGTGCAGCAGCAGCCGCTTCGAATACTTTTGCGTACTCAGGACCAGCCGCAACGCTTTCGTCGTGGTCACGGTTCACAGCAAGCCATGCGTCCTGACCAGCGATCCCAACGGCCATAACGCCGAATGCACCGGATTGCTGCCAACCCTGCTTACCCATCGCAAGTGGGATCACGTCAGCAGCTTTCAGTGCGTCAGCAGCTGCAATATATTCGTTCCAATCGGTTGGGACGTCTACGCCAGCTTTTTCAAACGCAGCGTGGGACAACCACAGCCACTGCCAAGAGTGGATGTTCACAGGCACACAGTAGATTTTACCGTCCAGTGTGCAGGAATCGAGAAGCGATGTTGGGTTAACAATGTCAGTCCAACCGCCAGCTTCGGCAACGTCTGTCAGGTCAAGCAGCAAACCAGCTTCGATCAGTTCTTCCGCCTGACGACCGTGGTTCAGCTGTGTCGCACCCATTGGGTCGCCGCCGAGGATACGGGAAATAATGATTGGACGTGCAGTACCGCCGGATCCGGCGATCGCGCCGTCGACCCATGTGTGCTCTGTTTCGTTGAATGCTTTCGCAAACTCGGACACAGCGGCAGCTTCGCCACCAGATGTCCACCAATGCGTTACTTCAAGTTCTACCGCAGATGCTGCGGATGCGCTGACCATTGCAGTCGCCGCCAAGAGTTTAGTTGTTAGCTTCACGATTCTCTCCTCCCTGGTTCTAAATCGTTGTAGAAAATTCTATATCGATTTAGATAGTTCTAGCAAGACATAAAAATTCATTGTAGGTACGTTCAACGCAATTATTCACCAAGACCTTAGAATTGCACAAAAAAGCGGCTAGTAGGGTCCGGGGTTTAAGACAGAATCACCGGATTCTGTTGCGATACGGGGAGGAAACACGATGGCACGCACCAAATCGCCAATGACACTTGAGGCCGCATTACCTGCTGGCGGAAAGCCGACGTTGAAGACCATTGCACAGATGAGCGGTCTAGCCGTCCCAACTGTGTCGCGTGCGCTGAACGACGCCCCCGATATTGGTAGCGATACGAAGGTCTTAGTTCGTAAAATCGCTGCCGAAATCGGTTATGTTCCGAACCGTGCCGGTGTGCGCCTGCGGACGGGCCGAACCAACGTGATCAGCCTTGTTATGTCGACTGAACACGACAACCACACAGCACGTCTTATTTCGTCTGTGGCCGGAGGGTTGCAGGGCACGCGGTATCATTTGAACGTTATGCCGTACTTTCCCCAAGACGATTTCATGAAGCCTGTGCGCTATATCGTTGAGACCGCTTCCGCCGACGCGGTGATTCTGAACCAGATCGAACCAAACGACCCGCGCGTGGCTTATTTAATGGAAAAACGGTTCCCGTTTGCCACGCATGGACGCAGTAAATGGGCCGATAAACACGCGTATTATGATTTCGATAACCACGCATTCGGATATCAGGCGATGGAAGCGCTGCATGCCCGCGGGCGTCGAAACGTGATCGTTGTCGCGCCGCCTCTGGCCCAAAGCTACGCCCAGCATCTGGTCACGGGTTTGCGATCCTGCGCTGAAAGGTTCGACATCAAGCTGACGGTTGTGGAAGGCGCGACGAGCGATAACGATATTCCCAAGATCGTTGCGGCCGTTCACGCAGCCCTTGTCGGCGACCCGACAATCGACGCCATTGCAACTGCGTCAACGACGGCGGCGATGGCGGCAGTTTCGGCATTGGAACAGAAGCAACGGGTGCTGGGAACCGACATTGATGTCATCGCGAAAGAGGCGATTCCGTTCCTGAAATTGTTCCGTTCGGAGATCATAACGCTGTCAGAAGCTGTTGGTACGGCGGGCGAATTTCTCGCGAGGGCCGCCATCAAGGCAATTCAGGATCCGGCAGCCCCGCCGATGCAATATCTTGAAGTGCCGCAAGGTCGCTAACTTTGTGATTTGAAGCGCGCCATTCTCTGTGATCTACCCTGCCGAATTCGCTTCTGAGGCAAGGCACGATTTATGAAACTTATTATTGATACTGACCCCGGCGTTGATGACACGCTTGCGATTGCACTGGCCGTTGCAATCCCAGAGGTCGAGCTGTTGGGTCTGACTGCCATTTTCGGCAATACGTTTGTGAAACAATCCAGCCGCAATGCGCGGTATTTGTTGGACTTTCTGGGCTATGACTGTCCCGTAGCCGAAGGTGCCGCGTTGCCATATGGCGCGTCGGACTACACCCCATCAGCGAATGTGCACGGTGACGAAGGGCTGGGCGCGCTGACAACTGTGCCGGAAATCGGCAAGAATATCGACGAAACCGCTGCCGCATTTTTGGTACGGATGGCTGCCGAAAACGCGGGCGAATTGGTTGTTTGCGCCATCGGGCCGCTGACCAATATCGCGGACGCCTTGGCGCTTGATCCGGCGTTTGCCACCAATATCAAAAGCCTCGTGATTATGGGCGGCGCGTATGCCGTCCCCGGAAACATCACACCACACGCAGAGGCCAATATTTACCACGACGCCGCTGCCGCCGACGTTGTCTTCGCGACCGAGATGCCGATTGTCATGGTCGGCCTCGATGCGACGATGCAAACGTTACTGACACCTGAAGATTTTGAAGCGATGGCTGTGACATCGCCGAAAGTTGGTGGATTTGTCCGCGATATTTCGAACTTTTATCTGGGTTTCTACCGGTCAGTTGGCGTGTTTGACGGCTGCCCCATGCACGATTCGACCGCCCTGCTGGCCGGTCTGTTTCCAGAAAAGTTCACGTTTGAAAAATCCGGTATCAAAGTTGCGCTGTCCGGTGATGACATTGGCGATACGGTCGCAGATGCAAGCCGTCCGAAGGTGGATGTCGCTGTCGGCATTGAGGCGAAGTGGGCCGTCGACTACGCAATGGCGCAGGTCGCGACACTGGATTAACCGGGATAGATCCGCGTCATTTCAGCGTCATAGCGTGCCCATGTCATGGTCGCGCTATTGCCTGCGTAGCCATGATAATATGACCGTCCGGACGATGTTGGCAGCCCCGCCCAGATTTTGGCGAGATTGTTCATGAACGCGTGGCGGCTGATTCCGCCTGCTTGGAATTGTGCCAGACCTGCGTCCTGCAACAGGATTCCGGCCAGTTCGTCCTGCACCGCAGGCGTGAACGGCGTTTGACGGTTGAAACCGGCCTGCCGCGTGAGTGTTCGTAATGTCGGTGGGATGAACTGATACCGTCCAATCGCATGCGGTTGGCCCGGCGTTGCGGTGATCCAGTCGTAGATTTCACCAATCGTCATGTCGGTCGGGCGATTTGACGGGCGGCGGGATGCGCCATGCTGCACAGCATCGTAACCATCTGGTCCCGCCTCTGCAGACGCGATGAGAGTCAATAACCGCGCTTCTGGCGGTGTTTGTGATGTCAGTATTCCTCTGATCGGTGCTTTTTGACGTTGTGGGTATGGCGCGAAAAGGCTGCTACCGCTTTGTCCGATGAAAAGACTAGACCCACCAGACGACGGCCCTGATGCGCGGTTGACCTGCACAAGCGGCCCCGTGTTGAGCCCGCCAATTAGCGGCGTCACCTCTGCCCGCGCGTTCACCGCCATCACGAGCAACACAATCAACGTCACGACACAGCGTCTAATGTTCATACAAAAAGGGCCCCAAGTTCATGAGGCCCTTTTGACGGTGATTTATTGAAAATTCGTTTCAGTTCGTGAAGAAACCTGTGAACAGGTCTTACCGCCCCGGAATTTCGCCGCGCTTCTCGCCTTTGCCTTCCCAGTTTTCCAACGCTTCGACTGCTTCTTCAGCGGTTTCCACGAAGCGGAAAAGTTCAAGATCATCTGCGGAAATCGTCCCGGCATCGGCCAAGGCGTCCCAATTGATAATGCCTTCCCAGAAATCTTTGCCAAACAACAGGAAAGGGACCCGTGCCATGCGACCAGTTTGGATCAGCGTCAGTGCCTCGAACGTCTCATCCAGCGTTCCGAACCCGCCCGGGAAAACGGTGATCGCGGCGGCGCGCATCAAGAAGTGCATCTTGCGGATCGCGAAGTAGTGGAAGTTAAAGCACAATTCAGGCGTCACGTATTCGTTTGGCGCCTGTTCGAACGGCAGCACGATGTTTAGGCCGATAGATTTACCACCGGCATCAAGAGCGCCGCGGTTGCCTGCTTCCATCACACCCGGTCCGCCGCCTGTGACGATGACGTTCTCATGACCGCCTGTTTCCAAGGACTTACGTGTCATCAGTTCGGAAAAACGGCGGGCTTCTTCGTAGTATTTCGACAAATCAGCCAGCGTTTTGGTCCGCGCCGTGTCCTTTTTGGATGGCTCTGGAATACGCGCACCACCGAACAGAACGATTGTGGATTCGATGCCTGCTTCGTCCATCAGCAATTCAGGTTTCAGCAGTTCCAACTGCAACCGCACGGGCCGCAAATCTTCGCGGCACAGAAAGTCGTCGTCTGCGAAGGCCAATTTATAGGACGGTGCCTGCGTTTGCGGCGTCACTGGCGTGTGCGATACGGCTTCACGGTCTTGGCCGCTGTCGCGGAATGTGTGTTTGCGGTGGTCCATTGGTCGTCTCTTTCTTTTGTTTGCGCCAGAGTTGCTGGAAGTGCCCGCGGATGCAATCGCTGACCCCTTTGTTTTTTCGCACAGTGACTTTAAGTTGATCACGAACAAAGGAAGACCATGATGTTGTTGAAAACCGCCGTTTGCGAATTTGGGATGCCTGCCCCTGAGTTTACGTTGATGACCCCCGATGGCACGGCCTACAGTCGTGACGATTTGATGGGGGAAAACGGGCTGTTGCTTGCGTTCATTTGCAACCATTGCCCCTATGTCATCGACATGATGCCGCGGCTGGTCGGGGATATGATCGCGCTGCGCGCCGCCGGAATCGGGATCGCCTGTATCATGTCGAATGATTACGACGATTATCCTGCCGATAGTCCCGAACGTATGGTCGAATTTGGCCAAGTTTACGGCCTGACTGCCCCCTACCTGGTGGACGAAGATCAAAGTGTCGCCAAGGCCTATGGTGCCGTCTGCACTCCCGATTTCTTTGGCTACCATCCCGAGAATGGTCTGCAATATCGCGGCCGGCTGGATAACGTCCCCATGCGCGGCGATGCCAAGGGGCGTATCCCTGAATTGGTCGAAGGCATGACACAGATTGCCGAGACCGGTTTTGGTCCTGAAAAGCAGACACCATCGACGGGTTGTTCAATTAAGTGGTCGTGACACTGCCAAATCAACCGACCGCGTCAAAGCAGATACCCTGTGATACCGCGATACAAACGTTGGGAAGGATGCGCATCGCTTTTATGCTGTGTATTGTGGTGGCATCCATCGCACTGATGCTTTTCCTCTTTGTTTCGGTGTTTTTGCTTCCTGTCATCGTCAGGTGGGATGCCGCACACCCTGTGGCCCTGTTGGCCGCATATATCTTTTTGCTTGGCCTAACTGTTCTGCCGTTCTGGGCCGCGCGGTATCTGAACCGGATCATGCAAAATAAAGCGCTACGATCACCACGGGCGGCTGCACTGTTCATTCTATCCGGTCTTTTCCTCATTCCCGCGCTTATCCTCATCCCTATGGGTGCTAACGATATTCTCATGGAATCCGGCCAGAGCGCGCGCGTGCTTTTTGTTCTGCCCGGCGTCCTGTGTGTCGCCTTATCGATGTTTTTGGCGCATCTCGCGATCCAGCAGGTGCGCACACAAAAAGCATTGGCAAAGCAACAATCCACTGACCTCGCATAGATTGCACCCAAAGCCCGCCCGCTTTATAGCCGCTGAGACTCTTTTTCAGACCAAAGGACCGGACATATGTCGAACGCTGCCCTTGAGACCGCAATCGAAGCCGCATGGGAGGCCCGTGACACGATCACAGCCGCCACCAAAGGCGAAACACGCGAAGCCATCGAAGATACGATGAACGCTTTGGACAGCGGCAAGTTGCGCGTTGCTGAAAAGCAAGACGACGGCAACTGGTTCGTGAATCAGTGGGCCAAGAAGGCCGTTCTGTTGTCATTCCGTCTGAACGACATGGAAGCGATCAACGGCGGCAACGGCGACACAACATGGTGGGACAAGGTTCCGTCCAAGTTCGCAGGTTGGGGCGAAAACCAATGGAAAGACGCGGGTTTCCGTGCCGTTCCCGGTTCTATTGTCCGTCGTTCCGCCTACATCGCACCGGGCGTTGTGCTGATGCCATCGTTTGTGAACCTCGGCGCTTATGTTGACGAAGGCACGATGGTTGACGGCTGGGCCACAGTCGGGTCATGCGCCCAAATCGGTAAAAACGTGCACCTTTCCGGTGGCGTTGGCATCGGCGGTGTGCTGGAACCAATGCAGGCTGGTCCAACAATCATCGAAGACAACTGCTTTATCGGTGCCCGTTCTGAGGTTGTCGAAGGCTGCATCATCCGCGAAGGGTCTGTTCTGGGCATGGGCGTGTTTATCGGTCAGTCCACAAAGATCGTTGATCGTGAAACTGGCGAAGTCACATACGGTGAGGTTCCACCTTATTCCGTGGTTGTCGCCGGTACGATGCCATCCAAGAACAACGTCAGCCTATACTGTGCCGTCATCGTGAAACGCGTTGATGAAAAGACACGGTCCAAGACGGGTATCAACGATCTGCTGCGCGACTAAGCCCGCACCGTCGTCAGAATACAATAGGGCCGCATCTGGATCAGATGCGGCCCTTTTTGTTGGTCGGCTGTCGCGTTTAACGATTGCCGTATCGCGCCCCGAACCATTTAGTCATCAGGCTATCGTAAGTCCCGTCTTCACGCAGGCGCAAGAATGCCTGATCGACGGCTTCGCGGTAGAGACTTTCGTTGCTGAAAACCATGCCGTACTTTTCGGACCGGTAAACGCGGTCGAGCAGACGCGCTTCGCCCTGCGCTTGGTTTTCGACGTAGTAGGCAAGGATCGGACCATCGAACACTACGGCTTCGATTTCGTCTGTTTCAAACGCGGTCAGCAGGTCATCAAGCCCTGCAAAGGTTGCATGCGACAAACCGCGGTTATCCAAGAAAGCTGCAGTGGTGGACGCTTCGATGGTACCTACTTTGCGCCCGTCCAAGTCGGCCAGTGAATCAATGTTGTCCTGAATCGCGTTCACGGTCAGCGCTGCGGTGATCTGCGCCACAAAGATCGACACAAAGAACAAGCTACCAATGACCAAGAACACGCCAAACGCCCGACCAAAGCGGGATTGCGGCATCCGTTCTTCGAACCCGCCATTCACGACAAGGTTCAACGCCCACCAAAAAGCGGGAAACACCGCGTCTTTGGGTGCGTGATCAAAATACGGCTGATGGCGTCGTTCAAACACGTACATGATCATACCGCCCGCCAGCAGCAACAGCACCGCCCCAAGGACCAAGAGACCAACGTCGCGTGTGAAAATGACGGACAGAATGCTTTGCCCTGCCCCTGCTTCGGCCTTGAGCATAACCTGAACGCCGCCGTCAAAAATCGGCTGCGTAAAGTCCATCAGTCGTTCGCGTTCAGCGGTGATTGTAATGTTGGCGATTGCAGCGTCTGCTTCGCCGTTTTGGACAGCCGCCAACATCCCGCCGAAGCTGTCGAACCTTTGATATTGGATCGGAAGCCCGATTTCTTCGCTTGCCGCATTCAATAGATCAATGCTGAAGCCCGCATGTGCCCCGTCAATTTCAAACGAAAACGGTGCCCGCGTCACCGTGGCGATTGTGATCGCCTGATTTGGCGTTTGCGCAGTGGCCACGCCTGTCAAAAGGGACATCCAAATCCCAGTCAAAAATATTACGATACGCATTCCGCGGCAGTCCCCATGTCCCAAGCATATACCCTTAGCCGCTGGACTGATGATGACAAGCCTCTTGCCCTTCCGGTCAGAGTTTGAGACGTCAGTAACACAAAACCATTGCGCAAAGGCCACGCTCATGACCAAGCAAAAAGCTAAAAAGGTGTCCAGACAGCAGGTGTATACCCTTCTGGTTGAGGTTGGCCGCAATGCCGACGACGGATTACCCGAAGGTGCCACAGGTGGCGCGTTGATGTGTTACGCATCCGGCGTGGACGAAGCCGAAGCTGTGCGCGAAACCGTTGCGATCCTGAAACAGGCCGATCTGGCCCCGTTGGATGTGTCCGGCTACGGCACCTTGGACGAACGTTTGGCCGAAGGGCATGACATCAACGACGAGGAACGCGCATTGATGCAGCGGGCCTTGGACGAGAATTCTGTGATCATCGCTCAGATGACCCCGTTCTTTGAAGGGGATGACAAAAATGCCGATTGATCCCGTCGCCCTGACTGCTGATCTGGTCCGCTGTAATTCGATTACCCCTGCTGAGGGCGGCGCGCTTGTGCTGCTGGAAAAGCTGCTGACTGACGGTGGGTTTGACTGCACCCGCGTGGATCGCGGTGGTATTTGCAATCTTTACGCCCGCTGGGGCCGCAAGGGTGCGAACCGGACGTTCGGGTTTAATGGCCATACGGATGTTGTCCCATTGGGTGATCCGGATGCGTGGACGGTTGATCCGTTCGGCGCTGAAATCAAGGACGGCTATCTGTATGGGCGCGGTGCGACTGACATGAAATCCGGTGTTGCTGCGTTTGCCGCGGCTGCGATTGATTTTGTGGCTGATACGCCACCGGACGGGGCTGTGGTCCTTGCGATTACGGGCGACGAAGAAGATGTCGCTGAACACGGCACGATCGCCTTGCTTGACTGGATGGATGAGCAGAACGAAACCATGTCGGTCTGTCTTGTTGGCGAGCCCACCTGCCCTGATGCCATTGGCGACGCGATGAAAATCGGGCGGCGCGGGTCGATGACGGTGTGGTTTACGGTGACAGGTGTGCAAGGCCACGCGGCCTATCCGCACCGCGCGAAAAATCCGGTGCACGCCATGGCGCGGTTGATGGATGTGCTGGCGTCACACGAGCTGGATCAAGGGACCGAGCATTTCGATGCGTCCAGCCTGCAGGTCGTCAGTATCGACACCGGAAATGGCACGACCAACGTGATACCCGGTCAATGTACGGCAACGGTCAACATTCGGTTCAACGACACGCACACCGGAGCAGGTTTGACCGCTTGGATACAAGCAGAGGCAGATAAGGTCGCCGCTGCTTTTGACTTGAGCATCGATATGAAGATCAAAATATCCGGCGAAAGCTTCATCACGCCACCTGGTCCTTTGTCTGATTTGGTGGGCGCTGCTGTAAAAGCCGAAATCGGCCGTGATCCGGAACTGTCCACGTCTGGTGGTACATCCGATGCCCGCTTCGTGAAAAGCCATTGCCCCGTTGTGGAATTTGGCCTCGCAGGCAAAACCATGCACCAAGTCGACGAACGGGTGATGGTGGATGAAGTGATCAAACTCAAAGCCATCTATGGGCGGATTTTGAAGGATTATTTCGCATGATTGCTGTTGTTGACGACTACGCGCCTTGCATTGCATTGCGCCGTGCGGTGTTCATCGAAGAACAGGGAATTTCCGAAGCCGAAGAGATGGACGATCTGGACGAAAGTGCGATCCACATGCTTGCAACCGTGGACGGACAACCCGCAGGCACGGCGCGTTTGTTGCTGCAAGATGACATTGGCAAAATTGGCCGTA
The DNA here is from genome assembly GCF_055809435.1 of Yoonia sp. D2-7. Lineage (NCBI taxonomy): Bacteria > Pseudomonadati > Pseudomonadota > Alphaproteobacteria > Rhodobacterales > Paracoccaceae > Yoonia > Yoonia sp. D2-7. The sequence continues at coordinate 767,341 of NZ_CM147912.1, read as the reverse complement.
TCTGTGTTTTGTCCGACTATCGCGGCACGGGTCTGGGCGCGCGGATCGTAGAGGCGGCGATGGATCATCTGCGCACGTTACCGAACATCAAGCGAGCCAAACTTGGTTCGCAAGATCACGCCATTGGGTTTTACGAAAAACTCGGGTTTGTGGGTTACGGGCCTTTCTACGACGACGCGGGTATTCCGCATCAGGATATGATCCGCGACCTGTGAGCGGACATGTCCGGGCTTGACCGCGGCAGCCTCCGGTGGAGCCCAGAAGACGTCAAAGAAGCCAAGCGGGCTACCCCAGTTCTTTTGGTCTTAAATATCTCGGGGGTGTGGGGGCTGGCCCCCACGCAGGGTCGCGTGGTAGGGCCACTCTATGACACGCATTCCTTCAAAAGCCGAAATTCTTGCATGGATTTCTGATCACCCGACCAAAGCCGCCAAACGCGATATCGCGAAAGCCTTTGGGATCAAGGGTGCCGCCCGTATTGATCTTAAGCGCCTTCTGAAAGAGCTTGAGGCGGAAGGAAAGCTGTCCAAGCGCCGTAGTTCCTATCGCGACGCAAATGTGCTGCCGCCTGTGACCGTGTGTGAAGTCACTGGACCAGACGCCGATGGCGACCTTTATGCGCGTCCGTTGGAATGGTCGGGCGATGGCGATGTGCCCCGTATTCTGATGACGCTGCGCGACAGCGATCCTGCGATGGGCAAGGGTAATCGTTTTCTAGGACGTCTGACCGAAGTGCCGGGCGAGGATTACACCCACACCGCCCGTATCATTCGTTTGATCGGCGAAAACCCGATCCGTCTGTTGGGTGTGTTCCGTCAAGGTGCGGAAGGGGGTCGTTTGATCCCCGTTGATAAAGGGTCAACGAAGGAATGGATCATTCCCGCAGGTCTGACCGGTGACGCCCAAGACGGTGAATTGATTGAAGCCGAGCAGGCAGGCCCGAAAGGCCGTATGGGGTTGCCGAAGGCCCGCGTGATTGCCAGTCTTGGTGATCCGACTGCCCCGCGTGCTGTGTCGTTGATCGCTATTCAGCAGCACGGTATTCCCGATCATTTTCCGGACGCGGTGATTGCTGAAGCTGACGCCAAAACGGGCGCGCCGCTTGGCAAACGCAAAGATTTGCGTGATTTGCCGCTTGTTACGATCGACCCGTCTGATGCCCGCGACCATGATGATGCCTGTTATGTCGAAGCGCATGACAATGGCACGTTTACGATCTGGGTCGCGATTGCTGATGTGGCCTACTACGTCACGCCGGGGTCAGAACTGGACCGCGAGGCCCGCAAGCGCGGCAATTCGACGTATTTCCCTGATCGCGTTGTTCCGATGTTGCCGGACGTTCTATCGGGCGATTTGTGTTCTTTGCACGAAGGTGTTGATCGCGCGTGCCTTGCTGTTGCGATGACCATTGATGCCGAAGGCAACAAGACGGGCCAGACGTTCCACCGCGCCTTGATGCGGTCCGCCGCGTCGTTGCATTACAAAGAAGTGCAGGATGCCATCGACGGTAATCCGAATGAGCGCACAGCGCCCATGTTCTACGACGTACTGAAGCCGCTTTATTCTGCGTATGCTGCCCTGTTGAAGGCACGCGAACGCCGTCAACCGCTGGAACTGGACCTGCCCGAACGCCGGATTGAGCTAAGCGATGAAGGCGAGGTGACGTCAGTCAATTTCAAAGACCGCCTTGATGCGCATAAGCTGATCGAGGAATTCATGGTGCTGGCCAATGTGGCCGCCGCTGAGACCTTGATCGCCAAGCAATCCCCGCTGTTGTTCCGTGTCCACGAAGAACCGAACCCTGATAAGTTGGATGCGCTGCGTGAGGTTGTTCATGCCTCTGGCCTGACTCTGGCGAAGGGGCAGGTTTTGCAGACCGCCCATTTGAACCGGCTGCTGAACCAAGCGCGTGGCACCGATGACGCTGAACTGGTGAACATCGCGACCCTGCGGTCGATGACGCAGGCCTATTACAATGCCGAAAATTTCGGCCATTTTGGGCTGGCTTTGAAGGCCTATGCCCACTTTACGTCGCCTATCCGCCGCTATGCTGATTTGATCGTTCACCGTGCATTGGTGTCGTCGCATGGCTGGGGCGATGATGGTTTGTCGCCGACAGATGTGGAACGTTTGGACGAGACCGCAAAGTCGATTTCGGACACCGAACGTCGGTCGATGATTGCGGAACGCGATACCACGGATCGCTATCTTGCCGCCTTCTTGTCCGAACGGATTGGCGCGGAAATGCCCGGTCGTATTAGCGGGATCGCGAAGTTTGGCGTGTTTGTGAAGCTGGATGAAACTGGTGCCGATGGCATGGTTCCGATGCGCAGCTTGGGCAACGAATTTTTCCATTACGACCAAGATAGCCAGACCTTGATGGGGTCGGATTCAGGTTTGGTGATTGGACTTGGCCAGAAGGTGAAAGTCACCTTGGCGGAGGCCACGCCAGTGACAGGCGGTCTGATCGTTGAATTGCTTGAGATCGAAGGCAAAGCCCTGCCCCGTGGATCGCGTGGTGGCAGACGGGGTGCGCCTGTGCGTCGTCGTGCGGGATCGGCGAAGAAGAAAGCAGCGAAGACGAAGCGTAAGGTCAAACGCACCCGCAAGTAGTTATTTGCGCAGGTGATAGGTCAGTGCTGATTTGATCAACGCGCCGTGCCGCACGGGGTCGATCTGTTTGGCTTTCGTGAATATCACGGCGCGGTTTCCTTCGATCACATCCCAATTGGGATAGGCCGCCGCAAAATCGCTGATGATGCGGGAATTGCAATTGGCATAGATCGCGAAGCCGCCGGATTTCGGCAGGCCGAGCCTGATGGTTGACCCGATGCGCGGCGGTGTCAGGTACGCGGGTTGCCCCCAACGCAGACCTTCTGTCACGTTTGGCACCTCTGGTAGGTCATCCGCGATTGCAAAGACAAGTTCGCGCAATTGCAGCAGACCGTCACGCGCCCCTTGCGGCATCGCGCCAAACGCGGCCTTCACGGCGTCATCTTGAAACGGGGTCAATCGAACATCTCCTTCATGCGGGCGACGTAGCCCATCAAAACCAGATCATCGGCCACGCGCAAGGATGTGGGCGTGGCGACCGGACTGGCCGCGATGTTCGACAAAACGGCCGCAACTGAAAAGTCCGGCAATGTTGGTGTGTCTGACAGTATGAAAGCGTGTTGGCCCAAAAGCGTGCGGATCGCGTCAAGGTCCTGATCCAGACGGCGCAGGCGTTCGTCGTCTGACAGGCGCAGGATACCTTGGGCATGCAGCCCTTTCCGCAACGCTTTGCGCAACCCGTTGGTCACAGGTCCACGGATCAATTTCGGGATTCCAGTGAAATAGGCAGCTTTGATGTGCGGCCAAACATCATCATTCATCCAACGGTCCATAACGACATGGAAATAGAGATGATCCTCGGCCATGCGGATTAGTGCGCGGCCCATCGCCTGATCGCGCATCGGTGTCTCGCCCCAAAAATCCGCCCCTTCACGTTCCAGAAACAAGCGGATGTCGTCACTGTCGTGAATGAGGTTTCCATGCGCACGCAGCACGGGCAGCTTGCCGTGCGCAAATTTTCGCGGGTCAAGGCAGTCTTCGCGCTGCCAATCCACGCCTGCGTGGTTCAGCATCCACACGGCTTTGACGCAGAACGGGCTATAGCTGACGTTGCCGAAACCGGCCTGAAAGGTGATGAGGTCGTACATGGGGTGCTCCTGATGCGGTTGCCCCCGTGATAGCGCGGCCTCCTGTCAACTTTTGTCAGGATGTGTGATATGATGGGGCATGAACCGCACAAATCGCCTGTTCCAACTGATGCAAGCCCTGCGCAACCATCGCCCGCCCGTGACCGCAGCCCTGCTCGCTCAGGAAACGGGGGTGTCCGAACGGACGCTATACCGCGATATCGAAGCGTTGCGGGGGTTGGGCGCTGTGATCGATGGCACCGCTGGATATGGCTATGCGCTGACTGAAGACCCCGCGTTGCCGCCGATGATGTTTAACGACGAAGAGATTGAAGCCTTGGTATTGGGTTTACGCGATGTTCAAGCGATTGCTGATCCGGCATTGGCCAAAGCCGCAGAAAATGCGCTTACTAAATTGCAGGCCCGCCTGCCCAGCGCCCAAGCGCATCGGTTGAAACATGCCGTGCTGGCGGTGAACCGGATTGTACCCCCGCCCAAGCCCAGCATTGACGTTGCCGCATTGCGACGGGCGACATGGGACGAATATTCAGTCGCGTTTAGATACGAGGACGGAAAAGGCGCACAGACGGAACGGACGATTGATCCGCTTGGGATTGTGTTCTTGCAAGACAAGCATTGCGTGATCGGCTGGTGCCATTTGCGCAGCGACAGTCGCGTGTTCAGGCTAGACCGGATGCGCGATCTGATTGTGACAGGCGACAGTTTCCGGCCACGACGCATCCCGATGCTGCAAGATGCGCTTGCCAAGATCCGCGCGGACGTCGCGGAAAAGGTTAAGCGGCACGGACCTGTAGCTTAAGCAAAAGATAGGTGTTGTTCGCCGAGAAATGCGCGGCGGTCCGTGTTTGCTGGTTCAACCGTTGATCAAGGCGGGCGCGTTTGCGCGGGCTAAGCAGACGCCGGATCATCCAATGCACGACAGACCGTGTCTTAGGTCGTTGGACCGCCATCTGCTCGTCCACGCGCCCCATCCCGTAGCCCACGACATTAAACAGCCCCTGTTCGACATCAATCGAAGGGGCGACGCTTTGGGTGATGTTCTCGGACGACAAAAGGTCTAGCGGCTGGTCGGCCAGAAAGGCATGGAATTTCTGAATGGGATGACCGCCACCAACTGTGGCTTGGACTTTGTCGGGCGAAAAGCCTTCGCTGCGAAAACAATCCGCGATCAGGATATGGCCATCCGGCTTCAGCAGCGTCATGCATTTGGGTATGCCCTGATCAAGCGGGATGTATTGATAGCTTTCGGAGAACAGGCAAAGATCGAACAGGCCGCTGAGTTCGGCGTCTTCAAACATCGCTTCGTGTACAACGGCAGTGGGCGCATTGGCACGACACCGTTCTGCCAGAAACGCGCTTGGTACAACAATTTCGACGTCGTGCCCAAGGGCAACCAGTTTTTTCGCCGTCTCGCCAGCGCCACCACCGATATCCAAAATACGCAGTGGCCCGTCTGGCAGTAGTTCGAACAGTTTCGCGGTATATGCTTCTTGGGCGGCACCGACATTGCCCGCGCAAACGTCCAATCCGTCCCAGATCCCGTAATGCAGATTTTCGCGACCCGTCAGCCAGCGCGAAAAAGACAGGCCAATATCGAGACCAACGGACCGACTATCAAATTTTGTATTCCCCATGAGGCGGACCTTAGTTGGTCCGCACCAAAGGGAAACTGTTTTTTTGACGTTAGGTCAAAGTTTTGCGGAAAATTCAGCCAGAACTTTTTCGTAGACTTCACGCTTGAACGGCACGATGTTTGCAACAAGCTGATCCTTCGGCATCCATTTCCATTCGGAAAATTCCGGATGTTCGGTCGCGATATTAATATCGGCGTCCGTGCCATGATACCGCATCAAGAACCATTTCTGCTCTTGCCCGCGATATTTGCCCTTCCAGATGTTCGGGACAATGGCGTGCGGCAAATCGTAGGGGATCAAACCAGCGCTTTCCGCTTCGATCGTAACCAGCTTTTCCGGCACACCTGTTTCTTCCCACAATTCACGAATTGCGGCATCGCGTGTGGTTTCACCTTTGTCGACGCCACCCTGCGGCATTTGCCAAGCGTCTTGGTCCCGATCCATGCGCTGCCCTACAAAGATATGGCCGCGCGGGTTGGCAAGCATGATGCCAACACATGGGCGATAGGGAAGCTGGGCGATCTGGTCGGGGGTCATAAAAAGGCCTTGGTGTTTCATATCTCAAATTCCTTGTCCGTTTGGACCGGAATATGGGTCAAGGTCCAGTGGTTATGCGATAACAAGTCGGCTATCTGGCCGAATACGGGGTGCAATCCACTGTAAATGGTCCCGCCGGAAGGCAACGCAGCCTGCTGTGGGCCGTCCTTTACCGCGCCATTGATGGATAAAGATGGCCGATCCGCGACCTTTGACCGCATAGGGCCAATTCCAATCGGTAATCAGGATCAGGTCGTACATCGGGTCGGCACGGCGCAGGTGTTCGTGGCTAAACGCGTGTGGCGCACGCACCATCATATTGTAGTCTTCGTCGCGCACATCATCCGACCAAAGATCACGCGGCCCAATCGGCAGCGCCCAATCCGCAGGTTTCGCGATCCGGTCAGGTCTGTACAACATCCCCACGATCCGGTGCACGCCGCGCGGTGTTGCCATATCGCCTTCGGCTTTGCGGTCAGTCAGCCCGCCACGCCCGATTGTGCGCGGGAACCGTCGCCCCATAAACCGTAAACCAGACGGCGTCACAACAAGATCAGAGGATTTCACGCGCTGCACCTGTTTGTTTGACGTCTCCTATATGTCCGCCCAAAGGTCCCGCAGTCACAAAAAATGTCCGGACTTTGCGGCCTTGGTCGCGAGATAAGCCGTGTTGAATCTGTTTTCGCCAATCTTCAGCGGCACGCGTTCCGTCACGGCGATACCTTCGCCTTCCATCCGCGCGATTTTGTTGGGGTTGTTGGTCATCAGCCGCACAGCGCTGAAGCCCATCTTTTTGAGGATGTCAGCCCCGATCCGAAAATCCCGTTCGTCGTCTTCAAACCCAAGGCGGTGATTTGCTTCAACAGTATCGAACCCCTGATCCTGCAACGAATAGGCCCGCATTTTATTCGCCAGCCCGATCCCGCGTCCTTCTTGGTTCAGGTACAGCAGAACCCCCTGACCATTTTCACCCATAGCCGCCAGTGCCCCGTGAAGCTGTGGTCCGCAGTCGCATTTCAGCGATCCCAGCACGTCGCCGGTGAAACACGCCGAATGCAGCCGCGCGAGCACGGGTTTTGACCGGTCGGGTTTGCCGATTTCAATGGCGTAATGTTCTTCGGCCCCGTCATCGGGCCGGAAAATGTGTAGGCGCCCCGCCTCTGATGCTTCCATCGGCAGGCGGGCCGCGACGATAGGTAATGACGGCGAAAGCCGCGTGTCCATGATCGCGCTGGCAGGAATAGCGGTCAGGTCGTTTTGTTTGGCAAATGCGCTATCGACCGCAAGACAAACACCGGCGGGTAACAACCGTGCCGCTTTGATCAATGTAATCGCCGCGCGGTGCGCATCTGCGTCACCTTCTCTGGCGGTCGCCAGCGGACCTTTCATTGGCGATCGCATGTCGTCTGCGGGATCAGCGATGGATTGCACCCATTTCAGTGTTGCGTCTGCGGGCAAGACCACACGCGCGATGTCGCCATCATAGGCGCGCGCTTTCAGCGTTTCGGCCCGTCGTCCCGTCACCGCGATGACGGGCGTGCCGCCCAAACCCCGCAAATCGTCCAGCCGTGCCTTGTCCAACGTTTCAGCTGCCAGCACCAAAAGCCCGCCGGATTCGCCGCCATCTGTCACCACAACAGGCACGCCCATGCGCAAATCCGCCCGCGCGCGCGCCAGTCGTTCTGTAATAGTTGGTATGAAGCTCACGCCGAAATCCCTTTCAATTGTTTCAGCCGATAGCCGTTTTAGGGCGAAAGTGAAACATTAGCTGTATCAAAGCACACGTCCGTGTGAGGCGCACCCTCTCGTTCTTGCCTGATGATCAATTTGCGATCACTTCTAGCGTAACAACGAAGGAAAGTCCCGATGGCTCAATTGAAGAAAATCCTGCTTGTCGACGATGATGACGACCTGCGCGAAGCGCTGGGTGAGCAGTTGATTATGACTGAAGATTTCGACGTGTTTGAGGCCGACGATGGCGCAAGCGCGATGGTGAAGGCGAAGGAAAGCATCTACGATCTTGTGATCCTTGATGTTGGTCTGCCAGACACAGATGGTCGTGAATTGTGCCGCCTGATGCGCAAGCAAGGCGTGAAGTGCCCGATTGTGATGCTGACCGCCCAAGATAGCGATGCCGACACGATCTACGGTCTGGATGCTGGCGCGAATGACTATGTATCCAAGCCGTTCAAGTTCCCTGTTCTACTGGCCCGTATCCGGTCCCAGTTGCGCACACACGAACAATCCGAAGACGCGGTTTTCCAGCTTGGGCCATATACGTTCCAGCCTGCGCAGAAATTGTTGGTCACGGAAGACGACAAAAAAGTACGTCTGACCGAAAAAGAAACCAACATCCTGAAGTTCCTGTACCGTGCCACCGAAGGCGTGGTTGCCCGCGACGTACTGCTGCACGAAGTTTGGGGCTACAATGCCGGTGTGACCACGCATACGCTGGAAACACACATCTACCGCTTGCGTCAGAAGATCGAACCTGATCCATCCAATGCCCGTCTTTTGGTTACGGAATCAGGTGGTTATCGCCTCGTCGCGTAAAGTTTGAATAATGTGGGAACCATTGTGACGTTCACTGGTTCCTATACCGAAGCCCGCTGGTGATCGGGTTATATCACCACCTCCCTGTTGGACTTGCCCGGGCCTTTTGGTCCGGGCTTTTTTCTAGATCATGTCCCAGAGCAGACGCAGTGCCAGTGCCGTCGCCGCGATCACCACAACGGGTTTGATCAGTTTGGCCCCCACACGCATCGCCAGTCGCGCCCCCACAGCTGCACCCGCAATTTGCGCCGCAGCCATCGCCAGCCCGACCATCCACCATGGTTCCGCCACAAGCGCATAAGCTGCGATGCCGCCTGCGTTTGACGCGAAGTTCAGCAGTTTCGTATGTGCCGTTGCTTTCAACACGCCGAAGCCCGCGAAGGCCACAAAGCCGATCATGTAGAACGCACCAGCCCCCGGCCCGATCAGCCCGTCGTAGAACGCCACAAGCGGCACGATGGTTACAACAAACACGCCTGCGCTGATTTTGCGGGTCCGGTCCAGATCGTCCAATCCGGGTTTCAGCGCAAAGAACAATGCGATGGCGATCAGAAGCACGGGTAGGCCGTAGCGGATCACGTCTGTCGGCAGTTGTGCGGTCAGAAACGCACCGATGATGGCCGCCACAAATGCGATAACCGCTGGCCCCAATTGCGCGCGCAGATCGACATGCCCTGCCCGCCCGTAAGTCCATGCGGCCATGGCAGCGCCGAATACGCCCTGTACCTTGTTTGTTGCGATTGCTGTTACCGGTGGCGCCCCTGCCAAGACGAGCGCAGGCAGCGTGATCAACCCGCCGCCCCCCGCAATCGCATCCACAATACCCGCGGCAAAGGCTGCGGCCACCAGCAAGATGACCAGTTCAACGGCAACTTCCATTTATGACAGCGCCTGTTCCCAGTCGTCTTTCAGGTCGTCAATATGTTCGATCCCCACTGAAACACGGATCAGGTTTTCGGGGATGCCTGTGTGCGGTTCGATCGTGTGGCGATGTTCCACAAGGCTTTCGACGCCGCCTAGGGACGTGGCCCGCAGGAATAGCTGCAGCTTGCCGACCACCTTTAGCGCCTCGGCCCGTCCGCCTTTGACGAGAACTGATAGCAAGCTGCCATAGCCGCTCATCTGCTGCTTCGCGACCTCATGTCCGGGATGATGGGGCAGACCGGGGTAGAAGACGTCTTCGACCTGTGGGTGGCTGTGAAGGTACTGCGCCAGCGTCATCGCGTTTTCGGTCATCCGTTCGACCCGCAACGGCAGCGTTCGCATTGCACGGATCAAGAGCCATGCTTCGAACGGTCCCAAAACCGCGCCCGCATCGTGGCGATCCATTTTTATCGCTTCCCAGATCGGATCAGTTGGGGCGTTCGTAGAAAGAACACCCGCCAAGACATCCGAATGTCCGTTGATCGCCTTTGTCGCGGAATGCATCACGATGTCCGCACCCAGCGCGAGCGGTTTCATCAAGATAGGAGTCGCTGCTGTCGCGTCCACAACCAATGTGCCGCCAACGGCATGGGTTGCCTGTGCCGCAGCCGCGACATCAACGGTCCGCAGCCACGGGTTAGATGGCGTTTCAATGAACACCAACGTCGGGCGATGCGCCTGACAGGCTGCTTTCAGAGCCGCGGCATCGCTTGCCTCGACTTCGTGCAATGTCACGTCGCGACGGGCGCAAAAATCGCGGATCCACTTTGTTGTGCCCCAATAGATACCGGATTGCACAAGCGCTGTGTCGCCTGCCAAAAGTGTCCGGAAGACACCCGCAATCGCGGCCATACCTGCGGGGAACAAAAGCGTGTCTTCGGCCTGTTCCAGCTTCGTGATCACATGCTCTGCGGTTCGAACCGTGTCGCTATCATCGCGCGAATAGATGTTGTCGGGGCGCACCAGTGCATAGTTTTCATCGCGCATGAAGGTTGTAGCAGGCTGGATGGGTGGCACGACGCCCGCGCTTTGCAGATCGACGGCGCCTGCGGCGTGCGCGGCAATGGTGGCGGGTTTCAGATCACGTTTCATGTGACGAATTCCGATTTAGCGTAGCCTTGCATGTAAAGAAGGGCCGTTAGATCACCATGGTTTACGCGGACCGATACCTTTTCCTGCAGCGCCGGTTTGCCGTGTAGCGCGACACCTGTGCCCGCGTTTTCAAGCATCAAAAGGTCATTCATGCCGTCGCCGACAGCGATTGCATCGGCAGGCGTGATGCCCAGCGTGGCGGTGATCCCGTTCAGCGCCTCTAGCTTGGCGTCTTGGCCAAGGATCGGACGGACGACTTTACCGGTGAGCTTACCATCCGCGATTTCGAGAGTATTGGCACGGTTTTCGTTAAAGCCTAGTTCAGACGCGACACGCGCTGTAAAAGCTGTGAACCCGCCGGACACCAGCGCCGCATAGGCCCCCTGCCCGCGCATCGTTTTCAGTAGTGTCGCACCACCGGGCATGTAAGTGATGCGGGTGTTCAGGACGTGGTCAATGATCGTTTCGGGTAGATCAGCCAGTAGTCCGACACGTTCATCAATCGCTTCTTCAAAATCCAACTCACCGTTCATCGCGCGCGCAGTAATCCCCGCAACACGGTCACCGACGCCAGCCTCTGCGGCTAATTCGTCAATACATTCCTGCTGGATCATCGTGCTGTCCATATCGGCGATCAGCATCTTCTTGCGGCGGCCATCAGCGGGCTGGATGATCAGGTCAACGGATTGATCCTGACACACTTGCCAGACCTCATCTGCGTTTTCCGGCATCGTTTGCAGCGAAAATTCAGCGGCTTCATCAGCGGCCAACCAGACTACATCACCGCCGCCCCAAGCGTTCCGTAAGCTTTCGACCAATGCGGGGTCCAATGTCGGGCGCGCCGGGTTGCACAAAAAGGTTGCTACAAACATTTCAAAGTCCTTACGCCGTCTATTCTACAGTGCGGTCTGCCTGCTTCCCTTCGCCAAATAAACGCAAACAGCACGACCAGCAACGCCAAGCGCCAAGTTTCCGATCCGCACCACGTATCGACCAAAACCGACAAAAGAATCGGCAGCCGCGTCATTTTCCCTGTTGTCGTGGCGGCGGCTTGCCCCTATTTCGATCAGCGGGACACCCTTCCCCAACGAAGGGCATATATCTGTGAGGATACCAGTAATGGTCACGACACCACCGGCTGTGCGCCCGGCGAACGCACGTTTTTCTTCTGGCCCCTGTGCCAAACCCCCTGTTTTTTCATTGGACAAGCTTGCTGACGCGCCCTTGGGCCGCTCGCACCGTGCCGCTATTGGCAAATCCAAACTGGCAGAAGCCATTGACCTGACACGCGAGATCCTCGGCATCCCCGCCGATTACCGCATCGGGATCGTGCCTGCATCCGACACTGGCGCTTTTGAAATGGCGATGTGGTCCATGCTGGGCGAACGTCCGGCGGAAATGGTCGCATGGGAATCGTTCGGCGCAGGCTGGGTCACTGACGTGGTCAAGCAGCTGAAGATCGAAGCCAAAACACATACCGCAGACTACGGTCACATCGTTGATATGGCTGCGTTGAACTATGACAACGACGTCTGCTTTACATGGAACGGCACAACATCCGGTGTGCGGATGCCAAACGGCGACGCGATCCCAGCGGACCGTGCGGGTCTGACATTGTGCGACGCGACATCCGCTGCGTTTGCCCAAGACCTGCCATGGGACAAACTGGATGTGACAACGTTCTCTTGGCAGAAAGTCATGGGCGGCGAAGCGGCACACGGCATGCTGATCCTGTCCCCACGCGCTGTTGAGCGTTTGGAAAACTACACACCTGCGTGGCCACTGCCGAAAATTTTCCGCCTGACAAAGGGTGGCAAATTGATCGAAGGTATTTTCCGCGGCGAAACCATCAACACGCCATCCATGCTGGCTGTTGAAGATTACCTTGTTGCGCTGAAGTGGGCGCAAGACATCGGTGGTCTGAAAGCCCTGCAAGACCGCGCCAATGCCAACGCGCAGGCGATCTTTGATTTCTGCGATGCGAACGACTGGATCGCGAACCTCGCCGAAGATGATGCGACACGGTCGAACACATCTGTTTGCCTGAAGTTCACAGACGACCGGATCACAGACGGTGCAGCATTCGCCAAAGCCGTCGCAAAACGTCTGGCTGACGAAGACGTCGCACTTGATATCGGTGCGTATCGCGATGCCCCTGCCGGTCTGCGGATCTGGTGTGGTGCGACGGTGGAAACATCTGACATCGAAGCCATGCTGCCATGGCTGGCTTGGGCGTTCGAAGCTGAAATCGCGGCGTAAAGCCCGAATTTTCCAGAAAATTCGCCACCCCGCTGATGGGGTGGCACATTCCCCTTAAGTTGAAGGACCATTCCAATGGCCGCTCCTAAAGTACTGATTTCCGACAAACTCTCTGCTGCCGCTGTTCAGATTTTCAAAGACCGTGGCATCGACGTTGATTTCCAGCCTGACCTTGGCAAAGACAAGGACCTGCTGCTGGCCGCGATCCCGCATTACGACGGTCTTGCGATCCGCTCTGCGACTAAAGCGACCCAGAAAATCATCGAGGCCGCCACGAACCTGAAGGTCATCGGCCGCGCCGGTATCGGCACCGACAACATCGACAAAGAAGCGGCATCCAAAGCCGGTATCATCGTGATGAACACGCCATTCGGCAACATGATCACAACGGCCGAACATGCCATCGCGATGATGTTCGCTGTTGCGCGTCAAATCCCAGAAGCATCCGCGTCTACACACGCTGGTAAATGGGAAAAGTCCAAGTTTATGGGTGTTGAGCTGACAGGCAAAACGCTTGGCGTCATCGGCGCAGGCAACATCGGCGGGATCGTGTGTGATCGCGCGAAAGGTCTGTCCATGAAAGTCATGGCCTACGATCCGTTCCTTGGCGAAGAAAAAGCCGCTGAAATGGGCGTGAAAAAGGTCGAACTCGACGAACTGCTGGCAAACGCTGATTTCATCACGCTGCACGTGCCGTTTACGGATCAGACAGCCAACATCCTGTCGAAAGAAAACATCGCCAAGACCAAAAAAGGCGTGCGCATCGTCAACTGTGCCCGTGGTGGTCTGGTGGACGAAGAGGCACTGGCTGAAGCCCTGAAATCCGGCCACGTGGCTGGCGCTGCGTTTGACGTCTTCGCCGTTGAGCCTGCAACAGACAGCCCGCTGTTCAACCTGCCAAACGTTGTCTGCACACCGCACCTTGGTGCTGCCACAACCGAAGCCCAAGAAAACGTGGCCCTGCAGGTCGCAGAACAGATGTCCGACTACCTGCTGACAGGTGCGGTTTCCAACGCGCTGAACATGCCATCCGTCACGGCGGAAGAAGCCAAGATCATGGGCCCATGGATCAAATTGTCCGGCCACCTTGGTAACTTTGCCGGTCAGGTGACTGACGAGCCGATCAAAGCGATCAACATCCTGTTCGACGGCGAAGCCTCCGACATGAACCTCAAGGCGCTGACAGCGGCTGTCATCGCGGGCATCATGAAAAAGGTGAACCCGGATACGAACATGGTCTCCGCCCCTGTGATTGCAAAAGAACGCGGCATTCAGGTGTCCACAACGAAGCAGGACCAGTCTGGCACATTCGACGGCTACGTGAAAGTGACCGTTGTGACTGACGAAATGGAACGGTCCATCGCGGGCACAGTGTTTAGCGACGGTAAGCCGCGCTTTATCCAGATCAAAGGCATCAACATCGACGCCGAGATCGGTGAACATATGCTCTACACGACCAACAAAGACGAACCGGGCATCATCGGGTCCTTGGGCCAAACGCTTGGCGCGCATGACGTTAACATCGCGAACTTTACCCTTGGCCGGTCCGCCGCGAAAGAGCAGGCCATCGCGATGCTTTACGTCGACGAACCTGTGCCAGCCGATGCGCTGAAGGCGTTAGCCGACACCGGACTGTTCCAAAAAATCAAAACCCTCAAATTCGAGGTGTAAGCCAAGCGGGCCGCTCATTGATTGAGCGGCCCTTTTGCTTCTTTGACGTCTTCCAAATCCCCGCCGGAGGCTCCCGCACTATCCGCGCGTGTAACTTACAATTTCAGGACACACCTTATGATCTACGCAATTGGTGACATTCACGGTCAGATCGAAATGCTCGACCATGCGCTTGACCTTATTGAACAGGATGGCGGTCCGGACGCGGAAATCGTGTTCTTGGGTGATTATACCGACCGTGGCCTGAATTCTTGCGCAGTGATTGACCGCCTGATTGCAGGTCAAAAGGCCGGTAAAAACTGGCGCTTCATCATGGGCAATCACGACCGGTTCTTTGCCAACTTCGTCACGATGGGCAAACAGCACGATCCACGTGTCGCGTCAGGCATCAACTGGTTGAACCCACGTTTGGGCGGGACCAATACGATCGCGTCCTACGGCGTTAAAGGCGAAGCCATTTTCGCGGCTCATACCCGTGGTGAACAGGAAATACTGCTGCATTATCAAACCGATGCGGGTGCGTTGACACCTGATCAGGTTCAGCAGGCCGCAGCAAAGGCTGTTCCGCAGGCCCATATTGACTTCATCAATGCGTTGCCGCTGACCATTGAAACGGACGATCTGCTTTTCGTGCATGCTGGCATCATGCCGGGCGTCGCGCTGGCCGATCAAGACCCCGAAGACCTGCTTTGGATCCGCGAAGGGTTCTTGGATGACACAACCGATCACGGCAAACTTGTCGTGCACGGCCACACAGCGCTAGAGGCACCGACCCATTTCGGCAATCGCGTCGATCTGGACGCAGGCGCAGGTTATGGTCGTCCGTTGATCCCCGCCGTGTTTGTCGGTCGGGACTGTTATATCTTGACCGAGACTGGCAGGGTGCCATTGATCCCAGCCGATTAAGGCCACCATGCCCGTCAAATTCGCGACCCTTCAGGATATTGCAGCCCACAATGCGGACACGATTATTGATGTCCGTTCGCCTGCGGAATTCGCGCAAGATCACGTCCCAGGCGCGATCAATCTGCCTGCCTTGAGCAACGATCAACGCGCCGAAATTGGCACAATGTATGTCCGTGACAGTGCCTTTCGCGCCCGCAAACGTGGGGCTGCGATGGTGGCCCGTAATGTTGCCGATCATCTTGACGGACCTTTGCGCGATCACGACGGCGGTTGGCAGCCGTTGGTCTATTGCTGGCGGGGCGGTCAGCGGTCAGGGTCGTTTGCGTCGATCCTGCAGCAGATCGGGTGGCGTGCCGAAACGATTGCGGGTGGTTATCAGAGCTACCGCCGTTTGGTGCATGACTATCTGTATGAGGCGCCGTTGCCGCACCGGATTATTCTGCTGGACGGGAACACCGGCACCGGCAAAACGGCTGTGCTCGGGCATCTTAGGGATCGCGGCATCCAGACCATTGATCTGGAAGCCCTTGCCGCCCATCGCGGGTCGCTTTTAGGAGGGACTGACGCCCCGCAGCCGGCCCAGAAAGCGTTTGAAACTGCACTTGCGCAGGCGTTTGTCGCCTGTGATCCATCAAAGCCCGTCGTGATCGAGGCGGAAAGCAGCAAGATTGGCCGGATTAACCTGCCTCCGTCGGTTTGGTCAGCCATGTGCGCCGCCCCGCGTGTGATGATTGCGGCCTCTGTTGCGACGCGTGCGGCCTACTTGGCGAAGGCATACACGGATGTATCGACGGATTTGACTGCGCTGTCTGGGCGCCTGCAACCGATGCGCTATATTCGGGGCCACGCTGTTGTGGATGCTTGGCAGGCGGCACTTGTGTCTGGTGATCTGCAGAAATTCGCAGCGTCGCTAATGGAAACGCATTACGACCCCGCTTACGACAAGGCACGGGCGCTGCAAGCGCATCAATTGCTGGGGCAGGTCAGGGCCGAAACGCTTGATTCCGACGGGTTACGGCGCACCGCAGATCAAATCGCCGCGTTGATTAATCGCGCAGAATGATCCGCCCGACCTGATCCGTGATCGTCCCGATCTGGGCGGCTGGATACCCGGCCTGTTTCAGCTTTGCGATTACATCAGCGGCTTGTGACGGATCAACAGCCGCGAGCAATCCACCTGCGGTTTGCGGGTCGAACATCAGGTCAGACAGAGCGGAGTTCGTGCATTCGACACCTGCCACACCCGCCTTGTTGGAATCGAACAATGAGGACTGCTGCCCAGATTCTGCCAATGTGCGCGCGCCCTGCATCAACGGCACGTCCGTTAGGGTGATTTCTGCACCGACGCCAGACGCCTCGCAGATACCTGCCAAATGCCCCGCAAGCCCGAAGCCTGTGACGTCGGTCATCGCATGCGCGTCTTTTAACACCGCCGCCGCGTCCGCCTGCCCTTGCACCATTTGATGCAATGCGGCTGCCACGTCTGCGCCTGCCGCTTTGCATTGCATTTCTGCCGCCATGATCACGCCGGACCCGATGGGTTTTGTTATGATCAGCGCGTCGCCCTTTTTGGCACCTTTCAGCGTGATCGGCTGTCCGTCCACCAGCCCCGTGACCGTGAAACCGATGGTCAGCGCGTCACCTTGTGATGTATGACCGCCGACAATGGCCGCACCTGCATCGGTGAAAACGTCATGCGCGGTGGTCATGATTTCGGCCAAGGCGCGTTCCTGCAATATCTCTGACGTGCGCGGTAGGATGATCGTTGCGGTCGCGGCTTGGGGCTGCGCCCCCATCGCCCAGATATCGCCCAGCGCGTGAACCGCCGCGATGCGCGTCATCATGACCGGATCGTCGATCATTGCGCGCAGGTGGTCCGTCGACATGACTTGGGTCGCGTCACCTGTTTGCAGAATTGCGGCATCATCGCCCGCGACGGATTGGATATCGTCCCTTTGCGCGCGTGGCAGGTCAGACAGCACGTTCCGCAACGCCCCGCGCCCGACCTTTGACCCGCAGCCGCCACACATGGGTTTGTCACCAAGCGTTTCACGGACACCCAGCGCGACCGTTTCCGGCAGATCAGGCAAGGCCATCGGGCTGAGCCCGTCGAACTGGTTCATAAAGGTCCGGTCGATGTGGTTCTTGAGCTTCCACAACAGTGTCCCCTGCCGTGCTGTTCCGAACTTTTCAGCGAGCGCTGATTTCCCGCCAAGCGAGATCAGCTTCAGGTAATCCTTTTGTGGCTTATACGCCCGCAGATCACGTCCAGACAAATGCGCCTGAAGGTTATCGAACAAAACCGGTGCTTCGCGGACCGCATAGACGCCCGCCTTTGGACGCGGATCGAAGCTGAGGTGCGCACAATCGCCAACCGCAAAAACGTCTGGATTGCTGGATTGCAGCTTGTCGTTGACGGTGATGAAGCCTTCGTGGATGTCCAGATCAAGCCCCGCCACCCAGTCATGCGGTTTTGCGCCCGCCGCACCGGTGGTGAAGTCGGATTTGATCAGCGTGCCGTCCGTCAGAATCACGCCATGCGCCGCGATTTCGGCAACGTCTGCGTTTTCGATGAGCGTGACGCCTTGGGTTTCCAACGCGCCAAGCACCTTGCCTTTGGCCACGGACCCAAGGTCTTTCAGGACGCTGCCCCGATCCACAAGCTGGACCACGGCGCCATCGGACCCGTCGCAGCGTAGGGCATGCGCCATCGCCATCGCAAGTTCCGCCCCCGCAACGCCGCCACCGATGATCGCGATATGCGGGTTCTTTGCCGTTGCACGGAAGGCGTCCCAGCGGCTTGCGAATACGCCCAAGGGCTTGGCAGGAATGGCATTTTCCGTGAAGCCTTTCAACGACGGCATTGTCGATGTGATCCCCACATCAACGGCGGTCACGTCATAGGCAATCGGTGGTCGTCCCGGTACGCTGATGGTTTTGCCGTCTACGTCGATATGATCAACCGCCCCAAGGATGACCCGTGCGCCCGCAAAGCGGCCAAGCTGCACCAGATCGATGTCCAAATCGTCCCGCGTGTAATGTCCTGCAACGAACCCCGGTAGCATGCCGGAATAGGGTGCCGTTGGTCCCGGATTAATGACCGTCAGGCGCACGCCGGGTAGCGGTTTCATCGCCCATGATCGCAGCACAAGCGCATGGGTGTGACCACCGCCAACAAGAACAAGATCACGGGTTTGGGGGAGCTGTGTATTCATGCCTCGTTTGATAGCGGTGCGATTGTTACGGCGCTAGCCACTTTCCGGTCCAGTCACCGACCTGTGAGAAAGCCGCACGCCGATGGATGTCACCGAGATAAACTGTGTCAATATGGGTCGCCTGACAGGACAGAACGGCAAAGACAGCGGGATCGGGTTTCTTGGTGTAGGCGGTGCTTTGTGGGATTGGCTGGCCGGGTGCCGGCGTGATCCCGTAGCTGTTTTTGGAATGATCCGGCACGGCGTTCCAACGATCCATGACAGCGTCACCGGTTAGGATCGTGACATCGGCTCGCACGCGGATTTGCAGTGCGAGGTCAGCGTCCCAAAGGTGGATCGCAGCCTTTGGATTGTTCCGTAGGCTGGTGATTTTGTCGGACTGCAGATCGGTGTAGAGTTCCAAGGTGCGCGTGTCCGGATCGACGTCGCGCAGCACCACGGTCCGCACCTCTGGCTGGCCGTCGATGCTGACGGTCCCTAATGCCACGTGCGCCCGCTCAGCCGCCCCCTGCGTCAGCCGATCCCAGACCTGCGCCTGTGTCCCGTCGAGCGTTTCCCACCAGTTATTCATAGCCTGTCATCTCCAAATATCCGCGACCTGTGTGGCTGCCTGTGATCCGCACCGGCCCTTCCCAATAGGGCACTGACGTTGTCATCCACGCGTCTGTGTTGATCGCCGTGACCGTTGCATCTACGCCCTTGTCCGCCAATTGGACCCGCCATGTTGTCGGAATTGTTGCGCCGCTGGTATCTGACTTAGCCAGCGGTTCGGCCTGAAACGCGCCGTCTGGGTAGGCGGTTGTCGTCCCATCGCTGTCGATCCAAGTGGCAGACGAATAGGCGCTGCCATCGGATTGGCGCAGCAAGAACCCCATCATCTTGGTCCCATCATCGAACGAAAGGGAAAACCAGTCCCAGCCAGTTTGATCCGCGGCCAACGGTTGCGATGACCATTCGCGGTCGAGCCATGCGCTGCCCGTGACTGCGACCGGCCCGTCAGGCAAGATCAGCGTACCTGCGATGTCGAAATAGGGTTGAGAATAGTAATAAGACGCCTGCCCCCCCGCTGATTTAACCGAATAGCCAGCGTCGCCGTGAAAAATCAGCGGGCCTTGCGCGGTCAGGTCCATGTCGTAGGCGAAATCAGGGCCGCTGGCGGTCATGTCCAGCGTCGTCCAGTCCCCTACCAAAGTCCAATCGTCGATCCATGCCTCAAACGGGTCCGCTATCGCACCCGCCTGCCCGATCCCGCCGCGCCCGATGCGTTCGGTGACGTAGTGGTCGGTTGGCGTGGTGACAGCCGCGTGTCCCATCCACAGCTGCGGCGCGGTCCAACCTGCGCCTGCTTCGGGGGCCAAAGCGGACCGGAACAACGTCCATTGCAGGCCATAATCGGTGCCGTCATCGCCTTGCAAGTTCGCCGTCAGATACCACCATTCGATGCGGTAGTCGTTGTGCGGGCCGTGGTCTGTGGGGAAATCAAACACAGGGTCCGGCGTCGGTACGCTGAACCCGTCCGCGTCACCGCCGAGGCCGGCAAACCCTTGGGCTTGCGCCATGATCGGACATAGCGCGAAGACGATGGCTTTAACGTTCATGGGAAAACACCTTGAGCAGATCAGCAGGCGGGGTCCGGGCCAGCCTGATGGCGGGCCAAAGGGCTGCGACAGCGGCTGCGAGAACCGCGAAACCGAACAGCCGCACGTAATCCCACGGGAAGAAATACATCGGCAGTTCCCACCCGAAGGCCGCGACGTTCACCACTGCCAGCAACGCCCACGCCAGCCCAAGCCCCAACGGCAAAGCGATCACTGCGGTGAGCAAGGCAAGCAAAATTGCACGCAATACTTCGAGCCGCCCCAGTTGTTTGCGCGTCACGCCCACCGCCCAAGCAGGGGCAAGCTGTGGGACGCGCATGGTGGCCAATGTCAGCAAGCTCATCAGGATCGCGAAACCAGCAACGGCGAGCGTCAGCACATTCAAAGCTGTGGTGACGATGAAGGTCCGGTCAAAGACGTCGAGCGAAAACGCTTTGATCCCCGCTTGGTTGATCATGTTCGCCTCTGGGATGCCGACATCTTCATTTAGGATCGTCCGTACGCGACCTACATCGCCGTCGGTGATCCGTAGGCCAAACCGCAGAGGGCTGATGTCGGGGTACATCCGTTCAAAGATATCTTCGCCGATCACAGCCTGCCCAATCGGGTTGCCGTAATCCCCATACACACCCGCGATCACCAGCGGTTCGCCGTCGACGTCCAGCGTATCACCGACCCGCAAATCCGCCCGCCGGAACAATTGTTCGTTGATCAAGATCGCCTCGCCTGCCTCGACACGGTCCCAAGGGGCATCGCCGCTTTCCAGCAAGGTCCAGTTGTCGCGATAGGTGCTGTGGATGCGGGTGCCGTAAACTTCGGTCTGGATGCCTTCCAGCGGGATCGTGGCCGCCATGATGGGCAGGGTGATGTCCACCTCGGGTGCGATCCGGTCGATTATGGCGTCGGCCTGTGCGGTGTCGGTGGCCGTGACGTACAGTTCCGACGCGAGGCGTTGATCAAGGAAACCGACGAATGTCAGGCGAAAACTGCTGACCATCGTCGACACGCCCACGTTTGCCGCCATCGCAAGCAGCAACGCCATGAGCGCGAGTGATAATCCCGGTAATTGCTGCCGCGTATCTGCCCAGAACCATTGCGCGATGACGCCTTTGGCGCGGTTCGCCCCGAAGGCCAAACAAACGCTAAGGATCACAGGCAAACCAAGGGCCGCGCCGATCAAAAGCGCCGCGAGCATGGCGAAACCTGCGACCAGTCCCTTTGCTGTCAGCGCCAAGATAATTGCTGTGCCGATTAGCACTGCAGCCAATATGCCTTGCACCTGCGCGCGGCGTCCTGCCGCCATCGCCATGGCGCGGGGTTGTGCCGCGGCGAGAAGTGGCATCCGGCTGAGTTTCCATAGTGCCCCTGCCGCTGCGACGGCTGTGCCGCCCAGCGCAATCGCCAGACCTGACAACCACCAACTGGGGCGCAGTTGCAGGGTTCCTGCCACCTCTGCCCCGTAAAGTCCGTTCAACGTCGCGGCGACCCCCGGCAGTAAAAGCCCCGCGATGACGTAGCCAAGTGCCACCCCGATGATGCCCGCGACCAGCGCCATGAGCATGAGCTCGACCGCAATCAGCCCGATCAATCGGTTCAACGGCACGCCCAGCGCCCTCAACGTGCGGACGACGGGCCTACGCTGTTCAAACGCGAGACCAATCGCCCCGTTCACGATGAAAATACCGACGGCAAAGGACAGCAGCCCAAATGCGGTGAGGTTAAGATGGAAGCTATCGGTCAGCTTCGCCACATCAGATCCGGCTTGGGCGGTCCGACGGATCAGGTTCGGGGCGATTTCAGGTAGTGGTGTTTGCACGATGGGCTGGTTAGCGGCCACGACAAGCAGATCAATTTGATTGGGACGGTTAAGAAGACGCTGCGCGACGCCGATGTCAGTATAGGCGACATTCGGGGCGGTTTCCGGTGTGATGACGCCGTCGACGTCCAACGTGTCTAGTGCTGCAATCGTGTCAGTTGTGCCGAAGATTTGGCCGTTGCCCGACAGAAATGCGCCAATGTCCGCGCCCGCCGCAAGATCAACGGGACCAAGACCACCCGGCGCGGTCAGCGGATCGATCCCGATCAGACGAACACCGTTGATCTGCCCTTCGACAACGGGACTGACCAGCCAGCCCGCGCGGCGCAGTGCGACATAATCCGCTTGAGCAATCGGTGCGTCGTCGCTGGACACGAGTTGATCAAAACTGGCTTCGCCCAAGGTCGCGGCGGCATTGTCGTAGCTTGCGCGCGCCTCTGCGTTCACGGCCTGCACGCCGGACCACAATGCGGTCGCCAGCGCCAATCCGGCCAGCAAAGTGAATAATTGCAAGGGATTGCGCCGCCAGTGCGACAGCAGTGCAGAAAGGGCGGTCCGCGTCACGCGACCTGCCCTGCCCGCAGATGAACGCGCCGCGCGAGACGCCCCGCTAGCGCGTCGGAATGCGTGACCATCAACAGGCCAGCCCCCGTATCGGCAACCAGCGCCAGCATCAGGGACATGACGTCGTCCGCTGTCGCTTCGTCCAAGTTACCGGTTGGTTCATCCGCAAGCACCAGTTTGGGACGCGGGGCCAGCGTGCGAGCAATCGCCACGCGCTGTTGTTGCCCACCGGACAATTGTTCCGGGTATTTACGCAGATGGGGGGTCAGGCCCATGCTATCAGCGAGATGAGCGTTCCATGCGGTGTCGTTCGTGCCCGCAAGACGGGCCTGAAACGCGATATTATCCGCGACCCGCAGGCTTGGGATCAGGTTGAACTGCTGAAAGACAACGCCAACGGTGCCACGCCGCAGCGTCGCACGCCCCGTGTCATCCATCGCGGCAATGTCCGCGCCGTCAATCATGATCTGCCCCTGATCAGGCGTATCAAGACCGCCAATCAGATGGAGCAGCGTGCTTTTCCCACTGCCGCTTTCACCGGTTAACGCGAGGCTTTCGCCAGCGTCTAATGTCAGATCGACACCGCGCAGCACCGCGAACGGCCCATCAGCGGTATGAAATGTCTTGTGAATATTGGTCGCGTTCAGCAGCATCGGCATCTTCCTTTGCCCCAGACCTAACACGCCAGAGGCGAGAGGAAAGCGCAGGTCGCAGGCGTTGTGCAGATTTATGACCCAACGTCCCACCTCGCGCTGGCCTGTGTTTGCGATAAGCAGGGCGAAACGGGAGGATTTACTATGACAGATATCGTAATTTTGGGCGGCGCACGGACAGCGATCGGCGGCTTTGGCGGATCATTGGCGGGAACGACGACGATCACGCTTGGCACGACAGTGGCGCAGGCGGCGATTAGCCGTGCGGGTATTGCAGCGGATCAAATCGGCCAAGTCGCATTCGGGCACGTGATCAACACAGAACCCAAAGACATGTACGTCAGCCGCGTCGCCGCGATGCAAGCGGGCGTGCCGGATACGGTACCTGCGATGAACGTGAACCGTCTATGCGGGTCTGGTGTGCAGGCGATTGTGTCGATGTTCCAAGCGCTTTCATTAGGTGACGCCGATTTCGCGTTGGCGGGCGGGACTGAAAACATGTCGCGGTCGCCCTACATCATGACCGACGCCCGTTGGGGGGCGAAGATGGGTGATATCAAGTCCCAGGACATGATGCTCGGCGCGCTGAACTGCCCGTTCGGGACAGGCCATATGGGCGTGACGGCAGAAAACGTGGCGGGTGAACACAGCATCACACGCGAAGACCAAGACGCCTTTGCGATGGAAAGCCAGACGCGTGCGGCCGCCGCGATTGCAGCTGGTCGGTTTGACGATCAGATCGTGCCGGTCGAAGTGCGCAAACGCCGCGACACGGTTGAATTTGCGACGGACGAGCATCCGAAGGCCACAACACTGGATGCACTCGCAGGCCTGCGTCCTGCGTTCCAGAAAGACGGCAGCGTCACGGCGGGCAACGCATCTGGCTTAAACGACGGGGCGGCTGCGGTTGTTATGGCAACGGAAGCGGCAGCCGTCGCGGCAGGCTTAACGCCAGCGTTCCGCGTTTTGGGCTACGCCCACGCAGGTGTGCGGCCAGAGGTTATGGGCATTGGTCCTGTGCCAGCTGTGCAAAATCTGCTGAAGAAGACCGGCCTAAAGGCGCCTGATTTCGATGTGATCGAATCCAACGAAGCCTTTGCCGCGCAGGCCATCGCAGTAAATCGCGCCCTTGATCTGGACCCCACGAAGGTCAACCCGAATGGCGGTGCGATTGCGCTTGGCCATCCGGTTGGCGCGACAGGTGCGATCATCACGGTGAAGGCGATGTATGAACTGGAACGCATCAGCGGCAAACGCGCTTTGATCACGATGTGCATCGGTGGCGGTCAGGGCATCGCGCTCGCAATTGAGCGGCTCTGAATTTCATCTGTCCCTAACAACTCTGAGGGTTTGCGGGCTAGCCCCCGTCAATGTCTCGTTCGAGGGCTGGCACACGCGGTGTCGCATTTTTGCAAAATGCGATGCCTTCGGCGAGGATATTTAAGGCCAAAAGAAGCGGTGCGGCGGCGTATCACCGCATCCTTCGCCCTTGTTTAGAGGGCATTCATATGAGACTGTTAGGCAAACGAGCAGATAACAAAAAACAACAGGATTTCCCCGATGGGCGCTGCCACGCTACTTCGTGATGTGTTTGGATTCGATGCCTTCCGGCCCGGCCAACAAGACATTGTCGAAGCTGTGGTTGATGGGCGCAATACGCTGGCGATCATGCCAACGGGTGGCGGCAAATCCTTATGTTTCCAATTGCCAGCATTGGTCCGCGATGGTGTCACTGTTGTGATTTCTCCGCTGATTGCGTTGATGCGCGATCAGGTGCGGGGCCTTCGCGAAGCGGGGGTTGAGGCCGGTGCGCTGACGTCCGGCAATACGGATGAAGAGACCGATGCCGTCTGGCGCGGGCTTGAAGCGGGTACGCTGAAGCTGCTGTATATGGCCCCTGAACGTCTGTCATCGAGCGGGACGATCAACATGTTGCGCCGTGCGGGTGTCAGCATGATTGCCGTCGACGAGGCGCATTGTGTTTCCCAATGGGGCCATGATTTCCGTCCAGATTATCTGCGGATCGGTGAACTGCGGGCGACTTTGGATGTGCCATTGGCCGCCTTTACCGCCACGGCAGATGCCGAAACACAAGAAGAGATCATTCGCAAACTGTTCGACGGCGAAAAGCCTGCGACGTTTTTGTATGGTTTTGACCGCCCGAATATTCACCTCGCATTTCAGGTGAAGGATGGGCCCCGCGCCCAGATCCTGAACTTTGCAAGTGCGCGCAAAGGCCAGTCCGGCATCGTCTATTGCGGCACGCGTGCAAAAACTGAAACGCTGGCGGGTGCGCTGCGCGAGGTCGGACATTCCGCCTGTTATTACCACGGCGGCATGGACGCCGAAGAACGCCGCGATGTGGAACGCCGTTTTCAGCAAGAAGACGGGTTGATTGTGGTTGCGACCGTCGCCTTCGGGATGGGAATTGATAAGCCTGACATCCGCTGGGTCGCGCATGCTGATCTGCCGAAATCCATTGAGGCGTATTACCAAGAAATCGGTCGTGCCGGTCGGGATGGTGATCCTGCCGAAACACTGACGTTGTTTGGCCCCGACGATATCCGGTATCGTCGGCAACAGATCGACGAAGGGATTGCGCCACCTGAAAGGCGTGCTGCTGATCATGGGCGGTTGAATGCGTTGCTAGGGTTGGCAGAGGCGCTGCGGTGTCGCCGCGTGAACCTGCTGCGTTACTTCGGCGAAAACCCAGAGCCGTGCGGCAAGTGTGATCTGTGCGATAAACCCGCCGAGATTTTCGATGCGACCACGCCTGTGCGCATGGCCTTGTCAGCCGCGTTGCGGACAGAAGAGTGGTTCGGGTCTGGTCATCTGATCGACATTCTGCTTGGCGCAAATACGGACAAAATCCGCCAGCGTGGTCATGACAGCCTTCCGACCTATGGTGTCGGGAAGGAATACGACCGCCGCCAATGGCAGGCGATCTTCCGGCAGATGATGGGCCATGATCTGATGCGTCCTGATCCCGCACGGCATGGTGCGTTGCGGATGACCGACGGGGCGATTCCGATTTTGAAGGGCGAAGCGTCGATTGAACTGCGTCGCGATACGATCCGCGCGGCAAAAGGTACGGGCCCGAAAGTCCGCCAGATGGTCAGCGAAGAAGACGCACCGTTGCTGTCCGCGCTGAAAGCAAAGCGCCGTTATCTGGCCGAACAGGCAAATGCCCCCGCCTATATCATTTTCAACGATCGCACGTTGATCGAAATGGCTGAAAAGCGTCCTATGACGCTGGACGATATGGCCCGTATCGGCGGTGTCGGCGCGAAGAAACTGGAAAGTTACGGCAATGCGTTTCTTGAAGTGATTGCGGGTGAGGCAGAACAGCTGCATCCCCAACGCCGCAAACTCGCTGGACGCAATGAAGGCGACGTTTATGATCGGTTGCTGGCTGTCCAGACCGACCTGCAACGCGGCCCGCATGGTGCGGATAAACCGATGAGCCTGAATGCGTCGTTGTTGGCCAAAGTCGCACAACTGCGCGGCGCGGATAGCACGATGATCGAAAAGCTGATCGGCGAAAAATACGCCGAACGCTTTGGCGATGCGTTCCTTGAAGTGCTCGAAAGCGCTTAAGCGTTACAGACGCGTCATTTGCGCGACAGCCAAGACGTCACCTGTTGGCAAACCAGTCGGCGATCCACCTAGCGGTTCGTCACTGACGGCAAGGCTCCAGCTATCGACGCCATCGAACCACGCGGCGGGCAAGCGGATCGTTGCTGTCGGATCATCGGTCAAAACACCCACAGGGCGCGGTTCAACACCGTCGACAAGACACCAAAGCTGTAAGCTACGACCATCGTTCGCGGCACCCGACGTCCGTGTGATCTGGATGTTTTCAGCGCCTACATCGTAAACCGCCAAGATGCGCAGATCGTCGTTTTCGGCGGCCAGTTCGGACACATATGTCGGCCCTACGGCAACAGGTTCCGTTGGCCCAAACAAGATCAGCGTTGACGCGATTGCCGCACCCGACAAGACGACGGTCAGACCTTTCCAGAACCCGACCCGTCCCAGAAGGCCCGGTGCCGGATCGACACCAAACAGGCGTTCCATCAGGTCGGATTTTGCGATGCCGGACGGAGTCACGGGCATGATTTCGTCAGTCAGCGGTGCAAGCCGGTCTTCCCATTCGCGCACTTGTGCGGCGAATTCGGGATCAGACGCAGCACGCGCCGCCGCCGCGCGATGGGCGTCGTCAGGCAACACGCGTAAAACGTATTCGGCTGCAAATTCGGTGTCGTCGGGGGTCATGTCTGCTTGTTTGCTCATTACGACATACACTCCCGTAGTGCGATAAGGCCGCGCCGTAACCATGTGCGCATGGTGTTCAGAGGTACGTTAAATTTCGTGGCAAGGTCGGCATATGGCAAACCGTCTAGGTAGGCTGCTTTGATGGCCGCGCTGCGTGTTGGTTCCAATTCGCCAAAGCATTTGGTGATGCGCCGTGCCTCTGCCGATGCGATCACTTGTCCTTCGGCAGTGGGGCCAGATGATGCGATCGTGTCTGTATAATCTTCGATGTCGACAGATGGTTTGTTCGCCCGCAACCGGTCAATGGCCGTATTGCGCGCAATCGTGATCAACCACGTCATCGGGCTGTAGCCGTTTACCGCAAAGCGGTCGGCATTCTTCCAGACTTTGATAAACGTGTCCTGCATGGCGTCCTCTGCTGCGGCGCGGTCATGTAAGATACGCAGGCACACCCCCAAAAGTTTCGCACTGGTTGCATCATAAAGCGCATTAAATGCCTTACGATCACCAAGGGCGACGCTGCTGATCAGGGTTTCAATTTCTAATCGGTTCATAGGGTTGCGGGCCTTTGGTCGCTTCGGCTGCAGGGTACAGACCTTAGGGATACCGCAGTTCTGTCTCACCCGCATTAACAAATGTGACCTAAACGTAAATTGCAACGCGGGCCGAAATGAACCGGTGGACTGGTCAACGCGAACCTGCGTGATACATCTACGCCAACGCCCGCTGCCAGAGGACCATGCGCCATGTTAACCGTCATTTCGCCCGCTAAATCATTGGACATGGATCCCGTCGACATTAGGGCCACGCAACCGGATTTTCAGGCGGACGCCGTGCGGTTATCCAAGACTGCCAAGAACCTGACATTGGGCGGATTGCGCGATCTGATGAGCATCTCTGACGACTTGGCCCGCCTGAATCGCGAACGTTTTCGCGACTTCGCGGCAGAGCCTACGCAGGACATGACAAAGCCTGCTGCATTGGCCTTCAACGGCGATACATATCAGGGGTTAGAGGCGAAAACGCTGGAACCCGACGATCTGAATTGGGCCCAAGATCATTTGCGAATTTTGTCCGGTCTGTACGGGTTGTTGCGCCCACTGGATGCGATCCAACCGTACCGTCTGGAAATGGGTAGCCGTTTGAAAACGCGGCGCGGCAAGTCGTTGTACGATTACTGGGGTGACGATATCGCAAAGGCGCTGAATGCGCAGGCGGATGCGTTGGACACCGACACGTTGGTCAATTGCGCGTCGCAGGAATATTTCGGGGCTGCCGACCGCAAGGCGCTGAAGCTGCGCGTCATCACCCCTCAATTCATGGAAGTGAAAGACGACAAGCCCCGCATCGTGTCGTTCTTTGCAAAACGCGCACGCGGTGCCATGGCCCGTTTTCTGACCGAAGAACGTGCCACCGACGCCGAACAAGTGAAGGATTTCACGACGGGCGGATACGCCTTTGATCCGGACCTGTCTGAAGGAGATAAATGGGTTTTCGTGCGCCCCTACCCTGACACCAAAGCCTAAGGTCACCACACACATTGCCAAGTTGGGTCAGACCCCCTACCTCTGGCCCTGCGACAAAAAGGGATTGTTATGGGCGAAATTACACTGGTGCGGCACGGGCAGGCGAACTCTGCTGCGGACAATGAAATCGACTACGATAAACTGTCGGAATTGGGCCACCAGCAGGCCAAATGGCTGGGTGAATGGATCCACGCGCATGATGGTCCCTTTGACGCCATCTTCAGCGGATCGCTGCGCCGTCAGAAAGAAACAGCCGCCGGTATGGGGTTTACTGACGTGACCGTAGACGAGCGGCTGAACGAGATCGCCTATTACGATCTGACCGACGAAATGGCCGCCCACCAGCCCGAAACCACCCGCACATCGCCCGAGGATTTCGTGACCCATTTCCCCGCGACACTGTCCGCATGGAAAGACGGCCACATCAAGGGAACCGAGACTTATCAAGATTTTACCGATCGCGTGCAGGCCGTGATGGATATGGCCGCACAACCCGGTCGTCGGATTTTATGTGTCACGTCTGGCGGGATCATTGCCCAGTCGGTGTCCAGCATCCTTGGTCTGGATATTCCGCAAATGGCCCGCATCGCGTTGCCGATCCTGAACACGTCGGTGCATCGCATTCACGTGACGGATCATGGGCCGCTGGTGTCCACCTTTAACAGCTCCCCGCATTTGGATCACGCTGACCGATTGACTGCCCGCACCCATTATTGATTGGACCGCCCATGTTGACGCTACACTACGCCCCCAAAACGATATCAATCGCTGTGGCAATTACGCTTGAGGAAGTGGGTCTTGCCTACGACGCGGTTGCCGTCGATTTCGCAAGCGGTGCACAGGCGAAAGAACCGTATCTGAGCGTGAACCCTAAAGGCCGTGTGCCGGCCTTGGTCACAGGTGCTGGGACATTAACCGAAACCGGTGCAATCCTTGAATTCATCGCGGAAACAAGCGGTCAGTTGATCCCTGACACGCCGATGGCGACAGCGCGGATGCGCGAAGTGATGTTCTATCTGGCGTCGACGATGCATGTGAACCACGCCCATAAAATGCGGGGCCACCGCTGGGCCGATCAGCAGTCCAGTTTTGATGATATGACCGCAAAGGTCTCTGAAACCATGGCCGCGTCATGCGCATATCTTGAAGAGATGCTGACGCTTGATCCGTTTGTGACCAAGGACTTTAGCCTTGCTGATCCTTACCTGTTTATGGTGCTGTCTTGGGTGCCTGGTGACGGTGTTGATCTTGCAGCCTATCCAAAGCTGTCCGCCTTCGTCGATATGATGAAAACCCGCCCGTCCGTTCAGGCCGTCATCGCGAAAGGCATGTTATGACCCATATTTGGCTGCGCGCAGAACCACGCGCCCATGAAACACGCGTTGGGCTAACGCCTGATGGTGCTGCACAGATGATTGCGGCCGGTTTTGAGATCACCGTCGAGGACAGCGATGATCGCTGCATCCCAACCGCTGAATATGTAACCGCAGGGTGCGCGACCGCCGCCGCAGGCAGTTGGCCTGACGCGCCTGATGACGCGATCATCTTTGGCCTGAAAGAATTGCCCGAAGACGGCACGCCCCTGCGTCATCGCCACATCATGTTTGGTCATGCCTATAAGGGCCAGCCAAGCGGTCGCGTCCTGCTTGATCGGTTTCAGGCGGGTGGTGGTACGCTTTTTGATCTGGAATATCTTGTTGATCCCGACGGTCGCCGGATCGCCGCGTTTGGGTATTGGGCAGGCTATGCGGGTGCTGCGATGTCGTTGCTGGCATGGGCCGCGCAACAAGATGGCGGCGTTCAGGCTGATGTGCAGGGCGTCAAGGATGCGCAAGATTTACAGGGCCGGATCAAGACGGCCCTTGCGGGTCACACCCCATCGACGTTGATCATTGGGGCGCTGGGGCGTGTCGGGACAGGTGCTGCCGATTTGTGTCATGCGTTGGGCCTGCGTGTTGTCGGTTGGGACATGGCCGAAACGGCAAGCGGCGGACCGTTCCCAGAAGTCCTGCAGCACGATATTTTCCTGAATTGCATTTTGGCCCGTCCCGGCACACCCGTGTTTGTCCCGGCGACCACACCAACTGATGATCGCAAACTGACGGTGATTGGCGATATTGCCTGCGATCCGGACAGCGATTTTTCACCGATCAAAGTCTATGACCAAGCGACGACTTGGGCTGCCCCAAACCTGCGCGTGCACGACGATCCACCGTTGGATGTGATGGCGATTGATAACCTGCCGTCACTGTTACCGCGCGAAAGTAGCGAAGATTTCGCAGGGCAGCTGTTGCCGCACCTGATGGGACTAGATGATCTGGGTCAGGGTGTCTGGGGGCGTGCGAAAGCCACGTTTGTCGAAAACATCAGCTAAGATGGGCAAATGCCGACGGGTTTCGCGCGCTACTGCGCGCCCGTCTGGAATGTGCCGAAACACGCATCGTCGTCTGCACATGCAGGCGCATGGCTTTGCGTTGTCAGCGCCCAAATCGCGGCACGCCCTTGAGCTTGATCTGCTTTCGACATGTCAGGCACGTGATTTACGACACGTCCGGAGCTTACGAAATCTGTAGCCACAATCGCGTCAACCGGCCCGGTCGCACCTGCATACATTGGCAAAGCCAAAGCAATTGCAGCACAGCCAATGGCGTTCGAAATCTTGCGAAGTAGCGTCATGTCATCATTCCCCAATGCAGCGACGAGAATCGTCACCCTTAGTTAATGATCCGTAAATAAGACGCGATTATGGCTAGTTTCGTGATCTTTTGCCCTATTTCGCTCCAAAGAGACGATAATATATCCAATCGGGTAGGAACTGTGACCCGCGGAAGATCCATGAAAACACGAGCGGGAAGCTTTTCTTGAACCCGTCGGTGTTCATGTGATCGAAGACTTCGTCGGCGGCTTCTTCCGGCGTCATGATAAACGGCATGTGGAAGTCGTTCTTTTCCGTCAGGCGCGTTTTGATGAAACCGGGGTTCACAAGTTGGACCCGCACACCCGTTTTGTGCAGATCCGCGTGCATGCTTTCGGCCAACGCCATAACGCCCGCCTTTGACGCCGAATAACCGATTGCACCTGCTTGACCACGAAAGCCTGACAAAGAGCCGGTCAGCACGATGTGCCCAGCGCCACGTGCCATCATGTTTTTCACAACCGAGCCTACGACACGTGATGCGCCGAGGTAGTTGATTTCGCCCATCATGTCGGCTTTTTCGTTGTCCCATTCGCCAGATTTCATCGGCCAATAAACGCCAGCCAAATAGACAACGCCGTCGATATCGCCGATTTGATTTGCCGCCGCTTCGACCGCGTCGCGGTCTGACACATCGACGGTGACATAGGACGCTTTGCTAGGCAGTTCTTCGACAAGTGACTTTAGCCGATCTTCGGATCTGGCAGAGACGATGACCTCGGCGCCCGCTGCACTTAATTTATGTGCGACGGCCCGCCCGAGCCCTTCGCTTGCGCCAACCAGCCAATACCGTTTTCCCTGCCACTCACTCACGTCTTATTCTCCTGCAATCATTTGTCGTGCGCCATCTGCGGGACGCATCGTCGCGACAAGTTCCGCGACCTTTATGCCAAACTTACGAAACTGGGACCGATTCATTATTGATCCGTTCGCCATCAGATACATCCAGTCTGTCGTATCTAAAACATGACCGCCAGCCTCTTCGGACAGTTTGATCCGATAGTTGAGCAAAACCGCCGATCCCTTTTGTTGCCCATGTCCGGCACCCACAAGATCAGGGGCTTCCGCCTTGATCGCGCCGTCGTTGCCCAAGGTCAGTTTCCATTCGCGGTTCTGGACGTTGCCGCTGTCGTAATGAAATACCTCTTTCATCACGCCCACATTGCCGTCCCAAGACGCCACAAAGTCCGCAGTGAAACGCGATGTGACCTTGCCCGTTGGCCCGTAAATCATGCCTTCGCAGACAATCGGCCCGTTCAGGGTTTCGCGAATGTCGAACTGTGGTCCATGACCAGCATAGTCTTCGGGCTTTTGCGCCCAAAATGAAACGTAGCGCGATTTCAGGACCATGGCCGCCAACACGAGGCCCGCACCGATTAGAACGTAGGGAAGAAACGACATCGTTTAATCCTCCAGTTTGGTAGCCGCCAACAAGGCGATTGCCACCAGTTTCAATGTAGACGGCACCAGCGCATAAAGCACCACTAGCGTCTTGATCGCCGCGTCAGGTTGGTTTTGCCCACCCGATTGGAACCCCGCACCTTCCAACAACGGCAGCAGAACCACTGCTGCGAAAGCCAACGTAAATTTGCTGACCAACGACCACAGCCCAAAGCCTTGGCCACCGTTCGGGGCGATCACACTCATTCGTTTTGCGAACATGGCAGGGAGCAATGTGAGGTCCGCACCTATGCTCGCTCCTGATAGTACGCAGACAATCGCGAAAGGGATCACATCGCCGGTGCTTAAAGTGTAAGTATATCCAAAAGAAATGATTGCGAGGCTCATCGCCGCCAGCAGAACAGGCTTTTCGCCGTATCGCCCCGCCAGTTTTGACCACAGCGGCGATGAACACGCGGCGGCAAGGAAGAACAGCACAAGCAGCGCGCCTTCCCAACCGACGGCGCCCAGCGCGCTTTCCACATAGAACAGAAAGAGCGTGGACGAGACCGCAAGCGGCGTTGCGTTGACGAGCGCCAACAACAACAGGCGCCGCGCCTGTGCATCGTTCCAGATCGTGCGAATCGGCGTTGGTTCGGTTTGCACACGTCCCGACCATTCGGGCCACATCCACAAGATCGCCGCGACCGTCGCGGCTGCAAAACCCCAAGCAAATGCCGTGAATGCGTCGAAGCTGTAGCCCATCAGAACCGTTGGTGCGACGGCAGCAACACAGATACCCAGCAACGCGCCCGTTTCCCGCCACGCCGCGAGTTTAACGTGACCTTTGGGATCATCGCCTGCCTTCGCGATGCCTTGCGCGTAGAAATTGATGGTGAGGAAAGAGAAAGCAGAGAACAGCCCAAGCAGTGTGAGGCCGAACCAGTAGAGTGGCGCAATCGGTGGCGTGACAGCTAACAGCCCGATCATAGAAATCGCAAGGACAGCACCTGCAAAGGCGACGGCGATGGGGCGGGCACGGCCAAGGCGTTCGCTGATCCAGCCCAGCACCGGATCTTGGATCACGTCGAACAGCCGCAGCGCGAATAGCATCGTGCCAAGCGCAGCCAGCGTTACGCCGTAGTTATCGACGTAGAGCTTCGGTGCGTAGATATAGATCGGCAGGCCAGCCGCGTTGATTACGGCAGCAAACAGGCTGTAGGCGGGCAGACGGGTCATTGGCTGATGTCGTGGTCGAGCGGTTCGGGGCAAGATCGAAAGGTCGCTTTTTTCCACCACAGTTTGACCGCTTGCCAATGGATCAACGCCAGCACGCGGCGCGATCCAAACGGGCGGCGGATGGCCGATTTCAGGATGGATGCATTGGTCAGCGGTTTGCGATCGCCTTTGAGCGTTGCGATCAACCCGCCGTTGCCCCGCGTGTAGTCGATGACGATATGGACGTGATCATCGGTAATATCGAACCGGAAGGTGTAGCCGCCTTCAATTGGCTGAAACGGGGACACGTGGAAAATCTTGGTCGCTGACAGCGTT
The DNA here is from genome assembly GCF_055809435.1 of Yoonia sp. D2-7. Lineage (NCBI taxonomy): Bacteria > Pseudomonadati > Pseudomonadota > Alphaproteobacteria > Rhodobacterales > Paracoccaceae > Yoonia > Yoonia sp. D2-7. The sequence goes on along the minus strand of NZ_CM147912.1, from coordinate 732,788 downwards.
TCGTCTTTCGTGATTTCACGCATGTCGTCGTGATGGCACAGGTAGGAATGGCGTTGACCAAAGGTGTTGGACACTTCCGCGATCACGACCCGCAAGGCGCCTGTCGCGTCGTGGCACAGCCAAAAGGACACCGGATTGAACACATGCCCCAACAGCCGTGGCTGCGCGAGCAGGTCGATGCGTCCGGTCAGTTCAATCTTATGCGCCGCCAACACATCGCGCACCCAATCTGCGCCAATGCCTGCCTTGGGTTTTCCGCCATGGTCGCTGTCTTGCAACGACATCAGGTTCGCGCCATTGCGTGCAAACAGCGCAGGGCCCTTTACCGCCGCGTCGGCATCCATCAGCACGTAGTCGATGGAATAGCGAAACGCATTTTTCACCGCGCCCCGCCTGCCATGGTAGGTTTCGCCTGCGATATGATCGATACGTGTCACTCTGCAGCGATCTGAGCGCGGTCAATCGCGTTCAGCGCCGTGACGACGTCGTAAGCAGAGGCAAGCCCGTCTTCGTGGAACCCATTCTTCATCCATGCCCCACAGAACCATGTGCGGTTTGATCCGTTCATTGCGACGGCTTGTTTCTGTGCTTCGATTGCGGCCAGATCATAGACCGGGTGGCGCAATGTGACCTCGTCCCAGATCAGGCTTTCGTCAATCTGACGGGTTGTATTTAAAGTCACCATCAGCGGATCTTCAGTCAGCCACGGCTGCAGCGAATTCATCCAGTAGGTCAGGTCGATCTGGTCGGATGTTTTACCGGCTTCTTCGGAATAAATCCACGACGACCACGTCTGGCGGCGCTTTGGCATGATGTTGGTGTCTGAATGCAAAACGACCTTGTTCGGCTGGTATTTCACCGCGCCAAGCGTCTTTTGCTCCATCTCTGTCGCGTCTGACAGCATGGCAAGCGTGTCGTCGGAATGGGTGGCAAAGACGATTTCGTCAAAGTGTTCCCAGTCGCCCCCCACGACCTTCACATCGACGCCTACGGGCGAACGGCGAACAGCGTGCATCGGCGATGCAAGACGGACTTCCACCCCGCGCGAGAACATAGACGCCCCCAAACGACGCACGTATTCCTGACTGCCGCCTTCAACCGTGTACCATTGATGCTGCCCGTTGGCGGACATCAATGCGTGATTGTCGAAAAACTGGATCATCGTTTTCGCAGGGAAATCCATGATCTTTTCTTTGGGTGTCGACCAAATCGCGCCTGAAAATGGCAGCAGATAATGGTCAGCGAAATAGTCGGACAAACCAAGCTTCACGAGAAGACCACCGATGGTTAGGCCTTCTTCCTTTGATGCCTCAAGCCCGTCATTGTTGAACTTCAGGATGTCGCGCACCATGCGCAGGAATTTCGGGTTCACGATGTTGGATCGCGTGGCAAACAACGCGTTGGCGCTGGCCAGCCCGTATTCCATGCGCCCGCCACCAAAGGACGCGCCAAAGCTCATGTTGCTCTTCACAACGGGCACTTCGAGGTGGTCAAACAGCGCGGTCAGATTTGGGTAATTGGCGTAGTTGAACACGATGAAGCCCGTATCAACGGCCTGATCCCCTTGCCTGCCAGCCATTTTAGATCGCGCATGCCCGCCAAGCCGGTTTTCCGCTTCGAACAAGACAACTTGATGATTTTTCGCAAGCGCATGGGCCGCGCCCATTCCGGAAATGCCAGCGCCGATGACGGCAATTTTCCGTGGCGTGGTCGTCGAAGTTTCAAATGGCATTGGTGTATAGTGCTCCCGGCGGGTTTTCTTTGTCTTAGTACGACACGAATGCGCAACTGGATGAGTTTCAGTTGACCCGCAGACTTTCGTGCGACTTCGGACGACCATAACGCAAAGACGGTCCAATTATACTGTCCAAAAGAGACTGCGAAAAAATTGTCCCGACCTGTGATCCAAACTGAACGTGCCGTCGTAACAATCATATGTTGACCACGATCACCCCCTCGGCCAAACCTGACGATGCAGTTATTGCGGCGGCGACGCCCGTCGTTTCTGCGCGGACGATCAGGACGAAAGCGAGACAAGTGCAAGACGAAAAGGCCGCAAAACGCGCAGCTTGGGTGCCGCAATTGATCGCAGTGCGTGATCAACAAGACAAAGCGGCATTCGCCGAATTGTTCGCCCATTTTGGCCCGCGGGTGAAATCGTTCTTGATGAAGTCGGGCGCCAGCGCGGACATGGCCGAAGAATGCGCACAGGAAGTCATGGTCACACTTTGGCGCAAAGCGCATTTGTTTGATCCAGCCAAGGCCAGCGTGTCGACGTGGATCTTTACAATTGCGCGGAACCGCAAAATCGACCTGTTGCGCAAACAGCGGCGGGTGGAACCCGAAGACCTACCATGGGGACCCGAAGCGGACCCTGATCAGGCTGACGCCATCGCGCTTCAGCAAGAAACAGAAATTTTAGGCAAGGCCATCGCGGACCTGCCAGACAAACAACGGCTTTTGATCGAAAAAGCTTACTATGGCGAATTGACGCATAGCGAAATTGCCGCCCAAACAGGCTTGCCTTTGGGCACTATCAAATCACGTATACGGCTAGCGCTGGACCGCCTGCGCCACGCCATAGGATGAACGGACACGTAATGACGACGACGATTAAACATCACCTCACGGATGACCTGTTGATGGGTTATTCTGCTGGTGCTTTGCCAGAAGCCTTCAACGTGGTTGTGGCGACGCATATCTCACTTTGCGACGAATGCCGCGCGCGTCTTGCCAGCTTTGACGCTGTGGGTGGTGCTGTGGTGGAAAGCGTGGATGCTGTGGACATGGCCGAAGACAGTCTAGCTGCGGTCATGGCAAAGATCAGCGCGAAACCAGACGCGCCGGTCAACGTGTCTACCCCGCGGACCAGCAGCATTTTCCCAACGCCGCTGCAAGAATACATATCGGGCAATATCGACGACGTGAAATGGCGCAAAATTGGCGGCGGCGTCAGTCAAGCGGTGTTGAAGACATCCAAAGACGCATCGGTCCGGTTGCTGCGCATCCCTGCGGGCACCGCTGTTCCGGATCACGGGCATCGCGGCACGGAGCTGACGCTTGTTTTGCAGGGCGCGTTCAAGGACGAACATGACCGCTTTGGCAAAGGTGATATCGAGGTCGCGAACGAAGACCTGCATCACACGCCTGTTGCCGAAGACGGAATGGACTGTATCTGCCTTGCCGCAAGCGACGCACCGTTGAAATTCAACGGGTTCTTGCCGCGGCTGGCCCAGCGTTTCGTCGGTATTTAAGCCTTAGTTCCAAGCAACAACAGCAGTGCCTGCCGCTGATTGCATATATCCGTCGCCGCCCGGTGACAGGTGGAATGTGCGGCCCGGATAAGCCCCAGTGACCACGTAGTAATCCGGTGTTTGTTGCACCGATCCCGTGCGTGTGCCGCAGACGTGTGCGCCGTTCTGACAAGGCCGCAATTCGAACGTCCGCAGGATATCGCGGCCAAATCGGCCTCGTTCTGTCGCAACTACGCTGATAGATGCGGTGTCAAATGGCTGGTCTTGGAAAAGCTCTGCGTAGGTGCGGCTGGCTTGGGCCGGCACATCAATCCGTTCCGGCAAAGCCTGTCCATCTGTGCATGCGACAAGCGTCGCGGTTGCCAATGCGGCGGACATCAAACGGATCATAGCGACTGTTCCTTTACAAGCGTTACGTGCACAATGGCCCTAGGGATCGGGCGGCGCAAGAGGAACCACCTTTGGATCAGCGTCTGGAGCCAATTCTTCGAAGTCAAAGTTGTCCAACCTGTCCGCGCGTTTGCCAGCGCGGGTTGCGGCCGTCAGCACACCAGCCACGTCGTCGCCCGCTTGGCGCAGATGGGTTTCCAGTTTGCTTGCCTTTTCACCGATGATTTCCACATCGCGGTGCAGGTGACGCAACGCCTTGCGGATTTCGCCTGCCTGTTCGCGCATCCGCGCATCTTTCAGGATCGCCCGCATCGTGTTCAGCGTCGCCATGCAGGTCGTCGGCGACACAATCCAAACGCGGGCGTTGAAGCCTTCGCGGACGACTTGTGGCAGACGCGCGTGCAGTTCTGCATAGACCGCCTCTGATGGTAGGAACATGATCGCGCCGTCGGCGGTTTCGCCTTCGATGATATACTTTTCCGAGATCGCTTTGATGTGTACCTTCACCGCGTTGCCGAGGTCACGCAGCGCTGCTTCCTGCTGCGGTTTGGTTTCGGCGGCGGCATAGGCTTCGTAGGCTTCAAACGGGAATTTCGCGTCGATGACGATGGGGCCCGGAGGGTTCGGCAGATGCACAAGGCAATCCGCGCGTTTCCCGTTCGATAGGGTCGCTTGCAGGGCGTAGGCGTCGGACGGTAGCGCTTTTGACACGATGTCGGTCAGTTGGATTTCGCCAAACATGCCGCGCCGTTGTTTGTTCGACAGGATATCTTGCAATGACAAAACGTCGCCGGACAATTTTTCGATATTGGTCTGGGCCTTGTCGATGGTCGCGAGCCGTTCCTGTAACTTCGCGAGGTTTTCGGTCGTTTTTTCGGATGATCCGGCAAGGGATTCTTTCATCCGTTCTTGCATTTCAGTCAGGCTCATCGCGGAGCGCCGCGCATTTTCGGCCAAACGATCAGCGACCTGCGTTTGTACCTCTGCCAACCGTGTTTCCATTGTTTGGATCACACGGACCTGCGCGTTTGCCTGTGCATCGCTGACGGTTTGGATATTGCCGGACAGCTGGCTTTGCCCCTGTGCGAGCGCGTTCACATCGTAGGACAAACGCCCGATATGGGCCGCCACATCTTGCACAAGCAACGTGGATTGCGTGGCCTTACGCGCTGAGGAAATTAGCAACCACAGCACGGCAACAATGATCAATATACCAATGATCGCAGCGATCACCCGAGGGTCATCAAATGCGTAACTTTGTCCTGCGATTTCAATCATGTGCGACCAAACAGACGTTCAATATCACTGAGCTTTAACTCCACATATGTCGGTCTGCCGTGGTTGCATTGCCCCGACATGGGCGTCGCCTCCATTTCGCGCAGCAGGGCGTTCATTTCGTCGGCCTGCATACGGCGGCCTGACCGGATAGAGCCATGACATGACACACGGGACAGGATGGCATCAATACGCGATTTGAGCTGCGTGCTGTCGCCCTGATCGGTGAGTTCGTCCAAGATATCGCGCAGCAGTTTACCCGCATTGATTTCGCCTAAGATTGCCGGCGTTTCGCGCACGGCGATGGCGTTGCCGCCGAAAGCCTCAATAGTGAGGCCCATCTTGGTCAGCTCTTCGGCAAAGCCCAGTAGGGTCGCGACCTCGTTGTCGGAAAATTCGATAATCTCGGGGATCAGAAGCGCCTGCGCCGCGACCCCGTTTTCCGCCATTTGCGTCTTCAGTTTTTCATAGACCAGCCGTTCGTGCGCAGCGTGTTGATCGACAATGACCATGCCGGTTTCGGTCTGTGCGATGATGTAGTTTTCGTGTACCTGCGCGCGCGCAGCGCCAAGCGGTAGGTCTTGGCGAACTGGTGTCGCGACCTCTTCCACTGGTTCGAACCGCGCGGATGGTTCGGCGAACCCCGCCATCGGTTGTGGCGCTTGCGCTTGGAACGTCATGGACCGTGCGCTGAAAGACGGGCGGTCCATTTGGTAGACGCGGGGTTCGACCTGTTCGGGCTGCATCGCACCCAAGGTGGCCCCTGCGACAGTTGTCGACGCGCGATGCCCTGCCCCAGCGAGCGCGTGACGTAGGCCAGACACAATCAAGCCGCGCACAGCGCCGGGATCGCGGAAACGGACCTCTGATTTCGCGGGGTGCACGTTGACGTCGACGAGCGTCGGGTCGCAATCGACGAACAACGCAGCGACCGGATGACGGTCACGCGATAGCACGTCCATATAAGCGGCACGCAACGCACCAAGCAGCATTTTATCGCGGACGGGCCGCCCGTTGACGAACAAGAATTGCGCGATGGCCGCACCACGCGAATAGGTCGGCAGGGCCGCGTACCCCGTCAGGTGGAAACCGCCTCGTTCCGCATCAATCGCAATGGCGTTTTCGGCGAATTCGCGGCCGAGGACGGACCGTAGCCGCCCATGCAGTGCGTCGAATAGATCGCCTGTTTCCGCGTCAGCGCGGAATGTGGTGCGTTGATCACCGCCGGACGCATCCCGCAGGATGAAGGTGATGAACGGTTCGGACATCGCGAGACGTTTGATGACGTCGCCGACGGCTTGCGCCTCTGCCCTATCGGTCCGGAGGAATTTCAGGCGGGCGGGTGTCGCGTAGAACATGTCTCGCAATTCAACGGCGGTGCCGTTGTTCAGTGCGGCGGGTGCGACTGGTTCTGTCACGCCGCCAGCCACCGCGATACGGGCGGCGGTTTCAGGCGGCACGCGGGATGTGATGGTTAGACGGCCAACCGCACCGAGCGACGGCAACGCCTCGCCCCGAAACCCGAAGGAATGGATGTTCAGCAGATCGGAGCCGTCTATTTTCGACGTGGCATGACGCGATAAAGCAAGCGGTAGATCATGTGCCGCGATCCCGCAGCCATCGTCGGTGACGCGGATCAGGGTTTTGCCACCATCGGCGATCACGACCTCAATGCGCGTGGCACCCGCATCAACAGCGTTCTCGACCAATTCTTTCACGGCAGAGGCCGGACGTTCCAGCACCTCGCCTGCGGCGATGCGGTTGATTGCAGCATCATCCAGCTGTCGGATAACGGGCTGCGGCTTTATCTGGGGGTCAATATGGGCCATGCCACAAGGTGTAGCATGGCCCGCGTTGATTCTACGAGGTGCCCGCCAGAGTTATCCACGGAAAAATCCGCGAAGGTAAATGGCGTTTATTCAGTTGTTGTTAGGCCTTCGGGTTGGCCCACAACGACAAAATGAAGCGCCTCTGGATCGAGCAATTCGTCCGCGACACCGTTAATGTCGTCCAAGGTCACGGCTTCGATGTAATCGTTGCGGTTGATGACATACTCGGGCGGCAGGCCGATCATTTGCATTCCGACCATGATGTCGGCGATTTCACCGTTACCGTCGAACCGCAGCGGGTATTCGCCCGTCAGAAAGGTTTTCGCGGTTTCCAGTTCCTCGGTTGTGACGCCTTCGTCCGCCATGCGCGCCCATTCATTGCGCGTGACTTCGATTGCCTCGGCGATGGTTTCATTTGCAGAAGCAACCTGCCCCAGCATCATTTCGGCGTGGAATTTCGGCACGAGGAACGTGCTGATCCCGTAGGTCAGGCCGCGCTTTTCGCGGACTTCGTTCATCAGGCGCGATTCAAAACCGCCTGCACCAAGGATCTGGTTCATGATGTATGCGGCAAAGAAATCGTCGTCGTCTCGCTCGATGCCAGCATGGCCAAACAAGGCGACGGATTGCGGTGTTTCATAGTCGATCACTGTGACACCACCCGCGAGACCAAAATCAACGTCATCGGGTAACGCCGGCCCTTCGTCAGGCAGAGACCCCAGCAAATCATCAAGCATTGGACCAACCGCGTCCGCCGTCACATCACCCACGACAGATACGAACAACCGGTCACGTGTCAGGACATTGCGGTGGGCGTCGAACATGTCGTCACGGGTCAGCGCGGTCACACTTTCAATAGTCCCGTCCATGCTGCTGCCATAGGGGTGGTCGCCAAAAGCGGCTTCGTCAAAGAAAGCCCCCGCAATCCGGTTGGGGTTTTTGGCATCGCTGTTGATGCCGGAAATGACCTGTGCGCGCACACGATCAATGGCGTCTTGGTCAAATGTTGGGCTGACCAATGACTGCTTGAACAGGGCCAGTGCGTCCTCTTGATTTTCGGTCAGGAATTTAGCGGAAAGTGAAATTGTGTCGTCATAGGCGCGGTAGCCAAACGATGCCGCAAGGCTTTCACGCTTCGCTTGGAATTCCTGCGCGGTCATGTCGCCTGACCCTTCTTCCAGCAGGCCCATCATCAGGTTCACAGCGCCGCGTTTCCCTTCGACGTCGAGCGATGCACCACCACGGATACGGATTTCGAGCGCGACAAACGGGATCGACGGTTCTTCGACGACCCACGCATTGATCCCGCCGTCTGACGTGATCGTTTTGATATCCACGGCGGCGGTGGCGACAGACGCGGTAACGGCAAATGCGGCCGTGATAATAAAGCGGAACATTAGCGCGCCTCCTCTTGGCTGGACACGACCCAACCGGTCACGGCTTGGTCCCGATTCAGGACTTTTGCAGCGACCGCTTTGACGTCTTCGGCGGTTACGTTTTGCAAGATTTCGGGCCAATCTTGGATGTCTTGGACGGTAAGACCCTGTGTCAGACCCGCGCCGTAGCGCCGTGCAATGCCGCCGACGTCATCAAGCGCGTAAATCTCTGAGGCGCGCAACTGTGTGCGGATGCTTTCCATGCGATCTTCGCTAATCGGGGCGTCGAGGAATGCGGCGATGGCGTCGTCCATTGCGGCTTCGACTTCCGACAGGCTGACGCCTTCTGCAGGGGCGACTGAAATGCCGAAGGACGTGTCGTCCAGCGACGACCCGCTGTAACCTGTGCCTGTGTAAACGGCTTTTTGCGTTTCAAACTGCAGGGCTGTGCCCAGCACGGATGTAAACGACGATCCGCCAAGCAATTCAGACAGATAGACCAAAGCGGCGGCTTCTTCTTGTGCGCCCGCATCGCGTTCGGGGGCCAGATAGCTGCGTGCGAGATAGGGCTGCGAAACACGTGGATCGACATAGGTGATCCGACGTTCGGCGCGCTGCGGTGGTTCTTCGGGACGAATGCGTTCCGGCAGGTCAGGTTCAGCCGGGATCACACCGTAATAGGTTTCGGCCAATGCGCGAACCTCGTCCGGATAAACGTCGCCAGCGACGATCAGGATCGCGTTGTTCGGGGAATAATAGAGGTCATAGAAGTCGAGCGCATCTTGCAGCGACAAGTCTTCCATTTCGTGCTTCCACCCGATGATCGGCACGCCGTAACGGTGGTTTTGATACAAAGCAGCGGTGAATTGTTCGCGGGCCAAGGCACCCGCACTGTTTTCAGTCCGCTGGTTCCGTTCTTCCAGCACGACCTGCCGTTCGGTTTCGATATCGGCTTCGGTTATCGCCAGATTGTTCATCCGGTTGCTTTCCATCTGCATCATCAGCTCTAACCGATCAGCGGCGATGCGTTGGAAATAGGCGGTGTAGTCATAGCTGGTAAAAGCATTATCCGTGCCGCCATTGGCCGCAACAGTTGCCGAAAATTCGCCCGGTTCCAGCACGTCTGTGCCTTTGAACAGCAGATGTTCCAAGAAATGGGCCACGCCGGAAGCGCCGACGGGTTCATCTGCCGATCCGGTTTTGTACCACACCATATGCGTGACAACAGGGGCGCGGTGATCTTCGATCACAACAACATCCATCCCGTTATCAAGTGTAAACGTGGTGACGGCCTCTTCGGCCGTCGCGGCAAGTGGTAGCAAAAGCGCAAGTGCAGTGGCGAACAATCGGGTCATGGTGATCCTTGGGTTTGTGGCCTGTATCGGTGTGCTGTGAAACCTATGCCATCCCCCCGCGCATGCAAGGGCTGCATGACGTGTATGTGATTGGCGGTGTGTGCGGCTAAATCGCGTCTTTTGGGTGGTCTTTCGCCCCATATTCGTGCACATACACGGCCTGCTTACCGGAGACATCACCACATGAACGACGCCGCGCCTTTGACCCGTCCCTCTCACCGGATTGTTGTGGGTGATGGTATTACGGCAGCTGCGTTTGTTGAAACGAGTGATCTTCCAAACGGATCGATCCTGACCATCATCAGCCCGAACGTGCATGCCTTTGGGCGCGGTGTTGCCTATGCTGCCGACGATGCAGAGACGCAGTGGCGCTATGCCTATCTGCTGAATTCGCCTGCAGACGACATTGATCCGGATTTTGCGGCATGGATCACGCAGAATTGGGACGTGATCCGCGGCAAAATGGAAGGACGCCGGCCGGATTGGATCGCGGCCGCAGCACCGCTGTTGGCAAGCGGGGACACCTTTGGCTTGAACATTCCGCGGGCTTTCTACGGCGATTACATGGAACAGCGCGTGGCGCGTGTTTTCGCGGATTTACGCGCCAAAGATGTGACCATCAATTTCGTCGCAGAAACGGCTGTGTCGATTGCCGAAGTGGATGGCGCCATCACAATCACAACCAATTCTGGCGCGGAATATACAGCCGATTATGTCGATATCGCCCCCGGCGGCCCATCAACACAACGGCTGCAAGGGGACGACGGGCCGTTCTGCGCCCCTAGCCTTTTCGGAAACGAAGCCCGCATTGCAGAGCACATCAAAGCAGGTGCCGAGATTTTCTGCGTTGGGTCAAATGCCACGATGCTGGATGCGTTACGGTTGTGCCAATCCGTTGTCGCTGAAGACAAATTACGGTTTGTCGCCTGTTCATCAGACGGTTCTATTCCCGCCCCCTTGATCCCCCGCATGCCGCGTTATTTGACGCAACCGAAACTAAAGTCGGGACACAAAACCGCGCAGGATTTCTTGGATGACGTTTGGCAAGCGATGCAAACGGCCCGCGCCGCAGGTGATCAAATGCGCGAAATTCGGGCGGGGTTCCGCGCCTATTTTATCGACAATCCGTTATCGACTTTCCTACCCGACATCGACGAAGCCCGCCTTGTCCCGCGCACCTTGTTTCATTGGTTCAGAGGCGGGACGCGTGACACGATCCTCGATTTTCAACGCCTCCTGGATCAAGGCGCAACGCGCACGATCAGCGGACGTGTCAGCGCGATTGAGACGACGGAAAATGGCGCGCGCGTTTTGACGACGGACCGCGCTGGCAATGTGTCCAGCTATGACACAGGCTTTGTGATCAATTGCGCGGGGTCCGGCCGAAATTCGACCTTTGATCCGCTTACCGAACAAATGATTGCAGACGACATCATTGCACGTTGCCCTGTCACGGGTGGACTGGGCGTAGGTGAAAAATGTGCGACGCGATTAAGCAACGTGCGACATTTATCACCCGCGACGACAATCATCGGCGACGAAGTCATGCCGATGCCGCTGTATGACGCGCATTTTCTTAGAACATGGGCGGCGAAATCCACCTGACCGGACCGCGTTCACAAACTGGCCCCATCAATGTGACTTGACTAAGGCCAGTTGCTACCGCTTACATTTGCCTTACGCACATAATGCGCAACAGACCAAGAGGCAGGGTTTCTGGTGAACCTTCTCACGTCTTTTCAGAACGGAATATCGACCCCAAAAGGGCGCCGATTTCCGGGCATGTCCGCACCGCACCCTGCGCTGAATTGGACGGTTCATCCGCGCAGTGCCACAAAAACTACAGTCAAATCTGGCGACACAATATCGGTGCAAAACGCACCTATCGTGCGACTGGTCGCGGTGGATGACGCAGGCGACGACGCACTACCCGCGCTCGGGCTTTTGAAAAACGGGTCGGTTGGTTTGGCCGATTTCGCCTCTGCCCCGTTTGTGGGTTGGGCCGCATCATACGGTGGACACGCCGAGAACCTGCCAGCCTGCACCATCCAGTCCGATGAACCGCTGCTCGTTTTATCCGCCCGCGCGGCTTGTACCCTTTGGTTGATCAATCCGACGACTAGCGATGACCATGTCGCAGGCGCGGGCACTGGCGCGTTTCGCGTGAACCTGAAACAGGCCGCTGCGCCGAATATGTTGCTGCCGGACCCGCTTGGTAAAATTCGTGATGAATTCACTGTCTCGCGCGCCACCGCCCAAGCGTACCGCCTAAACAAAGGCGAAACCGTGCAAATCATCGACGTGGATGGCCAGCAATGTTCCGATTTCATGGCCTTCCGGACAGCGGGTCTGGATCGCGGAATGGAGCAGCGGATCGACAGCACAGTCACGCGGTCGATGGTGCATAGCGCCTACCCCGGCCCCGGCTTGTTCGACAAATTCTACGATAGCGACATGCGTCCGCTGTTGAATGTCGTCCAAGATACCGTTGGGCGGCACGATACATTTGGGCTGGCCTGCACCGCACGTGGATACGAGGAACGTGGGTTCCCCGGTCATGTGAATTGCAGCGACAATATCGCGGATGCCATGGACCCTTACGGTGTTGAACGGCGTAGCGCGTGGCCTGCGATCAATTTTTTCTTCAATTCGTGGATCGATCACGGCGATAATCTGTTCCAGTCAGAAGAATCCTGGTCGCGTCCCGGTGATTATGTCGCGATGCAGGCGATGGACGATCTGGTTTGTGTCACCACAGCCTGTCCCGATGACGTCGATCCCATCAACGGCTGGAACCCGACGGATATTCATGTCCGCATTTATGAACCCGACGCGTCCATCCCACGCGCCATTGCCCACCGCGAAAAGGAAGACGCACGCATGTCCCTAAGCCAGAATTCGGCTTTTCATCCGGCGACCTCGAAACTGACCCAGAACTATGCGCCTGCACGTAACTTGTGGCTGCCGCAAAGCTATCCCAGCATTGGCACCATTGGAGAATATTGGGCCTGCCGCGAGGCCTGCACGCTGCAAGACATGAGCGGGCTGCGCAAATACGATATCCTCGGACCCGATGCCGAACTGCTTTTGCAACGCTGCATGACCCGCAACATCGCAAAGCTGGCACTTTGGCGCGGCACTTACGCGTTGATGTGTGACGCACAGGGTGCGGTGATTGATGACGGCACACTGTTCCGGATCGGACCACAAACCTTCCGGTGGTGTTGCGGACACGAAGAATCTGCGCGGCATTTGCTGGAACAGGCCAAAGACCTAGATGTGCGCATCCACGATATGCAGTCATCGCTACCCAACCTCGCGCTGCAAGGACCAAAGTCCCGCGATGTGTTACGCGACATCGTCTTTACCCAACCCCAAGTTCCTGCGCTTGATGACGTGAAATGGTTCGGCGTGACGATGGCCCGTTTGCATGATCGCGAAGGGATACCGTTTATGTTGTCGCGCTCGGGCTACACCGGTGAATTGGGCTACGAGATGTTCTGCGACGCCAAGGATGCGCCCGCTTTGTGGGATGCGGTGATGGCGGCCGGACAAGCACATGGGATCAAACCGATGGGCGGTGATGCGCTTGAAATCATCCGGATCGAAGCGGGTCTTGCGGCCGCAGGTGCGGAATTCGCACCAGACGTCGATGCGTTTGAAGCCGGATTGGGCTTTGCCGTTGATCTGAATAAGGACGATTTCATTGGTAGGGAAGTGCTAGTCCGAAATGCCGAAAATCCGCGTCGTGTCCTGAAGGGCATGATCCTAGACAGCCGCGATGTGCCGCCACATGGCGCACCGATTTATGCGGGCGAACGCCAGATCGGGATCGTGACATCGGCGACCCATTCACCAACGTTGGAAGCCGGTATCGCAATGGTCCGAATTTCCGCTGGGCACGCTGAAAACGGAACGCTACTCGAGATTGGTCAAATGGGCGGTCATATGAAACGGCTGACCGGAACCGTGTGCGACGTCCCCTTTGTTGATCCACGCAGGGAACGCGCAAGAGCGTAGGGGCCGGCATTTACCGGCCCCAAAACGGATTAACCCGTAATTCTTAGACCTGTTGCTTTATCGAAGGCGTGTGCGAGGTTTGGTTTGATTGTGAAGCCGATGGTTTCGCCTTTGGCTTGGTGTGGTGGTTTTTCGGTTTTGGCGATGAACTCTGTGCCTGCGGCTGTGATCAGGTGGACGAGCGCGTATTCGCCCAGGTTTTCGACCAGTTCCAGTTTGCCTTCGACGACGACGTTCTCTGCGGATGGTGTCAGGTGTTCGGGGCGCAGGCCGACTTGCACGTTGGCGTCAGCCGGTTTGCCGAGGTGGGCTGCTGCCCCGTCGGTTAGTTCCGCACCATCGAAGAAGTTCATTTTCGGGCTACCGATGAACTGGGCCACAAAGGCGTTGTCGGGGCGTTCGTACAGATCAATCGGTGATCCGACCTGTTCGATCCGGCCATCGCGCAGCACAACGATTTTGTCGGCCAGCGTCATCGCTTCGACCTGATCGTGGGTCACGTAGATCATTGTGTTGCCAAGGCGTTCATGCAGACGCGCAATTTCCAGACGTGTTTGCACGCGCAGGGCCGCATCAAGGTTGGACAGCGGTTCGTCAAAGAGGAACACTTCCGGATCACGCACAATCGCACGGCCAATGGCCACACGCTGACGCTGACCACCCGACAGGTTGCGCGGGCTCCGGTCCAGATAATCACCTAGCTGCAGGATTTCTGCGGCAGCTTTCACGCGGCGGTCAATCTCGGCCGGATCAGTCTTGGCCTGCTTCAGACCAAAGGCCATGTTTTTATACACGCTCATATGCGGGTAAAGCGCATAGGTCTGGAACACCATCGCCACGCCACGCTTGGACGCAGCCACATCGTTGACTTCCACATCACCGATCTTCACCGACCCGGATGTGATTTCCTCAAGACCCGCGATCATCCGCAACAGCGTGGATTTCCCGCAGCCTGATGGACCCACAAACACGACAAATTCGCCGTGGTCGATATCCAGATCAACGCCATGCATTACTTGCGTGGCACCATAGCTTTTACGCACGTCGCGCAGTGTCAAACCGGCCATTTTTGCTCCAATTCAGAGATGTCGTGCCGAAGGGTTTCGGCAAATTCAGGGTAAGTTTCAGGAAGATCGCCCCAGAGTTGGCGCGATGTGATAAAGGCGTCCGTGCCCAGCATGGCAGACAGATCGTCCCAGCTGGGTTCCACATATTTGAACGGGATTTTGCCCGCCGCCACATGGGTTGCAAACACATGCCAGCTGGCAATCGAACGGATCGCGTTTTTCGGCAAGATGCCTTGTTTCAGGCAGCCTTCCAGCGTGGGGCGGATAAAGATCGGGAACTTCACCATGCCATCCGCACAGATCCGCGCCACCGTATCGCCAATCGCCTGGTTGCTAAACCGCGCGTCGATCTGGTCCAGATAATCCGCCTTCGAGAACGGCAGATCAATGGTGATCGCAGGCAACACTTCGTCTGCTTCAAAGGCGCGGAAGTGGCGGTGCAAATGCGGCACCCGCATCGCCGCATCAAAGGTTTCAACACCTTCCAACGCAGCCAGATAACACAAGGCCGTATGGCCGCCGTTCAGCACCCGGATTTTGGTTTCCTCGTAAGGATCCACATCCGGCGTCACGGTCACACCCGCCTGCGCCAGATCTGGCATCGGCCCTGCGGCTTTGTCTTGCAAAACCCACTGGATAAAATCTTCGGCCATGATCGGTGACGCGACCTCTGACCCGATCAACTGGGTCAGTTCCACGCCCAATTCAACCGTGCTGCGCGGCGTGATCCGGTCCACCATCGAACAGGGGAACGCCACGTTGTCCGCGACCCACGCGTGCAACACCGCATCGCCACAGGCCTCAAGATAGGCCAGCAGATTGCGGTGCAACATCTTGCCGTTCTGGCGGATGTTATCACAACACGCGATGGTCAAAGGGGCACCGCCCGCATCCATCCGCGCCTGCAAACCCGCCCGCAGATACCCGTAAACGCTTTGCGTCTGATCACCCGCCATTTCAGCTGCAATGACTGGATCCGCGCGGTTCAGATTGCCATTCGGATCGGTGTAATAGCCGCTTTCGGTGACCGTAATCGTCACCAGATGTACGCTACCGCGCGCCAGCAACGCCTCGGATGCTGTCCGGTCCGCGCTCCAGTCTGCAAAATGCACATGCGATCGCACACGGCGCAACGCCACCTGCCCGTCCGGCGAATAGGATTTCAAAAAGTACCCGTCGTGGCGCGCCACATCATCTGCGGCCGCCGCAAAAGACCCTGCTTCCGCACCGCGCAGGTTCACAGCCGCAATACCCCAGTTCAGATCACCGGACTTGTCCATGTAATCATCAAGATACATCGCCTGATGCGCCCGATGGAACGCCCCGAACCCCAAATGCACGACACCCACAGCACAGGCTGCGCGGTCATATCCCGTCGCCCCGATTGGGTGCAGAACTGCGCTATTCATGATGTGGTCTCCATTGGTTTAGACAAGTCTTTGCGCGCTGTATCGCGGTACTCTGAAGGGGTCATGCCCTTCATCTTTAGAAAGTGACGGTTGAAGTTCGCCAGATTGCGGAACCCCGCATCAAAGCTGATATCCGAGATCGTCGCATCCGACGCATACAGCATGCTGCAGGCTTGGCCCACGCGCACAGACGTCAGGAATTCAACGAACTTGTGGCCCGTCACAGATGTAAAATTGCGCGCGAAGGTGGCTTGGGTCATCCCCGCCATTTCAGCCGCATCCCCCACGCTAAAATCGTCTTTGAAGTTGGCCACGATGTGATCCACCACAGCCCCGATCCGCGCGTGTTTACTGCCGCCCTGAACCTGCACCAGCTTGGACACCGACAGGACCTTCTTTTCCGCATGCTCATTCAACCGCACAAGGAACCGGATGAACGCCAGAATACGCTCAGGACCTTCGTTATTACGGATCGACTCCATGTGACCGCGCGCAAAGGTCGGATTGAACCCTTCAAATTGCACGCCAGACTGGGCCAGCGTCAGCATCTTGCGGACCTCGCCAAATTCGGGGAACCCTTCGGCCAGTTTTTCAAAGCTTTCATGGCTGAACTGCACCAGCATATCGCGGGTCGCCACAGGTTCGGTCCAGACCTTATCCGTGATCCAGTTATGCGGCAGGTTCGGCCCCGTCAGGAACAGATCACCCGCTTCAAAATCACCGATGTAATCGCCCACAAACGCCTTGCCGCGTGTCGCCACAACCAGATGCAATTCGTATTCTTCATGGGCATGCCACCGACACAAATCCGTAGGCCATCCATGTTCAAGATAGCGGATCGACCGTGTGGTCCGATCGACTAACTCAATTTTTGGAACCATTATCGACATGATTTATCTCTTTTTTCCAGCCCGGTCGCGTGGCGGCATCTTGCGATCAGACGCCGCCAGCCGCCTTACTTCACCGCACCAAAGGTCAGACCCTGCACCAGCTGTTTCTGACAGAACCAGCCCAACACAATGATCGGGGCCACAGCCGCTGTCGATACTGCCGACAGACGTCCAAAGAACAGACCTTCTGGTGCGCGGTTGCCTTCAATCAGCTTCGACAAAGTCGCCGCATCAATCGTGGTCAAACGGACCGTCCAATAGGCTTCGTTCCAGCAGAAGATGAAAGTCAGCAGTGCGGTCGATGCAATGCCACCCCACGCCAGCGGAATAAGGATATCCTTGATTTCGCCCCATGTGCTCACACCGTCCATCTTGCCCGCTTCGATGATCTCTTTCGGGATCTCCTTGAAGTAGGTGAACAACATCCAGATCACGATCGGCAGGTTGATCAGGCACAACACCAAGATGACCAGAAAGTGCGTGTCAAAGATGCCCAGCATGTTCTTCGTCAGGAAGGTCATCGGGTACAAAACAGCCGCCGCTGGCAACATCTTGGTCGACAACATCCACATCAGAATGTCCTTGGTGTGACGGCTTGGATCAAACGCCATCGCATAGGCCGCAGGCACACCCACCACCAGCGCAAACAAAGTCGCAAAGGTCGACGTGATCACCGAATTGGTCGCAAAGCGCCAGTAATCATAGTTCTCCGTCATGTTGGTGTAGTTTTCCAACGTCGGCGTGAACTTGAACAGGAATTCAGGCTTCACTGCATCCGCGTCCGTCTTAAAGCTGGTGAACACCAACCAAAAAATCGGGAAGAAGAAGATCAGCGCCACGATCCAAGCCACAACAGGCCATGCGATCTTGCTAAATTTCGAGGTCTGAGAAACGGTAGCCATTGTCTTTTCTCCTAGTCCATCAACGTCTTGCCGACCATGCGCAGCAAGAAGATGGCGATAATATTGGCCAGAATGACCGCGAAGATACCTGTCGCACTTGCCGCACCGATGTTGTTCGAGGTGAACTCACCAATCAGATAAGGCAGGTTTTTGTTGCCGTTCCCGCGGCTGACAATCTCGATTTCCGCATAAAGTGACAGGTGGAAGATCGACTGGATCATCACAACAATCGCAATCGGACGCCCCAGATGCGGCACCGTCAGGTTGATGAACTGCGACCACGCAGACGCCCCATCAAGCGTCGCCGCTTCTTTCTGGCTTTCATCCTCGGACTGCAACGACGTCATAAAGATCAACACCGCAAAAGGAGTCCACTGCCACGTCACCATCATAATGACCGCATAAGCAGAGGTCTGTGTGGCGCGGAAAGAGATCGGTTCCAACACAGGCCACAGGTTAAAGAACCAACCCAACACCGGGAAGTCACGCAACCCGTCGATCATGTTGTTGATCCCGCCAACAGCAATCCCCTGCAAACCCAACACAGGGTCCAAAATCATGTTGATCCACAACACCCCGTTCACCGCTGGCATCACAAAGAACGGCGAGATCAGCAAAACACGGACAATCCCGCGCCCCGGGAAGTTCCGGTTCACCAAAACCGCAATCCCAAGACCCAAAACAACCGTCAGCACCAAAATGCTGGACACGATCAGCACAGAGTTCTGGATCGCAAACCAAAAATCCTTGGCATTCAGAACATACTGATAGTTCCCGAAGCCCCGCCAGTTACTGAGCGCCGGTGTCGTCCATTCCGGCCGGATCGTCGAGTTCAGCACATACCGGATAAACGAGAAGTAAAGCGTCATGCTCAGCGGGACCAACATCCATACCAGCAACAGCAAAACAGCTGGCGTTTGTAAGATCCGGGGGAGCGTTCTTTTCGTAGACATAGCTCGGGTCACCTTTTGGGGCAGGGTTTCAGTCAAGACAGTGCAAGCAGATCGGGGCGGACAGCGAGAGGTGGACAGATCGATGCAGGCAGGTTGGGGCAATTCGCAAAAACAGATGATCATTGAGCGCGCAGCGCCACAGCACACGCGGGCGTCGCATCAAAGCAAAATGGTCAATAAATACAGGTGGTAAACGTCTCTTAAGGTCTGGGCCCGACCTCAGCCGGGCCCATCCTATTTCAGCCGAAAGGGTTAGTAGTAACCCGCTTCAGACATGATTGCGTCTGCTGCAGACTGTGCTGCTGCAAGTGCGTCTTCTACAGATTTCGCACCAGACAGGGCCGCTGCGATTTCTTGTGCAACTGCTGTACCCACTTCTGGGAACTCAGGGATCGCTGCAAACTGAACACCAACATATGGCTTGATGTCTGTGGCTTCTGGCGCCGCAGAATTGATCGCTGCCAATTCAGCGTCTGCAAATGCAGCAGCTGCCTGGAACTCAGGGATCGCATATGTGGATGTACGTGTGCCTGTTGGAACAGAACCCCAACCAAAGTCTGGGTGGTTACCGACAGCTTCGATGTACGCTTTTGATGTCGCCCATTCGATGAATGCTTTGGCTTCATCCGCGTTTTCTGTGCCCGCAGGTACAGCCATCGCCCATGCCCACAACCAGTTCGCGCCCACTGGGTTACCAGCATTCGGAGACTGCGCGTAAGCAACACCGTCTACTTCAAGGAAAGAAGCCGCGATTGTCGCGTCAATCCACAGACCACACTTGCCTTCGTTGTACAAAGCGAGGATCTCGTTGAAGGAGTTCCCTTCAGAACCTGGAGGGCCGTATGTACCCAGCAGATCAACGTAGAAGTTGACAGCTGCATTCCATTCGTCGGAATCAAGCGCTGGCTTCATGTCCGCGTCGAACCATGCACCACCGAAAGAGTTCACCATTGTTGTGACGAACGCCATGTTGTCACCCCAACCCGGCTTACCGCGCAAACATGCACCGTAAACGCCGTTGTCTGGATCGTGCATCGCAGCAGCAGCCGCCTTCACGTTGTCCCAGCTGTCGTTGTCAGCGATTGTTACGCCAGCAGCGTCTGTCAGGTCTTTACGGTACATCACCATAGAAGATTCACCGTAGAACGGTGCCGCATACAATGTGCCGTCCGCAGACAGACCATTGCGCATCGCTGGCAGCATGTCGTCAACGTCGTAGTCAGCGCCGAACTCAAGCGGTTCGATCCAACCAGCAGCACCCCAAATCGGCGCTTCCTGCATGCCGATGTTGATGATGTCGTACTGACCACCACCAGTTGCCGTATCAGAAGTCACCTGCTCGCGCAGAACGCCTTCTTCCAAAGACACCCAGTTCAAAGCAACACCAGTTTCCTCAGTGTAAGCTTCCGCAACCTTCTGCATGTTGATCATGTGACCGTTGTTCACAATCGCAATCGTCAATTCCTGCGCGTGCCCATCAGCAACCGCAACAGATGACGTCGCAACAACCAAAGACAGCCCTAAAGCCGTATTCATCAAAGATTTCATGTGTTCCTCCCAGAAATCACAGTTTGGATTTTATCCGTCCCTAACGTTTGCATAGGCTACGTCCGCCGCCCAAATATTATTCCTGCAATCACTCATACGAAATCGACAAACTAGACAGTTTTATGATGTTCGCGATGTGCGGACATCTTAGGCAGACACATTTCCGACCACGAAGCGCCCGTCGTTCGCCCCATAATAACAAGTCGATTCGGGACATGTGGCGCGTTCACATGCTGCATGCCGCCCATCTCTGGCGCCTATAAAAAATTGACTACTTGATCGAAAAACGCCTGCACCATCTGATGCAGGCGCTGGTAAAATCGCATTGGGCGCAATTGCTACAGCGATTGATCCATCATCTCGGACGGCACTGTTCGAGCATCATGGATGCGTACAACCTGCGCAGGGATGCCCGCGACCGTGCAATTGGGCGGGACATCTTTCAGTACGACGCTGCCAGCTGCGACTTTACTATTCGCGCCAATTTCGATGTTTCCTATGATCTTGGCCCCTGCCCCGATCATCACGCCAAAGCGCACTTTGGGATGACGATCGCCGCCAACTTTGCCAGTCCCGCCGAGTGTGACGTTTTGGAGAATAGAGACGTTATTTTCGACGACAGCCGTTTCACCGATCACAACGCCCGATCCATGGTCAAACATCACGCCTTCGCCGATATTCGCTGCAGGGTGAATGTCAGCCCCAGTCACGACAGATACGCGATTGGACAGCCAAACCGCCATTTCGTTCCGATCAACGCTCAAGAGGTGATGCGCAATACGGTGGGCCTGTAAGGCTTGAAACCCTTTCAGGTTCAGAAATGCGTGAAGGTAGGACGGGCAAGACGGGTCGCGGCTGCGGATCGCTTGGAGATCAACCAATGCGGCCTGTGCAATTCCTGCTTCTGCTGCGAGAACATCTTGAAAGAGGCTTTCCAAGACGTCCTTTCCAACTGACGGGGCCTGCAAACTATCGGCTAGCAAACTGCATAGCGCCAACGAAAATGTGCCGTCTTCGGGGAAATAGGACCGGACAAGTTCAGCCAATGTGGGTTCGCTTTCGATCAAAGCTGCGGCTTCGGTCGTCAATGCGGTCCAATCGGGGTGAGCGGGTGCAGGAGAGGATGCAAGTGTCATACTCATAGTCTGTGTCTTTCGATCAATCAGTGCTCTTTGAGGTCAGAACAGTTTCAAGATTGCCCAATTACGGGGCATTTTCCAGCTCTTTCGCGTGTCCAACCTTTATTGACGGGTCCCTGAGAGCCACCCCCCTCAATTGAGGGGCTACGATCGGGCGTCCATTTCGGATGAATATATGGAAGACGCAGATTCCCCTAGCTTAAGGGCAACACGGTCAATGCCCATTGCGGCAGCAGACAGAAACAAAGGAACACGGCATGGATATGGATCAACTGCTTCACTACCAAAAGAAGCTCTCTTACGAATTCGATTCTTGGGATACCTATGAAGCCCTACAAGATGTGGACACCAACCTTGTGGTTGTTGATGGCCGGTCTGCGGCGGCTTTTGCGAAAGAAGCTATTCCAGGTGCGATTAACCTGCCGCACCGCGAAATCTGTGTCCAATCCACGGCCTATCTGGACAAGTCCAAAGTCTACGTCTGCTACTGCGACGGAATCGGCTGCAACGCGTCCACCAAGACCGCGCTGAAGCTTCTGACACTTGGTTTCCAAGTCAGAGAACTGATGGGCGGGCTCGATTGGTGGATACGCGACGGCTATGCCACCGTCGGTGAAAACGCCCGTGCCGGCACAGACATCATCTGTGGCTGCGCCTAATCGTCACCGCGTCGTTGATACCTAGATTAGATCAAGCCCATGGAAGATGCTTTTGCGACTGCTTGGGCCAGCGAAACACTGTCCAATTTGGCGCGGGCATCCTTCAGGTAGCCGCGAACTGTATGGTCGGACAGGCCAAGAATGATCGCAATCTCTGTGTGGGTTTTACCCTCTGCGGTCCATTTGAGGCATTCGCTTTCGCGCCGCGACAGTTGGGGCAGTTCTTCATTTTCACCATAGAGTTCGGCCAGCGATTTCAGGTGCATGTCTGCGCCAAGGCCTTGCAGGCGTTCGCCGTATTCTTTCAAGAACGGTTTCCACGTTCCGCCACCTTTCGCCGCTTTGGCGTTGAACGACAACATGCTGCGACGGCCGATACTATCAACATGCGTGACGGTGAAACCAGTCTGGCCAACGCCCGCTGCAATGGCCTTTTCCATCATTTGCAATTGTTGGACACCCAAGGCGATTTCAGACCAGCAAAACGGTTCTTCGTGGTTTTGCGCATGCTGAAGGACCGGATCAATACGGACGTAGTCGTTCAGCAAATACTGGCTGACCCAAGCATCAGGATAATTGGTGCGGACGAAGGGGCTGTTCGTGGCATCAATACCGCCACGAAACAAATGAAGCGTAACGAAATCAACCTCGAAGAATCCGGTCAGTCGTTCAATCGACTGCTGTACCGTGCCCGTAAGGATAACGTCACTCTTTAAATTCGCAAACGCGTCGTTCTCGACCACAGCGAAAGGTCCCCCCTTTGGGTTAGCGACGTATGGATACCTTTGTCCGGCATTCTGTCAACAACCTAACCCGTCTCCATTTGGATACGATCAATGTTAATGCTCTTAAAAGACATTCGGGAAAACAAGGATGATGCCTTTGCACGTGCGCTTGCCATGACCGAAGATGACATCCGCATCTGACGACCCGATCTTGCTTAGCTGATGATATATCAGCACTGTGCAACTGCGAGCCGTTTGCTGCGCAGCGTCAGGGTGAGGAATATTGCAGTGTCAGACCACGTGATGATCGCGGGCGCAGGAATTGGCGGGCTTGCGCTTGCGTTAACGCTGCACCAGATCGGTGTTCCTTGCACAATCATCGAAGCCGCGAAAGAAATGCGCCCGATGGGTGTTGGAATTAACATTCAACCCAATGCTGTGCGCGAACTATTCGATCTTGGCATAACGGCTGATGATCTGGACGGCGTCGGTATCGCAGCCAAAGAATGGGCGCTGGTTGGGCTGAACGGTAAAGAAGTGTACGCGGAACCACGCGGAACAGATGCCGGTTACCTTTGGCCGCAATATGCGGTCCATCGTGGCGCTTTCCACATGATTTTGTACCAGAAAGTCATCGAACGGATTGGCGAGAACGCCGTCATACTGGGCACAAAAGTCACCGGCTATGACAACAAACCTGCCAGCGTCGCGGTTCATTTGTCGGACGGCACGACCATAGACGGTCGGATTCTTATCGGTGCAGACGGGATACATTCGGCCGTGCGCGCCCAGATGCACCCTGACCAGCCGCCGATCCATTGGGGCGGTGCCGTGATGTGGCGTGGCACAGTGCGCGCCAAACCTTGGCGGACTGGATCGTCCTTTGTCGGGCTTGGCACACACCGTCAGCGCATGGTGATGTATCCGATTTCGCAACCGGATGCCGATGGATTGGCCCTGATCAACTGGATCGCAGAGGTCACTATGGACACCGATGGCGGGTGGCATCATCAGAACTGGTTCCGTCCTGCCAGCGTCGACGACTTTGTTCATCACTTTGACGAATTCCGATATGACTGGCTTGATGTCCCAGCGATGCTTGCGCAGGCCGACTGCGCGTATGAAAACCCGATGATCGACCGCGACCCCGTTGCAACTTGGGTCGATGGATCGGTTGCGTTGATCGGCGATGCCGCGCACGCCATGTATCCGACCGGATCAAATGGCGCGAGCCAAGCCATCGTGGATGCCCGTGTCCTTGGGGCTGCGCTGCAAAAGCACGGCGTGACGTCAGACGCGCTGACTAACTTTGACGACCAATTGTGCAGCCCGATATCCGAGCTGGTTCTGCGCAACCGTGGCGCAGGTCCTTTTGGATTGCTGAACATCCTCAATGATCGGTGCGGCGGGGTTTTTGACGATATCGATACCGTTATTCCGAAACAGGAACGGGCCGATTTCATGGCCAAATACAAAGCCGCCGCAGGGTTCGCCATTGATCAGCTGAACGCTGCACCGCCGACGATTTTAGTCCGTTAGAACGCGTTAGCCACCATGGCTTTGGACCGGACGGACAGTATCATCGAACGGCACGTGACGGCGCCGGAATGTCGCGCCTTCAACGACCTGAGGCTGGCTGATGCGATCCATGCGAAAATGACGGAAATCGGAACGCGCGGGGTCCCACGCAACCAAATACCAGACCGGCGACAAGATCAGCATCGCTTGCGGTTCAACCTCGCGCGTTGACACGTTGCCCTTTGCGTCGCGGTACCCGAACCGAAGATGCCGCAGTTCAAGAAAAGCCGTTTCAAATGCAGGCAGCAGGGCGTCGTCCATTGTGCCCAAGTCAGATATATCGACCTGCGGGGCCAGCTGACCGACGTACAGGCAATCCAGAAACCTGCGGAGATCCTTAATTTTTTCGGATGGTAGCGCCCTTTCAATCTTCGCCAATCCTGCATCGGCCAAACCCGCAAACGGCAGATTTCCAGCTGCTCGCATTGACGCTACACTGATCAGAAGCGCGAAAACCTCTGCCACCGATAACCGCGCAGACGTCTGCACCGACTGTGGATCAAGTTGCAGACCACCGCCCCGCCCCGGTTCAGAGTGAATAACAAATCCTTCGTCGCGTAGCGCTGAGATATCCCGCAGGATCGTGCGCCGCGACGCGTCGACCTGCATGGCCAAATCGCCAATCGTTGACGTTCCATTGCGCCGTAGGCTGCGCACAATCTCGGCTTGTCTCTGACGTGAATTCATTTCGGTAGCCTAACGCACAATAGTGACATTTTTTGGCACCATTACAGATTAGAGACCGATCAAACATGTAAAAAAGGAGAATACGCCGTGTTTGATGCTACCAACTTTCCAGAGCCTACCTTGATCGACGTCAATGGTATCACGCTTGAAGTGTTTGAATCGGGAGAAGAAAACGCTGGTCGTCCGATTGTGCTGTGTCATGGCTGGCCCGAACATGCGTATTCGTGGCGCAATCAAATTCCGGCCCTCGTAGCGGTTGGTTATCATGTCATCGTGCCCAACCAACGGGGTTACGGGCGTTCATCCCGACCAGAGACTGTCACAGATTACGACTTAACGCATTTGACCAGCGATCTGGCGGCGCTGCTGGATCACTACGGCTACGACGACGCGATCTTTGTGGGTCATGATTGGGGGGCAAACGTTGTGTGGGGGCTGGCCATGCTGCACCCCAAACGTGTGAGCAAGATCATTAACCTTGCATTGCCCTATCAAGAACGTACCGAAAAACCATGGATTGCGTTCATGGAAGACATCTTTGGACCAGACAATTATTTCGTACACTTCAATCGGCAACCGGGTGTTGCGGACGCAGTGTTGGATGCCAACCCAAAACGGTTCCTGCGCAATCTGTATCGCAAGAACGTACCTGCAACGTCGCCGGAACCGGGCATGATGATGATCAATCTGGCCAAGGCAGACGCGCCGCTTGGCGAACCTGTGATGACCGATCAAGATTTGGACGTTTTTGCGTCTGCGTTCGATCAATCCGGTTTCACGGGCAGCATTAACTGGTACAGAAATCTTGATCGCAACTGGGAAATTCTGGCCAAGGTGGGCCCCGTCATCACCCTACCCGCCCTCATGATCTACGGTGACCGCGACATGATCCCAAAATCCCCAAGCCTGACAAAGTTCGTGCCTAATGTTGATGTCGTCAGCCTTGATTGCGGACATTGGATTCAACAAGAGATGCCGGATGAAACCAATCGGGCAATACTCGCGTGGCTGGCAAAACACGACGGCGACGCCGGACAATAATCGCTTTGACATTTTGGGTAGCTTTCGCGTATTGCATCCACGTGGATACAATACGCGAGCTTCCGATGACCTCTCCCGAGACCACCGACCAATCTCAAGGCAGCGTCGCGTTCAGTCGACTGATGGATGCGATCAAACAGGGTGAATATCGCCCCGGCGATAGGCTGCGCGAAGTCGAAATCGCGGACCGTTTTTCGTTGTCACGCACGCCCGTTCGCGAAGCATTGCGGCGCCTAGAGGCGGAACGCATCATCGAACACCGCCCACGTGTCGGTGCCGTCATACGTGAATTGGGGCAGACAGAGGTCGTGGAACTATACGAAATGCGGCTGGTGCTGGAACGCACCGCGGCAGAATTGGCGGCCAAACATGCGATTGAAGCAGAGGTCGACGCGCTGACAGCGTTGAACGATCAGATGGCCGAAACCGTGAAGGATCCGTCAAAAGCTGCAGCAATCAACCAGCGCCTCCACCAGTCGATCTATTTGTCCGCGCGTAACAGGTTTTTGCTGGAATCCGCACGCGCCTTGAACAATGCGCTATTGTTGCTGGGTCCAACAACACTGGCGGATGCGGCGCGGATCGAAACCGTCGTCGAACAACACACCCAGATCATCACAGCAATTTCCAAAGGCGACAGCGACGCCGCAGGTGCCGCTGCGGCCACACACCTGCAAACATCGCTGCGTCATCGATTGGCGGTGATGAACCAATGATTGCAATTCTTCGCACATACCTGATTGCAGGGGCTGGCGTGGCCGCGTCATTGTACCTGAACCTACCGCTCCCTTGGTTGCTTGGCCCGATATTTGCGTGCTTGATCGCGGCCCTGATCGGCGTCGAAATGCGCGGCATGCCTGTGGTGAACAACCTCATGCGCACAATACTGGGGGTCGCTGTTGGGGCCACGTTCACATGGGCGCTTGTCGTAAGCATGGCCAGCATGTGGACCACCCTGATCCTTGTCCCATTTATGATCTTCATGATCGGGCTGCTTGGCGTCCCCTATTTCCAAAAACTGTGGGGCTTTGATTTCGCGACCAGCTATTACAGCGCCATGCCCGGTGGTCTACAGGACATGCTGCTGTTTGGCGAAGAAGCGGGCGGCGATGTCCGCGCATTGTCCCTTATTCATGCGACACGGGTGCTGGTCATCGTGGTTGCACTTCCATTCATCCTGAAAGGTTATTGGAGCGTCGATTTTGACAATCCTCCCGGCGTGTCGGCAACAACCCTCCCCCTGTCGCAAATGGTTTTAATGGCCGTCTGTGGCATTGCGGGCTGGCAAATTGCCAAATTCGTAGGACTGTTTGGTGCGTCGATCCTTGGACCAATGATCTTGGCGGCCATCCTTGCACTATCCGGCATCTTGCAATTCCGCCCGCCAGCAGAGGCGATCTGGATGGCGCAATTCTTTATCGGAATGACGGTTGGTACAAAATACGCAGGCGTGACCGGCGAAGAACTGCGCCGCGACGTGTTAGCCGCACTTGGGTTTTGTGTGATTTTGCTAGTGCTCGCAGGGCTATTTGTAGAGGCGATCCATATCTTTCACCTCGCCCCCCCAATGGAAACGCTGCTGGCCTTCGCACCGGGCGGTCAGGCAGAGATGACAGTGTTAGCTTTGATCGCAGGCGCGGATATGGCTTTTGTGATCGCCCACCATGTTTTGCGGATTGTTGTGGTGATCCTTGGCGCGCCTCTCGCCGCGCGGATTTTTAGCCCGAAATCGTAAGCGAAACTTCGGCTAGGCGGACCACAGCCACCGTCTTGCTTTCCCGGATTGACATATCCTACTGATTCAGTCAGGTATTGTATCAGTCAAGCCACCCGAATCCTTTGCAGGGAAGCCCGACACGTAAACCATGTGAGGACGGCTTGATGAAACATCGCAAATGGACCGCAGCTGAAACCAAAGGAAGTCTGTCATGATGTCACTTCCAATCGCAAAAGAGACAGGCACACCCGTCGCCACCACTTTACCAACCTATGCGGCGGAAGACCTGACAAAGGACGTCGGCCAAGCCCACATCGTGCTAGGGGATCAAACCTACACCCTGCGGATCACGCGGGCCGGCAAGTTGATCCTGACCAAATGACAAGCGCACAGGAAAAACGTGGTGGCGCGGCTGTCGGTTTCATTACGGAACTTGAGGATATCGAAGCTGCATCCGTGATGTATCTGCGGCTGTGGTGCGATGGTCCGGATAGTCAGGCGCAGGTTTGGCACGATTTTGCGTCCCGACTTGGCCCTGATCGGGGACGTAAAGCGCTGAAATCGTTTGAAGATCTATGCAGCCTGTGCACACAACATGGACGTAGACCACTGATGCGGCATGCCGTCGATTGCAAATGCCTTGGATCCGACGAATCCTGTTTCGCCAATTTCATCGGAACTGCCGTTGTGGGTGACAAGGACGACGCGATGCTGATCGCGACGCTACTGGTCCGGCCTGACGTCGCCCCGCTGCTGACGTCCCTCGCGACGGAATTTGGGCTCGCTCTGAAACAGATGTGTCTTGTGCGACCTCCACGCACGGGCGGCAAACAAGAGCATTTCCAAGCACAACCAGCGACCTTGCACTAGCGGCTTCGGTAAGCCACCGCATTGCAGAGAGGCGGATTTTTTGGCGCCTTCTATTAGGCGACGCACGGTGAGATAGAGCTCTTCGACAAGCCAAATTCGAAGCGAAAGCGACGCCCAGCCCGCTCGGCACGCCGTCGGTTGCCCCCAAAGGGGTCGTCAGTCCTTAACGCAAAATCGAGGTTGATGGCGGAGACGAAGGGACTAAACCGTTCGAATAAATTCAAATACTTAAGTTGGCGAACCGGCAATTTTTGGGTGTTTACACTTAAATGGAAATTCCAAGGTTTGACGAACCGCCCTGAGCGCGACTTGTTGGATTTCACCAGAAAAAACTACCACATCAAAACAAACTTTTTTCCCGGGTGCTGCAACGCATGACTGGGCGCTACAAAAAGGAATTTCCAGGTGCGACGCCGTACAAGGATCGCCATGGAAAACGCCGATGGCGGTTTCGGAAAAAGAATTTCTCTGCTGAGTTGGGGCCAGAGTACGGGTCGCCAGAATTTGTCAGACGCTATGAGGACGCAGTGACAGGGCTTCGGTCTCCGTCAGGTGCTGGTAGCGGAAAAGCTGTCCCCAGATCATTTTCGGATCTCATAGCTAAATACTACCAAACGGCGGATTTTCTGGGCCTCAAGAGCAGTACCAAAACGACCTATCGCAATATGTTGGAGCGGTTTCGGGAGGAGCACGGGGACAAGAGTGCTGTCAAACTTGAACGTCGCCACCTCAAGGCAATATTTGCAGCAAAAAGCGAGACACCTGCGGCCGCGAACAATCTGCGGGATAGGCTGAAAGCTCTGTTGGACCTCGCCGTCGACCTCGAATGGAGGAAGGAAAATCCAATATTGACAATAAAGCCTTTGAAAGTGCGATCGAAGGGCTTTCATACTTGGTCGGAAGAGGAAATTGACAAGTTTTACGCAAAGTACAGCCTTGGCACACTGGCACATACCGCAATGACATTGATGTTGTTTACTGGAGCCGCGAGAGCAGATGCAGTGAAACTTGGGAAGGGGAATATTCAAGCAGGCCGGATCAGTTACAGACGGCAGAAAACTGAGGATGATGGGGGTGTTCTAATAGACATTCCTATCCATCCTGAGCTTCGTGCTGTGCTTGATATCTGTCCGAAAAATGCCTTCACATTTCTCGAGACAAAAAATGGAAAAAGTCGCTCTCCAAACGGGCTGGGAAACATGATGCGCGAGTGGTGTAATGAAGCGGGCCTTCCGAACTGTTCCTCTCACGGGCTCAGGAAAGCAATTGCAAGACGGCTGGCCGAAGCGGGCGCGTCTCCTCATGAGATCATGGCCGTCACCGGGCATTTGACGCTTGCAGAAGTGACCCGCTACACAATGGATGCTAATCGCCCAGTTTTAGCCGATGGTGCCATTGAGAAGCTAAAATAGAACGATCATAGAACAGTGTATTGGCGAACCCCTTTGGTAGGTTCGCCAATATGCGTTTAAGTCATTGAAAAAATGCAGGAAAAATACGGGGTGGCGAATGCGGTGGGATTGCATTGTTTACCTACTTTCAAGCACTTAGTTCGGCGAACCTGTGCACTTCACCCTTTGAAAGCAAATAAGTAAATTCTATAATGACGAACCCAAATGGCGTCTCAAGTTTACCCAAGATTTTTTCCGCGCTGATTGGCGTGTTTTAGGAGCGCACCGAATTCCGCGAACAACCAAGGTTCGCCGGTGCGCAGCTTGGACTGGACCACGAGCTTGTATCCACCCGCCTTCATCGCACTTGATTGCACACGGCCTGGTGTCTCGTGCGCAAGGTCTGTTTCGAAATCTTCGTCATCGCTGGCTCGAGGACAAGTCGGCTTGTTGCTTGGGATATCAAGCGAAGCCGCAATGCGGCGAGGATAGAGACTTCGAGTTGATAATCATAACCTGCCTGTGCAGCAGCCGCACCTTTGGTGCCCCTTCAACCGCTTTAGTCGGTTTACCGAAAGAATGATTATCGGTAGAACACATGCTGTTTGTGCGGGCGCGTTACTTCATGGCCATAATCTGATTGTAAAGGCCGTGTAAATGATGAGGGGACATATCCAGAATAGGTTCGAACATGAAGGAATTCATATGAATGTTCTCTGGCGTCATTAACAAGACTTGCTCTAACAGTAAGTGGGTGTCCTGATCAGCGTTATCTCGACGGAACCTTCTTATCAATTTGCTGGTTTGATTACCTCGTAGGCCGTCCACAAAACCTTGGTCCGCTATTTTCTCGATAATGAAGCGCTCAGTGTGAAGCCGTATGCCCATAGATAAGACAACTTTGTCCAGCAGCGATACCTCATCAAGCGGCGAGGCAACAATTTTGGCGCACATATTACTTACCTCGGCCAAGACAGAACAATCACTCCCATGACATTTTTTCATCATGTCTTCCGACAGTACGTTTCCAAAAACCTTACGCAAGTCATCAAAGGTAACGGAATCTGATGTTTCTTTGACGTGCAGAAGATTGGTCAGGGTTGCGAACGTTTCCTTGTCACCACTATATTCTGCCAGGTTTCGAACAAAGGGAATGCAGCCAACCATAGATTTGGGTTCATCAAGAGTGCTCGTCCAACTTTCGATAGGATTGTCCCCCATCGTATCGCCCTGCAAGGTAATTTTGTTTTCAAATCGACCAGCGATTAGTTTGTTCGGCCTATAGATGCCCAGCCGACCTTTGACAGTCCGGTAAAAATCAAAATTATGCGTCAAAACCAGTAAGTGAAAATGATCACTGCGGCTAATATCTTTCAGATATTCGATTATCGCATACTTGTTTTTGTAATCAAATGAGTCGGCGATGTCATCTACGATCAAAAGTGTTTCATGCGTTGCTCTTCGAAGTGCTTCAACTTCGAATATGATATTCAGAATGTAAAGTGCTCTGCGCTCTCCGTTGCTGAGGACTTGTGAGAGTTCTTCAGATGAAATTCGCTTATTCGGTTCGCCGCCAGTATCTCGGAATTCAAATTCAATTTGTGGCCCCTCGATACCCAGAACTGCATCTGCTTTGTTCTTCACCTTTACTTTGAACGGCACCCAGAAACGACTGTTAAAAGTGTTGATAACATCTTCCCATAGCGTAAGCTCTGCATCTGCCTTTGCTATAATTCCCTTTAACTTCTCCAGGCTGGAATCATACTCTTCCAAAAGGCCCACATACTCAGATTTCATCGTGGTCAAATAGGCGATCCATACTCTTCTCTTCAAAGCATCGATATCTTGAAGTTCAGGTACAAGATAAGGATGATCAAGCAAGTGGTCCCGAAAATTTTGGAGCGCCTTATTGTTCAATTTTCCATCAACTTTTGCAAACATCTCGCCCAAAGTTTGGTCACTAAGAATGCGTTCTTTTTCCGCTTCGATATATTCTCCGAGCTCACCCTCGTCGGATATTGTAAGCTCACCCTCGTTGGTCTTCAGGCTTACCGTATGCCCGCCTTTGAACCATCCATTATCTTTGAGGTTCTTCGCAACCTGGCCCGCGTTGGTGTGGTTAAATACACCTCGCTTGAAGAAGTGGGATTCATCGAGAAGTTTGTCATAAACTTCAGAGTATTGAACAATAAGCCCTTTCATCTCTTCATCTGACAAAAGTTCTATAACCTTCGGATCGAACAATACTTTGTATGAAACATCACAGAACTGGATGTGGGAATCTTTTTTAACTTCGCGTTCCACAGTGCCCAAAGCTGTAAGAAATTCACTTTCAGGAAACCCTATGGAAGAGGTGAACATTTGTTCGATCCCCTTTGTGACGCCAACTTTTCGTTTAAGTAACTTCAAGAGCGCATCACGCTTCTCACCTACCGCGTTAAAAACCTCGTCATACTCGGCTTTGAGATCCTCGCTGGCCAGCAACGTAGACATTTTTGAAGAAGCGTATTTTTCGTTGATTGAATCTACTACAAACACCGCATCGTTAACAATCTCGACGCCATCCTGATCTAAAACCTGAAAAGTTGAAACTTTCTCTGTATACACCAAATCTCTGGGAGATTTTTTTGATGAATAGTCCTTGAAGGAACGCGCAAAGGACGTCTTCATCAACCCATTAGGGGCATAGATCGCGATTGGCATATTGTTGTTCTCAAAGGTGAACTCATGGCTCAATGAAGAGATCCCGTAACAGTTCGCCATGTTGACTTGATATTTCGATGTCATCTAAAATTCACCTTTGCATTATCTATATTCTTCACACTTGGTAGAATTGCAGCCGAAATTTTTTGGGTGCAATACTCGCACTCACTATCTTAAGGGTACCTTAGCAATGCGAACGGTACCCTAATTTTTGGGTGTGTTCGCTGGCTAAGTCCACCCCTACTTCATCGGCTTCGGTGCGCAGCAGGATCGGATCACACGCCAGCCTAATGTCCGACGCAGCAAAGGGCACTGCTGTTACTTAGTCCTTTGGGTCACCCAAGGGTCTTTGCCGCCTACGAAATGCTATTAACTCAAAGTGGCACATATGGTTGCTATGAAGCGACTACGACCTCACTCGATCCATCCCCTTGAGCTTCAATTTGAACTTGCATAGGTATGCGATCCTTCATCGCTTGCACATGGCTAATCACGCCGACCATGCGGCCTTGCGCTTGTAGGGCCTCAAGAGAGTCAATTGCGAGGTCCAGACTCTCAGCATCGAGTGTGCCGAAACCTTCGTCAATGAACAGTGTCCCTGACACAACGCCCGAGCCACCGACAGATGAAAGAGCCAAAGCAAGCGCAAGCGAAACAAGGAACCTCTCACCGCCAGATAAACTGCGCGTAGATCGGATTTCCCCCGCCATATCTTCATCAATTACATACAGAGAGAGCTTCCCCTCACCCAGTGACAAGCGATAGCGAGGTTTAATCCCTGCGAGATGGTTATTCGCCTGTTCCACCAGGATCGAGAGGGTAACCTCCTGGGCAATTTGAGAGAACCTGTCGCCATTGGCCGATCCCACGGTGTCATTGACTGCCGCCCAAGTATCGCGAATTATCTTTGCCTTATTAATCTGTGTGATAATGGTGGCTTGGCGCGTTTTTGCCTCCATGTCGGCCCGAAGCTGAGAAGTGTATTCCTGCTCATTCTTTTGATCTTCTTCGTCGCCAGCGGTGATCTCGAGCTTACGATCCTGGAGATATTCTTGGCTACTCTCAAGCGAGCCATCCTCTTGCGCGTCCACTCGCGCCAAGATGATCGCCTCAATATCGCTTTGTCGAGTTTTGACTGTTTCTTGAGATGCCAAGCGGTGTTTCTCAAGAATTGATATGCGATCTTCGAGATGCGTGACCTCGGCCGTGGGCATAGACAAGAGGTCTTCCAAGCGTTTTGGCGGGATTGCTAACCTTTGGCTGGCAGCATCGAGTTCAGATTCGGCAGATTCAACGCGTGCTTCTGTTTTCAATAGGATTGTTTCGCTGGAACGCTTTTCAGCCTCAAGACCGTATTTCAGCTTTTCAGCAGATGAATGCGCCGCAGCTGCCCGGTCGCGCTCTTCTGCAGCCTTCTTGCGACGCTCGTTAAATGCTGTCCGGTGAGGGCCAGTCTCTTGTCCACCAAGAAGTTGGGAACGTTCTAATATCAAATCTGAATGCACCTTTATGCGGGCTGCATTGGTCCCTTTGGCCTCGGACAATGTCGCTTGGGCTGTGATGAGCGCTGCCTCATCGATAGCGATCGTACCAGTCAAATTAGCTCTACTGGTTTCGGATTCTTTCATTTCCTCAAGATTGCGCTGATGCGCTTCGCGTCGCTCGGCCAAGGTTTTAAGGATTTCATCGCCGTTCGAGCCAATGTCCTCCCCAACGAGATCAAGTATGGCAAAGCGGTTTCCGAGTTCCAGATCGATTACACCAGTAGTTCGCAAAGCCGCTTCGACCTCACCTTGCGCTCGCGTTCTTTCTTTTTCAGCAACTTCAGTGTCATCAGTGATGGCTTGACGCTCATCACGGTGGGTCCGTAAGGTTTCAGCCTCCGTTTGCACCTGACGCCGTAGCGCTTCGATTTCTTGATCCATCTTTGCAAGGGCATCACAGTCACTCTGCAACTGAACGCGCCATGATTTCATCTGCTCAGAAAGCTCTCTAAGTAAGACTACAGCGCCTATGATATTTTTAGGAACGCGATCTGCGATTGGTCCTGTCGTCTCAGTTTCGGCGAGTTCACGATATTCATCCTTTAACTCGAGCGCCAGCTTTTCGGAACTATCCCTACTTTTTTCCATGTGCTGTCGATCTCGCGCGATCGTCTCGATAGACGCCGTGCTTTTAACCAGCGCGGTAGATGCCTCATCCCGATCTTTGCGTGCTTTTTCGAGGTTTTCTCGCAAGCGCTGTGCCAATTCAGCGGCCGGACCTTCAGCGTGCACAGGGTGCTCGGTTGCTTGGCAAACAGGGCAGGGTTGACCATCTACAAGGTGACGGCGCAACTTTTGTGCTTCGGATGAAACCGCCGCCTCGGCAAGTTCCGCTGGTACTTCAAGTGCACTGATCCGCGAACCTGCGTCGTTCAAGGCCCTTTGTGCTGCGTCATTTGATGTTTTGGCCCGTTTAAGAGCTTCGACTTTGTCTACGATGTCACGAGCAAAATTGCGGGCGGCTACTTCCGCCTCGTCATGTCTCCGAGCAAGTTCTATCAGTGACCCCACGGTGGATGCGCCCGTGGTTAAGCGGCTTAGCCTGCCAACCGGGTCGACCTTTGCTAACGCGTTTCGGCTCTCGATGGTTTTTTGGATCTTTTCTTCGTGCGTTTTTCGAGTGGTCTCGTGTGCTTTGATCAACTCATCAAGCTCGGATTTTCGGGCAAGCTTAACTCCGATGTCTTTTCCGAGTTTCTCTGCGGTGGCTCCGGCGCTGGCGTGAACTCGCGCAGCTTCCATGCGACTTTTAAGGCGATCTTCAAGAACGCTCCATTGTTCAACGAGGATAGTGCCGGCTTGCTCCGCGTCAATAGAGGTTTGAAGTTGCTCGATTTTGATCAGTAATTTCTTACGCTCAGCTTCTTTCGTCTCAAGGGACTCCGTTTTAGCATTTACGTCGTTCTGGCTCGATATAACCTTCTTGTCTGCCTCAGTGACCTCGGTGAGAGCCGTGGTGATTTTTGCGTCAAGTTGTTCGGCTTTGCTCCAAATCGGACCGTAGGCTTTGAAGCGGTCTTCAAGCTCCTCAAGCACTCTTTTGGCTTCTGTATCAGTTTTCCGCGTTTCTTTCTCAACCTTGTTGGCCTCAGACAGTTTGTCCTCGACTTCATTCACAGTGTGAACTGCGGATATTTTCGCCTTCCGGGCTTCGGTCGCTTCCCGATACTCGGCTCGAACTGAGTTCGCCTTCCTAATCTCATCGCGTAAAGCGCGGTCTTCGCGAGCATTCTCCCAATCTTGGTTGGCTGTTTCGCGGGTACTTTCAGCCTTCAATAGTCGGTCCCGCGCCTCAGTCAGCGCTTTGTAATATTCAAGATCTGCCTGAATGCTCTTTAGACTTTCTGCGGTCTCCTTGCGCTGCTTTGCAACCCCAGCCTTTTTTTCTTCAAGAGCTTTACGTCCTTCGTCCGAAAGCACTTGGTGTTCACCGAGTTTGATTTCGAGGTCCGAAACTGCGCGTTCGGCTTCCTGCGTTGCAACGTAGATCCTTTTCGAAATCTCCCGGTACAGGCTGGTTCCTGTGACCTTTTCAAGTATGGCTGCCCGCTCTGAAGTCTTCGCGCTCAGAAAACTATCGAAATCACCTTGGGCCAATAGTACTGAGCGACGAAACTCTTCATAGGTGAGGCCAGTAAGCTCGACTACAAGTTCGTTGACGCGGCGAACTTGGTTTTCCAGAATAACACCATCCGATAACCGAACCAGTGCACGATCAACGTTCTGAAGGCGATTTGTTGGTTTGCCATGGGCCCGCCGTACCGACCAGTTGGCCTCATAGTCGACACCGTCGCGGCCGCGAAAACGGACCGTGGCATGCCCCTCGGCGGTACCACGGCGCAAAAGTGTTCGTGCGTCTGTCGAAGACAGGGGTACGCCAGATGGATCCGGCACGAGATCATTCACTCCCGAGCTACCGAGCCGCGGACAGTCGCCATAAAGTGCAAGGCACATGGCATCGAGTAGACTGGACTTTCCCGCGCCTGTTTTGCCGGTAATGGCGAAGAGACCGCAGCCCGCCAGAGGACCTGTCTCAAAGTCGATTTCGAAGGGTTTGGCCAGGCTTGCGATGTTGCAGCCCTTGATGCAGAGGATGTCCATGTTTCAGAGCTCCGCCAATGCATCTCGAAACGCTGTTAGGTGGCGCTCTTCCGGAGGGATACCATTCTTGTTCAGGTAAGCCTCTGAGAAAAGCGCCTCCGGCTCCGTATCTTTGAGATTACTGATAATCCGAGTGGCTTGTTCATCGCCCTCTTTCGAAGCTTCGCGCCGCACGCGAATGCCGGCCAAGCGCAGCCCACGCGCCTTCACTTGCGTTGCAGCCTCCGCCGTGATCACTGAAGCCGCATCCGTGGCCGCCATTTCGAGATAGACAAAGGGGCGAAGGCCCATGGGAGCATCTTTCAGAGGTTCATCACCTACAAGTGCCTGCAGAGCTGCATCAAGATCTTCGATCAAGAGTGTTTTTTGGCCTGATCCGGTTTCTGGCAGTCGCAGAACAGGTGCAGGGCGCGCGACGCTGACATGCCGATGTTCAACGCTATTGGTGCCGATTTCAATGATCGTTACACCATGATCATACCCAATTTCAGTGGCAGAGAGCGGAAAGCAGGAGCCTGAATACCTGAGCCGGCCACCGTCGAGTGTCTGAGGCCGATGAAGATGCCCGAGGGCAACATAGCGTAGTTCAGGGGGGAAGACATTCGGAGGTATGGCGTGCGAGCCACCGATCATAATCCGACGCTCTGCGCCTTCACTCTCAAGGCCACCAGCGCAATGTAGATGTGACGTTGCTATGAGCGGGGCTGCGGCGCCACCGGATGCACCCAATTGTGAGATATGGGATAAAGCCATGTCGGTTAGCTCTGCGAAAAACCGGCGGGCTGCAGCTACGACGGGGCTTTCCTCGTCGCTTGCTTGCGATTGACCAAATGTCAAACCTGGCAGGTCAGAGGCACGCAGGAATGGAACAGCCAGCACATGCAAGGCAATGCCCCCAAGTGGATCGGGAATAGAGACAAGGTGCTGCTCAAGATCGAAGACAAGCTCTCCTGTTTTGAGGTCGTTTTTACGATGCACTCCGCCCACGACGTGGATGTCAAACTCGCTTAGGAGAACTCCGGGCGCTTCGAGCCGACGGACGGGGTCATGGTTCCCACCACTGATCACTGTCCGAAGGGTTGGGCGTCGGTCTTTGAGTTTTGTTAACCCGCGATAGAATAGTTTCTGAATTTCGCCTGACGGATTGGTATTGTCGTAGATATCTCCAGCAATGAGCAGGAGATCAATTTCTTCTTGCTCGACTATATCTGCAAGGCGTTCAAACCAAATCTGGTGTTCGAGATCTCTATCCCATCCGTTAAGGCTGTGCCCCAAATGGAGGTCGGCCGTGTGCAAAATACGCATTTCGATTTCTTTTCTGAACGCCGCTTAGGTAATAAAATCGAACATTCCCTATTGGTTGGGAGAAAGCAACCAAAGCGCCTTCGTTGTTTCCATATACTCTCTGGAAGTAGGCAACTGCGGCGAACTTAACTGTAAACTATAGGCATCCTGTACCGACGTTCCCTAAGTGGAGAGCCTAACAGTTGATATTGCTGCCGTTTTGCCCAGCGATCAAGGCTTCTTGACCCGCTGTGCGGCTCTTCGGGCGTCTAAAGGCCCTTTGGCGGTAGACTGACGCGCAGTTTCAGTTACAGACAAATCCGAAAAACTGTCTTTAACTGCTCGGAAGCATCGATCACGTTAGGAGCCCAAAAGGGCCATAGAACGCGACGCCGTTGCTCGTGCCCCTGCCACAACCGTGAAATTGGCCGTACCTATTGTTTGCCTTCGCACTGGAAAGTTACAGATCGCGATCTCCATCTTTCTGTGGTGCGTCTGCGCTTGGCATCGATGCGGTTTCTGTTCGCCATTTTATACAGGCTTCAAGATAGCTTCGACTGTCGGCCGTCAAACGTTGCATACCTGCCAGCCGTGATAGGTCGCGAGCGGGGTCGTCGCTTCGTTCGAGCGTCGGTGCATTGGCGTCATAAAGCCACGCAATTTCTGCGCGCGAGATTTCGCGGATGCTGCGATCCAGGTCAGCCTGGAACGGTACACGGTTTGAGTGACTGCCCTTGCTCCAGGCAAAATCGATGCCGTCCGCATTGTGGACATCGATGCGCGCCAAGGCCGCGCGTACTTGTTCAACGATACGTCGACCAGTACGTTGCCATCCATGTTTTTGAGCGACGCGTCGGGATAGGAGCGGCACTGGAAGCGGGCCTTCATTCTTGACGATATCCTCTATGAGACGTTCAAGGCGCGGGATGTAGGCCACATCGTAGAATCGCTCCGGATCGGGGGTTAGATCTCCGACTTCTTCGGTAGCGACAGCTTCTATTGAAACATGTTCTGGCCGGTTAACGCCTGCAACAAGAGGCTCTTCGCGAGTTTCGAGTAGATCCGTTATTGGATCAGGGACTTGCTCCAGCTTCACCGGAGGGGTCACGGTCTCAGTTGCATTACTTTGTTCGACAGGTTCGATGTCGTCGGCCGGAAATTCCTCATCAAATGGAGTAACTCGGGTGGCCTCTTCCTCTGCCCACCTTGCCCGGTCGTCCTCCAGATGGGTCGTAAGCGCGTCATGGATACGCTCAACGACGGCCTTTGGGTTCTTGAACCAATCTGTCGACCAGATACGCAAAATCGTCCAGCCGAGGTTTTCCAGAACGGCTTGTCGTACTTTATCCCTGTCTCTGGCCGTGGCAGAGCCGTGATAGGTCGCCCCATCGCATTCGATCCCTGCAAGGTAGACGCCCGCATGGTCCGGATGCACGACGCCCAAATCGATACGGAAGCCCGAGACGCCAATTTGCGGTCGTAGTTCCCAACCTTTCGCCTCGATGGCCGCTTTGATAGCCCCCTCAAAGACGTTCTCCACAGGGCCGAGCGAACCATCGTCTTGTGAAGGAAGCGCTACTGGGCCACGCGTTGCAAAGTCCAGAAAACCCTTAAGGTGCTTTACGCCAAGCGCCTTTGTGCGGGTCAAATCGATCTGATCAGCACGAATCGAGGCAAAGATGTGCAACTCCTGCCGGGCGCGGGTAATAGCTACGTTCAGCCGCTTCTCCCCACCATCGCTATTGAGGGCACCAAATGCCATCGAAAGCTTGCCTGCATGATCTGGGCCGAAGGTGATCGAGAACAGCATGATGTCGCGTTCGTCCCCTTGGATGTTTTCCAGATTTTTAACGATGACGGGTTCTTCGCGGTCGTCTTCAAAGAACCACTCCAGTGCGGGGTTCTTGCGGCGCTCCTCATCCAGCAAGTCGAGGATCAGCCCTTGTTGTTCACCGTTGAAAGTGATGACACCGAGAGTGAGGCGCTTTTCTTCAGGCAATACGAGCCATTCTGTCAACCGTCGCACAACCATACGGGTTATAGCTCGGGCCTCGTCTTCGTTAGTGCGTCCCATGCCACGGGCATAGGTGCCATTTATCTGATGCAACTTTACCGCTTGGGATTCCGTGGCTGGTGACGGAAAGGTCACCAGTCTCCCGCCATAGTAATGCCAGTTGGAGAATGCGATCAGTGATTCATCTCTGCTCCGGTAGTGCCAGTCGAGTTGCTGGGTCGGGATACCCGCAGCCGACACCTCGTCAAGAATAGAAGCGAGGTCTTTTTCGCTTTCTGGCAGATCCTCTTCGGGGTCATCATTACGACCAAAGAAGTTGGTTGGAGGCAGCTGCTTGGGGTCACCAACGATAATGGCTTGCCGTCCTCGTGCGATGGCACCAATCGCGTCCCAGGTTGTGATCTGAGACGCTTCGTCGAAGATCACGACGTCAAAGGCAGCTTGCCCCGCAGGCAGGTATTGCGCGACAGACAACGGCGACATCAAAACACATGGTGCGAGTTTGGTGAAGGTATCAGGCATTTCTGAAACCAGGGATCGGATCGGCATACTTGGGCGTTGCAGGCCGAGCTGGTGGCGCAGGGTTCCCAGCTCCGATTTGCGGGCCACGCCATCGCGAGCAGGTAAACCATGGCGGATGCGGTGAAGGACTTGCCCTGCTGCCATCTCAGTAGCACGATCGTCGAGGGCGCGGAACTTGTTGATCGCGTCCTCATGGGACCAATGGGAAAAGCCCCGCAGCACTGCTTCTGCGTCCATGGCTTGCGGCAGCCACCACTGGGCGTAGGCCGTGGTGAAAGCTTCTTCGACGGCACCAGTCAAAGTTCGGGCTTCAACAGCTTCGACCAGAGAGGTCAATCCTGCCCCGCAAGCTTGATTACGGACGTTGATCCAACGCGTCCAGTCCTCCAACGCCTCGCGGTTCTCCAACGTTTGATCAAGCAGCTGGGTGAGGTCATCAAATGAATGCTTTGTCGGGTCGGTGCCTGCTACTTGCTGGAAGGCATCCGCCTGAGCGACCCAATGCTGATGAAGCCTACTGAAGCCATCCAGGGCTGTCCGTAGGTCGCCAGTCTCGCGGCGTGCCAGTGTGAGTTTGACCTCAGTCCATCGTGAGTGATCCGAGACCTTTGACGCCAGCGGGTCGGTCACCGCTCTGAATTGCTGCGCCTCTCCGATCAACTGGGCCAAACGGGTGGCGTCGGTTGCGGCCTTTTCGAAAGCGGGACAGCTGGACAATGCAATGGTCTCGATGTCGCCGTTGATCCGCCGCAAGGCATCGAGACTGGCAATGTCGTTACTCGGATCAGCCTTGCCACCTGTAGTGTAGGTCTGCAGCAGCTTTCGCACTGCGGATTTGGCGAAGGTTGAAAATGGCCAGAACTTGGTTTGGGCACGCCGCCAGTCAGCATCCATCTGGTCGAGCGGCATCGTGCTCAGTCGATCCAAAGGATAACTTGCCGATAGTGCCTCGGACGCGGTGCGATACGCCTCCAACATTGGGGCAAGTCGTTCACTTTCCTGGACCGCATTCGACAGGTCCGCCTCCAAGCCCCAGCTTACATCGGAACCGTTGGCCGGCCATCCAGAAAGCGCCACCAGTTTCTCAAGCCGGTCCTTGGTCAGAGCATCTTCAGTTAACCCACACAAAGCAGTTAAAGCCGTCGCGTGCTCTGCCACTTCACGAGTGGCCTTTCGCAGGTTCTCCGAGCGCGACAAAAGCTCAGTTTGCCAGCCGAATGACCACTCTTGGGCACCGACCAGTGGCAAAGCAGGGCGGTCCTGAACAATTTGGTGACAGCGCCCGACCGCCTCGGCCAAGGTCCTTAAATGCGCATAGCTCTCGGCATCGTGGGCATCCTTGTTGTCAAAGGACAGCTCAAAAGAAACCTCCGCGTGCGCAGCATGGCCCACCGCTTCATAGACACTGAAGCCCTGCGTACCCTTGCGATGAAGGGCCGCAACATACTCATTCAACTGAGTGCGCTTGATCGAAAGGTCATCAGTCACGCGGATCCATTCGGCCTCTGACACTGCGCCCTGCCGATCCCAGCTACGACCCAGTTGATTAAGCACAGACTTTCGGTCTGCCTTGTTGGAATGGAGTTCCAAGACCGCGTCGCCAAGCCCATGCGCCGATAAGCGACGATGTACGACGTCCAGCGCCGCGGACTTCTCGGCAACGAAAAGAACGGTCTTTCCAACAGCGAGACACTGCGAAATGATGTTAGCGATAGTCTGGCTTTTGCCGGTTCCTGGAGGGCCGATAAGGACAAAATCATGCCCATCCTGTGCAGCAAGGACGGCCGACAACTGTGAAGAATCCGCAGGCAACGGCGTGAACATATCTCGTGGTGCGACCCGTCGATCCACATCAGCTGCTGAGGGAAGTGCGGCCGCACCTTCGCGAAGGAATGGCTCGGTTGGATTGTCGACGAGGTGCTGTACCAATGCATTATTGCGCAGGCTATCTGTCCGCTCTACCAGGTCTTTCCACATCAGGAACTTGGCAAAGGAGAAAGTTGACATAGCCAGCTCCTCCACCACCTCGAACCCCGCGACGTCACGCACTTTGCGCCGCATGATTTCGAAGATCAGCGGCAAGTCGTAGCCGCTCTCATCACGCGGCAACTCTCCCTCAAGTTCCGGAATATGAAGGTCGAAGTCGCGCTTGAGAAATTCGAGGAGGGTCGCGTTCAGGCGGACGTCGTCCTCATGGTGCTCGATGATAAATTCGGATTGGGCCGAGCGACGCGATACCTTCACAGGGATGAGCAGCAATGGAGCGCGGTAGCTACGTGTATCGGTGTCAGTCTTTTTCCAACGCAGAAAGCCTGCGGCGAGAAACAGAGTATTGGTGCCGCCTTCCTGCATGTCGCTCTTGGCCTTACGGAAAAGCCCGAGAAGGCGGTTGTTTGTATCTTTTCCTGTTAATGGAACAGCCAGTTGTCCTTTAGCAAAGGCATCGCGCGCGACTTCTTCGAGCAGCTTAGGTTCTTCCTTGTTTAGCAGGTCACGCTGTCCGACTGGGTCTTCGTCCTTGAGAGCAAGAGCTT
This sequence comes from Yoonia sp. D2-7, assembly GCF_055809435.1. Taxonomy (NCBI): domain Bacteria; kingdom Pseudomonadati; phylum Pseudomonadota; class Alphaproteobacteria; order Rhodobacterales; family Paracoccaceae; genus Yoonia; species Yoonia sp. D2-7. The sequence goes on along the minus strand of NZ_CM147912.1, from coordinate 689,511 downwards.
TGAATTTCTTTCCGTCAGCCAGTTGGTCTTCAAGACTCGAAACGTCCGGACAGACAAAGGGGATAGTTTGCTTGGTATCGCGGAAATTCAGCAAGCGGTTGCGCAGGGACAGATCCAGCAGCTTACGTTGCCAGCGGGAAATGCGATCTTGTGGCGTCTTCGGCTCTTCATCTACGAGATCACCTGGCAGGAAATCGAACGCCAGCGGCTTTGGTAAGGCTGGGGGCGCAGCTTCGATCTGTTCAGCTTCTGGGTTTGTCTCGGTGCTGTGAGAGGCAAGAGGCCGGATGCGCGCGACGCGGGCCCGCCGAACATCAACAGCCAATTGGAAGGTATGCTCATTGCGTTCAGCCGTCAGATCACGCCCAGCGCTGACCGCCTGCTCCAAACCGATAGTTGGCCGCTTTGTCAGAAGTGTGGTTTCCATGGTGACAAATTCGCGGGCGTCAATAGCCTTTCGCACAGTCATGACATCAGGTTCGGTCACCTGACCGAAATCGCGTTCGGTAAGCCAAACACCTGTCCAAGCGTGTCCCTCAGAAAATAGAACCACCGAGTTCAACCCAGCCGCTTCGAAACACGCAGCAAGCAACAAGGAACTGTCCAAGCAGGTTGCAAGCCCTTCTGATTTAACGCGCGCAGGGCTGCGAACCTTCTGGCCGCGTGTCTCGAAAGATGCTGGAGGATAGGCATAGGTCAATCCAAGCGCGGTGGTCGCGGACCAGATTGCTCCCGCAAGCATCCACGCACGGCCTGGGTCTTTCGACTGGTAGCCGTCAATTGCGCCGCTTTGTCCGCCACGCTCCAGCAGCCGACCGGCCTCCTTCAGGATGGGTGCCACCACCGCATCGTTGGGCGAGACATAAGCAGCCAGCAGATGGGCCATATCTCCGATGCCGCCCCATTCGTCCCGAGCCAGCATTTCGATCCGACGGTCTTCGCGAAACAGTCGCGTGTCATCGGCGGATACCGTCAATTTCAATTGGCCAAACTCTGCCTCGTTCAGCCCGGATAGGAGCGCGTCATTTAAGGGCGTTTCGAGATCAGACAGCTTCCGTTCTTCGCCTGGGCCAAGCCGATCAAGCGTCCAGGTTTTCGGCTTGATGACAGAGGGCGTGCTCTCAATCGTAATAGAAAGGTTCTCCAGAGGCGCATCTGTCCCATTGATTAACTTAATCTTGCGAAGAATCGAAACGCCGTTCTGGGCGGAGGAGAAATTGATTTTCTCCGCCGTAGAGAAAGTTACCGTGAGGTTCTGATCTTCCTCAGCTGTGGTTATTGGATCAATGATTTCTGACATAATGCAACTCTTGATAAGTATGGCTCGATGCTGCACACGCTGCTCTGCGTGTCAATCTGTAGTGAAGGTGCGCATGCTAATGATTAGATTTGAACTACAGAAATGGTTCGCAGTGCGGAGAGTTTGATAATTGTCCTTCGAACATCCCTCGCAGGTCTATGTACATAGGAAACTTACATTGGTCGCGAGCAATGAGGCCCGCTCCAATGGGTCGTTTCAATCTCCATGGGGATCAAGGCAGCAGAAGCTACTTCTTTGATGGGCCGCTTCGAGCCAATGACATCATGGCTCGCCGAAGGTGCAAGCTGCAGCAGCGGTTTCGGTGGCCCTTTCCAGGTTGCCAGAGAGAACAAACTCAACCTGGGATATTACTGAGCGGATGAGCCCTTGCATATAGGCTTGCCTGTTCAAGATGCTCTGCCGTCAGGCTTGGGAAATTCTCCAAAATGTAGTGAACCGTTTCAAACCTGCAGAGATCCGCTAATTCGTAAACACCAATTCGTGTTCCGCGCATGACCGGCAGCCCACCCCTGATTTCAGGATCGGAAAGGGCTGCAGCCTCGGCTCTCGCCAATGAGGCCATTCTTGAAACCGTCAGCTCGGCCGAGCCGATCAAATCAACGCTCAATATGCCTTTCTTCAATACAACTTGGTGCGAGGAACCTGTCGCTACATCGCCAAACCCTCAGCGTGTCGGATCGCGGGGTTGTCGTGCATAGGGCCGAAACTGATTGACGCAGCTCAAGGTTCCCACAGGCCTGCCGGATGGCGCAGCGCTTACCCAGAACAAAAATATTCGTGGAGCGCGCGATGACCGACAGCTTCAATGCGCGCGTAAGCACGCAATGCATCGTGTTTCGAGTGCGTTCCGTCGCAGCACTGCAAAGCGTAGACTTCAGCACCAGTGTCATGGATCTCGTAGTCGAGCGCGAGAAACGCCTTCCTTGCGGCGGCCGTCAGATGATCGAGGTGTTTTTCCCAAATCATGGCCGTAACGCTCGCGATCTGATAATCGCCTTGGAAGTGATGTTTGTCTATCCAGAGATGTACAAATGGCACTCGATATTTCTCGACGAGCCACATGGAGACATCGCAGATATCTTGGTCCAGCTGGCCGTCGCCGGGGTCGAAACCCCGACAACGATTTTGGTTCAATTGGTAGCTCGGCTCTGATTCATACAACATTGTTGAACCGCGAAAGCAGTTCGCTGATCCGAGCGCCGTGCCAGCGCAAAGCTCCCGACGCATCGAATCCCCGTTCGCGTGATGCGATGTCGGCGGCTTCAGCAGTTTGTTTGGACAATGCAGCTTCAATCTCTTGGAGAGCCGCCTTGATCGCAGCGGCATCCGGATACTGGGTTCCAAAGATGCCATGGAGCTCGCAGAATGCATCAAAGCCCGAGGGAGCGTCGAAAGCGGCGAACAAGTCACAAAGAGAAACTCCGTGACGGCGCATGTGCAACTCTGTGTCTGCAATTCTGTCATGTGCCGCCTGAGCGGCGTTAAGGTTGGCGGTGTTAAGCATGAGATACCTCCGTTCATGCGAGAAAGCGATATATGGTTCGAATGCCTATTCTGCGGCTTCATGGTCGCTCGGTCGGTGGAGGTAGTTCCTGTGGTTGTCGGCTCCTGAGGTGAGATCAGTTGGTTGGCTCTTGCGTTGGTGACAATGAGATTGGCCACTGTCGCAAATAGAGAAGAAGAAAATTGGCCTTTACTCGAATTTCCTGGGAGAGGTGGGGGTGCCCGCACTTCTGCGTGTCGCCAAAAATGCGGGCAAGCTCTTACGCCGTGCGGCCGTCACCAGTGTCGATCAATCCAGCATTCTCCAACGCTTCGTTTAAGGTGTCAGCAAGAAGGCAGATTTCCGGAACGAACGGATCATCAGGCTCGAGCAGTACAAAACATGCGTCATCACCCCAATTTTCATCGTAGGTATGCTCGAGAAACAGTAGGCGCCGCAGGTCAAACAACTGGCTCCGCAAGCGACGCGTGATAGGCCCAGGCTGTGACAATGCCTCACGGATAGCGTTGATGAGACGCGCGCCGCGGCGCCCACCGAGCAGCACTGCGGCATGCCCGAGCCCTTCCTCGTTTTGATCGAAGTACGCCCGAAGAGAGATTTCGCCAATTTGACGGTGTAAGAGTTCGCAATTGGGGATGTTTTTGTCGTGATACATGTTGCCTCCTGAGTGGTAAAAGTCGGGTTTCGTCCCGGTGGTGTCAGGGTCTTTTGGAGGTTCATGTCGTCGCTACCTGGTGAAAATCGCGCCTCACAATGAGGGCGCGAAAATCAGCAGGTGGCAAAGAAATTTCTTTTTTTCCTTTGGTCTTTTTCCTTCATCGCGGCTTCTAATAATGAGATTGGTCGAAGATGTTTGATACGAAGGAATTTCTTGAATTGTCTCTTTGGAACAGGGCATGCGCCTTCGATACGACGCGGATCATTGTGCTGAAAAACTAAATTGAACGGGTTAGGCTTGGATCTACCTATAGCATGGATACGCCAACGGCATCGTAATGCGCTGCGGCGGTGAGTGCTTGGCTAAGCCATCGCAAAATGAGAGAGCACCCACGCCGACGAAATCGTCAGATTTGCTTGATCGACAAACTTGGCAACCTATGAGCTGCAGGTGCATATGAAAAAATCAAAAAAATTACTTCGTCAAAAATTGAACTGACCATACATCTATTTACACAACGCGCTTCGAAGAGGCTGAAACCAGAAATCGGCAACCTAAATTTCTGATAGCTGAAAAGTGGGCGCATCGAAAAATCGACACCTAATCTTGACTAAATCATGAAGATTTGTCCGGTCCGAATGACCGTAATTCAAACTGCGCTACGAGAGTTTTCCAGTGTTGTCATGTAGGCACACGGAGGCTCAATAGATTGCCTATTGGGTCAACACGTCCCGCCGCGCTTAAAGTTAGGTCAAACATGTCGAACAGGAAAGCCATCGTTACCCAATCTGAAATACAGAGAGCATTAAAAGCGGCCAAGAGTTCCGGATACTCAGTCGCTAAGTTCGAGATTCTCCAAGACGGAGGTCTTAGAGTTTTTCTGGGGGAGCCCGGCAGCGAGGATGCGCCGAACGAATGGGATATTGGACTTAATCTCACATGAGTTGTTGCGCAGACAAGAAGTTTTGCGGCGTATCCGAGTATTCTGATCGCCACGGAAAAAAACGCTGGCGGTTTCGCAAGAGGGGTTTTTCTGCGGAGCTTGGTTCGGAATACGGCTCTAAAGAATTTTTGAGAAGATACGAAAATGCGGTTGCCGGCGTGCGCTTGAAACCAGGAGCTGGATTGGAAAAAACCGTTCCGAAATCAATTTCCGACTTGATCGCGAGATACTACCAGTCTCCCGAATTCCTTGGCCTCAAGTCCAGTACGAAGACATCATATCGGGGTATTCTGGAAAGATTCCGTGTTGAGCATGGCTCTAAGAGCTCGGTCAGTATGGCCCGGCGGCATGTAAAGGCAATCCTTGCCGCACAGAATGATACGCCCAGTGCAGCCAACAATCTGAGAGATAGGATTAAGGCACTGATGGATTTAGCCATCGACCTTGAGTGGAGAGCTGATAATCCGGTTCGGCATGTCAAACCTATAAAAACTCGGTCTGCAGGTTTTCACACGTGGACTGAAGAAGAGATTGAGAAATTCTATTCAGTACACGCTGTTGGATCGACGGCCCACATCAGCATGACGTTGATGCTCTATACTGGCGCGGCGCGTGCGGACGCTGTGAACTTGGGTTGGGGGAATGTTGACGGAGATCGCATACGTTACCGGCGTCAAAAAACTGAAGACAACGGCGGTGTTCTCATCGACATCCCTGTGCATTCCGTACTGCGTTCGGCGCTGGACGCATGTCCGATCAAAAACTTTACTTTCCTTCAAACAAAAGCTGGAAAAAATCGTTCGGCCAACGGACTTGGAAACAGTATGCGAAGTTGGTGCGACGCAGCCAACCTCCCGAAATGCACCTCGCATGGCTTGAGAAAAGCTATTGCGAGACGTTTGGCTGAGGCCGGCGCATCCCCTCATGAGATCATGGCCGTCACTGGCCACACTACTCTGGCTGAGGTGACTCGCTATACAAGAGACGCAAGTCGCCCTATGCTTGCTGATGAAGCTATCACGAGGCTGGGCCGGATCTAAAGGGGAACAAAACTTGACGAACCAAAATCTCAGGTTCGCCAATCACTCCCATAAACCCTTATGAATAAAGGATAAAATATGAAGGTGGCGGAGACGAAGGGATTCGAACCCTCGAGACCCTTCCGGGCCTACTCCCTTAGCAGGGGAGCGCCTTCGACCACTCGGCCACGTCTCCGTTGACCCGTTTAGCTGCGTGGATCGAAGGGGGCAAGGGGCTTTGGGAAGAAAGTGTGACGCCGCATACATCGGTGTGATCTTAAACCCTTAACCTCCACAATCCAGCGTGTGATTTGCGTGCACAACCAGTGCACAAGGCGTGCACTGGCGATGTCGGGATGTCAGTGTGAATGACGCGCACGCCCTTTCGCGAATGGTGCAACGTGGCAAACACATGCGCATGCCGCGAAGCACACAGATCCGTTTGAATTGACTGTGGTAATTTGCCCCGCCTGCGTTCTTGTTCTTGCCCTCCCCGCAATGAGAACATAACATGAACACATGGCGCAACTTGATCTCCAAAAGAAACTCGCGATTCTGAGCGATGCGGCCCGTTACGATGCGTCTTGTGCGTCGAGCGGGACGACCCGTCGTGACAGCACGAAAGGCGGGCTTGGCTCTACGGAAGGGTCCGGCATTTGCCATTCGTACGCCCCTGATGGGCGCTGCATCAGTCTGCTGAAAATCCTGATGACGAACTTTTGCATCTATGACTGTGCGTATTGCATTAACCGTGTTTCATCGAATGTGCAGCGCGCGCGCTTTACGCCGGATGAGGTCGTGCAACTGACAATCGAATTCTACCGGCGCAATTATATTGAAGGGTTGTTTTTGTCGTCTGGTGTGATCCAGAACCCCGATAAGACGATGGAAGATATGGTCGAAATCGCGCGGCGATTGCGTCAGGATGAAGGGTTTAAGGGGTACATTCACCTTAAAACGATCCCCGATGCTGATCAGGCGCTGATTGATCAGGCAGGGCTTTATGCGGACCGATTGTCGATCAATGTGGAACTGCCGACGGATCGCGCTGTGCAGGCCTATGCCCCCGAAAAATCACCGGCGACGATCCGGCGAGCGATGGGCAAGGTTTCTGACAAACGGGCGGCGCAAAAGGATCGGTCTTATCGCGGTAAACGTCCCGCAAAATTTGCGCCCGCAGGTCAGTCGACGCAGATGATCGTGGGGGCGGATCAATCTACCGATGCGACGATTTTGGGCCAATCGACATCACTGTATCAGGGCTACAAATTGCGCCGCGTCTATTATTCGGCGTTTTCCCCGATCCCTGATGCCACCGCAAAACTGCCCTTGGTGAAGCCCCCGTTGATCCGCGAACACAGGCTGTATCAGGCGGATTGGTTGCTGCGGTTTTATGGGTTTGATGTGGGTGAGATTACGGCGGCGCGCAGTGATGGGAACCTCGATCTTGAGATTGATCCGAAACTGGCGTGGGCCTTGCAAAACCGCGCCTTGTTTCCTGTGGACGTGAATATCACATCCCGCGAGATGTTGTTGCGCGTACCGGGGTTCGGGACCAAAACCGTGGGCCGCATTCTGCAGACCCGCCGCCGACGCACGTTGCGCTACGAAGACCTGCTGCGTTTGGGCGCATCGGTGAAGAAGGCGCAGCCGTTCATCACCGCATTAGGCTGGACACCGGGTGCGATGACAGATGCGGCGAACCTGCGCGCCCGTTACGCCCCGCCACCGGAACAACTGACGTTACTATAATGCATACGATTTCGATCCCGATGATTGGTACGGATACCGCGTGGCGCGATGCGGCGCGGCGTCTGCTGGCGGCCCGAGTAAAACCGGATGATGTGCTGTGGGATTTCGACGGTCAGGCGCCGCAATTGTTTGAAAGCACGGCAGACCTGCCTGCCCCGCGTCGGGCAGTAAAAGTGTCGAAGGACTTTGTCGAGCTTGCCAATGTTGTCGTCTGGCATAAGGATCCGCAGCGGTTTGCCCGTCTTTACGCGCTGCTGTGGCGGCTGAAGGATACCCCTGGTCTGATGGCGGATCGCGCCGATCCCGATTTGGCCAAACTGCGCCAGATGGAAAAAGCTGTGCGGCGGTGTCAGCATAAGATGAAGGCGTTCGTGCGGTTCCGTGATCTGCGCAGCGAAGGGCCGCGCCGTAGCTTTGGCGCGTGGTTTGAGCCCACGCATCACACGATGGAACCAACCGCCCAGTTTTTTGTACGCAGGTTTGGCGACATGGACTGGATGATCGTGACGCCATCGGTCACCGCGAAGTTCACGAACGGTAAATTGACGCTGCACCCCGGTGACACAAAACCGGAGCTGCCAGAGGATGGTGCCGAAGACCTTTGGGGCACCTATTTCTGCAACATCTTCAATCCCGCGCGGGTGAAGATCAGCGCGATGACGTCCGAGATGCCCAAGAAATACTGGAAGAACATGCCGGAAACGCAGTTCATTCCCGGGCTGATCGCAGACGCCGAAGAAAAGGTACGCAAGATGCAGGATGCGGCCCCGACCCTGCCCCCTGAACGGATGGCTGCGATCCGCGACCAGCTGATGCAATCCGCACAGCCAGCGAGCTGGAACATGTTGGATGCCGATCTGAACGGCTGCACCCGTTGCCCGCTGCATGCACCTGCGACGCAGGTCGTGAAAGGCTGCGGGCCGCGTGATGCTGCGTTGATGATTGTCGGCGAGCAGCCCGGTGATCATGAAGATATGCAAGGTTTGCCGTTTGTGGGGCCTGCTGGCCAGCTCTTTCGCGGCTTGGCAGCACAAGCGGGCCTTGATCCTGACGCCGCTTACATCACGAACGCTGTCAAACATTTCAAATTCAAACCGACCGCGAAACGTCGGTTGCACGTGAACCCCACGACGTCAGAGGTGGACCATTGCGCGTGGTGGCTGCGGTCAGAGGTGGCGTTGGTGAAACCAAAACTGATCATTGCGATGGGGGCCTCTGCCGCGCGGGCCACGACGGGCAACGGGAAAGACATCACGCGGCGGCGCGGTACCGTCGAGGTGGGCACCGATGGCCTGCCCGTGTTCCTGACGGTTCACCCATCGCACCTGTTGCGGCTGTCAGATGCGGATCGGGAAACAGCAGAAGCTGCGTTTGTCGCGGACCTGAAAACAGCAACGGGGCACCTTTTACGAAGCGCCCCGTCCATCATGCACTTGACCGAAACCACGCATGTCGGAGGGTCCGACATCGCAGCGGAATAGGCCGTTTTAGGTGTTGAACAAGAAGTGCAGCACGTCGCCGTCTTTAACGATGTAGCCTTTGCCCTCTGCGCGCATTTTGCCCGCTTCTTTTGACGGTTGTTCGCCGCCCAAGGTTACGAAGTCGTCGTAAGCGATGGTTTCAGCGCGGATAAAGCCACGTTCGAAATCACCGTGAATGACGCCAGCGGCTTGCGGTGCGGATGTGCCTTCTTTGATGGTCCATGCGCGTGCTTCTTTTGGACCGACGGTGAAGTATGTCTGAAGGTGCAGCAATTCGTAACCTGCGCGGATCAGACGATCGAGACCGGCTTCTTCCAGACCCATTTCGCCGAGGAACATTTCTGCCTCATCAGCTTCAAGCTGGGAAATCTCTTCTTCGATCCGTGCAGAAATCACGACGTGGGAATTGCCCTGCTTTGCGGCCATTTCACCGACGCGGTCGGATTGGCTGTTGCCAGTGCCTGCTTTGTCTTCTTCGACGTTGCAGACGTACAGAACGGGCTTGGTGGTCAGCAGTTGCAGCATTTTCCACTGCTTTGCGTCGTCTTCGTCGATCTGCACAGTCCGCGCAGGTTTGCCGTCTTCAATCGCTGCTTTTGCGAGTTCGAGCAGACGCACCTGATCGACAGCTTCTTTGTCGCCGCCGCGTACTTTGCGGGTCAGGTTTTGCAGACGCTTTTCGATACTTTCGAGATCGGCGAGCATCAGTTCAGTTTCAATCACATCCGCATCTTCAACCGGATCAACACGGCCTTCGACGTGGGTGATGTCGTCGTCTTCAAAACAGCGCAGCACGTGGGCGATTGCGTCACATTCACGGATGTTCGCGAGGAACTGGTTACCCAACCCTTCGCCTTTGGACGCGCCTTTGACGAGGCCTGCGATGTCGACAAACGTCATCCGTGTCGGGATGATTTGCTTGGACCCAGCGATCCCTGCCAGCGTGTCGAGCCGCGCATCAGGCACAGCCACGTCACCGACGTTTGGTTCGATTGTGCAGAACGGAAAGTTCGCCGCCTGCGCCGCTGCTGTTTTTGTCAGCGCGTTAAACAGGGTCGATTTGCCAACGTTTGGCAGACCCACGATACCCATTTTGAAACCCATTGCAGCACTCTCCGGTTTTGCGTTCCCGCGCTTCTAGGCAGCAACGCTGTGCGCTGCAAGCCAGACTTATGTTACGATCACATCATTACAGGAGGAAAAGCGATGAAAATGTGCCCATACCTGACGTTCGACGGAACCGCGCGTGACGCCTTGACGCTTTATGCCCGCGCCTTGGGCGGTGAATTGGCGGAAGTCCAACGGTTCGACGAGATGCCCGAATCTGAGGGAAAGTTCCCGCCAGAGGTCGGCGCGAGGCTGGCGCATGGTCAAGTCCGGTTCGGCGGACAGGTCATTATGGTGTCCGACACGATGGGCAATGATCCGTTTCCGGGCCATCACGGTTTCAACATTCAGACAAATTGGGACACGCTGGAAGAAGCGAAGACCGCATTCGAAATTCTGTCCGAAGGTGGCGCGGTGATCATGCCGCTCGCGCCGACGTTCTGGGCCAGTGCGTTTGGAATTTGTCGGGATCGGTTTGGCGTTGGGTGGATGTTTAACAGCGACTAGCGGGTCTGTGGTTTGGGGTATTGCCAGAACCATGCCTGATTGGTAAGAAATATGCACCAATTTGAGGAATATCCCAATGCCCGTGATTACGAACATCGAAGACCTAAAGCGTATGCACAAACGCCGTACCCCGAAGATGTTTTATGATTACGCCGAGAGCGGCAGTTGGACCGAACAGACATTCCGCGAAAATACGACCGACTTCGAAAAGATCAGGCTGCGTCAGCGTGTGGCTGTCGATATGGCCGATCGGACCACGAAAACCACGATGATCGGTCAGGATGTTGCGATGCCTGTGGGGCTTGCCCCTGTCGGGTTGACTGGCATGCAATGCGCAGACGGTGAAATCAAAGCCGCGAAGGCCGCCGAAAAGTTCGGCGTTCCGTTCACACTGTCTACGATGTCAATTTGTTCGATTGAAGATGTCGCTGAGAACACGGAAAAACCGTTCTGGTTTCAGGTCTACACCCTGAGAGACGATGAATTCATGACCCGTTTGATGGCCCGCGCAAAGGACGCAAAATGTTCTGCCATCATGATCACCCTCGATCTGCAAATTCTGGGCCAGCGCCACAAAGACCTGAAGAACGGCCTGACCGCCCCGCCAAAATTTACGGCCAAGACCATCGCGGACCTCGCCACGAAATGGTCGTGGGGGATCGAGATGTTGCAGACCAAGCGCCGTTTCTTCGGCAACATTGTCGGTCACGCGAAAGAAGTGACCGACCCTTCATCGCTTAGCACGTGGACCGCTGATTCCTTTGATCAGTCGCTGGATTGGGCCCGTGTCGCGGAACTGCGTAAGATGTGGGACGGACCTGTGATCCTGAAAGGTATTCTGGACGTTGAAGACGCGAAGAAGGCCGTTGAGATTGGCGCCGATGCGATCATCGTCTCAAATCACGGTGGTCGGCAGTTGGACGGTGCGTTGTCGTCCATCCGGATGCTGGAACAGATCGTCGACGCTGTGGGTGACAAGATTGAGGTCCATCTCGATAGCGGTATCCGGTCCGGTCAGGACGTTTTGAAAGCCATGGCTTTGGGCGCAAAGGGTACTTACATCGGCCGTGCCTTTGTGCATGGTTTGGGCGCGATGGGCGAAGCTGGTGTGACCAAGGCGCTTGAGGTGATCCACAAGGAACTGGACCTGACCATGGCCCTATGCGGGCACCGGGATATCAATACAGTTGATCGTGACACTCTGCTTGTCCCGAAGGATTTTGCAGGCGACTGGACCTAGGTCTTTTTCGCATATTTTGGCAGGCGGGATGCCAACAACGCCAGTGGTGCTGCGGATATCAACAGCAGCGCCACGCAAGCGAAAGCAACCCGCAGCCCGTAGCTTTCCGAGATCAGCCCCATGACCATCGGGGCAAAGAAGAACCCTGAAAAGCCGATGACCGCACAGCGGCTGATCGCTTCGGTCCGCAGGTGTGGCGGGACGACTTTGCCGATCAAGGCAAGCCCCATTGGTCCGATGACCGACACACCAAGGCCCAGCGTGCCAAAGCCCACGTAAGCCATCCAAGGTGACGCGGCCGTTGCTGCGATGATGGCCCCTGCCGCAGAAACCATAGACGCGATGATCACGACCTGCGTTTCGCGGAACCGTTCCGACACTGCCTGCCCCGAGAACCGACCGACGGCCATCGTGATGCCAAGCATCGCGGGGCCAAGCGCGCCTTCGGCGGCACCGCCACCTAGTGTGCGTTCGACGTGCAGGGCAGACCATGCTTCGACCGTGGCTTCGGACATGAAGGCCACCAAAACAATCGCGCCGCACAGCATGATAGGCCAAAGCGGGTATTTGCCTTGGGTACCGTCATCGGCTTCGACGTCGGCGACCTCCATGTTCAGCATGGGCACCAGCAGAATGGCCACCACCCCGAAACCCGCAAAGACGGGTGTGGGCGGCATGCCTGCTTCGCGGGCGATACCGGTGATGACGGCCGACACCGCATATGCCACCGAAAACATTGCGTGATTGGCGTTCATCAAGGACCTGTTGTGCGCGGCTTCCAATTCGGACACCCGCGCGTTCATCACCACGTCCAGCAACCCCGATGCCAGCCCGACAAAACCCAATGCAAAGGCGAAATAGATTGGTGTGCTGATTTCGCCCGGCACCAACCAGATACAGGCCAGCATCACCGCACCGACTTGCATACTGCGCGATCCCAAAATGCGGTCAGCACGCGGCGCGATCCACATGGATGACACAAGACCGGTCGCCGACCCCAACAGCAGTATCCCGAACAACCCGTCGCTTGCGCCAAGCTGGTCTTTCAACACAGGCACATAAGCCGCAAAACACCCCCAAAAGAGGCCGACAATGACAAAGGCCGCAGCAGGGCGGCGCGAGATACGCAAGGCTGACAAAATTGACATAACGGAACCGTTCGCACCACTCATCCCAATGATCAAGATGAAATGACTGCGGACATATGCGACACCATACCCATTCTTCTGCATTTTGGGTCAAAAACCCCTTCCCAAGCAGGCGATTCCCCCCTAATAGGCAGGCTTCACCGGATCGCACACCCTTGGAGGGCGGTCCCATTATTACTTTGGAGAATTCTTATGGCTGGAAACATTCCAGATCTCGAAGCTACGGCTCGCGCGGGGACAGGCAAGGGGGCCGCCCGCTCAGCACGTCGCGAAGGCATGGTGCCTGGTGTTGTTTATGGTGGCGGTGCTGATCCTGTTGCGATCAACCTCGACTTCAACAAACTGCTGACACGTCTGCGCAAAGGTCGCTTCTTGGCGACTTTGTTCAACCTGAAAGTCGAAGGTCAAGAAGACGTCCGCGTCATCTGCCGTGGCGTTCAGCGTGACGTTGTTAAGGATCTGCCGATCCACGTTGATTTCATGCGTCTGCGTCAGACATCTAAGGTGAACCTGTTTGTTGGTGTGAACTTCATCAACGCAGAAAACGCACCTTACGCCCCTGCTGGCGGCATGCTGACAATCAACCGGACTGAGATTGAGCTGCGCGTGACAGCCAACAACATTCCGGAAAGCATCGACATCGATCTGTCCGAAGCCAACATCGGCGACGTGATCACATCCGATAGCGTGACTTGGCCAGAAGGTTCCAAGCCGGTTATCGACCGTGAATTCACAATCGCTGCGATTTCTGCGCCTAAGACTGTTAGCGCGGACGACGAAGAAGAAGGCGAAGCTGAAGCACCAGAAGCAGCAGCTGAGGGCGGCGAAGAGTAATCTTCCCGACTTTTACGATTTCAAAGGGCGTCCTTATGCGGACGCCCTTTTTGTTTCTTTGACGTTTTCTAAATCCCCGCCGGAGGCTCCCGCCGCCGCGTCACGTCAGAGGTCGCTTGAGGCCCCCGCATTGCACCATTAAGATACCTGCATGAAACTTATCGTTGGCCTTGGTAATCCCGGCACAAAATACGCAGGCAACCGTCATAACATCGGGTTTATGGCGCTGGATCGCATTGCATCTGATCACGGGTTCAGCCCGTGGCGGTCGAAATTTCAGGGTCAAGTCTCTGAAGGTCGGTTTGGAAGCGACAAGGTTATCCTGCTGAAGCCTGAAACCTTTATGAACCTGTCCGGTCAATCGGTCGGTGAAGCCATGCGGTTTCACAAGCTCGACCCTGCGGATGTGATCGTCTTTCACGACGAAATTGATCTAGCCCCTGCAAAAGTGCGCGTCAAAACGGGCGGCGGACATGCGGGCCATAACGGATTGCGGTCCATCCACAGCCATATCGGACCCGACTATGACCGTGTTCGGCTTGGTGTTGGACACCCTGGTCATAAAGACGCGGTGCCCGGCTTTGTGCTGCGTGACTTTGCGAAGGCTGATCAGGATTGGCTGGACGACGAAATGCGCGGTATTTCCGACGGCATTGATCATTTGGTCGCGGGCGACAGTGGCAAGTTCCTGAATGCGGTGGCCTTGCGCGTAGCCCCACCGCGGTCGTCCACAACAAAACCCAAGCCTGAGAAGGCCAAGCCCGCCCCCGCGCCGGAACCCGAAGATACCCGCACCCAAATGCAAAAGCTGATGGATCGTTTCAAATGAAGTATCGTCGCATCGCCGCCGCAGTTGTTCTGGCAGCATTGGCGGGCTGCGCCGTGAAATACGAAGAAATCGGTCGTTTGATGGCCGTTCAAAGCCTGTTTTCCGAAGACGACATCACCAACAATTTCTCGAATATGGGCGCTGCATTTTTGACAGTTCCCGTATCGCGCGGCGAAGGGCCTGTCAGTGAACTGCCCGCAGGATCGACAGCCACGCTGCCCGCAGAAATCGATACGTTCATCACAGATCGTAACGTCACCGCCCTGCTTGTTCTCAAAGACGGGCAAGTGGTGTTCGAGGATTACTACCAAGACACCGATGCGAACGATTTGCGGATTTCGTGGTCCGTCGCAAAAAGCTTTCTTTCAGCTTTAATGGGCGTGTTGGTGGATGAAGGCACGATCGAAACCATTGATGCGCCGGTTACCCAGTATGTACCAAGCTTGATCGGTTCAGCATACGATGGCGCGACGATCAAAGACGTATTGCAAATGTCGTCCGGCGTCACCTTTGACGAAGATTACCTGAAATTCAGCAGCGACATTAACCGCATGGGGCGTATCCTTGCGCTAGGTGGATCGATGGACGGGTTTGCTGAAGGGCTGACCGAAACCTTTGCGCCCGCAGGTCAGCAATGGCAATATGTGTCGATTGATACCCATATTTTGGGCATGGTGATCCGTGGTGCGACCGGTCGCACGATCCCTGATCTGTTGAGCGAAAAGATCATCGCGCCGCTTGGGTTCGAGGCAGAGCCGACTTACTTGGTCGACGGTTACGACGTCGCATTTGTCTTGGGTGGCCTGAATATCACGACACGTGATTATGCCCGCTTTGGACAAATGATTGCGCAGAATGGTCAGTGGCAAGGCCAGCAAATTGTCCCTGCTGACTGGATCGCCGCCTCTACCGTGCCATCCGCGAATACCGCCCCCGGAAATACCGGATATGGTTATCAGTGGTGGATTCCTGTGAGTGCGACCCCGGGGCAGTTCATGGCGCGCGGCATTTACGGTCAGTACATCTACATCGACCAACCGAGGAACGTTGTCATTGTGTTGAATGCCAGTGACCGCAATTTCCGTTTCGCAGGCGTGAACCGTCAAAACGAAGACATGTTCCGCGCCATCGCAGAAAGCCTAGACTGATATGGAGAAAGACCCGTCATTCAACGTCCTCGGCAGCACGTTGCAGACCTGCTCGCTTGATCCCGTGACGGGTTATTTTCGCAATGGCGCCTGTGACACCTGCGCTGCAGATCAGGGCAGCCACACAGTTTGCGCAGTGATGACCGACGAATTTCTCGCGTTTTCCAAATATGTGGGCAACGACCTAAGCACGCCACGCCCTGAATTCGGTTTTACGGGGTTAAAGGCAGGCGATGGTTGGTGCCTGTGTGCGTCGCGTTTCCTGCAAGCCCACGAAGAAGGCTGCGCGCCGCGCGTGAATCTTCACGCTACGCATGTGCGTGCGTTAGAAATCGTCCCGATTGATGTCTTGCGTGATTATGCGGTCGACGAGATCAGCGAGTAGCCGCAGCGACAAATGCGCTGATTAGGTCGGCTGATTTTTCGCCCGGTGCCGTTTCCACACCTGATGACACATCAACTTGTGGCGCTTTGGTCAGCGCCACTGCTTCGGACACGTTGTCAGGTGTTAACCCACCAGCAAGCATCCATGGCGTCGGCCACCTGCGGTTTGCAATCAGGGTCCAGTCAAATGACAGGCCGTTGCCGCCCGGCAGATCAGCGTTTTTTGGCGGCTTTGCATCGACCAGCAACATGTCGGCGGCCTGTGCGTAATCATCGAGCGCAGGCAGATCGTCAGCATCAGCAACGCCAACCGCTTTCATGACTGGCAGACCATAACGCGCACGCACTTCTGCGACACGTTCTGGCGTTTCAAACCCGTGGAGTTGCAGGACATCAAGCGGCACATCTGCAAGGATCGCATCGAGCAAGGCATTGTCGGGATTAACGACTAACCCGACCTTCGCAATTCCGATGGGCGCGGATTGCGCTAATGGTGCGGCTTGGGCAATACTGACGTTGCGCGGCGATTTCGGAAAGAAAACAAGCCCCACATAATGAGCCCCTGCCGTCACGGCAGCATCCATCATGGCCTGATCGCGCAGGCCGCAAATCTTTACACGAGTGTCAGTAGGCATCAGGCTTTGCCGGTCGGGCCTTCGAGCAGAGCAAGCACATCATCTTGATTGCCGCCCGCTTTTTCCGTTTTCAGCGTATCAACTTCGCGCTTCAGCTGGTGCACTTCGCGGGCCTTCTTGCGGCCCTCGACGCGAATGCGGTGTTCGCGGATCCATTCCCAGAAGAAACCGATCAAAAGACCAACGCCGACGCTGATGAAAATGATGATGAACATCGGCAGCGACACGTCTGGCGAAATCGCCAACATATCAGCCAACGCTGGTGGCATCGCGCGGACCGTCACAAAGTCACGGTTGGCCAGCCCAACAAGGATCAGAACAAGGGCAACGAGTGCCCAAAAGGCATAACGGATCGTTTTCATCAGTTGTTTACTTTCAGCCGCCGTTGAGACGGTCGCGCAGGAGTTTACCGGTCTTAAAGAAAGGCACGTGCTTTTCTTCTACCTCAACCGATTCACCGGTACGAGGGTTCCGGCCTATTCTCTGATCACGTTTCTTTACCGAAAATGCGCCAAATCCGCGCAGTTCGACCCGATCGCCATTAGACATCGCATCGGTAATCTCTTCGAAAATTGTATTCACAATTTTTTCGACATCACGTTGGTAAAGATGCGGATTTTCGTCAGCGATCTTTTGGATCAATTCGGATCGGATCATGGCAGTGGCCCCCCAAAGGCAGTCAGGCAGTATCCGCAGGTCTATTCCTGCTTTCCGATGACTGTAGCCGCAAAATTCTGTTCACGGAATACACCGACGCGGGGAAATTGTATGAAAATACACCTGATTGGCGGGTTCAGCCCTGCCTGAGCCACATCAAATTACATATTTTCCGGTGTTTTGAGCATCATAAGGCAAGTCACGTTGGCGCATAGGTCCCCGATTCGCAGGTCTGGAACAGTGTTTCGGGGAATGTCCCTGCCGATTTCGCAGTGTTTTTGGGATGCTTGAAGTGTTGCGTTTTGGCAACAATACGGATGGGTCATGCGATTGATCGAACTGAGACCCTTGATCGAATCCGCTCCTCCACTACGCATACCGCACTGCAACCACACAACCTAAGGAGGGTGTCGCATGTACAATTTCGAACGCTTACATACCCTTTGGGCGAATTTTGCAGTGGCTATGACTCCGTCAGGCGCAGGTTCTCGCGCTTAAAGCCGCCTCGGCATTTCGTGCCATCCCATCCCAAAACTTAACAATTTGATCCCCTTATTGGCTGCCGCAGTTTGTCTGCCGTTTGCCGACCGGATCTTCATCAGTAAAGGAACGGTTTCGCACGTGCGCGGCCGGAAAACGTGACGACAATGAATGCACTTCCTATCAAAACACCAACACCACAAGAGATCATCGACGATCTGGTTGCCGAATTCGGCATCAAAAAGGTGGTTTTGGCAACTGTCGCAAGGCTGTTCAAGCGAACCCGCCCACCGGACCTTGCAGTTGAAAAGCAGCCCGGCGTTGACGGTTTGAGCGACCGGATGCGGGCAGACATTGGTCTGCCGCCTCAGGATCATGCGCAACAGTTCAAGATTGACCTGATCACCATGGGGCACATGAAGTTCTAAGAAACAGCGCCTCGCCTTTGCGGGCGGGGCGCGATCCACTTAGCCAGATACGTTCAGAACAAATTTGCCGATGTGACCTTTGTCTTGAAAGTCTTCCTGCGCCTGACCGATGTCACGCAGCGGGTAAGTTTGCGCGACCAATGGCGCGATGTCCCCGTTTTCGATCCGCTTGACCAAGTTCCCGAACACCTCTGGTTCGATCACGGTACAGCCAAAGAAACTGAGGTCTTTCAGGTAGAGCGTCCGGACATCCAGCGTCACCATTGGCCCCGCGATGGCACCCGAAACCGCATACCGGCCTTTCGGGCGCAACACGTCAAGCAAAGCAGGCCACGACGGCCCCGCAACAAGGTCGATCACAACGTCCACGGCATCTTTGCCGAGTGTCGCGATCAGATCGTCCTTGCGGTCCAACGTTTGTTTGGCACCCAGTTTTTTCAGCGCATCTGCCTTCGCAGCAGACGTGATTGCGATCACCTCTGCCCCGCGCGCCTTTGCCAATTGCACAGCTGCGGACCCGACGCCGCCCGATGCACCGGTTACGAGAACGGTGTCGCCTGATTTCACAGCCGCACGCGTCAGCATGTTTTCAGCTGTCGAGTAGGAACATGGGAAGGACGCCAGTTCGATATCGGTCATGTCCGTTTTCACGGGATGGGCGTAACGGGCGTCGACCTTGGTAAATTCTGCAAACCCGCCGTCGCATTCAGACCCGAAGTACCATGGCGGCGATTTTGTTTCGCCATTTGCCACGTGGATACAAGGTTCGATCAGGACCCGTTCGCCGATCCGCGCCGGATCGACATCCGCACCGACCGCAACGATTTCGCCGCAGACGTCTGCGCCCTGAACGCGTGGGAAACCAAGCGGCGTGTCGGACCAAGATGCGTCATCTGCGCCTTCTTTTGCGTACCAACCGATGCGCGTGTTGATGTCGGTGTTATTCACGCCAGCGGCCGCCACGCGGATGACTACGTCGCCCGCTGCCGGTTTTGGCGTTGGCAAATCATCGCGCCATTCCAGCATTTCGGGACCGCCATGCCCCGTCATAACAACGCCGAACATCGTATCTGGTAAAGTCATCTGGGTCCCCGATCTTGTGACAGACAAGACACCTAACAACGATTGCCCGTCAGTCAATTGTTCCAGCGCCTGACGCTACGCACAAAAAAGGCCCCGCAATTGCTTGCGAGGCCTTCTTCAAGTCTTAAGGGGTAACGATTACTCGTCGCCGCCCTTCAATGCTGCACCAAGGATATCGCCCAAGGAAGCGCCGGAGTCGGAAGAACCGAACTGCTCAACTGCTTCTTTTTCTTCAGCAATTTCACGTGCTTTGATGGACAGACCCAGTTTGCGTGTCTTGGAGTCGATGTTGGTGACGCGAACGTCGACCTTATCACCAACGCCGAAACGCTCTGGACGCTGTTCTGCACGGTCACGGGACAGGTCGGAACGACGGATGAAGGATTTCATGCCTTCATAGTCAACTTCGATGCCGCCTTCTTCGATCTTAGTCACTTCAACAGTGATGATCGAACCGCGCTTTGTGCCGCCGATTGTTTCAGCGAATGGGTCGCCGTCGAGCGCTTTGATAGAGAGCGAGATGCGCTCTTTCTCAACGTCAACTTCAGCAACCTTGGCTTTCACGATGTCGCCCTTGCGGAAATCGCCGATGACGTCTTCGCCGCGGCCTTCCCATGTCAGGTCGGACAGGTGAACCATGCCGTCGATGTCGCCTTCGAGGCCAACAAACAGACCGAATTCGGTGATGTTTTTGACTTCGCCTTCAACTTCAGTGCCCTCAGGGAACTGTTCTGCGAAGACTTCCCATGGGTTGCGCTGTGTCTGCTTGAGACCAAGGGAAACGCGACGCTTGGCTGAATCGATTTCCAGAACCATGACTTCAACTTCTTGCGAAGTAGAAACGATTTTGCCTGGGTGTACGTTTTTCTTTGTCCAAGACATTTCAGAAACGTGCACAAGACCTTCAACACCTGGTTCCAGCTCAACGAATGCGCCGTAGTCAGTGATGTTGGTCACGCGACCAGTGTGGACAGATTCCATTGTGTACTTGGCTTCAACAGCGTTCCACGGATCGTCCTGCAGCTGCTTCATGCCGAGGGAGATACGGTGTGTCTCTTTGTTGATCTTGATCACCTGAACCTTGATTGTCTCACCGATTGTGAGAATCTCGGATGGGTGGTTCACACGGCGCCAAGCCATGTCTGTCACGTGCAGCAAGCCGTCAACACCGCCAAGGTCAACGAACGCACCATATTCAGTGATGTTCTTAACCACGCCGTCAACTTCCTGACCTTCAGTCAGGTTGCCGATGACTTCAGCGCGCTGCTCAGCACGTGATTCTTCGAGGATGGCACGACGGGATACAACGATGTTGCCACGACGACGGTCCATTTTCAGAATCTGGAATGGCTGCTTAAGACCCATCAATGGGCCCGCATCGCGTACTGGGCGTACGTCAACCTGAGAACCCGGAAGGAACGCAACAGCGCCGCCCAGATCTACAGTGAAACCACCCTTTACGCGGCCAAAGATTGCGCCATCGACGCGTTCTTCGTCAGCATATGCTTTTTCCAGACGATCCCAAGCTTCTTCGCGGCGCGCCATCTCACGAGAGATAACAGCTTCGCCACGGGCGTTCTCAACTTGACGCAGGAACACTTCAACAGTGTCGCCAGCAGCCAGTTCAGCTTCTTCACCAGGGTTTGCGAATTCTTTCAGATCAACGCGGCCTTCCATTTTGTAGCCGACGTCGATGATAGCTTGGCCCGCTTCGATCGCGATAACCTTGCCTTTGACAACTGAGCCTTCGCTCGGTGTGTCCATTTCGAAGCTTTCGTTCAAGAGTGCTTCAAACTCTTCCATTGTGTTAGCCATGAGGCGTCGTTTTCCTAACGTTTAGTACTGTGTGGGCCAAGCGGTTGTGTCCGCCGGTCTTGGGTTTCGGTTTGGTCCAAACGTTTGTTTCGAACATAAAACAACAGGGCTGGCGCAAACCAACCCTGCTCGAGTCTCATATCCGCGCCTGTTTCGACGCTTAGACAAGGCGGCGTATAGGCCGAGTTTGCGTTAATAGCAAGGGCCGCGGTGCAAATTCGTTGGGGTTGCATGCAGGTCACATTCCGCCGGTTTCGCGTCCTGCCCGTTTCATTTCCGTCGGGGCAGCATTCCCCTAGGCTGCGTTCCGTCTTATCTGAACACCTATGACGAGTAGTTTACTAATGATGCCTTACGGCCAATCGAACGCGGACCACCATGATGCTGGTCCTGCCTTTACCAGCGATTTTCTGGACGACGACCGAGTCGTGGTTCCGAACGACGGTCATGGCTTTCGCGGCACACATGGGCGTGCACCCAAACGTCCGATGACCGGCTTTCAAAAAGCCTACGGTCGGGACATGCGCATCCAATCCTTAGCTTTGCCTGCCGCGGTCCGGTATTTGAAGCATCGCCGTGATCATGACATCGAACAGGTGATTATTCGCAGCGGAGCCAAAGGTGGACGCGCCTTATTGGGGGTCAAGAAGGGCGACCGCGACATTGATGGCATTTTCCGCAGTGCGACCGGCGAAATTTCATTTATCCTCGACAGTTATCTATCACAGGCCCGCGATATTATTGACATCGCGGCACGCAAACGCCGTCCTGTTTCCCGTGTGATGATCCCGTTTTTGCATGGCGAAGCAGACAAAAGCACCCCCTACGCGGTCTATCTCGCGGAATTGACCGCGATGATGGACTACGTCGATCAGGCATTTGCCGATATGGACCTACCCGTTCATTGGTTAATGGCCCAACCGTCTGGTACTTCGCCAACCCATGCCGGCAACGCGTGGCAGAACCGTATGGCCATCCAGGATATCGCGGATACGCGCGAAAACGCGTCCTGCGTGATTGCAAATTACGGATACGAATTGGCTGACGCCGCCCACCTGAATGCCCGCAGCAAAGTCATGGCAGGTGAATTAATCGGGATGCAGGCCGCTGCAATCGACAATGGCCGATATGTGCCGCACATCCGTCCGGATCACGTGACTGCATCGGATAACACAATTACCGTCACGTTCCGCGGCGCACCCAAATTAGAGATCGACCGCACCCGTTTTCCGCAGCCTAGATGCAACTTTGGCTTTCAGGTAATGGGCCAAGCGGCGGATTTCGTGGAGGCCGTCGAGGTGACAGAAGACGGCGCACTTCGTCTGACCTGTTCCGGTCCGCTGCCTGCGCAGTTTACACTGAACTACGCATTCGCGTCGCGCACCCATGCTGATCCGACAGAAGACACATCCTACCCCTTCGGGCGCGGCTGTTTGCGTGAAGCATGGATTGGTGCGTCGCTTGTTCTACCCGGCGAACAGTTGTTGCGGTGGGTGCCCGGCTTTACGATTGGCGTCCGCAATGAGGCCAAGTCAAAAGCAGCCTGATCGCTGCTTTTGATCTGTCACGCCGCCAAAAGCCTGCGTTAATGGCTGCTGCTGGTTGTGGTGACTGAAGAGCTTGCCGTCACAATGTCAGAGATCATGTCGTATGTACCAGTGTCGGGTTCCAGTGGATCACCAAAGATGGCTTCGTAAAGTTGACCTAAGAACGCATCTTCGTCGCCGACAACAATGACGCCGTATGGGGAATAGTTTGGCACATAGAACCCGTAGCGCCACCACAGAACCCACGAGATTTCATCGGAGTTATTGAGCGCACGGAAGGTCCAGTTCGCGGCCTGCGGGAAGCTTTCACCTAGGCCACGCAGCAAAAGATCCTGAATAGCGCCCGGATCATTCAGGGAATTATTGATCAAAGTCTTCGGCAGAACAATCAATCCGGATTCCGAAAAGACGATGGCGCTAATCCCAGTATCGGCGACCGGTTCGACATCTACCGGATAATAGTAGCCGGAGGTATCTTCGTCCGCGACGAGACCCAATGTAGGCAATTCGGGCGGAATCCTATCAACCGGATCAGGTTGAGATTGCCCGACATTCGGTTCTTCGGGGCTAATCGGAGTGTGGGTATCATCAATGCGGATAACGGTCAGCACATCGACGTCATCGATCACCGGTTTTGTTTGCGCGCCACCACAGCTGATCAAGGCAAAAAAGCAGATAGTCGCCAACGTAGGTTTCAACAAAACACACTCCAAATTCAGTTAGTTTAATACTTGTAAACAGATGTCGGATATCCATTCGCGGGTCACAACACAACTGAAAGGTGAAAAAGTGTTGATGTATTGAACCGCAGCCCCACATCCGCATCCGATTTTTTCAAATCTTCGCCTAACTCATGCCCCAAATGTCAGGCCTAACATCGCGCTATGACGCACAGCATTCTTTTCATGTCCTTCGGACAATCCAACGCCGATTGTCACAACGCTGGACCCGCATTCGACCAACCGATCTTGGATGACCCACGGATCGTGTTGCCCAATGACGGTTTCGGGTTTCGCGGTGTCATGGGGCGCCCCCGCACCAAAGTGATCGATGGGTTTGTGCCGTCCTATGGATTTGATCCCAAATGCCAGTCCAGCGGCGTCGCAACCGCAGTCCGTTTTCTGCACGACGCGAACGACGCCAACATTGGCCAAGTCATCGTCCGCAGCGGTGCAAAAGGTGGCAGACCCCTTGTCGGTCGAATCCACCGTGACCGCGTTATCGAAGGCATCTTTCGCGAACATGACGGTACAGCATCCATTTTGATGTTGAGCATGATCGCGGATATTCAACAAATGGCCGCTGCCGCGGACGAAATGGGACAACCCATTCATCATATGTTCATCCCGTTTTACCACGGTGAGGCCGACCGCAACACGCCCCGCGCGGAGTACATCGCGCTGCTGACCCAGATGATGGATATCATCGACGACGCGGCAAATGATCTTGGCATTCCAACGACATGGCTTTTGACCCAAGCGTCCGGTACCGCACCAATGCACAACGGAAACGCGTGGGAAAACCGGTTAGGTATCAAAGATATCGCTGATATTCGTCCGAATGCCGCGTTTGCCAACGCCAATTATGCGATGCCGCTTTTCGATTCCGCGCATTTGGATGCAACTGGCAAAGTGCTTACAGGCGAACAAGTTGGTCGATGCGCCGCCCGCATTCACAATGGGCAAATGCCGACCGCGCCTATCGCGCCGATATCGGCGACCACCGACGGATGTTCTATTCATGTGCAGCTACGCACCCCTGCAACGACCGTCATTGACCGCGAATGCGTCCCTGCACCGCGATTTACCGATGGATTTGAGGTCACTGGCCAAGCCGCCGATTTCGTCCAATCAATCACCCCAACCGCAGATGGTCATCTGACATTGACCTGTGCTGGTCCGGTGCCTGCGGGATGTCAGCTTAACTACGCATATTCCCGACGTACGCATAACGACCCGACAGAAGACGTGCTTTACCCTTTTGGTCGGGGATGTTTGCGTACGACGCAAAGCGTTGCGTCGCTGATTTTGCCGGACCGCGAATTGCACGATTGGGTGCCGGCCTTTTCGATTGACGTCACCCCCCCCGACACCGCTGAGCAGGCTGCGTGATATGGTGACGGCGCCTGCCACTGCGTTTTTTTGTAACGCGGTGACAGGCCCTATGCCTTAATCCGTAGCGGCAGCCGTTGTTACGCTGGTCACTGCAACAGTCGTGGTCGTCACTGCGACGATGAGATCAACAATCTCGTCCGCTTGTTCCTGTAGATCACCGTCCAATTCCGTATCAATGATGTCGCGAATTTCGTCTTCATTTTCGATAACGATTGGAATGATTTCTTCAGGTAGATTATCCACGATATCTTGAGGCTGGCCCGTGGTGCCCCCGTTGGAGCCGCCTAAGCAACCCGCCAGCATGACGATCGCGACCGCACCCGTCGCTTTGGTCAAGACATTGCCCATTTTTGAAAAAGCCATCTCAATATTCCTTTTGTTTTCACTGCGACGTAGGCTTACGAGCAACCTGTAAACAAAGGCTCTACCGATGGTGGGTCGTACAAAAGTTTACGTAAAAACTTGCAAGCCGCCCAACATTCCAGCAGTGATTGTGCACGTGGAAATCAGGAGCAGCGCAATGACACTTAATGAAGCAATGGCCGAATTTGGACCTTCGTGGTTGCGGGTCTGGTTGCCGCTCTTGATGCTGGGCGGGTTCGTTGCGCCAGTGGTTTTGATCTTCTGGAGCAAGACCCGCATGATCGGGATCATTTCGATTGTCGCCAGCCTGATCGCTGCGTTTGCAATCGATTACATGTATAAGCAGATGGGCTATGTGAAATTGCTTGGCCTGCCGCATATCATCATGTGGACCCCTTTGATCGTTTACCTGATCATGCAAAATCGGCGTGACGATTTCCCGACATGGCCGAAACGTATTCTGACCTTCATGATTGTCATTATCGGGATTTCGCTGGTCTTCGATTACGTTGATGCGGTCCGTTATTTCTTGGGCAACACCATGCCACTGGTGATGTACGACCCTGCGTGACCGCCCTTTCCACAGGATTGGCGCTGATCTGGTTTGCAGGCTTTTGGCTGCTGACCCGTGACAAATCGCCGAACCTGTGGCGGTTATTCATCGGGGTGATTGCCTGCATGATCGGTGTCGGCATCGCCGCCGCGGGGATTTGGCCCATGATCGCAGCAGGTTATCCTGACGACAGTTACTGGACACTTGGCATCGCGGGGCGCGCGGGCGTTCTTAGCATTAGTCTATTTGGGATGGCGGGCGTGTTTTGGCTGTTTGCGGTCAAGACGCGGATCATTTTATCCCTCAAGACACAGGTGTCCGGCACAGCATGGGCCTTGTTCGATATTGCAATCGGTATGTTGGTCTTTGGTGTAATCCTCACGGTATCGCCGCAGGTTTTTTACACCTTTTACCAATTCATCTTTGAAGGCTTACCGTCGCAATGGGTCATCGACGGCCTGTTCGATACGCCCCATTTGCAGGCTATCGCGACGTTTCAGGCCAACGCAAATCTTGCCGATCATATTGCGGGTGTCGTGCTGTGGGCCATCGTTCCGTTTACAGGCTGGCTACATCTGCAACACTGGTGGCGCGGCTAGATGTCTTGGCCTTTTTCAAGCAATTCTTCGAGCAACTGCGCCTGAAGCCCAGAACTATCCCCTGCCCCGAATTGCGCAGCACCTGAGGTGTAAAGACTGCCGTAGGTCTGGGCCACGTTGACGGTCTGGGCGATGCCCGAAATCAGCTGATCACGTTCCAATTCACGAAGCGGATGGATGAAGACGCCCCACAACCGCCCCATCGCAATCGCGTAACGGGCATCAAGTGCGCTGTCGAAATTGGCTTGCAAGACGCGTTCCATTTCTTCGGATGTCATGCCTTCGACAGACGAAATCGGCACCATTGCACGCATCCGGTTCGCGCGGACATCGGCGACGATCAGGACAGGCACATCATCAATGACGAATTCCAGACCATTGGGGGTAACATTCGCATCTTCGTCCAGAACCAGCACGATTTCGGCCAAGCGTTCCATCGTCATATGCGGTTCCGCCTCTTGGGCGGCAAGCGGCGTGGCGGTCAGCAATGCAGCTGTGATCATGGCGCGAAACATCGGGGTCTCCTTCGGGTTATCCAAAGGCTAGCCAGATATTGTCACGCTGGCGACCAAAATGACTGTGATCAATTGTGACGGGCTGTGTCCACAGCCGAGATTGCAGCGGCAACGGCCTGTTCAATCGACATATCGGACGTGTCGATCAAAGTCGCATCGTCAGCCGCGACCATCGGTGCTGCAGCACGTTCACTGTCACGCTTATCGCGTTCCTGCACATCGGCAAGCACGCCTGCGGGCGTCACATCGTGGCCTTTGCCAGCCAATTCTTTATAGCGCCGTTCAGCACGACAGGCCGCAGATGCCGTGACGAACAGTTTCACATCCGCATCATGGCAAATCACGGTGCCGATATCACGGCCGTCCAAGACAGCCCCGCCATCGCGTGCGGCGAACGTGCGTTGAAAATCGACCAACGCGGCGCGAACTTCAGGGATCACGGCGACTTCGCTTGCCGCTTGTGCCACGGCAGCTGTGCGCAGACTGTCGTCTTCCAGATCGGACGGATCAAGCGTCTGGGCCGCGTCAATCGGTGCTAATCCTGCGATCACCTTTGCACCAACTGCGCGGTACAACAGGCCAGTGTCCAAGTGGGCAAACCCAAAATGGGCTGCAACCGCCTTGGAAATCGTGCCTTTGCCAGCTGCAGCAGGCCCATCGATCGCGACCGTAAACGTCATGCGTTTGACCGGACCAGCTGTGCGCCAAGTGCGCCCATCAGGCTTTCAAAAATCGGGAACGACGTCGCAATCGGCGATCCGTCATCCACGGTCATCGGTTTGTTCGACGCCATGCCCAAGACCATAAACGCCATCGCAATCCGGTGATCCAGCACGCTGGCCACCGTGACACCGCCCGGCACGTTGCCGTGGCCCAGACCAGTGACTTTCCACCAGTCATCGCCTTCATCAACAGTCACGCCAGCAGCACGCAGGCCTTTGGCCATTGCGTCGATCCGGTCGCTTTCCTTCACGCGCAATTCTTTCACGCCCTGCATGTCGGTCACGCCTTCTGCGAAGGATGCAACGACCGACAACACTGGGTATTCGTCGATCATGCTGGCCGCACGTGCAGGCGGCACAGCGATCCCTTTGAGGTTCGGCGAGAATTTCGCACGCAGGTCAGCAACGGGTTCGCCGCCTTCTTCGCGCATATTCTCATACGTCAGGTCTGCGCCCATTTCCTGCAGCGTGGTGAACAGGCCCGCACGGGTCGGGTTCAGTCCAATGTTCGGGACAAGCACGTCGGACCCCGGCGTGATGATCGCCGCACAGACAGGGAACGCGGCAGAAGACGGATCGCGCGGCACGACGATATCCTGCGGTTTCAGTTCCGGCTGGCCGGTCAGCGTGATGACGCGCCCTTCATCCGTTTCTTCAACAGTCAGTTCAGCGCCGAAACCTGCAAGCATTCGTTCAGTGTGATCGCGGGTTGCTTCTTTTTCGATCACGACAGTCTGGCCGGGGGCGTTGAGCCCCGCCAGCAGAACGGCGGATTTTACTTGGGCGGATGGCACCGGCACAACGTAACGCACAGGCAATGGATCAGCAGCACCGACCAAAGTCATCGGCAAGCGGCCACCAGTGCGGCCAACAGTCTGCGTGCCAAACAGGGCCAGGGGATCGGTAACGCGGCCCATCGGACGACTGTTCAACGACGCATCGCCCGTGAACGTTACGGTGATCGGGCTGGTCGCCATCGCCCCCATGATCAGCCGAACGCCAGTGCCGGAATTCCCGCAGTCGATCACCTGTTCAGGTTCGGCAAAACCGCCGACACCCACGCCGTGAACGGACCATTCGCCGCCGCCGTGATCTGTGACCTCTGCGCCAAAGGCACGCATGGCTTTCGCGGTATCCAACACGTCTTCGCCTTCCAGCAACCCTGTGATGCGGGTTTCACCGACTGACAATGCGCCCAAGATCAACGACCGATGCGAGATCGACTTGTCACCCGGAACATTGGCCTCGCCCGTCAAAGGCCCACATGGGCGGGAAGTCATTGGAATGGGTGTACCGTGGCCAGACATGCTGCGCTCCGTATTAAGTATCAGTCGCGTCTACCTTAGGTCGCCCATTGGGTCCATAACGCGTTGTTTCTTTTGGCTTCAAATATCCCCGCCGGAGGCTCCCGCCATCAATTCCGGCGGAACGTCATATAGTGTGGCGTCCGGTCTTCGCGGATCGCTTTTTGCTCGTAACGGGTGGAATGCCAGTCGTCCCAAGCGACGCGCCAGTCTTCTGGACCTTCAGCGGTCCATGTGAAACCGGCCTTCGGCACTTCTTCCATCGTCTGGCGCACGTAGTCTTTGATGTCAGTGGCCACACGAAATTCAGCGCCCGGTTTCAGGACACCGTGCAAGGGCACGAGATGTTCTTGCGTTACAAACCGCCGACGGTGGTGGCGCTTTTTGGGCCACGGATCAGGGTAGTTCAGGAACACCTTGGAAATCGATTCCGGCGGCAACACGTCAAACAGATCACGTGCATCACCCGGATGCACCGCGAGGTTCGACACGCCAGCCTTGCGAATTTTACCAAGCAGCATCGCCACACCATTCAGGTACGGTTCGCAGCCGATCAAGCCGATATCCGGATATGTCGCGGCCATATGCACCATATGTTCACCGCCGCCAAAACCGATTTCGAGCCAGATTTCTTTGTCGCCAAACAAAGCGTTCAGATCAATCGGGGTCCGGTCCGGGTTTACATCCCAGTCGACAGCACCCGGTGACAATGCGGCGAGGTCCTCATCAAGATATTCTTGCTGGGACGACCGCATGGTTTTCCCTTTGAAGCGACCATAGAAGTTGCGCCATGGGGCGCCGGAGGGGTGTTTGTCTTGTGTCATGGGCTGCGATGTAACAAGGGCAGACCGCTTGCGCAATCTGCCCTGATATTCGTCTCGTGTAATTGCGGCTTAAACAGCAGCTTTCAGGGCATCAACCAGATCGGTTTTTTCCCACGAGAACCCACCATCTGCATCCGGTGCGCGGCCAAAGTGACCGTAGGCCGCTGTCCGTGCGTAGATCGGGCGGTTCAGTTGCAGGTGTTCGCGAATACCGCGTGGTGTTAGGTCCATCACTTCGGCGATGGCTTTTTCGATCTCCGTCTCGTGGACTTCACCGGTGCCATGCAAGTTCGCGTAGATCGACAGCGGTTTGGCCACACCAATCGCATAGGAGAGCTGGATCGTACATTTTTCAGCCATACCAGCAGCCACAACGTTTTTCGCGAGATAGCGCGACACGTAGGCGGCAGAGCGGTCAACTTTGGTCGGGTCTTTGCCAGAAAACGCACCGCCACCATGCGGGGCCGCACCACCGTATGTGTCCACGATGATTTTGCGACCTGTCAGGCCCGCGTCGCCGTCAGGACCACCGATGACGAAGATCCCTGTCGGGTTCACCCACCATTTGGTTTCTGGCGTGATTAGACCGTCAGGCAGCACGTCGCGGATGTAGGGTTCGACGATCGCACGGATGTCGTCGCTTGTTTGCGTTTCATCGGAATGCTGCGTGGACAGAACGATGGATGTGACTTCAACCGGTTTACCGCCAGCGTAGCGCAAAGACACCTGACTTTTCGCGTCAGGGCGCAATGTTGGTTCGGTCCCGTCTTTACGCACTTCGGCCAAACGCCGCAGGATTGCGTGGGAATACTGGATCGGGGCCGGCATCAGTTCTTCGGTTTCAGTTGTGGCGTAACCAAACATGATCCCTTGGTCGCCAGCGCCTTCTTCCTTGTCCACAGCCGCATCGACACCCTGCGCGATATGCGCGGATTGTTCGTGCAGAAGGTTTGTGACCTTGCACGTTGCGTGGTGGAATTTGTCTTGCTCGTAGCCGATGTCTTTGATGGCGCCGCGCACGATGCCTTCAACCTGACCCATGTATTCTGTCAGCTTGCTTTGATCGGACAGGCCAACCTCGCCGCCAACAACGACACGGTTTGTCGTTGCGAATGTCTCACAGGCGACCCGCGCCTCTGGTTCTTCTGCAAGGAACGCATCCAGAATGGAATCTGAAATACGGTCGCAAACCTTGTCAGGATGCCCTTCGGAAACGGATTCCGAAGTGAAAATATAGTCTTGTCTGGCCATGAGATAGTGCTCCATTAAATCAATCTGCCACGTCAGGAAGCCGTTGTGGCAGGCTAGCATTGGACCTAGGCCTCTCCCCCCCTAGGGTCAACTAAAATTGTCGGCGACGCAAAGTCAGGACGCACAAAGCGGCAAAAAGCAACACCAAGACCGGATAGTCGCCATACCTGCTGTAAGGAGTCGGCGGGCGGACATGGGGCAGAGCGACATCAAGGAAACCTTTCGTATTCATCGGGATTGATGCCGTGATCTGACCGTATGGATCAATCATCGCACTGACGCCTGTGTTTGCGACGCGGATCATCGGGATACCCTGTTCGATTGCCCGCAATCGGGCCTGCGCGAGATGTTGGAATGGCCCTGCGTCTTTGCCGAACCACGCATCATTCGTGATGAGAACGAGCGCGCGCGGTCGTACGTCCGTTCCGCCGACTTCTTCCGCAAAAATGCCTTCGTAGCAGATCAGGGGCCGGATTGGCCCGATGCCGGGCACGTCAATCGTGCGGCGGCCTTGTCCGGGGGTGAACCCACCGCCGTAGGACGACCCGAAACCTTGAACACCCAATTCGTGTAGCAAATCACCACCGGGCACATATTCGCCGAAAGGCACAAGGTGCTGTTTGTCATAGAAAGCGTCAATCACGCCGCCGCGCCCCAGCAGAATGAAACTGTTGTGGTACAGACCGCCTTCGGCCCTGTTCACGCCGACAATCAGAGGCGCACCGCGCGCCGCATCTGCGACCGCTTCGAGTTCGCTATCCGCGTAGTTCAGCAGCGTCGGTATTGAACTTTCGGGCCAGACGATCAGATCAGGCACGTCGCCTTCGCCAGTGTATCCAATCATCCGTTCAAAGAAGATGTGGCGTTTGTCGATGTCCCATTTTTCGTCTTGCGGGGCGTTTGGCTGGATGAGGCGGACGATAGTGCTGCTGTCGCGCGGGGCGGTGTTGAAGCGGGTGATGCCGAAACCAAACACAAGGATCGCGATGATCCCTATTCCCAAGAAACTCGCACCGTATCGTTCTGTCCCAAAGGCCGCGCAACTCAACGCAAGCGTAACGACCGTCAGCGATAGCAAATGCGGACCACCGAGTGCGGCAAATTCGGACACCATGGGAACTTCGAGCAAAACATGCCCAAGTAGCGCCCACGGAAATCCGGTTAGGATCAACGACCGCAAGGCTTCGACCCCGACGATCAACAAACCAAGGCTGATCATGCCGCCATTGTAGAACCTGCGACTAAGCCCTGCCGCCAGCATCCAGAAAAAGGCAAAGCCCGCAGCCATCAGGACCAGCGCAAACGGCGCCATCCATCCGTCACGTTCCACATGAACGAGGAACGGCGAAATGATCCAGCGCAGTGAAAAGCCGAAATAGCCAAGGCCCAGCGCCCAGCCGTGCCAAAGCGCTGTCCGTACATCGGGCGCGTTGCGCATCAGTACAAAGGCCACCGCAAGTGCGGCGATACTGATGAACCAAAGATCAAAGGGCGCGTGACCAAGGCCGATCAACACACCAAGCAACGCAAGACAAAGCCCGCGCAACCGCCAGCCAAGACCGGCAAAGCGCATCGCCATCGCGTTAGCCATCTACGGCATCAGGCAATCGCACGCGCAGCCGTTTGATCCGGCGCGGGTCAGCATCGACAACTTCGAATTCGATTCCGTCTGGGTGGCTTACGATTTCACCGCGTGCAGGCACATGACCAGACAACATGAAGACCAACCCGCCGAGCGTGTCGATTTCTTCTTCGTCAATCTCGTCGTGGGCCGTCAGGACGATCCCGATCTCGGATTCAAACGGTTCAAGCTGTGTCTTTGCGAGCGCAGAATAAACACCGGGGCTTTCCTGCACCCATTGTTTTTCTTCCTCGTGGTCATGTTCGTCTTCAATCGCGCCAACGACCTGTTCGATCAGATCTTCGATTGTGACAAGCCCGTCGGTCCCGCCGTATTCATCGATCACCAACGCCATGTGTTTGCGTTCCTGCTGCATCTTCTGCAGCAAAACGCCCAACGGCATGGATGGCGGCACGAACAACAATGGCCGCAGGATTTTGCGAAGATCAAATGCACCGGCATCCTGTTGGAAACCA
Organism: Yoonia sp. D2-7; assembly: GCF_055809435.1. Lineage (NCBI taxonomy): Bacteria > Pseudomonadati > Pseudomonadota > Alphaproteobacteria > Rhodobacterales > Paracoccaceae > Yoonia > Yoonia sp. D2-7. The sequence continues at coordinate 656,649 of NZ_CM147912.1, read as the reverse complement.
TACGCCAGCGCGAAGTCTTTCATGTTCACGTTGCCAAGCGGCGTATCAAGCGTGCCGTCAAAGACGGGCAGCCGTGTCAGTCCGCTTTCGCGGAACACGTCCATCAGATCGCTTTGGGAATGCGTGATTGGTACTGCCACGATGTCCGACTTCGGAATTGCGACATCTTCGACCCGCATGGACCGTAGGTTCCGCATCCCAGGCATGGCCGGTTGTGGATATATCAGATGCGGCTTGTCCGTGTCTGACTCAGGCGTATCGCCCGGACCACTAAAGGCATCAAAGAAACGGCCAATAAAGCCGCGGTTCATTTCTTCACTTTCCTCACCCAGCGCGCGTTGCGCCGCGTTAGAGGAGCCGTCCGTTGTGTCGCCCATTCATCCTTGCCTTAAACACACCCAAATACGCGGGTTATTCCCTATATGGGTCAGCTAACCCCAAATTGCCAAGGATTTCCGTCTCTAAACCTTCCATAAGGGCGGCATCCGGCTCATTTTCGTGATCGAAACCCAAAAGATGTAAGGTTCCGTGAACAATCAGATGGGTCACATGGTCCTTGAAAGGCTTTTCCTGTTCATCGGCTTCGCGCGCGCAAGTGTCATAGGCAATTGCGATATCGCCCAGTTCGCTATCAGGCCCCGGGGTCGGCAGCGTTGGCATTTCGCCCTGCACTTCAGCGGCGCGTTCATCAGATGGCCAGCTGAGCACGTTCGTGGGTTTCGCCTTTTCGCGGAAGTCTGCGTTCAGCACTGCGATACGTGCGTCGTCGCAAGCAAGCAGGCTGATTTCGAACGCGGACGGATCGAGCCCCAAGTGAGCCAGCGCCGCGTTCGATGCCAATTCAGCCACAGCTTCAAGATCCGCCCAGCGCGGATCTTCGATCACGCAATCAACGGTCACGATCGCAGCTCGATTTTTCGCGGTAAAACCAGATCACTTGGGATCGTCTGCTTCGTAGGCTTCGATGATCGCTGCAACCAGCGGGTGGCGCACGACATCTTTTGAGGTGAAGTAGTTGAAGCTGATCTTCGGGATTGTTTTCAACAACCGTTCGGCATCCCACAAGCCAGACGTCACCCCACGCGGCAAATCGATCTGGGTTCGGTCACCAGTGATGACCATCCGCGATCCTTCGCCCAAGCGCGTCAGGAACATTTTCATCTGCATCGGCGTCGCGTTTTGTGCTTCGTCCAGCACAACAAACGCCCGCGACAACGTCCGGCCCCGCATGAACGCCAAAGGTGCGATTTCGATCCGTTTCTCTTCGATCAGCTTCGCGGTTTGCTTACCCGGCAAGAAGTCATTCAGCGCATCATAAAGCGGCTGCATGTACGGATCGACTTTGTCTTTCATATCGCCCGGTAGATACCCAAGCTTTTCGCCCGCTTCGACCGCTGGCCGCGACAGGATGATCCGGTCGACTTCTCCGTTGATGTACATGTTCACCGCGACCGCGACAGCAAGGTAGGTTTTACCTGTCCCCGCAGGCCCGATCCCGAAGGCGAGTTCTTTGTCGAACAAAGACCGCACATAGGCCTTTTGCGCTTCTGTACGTGGTTCAACCAGTTTCTTGCGCGTCTTGATTTCGACGCGTGCCCCGCTGACGCCTTTGAACAGTTCTTTCTGATCACCCGGTTCTGCGCCGCGCACCTCTGCCGGACCCATCCGCAATTCGCGGTCAATGTCGCCGTCTTCCAACGATTTGCCCGCCTCAAGCCGCCCGTATAGCGATTTCAGCACATCAATTGCGTTCTTGCGCGGCTCTTCTTCACCGATCACCGCAAGTTCGTTGCCGCGCCGGATAATCTGAACCGATAGCCGATCTTCGAGGGTCGCGAGATTGCGGTCAAATTCACCACATAGGTCAATCAGCAGGTAATTGTCAGGGAATGCGAGCAATGATTCAGACACATCATCACCGGTGTGAACATCGTCGTTCGTGGTCTGGTCGCTAGGGGTCAATCAACTCTCCTGATCAAGCGGTTCTGAAACTCGTATTTGTATCGTTGCAAGATGCGCAGGTAGGCGCAAGTGCAGCATGCGACAAGAGCCTAAAACATGAAAAAAGGCCGCGGGATGAACCGCGGCCTTTTAGGAAAATCTGAAATGCCCGAATTTAGAGCGGATCAGGAATGTCTGTACCTTCACGGAACGGGCCAGTCGCTGTCGCAGGCGGCGCCACACCGGAACACACAGGGCGCCCATCTGGTGTCAGACGCTCTGACAGGTAACCTTCGACGCCATCGTCGATGATCCAGTGATCACAGCCGTTTGGATCGACCCAGATACCAGCAACAAGCTGGGACAAGGATTTGCTGTCACGGCCCGCATCGAATGTGCGTTCCAGACCTGTACGCTGTCCACCTTCAAGCTGGCTTGCAAACAAATCAACGCAGCCTGACAAGGACAAGCTAGCAACGAGCAGAGCGGAAACTTTTACCATTTTCATCATACTGCTCCTTACTTCAGACAAATGATTTCGACGCGACGGTTCGCGGCGTATGCAGCAGCAGATGTACCTGCCTGTGCTGGGCGACGTTCACCGAACCCGCGAGATTCAACAACGTTAACACCAGCGTCTTGGGCAATGCCTGCAACCATATCGGCGCGGCGCTGTGAAAGACGCATGTTGTATTCGTCTGACGCGTTTGCATCTGTGTGGCCGTGGATCAGAACACCGTAAACGCCGAGGTTCGCGAAGTAATCCATCAGCTGTGCCTTGCGGCCCTCAGGGATCCATGGCTCGTCGTTGGCGAACAATGTGTCGGATGGCACAACACCGCAGACTTCTTGGCGGCGGCAAACTGGGCTGCCGTCACGGTTACGGTGTGGTGACATGAAGCCTTCGAAGCCGTCGTCGAACACCCAGTGTTCACACCCATCCGGATCAACCCAGATTGTTGGCGTGTATTCTTCACCAACAATTGTGCGTGTCCCGTTCGCAGCTTCTGCGACAACTTCTTGTGCGGATACGGGAGCCGCAATCACCATCAACGACAAGGATGCCGCCGCTGCAATTGCACTCACCGCACGCGATGATTTTATGACATTCTTTTTCGCCACGACCATATCCTCGTTTTGCGTCTCTATAACAAAGACGGAACCTTTTACCGTCTACTCGCCTTACATTGGACATAGTTCTACCAGCATTGGGTCACTTTGAAAGAACTAATAACCACATATTGTGTCCGCGTCGGAAACAGTGACTATTAACACCCAACATTAACGTTAACGTAACAACAAATGCCGCCCCAATTATGGCGCGCCCGTCACGATTCCGCCCAAAGAGTTACTTTCTGATCTGGTGATTCTCACTTTTCGAACCTGACCGATCACGTCCATGGGCGCTTCTGCGAAGACGGCATGAAGGTATTCGGATTTCCCGATCATCTGCCCTGCTTCGCGACCGGCCTTTTCAAACAGGACTGAAACTTCGCGACCGACCATGCTTTCCTGTGTCTCAACCTGTTGTTCGCGCAACAAACTTTGCAGACGTTGCAAACGTTCGTTCATCACGTCTTCTGGCAGCTGAGGCTTTTCTGCCGCTGGCGTTCCGGGCCTTGTTGAGTACTTAAATGAGTAAGCCTGCCCGTAGTGGACTTCGCGGATCAGGGACATCGTATCTTCAAAATCCTGATCAGTCTCGCCCGGGAAACCGACGATAAAGTCACCCGAAAGCAACAGATCCGGGCGTGCGCCGCGGATGCGTTCGATCAACCGAATGTAGCTTTCGGCTGTGTGTTTGCGGTTCATTGCCTTCAAAATGCGGTCTGACCCCGCCTGAACGGGCAAATGCAGGTAAGGCATCAGTTTCGAACAGGTGCCGTGTGCATCGATCAAAGCGTCGTCCATGTCGTTCGGGTGCGACGTCGTAAAGCGGATGCGTTCCAAACCGTCGACTTTGTCCAAGTCCCAGATCAGACCCGCCAAACCGCCGTCGTGGCCGTGGTATGCGTTGACGTTCTGGCCCAGCAACGTGATTTCGCGCACGCCGCTTTCCACCAGTTCGTTGGCTTCACGAATGATACGATCCGCAGGGCGCGACACCTCGGCACCGCGCGTGTAGGGCACAACGCAGAACGCGCAGAATTTGTCGCAACCTTCCTGAACGGTCAGAAACGCAGTTGGTCCGCGCTTTGCTTTGGACCGTTTTGTCAACGTCTCGAATTTGTCGTCATCTGGGAAATCGGTATCGAGCGCCTTTTTGCCCGCTTGCACAGCTTCATCCATTGCAGGCAACCGGTGGTAGCTTTGTGGCCCCACGACCAGATCAACCATCGGCTGGCGGCGCATGATTTCTTCGCCTTCGGCTTGGGCCACGCATCCGGTTACGCCAAATTTCAGATCAGGCTTTTCATCTTTCAACGCTTTCATACGGCCAAGTTCCGAATACACCTTTTCAGCCGCCTTTTCGCGGATGTGGCAGGTGTTGAGCAGGATCATGTCTGCGTCTTCGGGTGACTTGGTTTCGACATACCCTTTGCCGCCCAGCGCTTCAGCCATGCGTTCGCTGTCATAGACGTTCATCTGACATCCATACGTCTTGATATATAGCTTCTTTGGGGCGGGCGTGCGGTCTGACATCTGTGACATCCTAGCGAGTGCGAAATCAGTCGCTGTCCTACCCTGCACCGCCCGCGCTTGCAATGCAGGCAAACTTCACGGCAAAAGAGACGTAAGAGCAGTAGTTGATCCATACATGGACCCGGACATGACGTACCCTGATTTAGCCAGTTTCCTGCGCACCGGCAAAGCCGCACTTGCCAAGGGGCCTATCGGATTGATCATGGTCGAAGACAACGTCGAAATCAGATCGACGATTGATCACCACCTGCGGGCCGGTTTTCAATCGCTTGTCGTCTTTGCCAGCGACGAAATCGCGCCGCTGGGCGGGTTAGATGACTGCGTCCACTGGGTCGGCCACGATATGTCAGACGACGGCGCGCTGGAAACGGCGGTGAATAGCGTTATCGCAGCAGCCCCCGGCAAATGGTTATACTACTGTTATAACGGCGAATATCTACACTACCCGTTTTCCGAAGACCGCACGGTCGGCGAAATGCTGGCCTTTAACGCCGAAGAACGGCGCGAGACGATCCTGACCTTCACGGTCGATCTGTATGCAGGGGATTTGACGGAATCGCCGAACGCCGTTTCGTTGGAAAATGCGTATATGGACACGTCCGGTTATTATGCGCTGGCCCGGTGGAACGGTCAGGAATACGAAGATCGCCAGCTGGATTTCTTTGGTGGTTTGCGGTGGCGGTTTGAGGAACATGTGCCTTGGGTGCGTCGCCGGATCGATCGCGTCAGCCTGTTCCGCGCCCGTCCCGGTTTGGAATTGCAGGGCGATCACACCTTTAACATACCGGAATTCAACACCTACGCCTGCCCATGGCATAACAACCTAACGGCAACGATTTGCTCGTTCCGCACGGCAAAAGCATTGAAATCGAACCCCGGCAGTCGCGATGCGATTCAGGATTTCAGATGGCGGTCATCCACACCCTTCGAATGGTCATCGACACAGTTGATGAACCTTGGGCTTATGGAACCGGGTCAGTGGTTTTAGAATAAGGCGTCTGCTACTGGCCTTGAAACCGTTGCCGCAGGCATCGCGACCTTCGGTGCAAACCTGACACCCTGCCCCCGCGTATGGAGCGATGACAACGCCCAATCACCGGGACGCGACACCAGACCTTCTGACACCGGCGCATGGATAATCAGGTGTTCGTGCAGGTCGTAGTCGGATTGATCGCGAATATCGTGTTGCCAAAAACTGCGCTGCCAGATGCCTTTTTCCCGACGGCGGATCATCGCGGGGGATAGATCAGCGGTGTCCGGTTTAGGGCAATGCCGCGAAAAGGTGGATTTGACGATCCGCCAACGCGCGGCATGATCGTCGTCCTTGTCCGGCAAGCTCCAGATCATATGTAGGCGCGCGGGTAAGACCACGGCAGCCATGATTTGAAACGGCATCGATTTTCGGCAAACCCGAAAGGATTGGCGTAAGATATCCACTTGATCAACAAGCAGACGCGACTGCGGATCTTGCAGACGCACTGTGAAGAACGTGGCATTTGTGGCGAGCGCGGGATGAATGAAACTGGTCATACCCCAAGATAGCTATGTCTTGGTTAATAGAATCTGAATCGCTGTCGCACAGTCCGTATTAGCCGATTTGTTCTTCGTCCAAACCACTATGAGACGGTAGGTCATCGGAAGGCTTTTCAAAGCGTTTGAACAAAGCGAGATCAGCTTTGCTTTTGGTCAGCCATGACAACCCAAAAGCCCAGATGCCCATCGCTTCGAACCAGAAGATCAGATTGTAGTCCAAGACCATTTCCCGACCGACGCCGCCGACAAAGCGCTTAAAGATGACTGCAACCGCCGTTAGGACAAGTGCCGCGACAATCCCCCAGCCGCACGCGATGTAGACGCGTCTGCGGCCCATCGAACAGGTGCGCGCAAATTTCACGAAGCAGAACGCGGCCAGACTGGAAAAGAAAACAAGCGCGGACAGGTAGTGGATGATCGGCGTGAATTCCGCGCCGAGCATGTTCTGCGTCATGCTGGTCACCGTCACCCCGCCCCCTTCATTCGGGAAGAACGCGACGCCAAAGGCCCCGATCCCAGCGGTGGTTGCCAACCAATCATCGTCGATCCATTCCCCTGCTTCGCGGCGATAGCCACGGTAGGAAATCAGAAACACGCCAATAGCGCACAACGTCCCCACAAAAATGTCGCGGTAGGTCGTGTGGTAGAAATCGCTGATCGTAGGTTCAATCCGGCCCGTTTCAGCGTCAATACGTGGGTGATCAAGTAGACCGCCAAGTACCAAGACAAGCGGCAAACACATGCCAAGAATGCCCAGCGCCGTGCGGACGCGCGTGAATGACAGAACCAAATCGGCCCGATGTTGTTCTGGCATGAAAGCTGCCCCCGAAATCGACTTAAAAAAATTCCTGCGGAATAGCAGGTGTATAATGCCGATAAGACTGACAGCGTGTTTCTACTGAATCAAGGTCAGCGAAACCCGACCTGACATTAAGTGCGGCGCAGCCGAATCACGACATCAACAGATGCGATTTCAGCGCCAGCCGGAACGTCAGGCAATTTTGCGATTTCCAACTGTTCAGCGGCTGCATCGGTCAGCTTGTGATCGTCTTCCCAGTAGAAATGCGGGTGATCGCTGATGTTGGTGTCGAAATAGCTTTTTGATCCGTCGACGGTAATCTCGCGCATCAGGCCCGCATCACAAAACGCACGCAGCGTGTTGTAAACCGTGGCCAGTGACACTTTTTCACCGTGCTTGGACGCCGCATCAAACAGGCTTTCGGCTGTGACGTGCCGGTTCTGACCATCGCCCACAAGCAATGTCGCAAGCGTGACACGCTGGCGTGTTGGGCGCACGTCGGCTGTTGCCAGCCATGATGTGCCGCGGTCTGTTGCTGTCTCGATCATCGACGGTCGTCTCCTTGCCTCTCTTAATATGGGTAAAAAACCGCTAGGATCAAATGAAAACACTTTTTCTGCATCGGATTTGGCTGATCTGACAGGCAAAGGGCACACCACTTGCCCTTAAGTTACCGCAAATGATACAGGTGAGCCAAAGCAACTAACCAAAAAAGAGCCAGTCCATTGTCACAATTCCCGAGCAGTTTTAGCAAAGAAGACCTTTTGAAATGCGCGGCAGGCGACCTGTTTGGTCCCGGCAACGCGCAGCTTCCTGCCCCGCCAATGTTGATGATGGACCGGATCACAGACGTATCCGCAGACGGCGGCGCGCATGGCAAAGGTCATATCGTCGCTGAATTCGACATCAATCCAGACCTGTGGTTCTTCGAATGTCATTTCCCCGGCAACCCGATCATGCCCGGCTGTTTGGGCCTTGACGGTCTGTGGCAGCTGACCGGTTTCAACCTTGGCTGGCGCGGCTGGCAGGGGCGCGGTTATGCGCTGGGCGTAGGCGAAGTGAAACTGACCGGCATGGTCCGCCCAGAGCGTAAGATGCTGACCTACAAAATTGATTTCACCAAAGCGATCCAGACACGTCGTTTGACGATGGGTGTCGCCGACGGGATCGTCGAAGCGGACGGCGAAGTCATCTATCAAGTGAAAGACATGAAAGTCGCGTTGAGCGAGAGCTAAAGCCCTTGACGCGCAGTCCTTTCACATTTCACGAACTCGCAATCGTCGGTCTTGCGGCGATTGCACCTTGCCCCGCCCTAGCGGACGCCGCGAACGCGCTTTCGCATGTCTTTGAAGAAGAACTCGGCGGCGTTTATTCCCAAGGCTGGTACGCACAGACCGTCGAAAATCGAAATGGGTCTGGCACAAATCTTTATGTCGTGGGCGACGGTAAGTCTGGCGACTTTCACGGGATACTGTCGGTCGATTGCGACACGCCGCAATATTCGAAATGGCTGGCTACGGGTGGTGTCGTATCGCCCGATGCAATCCCTTCCGAAGCCGTGATCGGATTTCGCAAAATGGCCTGCGAACACTAAGCCGCGCGCGGCTAGTCCCGCAACGCAGGCAACCCGACCCCTGTGCTTTCAAACCCGCCGTCTGCCGCGACGATCTGACCTGTTACGAAGCTCGCTTTTTCTGAACAGAGGAAGGTGATTACCTCTGCGATTTCGCGTTCTGTTCCGTAGCGGTTCAGTGGCAGCGCGTCGTGGTACGCCGCGATGATTTCGGGCGAATGCACTGCCATGGCCAGCTTGGTCCGCACTGGTCCGGGGCAGACGCAATTGGCGCGGATGCCGTATTCGCCCAATTCCGCTGCTTGCTGTTTCGTCAGTTGGATCACGGCCGCTTTGGATGTGCCGTAGGCCACACGTAGCGTGGACGCCCGAAGGCCAGAGATGGACGCGATGTTCAAAAGCGCCCCCTTGGTTTCGCGCAATGCCGGAATGGTCGCCTGCGACACGAGGAATACACCGTCCAAATTGGTGTCCATCACCCGCCGCCAGCGTGCGAAGTCGGTTTCTTCAATCGGGCCAAAGTCAGCCACGCCTGCGTTATTCACCACCGCGTCGATCCGACCGAATGTGCGGGTCACATCGGACACCATCGCATCCACGTCATCGGGCGATGACACGTCACACACAAAGGGCGACGCATCGTTTAGGCTAGCCGCAACGGTTCCCAGTTCGTCGGCGTCCTGATCCACCATCGCCACGCGCCAGCCCATTTCGATAAACAACTGTGTCGTGGCAAGCCCGATACCGCGGGCCGCCCCTGTGACCAAAGCTACTTTGTCTGACATGTTAACCCGTTCCTGATCGCAATATTCTTGACGAAAAGGATAGCATCACATTGCGGCCTGTTTAGCCAGTGACGTTGATGATCCCGAGAACCTCAAACCCGTTGAAGATGGAATCGACCGCGATAGTCGCAAGAATAATCCCCATCACGCGACTGATCACGCTGGCCCCTGTGTTGCCGATAATTTTGAAAATCTGTCCGGCGGCCAGCAGCAACAGCAGTGTAAACAGCAGGACCGCGATCAGAAGCCCTGCGGTAACGGCTTGTTCGGCCACAGTATTCCCACGGTTATCGGTTAGGACCACGATCCCCAGCATCGCACCGGGTGATGCGATTGACGGCATCGCCAGCGGAAAGACCGCGCCGGACAGGTGATCGCGTTCGGCCTGATTGATTTCATCGGCCGGTTTTGAGTCGCCAAAAATCATCGACAGCGCGAACAGGAACAGCACGACACCGCCCGCCACCTGAAACGATCCCAACCGCAGACCAAGCAATTCGAGCACATATTGGCCCGCGACAAGGAACCCCAACAACACCAGCGTCGCGATCAGGACCGCGCGCGCGGCGAACCTGCGGTGCAATTCGACCGGAACCGCCGCCGTCGCGAACAAGAATACCGGCACACTGCCGATAGGGTCGATCACAACAAAGATCGTGATGAGCTCGCGCAATATTCCGGCCCAGTCGATCATACTTACCTCATCTACCGAAAGGACCAACAATTCGGCCCAAATTGAATTCACCCTGAAATAGCATGTCACAGATACGAATGCACCTGAACGGGCGCCCCTTTCTTCTTGCGCCTCTCAGGCAGGGTCGCCTAAACAGGCATGGACTTAAAAAAGGACTGATCATGCGTCGCGTCGTCGTTACAGGCTTGGGGATCGTATCCCCTATCGGAAATAATGCAGACGAGGTTCTGGCCTCTTTGAAAGCTGGGAAATCCGGCATTGAAACCAGCCCCGATATGGTTGAACACGGCTTTCGGTCCCAGATCGCGGGTACTGTGAAGTTGAACGTGGCCGATCACGTGGACAAACGTACGTTGCGGTTCATGGGGCCAGGTGCGGCGTATTCCTACATTGCGATGAAGCAAGCGATTGAAGATGCCGGTCTGGAAGAAGACCAAGTGGTGAACCCGATGACGGGTGTGATTGCCGGTTCTGGTGGTCCGTCTACATCTGCGATGTTCGCGGCCCACAAGGTTGTTGAGAACACCGGTGCTACAAAGCGCATCGGGCCGTTTGCAGTTCCAAAGACGATGTCGTCCACGGTATCTGCAAACCTCGCGACCGCGTTCCAGATCAAAGGTATGAATTTCTCGATCACGTCTGCCTGTTCCACGTCCCTGCACTGCATCGGCATGGCAGCTCAACAAATCGCGCTTGGTACACAAGACACGATGTTTGCGGGCGGTGGCGAGGAACTGGATTGGACATTGTCCTGCCTGTTCGACGCAATGGGCGCGATGTCGTCGAAATATAACGACACCCCTGAAAAAGCGTCCCGTGCGTTTGATGCAGGTCGCGATGGTTTCGTGATCGCAGGCGGTGGCGCGATGGTTGTGCTGGAAAGCCTTGAGGCCGCGCAGGCGCGTGGCGCGAAAATCTACGCCGAAGTGACCGGTTTCTCGGCCACATCTGACGGTGCTGACATGGTTGCCCCATCCGGTGAAGGCGGCGAACGTGCAATGCGCGGCGCTTTGAAAACGCTGCCTGAAGGCCGCAAGGTCAGCTACATCAACGCACACGGCACATCGACGCCAGTCGGCGATGTTGGCGAAATTGAAGCCGTTCGTCGCGTATTTGGCGAAGGCAGCACACCACCTGTGTCATCCACAAAGTCCATGACAGGTCATAGCCAAGGGGCCACTGGTGCGTCCGAGGCTGTTTACTGCCTGTTGATGCTGGAAAACGATTTCATCGCGCCGTCAATCAACGTGGAACATCTGGACCCCGCATTGAAAGCCGAGGAAATCGCGACCGAAGTCGTCGAAAACGCAGGGTTGGACACGGTCATGACGAATTCATTCGGGTTCGGCGGGACAAACGGGTCGATGCTGCTGAGCAAATTCAAGGGCTAAGCCCAACGATCACACGACACAAAAGGGGCACATCTGCAAAGATGTGCCCCTTTTCGCATTATGGGTCTTGGTTAGAAGAACGCACCTTTTACGGGCAACCTTCGCCTTCGCACGTGTAGCTGTCGGAACTGACACGAACCAACCCGAGGTTTTCGGTTTCGACCACAAAGGCACCATCGACAAAGTCTGTCAGAATGCCTTCCAAGCGCGCAGAACCGCCGACCAAGGTGACTTTACCGCCAAAAGCAAAGGGAACTTCGTCGTTACCTTCTTGCGGCAAGCAATCAACACCTGCGCAGTTGACCGTATCGATGTCGATCTTGATTTCGCCGATGTTCGTCGCCAAGACATATTGCCCGTCGACGATATCAATCAGGTGACCCGACAGGGATACATTACCGACTTTGGACGTCAGGGTCACAGGTTCACCCGCCAGTTCAATATGGGTGCCGTCCGGACACGCCGCACCAACACAGGACAGACCGTCCAGCGGAATTGCGATCATGCCGATGGCTGAATCGATTTTGACCATACCATTGGCGACTTCCAGGAATTCGCCCGTGATATCTTCACCGCCTTGGTATTTCAGCGTGACTGTATTTTCTGTTTGCGCAAAGCCTGCAGTCGCGAGGCCACCACACAAAGCAGTGGCCAAGGCGATCGTCTGTGAAAGCCCGCCGAGACGTGCGACCATAGGTTTGGAGTTTGGACTAATTTGAGTGCACATATTTCCATTCCGGTTTGCAGACAGCGCAAATGCGCTGTCCTTGGTTTCGGTTTCTTTGGGCGTACAAGACTGCATGAAACCCGATTACTCGCCGTAGTAGGCTTGGAAACCGGACTGTACGGTTTGGAACCAAACACCGTTGCCGCGGATGTTTTCGAGGCCAGTATTGATCGCTTCCAAGATCGCATCACCGTCTTCGTTGTTTTGTGAAACAAAGACCGTCAAAGCGATGACTGCGTTCACTGCATTGTTCACGGCAACTTCATCTTCGATGTCCAATTTGGACACAAGATCAGCCGCCTGACGCAGTTCCATTTCAACAGCATCGACAGACCCTGCGACCAACTGTTCGAAACAAGCTTCGGGTGTTGCTGGCTTTTCATAGGTCACCGCGTCTTCTGCCACGCCACCAGAGGACATGACGAATGCGCCGTAGCCTTCAGGGATACAGATCGTTTTGCCTTCGAAATCTGCGTAATTTTCGGTTGTACCCAGTGGGTTATCAGCAGATGTAATCAAACCGGTTACGATTTCGTAGACTGGATCAGCAAAGCGGAAGTTGTCGCAGCGCGCTTGCATGTCTTCGGACAGGCCGCCTGCTTCGCAATCAGGTGCGACCCATGGGAATGTGCCGTCGAATGCGCCTGATGGCACCAACACGTCAAGGTGCGAGCCCCAGTCGTTGATGAATGTGATATCGGCTTCGACGCTTGTGTCGACCGTTGCAAGTGCTTCGCGCACCAGCTGTGTCACAACACCGCCGCCGTTTGCGTCTTCGTCCGTGTAAGGTGGGTAGTCGTCGCCAGTCACAAGACCGATTTTCAGCGTTGTCGCTGGTGCGGCAGCTGGGGCCGCAACGGTTTCTTCAACAGCGTCTTCTGCTGGTGCTGCGGCAGCAACGGAGGCAAGCGTGCCGTCTGCACAAGGCAGTTCCAAACGCATCCCTACGGAAATAGAGTTCGGGTTGCGACCGATTTTGCTACGGTTTGCATCCCAGATTTGCTGAAAGTTGATGTCGCCATAGGCAGACCGTGCGATACCGCTCAGTGAATCGCCCGGCTGGACAGTATAAGATTCACACGCCTGTTGCGCCTGTGCTGCACCAGCAGCCATCACAAGAATGGAGCTAGCCACACCCAGTTTCAATTTCGTTCCGATCATTAGTTCACCCTTCATTGATCCCAACAAATAGGCTGCCTGCTGCTTGTGTTCCGACCTCGTTGGACGGTTTGCAAAGTGCATCAGGCGACCTATTCAATCACCGCAGTGTTATGGATCGAATTTGTCTCGTAATTGGCGACAATGCGGTCTGGGCGGGGTTTTCATCAACTCAATTGCAGCAAGATGTGCTGATCAAAGCCACAGTGTTGCCCCAAACAACGCAAAAATGACCATTCCGCCTTTTTTCGCAACGTAAACAGATACTTACGCAAGGTCATTCGTATAGCTGTCGCGGCACCTAAAACGCCCTTGTTTCCTTGTGGTCCTATCAGCTGCCGAATCTGCCGTTCTTGCTGCAATTCAGGCGACATCCCTAAAACTTGACCTCATCCGTCAAACCCGCCAATGAGAATCCAACAAAGGGGACATGACATGACACTTTCGATGCAAGGCAAACGTGGCTTGGTAATGGGCGTAGCCAATGAACGCTCTATTGCATGGGGCATTGCCAAGGCGTTGGCAGAGGCCGGTGCCGAGCTTGCGTTCACGTATCAAGGCGAAGCATTCGGCAAACGTCTTGAACCACTGGCTGCATCTGTCGGGTCCGACTTCATGGTCGATGTTGATGTGACGGACGAAGCGTCGATGGACACCGCATTCGAAGGCATCAAAGAAAAATGGGGCACGATTGATTTTGTGGTTCACGCCATCGCGTTTTCGAACAAGGACGAATTGACTGGCCGGATCATGAACACGTCCCGCGAGAACTTTGGTCGGTCGATGGAGATTTCCTGCTATTCGCTGATCGACGTTGCCCGCCGGTCCCACGCATTGATGCCAAACGGCGGCACGATCATGACGTTGACCTACCAAGGTGCGAACCGTGTGACCCCGAACTACAACGTGATGGGTGTCGCAAAGGCCGCGCTGGAAAGCGCTGTCCGCTACCTTGCCAATGATCTTGGCCCTGACGGTATCCGCGTGAACGCGATCAGCCCCGGCCCGATGAAAACGCTTGCTGGTGCGGCGATTGGTGGTGCACGTCGGACTTACAAGCACACTGGCGAAAACGCACCGATGCGCGCCAATGCAACACTAGAAGCGGTTGGTGGCACAGCTGTTTATCTGGCGTCTGACGCGGGTGCGTGCACAACGGGCGAAATTATTCGCGTCGATGGTGGGTATCACGTGCTTGGTATGCCGCAGATCGACAACCTGTAAGATTATGACGTCGGCCTGTCCGGCGTCATCGTTCCGTCTTGGCAACGGTCTGGGATGTCATCATCGCGGCCGGACCGCTAAACTGAAACCGAAAAGCAACATTTTGGGCAAGTCACGTCGCGCATAAACGCGCAACTCTTACATTAACCGATTGTTAACCATCGCAATCTAGCGATGTGAACATTATCGAGTAGTACATTATTTTGTTTCAATGCCCCGCAGACAACAGGCCTGCGGGGCATTTTTTTAGGCGGGCTGGATCGCGATCATTTCAATCGCAAACGTCAGGTCCTTGCCCGCAAGCGCATGGTTTGCATCAAGGGTAACCTCTGTGTCGGCTACTTCGACGATGGTCACGACCATCACCTGGCCGCCTTCGCCTTGCATCTGCAACTGTGTTCCGACTTCCATCGGGATGTTGTCTGGGAACTGGTCGCGCGGCACAGCCTGCCGGTTTTCAAGGTTCACTTCGCCGTAGGCTTCCGCACAAGGCACATTCACGACTTTCTTGTCGCCAACTTTCATGCCTGGAATGGCTTTGTCCAAGCCCGGAATAATCATGCCGGATCCAACTGCGAATTCCAGCGGATCACGGCCTTCAGAGCTGTCGAAAACAGTCCCGTCGTCCAATGTGCCTTTATAATGGATTTGGACGGTATCGCCCTGTTTTGCCTCTGACATAATCGTCCTTTCAATTTTCAGTCGCCGGACCCTACAGGCACGCGCCGCAGGTCGCAAACCGCTTTGCCCCTTTTCGTTCCCGCCTGTGCATGCCAACGTGCGGCGGGACACGCGACGGAGGGACACAATGCCAATCACCACCTGCATCTTTGATGCTTACGGGACCTTGTTTGACGTGAACGCCGCTGCGCGTTTGGCGGCAGATGAACCCGGACAAGACGCATTGGCCGCCGTCTGGCCCCAGCTTGCCCGCGATTGGCGACTGAAACAGCTGCAATACACATGGCTGCGTGCGGTCGCTGATCAGCACTGCGATTTCTGGCAGGTCACGCAAGACGGGTTAGATTGGGCGATGGAGGCTGCAGGCCTTGACGATCCGATCCTGCGCGAACGTCTGCTTGCCTTATACTGGGAACTGCCCGCCTACGCGGAAGTCCCTGACATGCTGGCAGAGCTGAACAGCCGTGGTATTCAGACCGGCATCCTATCCAACGGATCGCCCGACATGTTGTCGGGTGCGGTCGATTCAGCCGGATTGGGTGAATTCATCACCGCGAACCTGACTGTTGAAAGCGTTGGCGTCTTTAAACCCCATGCGAAAGTTTATGACCTTGTCGAGGCGCATTACGGCTGCGCCCGCGATCAGGTCTTGTTTGTCTCATCCAACGGATGGGACGCTGCTGGTGCTGCGGGCTACGGGTTCCAAACCGCATGGGTGAACCGCGCGGGCGAACCAATTGATCGCCTTTACGCGAAACCGCACCATGTTCTGTCTGACCTAACCACAATTCCGGACCTAACCTGATATGCCTGAATTTCACGCCAAAGACGGCACCCGCCTGTATTACACCGACGAAGGTCAAGGTATTCCGATCCTGTGCCTTGCAGGACTGACCCGCAACGGGCGCGATTTTGATCATGTTGCCCCGCACCTGCCGACGATGATGCCTGTGCGTTTGATCCGCCTGGATTATCGCGGACGCGGGCAATCGGATTGGGCGGATTACAAAACATACACGATCCCGCAAGAGGCCGAAGATGCGCTGGCGCTGCTCGATCATCTGGGGCTGGAACAGGCTGCAATTCTGGGGACATCGCGGGGCGGGTTGATCGCGATGTTCATCGCGGCCACGTCGAAGGACCGCTTGTTAGGTGTAGCGCTGAACGACATCGGGCCGGAACTGGATAAAGCTGGCCTTGATGTCATTGAAAATTACATCGGTCGTCGCCCAGCGCAAAAGACCTACGCAGAGGCCGCCGCATTCCGTGCGAAATCCTGGTCCCACTTTAACGACGTGCCGATGGCGCGCTGGCTGGCTGAGGTTGAAAACCACTACATCGAAACCGACACGGGCCTAGACCTACGGTACGATCCGAAACTGCGCGATGCCGTGCTTGAGGCTGGTACCCAGCCGATGCCCGATCTTTGGCCGCTGTATGATGCGATGCTTGGTCTGCCGCTTTGCCTGATCCGTGGCGAGAATTCTGATCTGTTGTCAGAGGCGACGGCGGATAAAATGCTCGACCGTCGGATCGACATGATCCGCGCTGATATCGAAGGACGTGGTCATGTGCCGTTTCTAGATGAGGAAATGGCATTGGACGCGCTGCACGAATGGCTTGAGGATATGGAATGAACATCGACGCAATCCGCGCTGCTGCCAAACGGATCAACGGCCAAGCGCGGCGCACACCGCTGTTGTCGTCGCCGTTTCTGGACGAAATTGCCGGACGGCGTGTGCTGATCAAACCCGAATGCTTGCAACACACTGGATCGTTCAAGTTTCGCGGCGCGTGGTCTGCTGTATCGAACCTAGGTGACAATGCCCGCAAAGCAGGCGTTATCGCGTTTTCCAGCGGGAACCATGCCCAAGGCGTCGCACTTGCCGCCGCATCACATGGCACAACGGCAGTGATTATCATGCCGGACGACGCCCCGACGCTGAAGATCGAAAACACCAAAGCGCTGGGCGCAGAGGTTATCCTGTACGACCGCGAAAATACCAATCGCGAGGCCTTGGGCGCAGAGATCGCCGATAGCCGTGGTCTGACGTTGATCAAACCTTTCGACAATGCCGATGTGATCGCGGGCCAAGGCACCGTCGGGTTGGAAATTGCCGAAGACGCAAAGGCGCTCGGCATTACCCATGCCGATGTGACCGTTTGCTGCGGTGGTGGCGGGCTGACGTCCGGGATCGCCACGGCTTTGGCTGCTGATGCACCCAACATGGTGACGCGCCCCGTTGAACCTGCTGGATTTGACGACGTGGCGCGATCCCAAGCGTCAGGCCAGATCGAAAAGAACCCATCGCAATCGGGATCAATCTGCGATGCGATTCTGACCCAACAAGCAGGCGATCTGACGTTTCCGATCATCAAGGAACTTTGTGGCCCCGCGATTGTCGTCACCGATGATGAAGCGCTGCAAGCAATGGCGCATGCATTTGAACGGCTGAAGGTCGTCGCAGAACCCGGTGGTGCTGTTGGACTAGCGGCGGCCCTTTTCCATCCTGACGCACTGAACCACGACACAGTGATTGCGGTGATTTCTGGCGGCAATGTAGATGCCCCGATGTTCGCCCGCGCCCTTGCGACCCTGACTTAAGGACAAGACATGACCGAATTTTCAATCGCCAGTTTCAACGTCAAAAACCTGATCGGGGCGGAGCAAGAATACTACCGCTATGAGAAATACACGGTCGAAGAACATGCTTGGAAACAGGCGTGGCTCGCGGATCAACTGCTAAGCCTGTCTGCTGATATTGTCTGCTTTCAAGAGATTTTCGATGAAGCGGCACTGCAAGCGGTGATCGCCGAAGCCGACGCCGCAGGAATCGAAGCGAATGAAGCCTCTGTGCCGGACCCGTCAAAGCGGTACGCACGCAAGGCGATTTTCCGCAAACTGGCTTACAAACCCTATGCGCAGGCCGAACTGGCCTTTGCGCCTAATGTGAACGACGGCGGCCCCGGTGAACGGCGGCCCGGCGTCGCGATACTGTCGCGGTTCGGCTTTGCCGATGCCCCGCAGATTTTGCAGGAATTGCCCGAGCCGATCGAAATCCCGTTCAGTGATCTGGGTGGTGGCGATGGTGGATCATATAAGATCAGCCGCCTGTCCCGTCCGATCTTAAAGGTTCGCATTCCCGTCGGCGATCAAATTGTCAGCGTCTTCAACTGCCACCTGAAATCGAAGCTGGGTGAATTGGATAAACCTGCTGGTGCCGCTTTCCCACCTGCCGCCGATCTGGTGAACTATGATGCCGCCGGACGGGCTCTTGGGTCACTACGTGCAGGGCTGCGACGGATGGCGGAAGCATGGATTCTGCGGCGGGCGATTCTTAATGAATTGACGCAAGGTCGCCCCGTGATGGTTTTGGGCGACTTTAACGACAGCGAACATGCCGTAAGTAGCGAAATAATTACCGGTGAAACGCCGTTTAAAAACTACGCATGGATGCGCAGGCACGACGCGGAACACCAAGGTGATCGCTACAAAGATCACGAAAACGACGCGATTCGGGAACAGATTAACGCGGTCCGACTGCATTCAGCAGAGAAGATGTTCGTGCGAAAATCCGCCCGCGACATGGTCTATACGTCAGCCTTTGGCGGCGTTTTCGAAAGCATCGACCAGATTCTGATGTCCCGTCATTTTGCGCCAGATTACGAGCAACGCATTGGAGACATGGAATATTTTAGCGTCTTCAACGATCACTTGACTGACGGTAGCCATCCAGAAGCCCCGTATAACAAACTTGCCTCTGATCACGGACAAATCATGGCGCATATGCGGTTGCGTGACGGCTAGACCTGGAAATCGGTGGAAATGTCCGGTGATTGCCGCGATGCAACCCTTGGGTTATTTTAGCAAACATGAATGTCCTTTTCGGAAATAAAATAAGCACCCCAAGAGTTGACAGTTCTGTGACAATTTCGTCTTCTGCGCCCGGGAGGGTTATTCACCCCTGTTTACAGGGTCGCTGGATAACGGGAGCAAGCCGCGCGAGGGAGACCTCATTGCGCGGCTTGATTCTTTTTCAAAGCATTCAGAACGAAGGATTCCACGATGCGTGAAATGAAAGTCGACCGCGAAGGTGTGGGTTGCCACGTGCGCATTGACGGCTTGGATGATGCGACTGCGCCGACGATTGTTTTCGCCAATTCGCTTGGGACGACCTTGCATATGTGGGACGGGATCATCCCACTTTTACCCGCAGGATTGCGGATCATCCGTTACGACAAACGCGGACATGGCCAAAGCGACGTGCCAGACGCACCTTACACAATGGGCGCGCTGGTGTCCGATGCCGCCGCTGTTTGTGACGCTTGCGACGTGAAGGACGCGCTATTCGTTGGTTTGTCCGTTGGGGGCATGATTGCGCAGGGTCTTGCCGTCAAACGCCCCGATCTGATCCGCGCCATGGTCTTATCGAATACGGCTGCGAAGATCGGGAATGGCCCGATGTGGCAGGACCGGATCGATGCGGTGATCGACAAGGGGCTTGGGTCAATCGCTGATGTCACAATGGCCCGCTGGTTTAGCCGCGACTATCTGATGTCGCCCGACCTGCCCGCATCGCGTAAGATGCTGACCGATACACTTGCCGCGGGCTACGCGGGCGTTTGTGCCGCGATTGCTGGCACTGATTTTTACACGCCAACCTCTGGCTTGCGCATCCCGACGCTCGGTATCGCAGGGTCCGAAGATGGGGCCACCCCGCCTGATCTGGTCCGCGAAACCGTTGATCTCATTCCGGGGTCGCAGTTTGAGCTGATGCGGCGCGTCGGTCACCTGCCCTGCGTTGAAGCACCAGAGGCTTACGCTAAAATCCTGATTGATTTCATCGCTGCCACCGGCCACATGAACGAATGACTGATTTTCTACTGATACACGGCTCTGCCCATGGTGCGTGGTGTTGGGATCATGTGATCCCGCATCTGACTGCCGCAGGCCACACCGCCCGCGCCATCGATCTGCCGTCACATGGCGACGACCAAACCCCCGCCGCTTTGGTCACGCTTGATATGTACGCAGGCAAGATCAGGGCCGCGATGCATGGCAAAACGGTTCTGGTGGGGCATTCCATGGCTGGTTACCCGATCACCGTTGCCGCCGACCAATCCCCGCATATGATTGATAAACTGATCTATCTGTGTGCCCATGTGCCGGAAGCGGGCAAGTCCATCGCCGATATGCGTCTGCTTGCCGATACGCAGCCTTTGGCGGACGCGATGATCAAAAGCGAAGACGGGAAAACCGTCACGATTGATCCGGACCTCGCGCATGAAAAGTTCTACCATGACGTTGATCCCAGCCTTTCGGATTGGGCGATTGCGCAGTTGTGCCCGCAACCGATTGCCCCGCAGGTGACGGCCTATGCAGGCGGGACACGCACCCATAATCGCCACTACATCCGTTGCCTTGATGACCGCGCCATTCCGCCTGCCTACCAGATCGACCGTACGTCCGATTGGCCAGACGGCACTGTGTCCGAAATGCAGACGTCCCATTCCCCATTCCTATCAGCGCCCGCCGCATTGGCCGCTGAACTGATCCGCATTGCAGAAAGCTAAACGATGACTGCCAGCCTTTACGACAGCCCCACATGGCGCGGGGTGTTTCACGACACTGAACTGTCCCCCCTGTTCACGGATACCGCTGAATTACGGGCCAAATTGCTTGTCATGGGCACGCTTGCTCTTACCCAAGCCAAAGCTAACCAGATCCCTGACGTATCAGCCCAAGCCATCCAGCGCGCCAGCATGGAAGTGCAGGTTGATCCCGCAGCGCTTTCGGCCATGACGGCAGAAACAGGCGATCCCGTGACCGCGCTGGTCGCCGAGTTCGGCAAAGAGATGCAAGCGCCCGAACACGCAAAGTGGATCCATTTCGAAAGCGATCCTGGGCTGACTGCGGCGACAGGCCTGTCTTTACGTCTGCGTCAATCGTTCAAGATTATTGCGGCGCGTCTGGGCCAAGACGAAACGCCAACGTTCTCAGCCTACCACCAAGACGCCGCGATTTCTGACGGCATTGCTGGCGGGTTGGGCTTGCGCGACGGGCACGGCACCGATCCTGTGAAAGACATTCAATCCATCGCGGATTGGATCAGCGACGCTGCCGCTGCGGTTCAGACGCAAACGCCAGCAGATGCCGCGATCCAACATCAGATGCCACATCTGAATGCGGCCCTGCAATCAGCGTCACCAGAAACGGCACCTCTTGTTCAGGCCATGACGTTGCCCCAAATGGTGTTAGGCTTGGGGCGTTTCATCGCCCCAAAGTAATTCTCTGCGGAAAGCCCGATTTATGAACCAGCGCCTTGCGATCACTTTCATCATGCTATCGGTCGTGATGGACTCTATGGGGATCGGGCTGATTATGCCTGTGATGCCTGATCTGATCCGCGAAATTGAAGGCACCGATATCGGCAGTGCCGCCGTCTGGGGCGGAGTTCTTGCGACGATTTTCGCCGTGATGCAGTTCTTCTTTGGGCCCGTCATCGGCAGCCTGTCTGACCGGTACGGACGGCGACCCATTCTGCTGATTTCGCTTGTCGTGATGGCGTTCGATTACGTCTTGATGGCGGTGGCCACGACGATGTGGTTGTTGATTATTGGACGGATCATTGGCGGGATCACTGCGGCGACACAGTCGACTGCAGCTGCTTACATGGCTGATATTTCCAAGCCCGAAGAAAAAGCCGCGAATTTCGGCCTGATTGGTGCGGCCTTTGGGGTTGGTTTTGTGCTTGGCCCGCTGATCGGGGCCGTTTTGGCGCAATACGGGACACGCGCACCGTTCTGGGCGGCAGCAGCGCTGGCCGCAGGTAACGCCACGTTTGGTTACTTCGTCCTGCCGGAAACAGTCACAGACCGGATCAGACGCCCTTTTACATGGCGCAGAGCCAACCCGTTCGGTGCATTCAAACACATCGGCAACCTGCCGGGTCTGCGCCCGATGATGGTGATCCTGTTCGTCTATGCGATTGCGTTCTTCGTGTATCCGGGCGTTTGGGCCTACTACGGGGCGCTTCAATTCGGCTGGTCACCCGGCATGATCGGGATTTCATTGGGCGTTTTCGGGATCGGTATCGCGGTCGTCCAAGGCCTGTTGATCCGTCCGATCCTCGCTAAAATCGGGGAACGCAACGCGGTGATCTTTGGCCTGCTGATCGATGTGTTGGCGTTTGTGGCCTTGGGGTTCGTCACAAACGGATGGGTGGCCTTGGCCATGACGCCGCTGACCGCACTTGGGTCGATCGCCGGACCGGCGTTGCAAGGCATCATGTCGCGCACCGCCGCTGATGATCAACAGGGCGAACTGCAGGGCACAATCGCATCGATCAATGCTGTCGCAACGATCGCGGCACCGCTGATCATGACGCAAACTTTCTTTTACTTCACACGGAATGATGCGACACTTTACCTGCCCGGCGCGCCGTTCTTATTGTCCGCAATCTTGACCCTGGGTTGCATCGGTCTGTTTATTGGTTCGCGCCCCACGACCAGATAAAAAGCTTGCTTATCAATCGCGCCCATTCTTTGCTGCAATCAAACGCAAAGGAGCCGATATGCCCGCAATCAAAGCTGCCGTCTGTCATGCATTCGGCGACCCGCTTACCGTTGAAACCGTTGACCTACGCGCGGCACGAACTGGCGAAATCGAAGTCACGCTGAAGGCTGTCGCGATTTGCCATTCCGATATTTCCTTTGCTGACGGCGCATGGGGCGGATCGCTGCCAGCGGTCTACGGCCATGAAGCTGCAGGTCTGATCACTGGCGTGGGCGACAACGTATCCGGTCTGAACGTCGGTGATGCTGTTGTCGTGACGTTGATCCGCGCCTGCGGGACCTGCCCGTCTTGTTCGTCCGGCAAACCGACGATTTGCGGCACGCCGTACGACGGGGACCACGGGCCTTTGCAAACAGCGGACGGGGGCAAGTTGCATCAGGCGATGGCATCCGGCGCATTCGCTGAAAAGGTCGTTGTGGATCAAAGCCAAGTCGTGAAAATTCCGGCTGACATGCCGATGGACGCGGCTTCGTTGCTGGCATGTGGCGTGATCACTGGTGTCGGGGCTGTCGTCAACGCCGCAAATTTTAAAGCAGGCCAAGACGCCGTCGTGATCGGTGCCGGCGGTGTTGGGCTGAACGCGATCCAAGGTGCGCGGATCGCTGGCGCACGGCGCATTGTGGCTGTGGACATGTCCGAAGAAAAACTGGCCATCGCGAAAGAATTTGGTGCGACGCATGGTGTTTTGGCATCCCAAGACAAACCGTGGAAAGCTGCTAAACAAGCGCTGGGGCGCGGCGCGGACGCTGTGTTTGTGACGGTCGGCGCTGCCCCCGTTTACGATACGGCGCCGCGTTATCTGGCCTATGGTGGCAAGGTGATTATGGTTGGCATGCCCGCAACGGGGGCCGTTTCGCAATACGAACCCGCAAACTTTGCGGCTGTCGGGCAAAGCCTTGTCGGATCGAAAATGGGCGACGTTGTGATCAAACGCGACATCCCTTGGATGGCCGATCTGTACGATCAAGGACGGTTGAAATTAGACGAGTTGATTTCGGGTCGTTGGTCGCTGGACCAGATCAACGAAGCCATTGCAGACACAAAAACCGGCAGCGCCAAACGCAATGTGATCATTTTCGACTAACGACGCGTTTGATTTGTCCGCAACAACCAAGGGTGCCACGTCCATGAAGCTGCAAGACCTTGATGTGATCATAACCGCGCCCCCTGCCCCCGGATGGGGCGGGCGGTATTGGATATTGGTCAAGGTGACGACGGACACCGGCATCACGGGTTGGGGCGAATGTTATGCGTCCTCCGTCGGTCCCGATGCAATGCGGGCTGTGATCCACGACGTGTTTGACCGCCATATGGCGGGCGAAAATCCAGAGAACATCGAGTTGATGTTCCGCCGTGCCTATTCGGCGGGGTTCACCCAGCGTCCCGACCTGACCGTTATCGGCGCGTTTTCAGGGTTAGAAATCGCCTGTTGGGACATTCTTGGCAAAGATCGCGACCGTCCTGTTCACGCGCTTATCGGTGGGCGCATGAACGACCGCATTCGCGCCTACACATACCTGTACCCGCAATCCGGCCATGCCCTGCCCACCTTTTGGTCCGATCCTGATATGGCGGCTGAAAGTGCGGTTCAGGCGGTCGCGCAAGGCTATACCGCCGTCAAATTTGATCCAGCGGGCCCCTACACGATCCGTGGAGGACATATGCCAGCGATGCACGACATCAGCCTGTCTGTCGCATTTTGCAAAACGATCCGTGATGCTGTGGGCAATCAAGCTGATCTGCTGTTTGGCACACATGGTCAGTTTACGACGGCTGGGGCTATCCGGCTTGGCAGTGCAATCGCACCCTATAGCCCGCTTTGGTACGAAGAACCTATTCCGCCCGACACACCAACCGAGTTGAGCAAAATCGCAGCCCAAGTTCCGATCCCCATTGCCGTCGGCGAACGTCTGTCGACGAAGATCGAATTCGCGGATGCCTTGCGCAATGGCGCGTCCATTCTGCAGCCTGCGTTGGGACGATCAGGCGGTATCTGGGAAACGAAGAAGATCGCAGCGATTGCCGAAACCTATAACGCGCAGGTCGCGCCGCATCTGTATGCAGGGCCCATCGAATGGGCTGCTAACGTGCAATTGGCGGCTTCTATTCCGAATATCCTGATGGCTGAAACGATTGAAACACCGTTCCACAATGCGCTGATCAAGAACAGCATCAGAATAGAAAACGGGTATATTCCGGTCCCAACCGCCCCCGGACTTGGTATTGACGTGGACGAAAACCTCGCCCGCGCACATCCGTACACAGACGACGGATTGCATCTGCAAATGCAGGAAGACCCGATCGGGTATCACGGCGTGAATACTTTCGCGGGTGGTGCGCCAGTTAAGACGTGAAAGGGCACGCCCGTTCGGGCGCGCAAAAACTGATAAGTCTCTTTCCAAGATCGACTTATCGCGACAAAGTGGCCGGATGAATATTCTACGCGTTCTTGCCGCGAAAATCGTCGGCCACACTTTACGGCTTTTCGCCCGTTTCATCACCGCAGTGCGTGCCGACTGGCAAGGCATCGAACCGGTTCCGCGCCAACGGGTCTATTACGCGAACCACACGTCCAACGGCGATATGCCGATGATCTGGGCGGTGTTGCCATCTGCATTGCGACGCAGCGTCCGTCCGGTTGCCGCAGCCGATTATTGGCTCAAGAACCCGATCCGCGCCTTTGTTGGGCCAGAGGTGTTTAACTGCGTGCTGGTCGATCGTCGTCCCGAAGTGAACGACAAACCAATGGACAAGATACTAGAGGCGCTGGACGAAGGGTCATCGTTGATCATCTTCCCCGAAGGCAATCGGAACATGACAGAAGACCCGCTGCTGCCGTTTAAGGCGGGCCTATACAACATGGGGGTCGCGCGTCCCGATGTTGATCTTGTCCCGACGTGGGTGGCGAACCTGAACACAATCATGCCAAAAGGCGAAGTGATCCCGTTGCCGTTGATCTGTACAGTGACATTCGGGACCCCTGTGAAGGTCCACGAAGGCGAAAGCAAAGACGCCTTTTTGGCCCGCGCCGCCAAAGCATTGTCGGACTTGCGCCCTGACGCAAACCAACCCGACGATCAGGAGGCGACGTCATGAACCCGACAAGCCTACCGGTCGAAATGACCACGACAACGTCTGACCTTGTCCTTCTGTTCCTTGGCGTTCTGGCCATTTTGTTGGCGCTGACCACATTGGGCGAAGTCCTGCGTGCGCGCCAAGGGATGGGCGAAGAAAGCCCTGTTCTCGAAACCTACATGACACGTGTCCATAGCTGGTGGGGCATCGTCCTATTGGTGGGCCTCGCGTTGATCACGGGGCGCGTTGCGGTCGTCATATTATTTCTCTTCGCAAGCTTCGCAGCCCTGCGCGAATTCCTGACGCTGACGGCAAAACGGCAAGCGGATCACAAATCACTGGCCTTGGCGTTCTTTGCCGTTTTACCGCTGCAATACCTGTTCGTGTGGATGGGTTGGGAAGGCCTGTTTACCGTCTTTATCCCCGTCTACGCATTCTTGCTGCTACCCATCGTTTCAGCCCTGCGCGGTGACGCGAACCGCTACCTGATCCGCGTGGCGGAAACCCAATGGGCGCTGATGATTAGTGTTTTCTGCCTCAGCCATGTGCCCGCCTTGATGACCATTTCATTCGACGGGGTGAACGACAGGTCGGTCTTGCTGATCGGTTTCTTGGTGCTCGTCGTGCAATTCGGGGACCTTCTTGAATACTTCTTTGGCCGCCGAATTGGCAAAACAAAGATCGCACCGGGTTTGTCACCAAAGACATGGGAAGGGCTGGCCTGCGGGGTTGGTAGCGCGGTTCTGATTGGTGCTTTGCTAAGCTGGATCACGCCCTTCGGCGTGTTTGGGGCAATGGCCATGGCGGGCATCGCGTCACTGGTTGGGATGTTCGGCAATCTGGTCTTTGCGGCCATCAAACGGGATCGGGGCGTTAAAGATTGGTCGCATCTTATTCCGGGGCAAGGTGGATTTGTGGACCAACTGGACAGCGTGGTTTTTGCGGCACCGATTTTCTACCATCTAACGCAGTTCTTCTGGGGCAGCTGAACGTCTACTGTTCACGTGCCATCAGCAGAACCCACCGCGTATCGGCCCCTTGTCCGGCGACACCCAGCGCAAAATCCTCTGCGACTTGGTTCGGTAGGCTTTGGTCAAGCATCAGCTGACGGTGCGGTTTCGAATCTAGCCACGCATCTATTACATCCTGATTATTCTGCTGACCCTGTGCGATGTTTTCGCCGGCATAGGCCGCGACATACCCTTCGGCGGCAATCCGTTGCAAAGGTGTCCGACCGTCCTGCGAGATGTGCAAAAAGTAGTTATTGTCGAGCATATCTTGCGCGTGTTTCTGTGCCGCAGCATCCAGACGGGCGTCATAGGTCACCATCGTCAGGCCGTTATCAATCCTGAGACCATTCAGAAGTTCGCCAAAATCAACGTCCGCAACGGCCGTTGTCGGTGGCGTATCCATTAAGGGGCTGACAACTGGGACAACTGCGACGCTTGGATCGGTCGCGATGTCCACCGAGACCTCTTCGACACTTGGATCAGCAGCGATATCCACCGGGACTTCTGCGACACCTGGATCAGCCACAATACCTTTGGCGCCCGAGGTAGTCGATTGACAGGCCGCCAGAGCAACCAATCCGAAGACGGCGATAATAGAGCGATGCATCAAAGAACCTCCTATGGGCGTTTGGCTATGACAAATTTAAAGCATTCCGTCGTTTGTACAAATCGGCACGGCAGATCACCGCTCAACGGCCATCAACAGCACCCACCTTGTGCGCGATCCAACACCGGCGACACCAAGGGCAAAATCTTCGAGACCGTCGGCGACCATCAGGTCGTAATGCGTCGGCGAATTCATCCAACCGTCGAACGCGGTTTCTTGATCCTGTTGACGTCCAGCGATGTTCTCTCCCCAGCCACGGGCGTCATATCCTTCCGCGCGAATGCGATCGATTACGGTGCTGCCATCTAGGGACGTATGCGAAAAGTAGTTGTTGTCTGCCATGTCCTGCGCATGCTTTTGCGCGGCGGCATCAAGACGTGCGTCATAGGTGACAGGTGCGAGGTCCGATGCGATACGCATGCCATTCAGCAACTCGGCAAAGCTGGAATCCTCTATGGATGTTGCGGGCCCTACGATCCCGACTTCATTAGGACCATAGGCGGTCGACGCGATATCAGAGGGGCCTGATGTGACCGACAACCCGGCACCACCACAGCCCGCAAGAAGGGTCATTGCGAATCCAAGACTTTTCCACTGCAACATCAAACTCATCTCCTTCACTGATTCACACATTGGTCAGCGTTGAGTTTGATAGTTGCCCGCAAGTGGGGCGCATTTAGGACGGAAGTCAGGCAAAACCTGTCAGGATTAGTTCCAAGTTTCTAAGCGTGAGAAAGGGGCGGCCCGCTACGGGCCACCTCAGTTCCACGATATCAAATCACCGATTTAGGTTCGAGTTCCACTGACCAAAGTTCGATGTCTGCGCTGTCCATCAGCCGGACAGTCATGACACCCGTGTCAGCCGCGATGTCGACCTTACCGAAGAATTGCAGGCCGTCGCTGGGCGGAAGGTTGGCTTGGCCTTCTTCGGGATGCTTTGCAAAGCGGACTTCGGGACCAAACGTATTGTCATAGGTCGAGGGCCCGAAAGTACCGGCATGCAATGGGCCGGAAACAAATTCCCAGAACGGATCAAAATCCTGGAATACGGCGCGGTCAGGAGAATAGTGATGTGCGGCGGTATAATGCACATCCGCTGTCAGCCAGACGGTGTTGACGATGTCTGCGGTTTTGATGAACGACAGCACTGCGGCGATGTCTTTTTCACGCCCAAGAACAGGTCCGTCGCCGTTCGCCCCGTTTTCCATGTTGGTGTCCCCGTCGCGGACCATCATGCCAATGGGCATGTCAGACGCGATGACTTTCCACGTGGCCGTCGAATTGACCATCTCGCGCTTTAACCACGCCAGCTGTTCGGAGCCAAGGAATGGAGTGCCTTCGGTTTCGGTATTGGCAGTGTTGTCGCCACGATATGTGCGCATGTCGATCACAAAGATATCCAGCAACGGGCCGTAAGACACTTTACGATAGACCCGATTAGGTTCTGACAGAACCTGCCGCGTTGGCATCATCTCGTGGAACGCATGTGCCGCACGAGCCGCAAGAACCTGCATGGATTTCTCGGTATAACGGTCGTCACTGGCCAGCACTTCGTTGGGGTACCAGTTATTTGTGACCTCATGATCATCCCACTGCGAGATCATTGGCACGGCGGCATTAAACGCCTGCACGTTCTTATCCATGTAGTTGTACAAATGCTGACCGCGGAATTCGTCCAGTGTTTCTGCAACTTTGGTTTTGGCCGGCGTGACGACGTTTTTCCAAACCGTGCCATCATCCAAAGCGACCTCTTCCTGAAGTGGTCCGTCAGCATAGACGGTGTCGCCTGAATGCAGGAAAAAGTCGGGCGCATGGCCTTGCATCGTGGCGTAGGTAGTCATGCCACCGCGATCTTCGTCGATCCCCCACCCCTGCCCGGCGGTGTCGCCTGACCAAACAAAGCTGACATCGCGGCTGCCCATAGGGGCCGTGCGGAACGTGCCTGTAGCGGGTTCTGAAAGCGTGCCATCGGCTAGGTCGGACATTGTAACGCGATAGAAAATGTCCTGATCGCTTGGCAGGCCAGTTAACGCCAGCTTTCCGGTGTAATCTGTTGGCGTGCCTACGGCCAAGGCTGGCACCGCACGCGCGTCTGACATGCTTTCGGTGGTTGCCCATTCGACAAGCATCTTTGCCTCGCGGTCAGCGCGGCTCCAGATAACGGCACCGTCATGGGCGACATCGCCCGACATAATGCCGTGGGTGATCATAGGGCGTGATTGCGCCCGTGAAAGTGAAGGCATGGCGACTGCTGCGGACAACGCGGCAGTGCCCAGAAGCGTTTGGCGGCGTGTAAAGGATATACGTGGCATGGATATCTGCTCCTTGATGAGTTGGATATCCAAGACTAGGGGCGCGCGCGTATCAACTTGCTGACAGTGCTGTGACAGATTCACGAATTTCGAAAAGCGCCGAGTTGCGTGATCTGCATCGGTCGAACAGGTTGTTCGCCTATCTCTTATTCAACGCGCAAAATCAGCAACCACTGCGGGTCAGGCCGCGATTTTCATCATTGTGTGCGAATTCACGAAGTCGGCAATCTTAAAGTACCCGGTCCGGCTATAGTGGTCACTGTCTGTGAACTCGGCCGGTGTTAACAATGTGTCGATATCGATGAAGTGTGCGTTGTGGGTTTCTGCGCAGAACTTTCTACACATGTCATTAAAAGCAATGCGCGGTTTCGGATTACGTTCTGCTTGAGGTCCGTGACGGACGGTCGTCCCGATAATAAAGATCGGCGTATCAGCCCGGCGCAGCACATCCGCGACCTGAAAGCATCGGTGTGTCAAATCAAGACGATCATGAATGTCATAGGGGCGGTGCTGCATTGATTTGGCAAAGCGCATCGCTGTTTTTTGATCGCGCATCAGCTGTTGAAACCTGCGGGGTGGAACGCTGCCAAGAAATTCGCTGCCAGGTTCTTTCCCACGGTATTGGAACAACAAATCGTTGGCGAAAGAGAAATACATCGACAGCAAGATCAGATCGGATGACGCCAAGGACTCGTCCAGCGCCACCATGTCATCGGAACCATAGCCGATAAAATTTTTCTGCGTGAATAGACGATTCAAAACGGGATCACGCTGATTCAGAAAGAACCCCACGTCGTCAAAACGGACCAACATGCCGTTGTCGTCCGGCTTGTTGACGAATTCATCACGGTCCGTCCCACAGTAGAATGACACCTGTAGCAAGTCACACCCACCGACCAGACACAGATGTTGCTGCTGTCTTGCCGTCTCGGGGGCATCGAAATCCTTGACGTCCTGGATCCAGTCCACATTTTCATGTGCGTCAATCGGGTTGGCAACTCCGCCAACGGTCTTGAAATCCGGTTTGTTAAGGAACTGCCAAACCCATTGTTCGACCCCCATGTTTAACGTGCGGCATGAAAATGCGAGATGATGCACCACATTGCCGGAATACTTGGCACTGACGCAAAAGAATCCCACGATGCCATAATCCCCGTAGCGATCCTGCACTTCAATCAGGCCCGCGTGGACGCCCGCAGTGTTCAGCAACGTTTGCAGCTGCGCCTTTTCAGCTGGGGTGTTCGCACGCTTTTTGGTGTAGTTAAGCTGGTTCGTACGGTTCAGGATTTCATAGACACGGTCCATCTGATCTTCGACGTCTGTGATCACCTTGACCCTGATCTCGGACTGTCGAAGGAAGTCGGTATTCGACAAACCCGTTTCAGCCTGTTCGACCTGTTTTTCTTCCATCACTTTGTATTGCTTGAGACGACTGTGCGACTTGTCATCCTTGCCTGCCAGTGTAGGCAAATCCATCAACGGCAGGATGTCCTGATTGGCATCAAAGACCATCACGTTCGGATTGAAGAACTGTGCTTCTTCTAAATTGAGGTGATTATCATCGAGAAAGAGCACGTTTTCGTCGCGCAACCCCATCGCAGCAATCATGGCTTTGATCGCTTGGCCCTTCGGCGACCATGCGATGTGTGGGAAAACAAAATAATCCCAAATGTCGAGATCTACCAACGCGGCCTTTGCATCTTCGAAATCGTTCTTGGAACAGATTGAACACATAATCCCGCGATCGACGAGGTCACGGACCATCTGCAAATGCGCCTCGACGGATGAAATACCTTCCTCGGAAAGCGTACCATTCCAAAGGGTTTCGTCTAGATCCCAAACAACAAGCTTCACTTGGTTCGGAATAGATGCACTCAACGCATGAGCCATTTTAGTCAGCGTTCTCATTAGGTTACAGGTCGTAATGCAACTTCTGCGAGACAACTATGGCTTCAAAAAGACAGAATTCCGACAATTCCGGTGATTTTGGAACGTGAGACGGCCGGACAGAGCGCAAACTTTTGCCAATTTGGAGCCAGAAAAACCAGAAGCGTACGAATTCGTGTTTTCGACCCATTTCGTTACAACCTTATAAATCAGGGCATAAAGCTCACCCTGTAAACTACCGCGAAACATGAAGCCTGCGAACGAAACCAACAGCATACGCAAAAATCTTTTTCGGATTATTTTCACTTGTAACAAAAAATGTCCGCACAAAGTGCGAGCGGTAGAAATACTGCAGTTGATGAGATTTGATGAGATCTTCTTTAGCGCATGCAAACCTGTCCGCATGGGCAATCAAGTGTACAGACACTCGAACCAGACCTGTACCGCATCCGTACCGAAGGTCCGCTATGCGGATTTTCCGCCATTCATTTTCGTATTTCGCAGGTGCAGCATTCGTTTACACTCGCGACACGAATTGCTCTGCACTACATCATTTGTCGCCAAACCGGTCATTCGCAAAAGTGGTATCAATAAGAACGAAGAACTTATTTTTACTGCAAACTGATCCAGCCAACGATCCTGTGGACAAAGCGCCAATGCTTTGCCGCGTAGGGATCTTGCTTCGGCCCTCCTTTTGCAGATCAGTCCACTGCAGCCCCAGAACCGCTATTCAATACCAACCATTGCGCCTGGCATCGAAATCCCGCTGGGCGCATTCATGGCAGGTAAACTTAGCCTTTAAAAAGGGTCCGCCCACAGCCTTCCGGATGAGCTGCTTGGCGTTTAGTCATGCGAACCGATGTAGGCTTTGGCGGTCTTCGCGACTTTCTGCACACCCGTCAATCATTCACCAGTCATTTTCATTCAATCCCAGTTTTTTGAGCCTTGAATAGAGTGTTGTCGGCTTGATGCCGAGCAATGTTGCCGCCCCTTTTGCCCCGGAAACCTTTCCATCAGCTTCTTTCATGCAGGCGACGATATTGGCTCGACGGATTTGCTCGACGTCCGCTTCGGTGAGCAAGGCAGACGTCGGCGCTGATCCCGGTACAACCTGGCTCTGGATCTCAACTTGTAACTTGTCGGATTGCGACACGATTGCACCGCGTTCGATGACGTTTGCCAGTTCGCGCACGTTGCCGGGCCAATGGTAGTCTTGCAGTTTTCGCATCGCCCCTTCGGTGACGACAGGGACCTTTCGACCGAGCCGCTTACAGGCAATGCGCAGCAGATGGGCGGTCAGGATCGGGACGTCCTCCGGCCTATCCCGTAAAGAAGGACACAGAATGGGAAAGACCCCAAGGTGCAGCATGAGGTCCTGACGCAAACGCCCTGCCTGCACTTCGCGGTCAACGTTCCGGTTGGTCGAGGCGATCACACGTAGATCAAGGCTGCGGCTGCGATCATCCCCCAATCGGGTCACCACTCTGTTTTGCAACGCATCGAGTAGGTGGCCCTGTAATTCGATGGGAATGTCTGCAACCTCATCAATGAACAAGGTGCCGCCATGTGCCAATTCCAACTTTCCTGGCCGATCCTTGAGCGCACCGGCAAAGGCACCACGGACTTGGCCGAACAACTCACTTTCAATTTTCTCAGGGCTTACAGCTCCAGCTTTAAAGTGGATCATAGGGCGGCGTTTACGGCTGCTTTCGTCATGGACAGCTGACGCCACAAGGGATTTCCCGACACCGTTCTCGCCACGGATCAAGACGCTTGTATCGGTTGGACCTACAAGTTCGATCTGCCTGATGATCTCCTGAATCGCGTCCGAGCGCCCGATAATGTCGTGATGTGCGCGCTCGATGCTGATCGCTTCCTGTAGGTAGGCGTTTTCCTCCTCCAACTGATGATGCAATGCGGCAACTTGATCCATTGCGTCCCGCAGTTTGCGTTCGTTTTCCCAGCGTTCCGTGATGTCGCGAAAGATGACCACCGCACCGACCAATTTGGGTCCGTCGTAGATCGGGGTTGAGACGTATTCTACCCGGATCGGTTTGCCATCCTTACGCCAGAATACTTCGTCTTCGATCCGGTTGACCTGCTCATACCGGAAGGATTGATAAATCGGGCATTCGTGCGACGGATATTGTTCGCCGCTCAGGTGGTGATGGTGAATTTTTGCGTGGATATCGTGACCCAGAAGGTCTTGGGTGGTCCAGCCAAGCATTTCCTGCGCTGCGCGGTTCACAAAGGTTGTTTTGCCATCGGCGTTGACCCCGTAAATCCCTTCGCCAGCGGCGTTCAGGATCAATTGATTTTCGCGTTCCAGATCCGCAAAGAAGCTTTGCGCGCGTTGCCATTCCATCAGGCCGCCGTTGTAGATTTTTCCGGCTTCAACCTCAGCTGCGTGTTGCTCAAGGGTCTCAAGATCAAGCACATGCAAAAGCAGCATGTCCTGACCGTCGTGATGTACAGCCCGCCCCGTGA
The DNA here is from genome assembly GCF_055809435.1 of Yoonia sp. D2-7. Lineage (NCBI taxonomy): Bacteria > Pseudomonadati > Pseudomonadota > Alphaproteobacteria > Rhodobacterales > Paracoccaceae > Yoonia > Yoonia sp. D2-7. Next base: position 622,546 of record NZ_CM147912.1, on the reverse strand, counting down.
CCTCGCATTGCAGGGGCGATTGGTCCGCATTTTGGAGTGTCACCTGCCGAGTCCAAGCTGTGCCTCGGTGTTGTACCTCTGTGATGAAAACGACGAAGGTCTCCATACCTGCGGCAACGAAGCGGGCGAAGTGCGATCCTGTTAGGGCATCATCCCCTAAAAGTGTTTCAGCCTCTTTCGTCGCGGCCAAAATTTGATCCCGGCCAAGATGAATTAGGATCGTAGGGCCGATTGCGCCAGCGAGAAAGGAATCGTGAGGGAGATCGGTATCAAGCATCCTTTGATGGAGTATAGGCACGCGCCCATGAGCAATACGAAATATCGTAATTTACGAAGTTTCGTAATATTTCATGAGCTATACTTCCATTATTGCTTTGAAATTAATCACAAAATCCATTTTTTGATTTCTTAACGAATGCCTTCAAATGTCGATGCCCCGCTGCCAGCATGGAGAAAATCAACAGCGAGGTTGCAACATGACTGTCAAATCACTGGGTAATCCCTTCTCTTCCGAAACCGATCTGCGGCACGCCGCCGATTGCGGCTGCCACACCTGTAGCGCACCCAAACCTGAGGCTGCGGACAGCATTGATCTGTCAACCTCCGAAGGCATGTTGGAGCGCGCAGTCGAAAGCGCAATTGTGCGGTCGGTCTTTGGACAAAGCGACATCGGGCGCCGGTCTTTTATGGGCATGATGGGTGGGTCGACGATGGCCGCTGCACTGGCGTCCGTGTTTCCACTGAACGAAGCGAAAGCCGCTATCCTCGACAATCTTGGGCCACCTGAAAAGACCGACCTGAACATTGGTTTTGTGCCGATCACCTGTGCTACGCCGATCATTATGGCACAGCCTTTGGGGTTTTATGAGCGTTACGGCCTCAATGCCCAAGTGATCAAAACTGCTGGTTGGGCCGTTGCGCGTGACAAGTCGCTGAACGGGGAATACGACGCTTCGCACATGCTGACGCCGATGCCCTTGGCGATGACCCTTGGGGCGGGTTCGGTTGCGGAACCTTACATCATGCCAGCCGTTGAAAACATCAACGGGCAAGCCATCGTGCTGTCGAATGAACACCTCGATAAGCGTGACCCGAAACAGTGGAAGGGCTTCACCTTCGGCGTGCCGTTTGAGTATTCAATGCACAACTTCCTGCTGCGGTATTACGTGGCTGAATTTGGCCTGGACCCAGATGTCGATATCCAGATCCGCGTTGTGCCACCGCCAGAAATGGTTGCAAACCTGCGTGCCGGTAACCTTGACGGCTATCTGTCGCCTGATCCGTTCAACCAGCGTGCCGTGTATGAAGGCATTGGTTTCCTTCATTTGCTGACGAAAGAAATCTGGGAAGGCCACCCATGCTGCGCCTTTGCTGCACCCCTGTCCTTTGCCACAGAGTTGCCGAACACCTACGGCGCGCTTTTGAAATCGATCATCGACGCGACGCAGTACGCGTCAGCGCCGGAAAACCGCAAGGAAATCTCAGAGGCGATTGCCCCGACCAACTACCTCAACCAGCCGGTGACTGTGATTGAGCAGGTTCTGACAGGAACCTACGCCGACGGCTTGGGCGAGGTGCAGCGTGTGCCCGACAGGATCGATTTCGATCCATTCCCATGGCACTCCATGGGCGTATGGATCCTGACGCAAATGAAACGTTGGGGCTATATCGAAGGCGACGTGGATTACCGCGGCGTGGCAGAGCAGGTCTACCTTGCCGCCGATTGCAAAAAAGTCATGGAAGACCTTGGCTATGACGCACCTGACATCACCTACAAATCGCATACGATCATGGGCAAAACCTTTGATCCTGCGAAACCAGAAGAATACGTCAGCAGCTTCCCAATCGGGAAAGGGTAAGCCATGGGCACCCTTTCAATAAACCAGCGTGCTGCATTGTTGTCAGTTGTCATGTTGGTTGTCGGTCTCCTGATTTGGGAGGCCGCCATCCCGGCACAAAAGGCCGCCGAAGAGTTAACCGAATACGAGATTCTAACCGGCGCTGGCGCCCCAAAGGCGGGTGTCCCGCCACCCAGTCAGGTCATTGCAAAGGCGTGGGAACAACTCAGCAACCCGTTCTATGATGCGGGGCCCAACGACAAGGGCATCGGCATTCAAATCGGATATTCGATTTATCGTGTCCTGACAGGGTATTTTCTCGCCGCCTTGATCGCCATTCCTTTCGGGTTTCTGATCGGGATGAGCCAAGTTGCGTACAAGGCCTTCAACCCGTTCATTCAAGTGCTGCGGCCAATCTCACCTCTGGCGTGGATGCCGCTTGCGTTGTTCATCATTGGTGACAGTGAAGCATCGGCGATCTTCGTGATCTTCATCTGCTCAATCTGGCCCATGCTGATCAACACCGCCTTCGGCGTGGCTGGCGTCCGTGAAGATTGGGTCAACGTAGCCCGAACCCACGAGTTGGGACCAATTAGAACGGCGTTCACCGTGATCCTGCCTGCTGCTGCACCGACCATTTTGACCGGAATGCGCATCTCAATCGGTATCGCGTGGCTGGTAATTGTGGCCGCTGAAATGCTCGTCGGTGGCACTGGCATTGGTTACTACGTGTGGAACGAATGGAACAATCTTGATCTGACGTCCGTCGTTTTCTCAATCCTCATGATTGGTGTGGTGGGCATGCTGCTCGACGCCATGTTCGGCCTGCTGCAGCGCCGTGTCACCTACGCCGAATAAAGGAAGTGCCATGAAACCGTTCTTAAGTATCGACAAACTCACCCAACGGTTCCCGGATGGGAACGGCGGCGAGTTGACTGTTTTCGAAAACGCTTCCTTCGGGGTCGAAAAAGGCGAATTCGTGGTGATCCTTGGCCATTCAGGCTGCGGTAAATCGACGATCATGAACATCCTCGCAGGGTTGGCAGACCCGACCAGCGGTGTTGTCACGATGGATGGCTACGAAGTCCGTGGTCCCAGCCTCGACCGAGGTGTCGTGTTCCAAAACTATTCTTTGCTGCCGTGGCTGACGACGCTAAAGAACGTCACCTTCGGGGTTAAGGCCCGTCATCCGGAATGGACCAAAAGCCAAGTCGAAGAACATGCGACCAAGTTCCTCGCGATGGTGGGGCTTGAGGGGGATGTCATCCACCGCAAACCAAGCCAATTGTCGGGGGGAATGCGCCAGCGGGTATCTATTGCGCGCGCCTTTGCAAACCACCCCAAGCTGTTGCTGCTCGATGAACCTTTCGGCGCACTTGATGCCCTCACACGCGGGACCATTCAGGACGAGCTTCTGAAAATCTGGGGCCAGATGGAGCAAACGGTGTTCATGATCACCCATGACATCGACGAGGCGATCCTGCTGGCCGACCGCATTTTGCTGATGACAAACGGACCGCACGCGCGTGTCGCCGAAAGTGTCGAAATCACAATCCCGCGCCCGCGCAATCGGACCGAAATTATCGAACACCCAAACTACTATGCGATCCGCAACCATTTGGTGCAGTTCCTTGGCAAACGATCAAAGGAACTGGCCGGACAGCCAACGGAAGCAGGGCAAATGAACAAACCCGAAACGGTCAAGATCGACTTGACCGATCCTGCAGAAGATCCCGAAGACAAACGACCTGCCTTGAAAGCAGTGAATAGCTAAGACCGGAGGAGACCAACATGAAAGACCTCACAATGACTGAGATGATGACCAAAGAAGACGTCACCGCCATGATCCTGTCCGCCAAGAAACAGGCTGGACTGACATGGGAAGAGATCGCCGAAAAAATCGGCATGTCTCCTGTCTGGACCCATTCCGCCGCAATGGGCATGAACGCCTTTCCGCCCGAAAAAGCTGCGTTGATGGTCAGCGTCATGGGCCTGCCGCAAGAAGCGGAAAGCGTCTTGGCCGAAAGCCCCACCAAGATTTGGGAACAAGCCGTGCCGACCGATCCTTGCATTTACCGTTTTTATGAAATCGTCGGCGTTTATGGCCCGACTTTGAAAGCGCTGATCCAAGAAAAATTTGGCGACGGGATCATGTCCGCCATTGATTTCGACATGACCGTCACGCGCGTTGAGAACCCAAAAGGCGATCGCGTAAAGGTCGAGATGTCGGGCAAATACCTTGGCTACAATAGCTGGTAAGCCGCAATGACCCGTATGCCAGTGCCGCCCTTTTCCTACGATGATGCGGTCAAAAAAGTCCGTATGGCCGAAGATGCGTGGAACACACGTGATCCTGACAAGGTGGCACTGGCCTACACGCCTGACACAAATTGGCGCAACCGATCCGAATTCCTGAACGGCCGGAACGAGGTGCGCGATTTCCTAACCCGCAAGTGGTCCCAGGAAAACGGATACCGGTTGATCAAGGAGATCTGGGCGCATGGCGACAATCGCATCGCTGTGCGCTTTTGCTACGAATACCACGACGAGAGCGGCAACTGGTTCCGCGCCCACGGCAATGAAAACTGGGAATTCGACGCCGAGGGCTACATGGCCGTGCGCCATGCCTCAATCAATGATGTCGCGATCGCTGAGACCGAAAGGCTGTTTCATTGGCCTCATGGGCCGAGGCCATCAGAACATGGCGGTTTGTCTGATCTCGGACTGTAAACGAAGGGTATCAAGACTGCTCGGCAGCGAGTTGGACGTCATTTTTATTGCCGTATCAATGACAAAAGAGGGCTTAAATTGAAGACCGGCGGGCCTGTCATCGATGAGGATGCCTACTCACATATGAACGGGATTTGGACCTGTCCCGGTTTGATGCCGCTCCTTTGATAGCATTTACTGCAGCATAGGAGATGAACTATGGAACTGAAACGGACGGACGAGTTCCGGCAGGATGCGGTGCGTATCGCACTAACCAGCGGGCTAACGCGTAAGCAGGTGGCTAGTGACCTTGGCGTCGGGTTGTCGACGCTGAACAAATGGATCATCGCGCATCGAGACACAGACGTTGTTTCCAAAGAGGATTTGAGCCTGGCTCAAGAGAATGACCGGCTTCGACGCGAGAGCCGGCTTCTCAAGGAGGAGAGGGAGATCTTAAAAAAGGCCACCCAGTTCTTTGCGGGCCTAAAGCAATGAGATTTAGGTATGTCCGCTGCCCGGCAGTCAAAACGCAGTTTCGATGAGAGGGGAAGAACACAGGGTCCATTTCCCGGCCCATCGGTTGTGCGACGTTGTCGGCGTCAGCACACGCGGCCTCCGCGCTTTCCGTAGTCGCCCTGCCAGTCGCTGGCAACGGTCCGATCTGGTGACGCTGGCCCATATCCACTGCCCGACAGGGTATTGCGCAGCAATGTCCCGAGAGGGCAAGAACAGTCGCGTCTCAGTTTAGGCAGCTATGGTCGCCCCCGAATGACCGAGGAGCTGAAAGAGATTGGTCTGGATGTCGGCCATCGTCGTGTGGGCAGATTAATGCGCCAGAACGGCATATTCGTTGTTAGAACACGCAAACACAAGGTCACAACCATTGCCCGGCAGGCGATTGCAAAGCAATCTGCCGAGAGGGGGACAGCGATCATAAGTTCAACATCGCGCCGAACCTGCTGGACCGCCTCTTCACTGCAGATGCGCCAAACCAGAAGTGGGCTGGCGACATCAGCTACGTCTGGACACGCGAGGGTTGGCTGTACCTGGCTGTGATCCTCGATCTGCATTCAAGGCGCGTGATCGGCTGGGCTGTGAGCAATCGGATGAAACGCGACTTGGCGATCCGAGCATTAAAGATGGCCATTGCGTTCCGTGCGCCACCGAGAGGCTGCATTCATCACACGGATCGTGGGTCGCAATATTGTTCACACGACTACCAGAAGATCCTGCGCCAACATGGCCTCAAGGTGTCCATGAGCGGCAAAGGCAATTGTTATGGCAACGCCGCCGTCAAAACGTTCTTCAAAACCATCAAGGCTGAACTCATCCGGCGGCATCATTGGGAGACCCGGCGCAAAGCTGAGATGGCGATCTTCGAATACATAAACGGTTTCTATAACCCGCGACGTCGACACTCAGCACTCGGCTGGAAAAGCCCCGTCGCATTCAAACGGAAAGTGGCTTAAACGAGCACTTGGGGCGGCACTAAAGCGTGACAGGTCCATTGCGGCAATCTCATCAATGAGAACATTAAGATGTGCGGCGTAACTATCCTCTTCTTCTTCGAACAATGGATCACCGTTTTCTGAGCTTGTGAGTTCCCAATTTCCCATAACATGGGAAAGAGGTCTAAGCGTCGTGTAATCCAACTGATCACTTCTGTAGAAAAAGGTAAGGATATTCTCACGGCACCAGTTAATTTCAATTATTTTCTTGCGCACCAAAGCCGCCCCCCACGAATTTATCATTCATAAATTGCAGTCCTAATGAAGGGTATACAAGTCAACTTCGAAGGAAATTCAGCATAAGATAAATTTCTCAAGCTCGTCATCCATTGGCATCTTTGTTAGTGTCCGGTTCATGGCAGCTGCACCGCGGCGGCGGTTGTCACGGCCCAAGCCCGGTAAGGGCCGTTTACGTCAAGAAGATGTTTCAAGGGCAAGCAATGGTCTTTCGATGCAAACTACAAAATAACCTCTGAGCTGCATCGAACGCCCTAGGATCTGTAGAAACACACTTGCTCTCTGCTGGATTTTGACAAGGCTTCCCATTTTTCGTCAGTGCCTCACAGGCCAATTCATCCCGTTCGTGCAACTCCGCCCATCTACGCAAAGTTTCCTCTGGCATGTTTAAGCGCTTGGCTGCAAATTTCACAATGTTGTAAGCAACCGAAGGTAATTCGCGCGTCGAAAAAATGACTGACCCAGCTTCGCCCAAGAATATCGGACCTTCCTCACCGTTCTCAGTGAAGCAATATTCAAAATGCAAGCTTCCGAAGCAGCTCTTGCCGTTAGCTGCTCTTTCCAACTTTATTAAATCAACAACCATTCCAAAGCCCCTCATTTCATTTTCGCTAGATCAACACGAATGTCTCCTAAAACAGGTAGAGTTATAAGCGACATTCACAAATAGCATTTGGGGTGAAACGGACACCATAAAGCCCACTGCGAGACACCCTTGCCCGAAACCTTCGGCTCATTCGGGCTGAGAAGGGGTGGTCTCAGGAACGTATGGCCGCAGAAGCCGGGCTTAATAGGACCTATCTGAGCGCGGTCGAACGATCCGAACAAAACATGTCACTAGATAACCTGTATCGGCTGGCCCAGGGATTGGGTGTCGAAGCATTCACTCTGATTAAATCAGTAGACGATTAAAACCGTTCATTACCAGACATTTAAATAGAGCAGCGCACATCAAGTGCCCGCCTAGGTAGCATGAAATGCGCCATCTAAGAACGTTGTGCTTCAAGTCAATGTACAACCTATGTGTACATGATGGACACGAGTTAGAACGAAATGGGCAACCTATGGGTCACTTCACACCACATCAAGGCGCGACAACCTAGCTTAGCCGCATTTGGAGTAGCCGCATGATCCGCACGTCATGCAGCCTTCGACCATACGTAGCTCGTAGCCGCCGCACGATGAACAGGCCTTACCTTTTGACGCGTTTTTCAGCGCCACGACGTCGGCTTGTGGGTCTGATTTCAGGCCCATCCCTTCGCCGGCCAAAAAGCCCGTTGCGATCATGTGCTTTTCGATAACGCCGCCGATGGCTGCCAAGATGGACGGCACGTATTTGCCCTGCATCCATGCCCCGCCGCGCGGATCGAACACCGCTTTCAGTTCTTCAACCACGAACGACACGTCACCGCCGCGCCGGAACACCGCCGAGATCATGCGTGTCAAGGCCACAGTCCACGCGAAGTGTTCCATGTTCTTTGAGTTGATGAAGACCTCGAACGGACGACGGTGCCCTGCGACGATCAGATCGTTCACCGTGATGTAGATCGCGTGTTCGGAATCAGGCCATTTGAGCTTGTAAGTCGCACCATCGAGTTCTTGCGGGCGGTCCAACGGTTCCGCAAGATACACAACCTCGGCCTTTTCGCCGTCAGTGCTGACCTGAACGGGCGCTTCTTTGCTGTCCTCGGACACAGACAGAACAGAGCCCGTCACATCGTTTGGACGGTATGTTGTGCAGCCCTTACAGCCTTGATCCCATGCCGCCATGTAGACCTCTTTGAAATCATCAAAGCTGATATCTTCTGGGCAGTTGATCGTCTTGGAAATCGACGAGTCGATCCATTTCTGAGCTGCGGCTTGCATACGCACGTGATCCAGTGGGGCGAGCGTTTGTGCGTTGACGAAATAGTCTGGCAATTCTGCGTCGCCTTTCAGTTCGCGCCACAATTGCACAGCGTAATCAACGACTTCTTCTTCCGTACGGCTGCCATCTTTTTGCAAAACCTTGCGCGTATAGACGTAGGCGAAGACAGGTTCGATGCCCGATGACACGTTACCCGCGTACAGTGAAATTGTACCAGTTGGCGCAATCGACGTTAGCAAAGCGTTGCGGATACCGTGTTCGCGGATCGCGTCACGCACGTCGTCGTCCATGTCCTGCATCGCACCGGACGCAAGGAATTTGTCCGCATCGAACAGCGGGAACGCGCCTTTTTCTTTCGCCAAATCGACCGAGGCCAGATAAGCTGCGCGTGCAATCGCGTGCATCCATTTGTCGGTCTGGGCTGCCGCCTCTTCCGATCCATAGCGCAGGCCAACCATCAACAGCGCGTCAGCCAAACCTGTGACACCAAGACCGATGCGGCGCTTTGCTGCGGCTTCTTGTGCTTGTTGTTCCAGCGGGAATTTCGACGCATCAACGACGTTGTCCATCATGCGCACGGCTGTCGCGACGAGGTCGATCATCAACGCTTCGTCCATTTCAGGCGCGTCACCAAACGGGTCTTTGACCAGACGGGCCATGTTGATGGACCCGAGCAAACACGCGCCGTAAGGCGGCAAAGGCTGTTCACCGCACGGGTTCGTCGCCGCGATGGTTTCGCAATAGGACAGGTTGTTGGCCTTGTTGATCCGGTCGATGAAGATGACGCCCGGCTCAGCGTAATCGTAGGTGGATTGCATAATCGCATCCCACAATTCACGCGCCTGAACAGTTTTATATGTCTCACCGTTGAACACCAGATCCCACGGTTTATCGGCCTTCACCGCGTCCATGAATGGGTCAGTGATCAGAACGGACATGTTGAACATCCGCAAACGGGCGGCGTCGGATTTTGCGGTGATGAAATCCTCAACATCAGGGTGGTCGCAGCGCATCGTGGCCATCATGGCACCACGACGGGACCCCGCAGACATGATCGTCCGGCACATCGCGTCCCAGACATCCATGAAGGACAGCGGGCCAGAGGCGTCCGCTGCCACACCTTCGACCAGCGCGCCTTTCGGACGAATCGTAGAAAAGTCATACCCGATGCCGCCTCCCTGCTGCATGGTCAGTGCAGCTTCTTTCAGCATATCGAAAATGCCGCCCATGCTGTCTGGAACCGTGCCCATGACAAAGCAGTTGAACAACGTCACAGAACGCGCGGTGCCAGCACCGGCTGTGATCCGGCCAGCTGGGAGGTACTTAAAGTCTTCTAGGGCTTCGTAAAACTTCGGTTCCCACGCCTTTGGGTCTTTTTCGACGCTCGCCAGCGCACCGGCGATGCGGGACCATGAATCCTCGACCGTGTTATCAATCGGGGTGCCATCCGCCTGTTTAAAGCGGTATTTCATGTCCCAAATTTGTTCGGCGATTGGGGCGGTAAAACGGGACATGGTCAGAACCTTTCGTGACAACGGCTGGCAAAGGGAGACATCCACACTAAGTGGATTCTCACAAGATGAAAACGGGTATTACGCTGCTCAGCGCCACAAGAGACGCTTTGTTATTGCGGCAGTCATACATCAAGATATGGTGTTCGCAATCTGAAAAATTACCAAATATGGTGAATTCTTTTCTTGAAGTCACCTATATCACGCACTACGACAGGGAACGCAATTGGGGACGGCACGTGAGTAAAACTGTTAACCTTATTAAGCTATCCGTCGGCACCGAAGATGTCGCAGGTCTGGCTGCATGGCAAGCCACGCGGCGGGCGCAATCGGATGATGGCTACCCACAGCACGTTACCCGTATGTGGCCAAAACGCGAATCGGAAATCCTGAATGGCGGCTCAATTTACTGGGTCATCAAGGGTGTCATCCTTGCGCGACAGGAAATTGTCCGACTTGATGAATATAACTCCGCCGATGGCATCCGGCGCTGCGCCATTGTCTGTGATCAGCCGCTGATCCGCGTGGCTGCAACCCCGCGTCGGGCGTTTCAGGGCTGGCGGTATCTCACACCGGAAGACGCCCCAATCGACCTGCCAGAAGGGCGCGAAGACGAAGAACCGCTGCCCGCCGAACTCAGCGCGGCGCTCGCGGCGATTGGCGTGCGCTAGCCTTTCTTTTGGTCTTAAATATCCCGGGGGTGTGGGGGCTGGCCCCCACCCTGCCCGCCGCCACACATTCAAATGTCGAGCAATGCCACCAGCCGCTTCAACGTCGCCCGTTGGTCATCGGACCAGTCACGCCGCGTGCCGCGGAACAGCGTCGCCTGAGACGCGTGAATGAGTCCGTCATCGAGGACCTTCAGACCATTCGCCCGCAATGTCTCGCCGGTGGATGTGATATCCGCAATCGCCTCTGCCGTCTCGTTCTTGACCACGCCTTCGGTCGCGCCTTGGCTATCGACAAGTCTGTAATCGGCCACACCTTTTTCGCGCAGGAATTCACGGACAAGTCGGTGATACTTCGTCGCGATCCGCAAACGCATCCCGTGATTTTGACGGAATGCAGCCGCCGCTGCGTCAAGATCATCTAAAGTATCCACATCAACCCAGCCCTGCGGGACCGCGATAATCAAATCAGCACCGCCAAAGCCCATCAACGCAAGTTCAGCCACTTGGCTATCCCAAAGCGCTAATTTCTCGCGGACCAGATCAGATCCGGTGACACCAAGGTGGATGTTCCCTGCGGCCAATTCACGCGGGATTTCGCCTGCGGACAGCAGGACAAGTTCCACGCCATCGATCCCGTCAACCGCACCTGCATATTCACGATCTGACCCAGACTTGCGCAGCGTCACGCCGCGCGCGCCAAACCAGTCAAACGTCTTTTCCATCAGCCGCCCTTTAGACGGCACGCCCAGCTTCAACATTAGCGGACCTCCAGCAGCAGATCGGGGCGGATGACGGCACCAACGGCAGGCACGGCACGCCCGTCACCCAACACTTGGGTCAGCGCATCGTAGCGCCCGCCTGTGGCCACGGGCCGGTTATCTTTCACGCCGTAGAACCCGAAGACGAAGCCATCGTAATATTCCAATGACGTACGTCCATAGCTGCCTTCAAAGGCTAACGCATCAACATCAACGCCGCGCTTGGCCATCGCATCAAGGCGCGCCTGGTAGGTCTTAACAGCCGTATCAATCGCAGGCATGTCGACCGCGATATCGTACAGCGCAGACAGGATATGTGGGGCTGTTTCGCTCAGGTTCAGAATGGATTCAATCACACTGATTTCTTCGTTCGAAATCGGTGCCGCCTCTGCGTCAGCACGCAAGGCGTCGATCCGCTGCTGAACTTCGCCCCGGGACCGCACGCCGACCTCGGGGCCTGCATCCGCAAACGGGTCACTGGCACCAAGCAGCGCCAAGCGTTTGGCGGGGGCCGCAATACGTCCGCCGAACCGATCGAGCAAGGATTTGAACCGCTTGGGCCGCCAAATATGACGCATCAATGCCGCTTTACGCGCTTCTGTCGTTTGCAGCCCTGCGACTGCTGCTTTGAGCAAACCGATGTCGCCAGTCGCTGCCCGCACTGGCGCATCGGCAAGTGCCGATTTCACCGTCGCAAACACCTCTGCATCGGCAGCGGCCGGATTTTGACCATCGAAAACCTCGAACCCGACCTGCGTATATTCACGCGCACGGCGTGGATCTTCGTCCTGTTTCCTGAATACGGGGCCAGCATATGTGTACCGCGCAGGGTCCGCGTGGCTTTGCATATGCATTTGCACGACGGGCACCGTGAAGTCAGGCCGCAGCATCATTTCGCCCTGCACCGGATCGTTTGTCACATAGGCGCGGCCACGGATGTCTTCGCCGTAAAGGTCCAGCAAAACGTCAGCGGGTTGCAGGATCGCGGCCTCGACTGGTTCTGCCCCCGCAGCCTGAAACACCGCCGAAATACGGGCGGCCTCGTCTTTGATCATGGCTGTGGTCACTTTGCTTGCCCCGCCAGAATTTCGCGGACTTTTGCGACAAGATCACCACGGGCGACCTCGTACTGTGAAGGACGGTCTTTCCATTCTTCAAGCGTCGCATTCTTGGCAATTTCGGCACCCAAAATCAGGTCCTTGATCTGCACAACGCCACTATCGAATTCGTCGCCACCCGCAATCACCGCAATCGGGGATTGGCGCGCGTCTGCGTATTTCAACTGGTTGCCAAAGTTCTTGGGGTTTCCAAGATAGACCTCGGCCCGAATGCCGTTATTGCGCAGTTCCGCCACCATCGCCTGATACTCCGCCATCCGCGTTTTATCCATCACAGTCACGACCACAGGACCGACCGACGCCTTGGACAAGCGCCCTTTTGCATCAAGTGCGGCGAGCAGGCGATCAACACCGATAGAAACACCAGTTGCAGGGACTTCCTGCCCAGTGAAACGCTTCACGAGGTCATCATAACGACCACCACCGGAAACAGAACCAAAGTTGCGCGGGCGGCCTTTTTCATCGGTAACTTCGAACGTCAGTTCCGCCTCGTAAACAGGACCGGTGTAGTAGCCAAGGCCACGCACAACACTTGGGTCAATCTCGATCCGGTTTGCACCGTAGCCTTGGGCGTCGAGCAGTTCCGCGATCGTCTCAAGTTCGTTCACCCCGTCAGCGCCGATCTTGGAACCGATTACCAATTCGTTCAAACGCGCCACTGTGGCGGCACCTGTATCGCGCTTGGCGGACATGAAGCCCATCACGATCTCAGCTTGTTCAGCGCCAAGACCAGCCCCTTTGGTAAAGTCGCCGCTTTCGTCCTTGCGGCCTTCGCCAAGTAGTGCACGCACGCCGTCATCACCAAGCCGGTCAAGCTTATCAATCGCGCGCAACACGATGCCGCGCTCGGCTTCTTTGTCGTCGCCGGACAGGCCTGCAACTTCCATCACGCCATTCAAAACCTTCCGGTTATTGACCCGCACGATGTAGTCGCCACGGTCGATGCCCACGGTTTCCAACGTATCAGACAGCATTGCGCAAATCTCTGCATCAGCCGCTACAGAAGGCGCACCAACTGTATCCGCATCACATTGATAGAACTGGCGAAAACGGCCCGGTCCGGGCTTTTCGTTCCGCCACACAGGTCCCATCGCATAGCGGCGATACGGCGTCGGCAGGTCGTTGCGGAATTGCGCGTAAACACGTGCCAACGGGGCGGTCATATCGTAACGCAGCGCCAGCCAATCGCCGTCTTCTTCCCACGCGAACACACCTTCGTTCGGGCGGTCCACGTCGGGCAGGAATTTGCCCAAAGCTTCGACCGTTTCAACGGCAGATGTTTCCAGCGCATCGAACCCGTAATGATGGTAGACGCCAGCGATCTGATTAAGCATTTCAGTGCGCTTGGTCACCTCAGCGCCAAAATAGTCGCGGAACCCTTTCGGGGTTTGCGCCTTTGGCTTGGGTGCTTTTTTCATCTTGGCCATTTCGGGTCCTATGGGTTTTTCGCTTAATTGCGCCTGCCGTTTAACGCGGACTGTCAGTTGGGGCAATGCGCATTGGCTTTGCAGCGCTCTGCGGGCGTGATAGGCGACGAATATGACAGACGTGACACACTTAGAAGAACAGATCGCCCACCTCACGAAGACGGTCGAAGACCTGTCGGATATCGTGGCGCGTCAGGAAAACGAACTCGCCTTGGCGACCCGCCGTTTGGCGATGCTGATGGAACGCGAAGCAGGCCGCGAAATGGACGCTGGCAGTAGCGTACCGTTGGCTGATCAACGCCCGCCGCACTGGTAAACCACGGAACCAATTAGCTGCTGCTTAGTTGTCCTGCTATTCCAAGCATGGAGACAACAGTGGCACATACAGACCGCGACACGTCCGATAGAATCGTCCAACCCATTGATGCGGTCAGCGCAATCGTTCTGACAGTTTTGACTGCAATTGTTGCAATCGGAATTTACGCATACACGACTGATATGTTCATTAATGATCAGCTCAATACAGGCGAAGACATAATCGTCGACCTGCCCGGTTTGGAATGATTAGGGTTAAGTAAAGCGCGACGGGCTGAGCGCCGCGACGATGTCCGCCCCAAGCTCTGACGGCTTACCTGCAACCAAATCCGACACCAATTGGCTGGCCGCCGGTGCGGTCGCAAACCCGTAGCCACCCTGCCCTGCGCACCAGATAAAACTGTCGTCTTGTGTCGACGGCCCCAACACCAAGGCCCGATCCGGCGCAAAAGTCCGCAATCCGGCCCAAGACGCCAAAAGGCGAGTCACAGGTTCGGTCACGTGTTGGCTATAGCGGTCCAACCCTTCGGCCAGCACCATATCATCGGCCCATGCATCATGCGGTTCGGCAGGTTCTTCATCGGCAGGAGACACGATCAATGCGCCTGCGTCCGGTTTCGCGTACCATGCTTCGTTCACGCCAAAGACCATCGGCCAATCCGACACATCATGCCCGCCCGGCGCAGGTATGCGGGCCATGGATCGCTTGTACGGTTGGAAACCTAACGGAGAAATACCCGCCAAAACCGCAATCTGGTCCACCCACGCACCAGCCGCGTTAATGATCACTTTGGCATCATACATCTCGCCCGCGTAAACCTGCCAGCCATGGTCCGAGCGCGATATGCTTGTGACAGCAGCATTTGTGACGATGGTCCCGCTGTGCACGCGCAGATCGCGCGCGAAGTTCTGCATCAGCAGGTCGGTATCAATATCCAATGCGCCCGCGTCATATGCAGCATGCGTCAGGACGTTTGTATCAAGAATCGGGATCATCCCTGCGGCATCTGTCACGCTGATCTCAGTCAGATGCATGTTTTGAACGTCGGCCGCGAACGCCGCCTCTTCGCCAGTCCGCCCCACAAGCATCAAGCCGCGGGGCGACAGCACACCGCCATGAGCCGTCTTGTGGTACTTAGCGCTGGCCTTGTTCAGCGCCTTCACTGCCGCATTACCGTAGTTTTCTTCGAACAGCGCCGCCGACCGACCAGAGGCATGATGGCCGACGGATTTCTCTGCCTCCAGAACCGTGACTTTTCCGTGGACGGAAAGCCGTGCAGCCACGGACAGACCCGCAATCCCGCCGCCGATCACTAGAAAATCGATCATGCCTCTTCCAGCCGATCCGTTGCCGGTGCAGGGCTAACCGATAGCGCCGTGATCCGGTCGTACAGCGTTGCATCCATCGCAAAGCCTTCAGCCGCCAATGATGGCGCCAACTGCTCTGTTGATCGCGCGGAAATGATCGGCGACGGGTTTGCCGCATGTTTCGCCGCCCATGCCACGGCAAGGGTCGCGGGATGCGTCCCCAGTTCAGCCGCAATGTCCGAAAGCGCCGTTGCGCATTCATGCATCCAATCCACGCTATACCGTTTTTTGTACATGGCGTCGTCGGTCAGACGCCCCGTTTCGCCAGCGGCATATTTGCCCGTCAGTAATCCGCCACCCAGCGGCGAATAAGGAACGATTTTGATCCCCTGATCAACGGACATCGGGAAAATTTCGACCTCGGACTGGCGTTTGACGAGTGAATACATCGGTTGGATGACGTCAATCTTGGTGCCCAGCGTCGCACAGACCGCCTGTGCTTTCATCACTTGCCAAGCTGCGTAATTCGACACGCCGATATGGCGGATTTTACGCGCCTGTTGAAGTTCGGCCATCGTCGCAAATGTTTCTTCCAGCGGCGTGTCATCATCAAACCGATGCAGGTACAACAGATCAACCGCGTCCAACTGCAACTGACGTTGGCAGGTTGCGAAATGGTCGAGGATATTGGCGCGGCCAGCACCGCCCTTATACGCCACCTTGGTCGCAAGATAGATGTCGTCCCGTTTTTCCGTGACCATCGGGCCAAGCAGCGTTTCAGACTGCCCGCCCGTGTAACCAACAGCCGTGTCAAAATGGTTGATGCCCGCGTCAAACGCCGCATCGAACATCGCACGCGATGCCTTTGCATCGGCGTTCCCGCCAAACTGCATGGTTCCAAATGTCAGGCGGGAAAGGGGGGTGCCGTTGGCAGTTTCAAGCTGAGTCATCTCGCAATCGTAGCGCGTCTTTGACCGTTATGACACCATATTTGACAGGATCATCGACAACGACGCCCCAGCATCACGATCAAAACCGTAGGCTACAAAATCCTGGTGTGCGCCACGTGAAACCGACGACCATATCTCGGCAAAATGGGTTTCGCGCGTGTTGATCACCTTCTTCGCGTTGCCGTTTTGGCGTAGTTCTGTCGGTGCGACGGTTTCGCCCCATGTCGCAACATAGATGAGCGTCGCCTCGGCAACCGCAAAGTTTTCCTGCTGGGTCTGACTTTCGGCATATGCTGTCATCTTGCCGGACACGTAGTTTTTGTAGCGCGCAAAGGCCGACGGACTAATCGCGGCGGCCCCATTGGCCATATTTGTCAGCATTTCACGGCACAGCACGCCGTGGGCCGTATCGACCACGCGGTCAGGTCCGATATTGATCCGTTGCGGCATAAATCGAGTCGCGGCGCTGATCATTGTCAGCGTTTCGTAGATGGCTACGGCACGCGGATCACCAGAACGCGTGCATAATGTTGCAAGCGACGGCGCAAGGCCGAGATTGCAAAAGTGGGCGGCATCAATCCTGCGAAACAGGCTGGCCGAATGATCAAGGATGCCGATGTCGTCCTTTTGGAAACTCAGGTCCCAATCGCTATCGCGGCGGGCACCTGTGTTGAACTGATGGGTCGCTTTAATGCTCACATATTGGGGCCATTGATCACTTGGGATCTGCAAGACGTGCATCAGCATTCGGTAGGTGTACATGTACAAAAAGAAAAACCGCATCCGCGCTTTACTGTGCGCGACCAGTGCATCACGCAAAATCCCGGATTGCGCTAATGCCGTTGGACTTGGGTCTGTGTGAATACGGCCCATGATCATTACCTCTTAAGCTACAATTTACGATTGCAACGCTAACGATCACACACCCAATGTCACGCAAAAAGGGCCCCTGCATTCCTGCAGAGGCCCCAAAACTATGTCGCGATGCAACTGGTTTACTGTGGAACGTCGCCCACGATGCCTTCAACGTAGAAATTCATACCAGCAAGACCATCGTCGCCGTAGTCGGACGCGACTTCGCCTTCAGCCAACCAAGCAGACCCGTCTTGCTTGTTGATCGGGCCTGTGAACGGGTGGTAGTCGCCTGCGCGCATTGCTTCGACCATGGCTTCTGCAGATGCTTTCACGTCCGCAGGAACTGCGTCAGTGATTTCACCGATACCAACCATGCCTGGTGCGATACCGTCCCATGTGCTGGTGCTTTCCCATGTGCCGTCCATGACCGCCTGTGTGCGGGCGATGTAATATGGGGACCAGTTGTCGATGATGGATGATACGCGTGGGAACGGGCCGAATTCCGCCATGTCGGATGCCTGACCAAATGTCACAACGTTACCAGCGGCCTGTGCGGCGGCTTGTGGCGCTGTGGAATCGGTGTGCTGCAGAACAACGTCAGCGCCTTGTTCGATCAGAACGGTGGCAGCTTCAGCTTCTTTCGCAGGGTCGAACCATGTGTACGCCCAAACGATTTTGAATTCGACGTCTGGGTTTACTTCTTTGGCGTGCAGGTAGGCAGAGTTAATGCCACGGATCACTTCCGGAATTGGGAAGGACGCGATGTAGCCTACGATGTTGCTTTCGGTCATGTGACCGGCGATGTGGCCCTGAACTGCGCGACCTTCATAGAAACGTGCCGAATAAACGGACACGTTGTCGGCCTGTTTGTAACCCGTTGCGTGCTCAAACTTCACGTCTGGGAATTTGGCCGCGACGTTGATGGTCGGATCCATGTAACCAAAGGATGTTGTGAAGATCAGGTCAGCGCCGTCCAGCGCCATCTGTGTCATCACGCGTTCAGCGTCTGGGCCTTCTGGAACACTTTCCACGAAGACGGTTTCAACCGCATCGCCGAAATGCTCTTCAACTGCCAAACGGCCAACGTTGTGTTCGTATGTCCAGCCGCCGTCGCCCACTGGGCCAACGTAAACAAACCCTACTTTTGTTGGGTCTTCGGCATGGGCGGCTGTCGCCATCCCAAGGGCCAGCGTGGCCCCCGTCATAAGTGATTTGATCATTGTTTTTCCCCTGTTGGTGGTCTTGATCGTATGCCTCTATCGCGAGGCGTGAAAGATTCGGCCCAGTGATCCGGGTGCGCGTCCAGCACGCATAATAACCAGAACCACAATGGTTGCCAGATATGGCGACATTGAAAGATATTCGACCGGAATAGCCATGCCAGCGGCTTGCAGGTTCAGCTGCAAAACAGTCACCCCGCCGAACAAATAAGCACCCAGCAAAAGACGCCCCGGTTTCCAACTGGCAAAGACAACAATCGCCAATGCAATCCAGCCCGCACCAGCGGTCATCCCTTCGGTCCACTGCGGGACACGGACAAGGCTGAGGTACGCGCCGCCAAGACCAGCACAGGCCCCGCCGAACATGATCGCTAGCATCCGCACGCGTTTGACCTTGTATCCCAAAGCATGGGCCGCATCATGGTTTTCACCCACCGCCCGCAGGATCAGTCCCGCGCGGCTAAAGGT
This sequence comes from Yoonia sp. D2-7, assembly GCF_055809435.1. NCBI lineage: Bacteria > Pseudomonadati > Pseudomonadota > Alphaproteobacteria > Rhodobacterales > Paracoccaceae > Yoonia > Yoonia sp. D2-7. Next base: position 603,786 of record NZ_CM147912.1, on the reverse strand, counting down.
CAGAAACGCCCAGACCCCAAGCACGATCAGCAGGCCGACATAGACCATCGGATCATGCTGGAACACGATCGGACCGATCACCGGAATGTCGCCCAGCAGCGGAATGTGCCAATCCGGAAAGCTAGGTGCTTTGATACCGATATACCCCTGCCCCATCAGGGCGCTCAGCCCCAAACCGAACAAGGTCAACGCAAGGCCCGTCGCCACTTGGTTCGACAAAAGATACTGGGTCAGAAATCCGAACAGCGACGCCAAAATCGCCCCGCCAATCGCCGCCCCGATAAACCCAAGCCATGGTGATCCAGTATTCACGGCGACGATGAAGCCACAGACCGCGCCCGTGATCATCATACCTTCAACACCAAGGTTCAACACACCGGAACGTTCGACCACAAGTTCGCCAATCGCAGCCAGCAAAATTGGGGTTGCGGCGACCATAAGCGAGGCCAGCAATAGGATCGGGTTAATAGATGACAGATCCATTACGCGACCTCCCCTTTGCCAAATCGGACGCGGTAATGTGTCAGCACATCCACGGCTAGCAGGAAGAACAACAGCATCCCTTGCAGCAATTGGATCGCCGCACCAGGTAGGCCCAACTGGCTTTGCGCGATCTCGCCGCCGATATACGTCAGCGCCATCAGACCACCCGCCAGCAGAATTCCTACCGGATGCAAACGGCCAAGGAACGCAACAATAATCGCGGTGAAACCGTAGCCCACGTTAAAATCGATGCTGATCTGCCCAGCAGGTCCCGCAACTTCAAACAACCCAGCCAATCCGGCAAGCCCGCCTGAAATCGCCATACAAATCAAAATCAAACGGCTCGGGTTCACGCCAGAAAAAGCAGCGGCACGCGGGGCAAGCCCCGACAGTTTCACCTGAAACCCAAAGATGTGGCGGGACAGCATAACGTAGGCGAAAATCACAGCGATCAACGCTGCAACAACGCCCCAATGCATGCCTGACCCGCTGATCAATTCGAGGTTCGCAGCCGATGGATACTGCGCAAGGTTCCGCGATCCAGGAAAGCCCATCCCGTCAGGGTTTCGCAACGCACCAAGCGCCATCGACGCCAGCAATTGTTCGGCCACATAGACCAACATCAGCGACACTAAAATCTCGTTTGTCCCAAATTTAACCCGCAAAATGGCCGGGATCATCGCCCACAGCATCCCGCCCAACGCCCCCGCGATCACCATCGCAGGGAAGATCAGGATGCTTTCAGCCGGATACATGGCCAGCCCAACCGCAGCGCCACAAATCGCGCCAACGATATACTGGCCCTCGGCCCCGATATTCCACACACCGGCCCGAAACCCGAACGACAACCCAATGGCGATCAGCACCAATGGTGCGCCTTTCACCAGCAATTGCGGGCGATAATACCAAGCGAATTCAGAAAATAACGGATCGAAGAAAATTACGCGGATCGTTTCAATCGGATCATTGCCAAGGACCGCAAACAATGCGCCCCCCACAATCATCGTCAAAACAACGGCCAACACGGGTGTGGCAAACGTCCATCCCCGCGACGGTTGCGGTCGCTTTTCAAGCATGATCATGGCCGCGCCCCCTGTTCCAAATAAATCACTGCGTTACGCGTCAACATGCGCCACCTCCATGTCGTGCGCGCCGCCAAGCATCAGACCGATTTCTTCAACCGTTAGCCCGTTCGCAGGACGCGGTTCAGACAACCGCCCTTCGTTCAATGCCGCAAAGTGGTCTGATATTTCCATCAGCTCGTCCAAGTCTTGCGAAATCACGACAACCGCAGCGCCGTTCGCCGCCATATCCAGCAATGCCTGCCGGATCGCGGCTGCAGCGGCGGCATCGACACCCCAAGTCGGCTGGTTCACAACCAACACGTCAGGGGCCTGCAAAATCTCGCGCCCAATCACGAATTTCTGTAGATTCCCGCCGGACAATGACCCCGCCGTATTCACGGCGTCAGGTGTCCGCACATCAAAATCACCGATGACCTTTTCCGCAAAAGCGCGTGCCCTGCCCCATCTCAAAAATCCGCGCGCCGTCAGGTCTTGACGTACAGCGCCTGTCAGAACAGCATTTTCAATCAATGACATATCGCCAGCCGCCGCATGACCGTTGCGTTCTTCAGGGGCGACGGACAGCCCGCGCTTACGCCGTGCATTTGGTCCGAGTTTACCAATCGGCGCATCATCCAACATCACCATGCCGGCTGCAGTGCGCATTTCCCCAGACAGCGCCGCGACGAGTTCGTCTTGACCGTTGCCAGCCACGCCGCCGATCCCCATCACCTCGCCTGCACGTACGCGCAGATTGATGTCGCGCAGTGGCGTCCCGAATTGATGCGGTGCCGGTGCGGACAATCCGTTCAGCACCAGAATGCCACGCCCAACAGCGCGATCAGCCTTTGTTGGAACCTTCAGTTTGGCCCCCACCATCAGTTCAGCCATGTCGCGTGCCGATGTGTCACGCGGAATGCAATCACCCACAACTGCGCCCAAACGTAGCACGGTCGCGCGATCACACAGGGCGCGGATTTCTTCCAGCTTATGCGAGATATAAAGGATCGCAGTGCCTTCCGCCGACAGCTTGCGCAGCGTTTCAAACAGGATATCAACCTCTTGCGGGGTCAGCACCGACGTCGGTTCATCCATGATCAACAGCTTCGGATCCTGCAAAAGACAGCGAATGATCTCAACGCGTTGGCGTTCACCTGCAGACAATTCGCCCACAATCCGACTTGGATCGAGCGGCAGGCCGTATTTCTCGGATACCTCGCGGACACGCGCCGCGATTTCACGTTGTGGTGGCGGGTTTTCCATGCCCAGCGCGATGTTTTCAGCCACGTTCATCGCGTCAAACAGTGAAAAATGCTGAAACACCATCGCCACACCTGACGCACGCGCCGCACGCGGTTCCGCAGGCGTAAAGGCAGCCCCGTTCAGGGTCATCGTGCCAGTGTCAGGTTTCACCAAGCCATAAATCGTTTTCACGAGCGTCGATTTACCCGCACCGTTTTCGCCCAGCAGTGCATGGATTTCGCCACGCTCAATATCGAAAGACACGTCACTGTTTGCAACGACACCGGGATAGGCCTTTGTTAGGCCCTTCAGCGATAGCAAAATGTCACTCATCCGGTGCGCTCCTCTTTCACGCGGTGTGCGGTCAACATCGCAGTTGCGACGCCAAGTGCAATCGCTTGGGGGTGTTTTCCAAGGCTTGGATCGCCGATAGGGCACGCAATACGTGCAACCTGTTCAACTCCATGCCCCATGCCGTGCAGGCGCTTGCGAAACCGCGCCCATTTCGTGTCGGATCCGATCAAGCCGACGCTTCCAAAATCACGCCGCAGAAGCGCGTCGCATAGGGCCAGATCAATGTCGTGCGAATAGGTCAGGATCAGATGATCCGCATCTGCAGGCGCCAAACCTACAACCCGTAGCGGATCAGCGGCCACCAAGGGCGTCACCGCACTTGGCAGATCATCAGGCATCCGGTCAGCAGTTGTATCCACAACAGTGATTGCACGATCCTGAAACGGGGCCATGACCTTCGCAATCGCGCGACCCACATGACCACCACCCCAAATCCAAAGCGGAGGCGCTGTCAGCTTTGTGTCGACGGCTCCGCGATCAAAATGTAGCGTCACGGTTCCCCCGCAACATTGCCCTAGATCAGGCCCCAACGGCATTACCCGCTGCATATGTTGCGCATCACCCGCCAACATCTCGCGCGCGATCGCGGCCGCTTCATATTCAAGCGCCCCGCCACCAATCGTGCCGTCCTGACCCTGCGCGTCAACACGCATCATAGTGCCTACATCGCGTGGTGCGGACCCTTGGACCCGCACAACACTGACGGTGACTTGATCGCGATCAGCCATTGCGCACACGGTTCACGGCGGCCAAGACGGTTTCTGCCGTCGCAGGCGCATCCAATGCGGGATAGGCATCACCACAGGCAGACACAGCGTTGGACAGCGCCAAGAACGCAGAAATCCCTAACATAAATGGCGGTTCACCCACGGCTTTTGACCGATACACGGTTTGCGCAGGGTTCGGTTGGTCCCAAAGTGCGACGTTAAAAATATCAGGGCGATCCGAACAGGCGGGAATTTTATAGGTAGCAGGCGCATGGGTGCGCAGCCGGCCTTTCCCGTCCCAGACAAGCTCTTCCGTCGTCAGCCACCCGGCCCCTTGCACATAACCGCCTTCCACCTGTCCAATGTCCAAATCAGGGTTCAGCGACGCGCCCGCATCATGCAGCACATCGGCCCGCAGAATCCGGTTTTCGCCTGTCAGCGTGTCGATGACGACCTCGGTCACGGCACAGCCATGCGCAAAGTAGAAGAACGGCCGCCCTTGGCCCTTGATCCGGTCCCATTCCAGTTCCGGCGTTTTGTAATACCCTGTCGCAGACAGGCTGACGCGGTTGGTATAGGCCAGCGTTGCAGCTTCGGCGAAGGTCATGACCACATCGCCCGCACGCACCTGACCGTCTGCAAACACCACGTCGGCGACGGCACCCCCATGCACCCTAGCCACGCAGTCCGCAATCCGGTCACGGATCGTATCGCAGGCAATCTGCACAGCCATCCCGTTCAGATCTGTCCCGGATGACGCGGCAGTCGCGGATGTATTGGGCACCTTGCCCGTATCCGTCGCCGTGATTTTCACAACATCAACATCGACGCCAAAGCGAGACGCAGCAACTTGGGCCACCTTCTGAAACAGCCCCTGCCCCATCTCGGTGCCACCATGGTTCATCCGGATCGACCCGTCTTGATACACATGCACCAACGCACCGGCTTGGTTCAGATGGGTCAGCGTAAAGGAAATCCCGAATTTGACGGGGGAAAAGGCGATGCCACGCTTCAAGACACTGTTCTCAGCATTGAATTGATCAATCGCGGCACGCCGCGCAGCATAATCCGACGACTCAAGCAAAGCCGCCGTCATCCCATGCAGAATGAAATCCTTCACCTCCATCCCGTAAGGCGTTGTCTGCAAGACAGGTTTCGGGGAATGCGCGCCACCAAATGGCACACCGCGCCCCTTCTTTTGGTCGAAAATATCCTCGGGGGTGTTGGGGGCAGACAGCCCCCCATGTGCCGCAGGCACATTCTGCGCCATCTCGGCATAATAATTCCGCTGGCGCACGACCACAGGATCAAGGTCAAGCGTATCGGCGATATGATCCATCACCCGTTCTATCCCCAACACACCCTGCGGGCCGCCAAACCCGCGATAGGCCGTCGCGGATTGGGTATTGGTTTTATAGCGGTGCGACGTGATACGTGCCGCAGGCAGGTGGTAAGCATTATCAGCATGCAACATCGCACGATCGGCCACAGGAATTGACAGGTCAAGCGCCCAGCCACACCGCGTGGCTTGCGTAAAATCAACGCCCGTTAACCGTCCGTCAGCATCAAACCCCGCATCGTAATCAATCCGGAAATCGTGCCGTTTACCGGTGATTATCATGTCGTCGTCGCGGTCGTACCGCATTTTGCAGGGCTTACCGGTCAGCCGCGCAGCGACAGCACAGCCCACGGCCAGCGCGTTGCCCTGACTTTCCTTGCCACCAAAACCACCGCCCATACGGCGAACTTCGCACCGGACATCATGCATCGACACGCCCAGCGCTTCTGCAACCTTATGTTGGATTTCGGTCGGGTGCTGCGTGGAAGAATGAACAACCATTTCGCTATCGTCTTGCGGCAAAGCAAGTGCGGCTTGGCCTTCAAGATAGAAATGTTCCTGTCCGCCCATGTCGATTGTGCCTTGCACACGATGGGTCGCCGCGGTCAGAGCAGCATCAACATCGCCTTTGCGCCAGATACGCGGACCATCCTCGAACCGGCTATCGGCGGCCCGCGCGTCTTCAATCGTCAAAATCGGTGTGCCCGCGTCGATCGCCACATCACCAAGACGCGCCGCTTTGCGTGCCAAAAGGTGCGATTTCGCCACGACCATAAAGATGGGCTGACCAAGGTAATGCACCTCACCCGTCGCCAGCAGCGGTTCGTCATGTGCCGATGGGGACACATCGTTCGCAAAAGGTAGATCATCGGCAGTTAGGACAGCCACGACGCCTTCTGCCGCGCGCACCTTGTCTAAATTCAGATCGGTGATTGTCCCGCACGCCACATCAGACATGCCAAACGCCAGATGCAACGTCCCTGTAGGTGTCGGAATATCGTCGATGTAGCGGGCGGCCCCGGTCACATGCAGCTTGGCCGCGTCATGGGGCAGTGATTTTGCAACGCTCATGGCTGGACCTCCAACACATTGGTGGCGGCGCCAGTGGTCTCTGCAAAGTAGCGGCGCAGCATGTTTTGCGCAGCAGTCAGGCGATAGTCGGCAGAAGCACGCATGTCCGTCATTGGGGTGTAGTCTTCTGCGAATTTCGCGGCGGCGGCTTCCACAGTATCTGTGCTCCATGGTTGGTTCACCAACGCCGCTTCAACCGTCGCGGCCCGTTTCGGGGTGCCTGCCATGCCGCCGAAGGCGATCCGCGCTGATGTGACCATGCCGTCCGCGACAGCAATGTTGAACGCACCACACACCGCAGAGATATCCTGATCGAACCGTTTCGACAGCTTGTAGCAGCGCAACGCATCTTCGCCCAACGGCAGGGTCACACCTGTCACAAGTTCGCCCGCCGCGCGGTCTTGCTTACCATAGTCGATAAAGAAGTCCTCGATCGGCAGATCACGGGTCACGTCCCGCAATTGCAGGTGAAGTGTTGCCCCCAACGCGATCAACGCAGGTGGGTTATCGCCAATCGGAGATCCGTTCGCGATGTTGCCACCAATCGTCGCAGCGTTACGGACTTGAACCGACCCGTAGCGACGGATCATTTCAGCATAGGACGGGTAATCATTGCGGATCGTTTCCAAAACATCCGTCATTGTGACGCCTGCACCGAAAGTCACGCGGTCGGCGTGACGTGTGATCTGGCGCAGTTCCGGACAACGCCCGATAAACCCGACCTGATCCAGTTCGCGCAACTGCTTTGTCACCCACAACCCCACATCCGTCGCACCAGCGATCAGCGTCGCATCTGGGTTATCAGCGTACCATGCCGCGAAATCGGTCAGGCTGATGTCGGGCGCTTTCGCCGTGGTATCAGCCGTGTCTTTGACCCACACCGGCACAGGTTGCTCGGCTGCCGCTTTCGCCGCGCGAATGATCGGGGCGTACCCTGTACAACGACACAAATTACCCGCGAGCTGATCATCATGATCCGCGCGACCATTGCGATGGGCGGTTGCCATGCTCATCACAAAACCGGGTGTACAAAACCCGCATTGCGATCCGTGGTGATCAACCATCGCCTGTTGAACAGGATGCAATTCACCATCGGGGCTCGCCAACCCTTCCACCGTGCGGACCGCTTTGCCGTCCAACTGCGGCATGAAAAGGATACAAGCGTTGAGCGCCCGTGCGCCATCCGCGTCCGTGACCATAACAGTGCAAGCGCCACAGTCGCCTTCATTACAGCCCTCTTTGGTGCCACAAAGACCTTGGTCCTCGCGCAGCCAATCCAGCAGTGTGACCGTCGGCGCGGCCTCAACGCTGATCGCTTCTCCGTTCAGAGAAAACGCAACTTTCATGATGTAAAACCTGCCGCCTTACCAAAGTCATCGTAGGATCTGGCACAGCGTCGATGCGGCGTAGACGCGTCTGCCCCCTTGGGTTGGACCGATCAAAGCCCGCATATCGACGTTTGGCAAGGACAAACGCGGGACTGACCACAGGTTAAATGCGAATTTCACGGGCAAATGCCCAAAAATCAATCAGACTATGGACATTTAGTCATCGATTTGGCTTTCCCACACGGTTCGCTGCCAAGCAAGCCAACCCTGCGCTTCCAGCAAAGGAGCAGGTTCAAGGTGACAGGTCCGCACCCGCCCTTTCTTAATCGACCGAACAAGACCCGCGCGTTCCAGCACACCCAAATGCCGCATAAAAGTCGGCAAGGCCATGTCATGTGGCGCTGCAAGATCGCTGACGGTTGCAGGGCCACGCACAAGCCGTTCCAGCACAGCCCGACGTGTCGGGTCGGACAATGCCGCGAAGAATTCATTCAGATGTGAGCCCATGCATCGGTTATTTCCCGCCGCGAACGCGTGGTCAATTGCGTTTCACACCTTCCCCCTGCCGACCACGCGGCATAGGATCAGTCCATGTCTGATCCCCGCTTTATCCACCTTCGCCTGCATACGGAATATTCCCTTCTCGAAGGGGCCGTTCCGGTTAAGAAACTGATCGGTCTCGCCGCTAGCATGGATATGCCGGCAGTCGCAGTCACCGATTCGAACAATATGTTCGCGGCACTGGAATTTTCCGAATACGCGTCGAAAGCAGGCATTCAGCCTATCGTCGGCTGTCAGGTCGACATTCGCTATACAAAACCTGATCCGGGTAAAAAACCGGAAGCCCCAGCGCCCATCGTCCTACTGGCCAAATCCGAAGCGGGTTACATGAACCTGATGAAAATCAATTCATGCGCCTACCTTGATCAAGGCAACGAAGTCCCGCAGGTCGATGTGCAGGAATTGGCGGAATTCAGCGACGGTTTGATCTGTCTGACCGGCGGCCCTGACGGTCCGTTCGGACGGCTGTTGCGACAGGGTCAGCGGCCTAAGGCCGAGTTACTAATGGACCAGTTTCAGGACATCTACGGCGATAACCTTTATGTGGAACTGCAACGGCATCCCGGTGAAAGCGGGCTGACCGACGCGGAAAAGCAATCGGAGCGCGGGCATGTAGAAATGGCTTATGCCAAAGGCATTCCTCTGGTCGCCACCAACGACGTCTATTTCCCGAAATCCGAACTGTACGAAGCGCACGACGCGCTGATCTGTATCTCGGAAGGCGCCTATGTTGACCAGCAGGAAGACCGTCGTAGACTGACCCCGCAGCATTACATGAAAACACCGCAGGAAATGGTCACGCTGTTTGCCGACCTTCCTGAGGCGATTGAGAACACAATCGAGATCGCCAAACGCTGCGCCTTCAAAACGTACAAACGTGACCCGATCCTTCCGAAATTTGCTGACGACGAGGTCGCAGAATTGCGCCGTCAGGCACAGGAAGGTCTGAAAGCCCGCCTCGCCGTGATTCCGCATGCCGCAGAGGTCAAAGAATACGAAGACCGGCTTGAATTCGAACTCGGCATTATTGAGGGCATGGGGTTCCCCGGCTATTTTCTGATCGTTGCCGACTTTATCAAATGGGCGAAGGATCAAGGTATCCCCGTCGGCCCTGGCCGTGGGTCCGGTGCGGGGTCACTCGTGGCCTATGCGCTGCTGATCACCGACCTTGACCCGCTACGCTATTCACTGCTGTTCGAACGGTTCTTGAACCCCGAACGGGTTTCCATGCCTGACTTCGATATCGACTTTTGCATGGACCGTCGCGAAGAAGTCATTCGTTTCGTGCAGGAAAAATACGGGCGCGACAAAGTGGGGCAGATCATCACCTTTGGTGCGCTGCTGTCCAAAGCCGCAGTGCGTGACGTGGGGCGCGTGTTGCAGATGCCTTATGGTCAGGTGGATCGCCTGTCGAAGATGATCCCCGTTGAGGGCGTCAAACCGGTATCGATTGAAAAGGCGCTCGCCGATGAACCGCGTCTGCGTGAAGAGGCCAACAACGAAGAAGTCGTCGACCGTCTGCTAACCTACGCGCAACAGGTCGAAGGCCTGCTGCGGAACGCATCCACCCACGCGGCGGGTGTTGTGATCGGCGACCGTCCTTTGGATGAATTGGTGCCGCTGTACCAAGATCCACGGTCCGACATGCCCGCGACCCAGTTCAACATGAAATGGGTGGAACAGGCGGGTCTGGTGAAGTTCGACTTCTTGGGCCTGAAAACCCTGACCGTCATTCAGAACGCTGTGAATTTGGTCGTAAAATCAGGGCGTCCATTGCATGTGAATGCAGGCGGCGATGAATTATTCCAGCCCCCTGAAGGGTTAATCAACGACATCGGGACGATCCCGCTCGACGACGAAAAGTCCTACGCGCTTTACTCTTCAGCCAAAACCGTCGCGGTGTTTCAGGTGGAATCCAGCGGTATGATGGATGCGCTCAAGCGCATGAAACCCAACTGTATCGAAGATATTGTTGCTCTCGTGGCGCTCTATCGTCCGGGTCCGATGGAAAACATTCCGGTCTATTGCGAGGTCAAAAACGGCCAACGCGAAATCGAATCCGTGCACGAATCCATCGACTATCTGCTGGCCGAAACCCAAGGCATCATCGTTTACCAGGAACAGGTGATGCAGATCGCGCAGGTCATGGCGGGCTATTCGCTTGGCGGCGCTGACCTTTTGCGCCGTGCGATGGGTAAGAAAATTGCCGAAGAAATGGCGAAGGAACGCCCCAAGTTCGAAAAGGGGGCGATGGAAAATGGCGTCGACAAAAAGAAAGCCTCTGAGGTTTTCGATTTGCTCGAGAAATTCGCGAACTACGGCTTCAACAAATCGCACGCGGCGGCCTATGCGGTGGTCAGCTACCAAACCGCGTGGCTGAAAGCGAACCATCCGGTCGAATTCATGGCTGGCGTCATGAACTGCGATATTCACCTGACCGACAAGCTGGCGGTGTATTTCCAAGAGGTCAAAAAAGGCCTGTCGATCGACTACATCCCGCCCTGCGTGAACCGGTCTGAAGCCACATTCGACGTGCGCGATCAGAAACTGGTCTACGGGCTGGGCGCGTTGAAGAACGTCGGTGTGGAGGCGATGAAACTGATCGTTGACGGGCGCGACGGGCGTGAATTTGTGAACCTGTTCGATTTCGCGCGGCGCGTTGATCTGAAACGGGTCGGCAAGCGTCCGCTTGAAATGCTCGCCCGTGCAGGTGCATTCGACGTTTTGGACGGCAATCGCCAACGCGTGTTCCGCTCGCTCGATCCGCTTGTTGCGTACTCGGCTGCGATCCACGAACAAAAGACGTCGAACCAAGTATCGCTGTTTGGCGAAGCGGGCGACGATCTTCCCGAACCACGCATCGCCAGCGGCGATGATTGGTTGCCCGCAGAACGGTTGGCCGAAGAATTCAAGGCCATCGGTTTCTATCTATCCGGCCACCCGCTTGATGACTACATGGCTGCGCTGAAACGCAAAGGCGTGCTGACATTGGACGAAGTCACCGCAAAGGCAGAACGCGGCGCTTGCATCGTCAAAATGGCCGGTACCGTGTCAGGGCGACAGGAACGCAAATCGGCACGCGGCAACCGTTTTGCTTTTGCACAACTATCGGACCCAACAGGGCAATACGAGATCACGATCTTCTCGGATACGTTGGAAACAGCCCGCGAACACCTCGAAACAGGGTCGCAAGTCGTCATTCAGGCAGAGGCGACAATGGAATCCGATCAGCTGAAATTGCTCGGTCGGTCCGTTGCCCCCATCGACAACGCGGTGGCGGATGCAGGTAGCAGCGGGTTGCGGGTTTTCCTTGATGCGCCAGACGCCATTCCATCGGTTGCGACGATCCTCGAAAACGCCAGCCGTGACGGTGTGAAAGGCGGACGCGGACCGGTTTATTTCTGCTTGATGGGCGCGGATTTGCCAGGCGAAGTCGAGATCGATCTAGGTCAAAATTTCCCAGTGAACCCGCAAATCAAGGGTGCGCTGCGGTCACTGAACGGTGTGATCGAAGTCGAAGAAGTGTGACGGCACGTTTTTGCCTTATCCAAACAGCTAGATAGACAGGTGCCCGCTAAATCGCGTAAAGACAGCGCTGGGACAAATGGGGATTTTGGGCATGCACCTGCGATTTGCAGCAATTCTAGGCACTTGTGCGTTTGTATCGGGCTGTTCAGGCGTACCGGCAAGCAACCCTGTCCCAGCAGAACCCGACATCGAAAGCCTCAGCGACGTTGTGCTTCCTGAAGGCACGTCACAAGAAGACGCGGTCGCTGCGGCACTAGCGCTGGCGGCAACGCCAGCAGAGACGCAAGGCGGCGGTTTCCTATCGGGGCTCTTCAGCGGCAGTGGTGGAAGCACAAACCGAGCACCTGCGCCGCGCACTGGCCCTGATGCGCAAATCATCCCGTTCGGCGAAAGCGTGGCTTACGGCGAAATTGCGACGGTGTGTGATGCACCACGTGGCGGTCTTGGCACCGAAGTCGCCAACATCAGTGGCTACAAAATCTACGATTCCGGCGCAAATGGCACCTCCATGCGGGCGCATTACATCACGGGGTTCGACGATGGTTGCGCGCGCCAGTTTTCAGCAGCGTTAAGCCTCACCGGCGATGTGGGGACACATGAAGTGGTGCGATATCTGCCCACGAACCGGAACGTGCCTTACAGCGCAACGGACAACGCATACGAAGCAATCAAAGCATCAGTTTGTCGTGTCAGCCATGGCACGCCGTGTGGCGCACGCATCGATACGCTTGCTGCCGACACAACCTTTGTAACAGCCTATGAAAAGTTCGGCGCGCATCCCCGTTGGGTCGAAATCTTGTTGCACGACGGTGAAGTCAAAGCGATCGATTTCAAAGAACGCTGATCTGCCTACAATCAGAAAAATCACACCAGCGACTTGTCCGCAGGCCTGCCTATGCTGATAGTGACCTTTGATTGACCCCAAAGGAATTTGACATGCGTGCCCTTATTATCTCTGCACTATTCACTGCTTTCCCCGTTTTTGCATTTGCAGATGGACATGCCGATGCGTTGGCAAGGTTGGAAGCTGGCACAGAAAAGATGACCAACAACTTGTTGGATTTCTATGTGTCACGGGTTCCGTCATTGGAAGACGTGCGTCCCGATATGTCGTGGGACGCTGAATTTCGGGATGCGGGGCAGTGTGTCTTGGACGGCCTCGACACCGATGGTGGAACAACCGCAGTTGCGGATTATCTGGCGGCCCTAGAAGAATTCGCTGACGCCGAAATCGTCAATTTCACTGACATGACCACCCAAATGCCTGATGCGCTTTCCAGCAACGTGATGTTGGGCCTGTCCAATTCCTGCGGTATGATCCGGATCGGGACCGAACGCATGGCGGCGAGTGGGTTAAACGACGCATTTGCCCAAGATGGCGTGATGCAAAAGGTGCTCGCCCCCGCAGAGTAGCACCTGTGTGCACCTGCGGGAGCCTCCGGCGGGGATTTTGAAAGGACCCAAAGAAGCTAGATGGCGTGGCCAGCTTTAACCATCCACCCGGATTTTAGCGTTTTTGGGGTCATAGGGACTGTCTTCGACAATTGTTGCGTCCCAAAGTTCATTGAGCATCCGCACCTTCAGCGTCGTCCCAACCTCTGCCAGTTCAGGGCGGACGTAGCCAAGGCCGATAGATTTTTCGAAAGCGACTGAATAACCGCCCGAGGTCAAACGCCCGACTCGCGTGCCGTCTTGTGCATATAGCGCCTCGCGCCCCCATGGATCCGCGTCATCCGGCCCGTCGATCAGCAGTGTCACACATTTGGACCGAATGCCTTTTTCGACCATCGCGTCTTTGCCGTAAAAATCTTTGTTCAGGTCAATGAAACGCGGCAAATCCGCCTCTGCCGGAGTCGCATCGCGGCCCAGTTCGTTGCCAAAAGCGCGATACGATTTTTCCTGACGCAACCAGTTTTGCGCCCGCGCCCCGACCAGCTTCATGCCGTGCTTTTCACCCGCTTTTTCGAGCAGGTCGAACAGGTAGTTCTGCATTTCGATCGGGTGGTGCAATTCCCAACCGAGTTCGCCTGTATAAGCCACGCGGATCGCGTTCACCGGACACATACCCAATTCGATCTTTTTGGATGACAGCCATGGGAAACGTTTGTTGGACAGTGCTGTTTCCGGTTCTGCGTCTTTGATTACGTCCAGCAGCACGTCCCGCGATTTTGGCCCTGCGATGGCAAAGACGCCGTATTTCGTCGTCACGTCCTCTTCATTGATGCGACCTAATTCGGGCTCTTTCTCCATGATCGCTTTGTAGAGATAATCCTGGTCGTAAGCGTGCCAAGCCCCTGCGGAGACGAGATAAAAATCATCCTCCGCAATGCGGACTATGGTGTATTCTGTCCGCGTGGTGCCGTGCGATGTCAGCGCGTATGTCAGGTTGATCCGGCCCACTTTCGGCAGTTTGTTAGTGGTAAACCAATCAAGGAACGCTGCAGCCCCCGGCCCGGAAATCCGGTGTTTAGTAAAGGCTGTTGCATCAATCAGGCCGACTCCTTCACGGATCGCTTTCGCCTCTTCCACCGCGTATTGCCACCAATCGCCACGCCGGAAGGACCGCGCGTCGTGGTCGTTGAACCCCAGTGGCGCAAAGTAGTTTGGCCGTTCCCACCCGTTCACGAACCCGAATTGCGCGCCGCGTGCTGCTTGGCGGTCATAGGCGGGTGATGTGCGCAGCGGGCGGCAGGCAGGCCGTTCTTCATCAGGATGGTGCAGGATGTAGACGTGGTCGTAGCATTCTTCGTTTTTGCGCGCCGCGAATTCCGTCGTCATCCAATCGCCGTAGCGTTTGGGATCAAGTGACGCCATGTCGATCTCGGCCTCGCCGTCGACCATCATTTGGGCAAGGTAATACCCCGTACCGCCGGCTGCAGTGATCCCGAACGAAAACCCTTCGGCAAGCCACATGTTGTGCAAACCGGGGGCCGGCCCAACCAGCGGGTTACCGTCTGGCGTATAGCAAATCGGGCCGTTGAAGTCGTCCTTCAGACCGCTTTCCTCGCATGACGGGATGCGGTGGATCATGGCCATATATTGATCCTCAATCCGTTCCAGATCGAGCGGGAACAGATCGGCACGAAACGCATCAGGCACACCGTATTCAAACACGGCAGGCGCGTTTTTCTCGTAGACGCCCAAAATCCAGCCACCGCGTTCTTCACGCACATAGGATTGCGCATCGGCGTCACGGATCACGGGATGTTCGACGTTACCTTCGGCACGGAACTTCACCAGATCGGGGTCTTGGTCCATCACGATGAATTGGTGCTCAACGGGAATTGCCGGAATCTTGATGCCGAGTTTATTGGCCGTCGTTTGCGCATGGTTGCCTGATGCGGTGACAACGTGTTCTGCTGTGATAACGATCTGTTCGTCAGACGGGATTAGGTTACCGCCTTTCTCGACCATCTTTGTGCAGGTCACTTCCCAAGCGTCGCCGTTCCAATGGAACGCATCGGCCTGCCATTTGCGTTCGATCGCAACGCCACGTTGGCGGGCACCCTTGGCCATCGCTTGGGTCACATCGGCCGGATTAATGTAGCCATCGGTGTTGTGGTAAAGCGCACCCTTCAGATCGTCGGTCTTGATAAGTGGCCATTTCGCCTTGATCTGATCGGGTGTCATCCATTCGTATGGCACATCGCAAGTTTCAGCGGTGGACGCATAGAGCATGTATTCATCCATGCGTTCCTGCGTTTGTGCCATACGCAGGTTACCGACGACTGCAAAACCGGCATTCAGACCGGTTTCCTCCTCCAATGTTTTGTAAAAATCGACGGAATATTTGTGAATGTGGGTCGTCGCGTAGGACATGTTAAACAGCGGCAGCAGACCCGCCGCATGCCATGTTGAACCGGATGTCAGTTCATCCCGTTCCAACAACATCACATCATCCCAACCCGCTTTCGCGAGGTGATAGGCAATTGATGTGCCGACTGCACCGCCCCCAACAACCAAGGCTTTGACAGTAGTTTTCATGGCGATGCTCCGCAGAATGTACTTTCGCCCAATGTGTCGCAATCGACGCTGGCAAGACAGAACCATCCGACCTTGAAAGTGCTAAAACCGACGTGGTGACAAATTCTTAAAGGTTGAGGCGCTATCGTGGCCACTATGCAGAAATGACACTGGAACGATTTGGTTAAAATTGCAGACTCAACAGACGCCGTCGAAAAGACTATATTAACCTCACCACACGTAAGATGTGGGAAATGAGGAGTAGTTTCATGACACGCTTGCTAACCATGCTGGCGTTAGTCTCAGCGAGTTTGCTGAGCGCTTGCGCTGCGACGCCTGATAGCTATGTGGCTGGTCGGGCTGACAACGATTTGTTGCGCTTTTCCGCCGCTAATTATGCGATTCCATCGGGTCCTGCCCGTTAAGATTCGATCGCTTTTGGCTATCTGACGCTGATACACGACCGCGTGCCCGCTTGATGGACACGCGCCCTATTCGCGATTCAGCCCTTTCCCATTCCCGCTCAGTTGGCGCCACACACGAAGTTTTCGTGACTCAAACCCCGTGTCAGGTTAACGTTTGCCAACAACAAAAATCAAAGCAGGCAGCCCCCAGTGGAACAGGCACAAACATGGCGTGCCCGACGCACCGAATTTATGCATCGCTACCATGCGCGGCGGTCTGCCCGCGCACGCCCTGCGACTGGCTTCGTGTCACAACCGGAGCCCAAGACGATTGGCCACTTTGCCCGCGGTCGTCAGCTGATCAGCGGCAATTTTCTGTTTGCCGGATCGTTCGTCCAAGCACCCAACGCGTTGATCTGGGACATTGGCATCGACAACATGCGCGTCGCCGAAGAAATTCAGGGCTGTGCGTGGCTTGATGATTTGGCCGCCGTCGGCGACATGCGTGCCCGCGAACGAGCGCAAGCATGGGTGTCGGAATGGATCGTCCGGTTCGGGAATGGTACCGGCCCGGGTTGGACGCCAGATTTGACAGGTCGACGGCTGATCCGCTGGATCAACCACGGCCTGTTCCTTTTGCGCGGTCAAGACAAAGCGAAGTCCGACACGTTCTTTCGGTCGCTGGGCCAACAAACCCTGTTCTTGGCAAAACGCTGGCGCACCGCTGAACCGGGTTTGGCGCGTTTCGAAGCGCTGACAGGCATCATTTACGCAGGGCTGGCCCTTGAAGGGATGGAGAAATTCGCACCACCTGCGATCAAAGCACTCGCCGAAGACTGTGATACGCAGGTCGACGCAATGGGCGGGATACCTACGCGAAATCCCGAACATTTGCTCGAGGTTTTCACACTCATCACATGGGCCACGCAGGCGTTAACAAATGTGGGCCAAACACCACCGCGGCAATTCACCGACGCGCTAGAACGGATTGCGCCCACGCTGCGTGCTTTGCGACATGCGGACGGTAGCCTTGCCCGTTTCCATGGCGGCGGGCGTGGCATTGATGGCCGCCTTGATCATGCTCTGGCCGATTCGCTCGTGCGGGTAACCCCGATGGAACAACGGGACCTGCATATGGGTTTTGCCCGCATTACCGCAGGCCGGACGTCGATGATCGTCGATGCGGATGCGCCACCCGTCGGGGCCGCGTCCAGCGACGCCCACGCCAGCACGCTGGCATTCGAAGTCACATCAGGTCGCCGCCCGATCATCGTGACATGCGGATCAGGCCGCAGTTTTGGCGAAGATTGGCGCAGGGCTGGCCGCGCCACACCGTCCCATTCAACGCTTTGGATCAACGGTTATTCATCATCCCGACTCGCGCCACCTGTCAAAGGCAGCCGCGCGACCGAACTTTTGCTTGATGTTCCGCAACTGGTGCAATGCGAATTTTCGAACCTCGATGATGGGAAACGGATCGAGCTGTCCCATGATGGTTACCGCCACACACATGGCCTGACGCACGCCCGCACGATCGATATCGCCATTGATGGTCGCGGGATCGTGGGCGAAGATTTGCTGACCACGCTCGGTCCAAATGACGAAAGCCGTTTTGACGCCCTACAATCACGGACCAGCCCCGGCGTGCCCTATACTATCCGCTTTCATCTGCACCCTGACGTCAACGCGACCGTCGATTTAGGCGGTGGCGCCGTGTCGTTGATCCTGAAATCCGGTGAAGTTTGGATATTCCGGCACGATGGACAGGCAAGATTGAGCCTTGAACCGTCAGTTTATTTGGAAAATGGCAGATTAAAGCCCCGCGCAAGCCAACAGGTGGTTTTAACCAGCGCCGCAATGGCATATGCGACGCGCGTCCGCTGGTCGTTGGCCAAAGCACAAGACACGCCCGATGCGGTGCGTGATCTGACCCCAAATGACCCGGTGGGCGGTTACGATGACACATCACGGGGACACTGATGACCGATCTCGCACCACTGCGCCGCGCGCTTCTTTCTGTATCTGATAAAACTGGCCTGATTGAATTGGGCCAAGATCTTGCCAAGCGTGGGGTTGAACTGCTCTCCACGGGCGGCTCTGCCAAGGCGCTGCGCGATGCAGGGCTGGACGTGAAAGACGTGGCTGACGTCACAGGCTTTCCCGAAATGATGGATGGGCGCGTGAAAACGCTGCACCCTGTTGTGCATGGTGGCCTGTTGGCCCGGCGCGATCTGGAAGGCCATGTCGCGGCAATGGACGAACACAACATCGGGCCAATCGATCTGTTGGTTGTGAACCTGTATCCGTTCGAGGACGCTGTTGCCAAAGGGTCCGATTACGACACGTGCATCGAGAATATCGATATCGGTGGTCCTGCGATGATCCGCTCCTCTGCGAAGAACCACGCATTTGTGACTGTTGTCACTGACGTCGAAGACTACGCCGCCCTGCGCGCCGAATTGGACGCCAACGACGGTCAAACATCCTACGCGTTCCGCCAGCGCCAAGCACAGATCGCCTATGGTCGCACCGCGGCTTACGACACCGCAGTCAGCACATGGATGGCAAGCGCGATTGGCAACAATGAGCCGCGCCGCCGGTCCTTCACGGGCACCTTCGCCCAAACAATGCGCTACGGCGAAAACAGCCACCAGTCTGCTGCCTTCTATACCGACGGGACAGGTCGTCCGGGTGTGGCGACAGCCCAGCAGCATCAGGGCAAAGAACTGTCCTACAACAACATCAATGACACTGACGCGGCCTTTGAACTGGTCGCGGAATTCGATCCGGCCAATGGCCCTGCCGTCGCGATTATCAAGCACGCGAACCCATGTGGCGTTGGTCAAGGGGCGACCTTGCTCGAGGCCTACACCAAGGCATTCGATTGCGACCGCACCTCCGCGTTCGGCGGGATCGTGGCGCTGAACCAACCGCTTGATGAAGACACGGCCAAAGCGATCGTCGAAATCTTTACCGAAGTTGTGATTGCGCCCGGTGCATCCGATGCAGCCAAGGCGATCTTCGCGACCAAGAAAAACCTGCGCTTGTTGACCACTGACGGCCTGCCAGACCCTCAGGAACAGTCATTGGCCTACCGTCAGGTCGCGGGCGGCATGTTGGTGCAGGACAAAGACACAGACGATCTGCGGATCGAGGACCTAAAGGTTGTGACGAAGGTTGAACCGACCGACGATCAACTCAAGGATCTGCTGTTCGCTTGGAAAGTCGCGAAGCACACCAAATCCAACGCCATCGTCTACGTCAAAGACGGCGCAACTGTCGGCGTCGGTGCTGGACAAATGTCCCGCCTCGACAGTGCCCTGATCGCAGCGAAGAAAGCGGAACGTATGGCCGACGCCATGGGTCTACCACAGCCGCTGACTATCGGTTCTGCTGTCGCATCTGACGCGTTCTTCCCGTTCGCTGACGGCTTGATGGAAGCCGCGGCAGCAGGGGCGACCTGTGTCATCCAGCCCGGCGGGTCTATGCGCGATGACGAAGTGATCAAAGCCGCTGATGAGGCCGGCATCGCAATGGTCTTCACCGGCACACGTCACTTCCGGCACTAAGGATAAATCGTATGCGCCCGCTTTTTTGGACAGCTTTCTGGGTCTTTCTGATTGACCAAGTGACGAAATATTACGTCGTACATTGGCTTGGCCTGATCAATGCACCGGGTGGGCGCATCACCGTCTTTCCGCCGTTTCTTGAATACCGCATGGCGTGGAACCGTGGGGTCAACTTTGGCCTTGGCGCGGGCTACGACATGCGTTGGGTGTTGATCGGGGTCGCACTCGCGATTTCCGTCGGAGTCATCGTTTGGCTTTGGCGTGCAGGCGGGACGCGCAACATGATGATCGCGGCTGGTCTGTTGATCGGCGGGGCCATTGGTAACGTCGTTGATCGGGTTATCTATGGGGCGGTCGCGGACTTTCTGAACATGTCTTGCTGCGGCATCGACAACCCCTATGCATTTAACGTCGCAGACATCGCGATCTTTGCAGGGGCAATTGGCCTCGCGTTCCTGTCAGAAGACGGCGGTTCTAAGCCGTCCAAAAAACGCGGCACAAAGAGATCGTGACGCGGGCGCATTCCTGCGCTAAACACGCATCACCAAAGACTTAAGGAACGGCAATGCGTGCAATTATACTGGCAAGCGTCACACTTTTGGCACTTGCCGCATGTTCAAACGGTCCTGCGACTCCGATCCGCGATTTCGGGGGGGTCACAATCACCCCTGTTGAAAATAATCTAGAGATCGCAAAAGAACTGGCCCTGCCGCCGACCCTGCAAACATTGCCACAACCGACACCGGGTGGCGTGAACAGGGCCGACAATTAGGTTCTACTTGGACCGACGCATCGCGGCCTTGAATTCAGCAAGCCGGAACGCACCAATGATCTGGCCAATTGCGAAATAGCTCACGATCCCCGCGACGACGAGGATCAACAACCCGATCATCCGCAATCCACCTGCAGCTAATAACGGCTGCAAAGCCCAAGCGACGCCAAACAGAACGACGCCCATCAAACACGCGGCTACGATAATCCGCCAAATGCGCCGTTTGAAACGCGTATCGAATTGCGCAGATTTACCCATCCCGCGTGCGCCCCACCACAGCTGACCAACCATCGCCCAGCTCGTCAGTGATGTACCAACGGCTGCCGCAATAAATCCGATATAATCGCGCAACCCAAACGCAAGCACAGCGTTCAGGACCATTGCGACAAGCGCGTAATAGAACGGCCGCTTCGTATCGCCACGCGCGTAGAACAACGGCTGCAAGGCTTTCTGCAGCACGAATGCAGGCAACCCGAGACCATAGATAGCAACGGCCAACGCGGTCGCCGCCGTGTCGCTTTGTGTGAACGCGCCGCGTTCGAACAAGACCGATACTAATGGAATCGGGATGACGATTAGCGCAATGGCTGCAGGAATGGTCAACGCCAACGCAATTTCAGACGCGCGGTTAAAGGCATCTTGCCCGCCGGCCTCGTCACCGGCCTGCAAGCGGCGAGACAAATCAGGCAACAGCACGACCCCAATCGCGATCGCAATCACACCCAGCGGCAGCTGGTACAACCGATCCGCATAGCTCAGCCATGCAATCGCGCCGTCAAAGGTGCTTGCGACCTGACGCCCCACGAGCAGGTTGATCTGCAGTACGCCGCCCGCCAGCACCGCTGGCACCGCAATAATCGCAAGCCGTTTCAGGTCAGGCGTCAGGCGCGGCATCCGTAGCGCCATAGGGAAACCTGCTCGCTTTGCAGCGACCCAGACCAGTGCGACCTGCGCTATCCCTGCGAATGGAACAGCCCACGCTAAAGCGCGCCCAAAGCCCACGGTCGCATCGAATTGATAGGCACCGTCGGTAAAGGTCGTAGGGCCGAACACCCACATCGCCAACATTGTGACAACAAAGAAAATGTTCAACAGGACAGGCGCCGCTGCCGCAGCAACAAAGCGCCCCGTCGCGTTCAAGACACCTGAAAGAAGGGCGGCGAGCGATATGAACAGAATATACGGGAACGCTACTTGTCCGTAGGCAACGGCGAGCTCAAACCGGACATCGCCGCGAAATCCTGCGGCCATCAAGGTCACAAGCGCAGGCATAAACGCGACAGCGATGCCGGTGAAAATGAGCAGGATGAACCCGAGTCCTGCGAATGCATCCTGTGCAAAGGTCAGCGGGTCGTCGTCTGCTTCCAGCTTTTTAGAAAACATCGGCACGAAGGCCATGTTGAAAGCACCTTCGGCAAAGAATCTGCGGAACATGTTCGGCAAGGACAGTGCGATCAAGAACGCTTCGGCCACGGGGCCAGTACCCAAAAACGCAGCCATCATGATGTCGCGCGCAAAGCCCAAGACACGCGATAGCAACGTCCAAAGGCCGACTGTGAAGAAGCCAGCCATCAATCGAATAGGTTTCACGCAAGCGCCCCCGATATTTCCGGAAAAATCGTCCGAATTTTCACGAAAATCCGTATCACGTCACAGCCCTTTCCGCGCCCAGTGTAATGGCTTCACGCAGTTTCGCTTCCAGCGCTTGGCGCTTGGCTTCGTTGTGATACTTCAGACCAACCATGTCTTTGACATAGAACGTATCGACGATCTGTTCGCCAAACGTCGCGATGACAGCAGACGCAATATAGACGTGATTATTCGCCAGCGTACGCGTCAGATCGTACAGCAGGCCGGGCCGGTCGCGGGTGTCCACTTCGATAATTGTGTAAATCTCGGAACCCGCGTTATCAAAGGTGATGACAGTGGGCACCTTAAACGCACGTTCACGCTTTTTGATCTTATCACGGTCTTTCAGGGCGTCGCGGGCGACCACTTCACCATGCAGCGTCTTGATAATCATCTGCTGAAGACGCGGCAGGCGGGCAGCTTCGTACGGATGCCCGTCCGCGTCCTGTATCCAAAACGCCGCCGTCGCGTAACCGTCTTTGGATGTGTAACTGCGTGCATCAACGATGTTCGCACCAACCAACGCCAACGCTCCGGTCATCCGGCTAAACAA
Organism: Yoonia sp. D2-7; assembly: GCF_055809435.1. Taxonomy (NCBI): domain Bacteria; kingdom Pseudomonadati; phylum Pseudomonadota; class Alphaproteobacteria; order Rhodobacterales; family Paracoccaceae; genus Yoonia; species Yoonia sp. D2-7. Next base: position 581,219 of record NZ_CM147912.1, on the reverse strand, counting down.
CCCCGGATGGTCCACCATGGCAAAGCAAACGCGTGTCGCGTCGCGGTCTTCGTCAAGCATCAGATCAACGGCGATACTATCGTCCGAAATTCCAGACAAAAGGTTCGCGAAAATCACATGGGTCGACCCCGGCAAACCCTGCCAATACGGCCCGTAATGACGCCCAACTTCTGCTTTTAAATCTTTTGGCTTCCAGTCGGTCAAAGCGCCACGCAGCGCGCGCTTTGCTTCGGTTTCTCTTGTTTCGCGGTTTAGATCTTCCAACCCATTTTCCAGCGCATCACGCGTCGCGGCATACAGGTTACGGATCAGCACCGCTTTCCAGTTGTTCCATGTGCCGGGGCCAACGCCCCGAATGTCGCAAACCGTCAGCACCGTCAGCAAATCAAGCCGTTCAACGGTCTTCATCGCTTTGGCGAAACCGGTCACGGTGCGTGGTTCCGAAATATCGCGTTTTTGTGCCGTATCGGACAAGAGCAAATGATTGCGGATCAACCATTCGACCAGTTCGCATTCTTTCTTGTTCAACCCCAACCGCGGGGCCACAACACGCGCAATTTTCGCACCCAAAACCGAATGATCTTCTGGCTGTCCTTTGCCGATGTCGTGCAGCAGCAACGCGACATACAACACCTTGCGGTTCACACCTTTTTGCAGAATGCCGGACGCAATCGGCAATTCCTCTATCAGCTCTTCGCGTTCGATCTGTGACAGATGGCTGATACATTGGATCGTATGTTCGTCGACCGTGTAGTGATGGTACATATTGAACTGCATCATCGCCACAATCGGCGCAAATTCCGGAATAAACGCAGCCAGAAGCCCCAGTTCATTCATCCGCCGCAAGCCGCGTTCAGGGTTGCCGTGTTTCAACATGATCCCAAGGAAAAGTTTGCGCGCAGCTGGGTCATTGCGGACAGAATCGTCGATCAAGTGCAGGTTCGCCGCAATCATCCGCATCGCATCTGGATGCAGCAACGTACCCGTCCGAAGCACTTCTTCGATGATCCCAAGCATATTGACGGGATTCGCCAGAAACGCCTCTTCATCCGCAACGGTCAGACGGTTCTGTTCAATCGCATATGGGGCTTTCGCCTTTTTGCGCCGTTTGAACAGGCGCAGCAGCATCGGTTCGGCTTTGGTATGTGTCGCCTCGAGTGATGTCAGGAAGATCCGCGTGACTTCACCCACTTTGGTCGCATGGCGGAAGTAATCCTGCATAAAATGTTCAACGGCACGACGCCCGTCGTGATCCTTATACCCAAGCTTTTCTGCGACCTCGACTTGCATGTCGAAAGTCAGCTGATCAACCGCACGATTGGCGATGATGTGCATGTGGCAACGGACAGACCAAAGAAAATCTTCGGCTGTCTTAAAGGTCTGGAATTCGTCTTCGTTGTAGACACCAAAGGCAATCAATTCCTTAGCGTTCTGCGTCCCGTGCACGTATTTCCCGATCCAGAACAAGGACTGCAGGTCGCGCAAACCGCCCTTGCCTTCTTTCACGTTCGGCTCAACCACATACCGCTGGCCACCTTGCTTGCGGTGACGTTCAGCACGTTCCTCAAGCTTGGCTTCAATAAATTCGGCTTCGGTGCCTTTGAACAAATCTTCCCACAACGATGTGGCAAGGGACTGCGCCAAATCTTCGTCACCGGCAAGATAACGGTATTCCACCAACGACGTACGGATCGTGAAATCTTCGCGGCCAAGTCGAATGCAGTCTTTGATCGTCCGGCTGGCATGTCCGACCTTCAGCTTCAAATCCCACAGGATATACAGCATCGATTCGATGAGGCTTTCCGCCCACGGTGTGATTTTATACGGGTTCAAAAACAGCAAATCGACGTCCGAATGCGCGGCCATTTCGCCACGCCCGTAGCCGCCCACCGCAATAATCGCGATACGTTCGGCCTCTGTCGGGTTCGGCAAAGGGTGCAGATACGTTTGCGCGATATTCAACACTTCGCCGATAATCTGGTCTGTCAGCCAGCTATAGGCGCGCGTCCCACGACGCCCCGGAAATGGATCAGCGGCAAAAGCTTCTGCAATGCGTTTACGCCCTGCAACACGCGCTTCGTTCAGGATTTCGACGGTTTGGGTGCGGATGTCTTTGTCGCTATGACCAAGGCTCGCCGCGGCTTCTAACGCTGCACGGACTGCGGGTTGGTCAAAAATCTCAGACGCCGGACAAATCAAATTGTCCGGCGTTTCAAGGTCGTAAGTCGTGTTGGTCGGATCAGAGACCTGATCCGCCAAAGCTCCGTGGGGCTGGCTCAAGGGTAATCACCTGATTGTTGCGTATTTCGGCGATGGCGAGGCCACGCTGGTTCAGACCATTTGGCAGGAACCGGAAGATACCACCAGTCCCTTGAAAGCCTTGCGACGTCGTGAGCGCCTGTTTTGTCAGGGCGTTGGCGTTTCCTTGGGCAACAAGCGCGCCGATGGCGGCAATTCCATCATACGCGAGACCGGCCAGCGGATGTGGCGCATCGCCATAAACAGACGCGTAACGGTTCTGGAACGCGTTGTTCAAACCTTGATCAGGCAACGCAATGATGCCGCCTTGGGCAGCAGCGCTTCCCAGAACGTCAGCATTTGCGTCCCAACGGGTCAAACCCATAAAGCGCGCTTCGTTCGATGTCAGACCAGCGGCTGACAGACCGTCCAGAATAAACGGAAGGTCAGCAGAAGGATCACCTGTGAAGAAGACCGCATCGCTACCACCATTCCGCGCTGCAGAAACGATACGCGCCGACGAATCGGATACGCCTTGCTGGGTCAATGGATACCCTTCGATCGCGGTCACTTGGCCCCCGTTCGCACGAACAGCGTTTGCAATCGCATCACGGCCCAACTGCCCGGGAACTGAATTGCCATGGACAACCGTGTAGCGGTTGATGCCTTGACGGCCTGCGTACTGGACCAAACGGTTCGCTGTGTTTCCGAATGTAGACCCGAGGATAAAGACGTTACCGCCAGCAATTGTCGGGTTGTTCGAAAACGCGAGGACGTTCACATTACGGTTCGCGACAGACACACCAGCCGCGTTGGCTGCTTCACCAAACAATGGTCCCAAAATAATCTTTGCACCGTCATCAACCGCAGCATTTGCAACGCGTGCGGCCTGCAGCGGATCACCGGCAGTGTTGTACACGCGCAGATCAATCGTCACGCCAGCCAAATCGGAAATCGCCAATCGTGCGGCGTTTTCAAGGCTAGCTGACAAACGACCCTCGTTACCGGACCCACCCGGAACCAAAAGCGCAACCTGAACAGGCGCGTTCGGATCAATACGCTGACCGGTGTTTTCATTCACACCAACTTGGCCGGGGACCGTACAGGCCGACACGAACACAAGCGTCAAAAAGATAAACAGCCGGGCTGCCGCCTTGCGGGCGTCGGCGAAACAAGCAAACATAGGAAATCCCCCTCCTGATGGTGACCTCCATCGGGTCAAACATTGGGCAACATCATAGGGCTATGCGCCAAAGGGTCTAGGTATGAATTTTATAGAAAAACCCTTGACGGCGGGTCTTTATTTCGTGGCGACTCCAATCGGGTCGGCGCGTGACATGACACTGCGCGGTCTCGACATCCTCGCCAGCGCCGATCTGATCGCAGCAGAGGACACACGGACGGCCCGCAAATTGATGGAAATTCATGGCGTACCGCTTGGGACACGACAGGTTGTCGCCTACCATGACCACAGCGGGGAAAAGCCAACCGAACGACTTGTGCGGGCTGTAAGTGAAGGAAAATCAGTCGCTTACGTGTCTGAAGCGGGTACACCATTAGTGGCTGATCCGGGATATGAACTGGGCGCTGCGATGATCGCGGCTGACCTGCCCGTCACCACGGCCCCCGGAGCGTCGGCAGTACTTGCCGCGTTGACCGTTTCTGGTCTGGCAACTGACCGCTTTGCATTCATCGGATTCCTGCCATCTGCAAAAACACAGCGCGAAACAGAGATCGCAGAACTACGCGATATGCCGCTAACACTAGTGTTCTACGAATCCCCAAAGCGCCTTCATGATATGCTAATGTCTTTGCGCGATGTTCTAGGGGGCGACCGCCGCGCGGTGGTCTGTCGTGAGTTGACCAAGAAGTTTGAAGAAACCACACGCGGGTCTCTCGATGAACTTGTCGCAGATTTTGCCGACCGAAAGGTAAAGGGCGAAATTGTCGTGCTGGTTGATCGTGGGAACGGTGAAAAGATCGGCGAAAACGATGTGCAGGCGGCATTGGTCGACGCGATGCGAACGATGCGAGTGAAAGACGCGGCAACGATGGTTGCAGGTGCGATGGGTCTACCCCGCCGCCAAGTTTACCAAATGGCCCTTGGGCTGGAAAAGGACGACGAATGACATCATCGACGCAACAAGCGATGCGTGCCAGCACCAATCACCATGCAGGATTGGCGGCCGAATCCAGTGTTGCCCGTGATTACAAACGTCGTGGCCATTCTATTGCGCATACACGATGGCGCGGGCGCGGCGGCGAAATCGATTTGATTGTCCGCGATGGTGACAGCCTGATCTTTGTCGAAGTTAAGAAAAGCAAATCCCACGCGACCGCATTGCAACGTGTCAGTCGCCGTCAGATGGACAGGCTCTGTGCTGCTGCGAGTGAATTTGTGGCAAATGAACCGCGCGGGGCGCTAACCGATATGCGTTTCGACGTGGCAGCCGTTGATCAAACTGGCAATGTGCGGATTATTGAAAACGCGTTCATGGAAGCGTGATCTTGCCGCCATTGCACAGGCCCGTCGCATGGGCCATGTATCTCTCAATTCCATATTGAGAAAAGGCCACAGGTCATGCCCTTGAAAGTAGCGATCCAAATGGACCCGATTGGTCCTATCGATATCAACGCCGACAGCACCTTCCGCATCGCAGAGGAAGCACAGGCGCGCGGTCACAGTCTTTTCTACTACACACCTGACAAACTTGCCTACCGCGAAGGTAAAGTTGTCGCGCGGGGTTGGCCGCTGACCGTTCAGCGGGTCGAAGGCGATCATTTTACACTGGGCGACGAAGTTGAAGTCGATCTTGCCGACTACGATGTCGTTTGGCTGCGCCAAGATCCCCCTTTCGATATGGGGTACATTACCACAACCCATATTCTTGATATGATTCACCCCGATACGCTCGTCGTGAATGACCCGTTCTGGGTGCGGAACTATCCGGAAAAGTTGCTGGTTCTGAACTTCCCTGACCTGACACCGCCAACGATGATTGCGCGTGATTTAGACACGCTCAAATCATTCCGTGCCGCACATGGCGACGTGATTCTTAAACCACTCTACGGCAATGGTGGCGCCGGTGTTTTCAAGCTGAAACAGGGCGATAGTAACCTCGCATCACTGCACGAAATGTTCTCCGGCATTAATCGCGAACCGCTGATCATGCAAAAATTCCTGCCCGACGTCAGCAAGGGTGACAAGCGGGTCATCTTGGTCGATGGTGAACCTGTCGGCGCGATCAACCGCGTCCCCGCCGAAGGCGAAACCCGATCCAATATGCACGTAGGCGGACGCCCCGAGAAAGTCGAACTGACTGACCGTGACCGCGAAATCTGTACGGCAATCGGACCGTTGTTGCGTGAAAAGGGTCAGATTTTTGTCGGGATCGATGTGATTGGTGACTGGCTGACCGAAATCAACGTGACCTCACCGACAGGCATTCAAGAATTGGAACGGTTTGACGACGTCAATATCACGGCCAAAATTTGGGAAGCAATTGAAGCGCGCCGCGCTGCTGCCTGATTACACGTCCTGAGACAGCGAGAGGCGGTAGCTTACCGCCTCCGCGACATGTGGGCGACGCACATCGGTTTCGCCAGCCAGATCAGCGATGGTTCGCGCGACGCGCAACACACGGTGATACCCCCGCGCCGAAAGCCCGAACCGTTCCGCGACCTTGACCAACAGCGCCCGTCCTTCGGTATCCGGCGTGGCCACCTGTTCCAAAACGCGCCCTTCAGCTTCGGCATTTACCCGTACGCCCGCCGCGTCCGCAAACCGTTGCGATTGCACATCGCGAGCGGCGGCAACGCGGGCAGCAATCACCGCGGAGCTTTCGCCGTCTTCTGGCAAATCCAGATCAGTGTATGCGACCGGCGGCACTTCAACCCGTAAATCAAAACGGTCCATCAAGGGCCCAGAAATGCGACCCATATATTCTTCACCGCAGATCGGCACACGTGCGCAGGCGCGCGCTGGATCTGCCAGATACCCGCATTTGCAAGGGTTCGCGGCCGCGACCAACATAAAACGACACGGGTATTTCACATGCGCATTGGCCCGCGCGACGATCACCTCGCCCGTTTCGATCGGCTGGCGCAAGGTTTCGAGCACTGACCGTGGGAATTCCGGAAATTCATCGAGAAAAAGTACCCCATTGTGCGCCAGTGAAATCTGTCCGGGTTTCGCCGTTCGCCCCCCGCCGATAATCGCAGCAGTCGACGCTGTGTGGTGCGGTTCTTGGAAAGGGCGCGTGCGATTGATGCCGCCCTCTTCCAACACGCCCGCCAGCGAATGAATCATCGACGTCTCTAACGCTTCTGTCGGTGACATTGGTGGAAGGATACCGGGAATGCGTTTCGATAACATCGACTTACCAGAACCGGGTGAGCCAACCATCATCAAATGATGCCGCCCAGCGGCTGCAATTTCCAACGCACGTTTCGCACGTTCCTGCCCTTTCACCTCGGCCAGATCAGAAGCGTTTGCATCAACGTGCACTTCGCCAGCGACCGCCGCGTCGAGCACAGCTTGTCCGGTAAAGTGCCGTATCGCCGCGGCCAGCGACTGCGGTGCGATCACTTTTGCCGCGTCGACCCATGCTGCTTCGGGGCCGCATGCGTTTGGGCAGACGAGAACTTTACCTTCAGTCGCTGCAGCCATTGCCGCAGGCAACGCCCCAATGACAGGAACCAGATCCCCGTTTAGCGATAATTCACCAAGTGATACCGTGCCCGCGACATCTTCACGCGGCAGGATTTCAAGCGCAGCCAACAAAGCCAGCGCGATAGGCAAATCAAAATGCGACCCCTCTTTCGGCATGTTCGCGGGCGACATGTTGATCGTGATTTTCTTTGACGGCAGCGCAATCGCCATATGCGTCAACGCGGCCCGCACTCTTTCGCGCGCCTCTGAAACCGCTTTATCTGGCAAGCCCACGATAGCGAACCCCGGCATGCCGGGGCTGACCGCGCATTGCACCTCGACCATTTTCGCGTCGATCCCGTCAAAGGCGACCGTGTAGGCAACTGCTGACATGTTGGTTCCCGTCATTTCCAATACTTATGGTTAACGACAGGACCCTTGCGAAAAGGTTAATTGTTCAACAACGCCATAAATTTCGGCCATGCCGCAGGGTCAGCAACCGTTTTGTCACGACAAAACGCGTTGCAGACACCAAACGTTCTGCCGTCCAGTTCCAAGTAATGCGTGACCGGTTTACCAGAATACGGGCATGTTTCGTTTTCTGACGGACCTTGATCGACTGCCCGAGCGGGCAAAGCATCAATCGGCCATGGCTTTGTCTTCAATCCAAAATCGTATGGAAACGGGTCATAGCGCACAGTCTGCCCCATTGCCCGCCATTGTCGGTTAGACAGATCCGCGATATGCGCGTCGACATAGGCCTGCGCTGTGACACCCAACGGGATACCGTAGGTGGTAAAACGGTTCGCGATCGGCGCGTAGAATGCGTCAGCCGCAGTGTATTGCCCAAACAGCCATGGCCCATCTTCGCCGAACCTGTCGCGTGCCATTGACCAGAGTTCGGAAATGCGGGCCACGTCGTTCATGACCGCATCAGACGGCTCAAACCCGACAAGTGTATGTTCCATGTTGTGCGGACAATCCGACCGCAATGCCCCGAAGCCGCTGTGCATTTCCGCAATCATGGACCGTGCCATTGCGCGGGCAATGGGGTCTGTGGGGTAAAGTCCTGCTTGCGGGTTTTCTTCGGCAAGCGTTTCCGCCATCGCCAAGCTATCCGTCAATAATCCACCGCTTGGCGTGACCAATGCAGGCACCGTTTTAGCACCCGACAAATGCGCCATGTCTTGCGCCATCGTTCCCGCGTACAAACCGACCATCGCTGTTTTGTAGGGCAGCCCAAATTGCTCAAGCAGAAGCCAGCCGCGCAAAGACCAGCTCGAAAAGGTCCGGTCGCCGATGTAGAGTTCGTAGGTCATGGTTTTGGTCCTTTTACAGCTTAAGCGACGTGATTGATCGTTCCGATTTGCCAACCTCGTAGGGTGAAATGCACGTCCGTGACTGACAGGTTATCGATCTTGTGCCCCATCGCTTCGTAAGGTGTCCCGCCACATTGCGCGATCATTGTCATGATCATGCCCATATGGCCGACAACAACAATATCTTTCGCTTTGTGGTGGTGGGCCAATTGGGACAACGATGCGGTTACGCGTTTCGTCACCGCATTCCAGCTTTCACCGTTCGGCGGTGCCAACGTTCCAGGTTGTTCCCAGAACTGACGACTAAGAACAGGATCACGTTCCGCGACTTCTGTGTGGTGCAGGCCGTCCCACATCCCAAAATCAAATTCCCGCAGAGTTTTTCGATGTGCCAAACGCATCCTGCCATCCCCGATGGCATCAGCGGTATGCACAGATCGTTGCAGATCAGATGAAACTAGTAGCGCTTGGTCCGGCAGGTAGGACGACAACCGATCTAACGCCGCAGTATCGGTTAAATCCGCAGGCACATCACGCCATCCGGTAAAGGTTTTTTGATGCGTGGGCCCGTGCCGGACCAGCCAAAAGCGGGTCAAACATTCCCCGCGGGGAAGAAGTGCGTTGCGGGAACAAGATCGTAAGACCCTTTTAGGACCAGTGGCAGGCCAGAGATCACGGTCATGACGACGTCTGCCCGTGCCGCGATCATCTGGTTCACTTTTCCCTGTGCATTCCGAAACTTACGTGACAAGGCATTGTCCGGCACGATGCCCATGCCGACTTCGTTGGATACCACCACGACATCGCACGCACAGGTTAACAGCGCATTCACCAATGCGTCGCAGGCCGCATCAACATCATGATCCCCGAGCAGCACATTCGTCAGCCACAGGGTCACGCAATCCAGCAGGATGATGTCATCGGCCGACGCCTGATCCAGTACTGACACGATATCGATCTGGGCCTCGATGGTTGTCCAATCGCCCCCGCGCTGCTGCTGATGCTTTTCCAGTTTCGCGCGCATTTCGTCGTCGTAGGGCTGCATAGTCGCAACATATGTTTTGGGCTTGCCTGTCGCACGAACGACCTTTTCTGCAAAGGTTGATTTGCCTGACGCAGCCCCGCCCGTCACAAAATACAAAGTCTTCGGCGATTTTTCTTGCAACTTTTTCTGATCCGCTTGGTTCGACCCTTCGTAGACAGATCAATAGCACGGGAACACCCGCGCGCAATCTGGTGGGGATCAAAACATGGCGTTTGACGGTTTTTCGGATCAGAAGATGACACGCAAGGCAATGAAAGCGGAGCTTTTGGATGCCGAAACGGAACTTGCGTTGGCATATGCGTGGCGAGATGATCGAGACGAACAGGCCCTTCATCGCCTGATCACCGCCTACATGCGCCTCGCGATTTCGATGGCAGGTAAGTTCAAGCGGTACGGCGCGCCGATGAACGACCTGATCCAAGAAGCATCCGTTGGCTTGATGAAAGCCGCCGATAAATTCGACCCAGATCGCGGCGTCCGGTTTTCGACATATGCGGTTTGGTGGATCAAAGCATCCATTCAGGATTATGTCATGCGGAACTGGTCGATGGTCCGGACCGGGTCAACGTCATCTCAGAAATCTCTGTTCTTCAATCTGCGTCGTGTTCAGGCCCGTCTTGAACGTGAAGCCGCCGCAGAAGGACGCACGATTGACCGTCACGACATGCGTGAAATGATCGCGCTAGAGGTCGGCGTTCCATTGCATGATGTCGAGATGATGGAAGGCCGGTTGTCTGGGTCCGATTATTCGCTCAACGCCACCCAATCTGCTGAAGACGAAGGTCGGGAATGGATTGACGCATTGGAAGATGATGGTCCGCAAGCCGCTGAAACTGTGGAAAACAACCACGATAATGATACATTGCGGCAGTGGCTGTTGTCCGCCTTGGGCGAATTGAATGATCGCGAACGCTTTATCGTCCGAGAACGTAAAATGCGTGATGATCCGCGGACATTGGAAAGCCTTGGTACCGAACTTGGTCTATCGAAAGAACGTGTTCGCCAGCTTGAAGCTGCGGCCTTTGGCAAAATGCGCAAAAGCCTTGTAGGTCAAAACGAAGAGGTGCATCGTTTCCTCGTATGAGGGCAGCGACATTCATCACTTTTCTAACGGTCTCTCCGGTTTACGTTGGCGAGATCGTTGCGTTTTCGGCGACTGATTTTGACGGGGCGGATATCGTCATTGTTGGTGAAATTCACGATGATCCGACCCACCATCAGGTGCAGGCCGACATCATCGCATTGCTTGACCCGACAGCCATCGTTTTTGAGATGCTAACGTCCGATCAGGCAAGGCAGATCACTTCGGACACGATCACTTCGCCAGATCTAGGTGACTTACTGGAATGGGAAGCCAACGGTTGGCCTGATTTTGCCATGTATGCCCCGATTTTCACGGCTGCCGAAGATGCAAAGATCATTGGCGCCGCCCCAAGTCCGGAGATGGCAACGCAGGCTCGCGAAGATATTTTGGCCGCGTTCACGGATCAGCGGTTTGAGCTTCACATCCCGTTAGACGAAGACGAACAGGGTACCCGCGAACAGGGCATGCAAGACGGCCATTGTGGGGCTTTGCCTGTGGGAATGCTGCCTTGGTTTGTCGATCAACAACGGTTCAGCGACGCGGTTTTTGCGCGCGCGGCACTGGAAGCGTTTGAAACGTTTGGCGGGCCGGTTGTTGTGATCACCGGCAACGGGCATGCACGTACCGACTGGGGAATGCCTGTTTACCTGAACGCCGCGTCACCTGACACGCATGTGCTGAGCATTGGTCAAATCACCGCGCCGTCTGGTCAACCGCCCTACGATCTGTGGCGTGTCACGCCCCCGATTGACCGCCCCGATCCCTGTGCCGCATTTGAATAACTGCACACCGATTGTATCCGTGCCGTCAAAGTCTTACGTTCTGAACAATTGCGGAGGCGGACATGCTGACAAACAAACATATTCTTTTGATCATCGGCGGCGGAATCGCGGCATTTAAGTCGTTGGATCTGATCCGGCGCTTGCGCGAACGCGGCGCGAAAGTGACGCCGGTTTTGACCAAGGCGGGCGCTGAATTCGTCACCCCATTGTCCGTGTCAGCATTGGCCGCGAACAAGCTATACACCGACCTGTTTGATTTGAACGATGAAGCCGAGATGGGGCACATCGAATTATCCCGCGCCGCCGATTTGATCGTTGTGGCCCCCGGTACTGCTGACCTTATGGCAAAAATGGCGGGCGGTTTGGCGAATGATCTGGCGTCGACGCTATTGCTCGCCACAGACAAACGCGTTCTGGTAGCCCCGTCGATGAATGTGCGGATGTGGGAACACCCTGCAACCCAGCGGAATCTGAAAACGTTGAAGGGCGACGGCATTTTGTTCGTTGGTCCGGGCGAAGGCGATATGGCCTGTGGTGAATATGGCCCCGGACGTATGGCAGAACCCCTTGATATTGTTGCCGCAATCGACACCACGTTATCCGATGGGCCGTTGAAGGGTAAGCATGTCCTTGTGACGTCGGGCCCCACACATGAACCGATTGATCCGGTACGTTACATCGCGAACAGATCATCAGGCGCGCAGGGCACGGCGATTGCGCAGGCGCTGGTTACGTTGGGCGCTGACGTGACCTTTGTGACCGGCCCTGCCGATGTGCCGCCACCTGCGGGCGTCACAGTTGTTCCGGTAGAAACCGCCGCCGAGATGCTTGAAGCCGTGCAAAATGCCAAACGCGCTGACGCCGCCATCTTTGCCGCGGCCGTAGCCGATTGGCATGTATCAAATGCGTCTGATGCGAAGATCAAGAAGGACGCGTCTGGATTGCCGGAACTGACCTTTGCGGAAAACCCCGATATTCTAGCAACCGTTTCGCAGATGACGGACGGTCGTCCAGCGCTGGTGGTCGGCTTTGCAGCCGAAACCAATGATGTGATTGCCAACGCCACCGCCAAACGTTTGCGCAAAGGCTGTGACTGGATCGTCGCGAATGATGTGTCGCCTGAAACGGGGATCATGGGCGGTACAGAAAACGCAGTTACGTTGATTTCTGACACAGGCGCGGATGCTTGGCCCCGCATGGGCAAGGACGAAGTCGCCACCAAGCTCGCCACGAAAATCGCGCTTGAACTGGCTGGATAATGGGACGCGGTGAGATGCAGATAAAGTTGTCTTGGCAGCCCGATGCGGATCGCAAGCTGCCCTTGCCTTCGTATCAGACCAAAGGTGCAGCGGGCGCTGATATTTGCGCTAATTTTGGCACGAAAGGCGGTGCTGTGACGCTCGCCCCCGGCGCACGTTTGCTTGTGCCGACGGGGCTTGCCATGGCGATCCCTGACGGGGTCGAGGTGCAAATTCGCCCCCGTTCCGGACTTGCGTTGAAACATGGTGTGACCTTGGTCAACAGCCCGGGCACGATCGACAGCGACTATCGCGGGCCGGTTGGGGTCATCATGATTAACCTAGGTGATAGCCCGTTTGAGGTGACTCACGGGATGCGGATTGCGCAGATGGTTGTGGCCCCTGTCGTACAGGCCCAGTTTACGCTGTTTGATGACCTAGACGCGACCGAACGCGGCGTGGGCGGATTTGGCAGTACGGGTGTCGTCGCATGATCATGGTCGCCGCAATGGCCGCCGTATTGTGGGGCACCGGCATGGCGATGGACACGCCAAAACGTGCGCGTTGGACGATGATCGGGTTGCTGTTGGTGATCGTGATAATCATCCAGTTGGTATTGCCTGACGGCCATCCGCTGCGCGAAGCCACGGGCGGTGACGTCCGGCTTTGGGCATTGATCGTCGCCTTTGGTGTCATCGCATTTGGATATCGCAAGCTGCTGCGTGGCTTGCGGGCCAAGGCATCCCCCCAAGTTGTTCGTGACACCCCTGCGGATAAGTCCAGCGCGATGTCGGAAACCGAACTAGACCGCTACGCGCGCCACATTATGCTGCGCGAAGTCGGCGGCACGGGGCAGATGGCACTACGCCGCGCGAAAGTGCTGGTGATTGGTGCCGGTGGCTTGGGGTCGCCCGCGTTGCTTTATCTGGCCGCGGCAGGTGTTGGCCAGATTGGTGTGATTGACGATGACACCGTCGAGAATTCCAATCTGCAGCGACAAGTCATTCACACAGACGACCGGATCGGCATGCCGAAAGTACAATCTGCACTAGACGCGATGCGTGCACAAAACCCGTTTGTGCAGGTCAAACCCTATCATCGCAGGCTGGACGCCAGTTTCGCCGCTGAATTGTTCGCTGAATATGACATCGTTTTAGATGGCACCGACAACTTCGAAACACGGTATTTGGTGAATGAAACCTGTGTCGCCGGGAAAATTCCTTTGATTTCTGCCGCCCTCACGCAGTGGGAAGGTCAGATCAGCGTCTACGACCCAGCCAACAACGCACCCTGCTACGCTTGCATTTTCCCTGAAACGCCCGCCGCCGGACTTGTGCCGTCCTGCGCAGAGGCCGGTGTGATTGGCCCATTGCCCGGTGTGATTGGGTCGATGATGGCGGTGGAAGCCGTGAAATTGATCACGGGCGCGGGCGATCCATTGCGGGGGCGGCTGATGATCTACGACGCACTTTACGCAGACACCCGCACCATTGGCTTAAAACGGCGGGATGACTGCGCGGTCTGCAGTGGATCCTTCACCTAATTCACAGACCTACCGCTGGAAGTCGTACCCTTCGCACCCTAAGTTGATTGCAAAGGAGATCACCATGACCAACCCGTTGCTGACTGACTGGACGACCCCACACGGCCTGCCCCCGTTTGATATGATTTCGGACGAAGATTTCGCCCCTGCCGTGGATGTCGCACTGGATGAAGCCCGCAGCGCTATCGCCGCGATTGCCGAAAATCCCGATGCCCCGACATTCGCAAACACAATCGAAGCGATGGAATTGGCCGAGTTGACACTCGGCAAAGTGCTGGGTGTCTTTTACGGCGTCGCTGGCGCGGACAGCAATCCGGCACGCGAAGCGTTACAGCGCGACTTTGGTCCGAAGCTTAGTGCGTTTGGTTCAGAGATCACCGAAAACAAAGCGCTATTTGCGCGGATTGAGGACCTTTGGACACGTCGTGCCGATCTTGACCTGTCGGATGAACAGTCTCGTGTTCTGATGCTGACCCGTCGCGGTTTCGTCCGGCAAGGTGCGTTGTTAGTAGGCGATGATGCGGTCCGCTTGCGCGACGTGAAATCACGTCTTTCGGTGCTGGGGACACAATTCACCCAGAACCTACTGGCCGATGAACGGTCATGGTTCATGCCATTGACCGAAGCCGACCTTGAAGGTCTGCCCGGCTTTGTCATCGCAACAGCCCGCGCGGCTGGCACCGAAAAGGATGCGGGCGGTCCCGTTGTGACCCTGTCCCGATCTTTGATTGTGCCGTTTTTGCAGTTTTCCCCTATGCGCGATCTTCGCAAGAAAGCCTATGACGCATGGGTTTCGCGCGGCGAAAATGGCGGCGAGACGGACAACCGTGGAATCGCGGCGGAAACGCTTGCCTTGCGGGAAGAACGCTCCAATTTGCTGGGTTACGAAACCTTCGCAGATTACAAACTCGAAACCGAAATGGCGGGGACCCCCGACGCGGTGCGCGATCTGTTGATGCAGGTTTGGACGCCAGCCAAAGCCGCCGCTGAAGCGGATGCAAAAGTGCTGGAACGGATGTTGCATGCCGATGGTTTTGACGGACCTTTGGAAGCATGGGATTGGCGCTATTATTCGGAAAAGCGGCGGCAGGCCGAACACGATCTGGATGAAGCGGCGCTGAAACCATACCTACAGCTGGATCGGATGATCGAAGCGCAATTTGCCTGCGCCAATCGGTTGTTTGGTCTGGAATTCGCACCGCTCGAAGGTCCTGTTTATCATCCTGACGTCCGCCTGTGGGAAGTTACCCGCGACGGCAAACATGTCGCTGTCTTCATTGGCGACTACTTTGCGCGCGGTTCAAAACGGTCCGGTGCGTGGTGCATGGCAATGCAGTCGCAACATCGTCTCGGCGGTGAAGTACGTCCTCATGTTGTAAACGTCTGCAATTTTGCGAAACCGGAAGACGGGCAACCGGCCCTGTTGTCTTATGACGACGCCCGCACATTGTTCCACGAATTCGGCCACGCTTTGCACCAAATGTTATCTGACGTGACCTATGAAAGCATCAGCGGCACATCAGTGGCCCGCGATTTTGTCGAACTGCCCAGCCAACTTTACGAACACTGGCTTGAAGTGCCCGAAGTCCTGTCCGAATTCGCCACGCACGCGGAAACGGGCGAAGCAATGCCAGCCGATATGCTGCAACGCATGCTGGATGCAGCAACCTACGATATGGGCTTCCAGACAGTGGAATATGTATCTTCCGCGCTGGTCGATCTGGCATTCCACGATGGTCCCGCGCCCAGAGACCCGATGCAGAAACAAGCCGAAGTCCTTGAAGGCATTGGCATGCCCCACGCGATCCGTATGCGCCACGCAACACCCCATTTCGCGCATGTCTTTGCAGGGGACGGATATTCCAGTGGCTACTACAGCTACATGTGGTCCGAAGTCATGGACGCGGACGCATTCGCAGCCTTTGAAGAAATCGGCGATCCGTTTGATCCGGCTTTGGCGAAAAAATTGGAAGATACCGTTCTGTCTTCCGGCGGCTCCGTCGACGCGAAAGAACTTTACAAGCAATTCCGTGGGCGATTGCCCGGGGTCGATGCACTGCTCAAGGGCCGCGGTCTTGATGCCACCTGATCTTCTTGTGGTCTAAAATATCTTGGGGTTTGGGGGCTAGCCCCCAACCCTGCGGGATCAACGAACGATATCAGTCGCGGACTTCCTCCGCATCGACGCCCCACATCACGGCCTTAGGCGCCCAGCCTTTGTAGCCACCCGCACTCAGGCGACACCACGTCGGTTCGCATTCATGCAGACGTGCAATAACACCAAGTTCGAGCTCCACAGTCTCGCGGCTATCGTCGCGCGGCTGTGACCGTAAACGCAGGCGATCTTGATCGATAATGACCGATCTTGCGCCTGACAGCATGGTGTAGTGGACCCATCCACCTTGACCTTCACGGTCAATCACACGCCGCCAATGTCCGTATTCCGCGATCACCTGCAGCGGCATAGACCGGCGTTGAAACACCCAATCAATCCGGTGCGACAGGCTAGGCCCACGGCGCACGTTTGCTTCTGATGCTTTCAGTGACACGTAGCGCGGCAAAGGCAAATTTGTTTCCGGCCCAATGGCAGGCGCGTCCAATGTTCCGCCGGAAACCGGCGTCGCCTCTTGCGCAATTGCACCTGCACCAAGGTGGCAGAGCGCAGCACAAACCAGAAGAATGCGAAAAATCACGGTAAACCTGCCTTTATCACTTACTCGTCGCGCGAGGTTCTTGTGCCTCGCGTCGGTTAAATGCACTCTGAACCAAAGCGGTGATCCGTTTCAAGCGATGGGAGAAAAGAATGCCAGGTCAGCGGTTAAGTGTTGTCGTCACGCGACGGTTACCCGAAAGCATCGAAACACGCATGAAAGAGCTGTTCGACGTCACTTTACGCGAAAACGATAGGCCGATGAGCCGCGAAGAACTGGTTGCAGCAGTTCAAACGGCGGATGTTTTGGTCCCTACAGTCACCGATTTCATTGATGCGCCATTGCTGGCGCAAGCTGGTGAAAAACTGAAACTCATTGCGAACTACGGTGCCGGTGTAGACCGGATTGATGTCGCCACCGCCCGTCAACGCGGGATTTTGGTATCAAACACCCCCGGCACAGTGACCGACGATACGGCCGATATGACGATCGCCTTGATCCTCGCCGTCACCCGCCGCATTCCTGAAGGGTTGCGAGTTATGGGGAGCGGTGACTGGGAAGGCTGGTCCCCAACCGCAATGCTGGGGGGCCGTATTTCGGGACGTCGTGTCGGTATTTTGGGCATGGGTCGCATTGGTCAGGCCGTCGCGAAACGTGCCGCCGCTTTTGGTATGCAGGTGCATTATCACAACCGCAAACGCCTGCGGCCCGAAGTCGAAGAGGCACTAGAGGCCACGTATTGGGACAGTCTTGATCAGATGGTCGCGCGAATGGACGTGATTTCGATCAATTGTCCGCACACGCCATCGACCTTTCACTTGATGAATGCGCGACGCCTTAAGCTGATGAAACCTGATGCGGTCATCGTGAATACGTCACGTGGTGAGGTCATCGACGAAAATGCGCTCACGCGGATGTTGCGGGCCGGTGAAATTGCCGGTGCAGGCTTGGACGTCTTTGAGCGCGGTCACGAGATAAACCCGCGCCTGATGGACCTGCCGAACGTTGTTTTGCTGCCCCATATGGGGTCGGCCACGGTCGAAGGCCGCCAGGAAATGGGCGAAAAGGTCATTGTGAACATCAAGACGTTCGCAGATGGTCACCGTCCGCCCGATCAGGTCGTACCGGGTGTGATGTAACGCAGGCGGCAGCGGTTTTGGCCGCTGTCGGAGCCTCCGGCGGGGATTTAGAGAACGTCAAAGAAGCGCAGCGTGGTCTGCCTGCTTAGGCTTTGGTCAGTACCGCGATGTAGAACCCGTCCATGCCGCCGAGGTCCGCCCAATAATCGGGGCGCAGGCGGATGCCGCCTTCTTCGGTGATCCATGCGGGATCAATGCCCGGTTTGTTCAGCGCGTCGGTATCCACGGTCAGTCCTGCGTGCCGTTCGAGCGCTTCGTCGACTTGGATTTCTCCTTCGTCTGGCAGCAACGAACAGGTGCAAAAGACCAGCTTCCCGCCCGGTTTGAGCAACGTCAGCGCGTGGTCGATCAGCAGTTCTTGCTGTTCGATCAAGGCCATGAATTCAGATCCGTCTTTTGCATATGGCAAATCGGGATGGCGCCGGATTGTGCCGGTCGCGGAACAGGGCGCATCGAGCAGCACCGCATCAAATCCGTCTTGTTCGAATTTGAACGCGTCGGACGTCACGCAGTTGGCTTTCAGCCCGACACGTTTCAGGTTGTCCTTCACCCGTGTCATCCGGTTATGGCTGAGATCGACAGCCGTCACATCCGCCCCACTTGCCGCGAGCTGCATTGTCTTACCGCCCGGCGCCGCACAAAGGTCCAGCACCTTCATGCCCGGTTTGGGATCAAGCACTTGGACCGGAATGGCCGCGGCAGCGTCTTGCACCCACCAATCGCCGTTCTCGAAGCCGGGAAGCGCCGATACCTGACCCGCTTCTTTCAGCCGGATTGACCCTGTCGGCAAAAGAGTGCCGCCCACCGCGTCTGCGACAGCCTTTGGATCGCCTTTGACCGTTAGATCAAGCGCTGCCCCAGCGAAATGTGCTGCTTCGATCCCTTCGACCGATTTCCGCCCCCAAGCCGCGACCAACGGCTGGCGCAGCCATCCCGGCGTCAGTGGATTGGCACGTTTGGTCCAGCCTTTTTCGCCCTCTTCGGAAATCCGGCGCAGAACGGCGTTGGTCAGTCCTTTGAACGACGAAACATGTTTGTTCTTGCTGATAATTTCGACGTAGGCGTTCACGACACCATGCGCGGCCTCGCCACCCACAAGTTCGATTACACCAAGCCGCAACGCGTTTTGCACCGTCTCTGGCGGTTCTTTCTTGAGGTAGGGTTTCAGCATCCGATCCGCGCGATCCGCACCACGCAAAGCGTCCATCGCCAAGCGTTGCGCACGCGCACGTTCATCCGCAGGCAAGTGATCCAGCGCACCGCCACCAATCAGTTCGGACATCAGACGTCCTTCGCCTGTGATCTCTTCAAGCAGATGATGCGCAGCGCGGCGCGGCGGTAGACCGGTTTTGGACATGGTGTCTCACTTGTTTTGAACCCATTTGGCCGTATATCAGAAAGGACACGACGACAAGGATGCCCGATGACCGAGCCTGATCACAAAGACCTGCCACCTGCAGCCCAGCGCGCCTTGGCCGAAGCCGAAGAACGGCGCAAAGAGGCAGACAAAGCCGAACTGCCGCCAGAACTGGGTGGGCGCAAGGGCCCGGAACCAGTCCGCTACGGCGATTGGGAGAAAAAAGGCATCGCCGTCGATTTTTGATGTTGGCAGCGACGGAATAACAGCGCGGTGACGTATTACGGGCAACTTTATTGAAAAGGAGCCCACGATGCGCAGCCTACCTTACCTGTTCCTTGTTGTTGCAGCCGGTTTAAGCCTTGCAACATTTGTCACGTCCGAAACGCTTGCGCAGACGGCGCATCCTGTTGTCCATGAACGCGTATTGGGTCCGGTCTGGCCGTAAGTGGATTGGTTAGCGTAGCTTGAATGATGCAGAATCACCGGCACCTTGATCAGTTGTGAACCGCATTTCTTGACCGTTAAATTCAACGAGCTGGCAATTGTACGGAATGGGATCCCCACCCCAATTCATTTCGCGGCAAAAATACCCGTTTTGCCAAGACCACGTGCCGGTGATTTCCCAGCCCGCACCGGTGCCCGCGATCTGGCCCGCAGGCGAAACAGCCAAATTCACGCCGTACAGGCGGTTTGACAGGTTTTTGCCGCCAAGCGTCGCAAGAAATGTCGCCTTGTCAGAGATCGCTTGATAGCCCTGCGCAGTCGCAGCTGTCGCGGACAAAACGAAAGCGATTGCCGCTGTCTTGAAAAAGGTCGTCATCAAAAGCTCCTTTGTCGTGCGTTATGTACGATATACGCGCAACACGTGCCTTTGGTTTCATTTTGCCTAATATGGCCGACTACAGCCCCAAAACATCAAGCATATCGTATGCGCCAGGCTTTTGGGTTTGCCCCCAAAGTGCCGCTTTGAGCGCCCCGCGCGCAAATACCTTACGGTCAGTCGCCATATGACGCAGCACGATCCGTTCGCCGGGGGCTGCAAACAGCACATCGTGTTCGCCCACAATATCCCCACCACGAATAGCGCTAAAACCGATATCGCCGCGTTTGCGCGCGCCCGTAATCCCATCACGACCGCTGTCTTTGACGTCATTCAATGCCACGCCGCGCCCTTCGGCTGCAGCTTCACCCAACATCAATGCCGTCCCTGATGGCGCATCGACTTTGTGATGATGGTGCGCTTCGATCACTTCGATATCGAAGTCTTCGTCTAACGCAGCCGCAACTTTCTTGGTCAGCTGTACAAGCAGGTTCACACCCAATGACATGTTCCCCGCACGCACCACGACAGTATGGTGAGATGCTGCATTGACTGCCGCAATGTCATCGTTTGTCATACCCGTCGTGCCGATGACATGCACTGCTTTGGCCTGTGCGGCCAGTTCGGAAAACGCAACGGTGGCAGCAGGCGCCGTGAAATCAATGACAGCCTGGGCTTTCACAAACGCCTCTAAGGCGTCGGACGTGACAACCACACCAACGGGTTGCCCACCCATCGCTGTGCCGACGTCCTGACCGACCCAATCGTGACCATCCCGTTCCAGCGCCCCAACGAGGTGACATGCATCAGACGCCATGATTGTCTCGATCAACATCTGCCCCATACGGCCCGATGCCCCGGTCACGACGATTCCTGGTCCCTGTGTCATACGCTGTCCTTCTGTCTGTTGCCCTCTCTTAGCGTTTCGGGCGGCTGACGCAAAGCCTCGCTTGGCAAAACGGCGGGCAATCACTACATGGGGCTTATGGCAAAGCAAAGTAACAGAGACGGTAAGGCCCCAACCCAACGCATGTTGAAGGTGGGCGAACAGATCAGACGGACATTGTCGTCTGTGCTGCAACGTGGCGAAGTACATGATCCGGACTTGAACCGGATGATGATCACCGTGGGCGAAGTGCGCATGTCGCCTGACCTGCGCGTTGCGACAGCCTATATTCTGCCACTGGGTGGAAAGAATAAGCAGGAAACGCTGGATGCGGTGCGTCGCAACCGCCATGAAATCCGCCATCTTGTGGTCAAAGGTGGATCGCAGAAATTCGCACCGGAACTGCGGTTCGAAATTGACGGAACCTTCGACCAGATGGACGCCACACGTGCATTGCTTGCCGATGAACACGTGCGGCAAGATCTGGACGAATGATCCGCGCCCTCGCAGGTCTGTTCATTGTTCTGGCGCTACCGGCCAGCGCTGTGACCTGCGAAGACATTGATTATGATGGCAACAGTTTCACCGCTTGCACCGTGGATGCGTCAGCCGAAGATTTGCGTCTTTTCCATAGCAATGCTGCGGATGAGGTAATTGGCAGCTTTGGCGATCTGGCCGATGAACACCATGAAAAGACGCTCGCCTTCGCCATGAACGCGGGCATGTATCATGCTGACCGCGCGCCCGTTGGCCTTTACCTTGAAGCAGGCAACCAGAAATCAGGAATCGTCACATCCGACGGGCCAGGTAATTTTGGTCTGCTGCCGAACGGTGTTCTGTGCCTGACGGATAGTGATGCGCAAGTTTATGAAAGCTTCGATTTTGTCGCGAAAGCCCCCGATTGCCGCGATGCGAACCAATCCGGTCCGATGCTGGTCATCGACGGAACGCTACACCCGCGGTTCTTGGAAGACGGTTCGTCCAAATATGTGCGCAATGGCGTCGGAACATCGGCGGATGGCAAAACCGCCATCTTTGCGATCTCGAACAATGCGGTGAACTTTCACAGCTTTGGCACCTTTTTCCGCGACTACCTGAAAACTCCAAATGCGCTTTACTTCGACGGTAAAGTCTCGCGACTTTATGCGCCCGAATTAGGACGATCGGATTTCGGCTTTCAGCTTGGCCCAATGATCGGCGTGCTCGAATAGTCCCTTTTCTTTTGGCCTTAAATATCTCGGGGGTTTGGGGGCTGGCCCCCATATTGACCGCCGCCCCGACACAAGCTAGCAGGCGCGTTCAATTACCAAAGGGTTCATCACATGGCACGCAAACGTAAGGGACGCGATATCTCAGGTTGGCTTGTTGTGGACAAACCTGCGGGCATCACGTCGACGACTGTTGTCGGCAAAGTGCGCTGGGCTTTAAACGCGAAAAAAGCGGGACACGCTGGCACCCTTGATCCCGAAGCCACTGGCGTTCTGGCTGTGGCGCTGGGCGAGGCGACTAAGACCGTGCCCTATATTACTGACGCTTTGAAAGCATACACATTCACGGTGCGTCTTGGCCAAGCCACAAACACCGATGATGCCGAAGGCGAAGTGATCAAAACATCCGACCTGCGCCCGACAGATGATCAGATCAAAGATGCGCTTGCCCCGTTCATTGGCGACATCATGCAAGTACCGCCACAGTTCTCTGCCGTGAAGGTCGATGGCCAACGCGCCTACAAAAAAGCCCGCGACGGCGAAGAGATGGAGCTTGCCGCGCGTCCGCTGTGGGTCGAAGAATTGTTGCTGATTGATCGTCCCGACGCAGACCACGTGGTTCTTGAAATGACCTGCGGGAAAGGCGGCTATGTCCGTTCTATCGCCCGCGATCTGGGCGCCGCACTTGGTTGTTATGGTCATGTCCTGCAACTGCGCCGTATTTGGTCCGGTCCGTTTGATGTGGAAGACGGCATATCGCTGGACCAAATCGACGCGCTCGCAAAGACGCCGGACCTGGACGCACATTTGCAGCCCTTAGAAGTTGGCCTTGCCGATTTGCCAGAGGTGACCTGCCCCGCCGAAAGTGTTGTGAAACTGCGTAACGGCAATCCGGCCCCAGTGATCGGGTCGGGTTTGGAATATGGCGAAGAAGTTTGGGCGTCGCACGATGGCACCCCGATTGCCGTGGGCAAATATCTGGGCGGCACATTGCAGCCATCACGGGTTTTCGTCGCTGATTCGATGTGATTTTCGCGCTTCACGGCGCGAAATGTTACAAGATGTCACGCGCCTCACGCGGCCGTTATACGATGCCCGATGTTTGTTTCACGAAATGTTACAGTTTTGGGTGGGTCGGTCATCCCTGCGTGATAGGGCTGCACAGAGCCAGTCACATTCGGCAAGTTGTGTTCAACGATACACAGAACACATGACCGAAAGACTTGCCCCATGACCGACATCAAACACTCCGCCTTCACCGTTCTCGCCGCTGGCGCTTTTGCCACCATCGCCTTTGACGCCTTCGGCCAAGGCCTGTCGCCGATGTTTGGGTTTGCCAAGCTGGCACCAGTTGGTCTGGCCCAACAAACGCTCAACACTGTTTTCGACAGCGTGCCAAAAGGGACAGCGCACATGTTGCACACGATCACTGGCGTTCTGTTTTACACGCTCGGTTACCTGCTGATCGCGCGCCCCGTTCAAAAGATGATCGTCCCGAAATTGCATTGGGGTCTGACCGCCGTCGCTTATGGCGTCGCCTTGTGGGTGTTCGCCCTGTACGTCATGGCCCACCTTGTTGCTGGAAATCCCGCATTCCTTGGCTTTAGCGGCATCACGTGGGTCGCGCTTTGGGGTCACATTTTGTTTGCGGTTGTCGCAGCATGGGTGATCGAAGCTCGCGGTCTGTCCGTGTCCTACGCCAAAGCGTCTGCCGTGACGGCCTAATCACTTCTCCTACCTCCCTTCCTACCCTCCTCCCAGTTGCAGGCCGTCTTTGTTCATCAAAGGCGGTCTGTTGCTTTTTGCGGGGGCAACACCGATATCAAGGCCATGATCACGCGACACCATTCCGATGGGGCGACACTGTCCTCTGCGACCTATTCAGATTGCGAAACCTATCGCTACGCCCTGACCCGTACTTGGGATGACACGGGAAAGCGGCTGATGTTTGTGATGCTCAATCCGTCAAAGGCGACCGAGGCCCATAATGACCCAACCGTTGGGCGATGCGAGAACCGTGCGCGGGCTTTGGGCTATGGTGCATTTCGTGTCACCAACCTGTTCGCGTTGCGTGAAACAGACCCGATGCAGATGCGGCAACATATTGAACCAAATGGTCCTGATAATGATCAGGCATTGATTGAAGGTGCAGGTTGGGCTGACACCACGATCGCTGCATGGGGTGTTCACGGCGTTCATCTTGGCCGCAACGCAGAGGTTATCACCTTATTTCAAAACAATAATCGCGCTTTTCACGCTCTTGGCATGACCAAAGCAGGGCACCCTCGCCACCCGCTTTATATGCCTTACAGCGCGATGCCCGCGCCTTGGCCGGCATAATCCTGCATTAACCAACAGACTTGTTCGCACCAGACTCCGATTTAGGCATTTGCTATTGAAGCGGGATCACGTTGGGCCGGGGGCGGTACCGCTTTTCAGGAAGACGAACATGCTTGCTATCATTGCTTTATTCGGGGTCGCCGTTGCGTCGATTGTCATCACTGACGCGGACCATGAAACCGATCCAGAAACAACCGTGGAACCTGCCCCAGAAGACGACCGCACTGGTGCGACAACGCCGTTGCAAGAAGCGTTGATGCCCAGCGAAACGCTTAATAGTGCGGGCACCGGACAAACAATCGCGGGGACTGTGCGCGCCGATCTGTTGTTTGGTGGGACAGGTGACGATGAAATCACAGGTGGTGAAGGCGAAGACACGCTGCATGGTGACGATGGAAACGACACCTTGTTTGGCGGGAAAGCGATGGACAGCCTGTTTGGCGACATTGGTGACGACGTCTTGGACGGTGGTGACCACGCCGATGACCTGATCGGTGGCAGCGGTGACGACACGCTGTATGGCGGCGACGGTGACGATGAACTGCTGGGATCGTTTGGTAACGACACTTTGGAAGGTGGCGCAGGTCAAGATGTACTGAACGGCGGCGCTGGCGATGATATCTTGATTGGGAACGACGATACCGACAGCGATTACCTGAATGGCGGTCGCGGCGACGATATTCTGCGCGGTGGCGTTGGGGATACTCTGTCCGGTGGTGAAGGTGCGGATACGTTCGCGGTAGACGCTGATCAAGAAGGAACGGCCTACATCGACGACTACGATCCTGATGTGGACGTCATAGAAGTTGTTTATGATCAGAACGGACCGGCACCCGAATTAACCACAAGTCGTACTGACGACGGGCTGGCCCTTTTCGCAGATGGCGACTTTGTCGCGGGGTTTGCAAACGTCGAAACGCTTGATCTTGACCGGATTGCTTTGGTCGCCGCCTAAAAAACCCTTTTCTTTTTGCCTGTTCTTGCCTAAACGCACCCATCCGATCAGGGAATCTCCCTGCCGGATGCTCCACGGGCCTTTCTGGACGACATCCCGGATCGCGCCATCAACCCTTTAGATAAGGAGACCCCGATGTCGATTACTGCTGAAGATAAAGCACGGATCATGAAAGAATTCGCCACCAAAGAAGGCGATACAGGTTCCCCAGAAGTTCAGATCGCGATTCTTTCATCGCGCATCGCGACTTTGACAGAACACTTCAAGACCCACAAAAAAGACAACCACGGTCGCCGTGGTCTGCTGAAAATGGTTGCTCTGCGCCGGAAGCTGCTGGACTACACACGTGGTAAAGATGAGGCCCGTTACCAGGACCTGATCAAACGTCTTGGCCTGCGCCGCTAATTTAGCTGCCGCACCACAGATACGGAAAAGCCCACCAATTTTGGTGGGCTTTTTTGTTTTTGGATTTAGGCCTGCGCCACGTTCTGCGCAATTTCCGCAGCAATCGCTTTAGCATCCACACCGCCGCGATCCGCCGATATCCGCAGACCAAGCAAGTCAGATTGATAGCGCCGCGCCAAATCCTTTGGGGTGCGACCTGACGAAATGTGACCGTCGGTTTGCGCCTGCGCGAAAAGGGCAGCGAATTGCGTTTCCATGGCTTTCAAATGAGCGTCAGCTGTTTCGGCCAAGGGGTGGTCATGCGCATGCAATTCCAGAAACGTTTTGGATAACATACAGGCCTTCGCGGGCGCATCTTCGGTTTCAACGACCATCGCCGGAAACCTTTGCAATGCAACGACAGGGCCATATTCCTGCGCTAGTGCCGCAAGCCGCGCCTGCCCGTCGGACGCATATTTTTCCATGGCAAGCGCAAAGAGCGCGTCCTTTGACCCGAACGCCGCATAAAAGCTACCGGGTTTCATCTGCAATTCAGCCTCAAGATCTTTCAACGACGTGCCTGCCCAGCCTCGTCGCCAGAACAGGTCGCGGGCACGCTTGATCAGATCATCACGGTCATAATTTGGCTTGCGCGGCATGTGTTCACCAATAGTTGAATGATTGCTCAATTATATACTTGAGTGATCACTCAAGAAAGCCTAATCAGCAAACATACGTAATGAAAAGGACCTAAATCATGGCTTTCCCATCCCACGACCTCGATTCCGCACCTGAAGGCTCTAAGCCGCTGTTGGAAAATTCTCAAAAAGCTTTCGGTCGTTTGCCAGGCTTGCACAAGGTTCTGGCGGAAAGCCCGCAGGCATATGAAGGCTATCAAGTGCTTCACAAGCTGTTCACTGAAACCGAATTTAACGCAGACGAACTGACGGTCGTTTGGCAATCAATCAACGTTGAACATGCCTGCCATTACTGCGTTCCTGCCCACACGGGCATCGCGAAGATGATGAAAGTGTCCGACGAGATCACCGAAGCCCTGCGCAACGAAACACCACTTGCGTCAGCTAAACTGGAAGCATTGCGTACTTTCACAATCCAGATGGTCCGCGAACGCGGCAATGTGTCCGACGAACAGATGAAGACATTCTTTGACGCAGGCTACGGCCACCGCGCGGTTCTGGATGTGATCCTTGGCTTGGCGCAAAAGACGATGTCCAACTATATCAACCACGTCGCACAGACACCTGTTGATGAGGTGTTCCACCCATTGAAATGGACACGCAGCGACACACCGCTTGAAGTATAAAACAAGATCGAGCGCGCCTGCGATAAGGCGCGCTCGAACCACTTAGGTCATCCGAATGACGGCTTTATCAATCGCGAGCACATAGCCTTTGCGGGCGATGTTCTTGACCAAAAGTTCGCTCATCATTTGGTTGCCGAGCGTATCGCGCAGACGCTTGATCCGCGTCGCCCCTGCTGCCTCATCACATTCAGACGCATCACGACCAGAGATCACACCTTCGATTTCAGCGCCGGACAAGACCTCGTCATCCATCCGCGCCTCTGCCAATACAGACAACGTTTCGATCGCCGCATCCGTGAGCTTAAACGCAAAGTCGTTCAGATAGACCGCTTTTTCACCACGGTTGATCTGGAGCGAATTCACTTCGATCCCTGCCCTTTCGATCCGCCCCATCCGGCGGTTCAATGCGATCAGCAGCACAAGGAAAGCGACCGCAGCCACCAACAAGGCAGTCGAGAACATCAGCAAAACGAAAATAACAAAGCGGTACGACGCAAGCGTATCCGCAAAGTTCGTTCCGGTTTGGGCCAGAATTTCAAGCAGCTTGATCTCGGCATTGCCGGTCAGCGTATCGTTTTCGACGAAAATTCGTTCGACCTGCGCATTAAACGCGTTCGCGTCAGGCAGGTTGATGAACAGTAAAATAGCCGCGACCGCGAGGATCACGACAATCCCAATGATTCCAGCCACCACAAGACGGCTGCTGATTTCGCGGGTCTCAGAAGCGGAGGAAATAGTCACCGGCGCTATCCTTCTTGTCATCCAGTTGCGTATCGTCAAACACGCTCAGTACGTTCAGCAGTTCCCAACCGCCAGACGAAAGTCGCCCTGACAGTTGTGACGCCGCATTACTGACAGAACAATCACCCTGCACAGTCGCCACACCATAGTGCAGACGCAACGGGTTGTCCTGTTTAGCCTTGTAGTCAGCGTAGCAGGCCGCCTGAGCAGCCCCCGTCAGCATGACCAATGCCATGATGGAATAAAGTAAGGTTTTCATGCCCTGATCTATGCCCCTGCCCTGCGTGTTATTCAATATCGCCCAACGATAGCCCGCTTGGTATCGCATAACCATCCCCCGTTATTGATGGTCAGTCCTGACAAGGCCCACGTTCGGTGCATCCCGCATCGCAGCCAAAGGAGCAAACGATATGCGTAAGACACTGACAGCCGGCCTGACCGCCCTTTCCCTTGTACTTGTCCCCGCAGCGCCCGTTCACGCAGAAACCAATGACGCGTTGAACCGCGCCATACTTGGCTTGTTGGCGGCAGGTGCCATCGGCTTGGCCATCAACAAGAGCCAAAGCGAAACGCGCAGCATTCCAGTTCAGCACGACAACCGTCGTTGGACACATGACGACAACCGACGGACCGAACGCGACCAACACCAACACCGCGACGATCGTCGCGCCCAGTCGCAGCGTCGTGTTGATCCGCTGCCAAGCCGGTGCTTCCGCCAGATCGAGCTCGGTAACGGACGTGTTCAGTCTGTATTCACCGAACGCTGCCTTGACCGCCGCTTTGCCGATAACGCCAGCCTGCCGCGTCAATGTCTGACGCGCCTTGGTGGCCGTGATGGCAGCCGACGCGGCTACGAAGCCAGTTGTCTACGCGACCGTGGCTTCCGATCAGATCAACGCTGGTGAGCAATAGAGATAGATGCACCCGCCCGAAGGTCATGTCGGGGGGTGTGTCTTGTGGGGCGAGGGTTTGGACGACCTCTCGCCCCACTTTTGGGTTGAAGGGGGGGGCTGGCTCTGGTCTGAAACCTTATGGCCAAGACGATTCCCACGTTTGAATATGAAGAAGACGCAATCAACAGCGGCTATAGCCGCGTTGCAGGCGTAGACGAAGTCGGGCGCGGCCCATTGGCGGGACCCGTCGTTGCAGCCGCGGTTGTGCTGGACCCAGACAATATTCCTGACGGGTTAAATGACAGCAAACAGATGTCCGCCAAGAAGCGCGAGGCGCTTTACGACATCCTGTACGATGTCGCCGATGTATCGATCGCAGAGGCCAGCGTGCGCGAGATCGAGGAAATCAACATTTTGCAGGCATCGCATTTGGCCATGGTCCGTGCGGTTTCGGGTTTGAAGCAACCTGTTGATTTTGTTCTGATCGACGGAAACGCGGTTCCGCGCGGCCTGAATGTTGCCGCAGGCACTTTAATCAAAGGGGATACGCGGTCATTGTCCATCGCGGCCGCCTCAATTGTGGCCAAAGTGTGGCGCGACCGTCTGATGTTGTCGCTAGCGCAACAGCACCCCGGCTACGGCTGGGAGACAAATGCAGGCTACCCCACACCTCAACACAAAGCGCGGCTAAAAAGCCACGGTGTCACTCTACATCATCGCCGTACATTCGCCCCGGTACACAATATCTTGTGGCAAGAAAAAAAATAAAAACACGAATTTTTAAAGATATTTACACAGAATCGTCTGTGAATCATTGTGAACTCAACCAACGAGCGGAACAAATTCGCCGAGGCAGAGGCAGACGATGAAAACCAAAACGAAAGCCCCAAAAGGGGTGTCGGAGGCGGCTACGCTTCCCCTAAACACGATCCTTGATGGCGACTGCATTGAGCGGATGAATGCGCTTCCTGCGGGTTCTGTTGACCTGATTTTTGCGGATCCGCCCTATAACCTTCAGTTGAAGGGCGATCTTCACCGTCCCGACAATTCCAAGGTAGATGCCGTGGATGATGCATGGGACCAGTTTGATAGCTTTAAGGTTTATGACCGTTTTACAAAGGCTTGGCTGAAAGCCGCCCGTCGCCTGCTTAAACCGAATGGCGCGATCTGGGTCATTGGGTCTTACCACAACGTGTTCCGGATGGGCGCTGAACTTCAGAACCAAGGCTTCTGGATTTTGAACGATGTGGTTTGGCGCAAGTCGAACCCGATGCCAAACTTCCGCGGCAAACGCCTGACGAACGCTCACGAGACACTGATCTGGGCGTCTAAAGAAGAAGCGAGCAAATACACCTTTAACTACGAGGCGCTGAAAGCGCTAAACGAAGGTGTTCAGATGCGATCTGACTGGGTGCTCCCGATTTGTACCGGTCATGAACGTCTTAAGAACGACGAAGGCGAAAAAGCACATCCAACGCAAAAGCCGCAATCTCTGCTGCATCGCGTTTTGGTTGCGACAACCAACCCAGGTGACGTGGTTCTTGACCCGTTCTTCGGGACTGGCACAACGGGTGCCGTCGCGAAAATGCTGGGCCGTGATTTCATCGGCATCGAACGCGAAGAAGCATACCGCAAGGTCGCTGAAAAGCGCATCAAGAACACACGCAAGTTCGACAAAGAGGCGCTTGAAGTGTCCACATCGAAACGTGCAGAACCACGTGTTGCCTTTGGTGTTCTGGTAGAACGCGGCATGCTGCGTCCAGGAGAAGAACTGTGGTCCATGAATGGACGCCACAAGGCTAAGGTCCGTGCAGATGGCACCGTGATCGGGGCAGATATCAAAGGGTCTATCCACCAAGTGGGGGCAGCCTGCGAAGGCGCGCCAAGCTGTAATGGCTGGACCTACTGGCAATTTAAACGCGACGGACAAAAGGTCCCTATCGACTTGCTGCGCCAGCAGATCCGTTCCGAAATGGCCAAACACAACTGATTTTACGAATACCGCCGGTGCAAGTGGCCCGCCTTCCCTGCAAGGGGAAGGACCGCTTGCACGAACTTCACCCCGCCCTTGTGGCGGGGTTTTTTTTGGTCAATTGTCTAGCTACGCTGTAATGTGCGGGGACTAAGATGACTGATCCAGTGACGGAACTGCGCCATCTTGAGGCTGATCTGATGACACGGGCCAGCGGTATCGCCAGTCAATTGGCGCAACCAGCATCGGACGTCCGCAATACAGCCGTTGATACGCAATGGCAGGGAATTGCCCGACAGTTTGGGCCTTACAAATCCAGCCTTTCCGCCTTGCAAAATGCGCCTGTCACGTTTCATGCCGATCACCAAACATACCTTAAACATGGGGCGTATCGCGCGTCGTTGTGGTCCAAAACAAGGATGCTCCTTGATCGGTTAGCCGCACACACGACGCAGCCACTTGTCACACAACCAAAGCTGCAAGCGGTTGATCGCAATAACGATTTAATGTCCTACCTGACCAATTCGCTGCATCACCTGGCCAACCCGATTGCAGAGGATCGTCGTTTTTCTCATGAAACGCAGTTTCCGGATATCCCGCTGTCGGGTGATTATTTTGTCAACCTGATGCAAGCGGCCTATCGCGTAAGCCTTGCACAGAGCGGAAAACGGCCCCTTAGGTTTTTGGATGTCGGGTGCGGAGGCGGCACAAAGCTTATGATCGCAGCCCACTTTTTCGAACAGGTTGACGGGCTGGAATACAATAGCGCTTTCGCGGCAAATGCGCGGCAGGCCCTGCATTTATCCCAAACTGATGGATGTCACGTTGTTGATGGCGATGCTTTGGAATTTGACGGATACGGCGATTATGACGTGATCTATTTTTATCGGCCGATCTCTGATCCGCAGATGTTGGCAACCATGCAAAATCGGATACTGCGTCAAGCCAAAGAAGGGGCGATCATCATCGCGCCAACTGCAGCACCAATTGCAAAATCCCAAGCTGTTGTTGTCGCCGAAAATATCTACCTCGCGCATGCGACGGCGGAATATGCGACTACAATCGCTGCTAAAGCGGAACAGACGGGCCCCGATTGGCGGTTAGAGAATCCGCCATTTGATCCAGCGCTTGGTTTTTGGCTGCCCCTGATCAATGCCTGCTGCGACAATGGGTTTTGCCTACCGCGGTAACGGATTTGTCCCTTGCTTATACGGCAGCCAATCTTCGATTTCTGGATAGTATTTCTCGCGCCAAGCCAGAACGCGCGGGTTCATGATTTTCCGCCAAAGACGCGGCGAAAGTGCCGCCATTGTCATAAGCGGATACCCGTAGGGCAGTTGCGGCGCATCGTTGTCATCATAGGTTTGCAGCAACGGAAATCTGCGGTCCGGCTTGTAGTGATGATCAGAATGGCGTTGCAAATTGATGAGCAACCAATTCGACGCTTTATGCGCCGCATTCCACGAATGACGCGGCAGGACGTGTTCATATTTACCGTCGCCCAAATGTTTACGTGTTAATCCGTAATGTTCGACATAGTTCACCAGCTCGAGCTGAAAAACAGCCCAGAAAGCTTGGACCAGAAACAAAAAAACGCCCCACCAACCGCCAATGACAGCGGCCAGAACGATGAAGCCGGCCTGCAAAGCCCAATACCGGAAGAACGGATTGGACAGGTCGGTCCATGGTTTTTTCTTGCGGGCCAGCATCGCTTTTTCTGCGTTGAAAGCAGATGCATAGCATTCAGCCAGCACGCGCGGGAAGAACCGCCAGAAGTGTTCATTGTAACGCGCTGTTACCGGATCCTTGGGCGTCGCGACGTAGCGGTGATGCACAAGCAGGTGTTCGGAACGAAAATGCGAATACAAGACGGATGCCAGCAAAATGTCCGCCAGCCAGCGTTCCAGTTTTGACTTCTGATGCATCAATTCGTGCGAATAGTTAATCCCGATGGTGCCCGAGATGATCCCGAACCCTGCGAACAACGCCCATTCTTCCAGCCAATTCAGGTGGTCCGTGTTCAGCACATAGATCATGGCCCCAAAGATCGTGATCAATTGTATGGGGGTCCAGATCAATGTGATCAGTTTGTACCAGTACAGCTGTGCTTCAGGCGTCTGCGGGTCTGCATTTTCTTCGTTCAAGCCCGTGAAGTAGTCCAAGACCGTAAACAAATACCACGTCGCGAGCGGCAGTAGCAAAAGCGCCCAACCGCCGTAGAGTGCTGCGATCATCGCAAGCGGGATCAGGATCAAAGACAGCCAGAACGGCAAAGCGGCCGAAAGCCGGGTCATCGCCGGTATGGAAGGTGCAGTGGTCATCGCCATTCTCACTATCGTTTGACTGTTACACTACATTTAACGGGACTCTGGCTCAATTGTGGCGTCACGTCGCGGAACAAGATCAAAAACCTTGCGCATCGCCGTCGGAAGCGCTGATGGTACAAACGCATGGTGCGGGACAAAATGGCCGCGCGTGGGGTCAAGGTTGTCAGGGACATCCGCAACCATGACCTTCAGCCGCAAATGAAAATGCGTGAAGGTATGCCGCGCCTCTTGCCCGCTGTCTTTCCAATCCGCCTCTAAAGGCGGTGCAGGCGTAGGGTCGTCCGACCAATCAGAGCTTGGGAAAGCAAGCATCCCACCGAGTAACCCCTGATCGGGACGCGTTTCCAGCAGCCAAGCACCATCATCGCGGCGTGCGACATAAACATAGCCCAAACGCACAGGCGTTTTCTTTTTCGGGGTTTTCTTTGGCAGCTGAGCCGCTGTGCCAACCTGCCGCGCCGCACAAGGGTCACGCCATGGGCAAATTCCGCAGGCGGGATTCTTGGGCGTGCAGATAGTCGCGCCCAGATCCATCACGGCCTGCGCATAGTCGCCCGGTCGCCCCTGAGGCGTTAACGCTTCTGCGTGTTTCATCAAGACTGGTTTGACGCCTGGTAAGCTATCGTGAATGTCGTACATGCGCGCCATCACGCGTTCGACGTTACCGTCAAGCACGGTTGCGTGCTGGTTAAACGCAATGGCGGACACTGCAGCCGCAGTATAAGGACCGATGCCCGGTAGCTTTAGTAAGTCATCGTAATCGCTTGGGAATACCCCATCATGTTCTGCCACGATCACGCGCGCACATTTCAACAAATTGCGCGCCCGTGCATAATACCCAAGCCCTGCCCATGCGGCCATCACCTCTGCGTCTTCGGCTGCGGCTAAATCTATCACGGTGGGCCACAGACCGGTAAATTTGCGGAAATATTCCTTAACTGCCGCAACAGTCGTCTGCTGCAGCATCACCTCTGACATCCAGATGAAATAGGGATCAGGGCGCTGTCCCGCTTTGCTTTGATCTGGTGGTACGCGCCATGGCATGGCCCGCGCGTGGCCATCATACCACATCAGCAATTCGTCGCTTAGATCACGCAATGTTTATTGCTCCTTTAGCTCAGGGGCTGGCTTGGCCTGCCGCATTGCTTACATTAGAACGGAATGATGAAACAACCACGCCATAAGGGGTCAACCTACGGGTTTTCTCGGGCATCTGGATTGATGCAGAACCGGATTCGCAAAGCCAGCGAAGCCCGTGGTTTTGCCGTGACCCGGCTGCTGACCCATTGGTCCGAGATTGTTGGCGAAGGAACAGCCAAGATCGCGACCCCCGTCAAGGTCAGCTACGGCAAGGGTGGCATGGGCGCGACATTGTCTATTCTGACGACGGGCGCACAAGCCCCGATGCTGGAAATGCAAAAAGATCAGATTCGCGACAAGGTAAATGCCTGCTACGGCTACCGCGCAATTGCCCGCGTTCGGATCACGCAAACGGCCCCTGTTGGCTTTAAGCAAGGGCAAGTCGCCTTTGACCGCGTGGAAGAAAAACGACCTGAGCCAGCTCCCGTGTACCGCGAGGCGGCAAGCCAGATATCAAACGACGTGACAAGCCCCGCGCTACGCGATGCGCTTGCCGCACTTGGGGCTAACATCCTGTCAAAACACAATAAATCTACCAAAGGATAACGACATGAAACGCAGAGACCTTTTGAAAACAGGCGGTGCCGCCGTTGCCCTTTCGGGTGGCTTTGGCACGTTTGTACAGGCGCAAGAAACCACGATTGAAATCCCTGATATGGTGCTCGGTGATGAAAACGCGCCAATCGAAATGATCGAGTACGCGTCCTTCACATGCCCACATTGTGCGTCTTTCCATGCCAACGTGTACCCGCAGCTGAAGGCAGACTACATCGACACTGGTAAGGTGAAATTCATCTACCGCGAAGTGTATTTTGACCGTTTCGGCCTGTGGGCATCCATGATTGCACGCTGCGCTGGTGAAGACCGTTTCTTCGCAGTTTCAAACCTCGTCTACGAAAAGCAGCGCGAATGGACCGCAAGCGGCGATCCGGCAATTGTGATTGAAGAACTGCGCAAATTGGCAAAAACAGCTGGCTTGAATGATGAAACGCTTGATGCGTGCATGTCCGATGCGGACCAAGCGCAAGCATTGGTGGGTTGGTACCAAGCGAACGCCGAACGTGACGGCATCAACTCTACACCTAGCTTCCTGATCAACGGCGAAAGCCATGGCAACATGACGTACGAGAACTTCAAGACGATCTTGGACGAAAAGCTGGGTTAACCCTTAAAGGCCAATCTGACTGAGGGCTGCATCAAGTGGCCCCCAGTCGCTGATTTGTAGCCGAACCGGAACTGTCAGCACTTTTGCCCTGAACGCGTCGGGCAAGCGCACCGCATCTTTTTCAGTCGTCACCATCTGCGCGTTCTTCAACCGCGCTTCGGTTTCCAGCCTTGTCATCAACGCGGCGGTCAGCGGTTGATGATCCGACAAAGCTTCACCGTGGATCAGGACAACACCCAAGTCGCGCAAGGTCTGAAAGAACTTTTCAGGATGCCCGATCCCAGCAAACGCGAGTACCGGCAGCCCCTGCCACGGCATACCTGTCGGCAACGGTTCAAGATGGCCTTGAACATGTCCGGACAGGTTAGGCCATTGATCACGAAACTTATTTTGATCGTCCTTCGCGCCAATTGAAAGAACGATGTCAGCCCGCTTTAGACCAGCGGCAACAGGTTCACGTAAAGGACCGGCAGGGATAACTTTGCCGTTTCCAAAACCCCGCTTTGCGTCGACCACCACAATGGAAACGTCTTTTTCAACGCTTGGATTTTGGAAACCATCATCCAGAATAATGACGTCGGCACCACCGTCCTGCGCCGCTGTCACACCTGCGGCACGGTCTTTCGCAATCCAAGTCGGCGCGAAAGCTGCCAGTAACAGGGGTTCGTCACCGACTTCGCCTGCGGGATGCGCCGTCGGATCAACACGGTTCGGACCATTCAGGCTGCCGCCATACCCGCGCGACACAATATGCGGCTGATGACCCCTTGCAATAAGCCGTTCCGTCAACGCCATTGTTGTCGGCGTTTTTCCAGTTCCGCCCGCGTTAATATTACCAACGCAGATGACCGGAACAGTGGCTTTCATGCCGGACTGCGCAACACGTCGGGCAGTGGCCGCGCCATAAAGTGCACCCAAAGGCGACAGAATGCGTGCCTGCCATGCTGGCGATTGCGCCGATGTGTACCAAAAAAGCGGAGCTTTCATATTACGCACCCACCCCGTCAAGTTGTTCCAGCAACGTTTCGGCCAACCGATTTGTCACATCGGCCCCGCGTGATGTCACATCCCACGCGGCATGAACGATCCGGGCGGCTTTGTCGGGTGACAAAAGTGTCTCGACAGTTTTTCCGAGATCCGCGAAAGAATTCACAGCAACACAGGCGTCAGCGGCGGCGAGTCTGGATATCTGCGCCTCATACGGCTGCACGAACGGCCCATGCAACACTGCGGAGCCCAAAGTCGCGGCTTCAAACGGTTCACGGCATGTCGTTCCCGTCAAAGTCCCGCCAAGGTACGTGATTGGTGCCACGCGATACCATAAGCCCAACTCACCCTCTGTATCAGCAACATAGACCTGCGTTGCCTCGTCAACCTCTTCATCAGCGGAACGAAGACATACGGAAAACCCGGCCCCGCGCAGCGTTTCCGCCGCAGCCACGCCGCATGACGGATCACGCAAAGAAATAATCAGGAATAGACGATGCGCACGACGGCTTGCCTGATGATGGGCCTGCGCGATTTGTGAAACCTCGGAAATATCGGCATCCGCCGCGAACCAAATCGAACGGGCGCCAAGCGATTTGGCGATATCCTGACGTTCGTCTTCGAAGTGCGGCAAGGCGGCAGGCGCGCTTTCGAGCGGACCAAGCGTTTCAATGCGGTTCGCGTCAACGCCAGCCCGTACAAGTGCGGGTGCGACGTCATCCGCGACTGTCATAATCTTGGCAAACTGGCGCAACATACCGCGTGTCAGCCCTGGCACCCAGGTCTTGGTCGTGGGCCGTGCGGTTGCCTGCTCGGCACCAACAAGCACGCAAGGCGTTTTGGCCTGCGCCAGTTCATACAACGTCGTCGCATCAAGTTCCGGACCGAGCCAAAGCGTCAGGTCCGGTTTCCAATGGTCAAGAAACGCGCGTACCGGTGTGCGCCCTAATGGCGTATTAAAAGTATCGTCCATCCCATCGGCAGTCGTGATGACCAGAAAAATGGGATCGCCATCGGCCTGCAAACGTGTTTCCAGATCCCGAAGAGCATCCATCGGCAAATCGCCGTTCACGCGCACCCAGATGACACTGCCTTGGGGGCGTTGCGGCAGTTCATGGGTGTCCTGCTCTGCCCTTTCACCGCCGCGGCGTGAGAAATACGCCGCAAGTGAAAGTGACTTATCAGGCATTCGGGTGGTCCACTTAGCCGAGTTCTTCGGTCGATGATGCTGCTGTTTCTTCGTCACGCAGGCGGTGCAAATGTGCGATGAAATAGCGGGTATGTGCATTATCAACGGTGCGGTGCGCGGCCGCCTTCCACGCGTCGTAAGCCGTCGCATAGTCGGGGAAAATACCTACGATATCGATATTGTTGACATCGGCAAATGCGCTTTTGGTTGGATCGATCAGCTCTCCGCCGAAGACGAGGTGTAGACGTTGTGTCATAGGGTTAACCTTTTTTGACTTGACCGTGTTGTATCAGACTTATGCGTTTGGTGAAGGTGTCTCAACCGTTGATGCAGCAAATGCTGTCTGCAAAAGACGTGTTACAGGGCTACCCGCTACCACGCCGTTAACCTGCGGATGCGGATTGTTAAAACGCAGCGGTGCCCCCGTTTGATCCGTCACCTCGCCGCCCGCTTCGGCGACGATCAAAGCGCCCGCTGCGATATCCCATTCCCAAGACGGGCGTAGCGTCATCATAGCGTCAAACCGACCTTGCGCTGTCAAAGCCATCCGATAGGCCAGCGACGACCGAAATTTACGTACCACACCAGCTGGCGGCGTTTGATCTGCCCAGAATTTATCGGCAAAGCTCGCTTTGTTCGACAACACGGTCGCACCGTCCAGATTGTTCTTTTGAGAGACTTCGATCGGGTTCCCGTTCAACGTCGCCCCACCGCCCTTTTGGGCGGCATAAAGGTAATCGCGCATCGGCAAATAGACGACGGCTGCCATCACTTCGCCGCCTTCAAGCACGGCCAATGCATGCGCCCAGTCCTGCGATCCCTCGATGAACGCCCGCGTGCCATCAATTGGATCCACAACGAATTGGCGCCGGGTCGCGAGCCGCCCCATGTCGTCTTCAGTTTCTTCAGACAACCAGCCATAATCGGGCCGCGCCCGTTGCAATTCGTGGGCCATCAATTCATTAACGGCCAAATCAGCTTCGGTCACAGGGCCCGCACCGCCACCTTTGTCCCAGACTTTGGGGCGATCAACGACGAAACGTCGGGCGATATCACCCGACGCCTTGGCCGTCGCAATCAGCAGGTCCAGATCAGTCACCGGCAAGCGTTAGCCCTTCAATCAGGATCGACGGCACGACGTGCGACAGATGTGCCCGTGCATCGTTCGCCGGAATCATCCGCAGCAGCATGTCGCGCAGATTGCCCGCAACCGTGCATTCGTTGACCGGATAAGTAATTTCACCGTTTTCGACCCAGAACCCAGACGCACCACGTGAATAATCGCCCGTATTCGG
The DNA here is from genome assembly GCF_055809435.1 of Yoonia sp. D2-7. Taxonomy (NCBI): domain Bacteria; kingdom Pseudomonadati; phylum Pseudomonadota; class Alphaproteobacteria; order Rhodobacterales; family Paracoccaceae; genus Yoonia; species Yoonia sp. D2-7. Next base: position 542,543 of record NZ_CM147912.1, on the reverse strand, counting down.
GTTCACAGTCGATCCGATCATCGACGTGATCAGCAGCCCCGTACCCATGTCGCGGATCAGGTCTGCCCGCGATTTATCGCCTTGTGTCAGCGCAAGGTTCGACAGGCTTGGCGATGGTGGTGCGGATGTCCCGCGTGATGCGTTGGCTGTACTGTCGAGCCCCAATTTTCGGGCGTTCGCAAGGTCGAGCGTCCATCCAGTCAGCACACCGTTGTCGATGATCGCTCGGCGCTGCGTCGCCAGCCCTTCGGCGTCAAACATGCGCGATGAAAAGGCGCGTGGACGGCGCGGGTCTTCGATCAGTGAAATACCATCAGGCAAGACCTGTTCGCCCAGCGCGTCACGCAGCCAGCTGGACCCACGCGCGATTGCCGCACCGTTGACGGCTTGGCTGATGTGCCCTACAAGGCTGCTGGCAATCCGTTCATCAAACAGAACCGGAAAGCTGCCGGTTTTGGGTTTGCGGGCACCAGTACGTTCGACGGCACGCGCCGCGGCTTGGCGTCCAATGTCTTCGGCGTCGCGCAGATCGGCTTGAAAAATGCGGCTATCGTAGTCGTAATCGCGTTCCATTTCAGCGCCAGTCCCACTGATTGCGACGCAGGACAAACCACGGTCGCTGCGCGTGTAACCGCCGGAAAATCCATTAGACGCAGCAAGGTGGATGCGGCGACGACTGTAACCTGCGGAGGCGGATTGAACTTGACTGATATCTTTATTTTCAAGCGCCGCCGCTTCTGCGCGGGCAGCATCGGCTTGTAATTCTGCCGGATCAGGTTCGTCGGTTGGGTCGAACATTTCCAGGGAACTGCTGTCGCGGTCCGCAGCAAGTTGAGACGCATCAGCCAGCCCCGCGTGCGGGTCTTCCGGTGCTTCACGGGCCATCGCAACGGCACGTTCGGCCATCTGTTCCAGCGTTGCAGTTTTCGCATCAGATGACGAAACACAAGCTTGTCGATTGCCGACAAACACACGCATCCCAACATCCACGCCTTCGGACCGTTCTGCCTTTTCCAAGGCCCCCGCCCGCACATCAATCGACACCGATGTACCATCAACGGCGATGGCATCGACAGCGTCTGCTCCCGCCTTTTTGGCAATTGCGATCATCTGTTCTGTCAGGGTGGAAAGCTGTTGGGTCATGTGTGCCTGCTTTGAATAAGTCGTAAGACAGGTATGCGGCGGGTCGCCCCGCCGCAAGGGGCGCTTAGCGCATGCGTTGGCCGTTCACGATGACATGACCTTCGCCGTTCACGTCCAGACGCGTTTCAAAGGCATCGTCGCCTGTCGCTTTGGCAATAAAGCCCATGCCAAGACGCGCCATGCCCGCTTCGTCCGGACCAATAACACCGAAGCCAACCAAACGATCGATCAATGCGTTTGCGCCATCAACGTTCAGGATCGCACTGCCTTCCGGACGCGGGAACCCATCAAAGGTTGCCATGTCGGAATTGTCGACAACAAACGCCCCGGTGGCCAAGGCACTTGCCCCGATAGCAGAGACCGAAATTTCGTTGATCGTCAGGCTTTCAAGGCTAATGGGCGGTTCCGATTGATTCATCTGCGCTTCGATAGTTGCGAAATTCAACGCATCGATTTCAGAGATCACAGTGCCCGCGACATCAATATTAATCGACGCTGGATCACGCGGCAGATCACCATTTGGATCAAAAAGCCCCCAAAGGTCTTCGCTGATTTCCAAATCGGAGAAATCCAAACGCATAGCAACATCTTGCGGTTCTTCGCTTGGCATCAGTGGGAATTTGTAGCCGCCGACGGCTTTCCCCATGCTGCCAGAAATCGGGAATGGGAAAACGTCCGGGATCAACATGTTGAATTCGACGCCTTCGCCTTCGGCAAACAGGTCAAAGCCGGTGGCATCAATTGAAAAACGACTGGTTGTGCGGCCGGAGGTTTGTGATTGCTCGGACAGGATATCGCCGTCGACTGTCGTAACGGTTTCGCTGGAACTACCTTCCGCATCTGCCGTACCACGCAGGTAAGCGCCTGCCGCCAATGCCGCGGACAAGTTCATGATGTCCGAACCGCCAGCGGGGAACGCTGTCTCAAACGTCGTGTCATTCGCGCCGAACCGTCCCGTGTTGCTGATCACAGACCCGTCTGCATCGTTCAACACATAGGCCACGTCAGCGGCACCCGTTGTCATTTCTGTTGTTGTTGTGATCAGGTCGCCCGTCAAAACGCGTGACGTAGACGAATAACCCGCCCCGCTAGCAAGCATCGAAAAGTCGATGTCTTCCTCTGGCACTTCGATATCTTTGACTTCAACCGTCAACGCATCGGCTGATTGCACGAATGTCATATCGGCGGGGTCGCCTGACACAGTGCCTTGGAAATTGTCTTGCGCGATGCTTAGTGTCAGCGCCCCTGACCCTTCGGACGGCACATCAAATTCGATCCGCACATCAAACGCATCAGGGTAGGAGATGACGACAGTCCCATCAGACTGATCAACAAAGCGCATGTCAGGCAAACCAACCCGCAACGTCGCGACATCAAACGGGAACCGGTAAAGCAGCGCGCTATCGCTGATCACGGTCTCGTCGCCGCTGGTTGTCGGGGTGCCAATAACTTGTGCACCAGTTGATTCATAATATGCGGTGTAGGTCGCCCAAACGTCAGCGCCCGTGACGTCCGCCGCGACGCTTTGCGCCAACATAGCCGTGGCAGATAAAACAGTCGTTCCAAATAGGTTTCGGCGAAGCATCATATTTTCCTTATATTACAATAGAAAAGGGGTGCGACGGCCGTCCATCGCACCCCCTATTTCGTGCAGCTTACTGGATACGTTGACCATTGGCCATGATGTGACCTTGATCATTGATCTCGATCTTTGAACTCAGCTCATCGTCGCCGGTAGGCGTGGCGAACATCCCCATGAACATGCGGCCCATTGTGGCCTGTTCAGCAGGCAGCAGCCCCATTTCGACGACTTTGTCGATCAGCGCATTCGCCCCTTTGATCCCGATATTCACTTCGCCTGTTGGACGTGGCAATCCGTCAAAGGTTTCCAGATCGCTGTTGTCGAATGTGAAATCACCAGCGCCCGTGATTTCAGCACCCGCCGCTGCCAGACGCAAACCGATCAGCTGAAGGCTGTTCAATTCACCTGGTGTGTCAGCAAAGGCCATTGCTTCGGCTTGTTCTGGGTCCAAGATATTGAAGAACAATTTGGCCATGCCAGCCAATTCAAGTTCAGCCGTCACAGGTTCACGCGGGATCGTGCCCGTCGGGTCCGCCATGTTCCAGATGTCGTCGCTGACCGTGACTTCGGTCAAAGCGAATTTGAAACCGAACGGTTCTGCCTCGTCTGTACTTTCCAGTGGCATGTAAAAGCTTGTCTCGGCTTGATCCCAAGAAAAGCTAACGGGGAACGGCAGATCTGGCATTTGTGCGCTGACATTCACACCATCAAATGCGAAACCATACGCGAGATCAGATTGGTTCATTGTGGCGTTGAAACCGCCTTCACCCATTTGAATGCTCGCCGTGCCAGCATCACCATCGACGCTGAAGTCAGCGATAAAGCTTGCGCCAAGATATCCCATCGTTGAATCGACGCCAAAGCCGTTCGCGAACCATGTGTCAGGCGCGTCCATATCCAGACCTTCGGGCATATTCATGGTCCCGTTTGCACCCAGCCGTTCCATTTTGCCGCTCACAAGCATGTAGCCATCGCCGCCCGGTTCTTTGACATCAAACAAGACGTCTACATTTTCAGCGATCATGTCATAAGCCAAGGTACCATCTGCGCTAGTTTGATACGTGCCAGATAGATCGTTCGCCTTCACGAAAATGTCGCCTTCGACATCTGCGGCATCGCCTTTAAATTCGGCAACACGCATCGTGTAGCTGTCTGCGCTGATGTCGTAATTCATCGCATCAGGATCGCCACTAACGGTAATCGCCATGTTTTCCTGAGCAACCTCAAGATCAACGATCAGGTCGTCCTCTATGTTTACCGCAATCAGATAGCTGTCCGGCACATCAACGGACACTGTCCCATCGCCGTTTTCTGTAAAGACAAGCGGGCCCAGGTTGGTCGTGACGCTGCTGAATTCATCAGACATGGTCATGCTCAGGTCGTTCACGGTCAGCGTCGCGTCGTCTACGACTTCGCTGCCGATAGAAATGTTTTCGGACCCGTAAACCTGAATTTGCTTTTGCCAGTCGGCCCACACATCGGCGGCCGTCACATCTGCAATCGCGGCAGAAGAACTCAGAAGGGCAGCTGCACAAACGGCACCACGCAATACAATGACGTCTTTCATAAGATGTCCTTTCAAATAATTTCTGCGCAGAGTGTCGGACGACTTGCACCGATGTGCAAGGTCGGGAATCCTAGACTGGCAAGCAATGGCCAAGGTACTTATGAGATTATTATGGTAGATCAGACACTCAGCGGGAAAACCGCACTTATCACAGGCGCAAGCCGTGGCATCGGTGCGGCCGCCGCGCATGCATTTGCGCAGGCAGGCGCGAATGTAACACTAACTGCACGTAGCACAGATGACATAGACGCCATTGCCAAAGAGATCGGGGATCAGGCCATCGCAATTCCCTGCGACGTCGCGGATCCTGACGCTGTAAAAGCCGCCGTTGATCAGACGATCGACCGGTTCGGGGCGCTTGACATTCTGATCGGGAATGCGGGCATGATCGAACCGATTTCGATGCTTGCCGAGACTGATCTGGCCGCGTTTTCCAAGGCCGTTGATGTAAATTTTAAAGGTGTTTTCTACGGCATGAATGCGGTTCTGCCCCACATGATCGCGCGTGGAAGCGGCACGATTATCACCGTCTCGTCTGGGGCTGCACATGGTCCAATGGAAGGCTGGCCGACTTATTGCGCCACAAAAGCTGGGGCGTACATGTTAACGCGCGCCGCGGATCACGAAAACCGAGACAAAGGCGTCCGCGTGCTTGGTCTGTCCCCCGGCACGGTGGCAACCAAAATGCAGCGCGACATCAAAGCGTCCGGTGTCAATCGCGTGGCAGAGCTTGATTGGTCAGACCACATCCCGCCGGAATGGCCCGCGGCGGCCTTGGTCTGGATGTGCGGCGATGCAGCCGACCCGTATCTTGGGACAGACGTATCGCTGCGCGAAGACGAAATCCGTCGCATGGTTGGTCTTATATGATCGAATATCACTACGACGATCATGTTTCGACGATCACTATCAACCGACCCGAAAAAGCAAACGCCCTGACCAGCGCAATGCTGCGCGAATTGATCGATGCCGTTGAAAAGTCACGTGGATCTCGCGTGACGATCCTGACAGGCATAGGCAAGGTTTTCAGCGCAGGGGCGGCGTTGGAAGAAGTGCAGAACGGCCTTGCGACTGATCCGGCGTGGGAAATCCTTTCGCAATCAATTGCCGATCAAAAGGGCCTTACGATCTGCGCGCTGAACGGCACGTTGGCGGGCGGCGCGTTCGGTATGGCGTTGGCCTGCGATATACGGGTCGCAGTTCCCGATGCTCGTTTTTTCTATCCAGTCATGAAAATGGAAGTTTACCCCCAGCCGTCCGATCCCAAAAGGATGGAACACCTCATTGGCCCGTCGCGCACGAAGATGATGCTGTTGACCGCGCGCAAAATCGATGCCGAAACAGCCCTGCGTTGGGGTTTGATTGATGACATTGTAGCGCCCGACGACCTGATTCACCGCGCCCATGAACTTGCGGCGCCCGCAAAAGCAGCATCACTTGATCTCGTGGGCGGGATTAAGGACATGATCAAGCGCTGAACCTTGCCTTGCAAGCCAAACGCAGGCAAAACCGCTGTGAAATATGAGGGCGCCCATGGATCCGCAAGTTATTCTCGAACAATTTCTCGGCTATCTTGATCAGGGCATTGCGCTTGCAAAAAGTTGGTTGTTGTCGCCTGCCGCATGGTCCCAGTTTGGCCTGCTGATCGCGTCCTACCTGCTGGCAAGACTTGTCAACCGGATCGTTGCGCCGAAACTGACAAACCTGCTGACACCCCCCGCGGAAAGCACAAACATCTTCGCTAAAGCGCGGCGCTTTGTGTTGCAGTTCTTGCCGCTGATCCTACCGCTTTTAGCCTATGCGTTCACCGCCATGGGCGAAGCTGTGGTGACAGCAATGTTCGGCGCGGGCCCTGTCATTGGCTTTGGTAAGCGGGTCTTTCTTTTCCTGGCGATCAGGGCATTCGTCAAAGATATCCTGACCGATCCGTTCCTGCACCTTTTGGGCAAATTCGTTTTGATCCCTGTCGGCGCCCTTTACGCGCTCGGGATTCTTGATCCGGTCATTGTTTTACTTGGCGAAGCACGTGTCAGCATCGGGAACATCGGTTTCAGCGCCTTGGCATTGATACGGGGCGTTGTTGCAGGATCGCTCTTGTTTTGGCTTGGTCAGTGGTCGAACGGCCAGTCATCCGCGTTTCTGGATCGTCAGGAAATGCGTCCGGCGATCCGTCAACTGACGGTCAAAACCGCCGAATTCGTCATCTTCGGCATCGCATTCTTGCTACTGATGAACATCATGGGGATCGACCTTGGTACGCTCGCCGTCTTGGGTGGTGCTATTGGTGTTGGTCTGGGTTTTGGCCTCCAAAAAATCGCATCGAACTTCATCTCTGGTGTTATTTTGTTGATCGAAGGCCAAGCGACTGTCGGCGATTATGTTGAACTCGACGGTGGTGAAGCCGGCACCATCATTAAGATGACCGCGCGCGCTACGATTCTTGAAACCTACGATGGTCGTTGGATCGTTGTTCCGAACGAAGACTTCATTACAACGCGCGTTGTGAATTATTCGGATAGCGGATCGGCCAACCGGCTCGAGGTGCCATTCTCAGTGAGCTATGACACGGACATCAACCGTGTCCCCGACCTGATCGAAGCCGCTGTCGCCGCCCACCCGAACGTCCTGACAGCGCCTGAAAGACCCGATTGCGAATTGCGCGGCTTCGGCGATAGTGGCATCGATTTTGCGGTCGAATTCTGGGTTGAAGGGATTGATGACGGTGTCAACAAATACACCTCGGATGTCCTGTTTGTTGTTTGGAATACGTTGAAAGAAAACGGTATCGAGATTCCTTACCCGCACCGTGTCGTGGAAATCAAAGGTCAGATGCCTGTATGACCACCGCGCTTGTGATCGGGGCCGGACCTGCGGGTCTCATGGCCGCAGATGTGCTGTCGCAAGCGGAGATTGATGTAACGATTTGCGACGCAATGCCGTCGTTCGGGCGCAAATTTCTGATGGCGGGAAAGTCGGGCCTGAACCTGACCAAAGACGAACCAATAGACGCGTATATCGCGCGTTTTGGCCCCCTCCATCCGACCATGGAAGCGGCTTTGCGCCGTTTCGGCCCCGTCGAAGTTATGGCGTGGGCAGAAGACCTTGAGCAATCCATTTTTACTGGCTCAACAGGACGGGTTTTTCCGACAGCCATGAAGGCGTCGCCGTTGTTGCGGGCTTGGCTGGCGCGGCTTCGGGCCGCGAATGTCGTGTTCAATACCCGCTGGACATGGACCGGTTTTCAGGACGGCCATAGTAAATTTGAAACGCCGGATGGGGCGAAATCCATCGCCGCAGATATCACAATTCTCGCGATGGGCGGCGCAAGCTGGTCAAAACTTGGTTCAACCGGTGCGTGGGCTGAACACTTTGATGCTGTGGCCCCATTTAAGCCTGCCAATATGGGATTTCAGGTTGCGTGGTCGGATCATATGGAACCCTTCCTTGGAACCCCAATCAAAGCGACGGCGCTACATGCCGGTCGTACATCTAGCCGAGGCGAATGGGTCATATCGCGCAATGGTATCGAAGGCGGTGGCGTCTACGATTTATCGCGGAAAATACGCGATGGCGCACCGCTTCACGTCGATCTTTTCCCTGACCTGAGTCATCAAGATGTGCTCAGCAGGGTCAAAAAACGCCGCAGCAAGCAGAGTTTCCCGCAATTTCTGAAGAAAACCGTACGGCTTTCCCCGATAAAAACCGCGCTGTTCTACGAATTCACGAAAGGTGAGGATCTGAATGAAGCGGGCAAAATCGCTGATTTACTCAAGGCTTTGCCCGTCCCTATCCTTGCCCCGATGCCAATGGATGCAGCGATTTCGACGGCTGGTGGACTGCGCATTTCTGCATTGGATTCCCATTTCATGTTGCGCGATCAGCCAGGTCGATTTGCTGCAGGCGAAATGCTGGACTGGGAAGCCCCGACCGGCGGCTATTTGATCAGCGGTTGCCTTGCGACAGGTGAGGCCGCCGCACGAGGCGCGCTTTCTTGGCTGAAATCAATTTAAGCTGATTCAAAGAATCACGGTTGCCCTAACAGATGCCGTGAAATGACGGGCTTGATCAGCCAAGAGATTCGCAAAATCGCGCCGGAATGCGCCTTTTACGGGGAAAAACGCCACTTTCCGACCAAATTTGTGGCATTTTCAGCCGCTTGCCCACGTCCCAATTGCGACAAACTGTTGCGCGACCGCATCGCTTTTTAGCTTTTACGCCGGACAGTCGATACCGTTTCAAAACACTCCGACTGTGCGCGCTAACCATTTATTACAAACGTTACATCTCTGATTCACCAATAAAAATAGGCGTTCCAACGTCTGAACTGCTTTGAGTTGCGCCAAATCGGACAGCAAAAAACTAATCCGGACGGTTTTCCGCGCAAAAAGAAACCCTTGGGTCCCGCGCCGAAACCATTTAACCACTTGAGTTACACGAGCACGGTGGATAGAAAACCTGTGATCGTCCACAAAGTGCATTTAATTTGGAGTACCGACATGCGCCTCACAACTACTCTCGCTGCCGCAGCTGCTATCGCTGTTTCTGGTGTTGCTGCAAACGCTGGCGGCCTGGCCCCAGTAATCCCAGAAGCACCAGTTGTCATCGTTGACACACCTGCTCCTGCTGGTTCAATCAACTCTGGCTACATCGTGCTGGGCCTCTTGGCTGCACTCGTAGCAGCATCTGCTTCTTTCTAATCTGACGATTAGATTTGAGTTTAAAGGGCGAGCTACGGCTGGCCCTTTTTCATTTTAACTAAGGAATAATGACATGCGCTCTTTGAAAGTTCTCGCCGCTGCTGCGGTTTTGGCAACAACTGCTGTAACAGCTAACGCTGGCGGTTTGGCTCCAGCTCCGGCTCCAACACCTGTTGTGATCCCACAAGCACCAGCACCGGCACCTGCTGGTTCAATCAACTCTGGCTACATCGTATTGGGCCTCTTGGCTGCCTTGGTTGCTGCATCTGCATCTTTCTAAACCTCGCTGTTTAGACTACGTAAAAAGGGCTGGCATTTGCTGGCCCTTTTTTGATTCTACGGGGATAAATTTACATGAAACTTCTTAAGACTTCTCTTGCGGCTGCTTGCCTGCTTTCCATGACTGTCAGCACTGCACAGGCAGACAACGCTGCCGTGGTTATCAGCGACCAAATTGGTATTCCTGAAATTGGCCCCGATGTCGTGACGCTCGCTAGTCTGGCAGCCCTATTCGCCATCGCGAACGCCGCATCTGCGACGTCCACGACAAACTAATTCAACTCACTGAAACGTGCGTTAGGGGCCGTCCAAATTGGGCGGCCCAACCTGCTTTAACGACGTGCCATCATTGCAAGTCGTATCAAAACCCGTTCCATCAATGCCCGGTCTGGCGTCGCGCCCGACGAACGCATTTGCAGATCAGTGTCTGTCAGTGCAGTCAGCGCACGTTCAAGCCGGTCACGCCCCCAATTGCTGGCTTGGCGCACAATCTTATCGCGACGCGGCCCAAAGACAGGTGGACGCAGGCGTCCAACACCGGCAGCAGCGCCACCCGGATCAGATGCAGCGGCATGCAATTGCCGAAAGTGGCGCATCGCGCCGATACAAAGGGTCACGGGGGCCACGCCTTGCGCATACAAGTCCCGCAGGATTGGTCCAAGCTTATCCGCCTGCCCAGATGCCACGACCTCGAGCACATCGTCCACATCTACTTCCGCTGATTGCGGCGCGTTCGCCATGATGTCTTCAACACTTATCGGCGTCGCATCACCACGTTTGTACAGGCCGACCTTTTCAATCGTTTGCCGAAAATCACCCGGTTCCAATGAGCCGGCGAGCGCAAACAGGGCATCCATCACGTCCCTGCTTTGGACCTCAAGCCCGGCGTCCCGCAACGACTGTTCAATATCATCACGACTAGGTGGATCGTCATATATCCCGACCGCAACCGCATTTCGGTGACCTTCAAACACCTTTCGCAAAGCAGACTTTGCAGTCAATTGGCCCGCTGTGACGATGACCTGCGCGTCCCCCGGCTGCCAATCCGCAAGTGCTGCATCAATAACTTTCGACACCCCGTCTGTCGCATCTTCCACGAACGCAACGCGATGGCCGGGGAAAAAACCTTGCGCCTTTATCGCATCATTCAGGATCGCAGGATCTTTGCGTAGTTCGGCCCCTGGGATACGGGTCAGTCGCATTTCTTCGTCACCATTCGGCCCGACAAGGGCTGCGATGACCTCTTGCCGTTTCCCCGCAACGCGCATGGGATCTGCGCCAAAAATAAGCAGTCCGGTATGGGTTTTGTCGGGGTTGCGAAAATATCCGTTTGCTGCGGCACCAGCCAGCTTCATCGCGGCACCTCTAACAGAGCCAAGCGTTGACTAATCAGGTCAGCCAATGCGACCGCAAGCCGGGCCTGTGCGTCGCTTTCGACAGCTTGGGTTGCCGCAGTTGATCCGGTCGCGGAGTAGCTTGTGAAAGTTTGCTCTAGCCCTTCGCCGATTTTTTCTCCGGCTTGATCAACAAGCGTCCACGTCGCATTTCCTGTCAAATTAAAGCGCGTGCTATCACCATCGACCGTAATCGTTGCCGGAACAGGTTCGATCTGCGGGACCACTGTCAGTCGGTATTGCGCAGCCGTAGCAGAACCAAATATCGCCTCAAGCCTTTCGGCCAAACGGAAACCAATAACGCTGTCCGGTGCATCAACCACGATGGTGTTCTGCCACCGCGCTGCAGCACCATTGGGACCATGCAAAGGCATCACCGCACAGCCGGCCATCGTGACAATGGCGGCCAGCAAACAGAGGCGACGCCTAGACCACAATGTTCACAATCCGGCCTGGCACGACGATCACTTTTTTCGGGGTTGCCCCATCAAGCGCACGGATTACGGTTTCGTTCGACATGGCAAGCGCTTCAACCGATGCTTTGTCCACATCTGCCGCCACTGCGATTTCCGCTTTCCGTTTGCCGTTGACCTGCACCGGCATCGTCACTGTGTCTTCGACCAACATGCTTTCATCCGCGACCGGCCAAGGGGCCGTTGCAATCAAGCCCTCGCCACCCAGCAGAGACCAGATTTCCTCAGACAAATGCGGTGTCATCGGCGACATTAACTGTGCAAGCGTGAGCGTTGCTTCGCGTTTCGCCACTGCACTTGCTTTAGATTTCGCAAGCACACCAGTGAAACCGTAAAGCTTTGCAATCGCTGCATTAAAGCCAAAGCTTTCGACGCCGTTGGTCACGTCCATGATTGCCTTGTGCATTGCACGCAGCAGATCAGCGTCTTGCGCCGCATCGCCGCCTTCAAGTGCCGCGACATCATTTGCGATCCGCCAAACGCGAGACAGGTGCTTGTGCGTCGCTTCGGCCCCCGACGCCGTCCATTCCACGTCACGCTCTGGCGGGCTGTCGGACAACACAAACCACCGTGCCGTATCAGCGCCATAGGTCGCGAGGATATCATCGGGATCAACTACGTTCTTCTTAGATTTCGACATTTTCGCGGAAGGGATGATTTCAACATCGGTTCCATCAGCGAGCTTGCCTTCGGTCACATCCGTCGGGAAATGATAGACAGGGCGTCCATCAGCGCCTTTGGTTTGGTAAATCTCGTGGGTCACCATGCCTTGCGTAAACAACGCGTCAAACGGTTCTTCGCTGCCCTGTGGCAGGTGGCCTGTCATCCGCATGGCCCGCGCGAAGAAACGGGAATAAAGCAGGTGCAGAATCGCGTGTTCGATACCGCCGATGTATTGATCGACGTTCATCCAATACGCAGCTTCTTCGATATCAACCGGCGTCGCGGCACCTGGTGAGGTGAAGCGCGCGTAGTACCAAGACGAATCGACAAATGTGTCCATCGTGTCGGTTTCGCGCTGCGCATCAGCCCCGCATTTCGGGCACTTACAGTCACGCCATGTTGGATGTCGGTCAAGCGGGTTGCCCGGAATATCAAAGCTAACATCATCAGGCAGTTTGATCGGCAGGTTTTCTTTCGCCTCGGGCACCGCCCCACAAGAATCGCAGTGGACGATCGGGATCGGGCAGCCCCAATAGCGTTGACGAGACAGGCCCCAGTCACGCAAGCGAAACTTGGTGACGCCTTGACCCACGCCATTTGCCTCGCAGAAATCGACGGCCGCTTCGACAGCTTCGTCTCCATTCTGTTCGGTCTCGCCAGCGAACCCTTTGAGATAAGTGACCTTATCAGTTTTGCCCGGCACAAATGCCTCGGTCAGTGCGACGTCTTCTTTGCCCGGCTCCGCGAAAACAGGCGTGATTGGCAGGTCGTATTTCGTCGCGAATTCGAAGTCGCGTTGATCATGCGCGGGGCAGCCGAAAATAGCGCCTGTACCGTAATCCATCAGGATGAAGTTCGCGATATAGACAGGCAATTCCCATGCGTTATCAAATGGATGACGCACTCGCAGGCCCGTGTCATAGCCCAGCTTTTCAGCCTTCTCGACCGCTTCGGCAGTGGTGCCGCCTTTGCGACATTCCGCGCAGAACGCTGCGATTTCGGAGCTATCCGCCTCCAGCTGCTTGGCCAGCGGATGATCTGGAGAGATACCAACGAAGGAAGCGCCGTTCAGCGTATCCGGACGGGTCGTGTAAACCTCGACCCGGTCGTGGCCATCAGGGCCGTCGATGACAGAGAAACCAAACTGCAAACCGCGCGATTTGCCGATCCAGTTCGACTGCATCAGTTTGACCTTCGCAGGCCAGTTGTCGAGCGTATCCAGAGCGGACAGCAATTCGTCAGAATAGTCGGAGATCTTAAAGAACCATTGCACCAATTCGCGGCGTTCAACCTCTGCGCCAGACCGCCAGCCTTTGCCGTCGATGACCTGTTCATTGGCCAGAACCGTCATATCGATTGGGTCCCAGTTCACGACTGCCTTTTTGCGATAGATCAAATCTTTCTCAAGGAAATCAATGAACAAGGCCTGCTGCTGGCCGTAGTATTCAGGATCACATGTCGCAAATTCACGCGACCAATCCAGCGACAGGCCCAGCGGGCGCATCTGCGATTTCATGTGCTCGATGTTGCCGTAGGTGTATTCCTTGGGATGAATGCCCGTGGCCATCGCCGCGTTTTCCGCTGGCATCCCAAAGGCATCCCAGCCCATCGGGTGCAGGACGTTGTGACCTGTCGACAGTTTATAGCGCGCGATCACGTCGCCCATCGTGTAATTGCGGACGTGGCCCATGTGCAGGTTCCCCGATGGGTATGGGAACATCTCCAACACGTAGTACTTCGGCTTATCGCCGCTGCGTATCGCCTTGAAAGTTTCGGCGTCCGTCCACGCGGCCTGCCATTTGGCTTCGATTTCTGATGGGGAATACGTGGACATATGTCTGGTCTTTCAATGGAAACACGGGCTGTAAGCTTTGCATTTTCATAAAGGCCTATGGGCCGAAAGACTAGTGCGTCCAAAGACGTGTCCACAAAAAGAAAGAGCCGCCCCAAAGGGCGGCTCAAACTTAATAAGTGTCGGTCGACTTAGAATGTGAAGTCAACTTGAACAGTCACACCTGGATCGTATTCACCAGCGCCGATTTCGTCGCCTTGGTCGCCATCTTCGTCAGCTGCGTATACGAAAGTAGCAGTTGCACCGCCACCGAGGTCGTATGTTGCACCAGCGTAGTAGTCAACGTCGTCGCCTTCGTTTTCGTTCAACGCACCAGCAAGAACAGTCAAGCCATTGCCAACGTCGTAAGAACCTTCAACCTTGTACTTTTCAGTACCTTGGTCGTCTTGGTAATCAACAGAAGCTGCGATTGGACCTGAAGAGTAAGCAACGTTTACACCGTAGTTTGCGTCGGCATCGCCTTCGTCAACGTAGTAAACTGTACCAACAACTGGACCGAACGGGTATGCAACCTTGATACCAGTGGACTGTGTGTCGTCAGTCATGTTGTCAGCGTATGCAAGCGTGATTGTTGCGTTAGCAACAGTTACAGCTGCAGATACACCCAAGATTTCGTCAGCGTTGAAGTCGCCGTCTGTATCAACGTAGTCTGTTTCTTCCTGGTAAGCGGCTGTGATAGTCGCGATACCGAAAGTCGCTGCTGCGCCGAAAGACAGCTGCTCAGCAGTGTTGTTCGCATCATCAACCAGGTAAGAGATAGACGCGTCTACACCACCGAAAGAAACGTCGCCGCGCAGTGCTGCGGAGTCGTTGCCAGATGTGAAGCCATCAGATTCCATGTCGCCAGCAGAAGCCCAGCGCTTGTTAGCAGCTGTACCTGTGTCGCCGTAGAACAAAGAAGCGGAGTCGCTTTCCAAAGATACAACGAAGTCAGAAGACACAAGATCGCTTGTGTAGTCGTTGTTCGCTGTGTCATCGTCTTCATCAACTGTGAATTCGAAGTACGCGCCAGCTGTCAGGCCGTTGTCCAGCTCTGCAGAAGCAGTAGCGGATACGTTGCCTTCCCAGAAGAAGCCGTCTTCGCCAACACCGTCAACTTCATCGTTATAACCAAGTGTTGCGGACAGACCGAAATCAACGCTTGCGTGACCGTCAGCTGCAGCGGCGCCAGCGAAGGCGACCAGGGCAGTAGAGGTAAGAAGGATGCTTTTCATGGATAATTCCCTCGTGTTTGCATTCCCAAGATGCCAGATCGTCTAGCATTGAGTGTGTAATTGCGCCCAAGTGGCTGCACACTCAAGTAATTTGGGCCAATGTTTGGCGGGTCTATGAAAAATGGTGCATCAAGGACACACACCGGTTTTGGCAGTTTGCGGAATGACAAGCACGCACAAACCCCCTATTTCGTTGCCTAGAACGAATATCAAAACAATAACAGGACCCTGTAATGTCGCTGATGGATATCAAAGAGCGCATCAACCGCGCCGAAACAAAGGCGAACCGGCCAAAAGGTGATGTCACGCTTATTGCGGTTTCTAAAGTGCAAC
The DNA here is from genome assembly GCF_055809435.1 of Yoonia sp. D2-7. Lineage (NCBI taxonomy): Bacteria > Pseudomonadati > Pseudomonadota > Alphaproteobacteria > Rhodobacterales > Paracoccaceae > Yoonia > Yoonia sp. D2-7. The sequence continues at coordinate 527,346 of NZ_CM147912.1, read as the reverse complement.
CCAATGCACGCGTTGAGGCGATTCTTTCTGAAGGTCACCGCGTCTTTGGCGAAAACAAGGTACAGGAAGCGGCTGGCAAATGGCCTGCGTTCCGCGAAACATATAATGATGTCGATCTTCACCTGATTGGACCGCTGCAAACCAACAAGGCCCGTCAAGCGATGACACTTGCACAGGCGATCCACACACTTGACCGGCCAAAACTTGCAACAACAATCGCACGCATCGCTCAAGAGATCGGAAGCTGCCCTGATCTGTTCATTCAGGTGAACACCGGCGAAGAACCGCAGAAAGCAGGTGTATTACCGTCCGAAGCCGACACCTTTATCAAAGACGCGATCGCGCTTGATTTGCCGATCAAAGGCCTGATGTGCATTCCACCGGCGGAAGAAGAACCATCCTTACACTTCGCATTGCTTGCCAAAATCGCTGGCCGCAATGGATTGGCAGGCCTGTCCATGGGCATGAGCGGAGATTTCGAAAGCGCGATTGCCTTAGGCGCGACACATGTTCGCGTTGGATCAGCTATCTTCGGTGACCGCGTTTATGACTAACACCTACGCCCCACCCCAAGATCCACTTGTGATCCTGTACGACGATCACGAAGTCGTTCTTGTCGATAAGCCAAGCGGGCTTTTGTCTGTTCCGGGTAAGGGTGAACATCTGGCGGACTGCCTGATCACCCGTGTGCAGGCGGTATACCCACAGGCTTTGCTGGTTCACCGCCTTGATCGGGACACGTCCGGGGTCATGATTTTCGCGCTAACGCCACACGCTCAGCGCCACCTCGGCTTGCAGTTTGAAAAACGTCAGACGAAAAAGACCTATGTGGCCCGTGTTGCAGGAGGTATCGCAGAAAAAACTGGTACAGTTGATCTGCCACTTATCGTCGACTGGCCCAATCGCCCAAAACAGATGGTTTGCCATGAAACCGGCAAACAAGCCGTGACCGATTGGCGGGTCATCCGCAGTAGCGATACAGAAACGCGGGTCCGCCTAATGCCAAAAACGGGCCGGTCCCACCAACTACGTGTACATATGCTGGCGATGGGGCATCCCATTCTTGGCGATCCGTTCTATGCGACAGGCGACGCACTGAACCATCCGAGATTGATGCTGCATTCCGAGACATTCCAGTTTCGGCACCCTGACGGCGGACAAGGCACCCGCATCACGGCCAAGGCACCATTCTAGCAAATTCGATGATCTGTCGGGGGTGCGCTCTGTCGTGCGCGTCCTTATATATCGACAAGAACCGCATGAAAGGATACTACTATGAGCTTGCGTATTAACGATACCATTCCAAACCTGACCGTCGAAACCGATCAAGGCAGCTTTGCTTTGCACGATTGGATCGGCGATAGCTGGGCGATCCTTTTCTCGCACCCCAAAGACTTTACGCCGGTATGCACGACCGAATTTGGCGCAGTGGCGCAACTAGCCGACGAATGGGCCAAACGCGGCACAAAGGTGATCGGCGTGTCCGTCGACGGTGTCGAAGACCATAAGAAATGGAAAACCGACATCGAAACCGTTGGCGGCGCTGCAGCAGGTTTTCCAATTATCGCGGACACTGGACTTGAAGTGTCTAAGGCGTTCGACATGCTTCCAGCGGAAGCGTACCTGCCAGATGGACGCACGCCAGCGGACAGCGCGACAGTCCGTTCAGTGTTTATCATTGGCCCAGACAAACAGCTGAAACTGTCGATGACCTACCCAATGACCGTCGGGCGCAATTTTGCCGAAGTGCTGCGCGCCCTCGATGGTCTACAGACATCCACAGGACGTGGCGTTGCGACACCAGCGAACTGGAATGTTGGGGACGACGTCATCATTCCCGCCACATTGAGCGATGAAGACGCGACAGCGAAATTTGGCGATTTTGAAAAAGTGCTACCATACTTGCGCAAGACAAAGCTCTAAACGGCGTTATCGCTGTTGGAACTGAAAGAGCCTCGCAAGTGATTGCGAGGCTCTTTTTCTTAGAAGATATAGACGCGCGTGTTCACAGGCACCTGATCGTAAAGTTCTTCGACATGCGGGTTGATCAACCGAACGCAACCTGACGAAAAGTTCTGACCAATCGTCCAAGGCTGTGGCGTGCCATGGATGCGGTAATATGTGTCGCGACCGCCCTCATACAGGTACAGCGCGCGCGCACCCATTGGATTTTGCGGGTGACCTCCGGGCAAACCGCGCCGATAGGGCGCGTATAGCTCTGGTTCAAGATTGATCATGTTTTGCGTCGGAATCCAGCTGGGCCATTCGGCCTTACGGCGGATCGTCAGAACCCCCGTATAGTTCCGCCCCTGATTACCAAGCGCAATGCCGTAACGACGGGCACGACCATTGCCAAGCGTCCAATACAGATAGAAATCTTCCTTAACGACATGAATTTCGCCTGCTGGCAATTCGGGGTTTACGTCCACTTCTTGGGGCCGGAAACGACGCGGTAGCTGGACGACTGTGGGTGTCGCTATCGCGGGCGTCGCGAGGATAGACGCCACTGCGCTTGCAGTGAATTGACGGCGTGTCAGCATTTGGGGTCCTGCTCAGGTCTATTGCTGTCTGTTTTGAAGCAATCATTAGGCCAAACAGATTACCGAACCAACAAAATGCAAAGTACCGGCCCAATTAGGGCCGGTACTGTAGGGTTCCTGCATCACTTTGTGGTGCTAGACGTCACGTGGATACAGGTAAACTTTCGAACGCATCGGCGTGCGGTTGTACAGATCTACAACGAATTCATTCGTAAGGCGCGCGCAGCCGTTTGAAACCGCAGTGCCAATTGTGCGGGGCGCATTTGTCCCGTGAATGCGGAGATACGTGTCGCCACGGCCCGGTTCAAATAGGTAAAGCGCACGCGCACCTAGCGGGTTGTCCGGCCCGCCTTCGAGCCCGTCTGCGTATTTTTCATACGCCTCTGGATCACGTTCAATCATTTCCGGTGTCGGCGTCCAGCTAGGCCATTCTTTCTTGGCACCAACATAGAAGCTACCCGGTTCGTACAATCCTGGACGACCAACACCGACGGCGTAGCGCATTGCCTGATCGCCACCCAGTGTCAGGTAAAGGCGGAATGTGTTTGGATCCATATGGATTTCATTGGCGGCGACGGCGCCTGCCAAAGTAACCAAAGTTGGCGCAAGAGGATCAGCAGGTACAACTGGCGCTTCTGGCGCTGGCGCGGCCGCCTCTTGTGCAAAAGCAGGGTGAGCGCCAAACGCGGTGATGGCAGCACCCGTGGCAATAAAATGACGTCTTGTCAGCATAAGGTTTTCCCCCGAAGAATCTGCGCTGGTTTGTTCGTATCTAGCGTCATCCCGACCGGAATTCAGATCAAATATGAGTGAACCGATTTTGGTGATGCAAACCAACAACAGCCTTATCTGCTCACAATTATGCCGACGAGGGGGAAAAATCACGAAGCGGTATCAGAATCGATACCCCACCGACAGGTTGATGTATGGATAAGCCGCAAAATTGGCGGCGTCAGCGCGGGCGTCTTGCACATCCGGATCGGCATCAATTGCGGCCTGAAGCGCAGCGCTGTCCCCAGTAATTTCAATGTCGAAACCGCCTACAAAGACAGCCCCAATTTCACTACTTAATACCCACTCATCGTTTATCGGGTAATCGTACCCAACAGAAACCAAAGGGGCGGCAGTTCGATTGAATTCGGCAACACTGGTTGCTGTGCCGCTGTCAAAGCTTTGCCCGTCATATTCGATCGGGTCACTGGCTGACCCTGATATCGTTGTTTCAATGCTTGTTCTGCTAAACACCAGACCGCCTGAAAACCGCCAGTCAGCATCCATGGGAGAATAATCAAAGATCATTGTCATTGCACCCAGTGCGGCATCGATATCGTAATTGTTCCCGTTTTCGGTTTGTGTGTCATTCAGCTGAAGGCCACCCATCCATCCAGCACGTGCGCGCCAATCGGGAGTCATCTGGTATCCCCCTTCGAAGGACAAACCAAATGTAGAGACCCCGCTCCATGCGGTGACGTCACCGATGTTTTGCGCTTTCAACGGCCCCGCCAGCATACCCAACATCATGAGAACCCAAATTCTTATTCGCATCAAAGACCCTTTCAAGTTTAGGGCAAACTAGCCGGAACAAGTAAACAAATAAAAAAGCCCCGATGAACACATCGGGGCTTTTTCAAATCTTTCAAAGAAGGATTACTCTTCAGCAGCTTCTTCTTTTGTGATCTCTTTACCAGTTTCCTGATCAACCATTTTCATAGCAAGACGGACTTTGCCGCGATCATCAAAGCCGAGCAGTTTCACCCAAACTTCTTGACCTTCTTTCAGAACGTCAGATGGGTGGTTCAGGCGACGGTTTTCGATCTGAGAGACGTGCACAAGGCCGTCACGCTTACCAAAGAAGTTCACAAACGCGCCGAAATCGACGAGCTTCACTACTTTGCCTTTGTAGATCACGCCTTCTTCTGGCTCAGCCACGATGGAATGGATCATGTCGTAGGCCTTTTTGATGGCCTCCGCATCGTTGGACGCCAGTTTGATGATACCGTCGTCGTTGATGTCCACTTTCGCGCCGGATGTCTCAACAATTTCACGGATCACTTTACCACCAGAACCGATCACTTCACGGATCTTGTCAGTTGGGATCTGCATCGTTTCGATCTTCGGTGCGTGTACGCCCAGATCTTTCGCGCCTGTCAGCGCTTTGCCCATCTCACCGAGAATGTGCAAACGGCCAGCTTTCGCCTGTGCCAGCGCCTTGGACATGATTTCCGGCGTGATACCCGCGATTTTGATGTCCATCTGCAAAGATGTGATACCGTTTTCAGTACCCGCAACTTTAAAGTCCATGTCGCCGAGGTGATCTTCGTCACCCAAGATGTCGGACAGGATCGCGTAGTCGCCATCGTCTTCCATCACCAGACCCATCGCAACACCAGCAACTGGTGCTTTCAACGGAACGCCAGCGTCCATCATGGACAAAGACCCACCACAAACGGACGCCATTGACGACGACCCGTTGGATTCAGTGATCTCAGACACCAAACGGATGGTGTATGGGAAATCAGTTGCGGACGGCAGAACAGCCTGCAACGCACGCCAAGCCAGTTTACCGTGGCCGATTTCACGACGACCCGGACCACCAACACGACCAACTTCACCAACTGAATACGGTGGGAAGTTATAATGAAGCATGAAGTTCGACTTATACATACCAGTCAATGAGTCGATCATCTGCTCATCGTCGCCAGTACCAAGCGTCGTCACAACAAGACCCTGTGTCTCACCACGTGTAAACAAGGCAGAGCCGTGTGTCCGTGGCAGGATGCCTGTCTCGGAAACGATCGGGCGAATCGTGTCGAGAGCACGACCGTCGATGCGCTTGCCGTTTTTGACAACATCACCGCGCAGAACCGCAGATTCCAGCTTCTTCAGAGCAGCGCCCAGGTTGCCGTCTTCTTGTTGCTCTTCGGACAAAGATGCGATGATATCGTCCTTGGCGGTAGAAACTGCACCGGTACGTTCTTGCTTGTCCGTGATCGCATAAGCGGCACGCATTTTGTCTTCGCCAGCGGCTTTGACAGCGTTAAACAGGTCGGAATAATCTTCAGGCTGGAAATCGAATGGCTCTTTTGCGCACTCTTCGGCCAGATCAATGATCAGGTCGATGACCGGCTGAATGCTTTCGTGGGCGAACGTCACCGCACCGAGCATTTCTTCTTCGGTCAATTCGTATGCTTCAGATTCAACCATCATCACGGCATCTTTTGTACCGGCAACAACAAGGTCCAAACGCTGCTCTGGGTTCAGGCGCAGGTTGTGCATATCGTCGATTTCTGGGTTCAGGATGTATTCACCATCCTCAAAACCGACGCGACACGCGGCAATCGGGCCGCGGAATGGTGCACCGGAAATGGTAAGTGCCGCGGATGCGGCGATCATCGCAACCATATCTGGGTCGTTAACCAGATCGTGGGACAGCACAGTACACATCACCAGAACTTCGTTTTTGAAGCCAGGGACGAACAATGGGCGAATTGGACGGTCGATCAGGCGGGATGTCAGCGTCTCTTTTTCAGTTGGGCGCGCTTCACGCTTGAAGAAGCCACCAGGTACTTTACCGGCAGCATAGTATTTTTCTTGATAATGTACGGTCAGCGGAAAGAAATCCTGACCAGGCTTTTGCTTGCGTGCAAATGTGACGTTCGCCATCACAGATGTTTCGCCAAGCGTCGCAATGACAGAGCCGTCAGCCTGACGCGCAACCTTGCCGGTTTCGAGAGTGAGCGTTTCTTCGCCCCACTGCATCGATTTTTTTACTTCGTTAAACATATATGTTTTCCTTTTGGCCCGATGGGGCCTTTTGCGTAGGGGGCGTATTCCCCCTCAATCCGGTATCTTCTTTTGTCGGCGCTGGACTGCGGGCGCCGGTCTTCCAAGATGGGCGGGCCATACACCGGATTGACCCGATTGGGAAGCATTATGGTTTTTTAGACCATGAAAGAGATGAACACCCCATCAACCCACGCGCCAAACCCGTAAAATTGCCGATGATCTGTACTTGGACCACATGGCGCTGCCGCGAAAAAATGTGGATACCGACCAGCAGGAACCGTTTTTGCGGCGCGGCGGGCATTGCCACGGTGACAGCAACGTCAAATTCCACCCCAGTGTCCGGCCGCTCGCGCGCGAACAGGTCTTCGTCGGTGGGTTGGGTGGCGAAATCGGGCGGGCCTTTCTTTGGCGTGATACCGACACTGCCGAACTAAATGTTTCGACTGAATTGTTGGTAACACGCTTTGGCCTGCGTCAGTCCGATAAAGCCGCTGCGGCCCTTGGCGCTTGGTTGACGGAGCTCAAAACCGAAATCGGAACAAACGGTCTAGATATTCTAGACCTCGCGTACATAGAAAATCGCATGGGACCTTGGGCGAATGTCCAATTCTGCGCGGACCCAACTGTTGTGCGCTATGCTCCGATGTTCACCTACGAAACCTCGGCGTTGATGCGCGGCCTACCCGCCGACTGGAAACGAAATGGGACTTTAGGGATCGCTATGATCCAACGGTTGTGGCCGGAGCTAAGCCAGTACCCCTACAATTCCCTCGGCCCAGTGCGCGACATTTGGGTGAAAATTCAACGGGTCATCGCCAATCCAGCCATTGTCGCCAAAAAACTACGACAACTGAAACACTAAACCCCATAGCTTTGAACAAGTCCCATTGAAAGCAAGCTCCACCCGTCCGCCACAACAAAAAACGACAGTTTAAAGGGAAGCGAAACGATTGCAGGCGGCACCATCATCATCCCCATCGACATCAGAATGGCCGCAACAATGAGATCGATAATCAGGAACGGCAAAAAGATAATAAACCCGACCTGAAATGCACGCGCAAGTTCGCTCAACATAAACGACGGGATCACGACGGACAGGTTGGACTGAACGATCGGCAAGGTCGGATCAACATCCGGTCGCAGCTCAGCCATGCGTTCGAAGGTTTCAGGGTTAATCCGACCCGCCATAAAAATCTTCAACGGCTCCATTGCGCGGAAGAAGCCTGTTTCAATGTCCATAACACCATCAACGACCGGACCGACTCCCTGCTCCCAAGACGCAATGAAAACAGGTTCCATGACAAAGTAGGTCATGAATAACGCAAGGCTGACCATCATCATATTTGGTGGCGACTGCTGCAAACCAATCGCTTGTCGCAAGATCGCAAAGACGGTGACGAAGAATGGAAAGCAGGTCACCATAATTGCGATGCCCGGCACCAAACTGAGCACAGTGATCAGGACGAGCAACTGGATCGACCGCGACGCCAAAGAGGTATCGTCGCCCAGTGTTATCGAGAAATCTTGCGCGACTGATGGCGACGCCCAAAAAGCGATACACAGTAACGTAATGCACAAAAACCGCACGTTATTCCAACTCGTCGTTGTGAACGGCGACCTCTGTCAGCCGCACCGCAAGTTGCCCCGGTTCACCGCCCTCCAGTTCTTGCAGTTCTCCGCGGGCAATCAGTCGATCGCCGATATAAAGCTCTACGGGATCATCAATTTTACGATCCAGCGGTAAGACTGCGTTTTCCGTTAGGTTCATCAGATCAGAGATCAGCGGCGTTGCCTTGCCGACGGAAACCGATATCTCGATTGGGATGCGTTGCAGAGGATGTACCGACGCATGTCCAGTGGTCTGTTTTTCGACGACATCTTCCATCTTATGAAGCTTCCTTCGCTGGGGTAATCAAGATTTTCGAATGATGTTTGATGGCCGCGTGTAAGGCATCAAAATCAATGGACGTTTCGTGTCCGCCACCCATGAAAAACGCCGCGTGCTCTGTTAAGGTGGGATCTGCTTCAATTACAAAATCAGACAAATCGAGGTCACTAATGACGGCCTGAGACACGCCAATTTGATCCGGTGGCAGGCGGAGGACAATGGGATGTGTGCTGTCGCGTTCAATTGCATCCTGCAAGAGTTGGCGCAACTTCAGATGAAAAGCGGGCGCAAGCAACTCAGGCAAAACCTGTTCCAAAATAGCGGTAACGTAGTTCGCTGTGCCATTCGAAAAATGCGATTGCGCCTCTTCGTACCCAAACATGCCATCGACCAGTGATTCTGCGACTTTTGCGCGTAACTGCGATTGTTCGCTCTGATGCGCCAGATTTGCTGCCTCTTGCCCATCCCGGAATCCGTCATCATATGTCGTAATATTTTCTGGATGCTCAGTCTGCCTCAGATTCAGTCCATCAAAGCTTTCAAGACTTAAGGATGACACCATTTATGCGGGCTCCTTCCGCTCAGGATCGTCCATCCAATTTTCAAGAATTTGCAGCGTTTCATTCTCCCGATCCGTGATCATGTCCTGCAATCTTGTGACTGGGTCATCTGCGGCGCTTCCACCCATGTCACCAAAACCTAAACCGTCGTCGCTTGGCCCTTCGATCGACATCATGTCCGGAAAGGCGGACATCATTTGTGGGGCATCGTCTTCAACGAAACTGGTGCTTTCCGCCCCTTCATCAGGCGGTGGCAAGGCTGCCATTCCGGGCTTCGGTGACAAAATAGGTTTCACGACAAACAATCCGAGGATCAGCGCAACTGCGGCCAAAACCCCGATTTGAATGAGTTGCATCATGTCTAAAGATGACGTCGAAATACTGTCGGCGAATACTTCTGTCCCTAATTCAGGGATTGGCTCAAATGGCATTGATCGCAAAGTGATTTGGTCACCTCTTGCCTCGTCGAAGCCGACGGCAGACGTTACCAATTCTTGTAGATCAGCCAATTCTTCGTCCGACCGTGGTTCAACTGTTGTGGTTCCATCAGGGTTCTTGATCACCGCGTCATTGATCAATACCGCCACAGTTAGACGCTTAACCGCTCCCGGCATTCGCCTGATTTCCCTTTGCGTTTCAGAGACCTCAAAATTTGTGAGCGCGCGTGTTTCGCTATTCTCATTATTGGCTGTTCCGCCGCTGGCTGCGTCACCGTCTGGAAGATTGGACGCAACAGTCACCTCCCCGCCGCGAGAATCTTCCGATTTTTCCGCGCTTTCCTGAACCTCTGTACTAATCGCTACGCGGCTGTCAGGATCCACCGTGCGTTCGGATATCGTCTCAGAATCAGTGACTGTTTCCATTGTGAGTTCGACAACCGCATTCCCTGCCCCCACCCGCGCCAACAATAGCCTTTCAGCTCGCGCACGAAGAATATCAGCTTGCTCATTATCCACAGCGGCGCCGGGCAAATCATCGGCGCCTGACAAAAGCCCCGCAGTAGCATCAATAATTGCGACATTTTCAGGAACCAACCCACTGACAGCAGAGGCAACAAGGTACTGGAGTGCCTTGACTTGACTGGCGGAAATTATCCCTGTGGATGACTGCACTGTCACTGCAGCGCTTGGTGGTTCCAATCGCTGAAATGATCGCGTCGACGCAGAGGAAATATGAACTCTCGCGCTACGGAAGCGCGGGTTCGCAACAATTGTACGCGCAAGCTCCCCTTCTTTTGCCCGCCAATACGTCGCATCGAACATTTGGGACGTTGTCGAAAACCCGCTGAGATTGTCTAACAATTCGTAACCGTTGACTGCACTGACCGGCAAACCCTGCCCCGCCAGAACAAGTCTAAGCGAATCACGCGCGGTCGTTTCGACATAAATTGCTCCACCGCGCACTTCATATACGACACCTTGTTGGTCAAGCGCAGTTAGTACGTCACCTGCCGCGCTTGGTTCTAGCCCCCCGAACAACAGAGACATGTCTCGCGCGCCAGGGGATTGCACAAGAAACAAGACTACCAAGAACACACCGATACTCGAGCCAATCGCCGCGACCCGCTGCCCGATGCTCAACCGATTCCAAACGTCGAGTAAATTTTGCAAATCAGTTCTCCGATCAAACAGAGGCCTTCTGCCTCCAACAATCGATTGATTGCATGCAAACAATTAATAACGAGTTAGGGCTTCTTTGGTTAAATCGCGTCAAGAGACATTTAATGGAGTCGCAACATGACCGACGCTGCCGAACTAGAGGTGCCACCACCGCCCAAAAAATCGAAACTTCCGCTAATCCTAGGGTTTGTCTTGTTGCTGGCAGGGGCTGGAGGGGGCTTCACCCTCGTAAAGATCGGCTTCATCGGAGGGAAAACAAATGAGGTTGCCGGAAGTTCTACAGAAACGTTGGATATTCCGCCCGAAAGCGAAGATGTGGCCTTCGTCCCATTAGACCCCATGGTAATTACACTATCCAGCGGGCCGGACAGGCAATTACTTCGTTTTACAGCCCAGCTAGATGTCAACCCAGCCGCAGTAGAAGAAGTCGAGAAAATTAAGCCGCGAATTATCGACATCTTAAACGGTTATTTAAGAGCTCTAGAAGTAGAAGATCTCGAAGCACCAGCTGCGCTGATTAAAATTCGCTCGCAGATGTTGCACCGCGTCAGAATCGTTGCCGGTGAAAACCGCGTCAATGACTTACTGGTAATGGAATTTGTACTTAATTAGGGGGCGCCAGAATGGCCTTCATATCAGATATACTATTGTCTGCAGGCGCATTTGGCGTTGCCATTTATTGCATGATCTTATCACGAAGGTTGCGCCGGTTCACAAGCCTTGAAGGCGACATCGGAAAAGCAATAAAAACGATGTCGGTCCAAATTAGCGAACTGAACCTATCGTTACGCCGGGCGCAAGAGAATGGAAATCAATCAGTTCGGCGATTAAACGCAGGCAGTCAGAGGGCGGAAGAAGCCGCCAAGCATTTAGAATTACTTGTTGCATCGCTTCACAGCTTGCCATCTGCGGAGAAGCATCAACAAGCGTCAAATCCATTCTTCGCACGGCGCGAACCGCAATCTGCGAGCGACGAATGAGCATTCTAAATCGAAAAAAGCACTATAGTAGTTCGCTTGGCGCACTCGCAACAATACTAATAGTATCCGGAATCGTTCGCTCCTCGGAACAGCAGTTTTTTGCATTTGCTCAAGACGCAGATATTTCCAATTTAGCTGCATCATCTAGCACAACCGAGATCATCGGTATTCCATTTAACAGCGAAGCGATTGAAACAATTCTCGCTGCCTTCGAAGTTCGTGAAGCGGATTTATTGGAACGCGAAGCAGAATTAAGAATACTAAAGGATGATCTAAGCCAATCGGAACTACGTATTTCCGAAAAAATATCAGAACTCACAATCATTGAGCAAAAACTCGCTAGCACCTTAGCACTAGCGGACACCGCGGCCGAAAGTGACTTGGCGCGGTTAGCAACTGTTTACGAAAACATGAAGCCGAAGGATACTGCCGCCTTGTTTTCCGAAATGGCACCCGGCTTTGCTGCTGGTTTTCTCGGGCTAATGCAAGCCGAAGCTGCGGCGGCCGTAATGACGGAACTAGAACCGGAAAATGCGCACACCATTAGCGTCATGCTTGCGGGTCGAAATGCCAATGCGTTCAATTTTGAATGACTGCCCATAACTGTAATAATGTGAGAATCGTATGATAGGACTAGTTGGCATTGTCATCATTTTTGTAATGGTGTTCGGCGGTTACCTCCTCGCTGGCGGTAAAATGGGCATTATCCTCAAATCCCTACCATTCGAAATGATAATGATTGTGGGGGCAGCGGTTGGTGCGTTTGTCATCAGTAACGATACAGCTGGCATTAAGCATACAGCGAAAGATGTCGGGAAAGTTTTCAAAGGTCCAACTTGGAAAACAAGCGACTACCGCGATCTTCTTTGCCTTCTATTTGAGCTGCTTCGCATCGCAAGGGCAAACCCAGTAGAACTTGAAGCGCATATTGAAGATCCGACCAGTTCGGAAATTTTTGAACGGTATCCAAAGATCGCAGCTGACAAAGAAGCTATTGGCCTGATCTGCGATACCCTTCGGTCAGGGTCAATGAATTATGACGACCCTCACCAGGTCGAAGAGGTCCTGGAAAAACGCATCGATGCGACCCACCATCATAATATGCATTCGACGCATGCCTTACAGAGCATCGCTGACGGGCTACCTGCCCTAGGAATTGTCGCTGCTGTTTTGGGTATCATCAAAACAATGGGCTCAATTGATCAACCTCCAGAAGTCCTAGGAAAATTGATCGGTGGGGCACTTGTCGGTACATTTCTAGGTGTTTTTTTAGCCTATGGCTTAGTAGGCCCATTTGCACTTCGCGTTGGTGCGGTCATCGAGGAAGATGCCCACTTCTATCGGTTAATCCGTGAGGTACTGGTCGCAAATCTTCACCGCCATGCGCCAAATATTTGCATTGAAGTCGGGCGCCAGAATACTCCTTCGCACTTCCGTCCGTCCTTTACCGATCTCGAAGAAGCATTGAAATCGCTCAAAAAAGAAGCGTCCTAATGACTAGGTGGGCAACGGTCGCTCTACTTCTGACTGCAAGCAGTGCTTACTCAGAGGTTGTTCCGATCATATCGGGAGATCAGTCAGATTTTCCACGTTTTGTCGCAACCATACCACGTGGAATAGATTGGAAAATTCAGCAAGAACAGGGAAAATCAATAATTGAGCTTCCAGAGGGATTTCGCTTTGAACAGAAGAATCCGGACGCAATAGGCGCTGGGGAGATCTACGCGAAGCTGATTGAGCGTGAACGCCGGAATCAAATTGAGGTTAGTTTCGAGTGTGATTGTCATATAGATGTATACGTGTACCAAGATGTTTTCTTGGTAATTGATATTCTCAATGTATTCCCCGAGATGAATGTTGAGACAGCCACCTCAAATGGTGACATTCCAAGTGGTTCATGGTGGAGGGATCTTCTGGTTGGGGCGCCCCCAAATTACGAAGTTAACCAAGTCGAAGCGCCCCTCATTCAGGAACCTGATAGCGTTTATATACCTGAGTTTCTTGCTCGCGAACTATCAACTGCAGCAACGTCGGGTCGTATCGAATTACACCAGAAAAGTGATGATGACAGGGAGCCTACCAATGCAACTGCAAACGACATCCAAACCTCAATTTTGTCACTGAACATCGGCATCGACACAACGAGTAGTGACGCGCAGGGGTTAAATCCGATCCCCCCCGATACAGCCTGCAATGCCTTCAGGTCAGCAGAACTTTTTGGTTCAACAGTAGAAGAAACAGACTTCGAGACCCTGATCGCGACACGGAAATTGGTCTTTTCTGGGACGGGAAATCCAAATGATGAAAGGATGGTTTCCCTTGCACTTCAATACCTGGAACTCGGTTTAGAAATTGAGGCGTCTCAAATCCTAAATCAAGTTAGCACCAAAACAAAAGAAGTGGAATTACTCAAGCAGATCGCAAAACTTCTACAAGACCACATTGATACGTCCGATTTTTGGCAGCGAATGCAACGATGCGAAAATTCGAATTACTTATGGTATGCATTGAGCATGAAGGGCGTGTCAGAAAATGACATAAAAAGCGATCTAGTTCTCCTGCACTTTAAAGCACTACCTAGATGGCTCAGGCAGCATGTCACTGCCCGCCTTCATGAGTTGCTCATCAGGAATAGCGAATATTCTTCTGCAGCTGAAATCCTCTCTTTTTCCGATGTTGCCACTGAAACCGGCTTTGAGAAAACTGAGACTGCACTCCGGAGCATCCCTACCTCCGAAATCAAGATCGCAAATAGAGATCAACCAGAGGTGATGTTAGATATTCTTGCACTTAACGATCATCACAATGCAACGGGCATTTCAGAGGCCATTCGTTTCGAACACCAAGGTACACCGCTATGGTTCGAGTTATTAGAAGCAGAAATTGTTTCGCTACTAAATTCCAAAAACTACTCCGATGCCATCCGTAAGCTGGAAGAATTTCAACACGAGCCGTCTCAGGACAGGTCTGTAGACGGCATTGCCAACAGGGTATTTGCCGAAATTTCCCAAAATGCGAACGATACTGATTTCCTAGCGGCCTTCTTCCTTCGCGATGACTGGCCGCTAACCGAAGACACTTTAGAACTGCTATCGGACCGTATGGTTGAATTCCATATACTCGACCAACGTGAAGCAAGCGATCAACCTGCCGCAGGTGAGAGAGAGCAAGCTGATGAACCGACCCAAGTCGACCTTGATGCAGCACTAGATCAACCTTCGTCGGAAAGCTTTTCAACACTAAACAGTACGGAAATTCGCAAACTCCTCGATGATACACAGGCTCTTCGATCATCAATTCTGAGCCAACTCTCCTCAATTGACCGCTAGTCGCATTTCCTTATTCGTAGCAACAGGTTCATGATGTCCAAAAACTCATCAAACTCCACAATAGCACTCGCCTTTGTCTTGATGGGCGTCATTTGCATCATGGTTCTTCCAGTGCCGTCATGGGCATTAGACGTGGGATTGGCCGCTTCTTTCGCACTCGCAATTCTCATGTTTACCGTAACGCTTTTCATACAGCGACCGTTAGATTTTTCAGCGTTCCCAACCATCTTGCTTGGTTCGCTCATTCTCAGACTGTCTCTCAATATAGCTTCGACAAAATTGATTATCGGCAATGGCCATACGGGAACTTCCGCGGCCGGAAATGTCATCGAAGGATTTGCGATGTTCGTAATGGGCGGAAACATCGCGTTGGGTCTGGTCGTATTTTGCGTTTTGTTGATGGTCAATTTCTTAGTTATCAACAAGGGTGCCACGCGGATGGCTGAGGTCGGCGCACGGTTTGCATTGGATGCCATGCCTGGGAAACAGATGGCTATCGACAGCGACCTTGCATCTGGCGCAATTACTCATGAGCAAGCCAAAGAACGGCGCGAGACCGAACAGGCCGAAACAACGTTTTTCGGATCCCTCGATGGCGCGTCAAAATTTGTAAAAGGCGATGCAATTGCAGGTCTTTTGATCACCGCTTTGAACCTCTTTGTCGGCCTCGCGATTGGCGTCTTTGGTCATCAAATGTCTCTCGCTGACGGGTTTGCAACTTACTCAATCCTAACCGTTGGTGATGGTCTTGTTTCACAGATACCCGCCGTGCTTATCTCGATCGCTTCCGCGCTGCTGCTCGCTCGCGGTGGCGCGACTGGCGCGACTGATACGACGGTACTTGAGCAACTTGGAAAACATCCTGCCGCGCTGATCTCGGTCGCTGTCCTACTTGGCTTTTTCGCACTTATTCCCGGCCTGCCTTTCGTCCCATTTCTGGCTGGTGCCATCGTCCTCGGTTTGGCAGGCGCGTCACGCTTAAAAAGCAAACGTGAAGAGAATGAGCAAATATCCAATGACCAGACAGCACCTGTGCCAGAAGCTCCCAAGCAATCCATTTCAAACCTTTTAGAAACCGATGAAATTCACATCGATTTCGCAAATGACCTCACGCCAATGGCCTTGGATCACATAACTGGCCTGGACATGAGAATAGCAAACATACGAAAATATGTCGCTCGTGAATATGGGATTCTGTTACCGGAAGTTCACCTGACCGATAATCCTATGTTACCGGAAGGTGAATACGTTATCAACTTGCTGGGTGTGCCGCACGGTCGATATCAATTGAGGCCCGATCTTCAAATGGTATTAACATCCAATTCCGATGGGTTGCCAATCGTTGGTGAAGAGGTGACTGAACCTGTCTTTAACGCACCCGCGATATGGGTGGAACCAGCAAGCGCAGAAGAGGCGACTCTAAATGGCTTAACCGTTGTTCGACCCGCAGAAATATTGGCGACCCACCTGTTAGAAATTCTTAAAAAGAATTTCTCCAAAATATTGAGCATGTCCGCCCTCCAAGAACGGCTACACGAGATGACGGTCATCGCGGACGAACGTAGAGCTGCAGCAAATAAGAAGTTTTTAGACACGATGATCCCTGAAAAAGTTTCATTGGAGTTACTCCACGGAACCACACGTTCGCTATTGGACGAAAACATATCCATTAAGAACCTTCAGCTAATCATCGAAGCCATTGCAGAGGGCCAACAATTTAGCAAAAATTGGGATAGCATTTATGAACACGTCAGAAGCCGCTTAGGCTTCCAAATTCTGGACAAGATAAAGGACGACAATGACTACCTCAATGTGGTTCAATTGGCCCAAGAGTGGGAAAAGATTTTTGCCACGTATCAAATTAATGCGGACGCGAACCAAAGAGGTGAAATCGCTCTTCCACCTCCTCTACTACAAGAACTGTTGGACAAAACATCAGAAACAATTGGGGCCGCAAGTGAGTCGAAGACGCAGACCGCAATTGTAACGACAAGCAAGCGGCGAAAATTTATCAGCAGTATTCTCTCGGCCAAAGGCATTTCCAACCCGGTACTTTCTTATGATGAGATTGATCAAAACGTATCTTTGAATCTGGTTGGAGTGATCCATCCGTGATCGATCTATCGATCATCTTCGAGCTTATGGAACAAGCTGGCGCGATGAACTTGCTAGCTATTTTTGCTCGAGTTTCGGCCATAGTCTTCCTGTTACCTGGTGTTTCCGCATCCTATGTACCCACGCAGTACAAGCTCGGTTTTGCGATGATGCTAAGTATAACTATCGCGCCACTTGCCCTCACTGACTTTGCCGCGATCACGCCTAGTAACGCCGGGGCCGCAGAAATTCTTCTGAGTGAGGCGGTTAAGGGGCTCCTGATTGGCTTAACGATCAGGATGAGTATATTTTCGCTCCAAATTGCCGGCACGATTATTGCTCAATCCAGCTCAATCGCTCAAATTTTTGGCGGATCCGTATCGAACGAGGCACAATCAACCGTTAGCAATATTCTGACCATTTCCGGCATCGCTGTATTAATGCTATCTGGACTTCTCGATAAGCTAGCAGCTTTTTTCCTGCAATCGTACATGTGGCTGCCGGCAAATATACGTCCGGATGCCGGCAATGCGCTCAACATCTTGGTCCAAGCAGTATCCGATTGTTATGCGTTGGCGTTCCAACTTGCGCTGCCTTTCATGGCACTATCACTTTTTTATAACATGACTTTAGGCGCAATAAACCGCGCCATGCCTCAGTTATTAGTTAGCTTCGTTGGTGCGCCTGGCATCATCGCTGCTTCCATCGGCCTATTGGTCATTTCCGCGCGTCCAATGCTGGAAACATGGCTTAAAAGCGCATACGCGATCGCTGCGATTTCGGGCTTTCAGTGAATGGAGGACTCACACGAAAAGTCGCACCAACCAACGCAAAAAAAGCTGGACGACGCGCGGAAGAAAGGTGAAATTCCTAGATCGCAAGAGGTTGGTGTCGCGCTTACTTATCTGTCGATGATCTTGGTGCTCTTCATTTTTGGCGCAACTATCATGAAGGAAACAACAGCCACGCTCAGTACGTTTTTTTCCCCGGCCTTGCTAGAACAAATAAATGCAACGCAATCGTCCAATCACAGCGTGATTAAAGAGAAGATTCTGAGCGTTCTATCAAGAAATGCGCCATTTATACTGGGGCCACTGATCGTCATTGTTCTTATGATAGCCGTTCAAAGGTCAGCCATCTTCGTGGCGTCAAACATCGCACCGAAGCTTGATCGTATTTCACCTGTTGCTGGCTTTAAGAAAAAGTTTGGTACGAACGGAATTTTTGAGTTCCTAAAAAGCTTCGTTAAACTGGTTCTATTTTCAGCGGCACTTACCGCATTGATTTTACCTTTAATAGATCACATCTCAAACTTGTCGCGACTAGGCGACCGGGCAGGCATAAACTTCATCTTCAAAAAAGCGCTGATGTTGCTAATTGTGACAGGTATGATTGCGTCCGCAATCGCTGCAATTGATTACGTTTGGCAGGTTTCTCAATTTACGAAGAAGAACATGATGAGCTTTCAGGAGCTCAAAGACGAACATCGCGATGCAGAAGGGGATCCTCACTTCAAAAGTTTGCGTCGACAACGGGCTTTGGACATTGCAACCAACAGAATGATACATGATGTTCCTAACGCTGATGTGGTAATCGTCAACCCGACACATTACGCTGTTGCCCTTGAATGGAATCCAACGAAATCAAACGCACCAATTGTGGTAGCGAAGGGTATCGATGAAATCGCGTTAAAGATCAAACAAGTTGCAGAGTCCGCAGGCATTCCAGTTCACATCGATATTCCGACAGCTCGACACCTTTCAACCATCTCGCAAATCGGCGACGAGGTGCCCGTTGACTTCTATCAGGCCGTCGCTGCCGCCATTCGTTTCGCGCAATCCGTTAAGTATTATTAGATTTTGATTATGAGCATGAACTTAAGAAAAATTCTGGAAATCTCTAGGCTTCAGTATCTTAGCGACCAAAACAAGTTAAGTTTGACCATTCAACGGTGCCAGGACCTACAGGACATGAACAGTCGGCTAGATGATAGCCGTCACCTTGGCGTGCAATCTTCGACAAGCTCGACGATCCAGAACCAAAGCTTCCACTGGGGGCGTTGGATTGATCGCACGCAGGCAACAATTAACATGGAACGTTTCACCCTTACAGGGCAAGAAGAGATAGCCCGGAAACGACTGAGTAAGTCCTACGGTCGGTACCTTGCAATCAAGTCCATTGCGAAAGATAATTAATACAAGGCTTATGTTGTTTAAGAGCTTTTAGGTTAAGGCACCTGACGAACAACGTCCAAAATCAGAACGTCTGATACCCGACTTCCTGAGATGGATTGGGCGACAAGTAACAATTCCCGACGCAAAGTTTGCATAGTGGAAAATGCAGTGAAATTCCCATCAAATCCGCCATTGTTGGCATGATTGAAAAGTGTTTGCAGGAAAGCGGCGCGCAACTTTGGCTCACCAAGCATGACCTCCTGCATCGTCCCTTCCGCTACCTCTAGGCCAATTGCCAAAACAACAATGGCGCTGACTTTACCATCGATCAGCAACGGCACAATGAATTGGTTGGTTAGGTCAATATATTCGACGCCCGATACTTCTAAACTTACATCAGCTGGACTTTCTACCGCCGGCTCTTCGACACTATCCGTGCTTTCGTCTGTTGATGCTATTACGGGTTCAGGTTCGGGGTCCGGCAAAAGAAAGATTCCAGCCCCAACTCCTCCGCCTACGCCCAAAACCAAGCAAACGAGTGGTATCAAAAACAGTTTCATGAGTACCTCTTAAAACGGTAGAATAGCTTCTAGTGCCTGCTGGCCATAGCGCGGTTGTTGCACGTCGGTAATCTGCCCCCTTCCTCCGTAGGAAATGCGCGCTGAGGCAATCTTGTCATATGTGATTTCATTTTGACGTGTGATGTCAGCTGGACGTACGAACCCCGTCACTAGCAGCTCTCGTAATTCAAAATTCACACGCACTTCTTGATTGCCAACGATGCTCAATACACCATTCGGCAAGACATCAACGACCGCAGCAGCGACTCTCAGCTCTAACTTTTCATTTCGGCTTACGCTTCCGTTGCCGTTTGACGAACTTTGCGAATTCACCGACACGGCACTAGCCAACGATACTCCTTCAGGAGCCGCATTGTCGATGCGCTGCGGAAGGCCAAAAAGTTGTGGAACCCCCAAGTCTTGCGAGGCAGATCTCGCGCGGTCAGATGCATTTGAAATTTCGGCACTTTCGTCAATCTCAATGACCACTGTCAAAATGTCACCGGCTTCGACGGCCCGTCGATCACCCAGCAGCGAACCTCTTTCCCTAGACCAGAGCGATGCCGACGTTACATTTCGCATGCCAGCCGGAGGAAGTCGGTCCGGACTTGGAAAAGCAGCAAATGCCGAACGTTCTTGCGTTGCGTTCGGGTTGGTAAGTGGTGGGGCGCTTGCGATTGGTGTGGATGAACATGCCGAGAAGATGAAAAGTGCGGCTAGGGCGTGCAAGATTGGAGCTTTATTGCAAAACATGAGCAACCCCCTCTGCATCGACTTTTGCGGTTACTAGAGAGCGCGACGCGAGGTTCATGACACGTACAATATCTCCGGGGCCCGCCCGCCCCATCGCACGACCGTCGGCCCTGATGACCAAGCCACTACGACTAAAAACAAGCTGAACCAGTTGATTACGTTCAACAACCGCAGGTACGCCTATATCTGTGTTCAATATAGGTCGCCCCGCGAATAGCGCTTTGCGCGCCTCCATTCCGATGACCCGATTGGGGTCTTGGATGCCGCTAGGCGCGGAAACATCTCGCAATTGTATATCATCGGCCGAAATAACCGCATTTGCAGGGATTACACGAGTAGCAACCAAGACATCTGCACTGGCAATAGAAGCATTAAGGATGAGACAGACCAACATTCTAATCATCGGATCTGCACCGTTGCGCCAAGCATCTGGTCGGCTGCAGATATGACCTTAGAGTTCAGCTCGTACCCCCGCTGGGCCTCAATCAGGTCGGTCACTTCCTTAACCGGATCGACCGAGCTTTCTTCAACGTAACCTTGCCGGAAAGTGCCAAGACCATCGACACCAGGCGCGGATATGGTCGGGGGGCCAGACGCCGGGCTTTCTACGAAATTGTTAGACCCGATCGCCTCAAGTCCTTTGGGATTTGTGAAACCTGCAAGATTCAACTGGCCTAATTGTTCCGGTTCGACACGATCATTGAAGAATGCGTAAACTTCACCATCGGCATTGATCGAAATCGACTGTGCCTCTTGCGGAATCGTAATATTGGGGACAACCGGATAACCATCCGTCGTCACAATAAGCCCATCACCTGTGCGTTTCAGACC
Organism: Yoonia sp. D2-7; assembly: GCF_055809435.1. Classification (NCBI taxonomy): domain Bacteria; kingdom Pseudomonadati; phylum Pseudomonadota; class Alphaproteobacteria; order Rhodobacterales; family Paracoccaceae; genus Yoonia; species Yoonia sp. D2-7. Next base: position 506,232 of record NZ_CM147912.1, on the reverse strand, counting down.
GCCGTCACGCGTATATGCGGCTGTCCCATTCGGGAGCGTGACCTCAAGATATCCGCGCCCCTCGATCGCAACATCTAGATCCCCGCCGGTTTGTGCGACAGTACCTTGCGCCAAGATCATCGAAACGGCTGTTGGTCGCACCCCCAAACCCATTTGAATACCTGTCGGCAGAATAGTTCCGTCTGTCGCGTTTATCGTCCCGGGTCGGGCAACTTGTTGATAATGAAGGTCAGCAAACTCCGCACGCCGCGCGTTGTAGCCAGTCGTATTCATGTTCGCGAGGTTGTTTGAAATCACTTCAACCCGAGTTTGTTGAGCCGCCATACCTGCAGCCGCAATCTGTAGTGCTCGCATCTTAATACTCCTTTAGCGACCTAACGCCTGCATGACGGCGCGGATACGCTCGTCTTCTTTGTCCAAGAAACTTTGGCCCAACTCGTAGGCGCGTTGCACTTCAATCATCCGCGCGATTTCCTGCGTGGGATTCACATTTGATCCTTCAAGAAACCCCTGAACAACTCGCGCCTCTTGTGCGGGATCAAACCCATCCGGGGCTTCGAAACGTGTGCCGCCTTCGCGGATCAAACCAAGTGGATTCGTAGGCACGACAACACCAATCTGCCCAACCAGCTGACCACCCGCGCTGATAACCCCGTCCGCCCCGATGCCGACCGGGCCAGCACCGGTTGGAACAAACACTGGTGCACCGCCAGCATCCAGCACCGGAAAGCCATCAGCATCCACCAAGTCGCCGTTCGCATTGGGTGTAAAATGACCAGCACGAGTCAGACGTTCACCAGCCGGTGTCTGGACGAGAAAAAAACCTTCGCCTTCGATAGCCAAATCAAATGTCGCATTGGTCTGTTTCAATAGCCCTTGCGCGTCGTTGGTTTCACGAACGCGCGCGCTCGCCATCGATAGGGAGTCGTGATCATTGCTGAGTACGTTGACGTATTCGGAAAAGACTACGCCTTCCGCACGAAAACCTGTCGTCGACGCGTTCGCGATATTATTGGCAACGACACGCAATTCATTCGCCAATCCCGACTGGCGGGTAAGCGCAGCATAGGTCGCATTATCCATCACTAACCTCCGATTATGACGGGCATCAAAGTCGCCTGAAAAAAGCTAACAAGTGTTTCTGACATGAACCCCATCGTCCCCCAAAAAACCGCTACGATTGCGCCAAGTTTCGGCACAAAAGTCAGCGTCATTTCTTGAATTGACGTCAGCGCTTGGAACAGGCCAATGACAAGTCCGACCGTCAACGCGACTGTCAAAATCGGAATTGACACGACAAAGGCAGTCCAAAGACCAGCTCTCAACGTGTCATAAAACAGGGCTTCGGACATCATCAGATCGGCATCCGCAGCAGTTCCTGATATGCCTCAACAACCTTGTCCCTCACGGCCACGACAGATTGAACGGCAATTTCCGTCTGCGCTAAGGCCTGTACTAACGAATGGGGGTCCGCACCGGATGTCATCGCGGAAACAGCCGTCGCTTCGCTTTGTTGCAGCGTAGAGATGAAATCTTTCGCCGTGTCGAATACCACGCCCCCCGCAGCGGCTGGGTCAGCGCCTGTAACAGCTTTGGTCGCAGCATAATTCTGAGCGGCGACTGTGTTTCGAATATCCATTCTGACTATTCCTTATCTTCTGAGCAAATCCATGAGTGAAGTCGACATTTGTCGAACTTGATCGAACATTTTGAGGTTCGCCTCGTAGCTTCGTTGCGCTTCGCGGGCGTCTGCAATTTCAATGAGAAGATTCACATTTGATCCATCGTAAAAGCCATTCTCATCTGCCAAATGATGGTTGGGGTCAAAAACGCGATTGAGGTTGCTTTGGTCGAGGCGGACGTTGCCAATTTCGACAGTTCCTTGATCAGGCCCGCGCAACGTCTCTTCGAACGATACCGTTTTTCGGCGATACCCGGGCGTATCGGTATTCGCGATGTTTTCGGAAACATGGCGCAAACGACTCGCCTGCGCTTTCATGCCACTTGATGCGACGGACATCGCTTCTGAAAAGTCATACGCCATTATCTAGCGCCCTAACGTTGCACGGATGACGGTCAGGCCGTGGCGATAGATCGCGAGCGCGCGTGAATGCTCTCGTGTGACTTCAACAGAGTGGAGCATTTCATCTTCGATCGAAACAGAGTTTCCGTTGGGTGCAGGTTCCGCAGAGGACTCTGTCACTCTTGCGACCGCCGCCGCTTTAGTGTCGCCGTGCAAATGATTGGATCGCGTCATCTTCATCGTGCCGACACCGCTGTTTGTGACGGCTTCCGAAAATGACGGAACCTGCAATGCGCGAAATCCCGGCGTGTCTGCGTTAGCAATGTTTTGCGCGACGACAGCCTGACGGCTTCCCGCATGTCGCGCCATTGCGCCGGATGTCTGAAATAATTCCAGATTTTGATACATCGGGGTTCTCCCTCGTGTGACTTCAACGAAGCTTTAACGGTGATTCCTTAAAAAGAAGTTGTCTCAAATCCAAAGGATCACGATGAACAATACATTTCTCGGCAACGTCGCTCATGCCATTCAGACACTGACGCCAACGCATCCCATTGGAAGAATTGCAGAAATTAGCGGATCAGCTATCCAAGTTTCCGGACTTTCGCAACTTGCGGGGCTCGGCGATCCGATTTCGATATTGTCGGGGGATCGGCGCGTAAATGGCGAAATTATCCGCATGTCCAATGGCAAAGTTCACGTTCTCGTCGAAGATGGCTTAGAAGGCGTCAAATTGGGCGACCGTGTGCAACTCAATCAACCCGTCCGTTTTGCGCCTGACGATAGCTGGATCGGAAGGGTCATCGATCCAGACGGTCAACCTCTGGATGGCCTGCCGCTCGTACAGGGCGTGCAAATTGCATCTTTACGTCGTACTCCACCACTGGCACATGCCCGACGGCAAATGGGCAAACGATTAGAAACGTCGCTCGCGGTTTTTAACACCTTCTTGCCTTTAGTCAGAGGGCAAAGGATCGGCCTTTTTGCAGGGTCTGGTGTCGGTAAATCGACGTTGATCGCGGATCTCGCCAAAAGTATTTCTGCCGATCTAATTGTCATCGCGCTTATAGGCGAACGCGGGCGAGAACTTGTACACTTTCTCGAGAATGTTCTCGGTCCCGAGGGGATGAAACGTGCAATCGTCGTCGCTGCGACCTCTGATAGGGCACCTCAGTTGCGGTACCGCTGCGCCCTTTCTGCAATGGCCGTTGCTGAACACTTCAGAGACAAGGGAATGCATGTAGTGCTGTTTGCCGATTCAGTGACCCGGTTTTGCGAAGCACATCGAGAAATTGCCGTTGCTGCCGGAGAACCAACTTCATTAAGAGGCTTCCCCACATCAATGGTCCCGATAGTCGCAAATCTGTGCGAAAGAGCGGGGCCCGGAACAGAAACGTCCGGAGATATTACAGCTATTTTCTCTGTATTGGTCGCCGGATCCGACATGGAAGAACCTATTGCCGATATCTTACGAGGGATTTTAGATGGTCACGTTGTGATGGACCGAGAAATAGCAGAAAAAGGACGTTTCCCAGCGATTGACGTACTGCGGTCCGTCTCTAGATCCCTGCCCGCGGCTGCGGAACGGCATGAAAATGCCCTGATCGCAAGGGCGCGAGAACACATGAGTAATTACAAGAACGCTGAACTAATGATTCAAGCAGGCCTCTATGTGAAGGGATCAGACAAAAAGGTCGATGAAGCGATTGAGTACCATGAAGGCCTCGAAACTTATCTGGCGGTTCGGGACAACCGAGGGGTTTCCCAACATTTCGACGCATTGAACCGCACGATACCCAACATCACGCCTTGAAGGTATCGTTTATTGGTTGCCCAACAGGGTCAGCGCAATACTTCCGCTTGATATTCCGGCACCGGCACTGACTGACGATCGGATTAAGAACAAGCGTATCATTTTTTCCTGAAGCTCGTCCGAGTTGAACTCATTTACATCATCTGTTCCGAATATGGATTCAGCGCGATCTTTAAATGTCTCAAGTTGTTGATCAATATCTACGCTCGCTATTTCGCTTGGCAGACCTAAAGCAGTTTGAACTACCTCACGTAGGGGCGCATTGCCTAGTAACGAAAACCACTGCGCGTCGGTCGAACTAGCCGAAGATGTTACATCATCGATCGCCTTATCCACATTAAGAACCAATCGGAGCTGGTTATCCTGTTCTCCAACAGCGGCCTCAAAAGATTGCCGCTGATACCTGTCAATAATGCTGTCGGAAACAACAGAAGTCGCCGTCAGCGGAATCGAAAAGTCGCCAAAACCAAACGCCCTCGAAAATTCGGCATATCGGCTGTCCGACAACTTGTTTGCTAGCGCACCATCGTCAATTGTACCCTCTTCCAATATTTTTTGAATAAAGTACTTATTGTCCAGATCATCTGATAGACCGAATGCGCCCAAAGCAACTGAAAGCATTTCGCGGTCATTAACTAACTGTTCCGCTGTTTGCACATCCGATATGTTTTCTCTAAAATAGTCAGTAGCTCTTTTAACAGGGAAACTTTCGTCAAAAGATTCCTGCTGTTCCTCCAAAGTACGTTCTAAGAACAACCATCCTGCGTAACTGCCCGCCGGAACAATAGGTTGAAAAGTCATTGCGAATGCACCGCGAGCAACCGTGCTTCCCTCGGAAGCAGCGCGCGCAACGCCTTCAATCCCCGATAAAAATCATTTTGGGTGATTGCATCGGTGGCCGCTGATAGTTGCTCCCGGCTATCAGGGTCTCTCAGAGCCTGGCTAAGCTGCTCTATGCCGTTCAGAATTTGTATTTTCGCCTCATCGACCGAGGCGTCTCCTGACAAAATGAGCTGTGCGACATAACATACCCTTCGAACAGGCGTGTTAACTTCATCCGGCCGCAGCGCGTCGCGAAGGCGCAATATATTTGCATTCGGGGTTAGAATTGACAGTCGACTGCGTCTATCACCATTTTCGATGACCGCGCCGTTCACCAAAACACGTTCTTTGGGGTTAAGTTTTAATACCAACCCGGACATCTAATTACCCTGCCCAACGTTCAACCCGCGCATAATCGAGGTATTTATCTCGACAAGAGCCTCAGCAGTTGCGTCACCTCGCAGTACCTTTGCGGTATGTAAATCTGTGAACTCCGCTAGATAGAAGATTTGCGCTCTTAACGTAGGTGATAAATCATTCTTCGCGCCCGCAACATCAGTGGCTAACAAATTCCACAGCTGCCTATTTTTACTGAGTGCGTCAACAAATGCGGGGAAATCATTTTCACGGCGAACTGCGGCTAAGCGAAGCTTAGCGGTAATTTTTCCGATGACCTGCGCTTCGATACTGCGCTCAGATTTCAAAGGATTGTTGGTGGGGGCATAAGCCTGCCGAGCAAGTTCAACTGCGTTCACGGTAGGTCCTTCCGATACGAAACGAAGCGGCAAACGGCGCTACCGCTTCCGACTATTGAAAGGGAGGGGCGAGAAATCGCCCCTCCCCATACCATTCAGTTATCTGAATAGTGACAGGATGGACTGAGGAGCCTGGTTCGCAATTGACAACGATTGAACCGCAAGCTGTTGCTGAACCTGCAGCGCCTGCAAGCGAGCTGACGTCTCTTCCATATTTGCATCGACGAGAGCGCCGATCCCCGACTTTAAGCTGTCAGAAAGCGATGAAACAAATTCACTTTGGATTTCAATACGGCCTTCGGTCGAACCAAACTGAGCAGCCGCATCAATAGAAGTTTGAACGAGGCTTTCGAAAGCAGCAAGTGACGCCTTGGCGCCATCCAACGTTGAAACATCGACCTTATCCAGCAATTCAAGCCCGCCGCCAGCTGTACCAGCCGACGTTACAGCACCAACGGCCGTTACTGCGGTCGTGCTGTTATTCGTCAGCGTCAGGGTCGCACCAGAACGAGAGAATTCAATATCCAAACCGTCAGACTTTGCTTGGAAAGAGGCACGCGCTTCCAGCGCCTTGGCGATGTCCGTCAAAGTATCACCATCGCGCGCAACGTACTCAACATCTTCGCTCGTTCCCAACGAAGCCGCCGTCAGCTGGTAGCTATCGCCCGCAAGCACAGCGTTACCACCGCGGGATGCCGCGGTATCGCCAGCAATTGTAATTGTTGCCGTACCACCGCTTACGGCCGCAGCACCGGAAACGACCATTGCGGTAGCCGCGATATCCGTTCCTGTCCCGAGTGTTAGGGCTTGCGTCCCGAGGTCAGCTTTTTGGGCAGTGATCGTTGAGGATGCAACGCTGCCATCTGCTGACCGATCCAGCGAGGACAAGACATTCACTTCCGAACTGCCAACTTTGGCCAAGGACGTCGCCAAATCGGTGCCACCGTCCTTGTTGCCTAGCAAGTTTAGACCATTGAATTGGGCAGCGCCTGTGATCGAAGTAATCTGATCGCGGAGCGATGCAAGATCCGCCTGAAGTTTATCACCGTCGAAATTTTCTTCGTTAGCGGAAATGACCTTACCCTTGATGTCATTCAGCAAGTCTGTGATTTTCTCCGCACCATTGCGGGCAACCGCAACAGTAGATTGCCCCAGCGACAGACTTTCGGATATCGCTTTGAAACCTTTGACGTCGGATTCCATTACTTTGGAAATCGCCCACACGGCCGAGTTGTCTTTCGCACTCGCTACGGATTTACCTGTGGAAATCGCAGATTGAGTATCAGCTAGATTGCTATTGACTGACTTCAGTGTCTGAAGTGCAACCATCGCGCTATTGTTAGTCAAAATACTGGACATATTTTTGGGCCCTTTGTTTGCGCCTTTTGCGCATGATTTAGGATTTCGACCCTATCGGATCGGCTAACTACGCCGTTCTGACGATTTACAATTCGCATTTCGCGGATTGTCCGTTCTGGATTGCAGCTCTTATGCCAACACTATCTTGAACAAGTAATTAACGATCAAAAATACATTCGGTCAAAATTGAATAAAAGTCAGAATTTTTTAGAATTTCGCATTTGCGGTTCGCGTACAACCTGAAGCGATCCAGATTTATTATAGATATTCACTTCCTCCGGACTCACATAGCTTTGCTTCAAATGGCTACGAGCGGACTGCACACCCTTGATCATTGCAGCAAGGATGGCTTGGTTTCGGCGCAGCTCACTCCCTACCTTTTCGGAATTCTCGCTATTTAGAACTGAAATATCCAATCGGCAGATTTGCAATTCCTTCTGCTTCGCAAGATCCGCCAGCCCGTCGAGATCAACTGTAAGCGCGGCCTGCCTTTCTTTTTCAAAAAGCCCAAGCAGTTCATCAATCTGATTTGAGGTCATCAAAACGTCCCTTCATTGCTTCAAATAGCGTCTCAGACAACCCAAAACCCCCACTTTTTGCCAGCTCAAGCGCCTGCGCATCTCGTAAAAATGAACCGAATTGCTCTTCACCTGCTCCACCGCCAAAGTCGCCTCGAGAATCCCCAACACCTGCGGACTTCAACATTTCAGAAATAAATGTTGCTTCAAGCTTTACGACTACGTTTCGAAGATCATTTAATTGACGATTATCGTTTATTGGTGGGCTTCCGCTGTGCGAAACTTGAGTACCATTAATCAACATCCGATTCTCCATCATTTCAGGTGAATATTCGCCATTTCGGTAAAGATTTAGTAATCAACTGTTGCAATGAAGAGGCGACCAAATGTCGGAGAACCGATGACAGATATTGCAAACACTAAACTTCAGACGGATAGCGCAAGGAGAGCGACTGTTATCGTTTCAATTGACGTGGAAGGCGATTCTTCAATCGCTTCGGTCAACTTTGAACAAATTATGGCTGATAATAAACCTAAAAATCCGATGGCATCCGATCACAGAAATATTTTGTCTCAGCGGCCGCCAAGCGATGTTCCGGTCTCCCCCGAAATTGTTAACACATTAATTGAACCGACTTCGACCACACCATTTAATCTGAAAGAATTAGCGGAAATACTACCGACGCAACAGCAACACTCCATCAATCAGCCGATTTCCAACGCAGCTCACGCTGATACTGGCGTACCGCAGCCCAAGAATATCAAAGAACCGGCTACGCTCAGTCAGAAACATGATGAGAAAATCAAGGGAAGCGACTATCCTGCAAATCCGACCAGCGCCGCAGAGCGACGCACCGCTGCGTCCATACAAGAAAATCCGAAAACTAGCACCACAGAAACACTTCAACAAAAGCCTGCCCCGAACGAAGATGGCAAAAGTGTGCGCTCCATTATCCATACGACCCAACTCAATGCGTTACAGCGCATCGAAACCGCTAAGGCACGACCGGCGGGGCCAGAGCCTCACCAATCTCAGACGAAGACCGATACGCAAAAAGATGCGGTCGCGCCGATTCGAATGGTCACTGAAAATACCTCCGACAAGCCCCTTTCAAAATACGCCCAGGAACCGGAGAAGCGTGGTCCCGATAAACAATTGGCAGAGACAAACCAACGCAGCGCGACGCCCCAACGGGTGAGCGTATCGGACACACCAGTCAAAATCGGAATTACCAGAAACCCAATTTCCAGAACCAATCAATCGCCAATCCCATTCGGCGTTGATGATAAACGGCAGTTTATGCCCGTTTCAATCGAACCAATTAGATTGGCAGAGACTGAGTCACGGCAACATGTCCCGTCTCCACCACAAGCTCAGGTAGTCCAAAACTTGAATTCTCACGAGGCAAAAAGCATTGTGCAGCAACTCGCCACCCAAATTACCAAACAGAACGACGGATCAACAACGATTCGCCTGAACCCAGAAGAATTAGGGCCCGTCCGCATGTCATTGCGCAATGCGGATGGCGTTATGGCAATGACTATTCTGGCAGAACGCCCAGAAACGGCAGAAATTATGCGCCGACACATCACAGAGCTCGCCCAAGAATTTCAAGCCTTGGGGTATGAATCGATGACCTTCGACTTCGGCGGCGACGGTCCCGGCCAAGACAATTTTAGAGATCAAGATAAAGCAGATGAGCCGAGTAAGGTCGAACCAACCAGCTTGGCTCAACCGGAACAACTTCATACCGATAGTGCGCCCGACGCACGTCTCGATTTGCGCCTATGAGGACAAAATGGAAATATCAAACACCCAAACCAGCAAGACAGCTCAAAACGTCATCACACCACCGACCGAATCGACGAACGGAATCAGTTCAGATTTTCAGACTTTTTTGAAGATGCTGACTGTTCAGATGCAAAATCAAGATCCTCTCAATCCAGTTGATTCTTCCGACTATGCTGTGCAGCTCGCCACGTTTTCGAATGTGGAACAACAGGTCCAAACCAACGATATCCTAAAGGACTTGAAGGCTCAGTTAGGCTTGTCCGGTATCGCGCAAATGGCTGATTGGGTTGGCAAAGAGGCGCGGGCCGCCACACCAGTTCAGTTTAGCGGCGCGCCCGTAATGCTCTTTCCTTCGCCGACGAACAACGCGACGGAAATGGATGTCGTCGTTAAAGACGCGAACGGATTTGAAGTTGCACGTTTCACCAAACCAAGTTCCGACGACCCTATTGAGTGGGCGGGCGTGGACGCAAACGGTGTTCCATTCGCGTCGGGATTATACAGCTTCGACATCGAAAGCTTCGATGGCGACACCTTAGTCGAAACAACACAAGCCGCCGTCTATGCCACCGTTCGCGAAGTACAAAAAACGCCTGCAGGCGATACGCTTGTTGTTTTCGAAGGCGGGTCAACCGTGCCGGCAAGTGACGTGTCTGCCATCCGCGCAGCAAATACTTAGATCGTTTGCAGTATCCAACCAATGAATGCCGTCGCGCCAACCCCTGCAAGGAAATACCCGATAGAGGCGCGACGGCTACTTGGTTCCGGTACGTGATCTGGATTGGATTGCCGGATAACCGCCGCTTCGGCCATTGCAGGCAACCGTGAACCGTACCGAGACAAGACGACTGCGGTCTTCATCAAATCCTGCAGAACAGCTTTTGGACCGATGCTGTCTTTGATGTACGCCTCGACAATAGGACGCGCATCTTCCCAGATGTTCATCTTCGGGTTCATGGATCGCGCGACGCCTTCCACCACAACCATTGTGCGCTGTAAGTGGATCAGTTCGGTTCGCGTCTCCATTCCGAAGCGTTCCGTCACTTCGAAAAGATAAGACAAAAGCCGCGCCATCGAAATTCTGGTCGCATCCATGCCAAAGATGGGTTCGCCCACCGCACGCAGGGCACGGGCGAATTCATCAACGTCCCGATTGGCCGGCACATATCCCGCCTCAAAATGGACTTCCGCCACACGTTTGTAATCACGACGAATAAACCCGTACAGAATTTCGGCGTAGACGCGGCGCGTGTATTCATCGATACGCCCCATGATCCCGAAATCATATGCGATGATATCGCCGTTCGCTCCGATTTTCAGGTTACCCTGATGCATGTCGCCGTGGAAATACCCGTCCCGCAACGCGTGGTTCAGGAACATCTGTAACACCCGCGTCGCAAGCTCTTCGCGACTGTGGCCGGCGGCGTCGATCCCGTCATTATCACCCGCGTTCACGCCTTCGGCCCAATCAAGCGTCATAACGCGCCGTCCGGATAGATGCCACCGAACACGAGGGACAGAAAAACCTGCGTCTCCCGCAGTATTGTCGGCGAATTCCGACGCCGCTGAGGATTCCAAACGCAAATCAAGCTCGCCCAGCACGACGCCTTCAAAATGCGTAATCACTTCCATAGGACGCAGGCGACGGGACGACGGCGATAATATTTCGATGGTTTTGGCCGCGAAATAGAATGCATCGATGTCTTTGCGGAATGCTTTTTCGATCCCTGGACGCAGAACCTTGATCGCCACCGCTTCGCCAGTTTCGACCAAATGGGCTTTGTGAACCTGCGCCAAAGATGCAGCGGCCACGGGTTCGGAAAACGTTGAAAACAGCTGATCTACTGTTTGGCCAAGCTCACGTGCGATTTCGTCTTTCGCCTCTTTCATCGAAAATGGTGGCAGCTTGTCCTGCAAAACACGTAACTGGATTGCCATGTCGTTGCCGACAACGTCAGGACGCGTCGACAAGATCTGCCCAAATTTGATGTAAGCTGGCCCTAGTGCCGTCAATGCCCGCGGGACAGGCGGGACGTTCACGTCACCTTTATACCCAAGCCATTGAAACGGCCAAACAATCGTCCGAAATACGCCCTTCACCAACGGCGGCGCATCGAGTGCCTCAAGCACAACCTTCATTGCGCCCGTACGCTCAAACGTAGCACCAGTTCGGATCAGACGAATAATGTTGTGTGGACCACGCATCTAGAGCTTCCACCCGGAATGCAGGGCGGCAACACCAAGCGTCATGTTGCGATATTTCGCATTTTCAAACCCGGCAGCGCGTACCATGCCCAAGAACGTTTCTTGATCAGGAAAGTTACGAATAGATTCGACAAGGTATTGATAACTCTCACTATCGTTCGCAATCAGCTTGCCCATTTTGGGGATCACATTGAACGAATAGGCGTCATAGGCAGCCTGCATCATCGGGTTCGGCAACTGCGAAAATTCCAGAACCATCAGCCGGCCACCGGGGCGCAAAACGCGGAACGCTTCGTTCAGCGCTTCTTGTGGGCGGGTCACGTTCCGGATGCCAAAAGAGATCGTGTAAACATCAAACGTATTGTCTTCAAACGGCAGCGCCATCGCGTCGCCAACGACCCAATCCAGGCTGTCCGACATATTATCGGCCTCGGCGCGCTTGCGGCCTTCGACCAACATAGGTTCAGTCAAATCAAGCACCGTCGCATGGCCGGAACCTGCCCGTTTTAGAAAACGGAACGAAATGTCGCCAGTACCACCGGCAACATCGAGCAGCTTTTGACCGGGACGCGGGGCCAGCCAATCCATCATCGCATCTTTCCAAATGCGGTGGATGCCAACCGACATAACATCATTCATCACATCATATTTTGACGCGACCGAAGAAAACACGCCTTGCACACGCCCTGCTTTTTCTTCTTCACGAACAGTTTCGAACCCAAAATGCGTGGTTTTGTCGTCTGTCATGGGCTTGCCGTCCTCTATTCTTCGCCCCAAGTATAGGACGCCAACTGCGGCATACAACGTCCGCACACCATAAGGAAAGCACGCCATGCCGGAATTACCAGAGGTCGAGACAGTCCGTCGCGGTTTGGCTCCTGTGATGGAAGGCGCCGTGATCGCGCACGCCGATGTGAACAGGCCGGATTTGCGCTGGCCTTTCCCTGAAAAAATGGCCGAAAGACTGACGGGCCGGCGGGTGCTCGGCCTACGCCGTCGATCAAAGTACATCCTCGTTGATTTGGACAGTCAGGAAAGTTTGCTGATCCACCTCGGCATGTCTGGGCGCATGCTGATTTCAGGGCATACCGTCGGTGATTTCCATCACGCACACCCTGCCCCGGCCAAGCATGACCATGTTGTCCTGCATCTGGACAGCGGCGTTCGGATCACATTCAACGACGCACGCCGCTTTGGTGCGATGGATTTGATGCAAACCGACGTACAAGACGATCATTGGCTGATCCGCGACCTGGGCCCCGAACCACTAAGCAATGGTTTTAACGATTCGTATCTTATTGAACGCCTCAGCAATCGGAATACGCCGATCAAATCTGCGCTTTTGGACCAAAGAATCGTTTCTGGTCTTGGTAATATTTATGTCTGCGAAGTGCTGTTTCGCGCAGGCATTCACCCTAAACGCAAAGCCGGACAAATTGCGGCAAAGCGGGTGGCGGGGCTCGTGCCCATTATTCGTGCAGTGCTGGAAGAAGCCATCGCAGCAGGCGGATCATCGTTAAAAGACTACAGACAGGCCGACGGGGAATTGGGCTATTTTCAGCATGGTTTTCAAGTATATGACCGCGAAAGTGAACCCTGCGTAAACCCCGATTGTACCAAACACATTGCGCGAATCGTGCAATCGGGACGCTCAAGTTTCTTTTGTCCGCAATGCCAAAGATAGCTTGATCCGCTGTAAAAGTTTCGCCAACAACAGGGGTCTGAGAAACAACTTGGACTGCTTTGCATGGCTTATGAGACGATCAACGTTGATGTGACAGATTACGTCGCCACCATCACGCTGGACCGCCCAGATGCGCTGAACGCGTTGAATCAGAAACTGCTGGGCGAGGTTTGCTCAGCTCTGGAAGACGCGGACAAGAGCGACAAGGTGCGGTGCATCATCATCACCGGTTCGCCCAAAGCCTTCGCAGCCGGTGCTGACATCACTGAAATGGCGGATCAGTCCTTCGTTGACATGTTCATGCAGAATTTCTTCACGCCGGAAGCCACGCGTTTCAACAATACGCGGAAACCCATCATTGCCGCTGTTGCGGGCTACGCGCTGGGTGGTGGTTGTGAACTTGCGATGATGTGCGACTTTATCATCGCCGCTGATAACGCCAAATTCGGTCAGCCCGAAATTAACCTTGGCGTCATCGCCGGTATCGGTGGGACGCAGCGCCTGACACGGTTCGTAGGTAAATCCAAAGCGATGGATATGCACCTGACAGGGCGTTTTATGGACGCTGAAGAAGCTGAACGTTCGGGCCTTGTCAGCCGTGTGGTACCTGCCAAAAAGCTGCTGGACGAAGCACGGGCAGCAGCCGTCAAGATCACTGAAAAATCGCAGATCGCGACCATTGCCGCAAAAGACGCCGTCAACCGGTCCTACGAAACGACACTGGCCGAAGGCGTTAACTACGAACGTCGGCTTTTCCAGTCCTTGTTCGCGACAGAAGACCAATCCGAAGGGATGGCCGCCTTCCAAGAAAAGCGCGAAGCACAGTTCCGCGACAAGTAAGAACTCAAGCGGCGTTTAGGGGTTCCTTTCCGAGGGAAATATGCCTATACGCCGCTTCAGAAATGCGTGTGAGGCCCGCTTTGGCCAGAATCAGCCGGTTCTAAAACCCGGTCGGGCCGATTGCGCAGATGATATTTAATTGCCCGATCATAGGGCTTAGACAAAGGTACGCATCATGGCGAATTCACCACAGGCAAAAAAACGCGCCCGTCAGAACGAAGCACGTTTCGCAATCAACAAAATGCGCCGTTCACGCATCCGCACAGAGCTGCGCAAAGTTGAAGAAGCAATCGCATCCGGCGACAAAGCAGCAGCACAAGCAGCACTGAAAATTGCACAGCCAGAACTGATGCGCGGCGTGACAAAAGGCGTTTTCCACAAGAACACAGTGGCACGTAAAATGTCCCGCTTGTCTTCCCGTGTGAAGGCGCTCGGCTAAATCAGCCAGACATCGGCGACGATAGAATCGTTGTCGAAATGTCACCAGCAAGAGCTTATCAAAGGCGCGCCCGTATCGGCGCGCCTTTTCTATTTGAACGTGCAAATCCAGCAATTCCAAAGGCCTTCGCGGGGCTTCATAGATTCTTTTCGGGTCCACTTAGAGTCAAGACCGTTGTTCTGTTGAAATGGCCATGTGTGGATTGGTAACTTGTGCATGCGACTCGGGTCGCACGGGGGGACATGAGAGAAACCCGTCTTTGTTGCAGCGCCAAAACTGCCAATCGTAACAAGGGCCTTTCTCATGCAGCCAAGAAACGATGCTTAGGGCAAACTAAGCACCGAGGTCAGGTTTGTGTCGATGTGAAGCCGCATGTGCGGTGGAAGTTGTCTGTCTTCAAGAATGTACTGTTCGTGAATCCTGCGCTGCCTGGCGCGTCAAAGATTTCACCGCAGAATGCAAGTTGTTTGCGACGGCTGCTCGATGGCAACCGATCCGGAAACGTTTGCGCCTAAAGAGTAACAAACGCGAGCTGTGGGGGCTCGTGACGACAAAAGACAGTGGGACACCGAATTAAATGACGAACGATACGTGGGCACGTGTACTTGGAACTTTGGAAGAGGTTCTTGGCGCCAACAGCTATTCCAATTGGATCGAACCATTAGAGTTCGGCGGTTTGAATGGTGGCGTCGCGACTTTAAACGCACCAACGACTTTTATCGGTAACTACGTCAAACAGAATTTCTCTGATCTGATTCTGCACAAGATGCGCGAAGCAGATCAAAGCATTGACCGCCTTAGTTTTGCGGTTGGTGGGGAACGTCGCGCAGCGGCCGTCACAAAAGACGTCCGCACGCCATCAGCAGCACCACGTGCTGAAGCATCCACTGCCGGTCTTGATAAACGGTTTACGTTCGACACATTCGTTGTCGGCAAGCCAAACGAACTCGCCCATGCCGCCGCTCGTCGTGTGGCCGAAGGTGGTCCTGTCAGCTTTAACCCGCTGTTCCTTTATGGTGGCGTTGGCCTTGGCAAAACGCACTTGATGCACGCGATCGCCCACGAATTGCGCAGTCAGCAGCCGCACCTGAACGTTCTGTACCTGTCCGCCGAACAGTTCATGTATCGTTTCATTACGGCCCTGCGTGATCGCAAAATGATGGACTTTAAGGATTTGTTCCGCTCAGTCGACATTCTGATGGTCGACGACGTTCAGTTCCTTGCAGGCAAAGACAGCACGCAAGAAGAATTCTTCCACACGTTCAACGCGCTCGTCGACGCTGGCAAGCAGATCATCATATCTGCTGACCGTGCTCCGGGCGAAATTAAGGACCTAGAAGAGCGCATCAAATCCCGCCTGCAATGTGGTCTTGTCGTTGACCTACACCCGACCGACTACGAACTGCGTCTCGGTGTCCTTCAGGCCAAAGCCGAAGCATACGCGCCGATGTATCAAGGCATCGAAATGGCCGACGGCGTTCTCGAATTCCTTGCTCACCGGATCAGCACCAACGTGCGCGTGCTGGAAGGCGCTTTGACCCGCCTGTTCGCGTTCGCATCGCTGGTCGGTCGCGAAATTAACCTTGAGCTGACGCAAGACTGCTTAGCTGATGTTCTGAAAGCATCTGATCGTAAGGTCACGGTCGAAGAAATCCAGCGCAAGGTATCTGAACACTACAACATCCGCCTGTCTGACATGATCGGGCCAAAGCGGGTGCGCACCTTGGCACGTCCGCGTCAAATCGCGATGTATCTTGCGAAAACCATGACAAGCCGGTCCTTGCCGGAAATCGGGCGTCGTTTTGGCGGCCGCGATCATACAACCGTCATGCACGGCGTGAAAAAGATCGAAGAACTGCAAGCAACCGACAGTCAAATGGCTGATGATGTGGAACTTCTGCGTCGCGCTTTGTCGGAATAAGCCGCCCACGCCTTGACGCTGCCCTCCAACGCGGCAACAGTCCAACAAAACGCTTGAGCCTGCTGGGATATAGGATAGTTTTCAACTCCCGGCGGCACAAAGCACGCCTAATTGCGGAGCATGGGACATGAAATTCAGTATTGAACGGGCGGCATTGCTGAAGGCCGTGGCACAAGCACAATCCGTCGTTGAACGACGCAACACGATTCCGATCCTTGCGAACGTCCTGATCGAAGCCAATGGCGATGATGTGATGTTCCGCGCGACCGATCTTGATATCGAAGTCGTCGACAAAGCACCTGCTAAGGTCGAACGCGCTGGCGCGACCACTGTCGCCGCCGTCACGCTGAACGAAATCGTCCGCAAATTGCCTGACGGTGCCTTGGTCACGCTGACCGAAGATGGCGCATCTGGCCGTTTGACGATTGAAGCAGGTCGGTCGAATTTCTCTTTGGCGACACTGCCAAAAGAAGATTTTCCCGTCATGGCATCATCCGAATACGCCGCGAATTTCTCGGCGCCTGCGCCGACGCTGCGCCGTCTTTTCGACAAAGCCAAGTTCGCGATTTCGACCGAAGAAACACGCTACTACCTAAACGGTGTCTACATGCACGTGTCCGACGCGGACGGCGGTAAGGTGCTGCGCTGCGTTGCAACCGACGGCCACCGCCTTGCGCGGATCGACGCGGAATTGCCTGAAGGTGCGGCAGACATGGCTGGGGTCATCGTACCCCGCAAAACCGTTGGCGAATTGCGCAAGCTGCTTGATGACGACGACATGCAGATCGCCGTGTCCGTATCTGAAACTAAGATCCGGTTCGCGACACCTACGATCACGTTGACATCTAAGGTCATCGACGGCACATTCCCGGACTACACGCGCGTTATTCCGACAGGAAACACACGCAAACTCGAAGTCGATGCCGCGGAATTCGCAAAGGCCGTCGATCGTGTGGCAACCGTGTCTTCTGAACGGTCGCGCGCCGTGAAACTATCGCTCGACGAAGACCGTCTTGTTCTGTCCGTCAACGCGCCAGACAGCGGTGCCGCGGAAGAAGAACTGGCTGTGGCTTACGGCGACGAACGGCTCGAAATTGGCTTTAACGCCAAATACTTGCTCGAAATTGCGAGCCAAGTTGACCGTGAAAACGCGGTGTTCATGTTCAACTCATCGGGCGATCCAACGCTGATGCGCGAAGGCAATGACACCACTGCGATTTACGTCGTTATGCCAATGCGCGTGTGACGCGGACACCTTGCCAAGCCATCATCTGCACGTAAGGTTCAGCGATGCTCGCGCTCTCTGAACTCACGTTGTCCCATTTCCGGTCGCACCGCCGTGCGGTACTAGAGGTCGACGCGCGACCTGTGGCCATCTACGGCGCAAACGGCGCTGGAAAGACCAATCTGATCGAAGCGATTTCGATGCTGTCCCCTGGTCGGGGGCTGCGGCGGGCAGGCATGGACGATTTGATCCGCAGGCCGGAATCACTGGGCTGGAAGATCACGGCAGTCCTGCAATCGCTGAACCAAACCCACGAAATCAGCACTTTCGCCGAACCTACGCAATCGCGCCAAGTGCGGATTGATGAAAAGACGTCACCCCAGACCGCCCTAGGTCGCATCGCACGCATCTTGTGGCTGGTGCCGTCGATGGATCGCCTTTGGATAGAAGGGGCCGAAGGACGCAGGCGTTTTCTGGATCGTGCCACGCTCAGCTTTACACCGTCCCACGCCGAAGCGGTGTTGTCTTATGAAAAGGCCATGCGCGAACGCAATCGGCTGTTAAAGGACATGGTGCGCGACCCGCATTGGTACGTCGCCCTTGAACGGCAGATGGCCGAAGCGGGCGCCGTGATCCACATGAACCGCACGAACACGATCAATGAATTGAACACCGCACAGGCCAACGCCACGACCGCGTTTCCGACTGCGGATCTGTCGCTTGCTAATCCTGACGGCGGTTGCGAAACGCCGGGGGATCCAGCCGCGCTTGTCGACGCTTTCGCCCAGAACCGACCGCGTGACTTGGCCGCGGGACGCGCACTACATGGTCCGCACAGGTCTGATCTGGGTGCGACCTATGCCGAAAAAGGCGTCCTAGCGAAAGACTGTTCAACCGGCGAACAAAAAGCGCTGCTGATTTCGCTCATTTTGGCGAATGGGCGGGCGCTGACACGGGATTTCGGTGCACCGCCCATCTTGCTGCTTGATGAGGTGGCAGCGCACCTTGACGCAGGTCGTCGCGCGGCACTTTATGATGAAATCTGCACATTGGGCGCGCAAGCTTGGATGACTGGCACAGGGCCAGAATTGTTCGGGGAACTTGGCCACCGTGCGCAATTCATCGAAGTCGGAGACGACACTGGCGCATCAACAGTCACACAAAGGGACGCACCATGACAAAACTTCCAGTACAGCGGGTCAGCCTCATCACGCTTGGCGTCGCAGATCTCGCGGTTTCGCGGAAATTCTACGGGGATCTTGGTTGGACACCCAAAGATGAAGTGCCGGGTCAGGTGATTTTCTATCAGATACATGGTGCGGTTCTGGGGCTATTCGGGATCGAACCGCTCGCTGAAGATCAAGGGCGACCAGAAGCAAAGCTCGGCACGGGCGCGATGACCCTTGCACAGAATTTCCGCAACGAAGCCGAAGTTGACGAAGCCTACGCGCATGCACTGGCTGCCGGGGCAACTGCGCTCAAGGCACCAGAAAAGGTCTTTTGGGGCGGCTATTCAGGCTATTACGCTGATCCGGACGGTCATCCGTGGGAAGTTGCGTTTAACCCGTTTTGGGAACTTGATGACGACGGCGTTCAAACTTTACCGGACGAGGCACCAGCTGCATGACGCTTTCCCCAGCCGACCTGCTGCTCTACGCGGGTGCCTTGCTTGTTCTGTTCCTAACGCCCGGTCCGGTTTGGGTCGCGCTGATCGCACGCACGCTATCTGGCGGTTTTAACGGTGCATGGCCCCTCGCCCTTGGTGTGGTGATCGGCGACGTCCTTTGGCCTCTTGTCGCGATCTTTGGACTGACTTGGCTAGTTTCCCTGTACGGCGGGATACTCCAAGCAATCAGTTGGGTCGCGTGCGTGATGTTTATCGCAATGGGTGTGCTTCTTATCCGGCACGCGGATAAAACCATCGCAAGCGATAGCCGTCTCACAAAACCTGGTATGTGGGCTGGATTTATAGCTGGGCTCGCCGTCATCTTGGGCAATCCAAAGGCGGTTTTGTTCTATATGGGCATGCTGCCCGGGTTCTTTGATCTGACTGCGGTGACGGGCTATGACATCGCAGCAATCTGCACCCTGTCCTTTATCGTACCACTAATCGGCAACCTGACTTTGGCTCTGTTCATCGGCAAAGCCCGCGCGCTTTTGACGTCGCCAACAGCCCTGAAACGAACCAACATCATCGCTGGCTTTTTGCTGATCGGCGTCGGCCTAATTATCCCTTTCGCGTGACACAAAATGTAGCGGCAAACGCGTGACATTGCCCCCGAAAAAGCATATATTTTGGGGGTAGATACACGGGATAATACATATGTCTGACGACCAGCCGAACAACGCTGAATACGGCGCCGATTCCATCAAGGTTCTCAAGGGCTTAGATGCAGTTCGCAAACGGCCAGGCATGTACATCGGTGACACCGACGATGGGTCTGGTTTGCACCACATGGTCTACGAAGCCGTGGACAACGGAATTGACGAAGCGTTGGCCGGCCATGCGGACCACGTTAGCGTCACGATCCACGCCGACAACTCTGTTTCCGTCGGTGATAATGGGCGCGGCATCCCCGTCGATATGCATAAGGAAGAAGGCATTTCAGCGGCCGAAGTCATCATGACCCAGCTGCACGCCGGTGGTAAATTTGACAGCAACTCCTACAAGGTGTCCGGCGGTCTGCACGGCGTGGGTATTTCAGTTGTAAACGCGCTGTCCAATTGGCTGGAACTGCGCATTTGGCGTGACGACAAAGAACATTACTGCCGTTTCGAAGAATCCGTGACCACAAAATCGCTCGAAGTTGTGGGCCCAGCAAACGGCCGCAAAGGGACAGAGGTTCGTTTCCTTGCTTCGACTGACACGTTCTCAAACCTCGACTATTCGTTTGATACGCTCGAAAAACGCTTGCGCGAGCTGGCATTCCTAAACTCTGGCGTGCGTATCATTTTGAAAGACGAACGTCCTGCGGAACCTCTTGAAGCGAATTTGTACTACGACGGTGGCGTAAAAGAGTTTGTGAAATACCTCGACCGCTCAAAAACAGCCGTCATGGAAGAACCCATCTATGTTGTCGGCGAAAAGGACGACATCGGCGTAGAAGTCGCGATGTGGTGGAACGATAGCTACAACGAAATGGTCCTGCCTTTCACAAACAACATTCCACAACGCGATGGCGGCACGCACATGGCGGGCTTCCGTGGCGCGCTGACGCGGACAATCAACGCCTACGCGCAGTCATCAGGTATCGCGAAGAAGGAAAAGGTTAGCTTCACTGGGGACGATGCCCGTGAAGGCCTAACATGCGTGTTGTCCGTCAAAGTTCCTGATCCTAAATTCTCCTCACAAACCAAAGATAAACTCGTGTCTTCCGAGGTGCGGCCAGCGGTAGAATCCCTCGTAGGGGAAAAACTGTCAGAATGGTTTGAAGAAAACCCTAACGTCGCCAAGCAAATCGTTGGAAAGATCGTCGAGGCAGCATTGGCGCGTGAAGCGGCCCGCAAGGCCCGCGAACTGACGCGGCGCAAAAATCCGATGGATGTCAATTTCTTAGCGGGTAAGCTCAAGGATTGCTCTGAAAAAGACCCATCCAAAACCGAAGTCTTCTTGGTGGAGGGTGACTCCGCTGGCGGGTCCGCCCAAACGGGTCGTGACCGTCAAACGCAAGCCATCCTACCGCTTAAAGGTAAAATCCTGAACGTCGAACGCGCCCGTTTTGACCGAATGCTCGGCAGTCAGGAAATTGGTAACCTCGTTATGGCGCTCGGAACGGGCATCGGCCGTGACGAGTTCAACATAGATAAACTGCGCTACCACAAGGTCGTCATCATGACCGATGCGGACGTTGACGGGGCGCACATCCGGACGCTGTTGCTGACATTCTTCTTCCGTCAGATGCCGGAACTGATCGAAGGTGGCTACCTCTACATCGCGCAGCCGCCGCTTTACAAAGTGTCGCGCGGTAAGTCTGAAGTTTACCTCAAAGATCAAACCGAAATGGAAGATTACCTGATCGAACAGGGCATCGATGGTGCGATTTTACGGCAGGGAAACGGCGAAGAGATTCTTGGCGCGGACCTGAAACGCGTTGTCGACGAAGCACGTCAGCTCAAGCGAGTTTTGGACGCGTTTCCAACGCATTACCCGCGTCACATCCTTGAACAGGCCGCCATCGCAGGCGCGTTCGTGCCCGGTGTTGTCGACAGCGATTTGCAGGGTACCGCAGACCGCGTGGCCAAACGTCTCGACCTCATCGCATTAGAATGGGAACGCGGCTGGGCCGGTCGCATCACGCAAGACAAAGGTATGCGCCTTGCCCGTATCCTACGCGGCGTTGAAGAGGTGCGGACACTGGATGGTACGATGTTACGCTCAGGCGAGGCGCGCCGCACTGGATCCTTCACCAAATCGTTGCAAGACGTCTACAACCTGCCTGCAACACTGGTCCGCAAAGACAGGTCGCAAGCGATCTATGGACCGCTTGATCTGTTGAAAGCCATTCTTGAGGAAGGCGAAAAAGGTCTATCTTATCAGCGCTATAAAGGCTTGGGCGAAATGAACCCAGATCAGCTGTGGGAAACCACACTTGATCCGGATGCGCGGACGCTTTTGCAAGTAAAAGTCGAAGATCTGGCCGACGCCGATGACCTGTTTACCAAGCTGATGGGTGACGTGGTGGAACCACGACGCGAGTTCATTCAGAATAACGCGTTGAGCGTCGAGAACCTGGATTTCTAAATCAAAAAGGCCCGCACAGCGCGGGCCTTTTCTTTATTTATTAACGACTTAGAACGCCCATTCGCCTTTGCGCATCACAGGTACTTTTTCACCCGATAGCGTCACACCATCGATATCAACGGCGTCCGACCCCATCATCCAATCGACGTGGATCAGACTTTGGTTGCCGCCCTTTTGTTGCAACTCTTCGGGTGCCAATTCAGAACCGCCTTCGATGGTGTCCGCATAGCACTGGCCAAGCGCAATGTGGCACGATGCATTTTCGTCAAACAACGTGTTGAAAAACAGCACGCCGGACTGCGAAATCGGGCTGGAGTGCGGAACCAAAGCAACCTCGCCAATACGGCTGGCCCCATCGTCTGTCGCGAGCAATGCGCGCAGCTGATCTTGCCCTTTCGACGCCGTCGCTTCTACGATTTTGCCTGCCTCGAAGCGGACGGAAATATCTTCAATAACATTACCTTGGTGCGCAAGCGGCTTGGTCGCAGACACCGTACCGTCGACCTTATAGGCATGCGGACACGTGAACACTTCCTCAGTCGGGATGTTCGGCTGACACACAACACCATTCAGTGCAGGCGATGCCCCACCCTTCCAAATATGGCCTTCAGCGAGGCCAAGTTGCAGGTCAGTGCCCGGTCCTGTGTAATGCAGGGCGTCAAATTTTTGATCGTTCAGCCACTTCACACGCTTCTTCAGTTCAGCTGTGTGATCTGCCCAATTGGCAACCGGATCGTCGCCATCCAAACGAGACGCATCGTAAATCGCATCCATCAGCTTACCTTGCGCTTCCTCCACAGGCAGATCTGGGAAGACGCGCGCCGCCCAACCGGCGCCGGGATAGGCAACAATATTCCAGTTCACCTCAAAACCCACAATCGGGTTCATCGCCGGTTTTGCCGCGATTGAAGTGGCTTTTGACAGCCGCGCCACCTTGCTTGAGTCTTGATCAGCCAGCAGCATCGGATCATCGCCTGTAATCGCCATACGCGCGGCGCCACCCTTAAACGCAGCGGCAAGACCTTCGTAGAACCATGCAGGCGCATGGTCAAAACTGCTATCGTCGGCGTTTTCATAGCGCGCCAAGGTAATTGCATCGTCGCTAAAGAATGGCATGACAACGCCAGCACCCGCCTTGTAGGCATGCACTGCGATGCGCTGAACCAGCGGCAACGCGGACATCGGGGCCGTGATCACCAGATCCTGGCCCTTCTGAAGATTTACACCTGTACGCACAGCGACTTCGGCAAGCCGGTCGAGTTTCACAGGATCGATATGGTCGGACATGGTGCACCTCAGTTTTGAAAACTGTGCCAACCTACGCCCGACCACCATAAGGTCAACCAGTTAAGAAATGCCTGCGACAGCTTTCACTTCGAGATATTCCTCAAGCCCCCAAACAGATCCTTCGCGCCCATTTCCGGACTGCTTGTACCCGCCAAACGGGGTCACGCCGCCTAAGAAATTGCCGTTAACTTCGACCATTCCCGACCGCATCCCCCGCGCCATTCTCTTAGCCTTTTCAGGATCTTGGGTCTGCACATAGTTCCCCAAACCGTATGGTGTGTCATTTGCGATCGCCAACGCGTCGGCTTCGTCCTTGAATGGAATAATCACCAATACCGGACCAAAAATTTCTTCGCGCGCAATCTTCATATCATTGTTCACATCGGCAAAAATCGTGGGCTTCACAAAATAACCAACGTCCATGCCGTCAGGACGCCCTGTGCCACCAGCAACAAGGCGCGCGCCTTCATCAATTCCATCTTGGATCAAACCCTGCACTTTGTGCCAATGCACATCGCTGACGAGTGGGCCGATGTGTCGACCGTCTTTTTGCGCGATCCCGACCTCTTGCTTTTCAGCCAGCCCTTTGGCGGTTTCGACAACTTGATCATAAATGCTTTCTTCAACCAACATGCGGGTCGGCGCGTTGCATGACTGGCCCGTGTTTTGGAAGCAATGGCGCACTCCACGGGCAACAGCCTTTTCATCAGCATCCGCGAAAATGACGTTTGCACCCTTACCGCCCAGCTCGAGACTGACACGCTTGACGCTATCTGCGGCGGCCTTTGTAATCAAAGCACCTGCACGCGTTGACCCTGTAAAGCTGACCATATCGACGTCAGGATGCACCGACAGCTGCGAACCGACACCGGCACCGTCACCATTTACCATATTAAAGACACCAGCAGGGAAACCCGCTTCATCAATCATTTCGGCCAGAAGGATCGAAGACAGCGGCGCAATCTCTGACGGCTTCAGCACAACAGTGCAGCCAACTGCCAACGCCGGTATTACCTTCAGCGTGACTTGGTTCATGGGCCAGTTCCACGGTGTAATCAAAGCGGCAACGCCAATCGGTTCGTGGTAGATCCAATCATCGCCGCTCTTGCGCTCAAAATCATACGCGCGCGCTGCACGGATTGCTTCCTTGATGTGCCAAGCACCTGCGCCCCACTGAGACGACTCGGACAGCGACTTCGGGGCCCCCATTTCCAGCGACATCGCCTCCGACATCTCTGTCTTTTTCGCCTTATAGATCACTTCGAGCCGTTCCAATGCGGCAAGACGTTCTTCTAAAGGGGTCGCAGACCATGCAGGAAAAGCAGCCTTTGCGGCTGCAACAGCGTCGTCGGTATCTGATTGAGAACCAACAGAAATTACGGCACATTGCTGTTCAGTCGACGGGTCAATGACGGCCAGATCAGCCGCAATTGCCGGCGCAACCCATGCGCCATTAATGTAAAAATCACGTTTCTCGATCATGCTGATATCCTCTTGTCAGCGGCACCTCACGGAAGGCGGCGTTGAACCTAATGGTCGATCAACAGGGGCTAGTTGATGCTCGCCTAACTGTTCATCTCCGCGCGGGCTTCGTCCGCTTTGGCCCGCGCAACATTCCGTTTCATGACCAAAGATGCACATATCACACCACAAGTGACAATCCCGATCATGATCGTTGATAGTGCATTAATTTCTGGCGTCACACCCAACCGCACCGCCGAAAAGATTTTGATTGGCAACGTCGTTGATGATGGACCCGACGCAAAAGATGCAATCACCAGATCATCAAGCGACAAGGTAAACGCCAGCAGCCAACCCGC
This sequence comes from Yoonia sp. D2-7, assembly GCF_055809435.1. Classification (NCBI taxonomy): domain Bacteria; kingdom Pseudomonadati; phylum Pseudomonadota; class Alphaproteobacteria; order Rhodobacterales; family Paracoccaceae; genus Yoonia; species Yoonia sp. D2-7. The sequence goes on along the minus strand of NZ_CM147912.1, from coordinate 480,988 downwards.
GATCACAGACGGTGCGATAATCGGCAATGTCACGGATCGAAACGCATCAAATGGCGTGCAGCCAAGATCAAGCGCAGCCTCTTCCAGCGACTTATCAAAACTGATCAAACGCGACGATACCACGACCGATACATAACACATCGAAAACGTTGTATGGGCCAAGACAATCGTCAAGACGCCACGATCTAAGTCTATGGCAATAAAGAAAAGAAGCAGTGAAAGCCCTGTGATCACTTCGGGCATGACCAATGGCGCATAGACCATTCCAGAGAACAATGTGCGCCCGAAGAAACGGCCACCACGGACCATGACATATGCCGCCATCGTACCAAGAACAGTGGCCAGCGTTGATGACCAGAAACCCACCTTGACGGTCACCCAAGCCGCGTCAAGAAACGCATCGTTTTGAAGTAGTTCGGCATACCATTTTGCAGAAAATCCGGCCCACACCGTGACCAACCGGCTTTCGTTGAAGCTGTAGATCACGAGGATGATCATTGGCAGATAGAGAAACACGAATCCCAACGTCAGCGACGTCGCATTGAACCAGCTAAAGCGCCTCATCCGTCCTGCTCCCGCTGCTTCTGCTCATTGCGCTGGAATAGGATGATAGGGATGATCAAGATCAACAACAGTATAACCGCGACCGTCGATGCCACTGGCCAGTCACGGTTCGAAAAGAATTCTTCCCACAAAACCTTACCAATCATCAGCGTGTCTGAACCACCAAGCAGCGATGGTATGACAAATTCGCCCAGCGCGGGAATGAACACAAGAAAGCAGCCAGCAATGACGCCCGACTTTGCAAGGGGTGCCGTCACAAGCCAAAACGCTTGGGTCCGCGTGCAACCAAGGTCTTCCGCCGCTTCAAGCAGGCTATCGTCCATCTTTTCCAACGCGGCATAGATCGGCAGCACCATGAACGGCAGATAGGTGTAGACGATCCCGATATAGACGGCGACGCTGGTGTTCAGGATCGTCAAAGGCGTATCAATGATTCCGAGACCTAGCAGCAGCTGGTTAAGATATCCTTCCGTTCCAAGGATGCCGATCCACGCGTAGACCCTGATCAGGAACGATGTCCAGAACGGCAAGATGATTAACATCATCAAGGTCGGGCGCCACTCTTCGGCGGCTTTGGCCATTCCGTAAGCGATTGGAAACCCAACCAAAAGCGTGAAGAATGTGGCGATTAACGCAATCTTCAAACTAGATAGATAGGCTTTCCAATACAGGTCATCCCCGGTCAGAAAGGCGTAATTGTCCCAGTTCAGTTCAGCAAAAAATGCATTAATGCCTGCCCACCCAGCAGCAATATCAAGCTGCGGACCATAAGGGGGAATAGACAGTTCGTAGTAAGAAAAACTGATGCGCAGCACGATAAGGAACGGCACAAAGAACAGCGCAAGCAACCATACATATGGAACCGCAATGAGGATGAAGCGGCGCATCCTACGCGGTCAACACGACACCAGCGGTGTCGGTCCAAGCAAGCCAAACGCGATCTTCCCATGTAAAGCTACGCCGCGCGATCCGCCGGTCGTTGGCGGTTTGCGCTTTGATAATTTGTCCATTCGGCAATTCGACATGGTAAGTCGAAATATTGCCGAGGTAGGCGATGTCCAACACAGCGCCTTGCACCTTATTAGGGCGATCCCGCGGTTCATCACGTGAAATCGCGATCTTTTCGGGGCGTATCGCATAGGTGCAGCGGACATCACCACTCAGGTCAGTTTTCGCAGAAATCGGCTTCTGCCCTTCTGCCCAAGAAATCGTGGCAACCCCATCAGCAACCATCGCACGGCCTTCGATCAAATTCACTTCACCAATGAAATCAGCGACATAAACAGAATTTGGCGTCTCATAAATCCGATCAGGGGTTGCGACCTGCACGATCACACCGGCGTCCATCACCGCAACACGGGACGCAACAGTCATCGCCTCTTCTTGGTCGTGCGTGACGATAACAAACGTCGTTCCAGTTTTCTCCTGAATATCCATCAGTTCAAATTGGGTTTCATGTCGCAGCTTCTTATCAAGCGCGCCTAGCGGTTCATCCAGCAGCAACAATTTCGGGGCCTTCGCAAGCGATCTGGCCAAAGCAACGCGTTGCCGCTGTCCCCCGGATATCTGATGAGGTTTCCGTTTGGCGAATTTTTGCAGACGCGTCAGACGCAGCATTTCATCAACCCGCGCAGGAATATCAGCGCGATCCATATTTGACCGTTTCAGGCCAAAAGCGATGTTGTCATACACCGTCAAATGCGGAAACAGCGCGTAGGACTGGAACATCATGTTCACCGCGCGTTGGTTCGGCGGCACATTCGCGATGTCTTTCCCGTCCAATTCAATCGAACCCGTCGTCGGTTTTTCAAACCCGGCCAACATCCGCATCAAGGTCGTCTTCCCGCAGCCCGAAGGACCAAGAAGTGCAAAGAATTCCTTCGCATAGATGTCGAGCGTCAGATCATCGATGGCGGTAAAATCGCCAAATTTCTTCGTCACATTGCGAAACCGGATCAGCGGTTTTTCTGCAGCATCCTCCCAAGGGGCAAAAACATCTTGCGGCGATTGCGCCATGTTGAGGTCTCACATGTTGAAGAAACGCACGCGCACCGGTCTATCCAGTGCGCGCTTTGTCATTGTGCTGGCGTTTATGTCCCAGACTTCACTTTCGTCCACAGACGGGTCACAGACCGCTGGACGCGCGCGTCATACGGCGTAGTCGTATACAGATTTTCAAGTGTCGCTGCATCTGGGTAGATCGCGGTGTCACCAATCACGTCCTCAACCAGCAATTCTTGCGACGCCAGATTGCCGTTCGCGTAATAAACATAGTTCGACGCATCAGCCATGTTCTGGGCATCCATGATGAAGTTCAAGAACTTATGCGCCGCTTCAGGGTTCGGTGCGTCCGCTGGAATAGCCATCTGGTCAAACCACATCAATGCGCCTTCCACGGGGGCGTTGTAGGCGATTTCGACACCATTGTCGGCTTCCCATGCGCGATCTCGTGCCTGCAAAACATCGCCGGACCAACCAAATGCAACACAAATATCCCCGTTCGCCAACGCGTTAATGTATTCGGACGAATGGAACTTTTGAATATGCGGGCGCACGGCCATCAGGACATCTTCTGTCTTGGCAATCACATCAGGATCTTGGCTATCAGGATCTTCGCCGATGTAGTTCAATGCAGCCGGGATCATCTCGGCCGGTGCATCTAGAAAATGAACCCCACAGGCCGCCAGCTTTTCCATGTTTTCCGGATTAAACACCAGATCGAGCGAATTGATCGGTGCATCTTCACCGAGAATTTCTTGCACCTTGCCAACGTTTACACCAAGGCCCGTCGTGCCCCACATATAGTTGATGGAATATGCATTATTCGGATCATACTGCGCGGTACGATCCTTAATCACGTCCCAAAGATTCCCCACGTTGGACAGTTGGTCTGCGTCCAATTCTTGAAACGCACCCGCAGAAATCTGGCGTTGTAAGAACGTCCCGGACGGCACCACAACATCGTAACCGGACGATCCCGCCAGCATTTTCGTTTCAAGCACTTCGTTGCTGTCAAAAACGTCATAGATCAGGTCGATACCTGTTTCTTCTTCAAACTTGGTAAGCAGCTCTTCGTCGATGTAGTCGGACCAATTGTAGACCCGGACTTCTTCGGCAAATGCCGCACTGGCGAAAGTCGTCGTGGCCAGCAGCAAAGCAATCTTTTTCATCGGTATCTCCCGTCGATGGCTTTGAGAGTCTCTTGCTCTCGTATGGTTGATATGATCAATTTCATTCAGCCATTGCAATACAAACAGGTCTTGCGGCTCCGCATTCGGACTGCGGCACAACGCAAGGTGGCATGTCCCAGCCCAAATAGGATGCATCTGATGAATAAGATCTCAAACCATATGCCGACTGCCGAATTGCAGGCACTTGATGCAGCCCATCACATGCATCCATTTACCGCCGGCGCAGAACTGGCTGCCGCAGGTGCACGGGTCATTACCTCTGCAAAAGGTGTCACGCTAACAGACAGTGAAGGTAAAACATTGCTTGATGCGATGGCCGGCCTCTGGTGCGTGAATATTGGCTATGGACGTGATGAACTGGCCGAAGCCGCATCGCGCCAGATGCGTGAACTGCCCTACTACAATACTTTTTTCATGACGACACATGTGCCTGTGATCGCCCTGTCTGCGAAGCTGGCCGAACTTGCACCTGACGGGTTCAACAATGTGTTTTACGCGGGTTCTGGGTCTGAAGCCAACGACACGAACATCCGGATGGTGCGCCATTATTGGTCTGCGAAAGGCCAGCCCGAGAAAAAGATCATCATCAGCCGCAAAAACGGGTATCACGGTTCGACTTTAGGTGGCGCAAGCCTTGGTGGCATGATTCCGATGCACCAACAGGGCGGACTGCCGATCCCCGACGTGCATCACATTGATCAGCCAAACTGGTGGGCCGAAGGTGGTGATATGTCACCCGAGGAATTCGGCCTTGAACGTGCGCGCCAGCTCGAGGCCGCAATTGCCCACTACGGCGAAGACAAAATCGCGGCATTCATCGCGGAACCCGTGCAAGGTGCTGGCGGCGTGATCGTTCCACCTGAAACCTACTGGCCTGAAATTCAGCGCATTTGTGACGCGCATGACATCCTATTGATCGCGGATGAAGTAATCTGCGGTTTTGGACGCACCGGCGAATGGTTCGGGTCCACAACCTACAACATCAAGCCGCATATCATGACAATCGCCAAAGGTCTGTCGTCCGGATATGCGCCGATTGGCGGATCATTGGTCTGTGATGAAGTCGCCGATGTGATCAACAATGCTGGCGATTTTAACCACGGATACACTTATTCAGGCCATCCTGTGTCTGCGGCCGTTGCATTGGAAAACCTGCGTATCTTGGAAGAGGAACGTATCGTCGAAACCGTTCGCGACGAAACCGCGCCATACCTGAAACAGAAATGGGAAGCGCTGACCGAACACCCGCTGATTGGCCAAGCCTCGATCAAGGGGATGATGGCTTCGGTCGCCATGACACCGCATAAAGAAAGCCGCGCTGCGTTCAAAACACCCGGTGCGATGGGGTATTATTGCCGGACGCGTTGCTTTGAAAACGGATTGGTCATGCGTCACGTGGGCGACCGCATGATTATTTCGCCGCCGCTTGTGATCAAGAAGGACGAAATCGACACTTTGATCGATCGCGCGGTGCAGTCGCTTGATGAAACATACGCTTGGGCGAAATCCGAAGGGCACATGACCGCGTGAAGCTTGATCTGCTCACAGCCAACGACACGCAGGGCGCATATCCCGCGTCTTACTACGCCGCGACCGCGCCTCAACTTCCGCCCTTCCCAACGGCGAAGGGCGCGATCACTTGCGATGTATGCGTCGTTGGCGGCGGCTACACGGGTCTGTCTGCGGCCTTGCACTTGGCGGAAAAAGGATACGATGTCGTCCTACTAGAGGCACAGCGCGTCGGCTTCGGCGCATCGGGACGCAATGGCGGTCAGGTCGCGACCGGTCAGCGCGTCGAAATGGACAGCGTGGAAAAAATGGTCGGCATGGGCCCCGCGAAAGCGTTGTGGGACCTATCGCTCGACTCCGTTCAACTCGTCAAAGACCTGATCACGCAACACGACATGGATGTACCGTTCCATGACGGCATCATCGAAGCAGCCCATCGCGCCCGCTTTGTGCCCGATTACCACGAATATGCAGCGCATCTGGAACGCGTTTACGGCTACACGCAGGTCACGACACTGGATCGCGACGCAATGCGCGATCACGTCGGGTCGCCAGCATATTACGGTGGCACGTTGGATATAGGCAGCGGCCACATTCATCCGTTGCGCTATGCAATAGGCCTTGCGCGAGCGGCGCAATCGGGGGGCGTGCGCATTTTCGAAAACAGCAAAGTAACCAACTTGTCGCACGGAACGCCTGCCAAAATCGCGACGGAACATGCTGATATCTCAGCGACTTATGTAGTGCTTGGCTGTAACGGATACCTTGGCGCTTTAGATGGCAAGGTCGCCAAAAAGGTCATGCCGATCAACAACTTCATCGCCGCGACAGAACCGCTTGATGATCATACAGCCAAAAACCTGATCCGGTATAATCACGCCGTCGCGGACAGTAAATTTGTTATCAATTATTTCCGCTTGTCCGATGACAATCGCATGCTGTTCGGCGGCGGCGAAAGCTACGGTTACCGCTTCCCCAAAGACATTGCGGCAACTGTCCGCAAACCGATGTCTGAAATTTTTCCCCAACTAAAGAACGTAAAAATAGACTATGCTTGGGGCGGCACCCTTGGGATCACGATGAACAGAATGCCCCACTTTGCCCGACTGGCTGGCAATGTGCTCACGGCCAGCGGATATTCGGGGCACGGCGTTGCGATGGCGACATTGGGCGGAAAAATCGCAGCTGATGCAATCGCAGGACAGGCCGAAAAATTTGACCTTATGGCGTCGGTTCCTACAACAGCATTCCCTGGGGGATCGCGACTGCGCGCGCCGTTGCTCGCAGCGGCGATGATCTATTACAGCTTAAGAGACCGCCTTTAAGCGACAACTTCAAAACTGAAAGTGAACCGCAGAAGGTCAGCGTCGCGGGTACGCGTAAAATCTGCATGCAATTGCGTCGCAAACGCTTCCAGTAATTGCTGGCCGATGCTCGCGGGCGTGGCTTCTTTTAGGTTTCGATCTCGGATTTCCACTGACAGCACACATCGGTTGCCAGCGCGGAACGACAACAGCAAAACTTCAGGAACTTGGCCTGTTGGCACGACGTCCTTCAAAGCGATATTCAATGCTTCAGCCGTCAGCAATGACAGCGGAACTGCTTGATCGGGCAGTAAATTTGCCTCCGAAATATCGCGTGAAATAGTCAGGGATTGGCCAAGTGATCGGGCAACCTGTTCCACGCGATCCACGATTTCATTCAGCAAAGGTGCGACTGGCACTGCCCCCGCCGTGCTGGATTGATACAAATCAGCATGGACCGTAGCCAAGCTAATCACCCGATCTTGTATGCGCCGAAGAACGCTGATCATTTCGGGATTTTTTGTGTCGCGAAGATGCATACTTAGGATCGACGACATCATTTGAAGATTGTTCTTCACGCGATGATGCACTTCACGGATTAAAACGTACTTTTCAGCAGTCGACTGTTTAGCTTTTTCAACATCGGCCACGCTGCTTTCGGCCATTTTGTCGAAGGCAGCATATAACCGCGCAAGGTCAGCTGACATGTGGGTGGTCGATGTTTGAGGCTGATGTTCACCGGTCTGCAAGAACCGGCTCATCCGGCGGCGCAACTGCTTGGTCTGGCGCGCTGATCGATCATGCCAAACTGCACGACCCGTGAAAATCGCAAGCAAACTCGCAATACTCAGAAACGCATAACGATCCAATCGCCAGGTTTGCGGCAAGATCAGCGTACGGTCCCATTCTGCAATGAAGACGTCATCAGCAGCAGGCACCCCGATCACAATGGTCGGCCTTTCTGACAGGACGGTCGGCTCAAGAACAGCGCTATCAAGATCGAATTCGAACGTATCGCCACTGATCCATTCGCCATCACGACCATACAGCCCGAGGTGCAACAGCCCGTCACCTTGCCCCGCTTCGCTGACCACATTGATGTCACCGCGTTCTTTCTCAAGCGTCGTTGCAACGAGCAAGCTATGCACTTTCGCGAACGCAATCGCGTTATCCTGCCGATGCGTTGCGCCCACATAGAAGGTCGCGAAAAGGGCCACGACAAACAACAACGCGGCAATGACCACCGGTCGCCCGTAACGATCAACCAGAGCATCTGACGGTCGAAAAACCATGCGTTTCAAAGGCTTCGCGAAACGACTGCAATCGTTGATTTATCGGTCAACTCTATCGGTCCGTCGCCCAATTCTAAAATCTCGGCAATGCGCGCACGGGCACGGTTCACACGACTTTTCACGGTGCCCAATGCCACACCCGTCATTTCAGCCACTTCGATATAGGAAAATCCGGACGCCCCGACCAAAATAAGCACTTCGCGTTGGTCATCAGGAAGCTGGCTGAACGCTTTCATGAAGTCATTGTACTGCAGGCGACCATCATGATCCGGTTTCACCGCCAAACCGGCTGTCAACAAACCATCAGGATCGCTGGCTTCACGGTGGTATTTCCGACGAGACGAATAATATGTGTTCCGCAAAATGGTGAACAGCCAAGCCCTCATATTCGTTCCGGGTTCATATTTGTCGAAATTAACCAGCGCCTTAAGAACCGCGTCTTGCACAGCGTCATCCGCTGCTGATCTGGACCGTGTTAAACTGATTGCAAACGCGCGCAATGCCGGCAAATGGCTGATCAGTTCATCGCGATATGTGTCGCTCATGCGTCGCCATCCTTTTTCGCGTTCAACTGATCCTCTGCCCGAATAACGGCGAGAAGGTCTTGAAAACGGTCCGGGAGGCTCTCTTTCAAAAGCTCTTGGTACATAAGTTTTAAGTTTTGATCTATCAGGGCATCGACGTCACCCCGTAATGGGTCGTGGTCATCCTCTGACATGATTTACTGGCTTTCTCATAGGGAATGGCATTACTCTATACAAACTCAACAACGTTGCAGCTAACTTTGTTCCCTACCAGCTACTAAAGAATAAACGGATGTCGAACTATGCACGATCTTGCGGACCAACTCACGATAGAATTACCCTACCTCCGCAGATATGCACGCGCACTTACAGGGGCACAGGCCAGCGGCGATGATCTGGCTTACGAAACCCTTCAAAGAATACTCAACGACCGGACAGCACTAATAGCTGATACACCGCTGCGTGTGGCTGTTTTTAGGATTTTTCACCAGCAATGGACCGCGATGGCGACCGCCCCATCGGCAATCGATCAAGGCGACCATGCGCACGCGCAGAAACGGCTTGCCGATCTTGCACCCGATTCTCGCGAAGCCCTTCTGTTGAGCACCATCGAAGAATTCACCTCGCATCAGGTCAGCATTATCCTCGATACGGATATCGAAACTGTTCACTCGCTGATCGCGCAAGCCAAGTCGGACATGAAACGGTTGTCCGAAGGGCTCATCCTGATCATCGAAGACGAACCTATTATTGCATCAGACCTTTCGCGGATCGTGGAACTCGCAGGCCACCGTGTGACTGGCGTTGGGCGTACACGAGAAGAGGCCGTCAAGCTTGGCAAAAAAACGAAGCCGGACCTCATTCTTGCTGATATTCAACTGGCAGACGGGTCGTCAGGCATTGATGCGACGCATGACCTGATGAAAGAATTTGGCGGGGTGCCTGTCATTTTCATCACGGCTTTCCCAGAACGGCTTTTGACCGGCAACCGGCCAGAACCCGCATTCCTCATATCGAAACCTTACAACGAAAGCCACGTTACATCAGCCGTATCACAGGCGATGTTCTTTGCAACGACGGTACTTCTGGCGAAACCTTAACGGCGCAGCAGGGTTTGACCCAGCGCCAGCTTTGGTTCCAGCTCGACCCGCCGTTCATAGCTGTCAGGACCATCTGCGTAGTGCTTTGCAATCATTTCGGCCGCGGTCTGACCAATCTCTTTCCGGCAGGCATCCATCGTCGCCAACTGCTTCGGCAAGCCATCCAGCAATTCCACGCCGTTAAACCCAGCAAGACCAATCTGGCCCGGCACGTCGATCCCCTTCTCCAGAAGATAAAGCAGACCACCAGCCCCGATCATGTCGTTCGAAAAATATAGAAAATCGACGTCAGGGGTGCGCTCCAACATGGCCTGGGTCATCTCGCGACCCTTTGCCAAGGCAGAACCACCCGAATAGAAATCCTGATCCGCAATCTCGATACCGGCTTTGGCCAGCGTCCGCGTAAAACCTTCGAAACGTTTACGCGCACGGTGATCTCGCGGCATTTTGGTCCCCATGAAACCAATACGTTTGTAACCGGCACCAATGATCTGTTCTGCCATCATCCGACCGGCACGACGGTGCGAAATCCCGACACAGGCATCGATTGGAACACCATCAACGTCCATAATCTCAACAACCGGAATGCCAGCTTGGCGCAACATCGCTTCTGACGCTTCGGAATGCTCCAAGCCCGCGATAATCACACCAGACGGACGCCAGCTCAGCATTTCAAACAGAACTTGTTCTTCTTTTTCAACAAGGTAGTCCGTGACGCCGACAACGGGTTGCAGACCTGTGCTTTCCAACCGTTCCGAAATGCCAGACAGCACTTCTGGAAAAACCATGTTGCTAAGCGACGGGATAACAACGGCGATCAGATTAACACGGCTCGATGCCAAAGATCCGGCGATCTTGTTGGGCACGTACCCCAAACGCTTCGCAGCTTCCTGAACTTTTGTTCGGGTCGCAGCACTCACGTCCCCTTTATTGCGCAGAACGCGACTAACAGTCATTTCACTGACGCCAGAGGCCTCAGACACATCACGAAGGGTAAGCGGGCGGCGTGGTGGTGGGTTCACGGTGTGATCCTGATAGTATCGTTATCCCTTGTTAGACATTCTCAGTGGGCTTGTCCAAGGGATAGGTCACCAAACGTGGTTCCCCGTTGACCATCCATGAAAAGCGCGGCAAGGATCACAGCAAGGCCCCGTGGCTCAACTGGATAGAGCAGCCCCCTCCTAAGGGGCAGGTTGCAGGTTCGAATCCTGCCGGGGTCACCAGACAAATCCTAAATCAGGTTTCCGCACGAATTCCCCGCGCGCCGACGCGATAGGTCATTACCAGTTGCGCACTCGGCGCCGCACAGCCATTGGACGAAGTGGATTACCACGTGCCGCTCTCACAAAGCCTATCGAATGACAGCGGCTTGACGTGCCAAGATTTTCACAATAACCCAACGGCAGGTTGTAGACACCTGCCTCCCGCTGACGTTTGTCTTGGTTAAGTTCTACGGTGTAAATCTCTATCTACCTCTTTCCGCACATCGCGCGGATGGTAATGCGGGTCCCATCTTAAACTGCGCGATCAGGCAAGAGAGATACGGGATATGACAGATACCCCTACGAATTCATTTACCGATGGACCACTTGGTTCCGTCTACCTCAAAACCGCGCTGCCGATCATTTTTGTAATGGGTATGAACGGGTTGTTGTCGGTGGCCGACGCATTGTTTTTGGGAATCCATGTGGGACCCGATGCATTGGCGGCTGTTACCCTGATGTTCCCTATTTATATGTTGATTGTGGCACTTTCCACGCTTGTGGCAAACGGGATGTCCAGCCTGTTGGCTCGGGCGCTTGGGGCCAACGATATGGAAAATGCGCGGGCGACGTTTGCGGGGGCACATGGACTTGCGATTGCGTTGGGCGCTGTTCTGATCGGGTTGTTTATTTTGTTGGGCAAGCCCGTCGCCTTACGCACCGCAGGCGGGTCCGAAACACTTGCAGAAATGGGTTTGACCTACCTGCGGATCACAGTCTTTTTCGCGCCGCTATTGTTCGTCCTGTCGGTGAATTCTGACGCATTGCGGAACGAAGGGCGCGTAGGTTTCATGGCAGCGATGAGCCTGCTGGTGTCCGTTGCCAATATCGTGTTCAACTATGTTTTGATTGCGATTTTGGACATGGGCGTCGCGGGATCAGCCTACGGGACAGCCGCCGCGCAAGCCCTTGCCTTTTGCATTATCACAACATTTCGTTTTGTCGGCGACACCCCTTTACGGCCTGCAACGTTGCTGTCGCATTCGATGTACGGGAAATGGGCACGCATCCTTGCATTGGGCGCGCCACAAAGCCTGAATTTCATCGGTTTGGCGCTGGGGTCTGCGGCAATTATCAGCGCGCTTCAGTGGGTCGGTCGGCCCGGCTACGCCGATACGATTACGGCCTATGGGATCATCACGCGGGTCATCACATTTGCCTTTTTGCCCCTTCTAGGGCTGTCTTTCGCGATGCAAACCATCACGGGCAACAATTACGGGGCAGCACTTTGGAAACGATCCGACGCCAGCCTGCGCGTGGCGCTTTGGGCCGCGTTTGCCTATTGCAGCACCGTGCAAATCATCGTGATGACCATACCAACCCAAATCGCACGCGCATTTGTGGACGATCACGCTGTCATCGCCGAAGTCACCCGCATTCTGCCGATAATGACGAGTGTCTTCTTCGCGGTCGGCCCATTGATGATGGTCGCCTCCTATTTTCAGGCTATCGGATCTGCCACCAAAGCCGCAATCTTAGGGCTGACCAAACCTTACGCCTTTGCGATCCCTTTGACGTTCGCCTTGCCGATCTTCTTTGGTGAAAAAGGGATTTGGTACGCGGGCCCCGTCGCAGAAATGATGCTGTTATGCCTGACAGCATTCATTCTCTGGAACGTCGCACGCACACAGCCCCTCAAATGGGGTCTATTCCACACGAATGAAGGAGCACCACTATGAACACGCAACTTCCATCAGCAGCGCAAGCGAAAGAACAGGCAAAGCGTTTACGCACAAAGATGACCGCCGATGGGACGCCAATCGGGCATGCCAAATCGCTTGAGTTTATCGCTCACCAATATGGTTACCGCGATTGGAACACCATGTTCGCGGCTATCGGAAACGAACCGCCGAAAGGATGGGCCAACGGTGACACCGTTAAGGGCACGTATTTGTCACAACCTTTCACGGCACAGGTGATCGCCGCTTCGGTAGTTAGGCCCGGCTGGCACGAACTGGAACTACAGCTGGATGAACCCGTTGACGTCGTGACCTCCGATAGCTTCACGAATTTTCGCACGCGTATTCGGGGTGTTGTTGGCCCTAAAGGTCATTCAGCCGAACGCACTAGCGACGGGCAGGCCCAGCTTCAAATCGACCTCTGGTAAATGCGTCCCTTTGTTTCAGGCGGTCGGTTCAGCGACCGCCTGCGATGCTTCTTTAACTGCAATTTCAGCCATTTCCATGATCGCATCACGGCTATTCGCAACGGCAATGAAACGGGCGTTGTGGCAGAACTTTGCCCCCTGAACACCTGTCGCAGCTTCAAGCGCTGCATCGGTCAGACCAGCCCATGACGCAGGAAGATCAGCGCGCTGATCAAAGGTGTCATGGGACAGTTTGATTCCATTCAACGTCCAGTCACCGCCACGCGGATTAACAACGAACAGAATGTGATCCGCTTCCATTTTAAGCAATGTCGACCGGTAAGGCATACCCATCGGCAGTTCAAGAATTTCGGATTCGCCAGCTGCTTCAATTGCGGCTTCGACGATTCCAGTGGCGCGGTATTTCGCGGCAATGTTCGCGACAAACGCTTCAACGAAACTGCGCGCAATCGGCAAAGCGTTATGGAATGCATCATCATCAGCAGTCGGAGACGTATCATCAAAAACCGGTTTCAGACTGCCCAGAAGGCTTGGCAACGTCAGAACAGACAAAGGACCCGCAACCGAAGGCTCCATCGCGCCATTGTCCAGCAGATCAATCGGCAGCACGAACTTGGTATCAACAGTCGCATGAACCAGTTCAATATCAGCCTCTGGAACGTCCAGCGCGGCCAGATAGTCGGACCCGAAATGCTTCCATATCAGACCAAACGAACTGAATGGCTGCTCGTCTTCGCGCAATGGGCTAGGCCGTTGGTGATGATCGAAGATCTGGGCGGCGGCGTCATAGTCACCACCGACATCATAAATGATCTTGTCCTCGCCCGGTGTGATCCAGGCTTTGTCGCGGGTGCGAATTAGCGTCGCATCCGGAAACAGGCGGGTCAAAATGACCGAGGACATCAACTCATCCGCGTGAAAACCGCCGGAATGGGTGACAAGATGTGTGATGGTCATTGATAGCTCCGCAGGGTCGATATTGATCAGTCAGAATGAAAAAAGGCGACCGAATTGGCCGCCTTCGGATAGCGATGGGGGAGGAACCGCTTAGTGGGTCCAAGCCCCACGACGGTTTGTCGCAAAGTTTTCGCCGTAACCACCGGGGCGCACATTCGCCTTGCGGGGTTTTGGTTCTTGTACGACCGCGTCGATTCCGTGGTCTTTTGCGTAATCAAGGGCGGCTTCTTTCGAATCGAACGTCAGGCGCACTTGCGCTTGCGTATCCGATGACGACGTCCATCCCATCAACGGGTCAACGTCGCGACCAGTCTCGTTTACATGCTCCAAAACCCAATGACGGGTCTTTGCCGTGCCGGATGACATGGCTGTTCTCGCAGGCTTAAAAATACGTGCACGCATGAGGATCTCCTTGATGGCCGACTTATGTAAAAATCGGGCGGATAATGCAAGGTTTCCCGATCAATGGGATTAACGAACTCTGTCGCGTGGCATCACTCCCCAATCAGGGGTTGAAGCTTTGCTGCGAAACGCCAAATGTATGGTATCCCGCAAGGAGCCCCCAATGCCGTACGCCCAGACCGACAAATCGCCCGATATGCCCTTCATGGCGAACCCTGCTCCGGATGTGCGGACGCGGGAAAAACTTGAGGGCGGTCAACGGTTTAAGCTCGTGACCGAATTCGATGCAGCCGGCGATCAGCCCGCCGCGATCAAAGAATTGTCCGAAGGTGTGCTGTCTGGTGAACAGAACCAAGTGCTGTTGGGCGCCACCGGTACCGGCAAAACATTCACGATGGCAAAGGTCATCGAAGAAACCCAGCGTCCTGCGATTATTCTGGCCCCGAACAAAACACTTGCGGCCCAATTATACGGCGAATTCAAAGGGTTCTTTCCCGAAAACGCCGTTGAGTATTTCGTAAGTTATTATGACTACTATCAACCGGAAGCCTACGTTGCGCGATCAGACACTTACATCGAAAAAGAAAGTCAGATTAACGAACAAATTGACCGTATGCGCCATTCGGCCACGCGTGCGCTGTTAGAACGCGATGATGTGATCATCGTGGCCTCCGTGTCTTGCATCTACGGTATCGGGTCCGTCGAAACATATGGGGCCATGACGCAGGATATCTACGTCGGCCAAAGCTACGATCAGCGCGGTATCATCGCCGACCTAGTGGCCCAGCAATATCGCCGCAACGATCAGGGATTCCAGCGTGGTTGTTTCCGTGTGCGTGGCGATAGTCTCGAAGTGTGGCCAGCCCACCTTGATGATAAAGCATGGAAACTGTCGTTCTTTGGCGAAGAACTGGAAAGCATTACAGAATTTGACCCTTTGACGGGCCAAAAAACTGGCACCTTCGAAAAGGTCCGCATCTATGCGAACTCACACTACGTAACGCCGAAACCAACCATGCAGCAAGCTGTTGTTGGGATCAAAAAAGAACTACGCATGCGCTTGGACCAGTTGGTCGCCGACAGCAAATTGTTGGAAGCACAGCGGCTGGAACAGCGGACAAACTTCGACCTCGAAATGCTTGAGGCGACGGGCGTCTGTAACGGCATCGAAAACTATTCGCGCTATCTAACAGGCCGCGCGCCGGGCGAACCGCCGCCCACCCTTTTCGAATTTATCCCTGACAATGCCATCGTGTTTGCGGATGAATCCCACGTGTCCGTCCCGCAAATCGGCGGTATGTATAAGGGTGACTTTAGACGCAAAATGACGCTGGCCGAACACGGGTTCCGGCTGCCGTCCTGTATGGACAACCGCCCGCTGAAATTCGAAGAATGGGACGCCATGCGCCCGCAGTCTGTCTTTGTCTCGGCGACCCCATCCGCATGGGAACTGGATCAAGCCGGAGGTGTGTTTGCTGAACAAATCATCCGTCCTACTGGACTAATTGACCCGAAAATTGAGATCAGACCCGTCGAAATGCAGGTCGACGATCTACTCGACGAGGTCCGTAAAGTCAGCGCCGATGGCTACCGTACGCTGTGCACCACGCTGACCAAACGCATGGCCGAAGACCTAACCGAATACATGCATGAACAGGGCATTCGTGTCCGCTATATGCACTCCGATATCGACACGATTGAACGGATCGAAATCCTGCGGGATCTGCGGCTTGGCGCTTTCGACGTGCTCATCGGCATTAACCTTTTGCGCGAAGGTCTCGACATTCCCGAATGTGGGCTCGTCGCGATCTTAGACGCCGATAAAGAAGGTTTCTTGCGTTCTGAAACGTCGCTAGTTCAGACCATCGGTCGTGCGGCACGAAACGCGGAAGGACGCGTGATCATGTACGCCGACCGGATCACCGGTTCGATGGAACGTGCGATGAAAGAAACCGAGCGCCGTCGCACCAAACAACAGGCCTACAACGAAGAACACGGCATCACGCCGATGACCGTCAAGAAGAACGTCGAAGACATTCTTGCGGGTCTGTACAAAGGCGACGCCGACATGAACCGCGTCACCGCCAAAATCGACAATCCGCTTGCGGGCGGAAACCTGCAAACCGTTCTCGACGGGCTGCGGACCGACATGCGCAAGGCGGCTGAGAACCTCGAATTCGAAGAAGCGGCGCGCCTGCGTGACGAGGTCAAACGCCTCGAAGCGGTCGATCTTGCCGTGTCGGATGATCCGCTTGCGCGGCAGCAAGCCGTCGAAAAAGCGGTGGTCGAAGCGGGTGTCAAATCTGGGCGCAGTACCGGCGGTCGCGGCGGGATGCGTGGCGGTAAATCGCGCTATGGCGGTAAGAAATAGGCGCTAGACCTTCAATGGTCGCGCCCATTTTACATTGCCATTGGTGTATTTACCGCTGACCAGCACCCCCTTCTTTGCGGCGTGCGGGAACCGGACGCGCCAGTCACGAAATTTGTCTTGCGTCACGATCCGCGCTCTAAGATCGGTCGCGCACTTCAAGATCATTTCGTCTGCAACAACGCCCTTATCGACGACAACAATATGGCCAATTGGGACACCGATGAGCGGGGCAAGCGTTTCCTCAGTATAGTAGCGTTCACCCACTTTATACCCCACATTTGCGTCAAAAAAGACGATAGGGCTGAAGCCCGCCATCTCAAGACTTCGCAAAACCCGCGCCAAAACACCTAGCGATGGATCGCCGCCCCAATGCATCACATTAGACCCATCGACGACAATCGCATTGCGCGGCGCAGTGTCATCGGACGGCACAGCATCTGTCGCCCTCCCCCGCAGTCGCAACAGCAGAAGTATGACAAAGATGATCGCCGCCGGAGCAAGCAAAAGAAGATCAGAAAGCATGCCGCACTTGAATCAACGCGGCACGCTGAATGCAACCCTAGTCCGCAGTTGCGCCAAGATCGAAAGTCTCATCCGGAAAGAACTTTGCCAAACGAATATCCGCAGAACGGGCATGGCCTTCCATCCCCTCCATCCGCGAAATCCGCGCTGTCGCCTCTGCAACCGATTTGGCCGCGTCGCGTGTTGATCGCTGCCACGTCACTGTTTTCATGAACTTACCAACGAACAAACCACCAGTGTAACGCGCGGCACCTGAAGTCGGCAAAACATGGTTTGGACCTGACGCTTTGTCACCAAAGGCAACTGTCGTTTCTTCACCCAAAAACAACGACCCGTAGTTCGTCAAACTATCCAGATACCAATCCAGATCAGCGCACATAACGGTCAAATGTTCGGGCGCGATACGGTCGGATTCTGCGACAATTTCATTGCGGTCTTCGCACAGGATCACTTCGGCATAATCCCGCCACGCAGCGCGAGCACTGTTTGCGTTCAGCTCTGGCAGATCGTCGATCAATGCGGGCACGCGGGCGATCACCTTTTCGGCCAATGCGCGATCATCTGTCACCAACCAAACCGGTGAATTGGGGCCATGTTCAGCCTGACCCACAAGGTCCACAGCCACGATTTCGGGATCAGCAGAACTGTCAGCAAGCACGAGCGAATCCGTAGGACCAGCAACCATGTCGATCCCCACCTGACCGAACAAAACGCGTTTTGCTTCAGCGACATAGGCGTTACCGGGACCCACCAGAATATCCGCCTTCGGCAGATCAAACAAACCGGTCGCCATGGATGCAACGGCCTGCACACCACCCATGTTCAAAATCGTATCAGCGCCGCACAGGTCCATCGCATACAGGATGGAATCGGGGATACCTTTGCCTGGCGTTGGCGGCGAACACGCGGTGACATGACCAACGCCAGCAGCCTTGGCCGTCGTCACAGTCATAATCGCAGACGCAATATGGGCGTACCGTCCACCCGGAACATAGCAACCGGCCGCGTTCACCGGAATTTGCTTTTGCCCCGCAATCAGGCCCGGCATGATTTCGACTTGGGTGTCGACGATCGTTTCGCGCTGTGCCAGCGCAAACCTTTTCACATTGGCATGCGCGAATTGGATGTCCTTTTTGACCTGCTCCGGCAGGTTTGCTTTGGCAGCATCGATATCGGCGCGTGTCGCAACAATCGGTCCATCCCATTTGTCGAACCGTTTTGCTAATTCGGTCGCTGCGGCCTCTCCGCCCTGTGCAACCTCATCCAACAGCGCGCGCACGGCAACGCTGACATCGGCATGGTCTTCTTCGGCGGTCCGGCTTGCGGTTTTCAGATACTCGGCCATCGTGAAACTCCTTAGGTGTCAGCGCCACATGGCCATGGACAAACAAAAAGGCAAAGCGTGAAAACGCCTTGCCTTGATGTGTTTTGGTTGGCTGAAAGCCGATTTAGGAAATCCGAGGGGGCGTTAACCTTTACCCTTCCAAGGCACCAACCAGCGTTCCGCCCAGCGCATCAGCATATCAATGCTAAAGCCGATGACACCAATCAGGATGATCCCCATTAGAACGATGTCCGTCGATTGGAACTTGGACGCGACCATAATCATCATGCCGGCCCCTTTTTCCGCAGCAACCAATTCAGCCGCAACAACGGTCCCCCAACAGACACCCATCGCAACACGCGCACCTGTAAAGATTTCAGGAAGCGAGTTCGGAATGATGACATACCGCATGATTTGCCACTTCGATGCGCCCAGCGAATAGGCCGCATGCACTTTGGAAATACGGACGCCAGACACACCGGACCGGGCGGCAATCGCCATGATCCACAGGGCGGCGAGGAACAGCAGGATGATCTTACCAACCTCACCAATACCCGCCCAGATGATCACAAGCGGGATCAAAGCCAGCGGCGGCACAGGGCGCATGAATTCCACGATCGGGTCAAACCAGCCACGGAACCAGTTCGACAGCCCCATCGCATAACCAAGCGGAATGCCGACGATTGCACCAAGGATAAAGCCCACGATCACGCGGAAAAGCGAGAAACCAAGGTGTTCCGCCAAGGTCGAATTCCGGTACCCTTCGGTGGCGATTTCCGTCAAACGGCTCCACACGGCTTCAGGTGCTGGCAGCCAGATTGGCTCCATCTGTATACCCTTTGATGGATAGACGTTTGGTGTGCCTTTCCCAGACAGCTCCACACGACCAAAGTCGGTGCTGACAGACCCGCCCGGTTCAATCGCTTCACCGTTAATTGCCGTCACTGTAGCTTCTTCGGCACGACCGATTTCATCGTTCTCGTCAACGCGCAGCAATGCGGACCGATAAGCAGCCAACGCGATGCTGTCGTTCTTGGCAAAACCTTCACCGGGGTCAACGTCAGGTGCATCAACAGGCGCGCCAGTCTCGAATACAATAACCGAAACAGTCGCATCGTCAGACTGACCGTCTGGCGTCGTGACCGTGTATGTGAACGACCCTTCGCCGGTGAACGCACCGGGTGCATGCATAAAGGACGGCAACAGTTTAGATCCCGTAAACGCCCCCCACAAAACGAAAATAAGAACAATCGAAACGACCGATGCGACAGAATTCGACGTGACCGCGCTTTCGTCCCCGAAAGTCACCGTTTTCAACGAACCATAGTCCGCTTTTGGGGTCAGGAACCGCTTGACGGCCTGCCAGATGAACGAGAACGCCAAAATTAGCAGCACGTAGCCCAAGATATACGGCAACGCGCCAAACAACGTGGCCAAGACCGCGCCCAGTTCAGCGCCGAGTTGTGAAATGATACCCATTACGCGCCCTCCTTCCGGCCCATGATTTCTTCTTCCATGTCCCAAATCATCCCAAGGATCTCTTCACGGACCTCGGAAAATTGGGGGTGCTTTTTGACGTCACGCAGATCTTGATCGACGCCCATCTCAGCGAACGGCAAACGGTATTCTTTATGGATACGGCCCGGACGTGGTGCCATAACCAGCAGGCGTTCACCCAACAACAGCGCTTCTTCAACAGAGTGCGTGATCAGAATGATCGTCTTACCGGTCTCTTTCCACAGCTTCAGAACCAGACCCTGCATCTTTTCGCGGGTCAGCGCGTCAAGCGCACCCAATGGTTCGTCCATCAAGATGACATCAGGTTCGTTCGCCAGACAGCGGGCCAAAGCAACACGTTGCTGCATCCCGCCGGACAATTCGTAAACGGCCTTTTCCTTGAAATCGCCAAGACCGACAACATCCAGCAAATGATCCACGATCTCGCGCTTCGGACCAGCCGCCATGCCTTTCATTTTCGGACCAAAGCCCACGTTTTCACGCACGGACATCCATTCGAATAATGCGCCCTGCTGAAACACCATGCCGCGTTCAGCACCGGGACCGTGAACGGTGTTTCCGTTCAGGACGATCTTGCCCTCTGTCGGGGCCAAAAACCCGGCGACGATGTTCAAAAGCGTGGTCTTACCACACCCTGACGGCCCAAGAACCGACAATAATTCGCCAGCCTTAAGATCAAGCGACACATCTTTTAATGCTTGGACGGAGCTGCCATTTGGCAGATCAAAACGCATGGATATTTTATCCATCTGTAAACCAGACATATCCTGCTCCCTGTTGTTATTTTCCCTGAGAAAATTCGCTGTTACCGAATTTCGTCATGAAAAATCGCGACCTGCGTTTGCAATAAGGGCGCAGCATTTGCGCCGCGCCCTTACCGTTTAGCTTATTGAGCAGCAGCCAATGGGCCAGTGTTCACTGCGCCAGCGTAGTCATCCAAAGATGATGGGATAGAGCCAGATTCAACGAACACATCAGCCACGCCCTTCATGAACGCAGGTGCCGCGCCGCCAAGCCATGCTTCAGACAGCTGTTCTTCCACTGTTGGGAAAACGAATGTTGCCAAAGATGCAGCAGCCGCTTCAACGTCCATACCGGAATCGTTGGCGATCACTGCCAGCATTTCAGCTTCGTTTTCGCCAGATGCCCATGCCGCGTTTGCGTCTGCAGTCACTTTCAGGAACTTGGAAACCATTTCAGAGTTTTCAGCGACAAAGTCGGCTGGACCTGATGTGACGTCAAAAACAAGAATGCCGAGTGCTTCTTTTTCTGCGCCTGTCAGCAACACGTTGCCGTGCTCTTTCATGCGGTTCAATGCACCGCCCCAACCGCAAGACATGTCGACTTGGCCTTGTGCGATCGCAGCAGCACCATCAGCAGGCGCCATGTCAACAACATCCAAAGATGCAACATCTACACCGAAGTGGTCCATCTGACGCAGGAAACCGTAGTGCGCAGCGGTGCCAAGCGGAACAGCAACTTTTTTGCCAGCCAGTTCAGCCGCAGAAGACGCGTCGATTTCGAGACCGGAAGACACAACGCAGTTGTCGTTTTCAGCATAAGACACAGCAACGTCGAGGATCTGCAGATCCTGACCAGCGGATGCAGCAACAACGAACGGCGGCACACCTTGGGATACAGACAGCTGCACGTCACCAGACGCCATAGCTGCGGACATCGCAGTACCGGAATCGAAGGATACCCAGTTCACTTTTGCGCCCAGCGCTTCATCGTATGTGCCGTTCACTTTTGCGAACTGGAATGGCATTGGCCACTCAAGGAAGTAACCGACAGTGATTTCACCGTGACCGTCTGCGAACGCAGCCGTTGCACCAGTCATCATTGCAACGCCAGCAGCGGCGCTCATCAATTTGTTGGTAAGTTTCATTTTGTTTCTCTCCACGTTGGTTGGCCTTCTGCAGACCGGTTTGCCGGACAGGTGTTTCCCGCCTCGTCATTTTTCAGATGACCATGAAAAGGGGCAATTCACCACCCCCGTTCGCGGACACAAGTTGTTCACCAAGGCGTTCGCAATTGACCCCCCAGTAGCAATGGGCAGTCAAAAGCAGAACAATCCGATCCGTCAACAGCCGCGAACGATCAGGCGGAAACGGCAGAAAACCGGCAATTCGCGAATTTTTGGCTGTAAGTACCAGTTTTCTAAGTAACTTGGTGCAAATCACGGATCAGATGACGCATTCCGTACCAATTCTGGATATATGCTTGCACCAACTCTGGCCCTACTGAGAAACCAACAGTTAGGCGCAATGTCTGAAAACGAGGCAATGGCAGAATCTACGGATTCGTGCACCCGAAACCCATACAAATAAGGAGTGTCCCGATGGACTTTACGCTTTCCAATGACCCAGGCCATGTTGTCGAAGCCGACCGGGCTCATGTGTGGCACCACCTTTCCCAGCACAAACCATACGATTCTGGCGTTGATCCGCGCATCATCGTCGAAGGCAAAGGCCTGAAGGTTTGGGACATCAAAGGCAAAGAACATATCGATGCCGTGTCCGGCGGTGTTTGGACCGTCAACGTCGGCTACGGACGCGAACGTATCGGCAAAGCAATTGCTGATCAGGTATCCAAGATGTGCTTCTTCGGCGGCACGATGGGCACGATCCCGGGCGCGAACTTTGCCGAAATGCTGATCGACAAAATGCCGGGTCTTGATCGGGTCTACTACGCCAACTCTGGCTCAGAGGCGAACGAGAAAGCCTTCAAAATGGTCCGCCAGATCAGCCACAAGCATCACGGCGGCAAAAAGTCCAAGATCCTTTACCGCGAACGCGATTATCACGGCACAACAATTGCGTGCCTGTCTGCGGGCGGCCAAGAAGAACGCAATGCACAATACGGCCCATACACGCCGGGCTTCATTCCTGTGCCGCATTGCCTTGAATACCGGTCCCAAGACGGATCAACTGGCGAAGCATATGCAGCCGCATCGCTGAAAGCCATCGAAGACGTCATCTTGCGCGAAGGCGCGGACACCATCGGGTCCATCTGCCTCGAACCAATCACTGCAGGCGGCGGCATCATCGTCGCGCCAACTGGGTACTGGGAAGGCGTGCAGGAACTGTGCCGCAAATACGAAATCCTGCTCCACATCGACGAAGTCGTCTGCGGCGTTGGCCGGACGGGGACGTGGTTTGGCTATCAGCAGTTCGGCGTGCAGCCAGACATCGTGACAATGGCGAAAGGCGTGGCATCTGGCTACGCTGCGATCTCGTGCTGTGTGACAACCAACGCGGTGTTCGACCAGTTCAAAGACGACACCGACAAACTGTCGATGTTCCGCGATATCTCTACCTTCGGTGGATGTACTGCGGGGCCTGCAGCGGCGATTGAGAACATGTTGATCATCGAAGAAGAAGATTTGCGCGGCAACTCTGTCCGCACAGGTGAACACCTGAAAAACAACCTTCACGCACTTATGGAAAAGCACAGCTGGATCGGCGACGTGCGTGGCATGGGTCTGTTTGCAGGCGCGGAACTTGTGACAGATCGCGACAGCAAAGAACCAGTCGACGAAAAACTGGTCGCAGCTATCGTTGCGGATTGCATGAACCAAGGCGTGATCATCGGGGCGACCAACAAATCGCTTCCGGGCTTCAACAACACCTTGCTGTTCGCACCTGCCCTGATCGCCACACCAGACGACATCGATCACGTCACCGATGCGGTCGATCAGGCGATCACGCGCGTTCTGGGCTAAAGGTTAAGGCCATCATCAAGGGCATCGCGATCTGCGGTGCCCTTTTTCGTTTCTAGATCGTGCACTTCCCACACCATCTAGGGATTCATCTTTTGCTAAGCACGACGCACGTCTTCCCCGCGGGGAAGGTTTCATGTGCAGCATTTCCAATCAGACCTTCAAAATAACCTTGTTCGTTAACTTGAATGGGTCCACCCTGATCAGACTCTTAGGTCCAGAAGAATCTCCATGCCAATTTCCATCGAAACCTTTTTTCTCGATTCCGATGCCGAAGGCACGCTGCAAGCCCGCATTCAGCAGATGGTCGCGCAGGGTATTCTGGCCGGTCGTTTCCGCCCCGGTGAACGGCTACCGTCATCACGTCGCATGGCACAACACCTTGGTGTCAGCCGCATTACCGTGACCTTGGCCTATACGGAATTGGTTGCGGATGATTACCTGACTTCGAAAGGGCGATCCGGCTATTTCGTTTCAGAAAATGCGCCTGAACCACCCGCGTTCCCCGCCCAACAGGCCCCCAATAGTACAGTCGATTGGGGCCGCGTGATCGGGCACAAACATCTGCCTGCGTTTAATATGGACCGACCGAAAGATTGGGCTAGCTACAAATATCCGTTCATTTACGGTCAAACCGATCCAACCCTATTCGATAGCGCCAATTGGCGGCTCTGTGCGCTTCAGGCGCTCGGTAAACGCGACTTCAGCGCGATGACGGCCGATTACTATGACCGTGACGACCCGAAGCTGATTGAATTCATTGCGCGACAAATCTTGCCGCGACGCGGGATTCTCGCGGGGCCTGAAGAGGTGCTTGTCACCATGGGGGCGCAAAACGCGCTCTGGCTGACGGCGCAGGTTGTGCTGAACGCGCGTCGTCGCGCCGCCATCGAAGACCCCAGCTACCCCGCCTTACGCACGATCCTGACGCAGTCCAGTTGCCAGTTAAGCCCCGTGTCCGTGGACAAAGACGGCCTGCCGCCGGAAGCCATTCCTGACGGAACCGATGTTGTGTTCACGACGCCAAGCCATCACTGCCCGACCGCATGCACGATGCCATTGGATCGACGCAAAGCGTTATTGCAAAAAGCAGAAGACGACGATTTTCTCATTGTGGAAGACGACTACGAATTCGAAATGTCCTTTCTCAAGGCGCCCTCTCCGTCTTTGAAATCCTTGGATCAGAACGGGCGGGTCATCTATGTGGGTTCTTTTTCGAAGTCTCTCTTTCCGGGGTTAAGGCTTGGTTACCTTGTCGGTCCCGCCCCCTTTATTCGCGAAGCACGCGCTTTGCGGGCCTCGATCCTGCGTCATCCACCGGGCCAAATTCAGCGAACCGTCGCCTATTACCTGTCGTTAGGCCATTACGACGCGTTGGTCCGCCGGATGAGCAAGGCGTATGAACAACGGCGCATGGTGATTGATCAGGCGATTGCCGACAACGGCCTTACCGTCGCGGGGCAAGGCACGTTTGGTGGCAGTTCGATCTGGATGAAAGCCGCACCGCATATCGACACGCAAAACCTTGCGGACATTCTGCGGGCGAAGGGTGTCCTGATCGAACCCGGCGCACCGTTCTTCCACAGCACCAATCCACCGCAGAACTATTTCCGCGTTGCGTATTCTTCTATCCCCGCCAGCCGGATTTCCGCGGGGATTGGTCACATTGCTGATGCCTTGCGGACATTGGAAGAAAAGGGACATGCGTGACTTTAGGGTATGCAAAAGCCTGAATAGCTGCTAAATCCGACCTATCATTAATTTTGAGACACAAAGTCTCATTAATTTTGCCGCTGGCACTAATGAGCTGGACCTATTGGACCTATCGCGGGTCTTGACCAATTCTTAGTGTCGCCCCAATACCAACGAGGCTTTAAGCCACGCCTGTCAAACTGTCTGGAGGGAATTTCCCATGAAAATGACGACCGAAGAAGCCTTCGTCAAAACGTTGCAAGCGCATGGCATTCGCCACGCGTTCGGGATCATCGGCTCTGCCATGATGCCAATTTCTGATATTTTCCCTGCTGCTGGCATCACGTTCTGGGATTGCGCCCACGAAATGACAGCCGGCATGATGGCCGACGGTTACACCCGTGCGACTGGCGAAATGTCCATGATGATCGCGCAAAACGGTCCGGGCATCACGAACTTCGTCACATCCGTGAAAACCGCTTACTGGAACCACACACCGTGCTTGCTCGTCACGCCACAGGCTGCGAACAAAACAATCGGTCAGGGTGGTTTCCAAGAGATGGAGCAGATGAACCTGTTCGCTGACTGCGTGGCCTACCAAGAAGAAGTCCGCGACCCGACCCGCATTTGCGAAGTGTTGGCCCGCGTAATTTCCAAAGCGCACCGTTTGTCTGGCCCGGCCCAGATCAACATCCCGCGCGATTTCTGGACTCAGGTCGTCGACATCGAAATTCCAGAACCAATCAACTTCGAAGTCTCACCAGGCGGCACAGATTCCATCGCAAGCGCGGCGGCCCTGCTGTCAGAAGCGAAATTCCCCGTGATCCTGAACGGCGCAGGCGTTGTTCTGGCTGAAGGCGGCATCGAAGCATCCCGCGTTTTGGCAGAAAAGCTGGATGCACCTGTTTGCGTCGGCTACCAGCACAATGACGCGTTCCCGGGCAACCACCCGCTGTTCGCAGGTCCGTTGGGCTACAACGGTTCAAAAGCAGGGATGGAATTGATCGCAAAGGCAGACGTTGTTCTGGCCCTTGGGACACGCTTGAACCCGTTCTCAACACTGCCGGGTTACGGCATTGATTACTGGCCGACAGACGCGAAAATCATTCAGGTCGACATCAATCCGGACCGCATCGGCCTGACCAAAAAGGTTACAGTCGGTATTGTTGGCGACGCGACCAAAGTTGCCAACGGCATCACATCCCAACTGGCAGACACAGCCGGTGATGCGGGTCGCGAAGATCGTAAGAACCTGATCGCCACAACCAAATCCGCTTGGGCACAGGAACTGACGTCTTTGGATCACGAACAGGACGATCCTGGCACCACATGGAACGAACGCGCACGCGACGCGCGTCCTGATTGGATGTCACCGCGTCAAGCATGGCGTGCGATCCAGTCCGCGATGCCAGAAGATGCGATCATCTCTTCCGACATCGGCAACAACTGCGCGATTGGTAACGCTTACCCAAGCTTCCCAACAGGTCGTAAATATCTTGCACCGGGTCTGTTTGGTCCTTGTGGGTATGGTCTTCCGTCCATCATCGGCGCGAAAATCGGCCAGCGCGATGTGCCTGTGATCGGTTTTGCGGGTGACGGTGCGTTCGGGATTTCCGTGAACGAACTGACAGCGATTGGTCGCGACGAATGGCCAGCCATCACACAGATCGTTTTCCGCAACTACCAGTGGGGTGCTGAAAAGCGGAACTCCACACTGTGGTTCAACGATAACTTTGTGGGCACCGAACTGGACATGAAAGTGTCCTATGCGGGCATCGCAAACGCATGTGGCCTGAAAGGCGTTCAAGCGAAAACGATGGACGAACTGACAGCTGTGCTGAAGCAAGCGATCGTGGATCAGATGGAAAACAACACAACCACGTTGATCGAAGTCATCCTGAACCAAGAGCTTGGCGAACCATTCCGCCGCGATGCGATGAAGAAACCTGTCAAAGTGGCAGGGATCGACGCATCCGACATGGCAGCTGAGTAAGTTTGCTATTTGACCTCGGCCTCGGGCAACTGGGCGCACTTAGCATTGCTTTGCTATTTGCGGCCTATGTCCGCGGCTATTCTGGTTTTGGGTTTTCAGCGATCTTCATCGCTTTTGCAGCACTCATCACCAATCCACTTCCCCTAATTCCGGTGGTCTTTTCGTGCGAAATCATCATGACAGCACTTCAAGCACGCGGCATTCGCGGTCACATCGACTGGCGGCGCGTCGGGGCGTTGTTGCTGGGGGCGGCACTTGCCCTGCCATTTGCGATCTGCGTGATTTTGTCGGTCGGCGATCAAACCGCACGACTAGCGGTTTCAGCCATCGTATTCACCATGTCCCTGATCTTGCTGACTGGATGGACGATCAAACGCACGATCCCCTTAGCGGGGTTCACGGGTGTCGGCGTAATTTCCGGCATGTGCAACGCTGCAGGCATTGGCGGTCTTCCCGTCGCGGCGTTCCTGACAGCACAGCCCATCGCGGCCCCCGTTTTTCGCGCTACGATGATCGTCTATCTGACCGGATTGGACCTGATCACGATGCCATGGATGTGGCACGGCGGGTTGATCACGGCGGAAACAGGCATCGGCGCGCTCTGCGCAATGCCGTTTCTAGGGCTTGGCATTTGGCTGGGCAGCAGAAAATTCAATTCAACAAGCCCGCAAGGCTTTCGCAAATTTGCAATTGCTATACTATTGATACTGTCGATGCTCGGACTTCTCCGGGCGCTATTGTGAGGTTCTGATGTCTTCCCCATTTGTTTCCAGTCGCGAAGCGGTCTGCCCGCAGAACCTTCTTGATCTCGCACAGGGATTCGCAGCGCCGCGCGTCGCCATTGCCCGTGCAGGTGCACCCTTGCCGATGGAAGCCGCCGAAGACGCGACCAAAGCCGGCATCATGATCCCTGTGTTCGTGGGCGAAGCAGACGCGATCCGCAGCGAGGCCGCAAAACTGGATTGGGACATCTCAGGCTACGCGATTCACGACACGACCGGCGAAGAAGAGGCAGGCATGACCGCCGCCCAGCTTTGCGGCGCGGGAGAGGCTGATGTCCTGATGAAGGGCCAGTTGCACACCGACGTCTTCATGAAATCCGCCGTCAGTCGCGCCAATGGGCTGCGCACCGATAAACGCTTTGTTCATATCTTCCATATTTCGCACCCCGATGGCGGCAAACCGATCCTGATTTCTGACGCCGCAGTGAACGTGTCTCCGAATATCGAAACACGCCAAAGCGCCATCGAAGAAGTTGTCGATCTGCTGCAACGCTTGGGCACGTCCCGCCCAAAGGTTGCCATCCTTTCCGCGACAGAAAGCCCGATCCCTGCCGTTCCTTCATCCATGGAAGGCCGCGAATTGGCCGACTGGGCTGCAAAGCACATCGAAGACGCGGATGTGTCCGGCCCGCTTGCCTTGGACCTGATCCTGTCGATGGACGCCGTCAAAACCAAGAAACTGACTAAGGATCCCGTAGCTGGTCAAGCGGACGCAATCATCGTGCCGGATATCGTGTCCGGCAACGCGTTGTTCAAATCGCTGGTTTACGTCGGTGGCGGCTGTGCTGCGGGCCTTGTGACAGGCGCAAAGGTGCCGATCTTGCTGACTTCGCGGGCCGATCCAGCGGCGGCGCGCATGGCATCAGCCGCCCTTGCATCTATTCGCTGTGGGTTACCAAAATGATACTTGTTCTGAACGCTGGATCATCGTCGTTGAAAGTAGAGGTTTTTGACCTTTCGCTTGCGTCGATCGTCAGTGGTGCAGTGACAAATATCGGAACCGAAGGTGAATTGCGGCTTGGTGACAAACGCGAAACGCTCACGACGGCCACTCATGCTGACGCGTTGGATGCGATGCTCGCTGCCTTGGCATCCAACGGTGTCGCACTGAAGGACCTAACCGCTGCTGCCCACCGCGTGGTGCATGGCGGCACGATCCTGACGCAGCCGGCAAAGGTCACTGATCCGGTCATCAAAGCCATCGAAAACTGTATTCCGCTGGCGCCATTGCACAACCCCAACAACCTTGCTGCGATCATAGCTTTGCGCGAAAAAGCGCCCGATCTGCCGCAGTTCTGTTCGTTCGGGACAGCGTTTCACGCCACAAATCCGGAGGTCGCGACGCGATACGCAATCCCGCAAATTCAGCATGACGCAGGCATTCGCCGCTACGGTTTCCACGGGTTGTCCTACGCAAATATGGTTGCGGAATTCGGTGACGCGCTGCCGAAACGCTTGTTGGCCTTTCACCTTGGCAATGGGGCATCGCTTTGCGCGATTGAAGACGGCAAATCCGTCGCGACATCCATGGGGTATTCGCCGCTGTCGGGCCTGACCATGGGCACCCGTTCCGGCGATATTGACGGGGCCGCGGTGCTACGGATTTCAGACGCTCTTGGCGAATCCGAAACCGACCGCATGTTGAACAAAAACTCTGGTCTCAAGGCATTGGCGGGCGACAACAACATGAAAACGCTGCTGGACCGCGACGATGACGCTGCCAAATTTGCAGTGGAACATTTCTGTTATTGGGCCGCACGTCACGCGGGGTCAGCTATCGTCGCGATGGGCGGCGTGGATGCTGTCGCCTTTACAGGTGGCATCGGCGAAAACGCACCAGCGATCCGTGATCAAATCATGAGACATCTGGCCTGTTTTGGGGCGCCAACTGTCCATGTCATCGCGGCGGACGAAGAAAAAGCGATTGCCCGCGACGCCTTGTCAGTGATGGGCGCATAGATGGAATTGCTGGCCCTCTCTTCCCAAGACTTTGCTTGGCTGGCGGTGATCGTCACCTTGGCGGGCGTCGTGCGTGGGTTTTCAGGCTTTGCATTGTCGGCGTTGGTAATGGCCGCTGGCGTTTTGATCCTCCCCCCGATTGAACTGATCCCGATTTGTTTGGTGCTAGAGCTTACCGCATCCGTCCTTATGGCGCGTGGCGGTTGGCAAGAAGCAGACCGCGGCGTCGTTCTCGGGCTGGTCGTCGGATCAACCGTCGGGGTGCCGTTCGGCGTTTTGACCATGATGGCATTGCCGGTTGCCACGTCGAAACTGGTTGTCTTGGTGGTTTTGATTATCCTGTCTGCGACCCAATTGGCCAAAGTTCGATTTGCGTTTCTCGCCACAAAACCCGGACTGTACCTGTCCGGTTTTTGCGCCGGTATTGCGACGGGTCTCGCATCGGTTGGTGGCATGGTTGTCGCCCTTTACGTTCTTTCTCAAGATGCGCCCGCCGCAAAAATGCGGGCAGCGCTTGTTCTGTTTCTTTTCATTAGCAGCACCACGACGATGATTACCTATTTGGTCACCGGCGTCATGAACGGCCAAGCCGCAGCGCGTGGTCTATCGCTGGCCGTGTTCGCAGCCGCAGGGGTCTATGCAGGCCAACAAACGTTCACCGAACGGTTGGCCCCGTATTACCGCCCGTTTTGCCTGACGCTGCTGATGTCGCTGGCCGGTTTCAGCCTGATCCGCACGGTGGCCACATAATGGATTACCGCACCACATTCACTGCACGCGCCGCACAAGCGGACATTGCATTGCCGACGTACGCCATAGGGAGGCCCGCATGACGCATCACCAGCCCAACCTCGACACTTCGCCGAAAGTGTCAGACGAGGTTCGCAAAACGACTTGTTACATGTGTGCCTGTCGCTGCGGCATCAACGTGCATATGAAGGAAGGAAAGGTCGCCTATATCGAAGGCAACCGTGACCATCCCGTGAACCAAGGTGTGCTGTGTGCCAAAGGCTCTGCCGGTATCATGCAGCATAACGCGCCATCCCGTTTGCGTGCCCCCATGAAACGTGTTGGCGAACGCGGTTCAGGCGAATTCGAAGAAATCACGTGGGACGAAGCGCTGGCGATTGCAAAAGGCCACCTTGAACCAATTCGCAATGAAGCCCCTGAGAAACTGGCGTTCTTCACCGGTCGCGATCAGTCGCAGTCGTTTACGGGCTTCTGGGCGCAGGCCTACGGCACACCAAACTTTGCGGCTCACGGCGGGTTCTGTTCGGTGAACATGGCCGCCGCTGGCATCTACACGATGGGCGGCGCTTTCTGGGAATTCGGGCAGCCTGACTGGGACCTGACCAAGATGGTGATGATCTTTGGTGTCGCCGAAGATCACGATAGCAACCCGATCAAGATGGGAATCGGACGCGCCAAGAAAAACGGCGCGAAGATCATCGGCGTGAACCCGATCCGCACAGGTTATAACGCTGTCGCTGACGAATGGGTTGGCATCACACCGGGCACCGACGGGCTGTATATCCTGTCGATGATCCATTGTCTGATGAAGGCCGGTAAGGTCGATCTGGACTACCTCGCGCGGTTCACCAATGCGTCCGTTTTGGTGAACGAAGACCCAAATAGCGATGATCGCGGGTTGTTTTTGAAAGACAGCAACGGCCAGCCGCAGGTCATCGACCGCAACACCGGCAAGCTGGCACCTTGGAACGGTCAAGGCGTCGAACCTGATTTGTCGGGCACATACGCAAAAGACGGGATTACACATCGCCCCGTGTTCCACCAGATGGCCGACAAATATCTGTCGGATGACTACGCGCCAGAAAATGTCGCCGAAAAGACCGGCATCCCTGCAGAAAAAATCCGTGCGATGGCTGCCGAGTTGGCACGTGTCGCCTTTGACGAAGAAATCACGATTGGACGCGAATGGACCGACTTCCGCGGTAAGAAGCATGACAAGATGGTCGGGCGCCCTGTGTCCTTCCACTCGATGCGTGGGATTTCGGCACATTCGAACGGTTTCCAGACCTGCCGCGCGTTGCACGTGTTGCAAATCCTGCTCGGCACGGTTGAGACCCCCGGCGGGATGCGGTTCAAACCGCCCTACCCAAAACCCGCGACGGCGCATCCAAAACCACACGGCAAGGTCACGGTCGGTGCGCCGCTGGACGGCCCGCACCTCGGCTACG
Source organism: Yoonia sp. D2-7 (assembly GCF_055809435.1). Classification (NCBI taxonomy): domain Bacteria; kingdom Pseudomonadati; phylum Pseudomonadota; class Alphaproteobacteria; order Rhodobacterales; family Paracoccaceae; genus Yoonia; species Yoonia sp. D2-7. Next base: position 448,696 of record NZ_CM147912.1, on the reverse strand, counting down.
TGCACGGTCCCGAAGACCTGTTGTTGCAGGACGACGGCACCCCGACCCGCATCGACAAAGCCTATTCATGGGACAATCCGATGTCCGCCCACGGGCTGATGCATATGGTTATCTCGAACGCGCACGCGGGCGTACCGTACAAGATCGATACCTTGTTCATGTACATGGCAAACATGGCATGGAATTCGTCGATGAACACGTCCGGCGTCATGCAAATGCTGACCGACAAGAATGAAGACGGATCTTATGTGATCCCGAACATCATCTATTCGGATGCGTACTCAAGCGAAATGGTGGCCTACGCCGACCTGATCCTGCCGGATACGACCTACCTTGAACGGCACGATTGTATCTCCCTGCTGGACCGTCCGATTTGTGAAGCCGACGCCGTGGCCGATGCGATCCGCTGGCCAGTGGTCGAACCAGATCGCGACGTGCGCGGCTTCCAATCCGTGCTCTGCGAACTTGGCGCGATGCTGAACATGCCCGGTTTCGTGAACGAAGACGGCAGCCAGAAATACAAGGACTACGGCGACTACATTACCAACCACATCCGCCGTCCGGGTGTTGGGCCACTGGCCGGTTTCCGCAATGAAGACGGGTCAGGTAAAGGGCGCGGCGACGTGAACCCTGATCAGTTGCAGGCCTACATCGACAACGGTGGATTCTGGATGGAACATGTCCCCGCCGAAGCCGCCTATTTCAAACCTTTCAACGCAGCCTACCAAGATTGGGCGGTCGAGATGGGGTTCTATGACGCGGTGCAGCCTTACATCTTCCAGCTTTACGTCGAACCGATGCGCAAATTCCAACTTGCAGCAGAAGGCGTTGGTGACCGTCAGCCACCTGAACACCTGCGCGAGCGGATCAAGAAAACCATGGACCCGCTGCCGATCTGGTATGCGCCCTTTGAAGACAGCCACGTGGACGTCGACGAATATCCCGTCCACGCGCTGACCCAACGCCCGATGGCGATGTACCATTCATGGGGCACCCAGAACGCCTGGCTCCGCCAAATTCACGGGCATAACCCGCTATATGTCCCAACCAAGATTTGGGAAGCAAACGGGTTCAAAGAAGGCGATTGGGCGAAGGTTGAATCCGCCCATGGCGCGATTGTGGTGCCCGTCGCCCATCAGGCCAGCTTGAACGAAAACACAATCTGGACTTGGAACGCGATCGGCAAACGCAAAGGCGCATGGGCGTTGGATGAAAAAGCACCGGAAGCCACCAAAGGTTTCCTGCTGAACCACCTGATCCACGAACTGTTGCCACCCAAAGGTGACGGCCTGCGATGGGCGAATTCAGACCCGATCACAGGTCAAGCTGCTTGGTTCGACCTGCGTGTCAAAATCAGCAAATCCAGTGTTCCCAACGAGGCGCAACCAGCGATCCCTGCGATCAAATCGCCAGTCGGCAAAGGCCCGAACAAGCTGACGTGGAAGGTGGGCAAATGACTTCTCATTCCGCCTGCCCGAACAAATTCCTGCCGAAATCTCTGGCACAGACCACACATTTAGGAGGCCAATCATGACCACCTTACCTACCTCCACGCAGAAAAAGCTGGGCCTTGTCATCGACCTTGATACTTGCGTCGGCTGCCATGCTTGCGTGATTTCCTGCAAAGGCTGGAACACCGAAAACTACGGCGCGCCGCTGTCGGATCAGGACCCTTACGGCGCAAACCCAACGGGCACGTTCCTAAACCGCGTGCATTCCTACGAAGTTCAGCCACCCAAGCTGAAAGACGAACCGCAACCTGCAGCACAACTGATCCATTTCCCGAAATCCTGTCTGCATTGCGAAGACGCCCCATGCGTCACCGTCTGTCCGACTGGCGCAAGCTATAAGCGGGTCGAAGACGGCATCGTTCTGGTAAACGAACAGGATTGTATCGGTTGCGGGCTATGCGCATGGGCATGTCCTTACGGCGCACGAGAACTGGATGCGGACGAAGGGGTGATGAAAAAATGCACTCTGTGTGTGGACCGGATTTACAACGAAAACCTGCCAGAAGAAGACCGTCAGCCAGCGTGTGTGCGGACCTGCCCCGCTGGTGCGCGTCACTTTGGCGACTTCGCAGACCCAGAGAGCAACGTGAGCATTCTGACCAAAGAACGCGGCGGTTTTGATCTGATGCCAGAACAAGGCACAAAGCCCGTCAACAAATACCTGCCGCCGCGCCCGAAAGACGTCGCACCTGAATTTGACGTGCTTGCACCATACCTTGAACCAATCGCCGCAGACGCCAAAGGTTTTGTTGGCTGGCTCGACAAAGCGCTGAACGCCCTACCCGGAGGCACAAATTAATGCATCCCGCACCAAGTGTTATCATCTTCACTACTTTTTCTGGCCTCGGGTTTGGCTTGCTGTTCTGGCTTGGCCTTGGCGCGTTGCAACCCACGGGGTTCGGCGCTTTCATCTGGTTTGCAATCGCCTATGCGATGGCTGTCGGCGGTTTGCTCGCCTCCACTTTCCACCTTGGTCACCCCGAACGCGCAATCAAAGCGTTTAGCCAATGGCGCACCAGTTGGTTGTCCCGCGAAGGGATTGCAGCTGTCGTCACGCTCGTCATCATGGGGATTTATGCCCTTGGCGCATTGTTTGGCACGCACATGGGGTTCCTTGGCTTTCTGGGCGCGTTAGGCGCATTGGCCACGGTTTTCACAACGTCGATGATCTACGCCCAACTGAAAACAGTGCCGCGTTGGAAACATTGGACGACGCCTGCGTTGTTCCTGACCCTGTCCATCGGCGGCGGTGCGTTGTTTGCTGGCCAAGTCTGGATCGCAATTGTCCTGCTCGCCGCTGCTGCCGCACTGCAATATTACGCATGGATGTCTGGCGATACGCGGTTAGCGGAATCAGGGACAGACCTGAAAACGGCGACAGGTCTTGGCAACATCGGTGAGGTCCGCGCGTTCGAACCGCCGCATACCGGCACCAACTATCTGCTGCGTGAATTCGTGCACGTTGTAGGCCGCAAACATGCTGAAAAGCTGCGGATGATCGCAATGGGCTTGGCTTTTGTCCTGCCCGTCCTGCTTCTGATCTTGCCGTTCAACCACTTTTTCGCGCTGCTCGCTGTGCTGAGCCACATCGCAGGCGTCTTGACGCTGCGCTGGTTGTTCTTCGCGCAAGCCGAACATGTCGTCGGTCTTTACTACGGTAAACGCTAAGAATCTTCGTCCCGAATATGCCAGTTCGCGGCATCGAATGCGATGTCGCGGGCGGTTTGTTGCAACATCGGTGCAAGCTTTTCCATCTGTTCCAATGATTGACGCGCCGTGGTGCTGGTCACAGACAACGCACCCAGCGGCCGCCCCTTTTCAGTCAGGATCGGCACCGCGATACAGATGATCCCCGGTTCGTGTTCTTCATCGTCAAACCCGTAACCACGGGCGACAATGGCATCCAATTCTTCCATCAACGTTTCAGAATTGGTTAGGGTCTTGGGTGTAAATTCATGGAAAGACTGCTGTGCAATGATCCGATCCAACGCCGCATCTTCGGTGTAGGCCAGCATGACCTTGCCCACGCCCGTGCAATACGCTGGGCCAACTTTACCAGCTTGGGAATACATTTTGACAGGCTGGGCCGCGTTGCGTTTTTCCAGATACAGAACTTGCGCATTGTCTAGTTGGGCCAGATGCACTGTTTCGCCAACTTCTGCGCTAAGCGCATCCAGATGCGGTCGCGCGATCGGGGCCAAAGTGGATTGCGCCCATGCCGCATGCGCAAGTCGCACCAAACGCACACCGGGGGAATAGGTTTGCCGATCCGGATCATAGGCCAGCATGCCCTGATTCGTCAGCGTTTGGACAAATCGGTACAATGTGGGCTTCGGAAACGCCGACTGCGCAAGGATTTCTCCAAAACGCACAGGCTGTCCAAATGCAGCAACTTGATCCAAGACCGCCAGTGCCTTACCGACAGTTCCATCCTCATGGTCACGTGACATTGCGGCGACCTCCCCTATTGCAGCAGTTGACATTTTCCGACGATAGCCGCTTTAGTATCAATATTCAAAACCTAGTTTCAATTATTGAAACAAGAAGCCGTCCGCTTCCGGACCTGATCGCCTGTAGAGTTTCCATGACACGCACTTATCGCCTTGATGATGACCGCCAAACACTTGTTCTTGCGGCCCGCAATGACCGCCTGCACGAAGTTGTCTACTGGGGCGCTGCCCTGCCGATGGACGAAGATCTGACAACAATCCATGCCGCAGGCGCGCTGGACGTGACGGGCGGTATGCTGGACGAAAACCCCGATCTTTCGATTTGCCCAGAAGCCACACGGTCTTTTCCCGGCCAGCCCGGTCTGATTGTCCGCGACAGCGATGGCACGCCGCTATTGCCGAAATTCTGCTTTGAAAGCGTCGATGAAACGGACGGGATCGTTCTGACATACCGTGATGCCGACAACGGTCTGCTACTGACCGTCAGCTTCAAACCAGATCCCCACACGCATATTATTACCTGCCAAACAACGCTTGATGCAGATCGCCCAGTGCACCTGCATTGGCTTGCAGCACCGGTTCTGCCGGGTCCGCAACAATCTGATGAAATGATCGATTTCTCAGGCCGTTGGTGTGGTGAATTCCAGCCCAACCGCACAGCGTGGGGTGCAGGCATCCGTTACCGCGAAAACCGGACGGGTCGCACGGGTCACGAACATTTCCCCGGTCTGATCGTGCCGTGTACGGGTGCGACGAACACCCAAGGCGAGGCCTACGGTTTCCACTATGGTTGGTCCGGTGGGCACCGGATGATCGCCGAAGAATTGCAAGACGGTCGTCGTCAAATCCAGTGGGGTCACGCCGCGCGGATGGAAACAGAACCATCCAAGCAATTCAAAACCGCACCGCTTTACATCACATATTCCGACAGCGGCCTGAACGGCTGCGCGGTATCTTTCCAACGTCACCTGCGCGACCGGATCGTGACGTGGCCAAAGCCAAATGCGCCGCGTCCGGTGCACTACAACTGCTGGGAAGCCGTGTATTTCGACCACAAACTGCCCGTGTTGAAAGAGATCGCCGAAAAGGCCGCATCACTTGGCGCCGAACGTTTTGTGCTGGATGACGGCTGGTTCGGCCAGCGCGATGACGACACCCGCAGCCTGTCTGACTGGACCGTTGATCCCCGCAAATACCCTGATGGCCTTGGTCCGTTGGTGGATCACGTGCACAGCCTCGGGATGACGTTTGGCATCTGGTTTGAACCTGAAATGGTCAACGAAGACAGCGACATTCACCGCGCCAACCCGCACTGGGCCCTAGGCAGCGAAGACCAGACGCTGGGCCGTCAGCAAAAAGCGTTGAACATGGCACTGCCAGAAGTCCGCGATTTCCTGTACGATCGGATGTCTGCGATCCTGCGCGATCATGACGTCGATTACATCAAATGGGACCACAACCGCGTGCTGCCGATGCCCGATGCCGCACAGACCCGCGGGTCTTACGCCTTGATCGACCGGCTGCGTGCTGACTTCCCGAATACAGAAATCGAAAGCTGCGCATCAGGCGGTGGTCGCATCGATTTCGGCATCATGGAACGGACCCAACGGGTTTGGTTGTCCGACAGCAACGACGCGCTGGAACGCCTGCGTATTCAACATGATGCGGCGCTGTTCCTGCCCCTATCCGTGACCGGATCACACGTCGGCCCGCGCATCTGCCATACGTCCGGCCGCACGCTCGATATCGCGTTCCGCGCATGGGTCGCCGCCCAACGGCACATGGGTTTCGAAATGGACCCGCGCGAACTGGACGATCACGAAGTCGCAGTGCTGACCGAAGTAACATCGTGGTGGAAACACAACCGCCATTGGATGCAAAAGGCGGACATTCTGCGTCTGGATAGCGCCGATCCGGCCGTCATCGCAGAACAGCAAATGGCACAAGACGGCGACCAGTTTGTCGTCTTCGCGGGCAAAGCCGCAACAAGCGCGCAAATCGCGCCACGCCCACTGCGGTTAACCAATTTGGTTCCCACAGCGACATATCGGATCAACCTTGCCAACCGGACCAGCGCGCCCGCACTGTCGCGTGGCGATCAAATCCTCAAGACCCAAGAAATCGAAGTATCCGGTGCGTATCTGATGCGCCACGGTGTGACATTGCCGTGGACCTTCCCTGACCGTATGTGGGTCATCGAAGGCACGCGATTGACGGACGCCCCAAAGGAGACATCATGACTGACACGATCACACCAGACTGGATCGCCGCCGACTGGGGTACCAGCAACTTGCGTGTGTGGGCGATGTCAGCCAGCGGCGATATCTTGGCCGAAGCAAGCTCTGACCAAGGCATGGGCAAACTAGACCGCACAGGGTTTGAACCAGCGCTGCGCGATGTTGCTGGCAAGTGGATCAACGGCCCGATGACCGTCGTCGCCTGCGGCATGGTTGGCGCGCGTCAAGGCTGGGCCGAAGCGAAGTATGACCGTGTCCCTTGTCCTGCAGCGACCTCCGGTTTCACCAAGGTACCGACCGACGACCCCGATTTGTCGGTCCACATCATTCCAGGCATTTCACAGGACAGCCCCGCTGATGTGATGCGTGGCGAAGAAACCCAGATCGCTGGATTCCTGTCACGCAATCCGAATTGGGATGGCATCATCTGCCTGCCCGGCAGCCACACCAAATGGGTCCATGTCAGCGCCGACGAAATCGTGAGTTTTCAAACCTATATGACCGGCGAATTGTTCGCGGCTATCTCTGGGCACACCGTGCTAAAGCATTCCGTTGATAGTATCGGCTGGGACGATAGCGTGTTTGAAACCGCCGTTTCCGAAACAATGTCACGCCCAGAAAAGCTGGCCGCGAACCTGTTTTCGCTGCGCGCGGACGGCCTGCTGCATAACATGACAAACGAAGCGGCGCGTAGCCGCCTGTCCGGCCTGTTGATTGGCGCCGAACTTGCTGGCGCGCGCCCTTATTGGTTAGGTCAACAGATCGCCGTAATTGGTGCTGGTGACATTGCTGGCCTTTACGTCAAAGCCCTTGGTCTGCAAGGCGCGCCCGCTACCCAAGTGCAAGGTGACAGTGTCACGCTTGCTGGTCTCATCGCGGCCTACCGCCGCTTGAAAGGTTAATTCTATGTCCCACCTTCCCCTGATCGCGATCTTGCGCGGTGTTACAACTGAAGAAGCCCCGGCCATGGCCACAGCCTTGGTCGACGCAGGCATCACCCAGATCGAAGTTCCGCTGAATTCACCGACGCCGTTCGACAGCATCACAGCCATGAAAAACGCCGTTGGTGACGCGGCGATCATCGGTGCAGGCACCGTATTGTCCACCGACGACGTTGGTCGTGTACGTGATGCAGGCGGCGAATTGATCGTGTCGCCCAACTGCGATCAGCGCGTGATCATGGCAACCAAAGCGGCTGGCATGGCCAGCTGGCCGGGTGTCATGACCCCAACCGAATGCTTCGCCGCGCTCAAAGCAGGCGCTGACGGTCTTAAGATTTTCCCTGCCGGATTGCTTGGCCCGGACGGCATCAAGGCCATCCGTGCGGTGTTGCCGGCAGGTACCCAAGTGTACGCGGTTGGCGGTGCTGGCGCAGATAACTTCCGTTTGTGGATGGATGCGTCCGCCGACGGCTTTGGCATTGGGTCAGCATTGTTCAAACCCGGTTTCTCTGTTGCTGATGTCGCTGAACGGGCGAAAGGCATGGTCGCGGCTTACAAGGCTGCCAAATGATTATCGACGATACACCATGCGCTTTGGGCGAAGGTCCGATCTGGCATCCCGAACGCCAACAGTTCTTCTGGTTCGACATCCTGAACAAGCGGCTGCACACAGTCGGCAAATACTGGGAATTCGACGAATACGTGTCGGCGGCAGGCTGGGTCGACAAAGACACATTCCTGATCGCATCCGCCACGCAGTTGTTCACCTTCGACCTTGAAACCGAAGAAGAAACCTACGTCTGCGGTCTGGAAAGCGATAACGAAGTGACCCGTTCCAACGATGGCCGCGCTGATCCGCAAGGCGGGTTCTGGATCGGCACCATGGGCTTTAACGCTGAAGAAAAAGCAGGGGCGATCTACCGTTACTACCGCGGCGAACTGCGCCGTTTGTTTGATAACGTGACGATCACAAACGCCATTTGCTTCGCGCCTTGTGGGACCATCGCGTATTACACTGACACCATCGTTGGAAAACTGATGGCGACCGATCTTGATGCAGACGGATGGCCCACTGGCAAACCGCGTCTGATCGTTGATCTCAGCGATGAGGATTTCGGCATCGACGGTGCTGTTGTGGACGCCGATGGTAACATCTGGAATGCGCAATGGGGGGCATCGCGCGTGGCACAATACGCGCCCGATGGGACATTCTTGCAATCGGTCACGTTCCCCGCCAGCCAGACATCCTGCCCCGCGTTTGGCGGCGCTGATATGAAGACGTTGTATTGCACGTCCGCCACAGAAGGCATGACGTCGCCCGCAATTGATGACGGCAAAACATTTGCCGCACCTACCACAACCACTGGCCAAGCAGAGCACCGCGTGATCCTTTGATCCCGCTGCTCTGTTCCATCAGTCCAAAACAACTTTGAAGGCACCGCCATGAACCGCACGCTCGGCGTTTGTTATTATCCTGAACATTGGCCAGAGGAGCGTTGGGAAACCGACGCCGCCCAAATGGTCGCGAATGGCCTGACATGGGTTCGGATCGGCGAATTCGCTTGGTCCTTGATGGAACCCACGCCCGGCACCTACGACTGGGGCTGGCTTGATCGCGCGATTGACGTGTTGGGCAAGGCTGGATTGAAGGTTGTTCTAGGCACGCCATCGGCCACACCGCCGCGCTGGATGATTGATAAGCATCCAGATATGCTTGCTGTGGATGAAAATAATCAAACACGCAAATTCGGATCGCGTCGTCATTATGATTTCAGCCATCTCGGATTTCGGGCCGAAGCGGTGCGCATCGCCCGCCTGATGGCCGAACGCTATGGCAAAAACCCATACATCGCCGCATGGCAAATCGACAACGAATACGACTGCCACGACACGACACTGTCTTATTCCGAAGCTGCCAAAAAGGGTTTCCAAGATTGGCTCGCCCAGCGCTACCAATCGACCGATGCGCTGAACCGTGCGTGGGGCAACGTATTTTGGTCGATGCAATACGACACGTTCGATCAGATCGAATTGCCAAACCTGACCGTGACGGAACCAAACCATCCACATCAGCTCGCCTTCCGCCGCTATTCCTCTGATCAGGTCGTCGCGTTTAACAAAGCCCAAGTCGACGTGATCCGCCCACATACCGACGCCCCACTGATCCACAACTACATGGGTCGCATCACGACGTTTGATCATTGGAAAGTCGGCGCTGACCTCGATATCGCGTCCTGGGACAGCTACCCGATCGGGTTCCTGTCTGACCGGATCGAAGGGACGCCAAAGGAAAAGCAGACCTATCTGCGCCAAGGCCACCCCGATAACCAAGCCTTCCACCACGACCTGTACCGCGCCGTTGGCCGCGGCCGCATGTGGGTCATGGAACAGCAACCCGGTCCCGTAAACTGGGCACCTTATAACCCTGCCCCGCTTCCCGGCATGGCGCGTCTGTGGGCATGGGAAGCATTCGCGCATGGCGCTGAAACCGTGTGTTATTTCCGCTGGCGGCAGGCCCCCTTTGCGCAAGAGCAAATGCATGCGGCATTGCTGCGTCCCGACGCAGAACCAGCGCCTGCATTGGCCGAAGCCGCGCAAGTTGCCGAAGAAATTGCACAACTGCCAGAGGTCGGCACAGCCGCCTCGCCCGTCGCACTTGTTTTCGACTACGAAAGCGCATGGGCATGGGACGTGCAGCCGCAAGGCGCTGATTTTGATATGTTCCGGCTCGCCTTTGCCGCCTATCGCGGGTTGCGTCGTGCGGGTCTAAGCGTGGATATCATCCACCCCGAAACCGCCGATCTATCCGCTTACAAACTGGTGCTGGCACCCGGCCTGATGACGCTGTCCGATCCGTTCCGTGCCGCCTTGGACACATTCGACGGCATCGCCCTGCTCGGTCCACGCACCGACACCAAAACGGATGAACTGGCGATTCCGACCCCGCTTGGCCCTAACCTGCCAAACACCGACGTCAGTGTCGTAATGGCCGAAAGCCTGCCGCCATCCGATGCGATCAAGCTGCAAAACGGTGGAAAATTTCTGCATTGGTTCGATCATCTCGAAGGTGACGCAGACGTTTATCTGTCCACCAAAGCGGGCCAGCCTGCGATCATGGGCAGCGACAATGTGCGTTACTTGGCCGGTTGGCCCAGTGATGACACCTTTGACCAGATCATCGGCAACCTGTGCGACACGCTTGATATTGCGACGTTCGATTTACCCAAAGGTCTGCGGATCAGGGATACCGCTACCCATCGGTTTGTGTTCAACTATGCACCGAAGGCCCGCAAATGGGGCGATGTGATCATTCCGGCAGCGGGGGTCCACTGGGAGGAAATCTAAGCCATGCATTTTGGAACCAGCAGCACAGGCGTTGACGTCGAAAAAGTGACGATCAGTGCGGGTGATCTCAGCGTCAGCATCCTGACATGGGGTGCGATTATCCAAGATGTGCGTCTGGCTGGCGTGGATTACAGCCTGACCTTAGGTTCGGACGATTTGCGCGATTACGAAGGTGGATTGCGTCATCACGGGTCGCTGATTGGCCCGATTGCGAACCGGATCAGCAATGCCCGCGTGAAAATCGACGGCATGATGTATGAACTCGAACGCAATCAGGACGGCGCGATCCACCTGCATTCCGGCGCACAGGCCACCCATCGTCGTGCGTGGACTTTGGTCGATGCATCCGACAACCACGCGACGCTGACCTGCACAATGCGCGACGGTGAATGCGGCCTTCCGGGCAACCGCGATTTCACCGTCACCTACCGCGTGGCAGCCCCCGGCACCCTGTCTATGGAAATCACGGGAACAACCGACACCACGACCGCGATGAGCTTTGCCAACCACAGCTATTGGAACCTTGATGGCAGCGATAGTTGGGACGATCACACGCTGACGGTTCACGCAGACAGCTACCTGCCGGGCACGCCACAGTGTTACCCAACAGGCGAAATCGTCGCGGTAGACGGCACACCGATGGATTTCCGAGAGCCGCGCAAAATCTCGCGGCAAACGGATACGTTCGACAACAACTTCTGCCTCGCAGATCACCGCCGCCCGCTGCACGATGCGCTGACCTTAACCGGCGCATCCGGCGTATCGCTTACGATTGCGACGACCGAACCCGGCATTCAGATTTACGACAACAAGGACGGCCTGCGCCCTGGTCGGTCCACGCACGAAGGGCTCGCGCTAGAGGCACAGTTCTGGCCCGACGCCCCGAACAATCGCGATTTCCCGTCGATCATCCTGACGCCTGACCAAACCTATACGCAAGTCACAACGTGGACGTTCACGGCCTAAGTATAGTCCTGCGTCGTGATCCGCAGATGTGACAGGCTAGCAGCGTCATAAAGCCGGTCGATTTCGGCCTGCTGATCCAAAAGTCCGGCAGCTTCGGTTGGCAGCACATCGCCCGTCTGCAACGCCTCCGCGATAGCCTTTAGCTGGTAGCAATAAGTCGTGACAGTGGACACGGGCGCATCCGTCGTCACACCATCAACGGTCTTGGACAGCGCCCCGCCCTGATGCGGCACCAGCGGGTTCTGGAATGTGATCGTTCCTTTGGTGCCAGTCACTTCAAGGTACGCATCAAATTCAGTGTCAGGATGCATGGACGACGAAATCTTGGCCGTCACGCCGTTATCAAACGTCAGCTCAGACGCCATTGTCAGATCAACCCCCGACTCGGCCAACGTCGTCTCTACCTTTGCATCGGTAATGGCCCCGCCCGCCAACTGCCGGACCCAATGCAGCGGGTAGCACCCCATATCCATGATCGTGCCACCGCCCAATTCGGGACGATATTGGTTCTTTACGCCATCATCCGGAAATCCAACGCCGAAATGCGCGGTCATGCTTTGCACGTCGCCAATGTCGCCCGACGCGACCCAGTCCATGCAGGTCAAAAACGCTGGGTGATAGCGCGAATGGAACGCTTCAATCAGACGTTTTCCTGTGGATTTTGCCACGTCCACCATTGCTCGCGCTTCTGTCAGCGTCATCGCTGTGGGCTTTTCACAAATGACATGTTTGCCCGCCTGCAGCGCGCGAATAGTCCACACCGCATGATAGGCAGGCGGTAAACTGATGTAGATCGCGTCTAATGCAGGGTCTGCCAAAAGATCATCGTAACTGCCGTAAGCCGTTGGAATACCGTAGGTGTTCGCGTAGCTTTGCGCCTTACCCAGATCACGTGCAGCAACGGCGGCAATACGGGTGCCCTGCACAATGCTTGCCGGATCAATGATAGCTTGGGGCGCAATCCAAGATGCGCCAAGAAGACCGATGTTCAGCATGAAGTGATCCTTTTGATCCGGGGTGTTTTCCAGCGCAATGCATAGGTCGCGCCAGATCGCGCTGCACCGTAATTCAACGTAAGCACCATATCTTAGGTCGCGTCATCCATCCAAAGCCGAAGCCGTTGCCCCAGATTTGGCACCGTTCTTTCGTGGGTCATAAAAGCGTCAGGCGTCATCAGCCCCCATCTTTGACCTTCATCACCAAACACGATTTTGTCCTCAGTCCCCGCAGGCATTTGCGCAACAAAGAACCATATCTTTTGCGTCGCATCTTGTGACCACGGCAGGCATTTCTCCCAGATGATCGCGTCGCGCGGCAAGGTCAAACCGACTTCCTCTTTGACCTCTCGGGCAAGGGTTTCAAACGGGGTCTCATCCCCTTCGCGTCCGCCACCCGGAAAGTCCCACAGGTTCGGGAAAGCAATGTCCGGATCATCATCCCGCAAGATCGCGAGCAGTTCGGCCCCTATGAACAAGGCCACCTTTGCGCCGTTAAAATCATCTGTCATGCCCGCAGCGTCGCCCATTGTGACCCTGCCCTGCAAGACGTATCTTAGGTCCATGCCCGCCCTTTGCCGCGAATGTTTGACCCAATTTGAAGACGGCGCACGTTGTCCGTCGTGCCGGTCGCCACGTGTCACCCGACACGACGAATTGTGGGATCTCAGCATCGCCCACATGGATTGCGACGCGTTCTATGCCAGCGTCGAAAAACGCGATAATCCGGAACTTGAAGACAAACCTGTCATCATTGGCGGCGGGCGGCGGGGCGTGGTTTCAACAGCCTGTTATGTGGCGCGGATCAAAGGCGTGAAATCCGCGATGCCGATGTTCCAAGCGCTCAAGCTGTGCCCCGAAGCCGTCGTCGTGAAACCGCGGTTCGACGCCTACACCGAAGCATCACGCGCGATCCGTGCTTTGATGGATGAACTCACGCCCGTGGTTGAACCTTTGTCATTGGACGAGGCGTTCATGGACATGACCGGCACCGCACGACTACACGGTGCGCCACCTGCGGTCATGCTGGCGCGACTGGTCAAGCGGATGAAGGACGAGATCGGCCTTACCGGATCAATCGGTCTGTCCCACAATAAATTCCTCGCAAAAGTCGCGTCTGATCTAGAAAAACCACGGGGCTTTTCGATTATCGGCAAGGCGGAAACCACCGCCTTTTTGCGCCCCAAACCCGTCCGCTTGATCTGGGGCATTGGCCCCGTTGCACAGCAGTCGCTTGAAAAAGCGGGGATCAAAACCTTTGATGATTTACTGCGCTGGGACCGCCGCGACCTGCATGACCGGTTTGGCGGAATGGGCGAACGGCTTTACGCGCTGGCCCGTGGCGAAGATGGTCGCCGGATTTCATCGCACACTCCCGTCAAAGGGCTGTCGAACGAGACAACGTTCAACGAAGACACGGCAGACATCGACTTGCTGGACGGGCACCTGTGGCGCATGGCCGAAAAGGTATCCGCGCGCGCCAAAGCTAAGAACAAAGCAGGGCGCGTGGTGACGCTGAAACTGAAAACCTCAGACTTTAAGCTGGTGTCGAAACGGCAAAGCCTGCACCATCCGACCCAAATGGCCGATACCATTTACCGCACAGCACGTGGTCTGTTCGATCAGGTCAGCCATCGGGGGCCGTTTCGGCTGCTGGGCGTCGGCATGTCGGAAATCGGATCGGACGGGGATGCGGATCGCGAAGGTGATCTGCTTGATCCGGATGCGGGCAAACGCGCGGATGCAGAACGGGCAGCCGACAAAATCCGCGAAAAGTTTGGCGATACCGCCATTATCAAAGGGCGTGCCTTGCGCTAACGATTGAAGGGGAAACACCCAATGCCAGACAAACACCATGCAGCGTGTCATTGCGGCGCGGTTCAGTTTGACGTCACACTGACGGACGGTCTGAACACTGCACGCCGCTGTTCATGTAGTTTTTGCCGCATGCGTGGGGCGGTGGCAGTCAGCGCCAACCTCGACGGGATCACGTTTACCAAAGGTGCCGAAAACCTGACATTGTACCAATTCAACACAGGAACGGCGAAACACTACTTCTGCTCCACATGCGGGATTTACACGCACCACCAACGGCGGTCGAATCCAAACGAATTTGGCGTCAACGTGGCCTGTCTCGACGGCGTAAGCCCCTTTGATTTCGACGAAGTGATCGTGAACGATGGCGTTAATCATCCCTCCGACAAAGGCACAGCAGCACCGGTTTGCGGCACGTTGCGGTTTGTGCGGCACCACGTCGACGACTGAGACAGGCTTGCCAGCACGCGCACGACAGCTTACCCTGCCACCAATGCGAAACACGAACCTGACAGGAGGACAACGCTGATGCCACGTATCACCCGCATGCTTCAGCATGGTCCCCGCGCTGCCCTGCAAGACATTTTGCAGGGCTGATCATCGGGTGAAATATCCCACGGTCTGCCCTATCCGCCCTTTCGGGGCCACGCGCCTATGCGCAACAGACCAGAGAATTTCATGAGCATTATCAATCTACGCAACCTCGGCGTCACCCTTGGTGAACCGCTGTTTACCGACCTTAACCTGACGCTTTCCAAAGGCGACCGATTGGGGCTTGTCGCGGCCAACGGCACGGGAAAATCGACCCTTCTGGCGTGCCTGACAGGCGAGCTGGAACAAACCACCGGCGACATCACAACGGCACGCGGATGCCGAATCGCAGCCGTTGCGCAATATGTACCCGACGACCGTTTGGATCAGTCACTTTACGATTTTGTGCTATTCGCGCTCGCCCCCGAACAACAGGATTTCGAAGGCTGGCGCGTCGACGTTGTGCTCGATGATCTGAAAATCCCGTTCGATCTGCACCATTCAGCTTTGCGTGAATTGTCCGGCGGATGGCAACGGACCGCAATGCTGGCAGCCGCGTGGGTGACTGAACCCGACGTGTTGTTGTTGGACGAACCGACGAACCACCTTGATCTGTCCCGCATCGGGCTGCTGCAAGACTGGCTGTCCGGCCTTCCCCGCGATGTGCCCGTGATCATCACCAGCCATGACCGTGCGTTTCTGGATGAAACGACAAACCGCACGCTATTTTTGCGCCGCGAGGTATCACGCGATTTCGCGCTCCCCTACACAAAGGCCCGCGATGCGTTGGATGAAGCCGACGCCGCAGATGAACGCCGCTTTACCAACGAAATGAAACAGGCCCAGCAGCTACGTAAACAGGCGGCCAAGCTCAAGAACGTTGGCATCAACTCCGGCTCTGATCTGCTGGTGAAAAAGACCAAGCAATTGAACGAACGCGCCGAAAACATGGAAGCGGCGGCTAAACCTGCCTACAAAGAACGCTCTGCCGGCGATATCAAATTGGGCAATAGCGGCACACATGCGAAGGCGTTGATCACGCTCGATAATATCCAAGTTAAGACGCCCGATAACCGCGATCTGTATATGACAGGTCAAAAATGGATCTCGCGCGGTGATCGCGTTGTTGTGCTGGGGCATAACGGTGTCGGCAAAACGCAATTGGTGCGGATGGTGCAGGCAGCGTTAGGTGGTACCGAAAACGGAATCAAACACGCGCCCAGCGTCGTGACCGGCTATTCCGACCAAGCGTTATCGCAGCTCGATCTGACGCTCAGCCCTTTGCAGAATATCACCCATCGCTTTGATGTGGGCGATCAACGGGCACGCGGGCAATTAGCCGGTGCTGGCATGACAATCGCGATGCAAGACGCCCCAGCGGCAAAGCTGTCAGGCGGACAAAAAGCGCGATTGGCAATGTTGGTGCTGCGCCTGACGCATCCGAATTTCTACCTGTTGGATGAACCGACGAACCACCTGGATATCGAAGGACAAGAAGCGTTGGAGGATGAACTGGTCGCGCACGGCGCATCCTGCCTCCTTGTCAGCCACGACCGTAGCTTCATTCGGGCGGTCGGTAATCGGTTCTGGCAAGTCGAACGGAACAAACTGGTCGAGGTCGACAGCCCCGAACCGTTCTTTGAAAGCGCGCTCGCCGACCACTAAGGCGCGATGACCTAAAAGCGGCGTTTCCGCTGTGTCCAATCGCCTGTCGCGCCCAAACCGCGCGGCATGCGGGCATATGCTGCGCACAACTAACCAATAATCGGTCAGATCACGCAAGGGTGAAGGCGAATTCCAGCCAATCGCGCCACTTCACATTCGAATTTCTGTAAACTCGTCATATCTATACACCGACACGTCCCAAAAGGAGATCGCAATGCCCCCGCTTTTGATCACCCGACGCACATTGATTGCCGGTGCGGCCAGTGGCCTCGCCATGCCCGCCCTTGCGCAAAACTTGTCCGCCACACGCACAATGCGCGGCGGTGCGAACAACTACCTGCCCGATGCGCCCCTTGTTGATAAAATAGGCGGCGGTGGTTTCTGGATGACCGGTACTGTGCGCCGTGCGGGGGATGGTGCGCCTTTAGCCAACCAACGCATTCAGGTCTGGGCCCATACAACCGAAGGTCATGAACGCGATCCGCAAAGCCATGGTGCGACCCTTAGCGATGCAGATGGCGTGTTCCGCTTGGAAATGCCGCAGATCGTGCCCGCCTTCGGGCAGGCGCATGGGCATCTGGCCTACGACAGCGGTGAATTCGAGACAGTGTTCCTACGCCCCGTCATGGCAAAGCCGACGGATACCAGTCTCAACGTCGATTTCGTTCTGACACCTGCCTAGACACTTATGACCCGTACCCTTGTCTTTTGGATCGGGCTTTTCTGCGCGGTCACGGCCCCAATTGCGGCGGCTGGGTTCAGTCCACTGCTGGCATGGCGTGACCCGATTTACATTATCGCGGGGTTTGCGGGCATAACCGCGATGGTGGGGCTTTTGCTGCAAACGCTGCTCGCATCCCGCGCGTTGCCAACCATTCACCCGATGACGCAACGCAAATTGCACCGGATCATGGGGGTGGTATTGGTCGTGGCAATTATCGCGCATGTCGGGGGGCTTTGGATCACCAGCCCGCCTGACGTCATCGATGCGCTGCTCGTTGCCTCGCCCACCCCGTTTTCACTCTGGGGTGTCATCGCGATGTGGGGGATATTCGCGACCGCTGCCTTTGCAGCTTTCAGGCGACGTCTTCGCCCGCGCATGTGGCAGCGCATTCACAAAACACTGGCGATGATCATCGTGCTGACCACAGTGCTGCATGCCTATTTGATCGACGGCACAATGGAAACATTTACCAAAATCGGCCTCAGCTTAGTCCTGCTGTTCACCACGTACCACGCAGTTTTCAAACAGGCGCGTTAATCCGCTTCGACAGTTTCACACGCATCTGCTACCGAAGATCAGGGACTGCGAAGGGCACATTTCATGCAAAAAAACACCATCATATCAATCTGCGAAATCGCGGGCTCCGTTCTTGCCATGGCCTATGCGCTACTGATCGCGTCCAATACCGGCAACGAAATCCTCGGGTTTTCGCTGTTGCTGATATCTGCCCTATTGTTCGCAGGCTGGGGCTTTCTCGACAAACGCTGGGCCTTCTTCGCGCTGCAGTTCTTCTATGCCGCGTCGGCCATCATCGGATTGATCCGCTGGGGCTGACTATTCGGCGGCCAGTCTGCGTTCACTGGCGCCGATTGCCGCAATATCTGCGATGGCTCCATTCAGAGCGGACACAAAATCGTCGTAGCCTGCGTGCGGCGTCATCGTTTTTTCATCCATGTACAGCGCGCGGTCAATCTCGACTTGAAGCGCGTGTTGCCTGCGCGACGGCCGCCCGTAATGCTGCGTAATATAGGCCCCCGCAAACGGCATATTCCGGGCGACACGAAATCCGGCCTGTGAAAACGCAGCTTCCACTTTTTCGACGATAGACCCGGCAGCGGCGGCACCAAAGCGATCACCAAGCACGATGTGCGGGCGCGCAGCACCGGGCGGGCCCACGTTTTCAAGCGCTTCGTGCGGCATGGAATGGCAATCGATCAGAATCGCTTCGTTAAAGGTATTCAAACTTTGATCCAGCAGGGTTTGCAGCTGGTCGTGATACGGTCGCCAATACTCTGTCAGGCGGCGATGCACCTCTGACAGCGACAATTTTCCCCGATAAATCGCGCGACCGTTGGCCACGACGCGCGGAATCACTCCCAAACCCGACGCAACGCGCGGATTGTGTGACATACGGCGCACACCTTCGATCAACGCGGGATCCAGTTCTTCGGTCCCGCGGTTCAAATCCAGAAACGCACGGGGCCCGCAGGCCGTCAGAAACGGTGCACCATGTTCCGGAACAGCGCTAAACAATTGATCTACAAAGGCATCTTCAGATGAACGGACCTCTCGTTCGTTCAAAATCGTGCGCTTCAGGAACGCTTCGGGGTAGGCCCGACCGGAATGCGGGGACGCAAAAACAACGGACGTTGTCCGGCTTTTCGGCTGAAAAAGATGGTATGCCGTAGGGGCGTGGGGTGCTGTCATTCAGTTTCCTTTGATTTATAACTTAGTCCACGAAATGGTTTTTTCAAAAGCCCTTGATCCCCCTCGCGACTCCTTTTATAGCACCGGAACCCGACGCGGTTTTCCCGCGTCTCGTTTTGCGACGAGATGCTAGTAAACCACTGAGGTTATGGATGATTAGCTCAGCGGTAGAGCACTTCGTTGACATCGAAGGGGTCACTGGTTCGATCCCAGTATCGTCCACCATGAATTTCGGCCTTCACGGGCCATAACTGTAACCCAAGGCGCAATCCGCGCGCCGCGAAAAGAAAGAGGATTCTGCCATGAAGGTACGTAACTCCCTCCGCTCGCTGAAAAATCGTCATCGCGATTGCCGCATTGTGCGCCGTAAGGGCCGCGTTTACGTGATCAACAAGACGCAGCGTCGGTTTAAAGCACGTCAGGGTTAATCCTGCGTTAAACCGCTGTAATAGCATTCGAAAAGGGTCGCTTCATTTGAAGCGGCCCTTTTTGTTTGCGACTTCAAGAATGATACTTTCATTCAACGCTTGCGTGCATTTCTGACAATATCGGCTCTCAAATATCCGGATTTCCTTACCTTTGTGCGCTAGGCACTGGCCAGATGACCTGCCCTAAGCCTAGGATCACGCATCACGACCAAAATAATGTAAGGATCCGTTCGATGAAGAAATCCCATTTACCTTCGATTGCGTTGGCAGCAGCGACACTTGCAGTCGCTTCCCCTGCATTCGCCCAAGATGTGTGTGGTCTCGGCGACGGGCAATGGATCGGCGGAAGCGAAGCATCATCGGACATGACAACAGCGTCTTCCCATCAGGAACAAATGGCGTTGGTGCTGGG
The DNA here is from genome assembly GCF_055809435.1 of Yoonia sp. D2-7. Classification (NCBI taxonomy): domain Bacteria; kingdom Pseudomonadati; phylum Pseudomonadota; class Alphaproteobacteria; order Rhodobacterales; family Paracoccaceae; genus Yoonia; species Yoonia sp. D2-7. The sequence goes on along the minus strand of NZ_CM147912.1, from coordinate 428,969 downwards.
CGGCAATGCCTACGTTTCACTCTTCACCCTGTCCGGCACAACTGATGTCCGGTTGGAAGCACAGGGTCGTGGCGCGGGCGATCCGTTGCTTGAATTGCTCGACAGCACGGGCAGCATCATCTTGTCCGACGACGATAGCGGCGGCAATGGCGCGGCGCGCGCGGAAACACAGCTTGATGCGGGCACATATTGCGTCGCGGTGAAAAGCTACGATGGCGCGCCATTGACGGCCTTTGTCCGCGTTGGTCGGTCGGAACAAGAAGCGCTGACCGCAGGGGCAGCCGTCGTGGTTCCTGATGCGGATACCGACACGGACACCAACGTCGCGACAGGCAGCTGCGCTGACGCGCGTCCTTTGGAAGGGTCACTGGCGGACGGGTTGTTCGGCACCGCATCGGTGGCCGAAAATGCCTACTGGAGCTTTAGCCTGTCGGAAGACACAGCCCTCACCATGACGGCTGAAAATGAAGAAGCCGATCCGACGATGACCCTGTTGGATGCCGAAGGGAACTACATCAACGACAACGATGATTTCGATGGCTTGAATTCGCGGCTCGAATACACCGACGCTCTTGCTGCAGGTGATTACTGCATCGAAATTGGTGCCTTGGACAGCAACGATTTGCCAATCACCGTCGGCGTTATCGAATACGATCCAGTCGCAGCCCAGCTTGCGCTTTATGCAAGCGGCGATGTTGCACCTCCGCTTGACGGATCCATCCCGTTTACAGCACTCGGCAGCTTGGACAATCGGTTGCGCCAAGACGTGTCCACAACTGGCGAAATGACGTGGTTTACCGTGGATATGCCAGAGGCTGGCCTGATGCTGATCGAAGCCGTGTCCGTTGGCAGCGAAGGCGATCCGTGGTTGGTGGCTTACGATGACCTTGGTCGCAAAGTTGGCCAGAACGACGATTACGGCGAAGGCTACGACAGCCTGATCGCCGCGCGGGTCAATGCCGGCACATATCTGGTTGGCGTCCGCCAATTGGAAGAAGGCATGACAGGCGACGTGCGGATGGTCTTCGAACGCTACACCGCAGCGCGTTAATTTCTAAGCCTCACCCGTCTTGGGTGGGGCTTCCAAAACCGACCATCGAGCGCTGTCATCAGTGACCTCGCGCAGATCGGTCCACCCTAAACGCCGCAGTAATCCTGCGGCGTTTTGCGTTGTCGTGAAAAGTGACGCATCAGCTTGCGCCATCGCCCAACGCACCAACGCTGTGCCAGCGCCCATTTGCCGTGCAGCGGGCGTGACACACAGGCCGATCAGCCAAATACCTTCGTCGCCAGACTGCGCACCAAACGATGTTTCAGATAGCGCGACAGTTCCGACAATTTGACCGTTCAACGACGCCACGCCGCCGGACCGATGTTGACGCCTCTGCGCGATAGTCTTGTCCGCATCCCCCAAACCGCCCGCGCCGTAATACGCGGGCCATGTGGTCATCAGCAGATCGACCAATACGTCGTCGCAGCCTGCAACATCAGCAATATTGTCGACCTTTATCAATTCTGCCCAAGCGCTTGGAAACCGTCAGCCAAAAGACGAACGATCGTCTGTTCGTTGATAAATCCGGTGATATCTAAATCACGATCTTCTTGGAAATTGCGGATCGCACGACGCGTGTCTTCGTCCAAACCACCATCAACGGATCCCGGCTCCAGACCAAGCTGCGCCAGACGCGCCTCGATCAAACGCAGGGTGATGCCGTCCAAGCCCAATGCGTTTTCTGCTGCAATTGCGGCATCATCCGATGGCTCTGGCGCATTCAACGCAGCAATTCGCGCTTCGGCTTCTGCAACAAACGATCCGGCAGGGAACAATTGCAGGTAGGTCTGGTAAGCCGCTTGCGTATTGGTTTCGGTCGCGGTGTCCCAAGCGGCCTTGTCTTCGGCAGCAGCGGCTTGGCGTTTAGCTGCTTCAATCTCGCCAAGCTGTTCAGTCGCCTGTGCAGCAAATGACCCGTCAGGGAACCGTTCCAGATAGGCCCGCAGCCCCGGTTCATCACCTTGCGCGCCCGTTTCAGCCCAAAACGCACGATCAAGCCGTTCCTTTTCGGCGCGGGCGCGTTCTGCTTCAGCCTCAAGCTCAGCCGCGCGACGTGCTGCTTGCGCATCAAGCTGGTTAATCTGTTCGGTCGTCAGATAACTCGTCTGCGAGAAACCGTTTTGCTGCTGCCAATTCGTGACGGCAGACCGCGATCCAGGGCCAAATATACCATCGATCCCACGCGGATCGAAGTTCAAGATTGTCAGGTCACGTTGGATATCGCGACGCGCATCGCGCGACAGCGATAGCGCTTCTTCTGCCAGCCGCGCGGCGCGATTGGGTTCTGTGTTAATCTCTAAGATCAGGGCATTAGCCTGTTCGACATAGGTCCCGTCAGGATAACGCGTCAGGTAATTGCGGTACGCATCTGCGGTATCCAGCGCTTGCGCCCCTTCCCACAACGCGATTTCCGCCGCGCGTTCATCATCAGTCGGCTCTGGCGCATCAGGCACCGCAACTGGGGTCACATCATCCGCGACCAGCACCAACGACGCAGGCGTATAACCCTGTGCAGACAACCGATTGTTCGCACGCACAAGCGCCATAACATCCGCACCCGGCTCGGCCATTTCTTGCAACAGATCGGACGCGGCCCCCGTGGTTCCCGTCACCACCGTCACCCCATTTGGCACCGTCAGCGTCCCGATTCCGTCGCGCATATAGGGACCGTAGCGATCATTCGCAGACCGATCCGCGCCCAACACCAGCACCGCCTGCCCCGGTGTGGCGGCTAAAACCTGCAGGATGCTTTCCACAGAAACAGCACCCGCGAGGTTAAACAAAACCGGATCGCTGGCATCAACGGGCAGCAACCAGCTGCGATCACCATCGGTGACAAAGGCACCCGACATCCCGACGACCAGCCTGTCAGCGCCATCAATCCCCGACACAAATCCCGTCAACCGTCGGGTCATATCGCGACCGACGCCGTTGACCTGCGTCTGCACATTGAACCCTACAGCCTGCAACGCGTCCGCCGCATCGGCGACATCCGCAGCACCACTGACCCGATCAAGGGTCGCGTATCGATCCACCCCCAGCAAAAGCGCCTGATCGTCAGCGAGCGTCGTGCTACCCCAAAGGGCAATGGCAGTAGTCAGGATAATCCGGCGCATCAGGGCACCTCCGTTTTGTTATGTGTCGTAGGTTCTACGATCTTCGATAACGACCCCGTCGCGCGGGATCGTGTTGTCAGCAACAACCGCGACGTCACCGTTTAGTTTCAAAATAGCAGGTAGGCTGTCGGCGATGGCTGTGGCGTCAAGGTTATCACCTTCGCATTGCACGGACATGACATCCGTCTCGCCCGCACGATCCGCAATCACCCGCGCACGGGTCATGCCGTCATGTTTTGCAACCAAGGCCGCGACCTGTTCGGGCCGCACAAACATGCCTTTGATCTTAGTTGTCTGATCGGCGCGACCCATCCAGCCTTTGATCCGCATATTTGTGCGACCACAGGGGCTTTGCCCCGCCATCACGGCAGACAAATCGCCCGTTGCAAAACGGATCAGCGGATAGTCAGGGTTCAGGGACGTAACGACGACTTCGCCGACCTCGCCTTCCGCTACCGGATCGCCCGTACCGGGGGTGACGATTTCGACGATCACGCCTTCGTCGACGATCATGCCTTCGCCAACGGTGGTTTCATAGGCGATGTGGCCCAGATCAGCGGTCGCGTAGCATTGCAAACAGGTGATACCGCGATCCGCGTAGAAATCGCGCAACGACGGAAACAATGCCCCGCCAGACACGGCAGCCTTCGTGATTTTCAGCGGCAGACCCATCTCGTCTGCTTTTTCGAGGATAATCTTCAGATAATCCGGCGTACCAGCGTAGGCGGTACAGCCAATATCGTGGGCCGCCTGCGCTTGCAGTTCAGTCTGGCCAGTCCCCGCAGGCAGCACAACAGCCCCGACAGCACGCGCGCCGTTTTCAAACATCGTGCCAGCAGGGGTCAGGTGATAGCTGAAACAGTTCTGAATGATATCGTCGGCATTGATCCCACAGGCGGTCAAGAAACGCCCGAAACGCCACCAATCATGCGCCGACCCGCCCGGTTCATAGATCGGGCCGGGGGATTGAAAAACGTGGCTCAGGTTCGTGGCGATCATACCACCAAACGGCGGCTGTTCTTTTTGACGGGCACTCAGATCAGATTTGCGCAGCACAGGCAGTTTGGCCAAGTCCGCCAATGACGTGACCTGATCCATGCCACCAACACGCGCAATCTGTGCGTTCAACGCAGCGGTTTGATCCGCTTCACGGGCATCTGCACTACGTGTTTCAAGGTCGTCAAAATGAGTCATCTTCTCTCCTGTCCTGCCGCCCAGTCTTTTGTTCACTCTGGCGGTCAGCACAGTCAAAGACTAGGGCATCATGGTGTTGTTATACGATATCGGTTGAAAATTAGGCGAGCCAACGCTTACGACGGCGGTAGCTGCGCACGTCACGGAACGATTTGCGGCCATCATCGGACATACCCAGATAGAATTCCTTCACATCGGGGTTTTCGCGCAATTCAGCAGCGGGGCCTTCCATCACGACACGTCCGCTTTCCAGAATATACCCGTGGTGGGCAAAACGCAGGGCAACGTTAGTGTTCTGTTCGGCCAGCAGGAAGGACACGCCTTCCTTTTCGTTCAGGTTCTTCACGATGGTAAAGATTTCTTCGACCAACTGCGGGGCAAGCCCCATGGACGGTTCATCCAGCAGGATCGTTTCAGGGCGCGACATCAGGGCGCGACCAATCGCACACATCTGTTGTTCACCGCCCGACGTATAGCCCGCCTGCGATTTGCGGCGCTCACGCAGCCGCGGGAAATAATCATAAACCATCTCAAGATCAGCGCTCACGGCACCGGACCCGTCGCCGCGCGTATAAGCGCCGGTCATCAGGTTTTCTTCGATGGTCAGGTGTTCAAAACAATGGCGGCCTTCCATGACTTGGATCACGCCGCGTTTCACAAGATCAGACGGCGACAGGTCTTGAACCCGATCCCCGCGATAGTTGATCGACCCTTTTGTCACCTCGCCACGTTCGGAATGCAGCAGGTTCGAAATCGCCTTCAGCGTTGTCGTCTTGCCAGCGCCGTTGCCGCCTAGAAGCGCGGTGATCCCGCCTTTCGGCACGGACAGCGACACGCCCTTCAGCACAAGGATCACGTGGTTATAGATCACTTCGATGTTGTTGACCTCAAGCAACGTCTCGGTCTGCGCGGTGTCATCTAGCATGGAGCAACTTTCATATTGTCTTGCCAAAAATTCGTGGAAATCGGGCGACCCAATCGGGTCGCCCGACATGTTTTAGAGACAGCCAGCCTCGATGTTGTTTTCAGCGGCAAATGCAGCTGAATCCTCAGCCACCAGTGGCGCGATCACGGAATCATCAGGTGCGATGAAATCGGTCAGCGGATCGAATGTGCCAGTCGACGCATTCCACTGCTGCACGATACCAAGGCCCGAACCACCGTGGTCCTGACAGGACACAGCAAATTCCGGCCCAATGCCTTCCATGCCCAATTCGGCCATGCGGGCAGCCGTGATATCCAGCGCTTCCATACCGTCGCGGACCATTGCGGCGCTTACGTCAGCCACACCGTGGATTTCCTGTGCTGTGGCAATCGCCTCAGATGCCAGCATCGCGGCGTACATCCCGCGTACATACAGCACAGAACCTACGTTGGACCCGTCACCGGCAGCATTGCCCGCATCGACAACCATCGCGCGGATTTCATCCAGAACAGGATAGTTGCGGATCGGGTTCATGTTCAGTGATTTGTAGCCATTTGCCGCATCACCTGCAGGACCCACATCATGTTCCGCACCAGCCCACCAGTTGCCGATAAAGTTCTCCATCGGGAACCCGATGTTAGCAGCTTCCTGCACGGCAACCTGGTTCATCACGCCCCAGCCCCACATCAGGACATAGTCAGGACGTTCGCGGCGGATTTGCAGCCACTGTGATTTCTGCTCCTGACCGGGGTGATCAACGGCGATCTGCGTCAAATCAAACCCATGCATCGCTGACAGTTCTTCCAGCGTGCGGATCGGTTCCTTACCGTAAGCAGAGTTGTGGTAAACCAGCGCGATGCTCTTGCCATCCAGCGATCCACCGTTTTCATCAAGCAGATAGTTCACCGCAACCGACGCTGCATCCCAGTAGTTCGCAGGATAGTTGAATACCCAGTTGAACACCTCACCATTCGCAGCCGACGTACGCCCATAACCCATCGTGTGGATCGGGATACCATCCGCCGTTGCTTTCGGGATCAGCTGGTAGGTGATGCCGGTGGACAGCGGTTGATAGATCAGCGCGCCTTCACCTTTGGTGCTCTCGTAACACTCCACACCCTTTTCGGTGTTATAGCCTGTTTCGCATTCAATGATGCGGACAGGCTCGCCGCCGATCCCGCCATCGCGGGCGTTCAGCAGGTTGAAATAGTCCTGATAGCCGTCCGAAAACGGTGTGCCGCCCGCCGCGTAAGGGCCGGTACGATAGCTCAGGTCGGGGATTACAAGATCGGCCAGCGCCGGTCCTGCTGCCATCGTTCCCGCAAGGGCCATGGCTGCTAATGCCTTAAGTGTCATCGGAAATTTCCTCCCATTGGTTATACCGATTATGTGGGTGCCGGTGTGTCCGGCGTCCGGGCGGGTTGGTCCCCGCCTCGGGTCAATATGGAAACGGCCAGAGCCGTAATTTTTCTTTGGCCAGCCGCCAAAGTTGGGCCAACCCGTGCGGTTCCTTGATCAAAAAGAACATGATCAAACCGCCTACGATCACAAGCTGCAGATGCGCCACCAGATCAGTGGGCCAACCCAGAACATCCACGCCCAACACCTTAAGGGCGACGGGCAACAGCACAAGGAACGCGGCCCCGGCGAAACTACCAAAGATCGAGCCAAGCCCGCCGATGATGATCATGAACAAGACAAGGAACGATTTCTGAATGCCAAATGCTTCGCCCACTTCGACCGCGCCCAGATAGACCGCAAAGAACAGCGCCCCCGAGATGCCGATGAAAAACGACGACACAGCAAAGGCGGTCAGTTTCGCCTTCAGCGGGTTCACCCCGATGATCTCTGCGGCGATGTCCATATCACGGATCGCCATCCACGACCGGCCCAATGTGCCGCGGGTCAGGTTGCGGGCGATGATCGCACAGACGGTCACAAACACCAGACAGATCATATATTGGGACATTGCCGTTGAATTCGGGCCCGTCACGGCCTGTCCGAACACAAACCGCTCTGGCGCGTTGATCTGGCCAGAGGCGGAGTAATTGTAGAACCACGCCACCTTATTAAACAACCAAACGAGGAAAAATTGCGCGGCCAGTGTTGCCACGGCAAGGTAAAACCCCTTGATACGCAAGCTCGGCAGACCAAAGGCCGCACCAACAGCCGCCGTGATCCCGCCAGCAATCACGATATGAAACACGATATTCACATCAGGAAAGGCGGTCATCAACTTGTAGCAGGCATAGGCCCCCACAGCCATGAAACCACCCGTGCCCAGCGATACCTGACCGCAATATCCGGTCAGAATATTCAGGCCGATTGCGGCAATCGCATAGATCAGGAACGGCACGAGCAGCGATGACGCCCAATAGTCATTGATCACAAACGGTATGACCAGAAACGCAATGGCCAGCACAGCCCAATAACGATAACGGTCAAATTTAATCGGGAACGTCTGGCTATCCTCAGGATAGGACGTCGAAAAATCACCGGCCTCACGATACAGCATGACAGCCTCCTATATTGCGCCCTAACAACTCATCTTGCGGGTCAGTCACATCAAACACGTTCAATGATTTTCTCCCCGAATAGGCCCTGTGGTCGGAACACCAAGAAGATCAGCGCCAGTACATAGGCGAACCAGTTTTCAGTCGCACCACCCACCATCGGGCCAATCGTGTATTCAAACAATTTCTCACCCACGCCGATGATTAATCCGCCAACAATCGCACCGGGGATCGACGTAAAGCCACCCAGCATCAGCACCGGTAACGCCTTCAGCGCAATCAAAGACAGCGAAAACTGTACACCCGATTTCGCGCCCCACATGACCCCTGCGACCAAGGCGACAAGCCCCGCCAAAGACCACACGAGCACCCAGATGAAGTTCAGCGAAATGCCGACGCTCAACGCGGCTTGGTGATCATCCGCCACAGCACGCATCGCGCGACCTTGCTTGGTGTATTGGGCAAAGCCAATCAATGCGGCGACCAAGATGATCGCGACAACCGTGGCGACCATATCCAGCTTGTCGATAAAGAAGCCGTAAAAATCGTCACCACCAAGTCCGGCAGTGAAATCTTCGACCACACGCGATCCACCCTGCGGCAGGCCCAAGGCAATCGTCTTGATCTCAGATCCCCACATCAGATCGCCCACACCTTCAAGGAAATAGGCAAGCCCGATCGTCGCCATAAACAAAATGATCGGTTCCTGGCCCACAAGATGGCGAAACACGAACTGCTGCACGAGCCACGCAAACAATATCATCACCAATAAGGTCACGAAAATCGCCAGTAGGGCGGGCACCTCCCAACCGAAATGGTGGATTTCAGTGCCAAAGATCGCGTTGATCATATGGGCAAACGGCACTTGCCCTTCCATGACACCAACAAGGGTCAAAGCCGCGAACAGCGCCATCACACCTTGGGCATAATTGAAAATGCCGGACGCCTTGAAGATCAAAACAAAGCCCAAGGCAACAAGGGCATACAAAACCCCCGCCATCAGGCCGTTGATGACCACCTCAATTCCGTACAGAAAATCAGCTGACATTGGTTAACTCCCGGAATTGCGGTGCACGGGTTGTGCACGCATTGTGCACGCGAGTCACAAGTGAAAAATCAGTCATGCGCGACCCCCAAATATGCATCAATCACTTCTTGATTATTGCGGACTTCATCCGGCGTGCCGTCACCAATTTTGCGACCATAATCCATCACGACCACGCGGTCGGACAGGTCCATAACGACGCCCATATCGTGTTCGATCAGGGCAATCGTGGTGCCGAATTCATCGTTCACATCAAGGATAAAGCGGGACATGTCCTCTTTTTCCTCGACGTTCATGCCCGCCATCGGTTCATCCAAAAGCAGCAACTTCGGCTCGGCGGCCAACGCACGCGCCAGTTCAACACGCTTCTTCAAACCGTAAGGCAAACGCCCCACAGGGGTCTTCCGGATCGCCTGGATTTCAAGGAAATCAATAATCTTCTCAACGACTTCACGGTTCGCCGTCTCTTCCCGTTCCGCTTTACCCTTCCAGATCGCCTGGGCGAGCATACCGGCCTTCATATTCGTCAGACGACCCGTCATGACATTGTCGAGCACGGACATCCCTTCGAACAAAGCAATGTTCTGGAACGTGCGAGCAATCCCCTGACGGGCGACTTGAAACGGCTTCATCGGCGGGCGTTTGCTGCCGTGAAACCAAACCTCGCCCTCTTGCGGGTTATAGAAACCGGAAATCACGTTCAGCATCGACGACTTACCAGCACCATTCGGCCCAATAATCGCGCGAATTTCGCCTTCACGAATATCAAACGAAATATTCTTGATTGCCTCGACACCGCCAAATCGCAAAGTAATGCCACGCATATCCATCATGACGCCGCCAATCTGACGCCCGTCCGCGGTGACGTATCCTTCATCTAGCATAACGCGTCTCCTTCGTGTGGCATGGGATGGTGGGCGGGGCGCATTGCGCAGCAAAAGCGTCGCACCATCATTCCGCCGCAACCTTCACGGCAGGTGCTACAATGGCGTCACGTATATCCAAAGTGGCTGTAATCTTGCCTTTGCGGCCATCTTCGTAAGTGACTTCCGTTTCGGTATAAATATCTGATTTTCCGCCATAAAGTGCCGCAATCAGATCGCTGAATTTCTCTTCCACGATCCGGCGACGCACTTTGCGCGTGCGGGTCATCTCCCCGTCATCCGCGTCCAATTCCTTGTGCAGAACAAGGAACCGATGCACTTGGCAACCGGCCAACATGGGATCAGCTGCAACTGATGCATTCACCTCGGCGACATGTTCCGCGATCGTATCAAGCACCTGCGGATGCTGCGATAATTCTTGGTACGACGAATAGGCGATGTTGTTACGTTCCGCCCAATTGCCCACCGCAGTCAGATCAATATTGATGAACGCGGTGCAGCGATCCCGATCCGCCCCAAAGACAACAGCCTCAAGGATATTCGGAAAAAACTTGAGCTTGTTTTCCACGTATTTCGGCGCGAACAGCGATCCATCTGCCATTTTGCCCACGTCTTTTGCGCGGTCGATGATCCGCAGATGGCCAGAATTCTCTTCGATAAAGCCAGCGTCACCCGTCGCGACCCAACCTTCGGCGTCTTTCGTAGACGCAGTGCTGTCCGCGTTTTTATAGTATTCCACAAAGACACCCGGCGACCGATAGAATACCTCACCATTGTCCGCGATCTTCAGTTCAACACCCGGACTAGGGACGCCAACAGTATCAGACCGCACCTCGCCATCAGGCTGTTGTGTTATAAAAACGGTCGCTTCCGTCTGACCGTAAAGCTGTTTCAGGTTGATTCCCAAGGCCCGATAAAAATCGAAAATCTCAGGTCCAATTGCTTCACCAGCGGTATATCCAACACGCACGCGGCTAAGGCCAAGCGTGTTTTTCAGCGGTCCAATCACCAGCCAATCGGCCAACTTATACCGCAAGCGATCACCAAAACTGACGTCTTCGCCGTCCAAAAGGCGCGGCCCAACCCGACGGCCGACAGCCATGTATTTGTCAAACAGCCACTTCTTGAAACGACCCGCATCTTCCATCCGGATCATGACGTTGGTTAGCTGCGTTTCGAACACGCGCGGCGGAGCAAAATAGTAGGTCGGACCGATTTCGCGCAGGTCGAACTGCATCGTATCGGGGCTTTCCGGACAGTTCACACAGAACCCAGTCCACATCGCCTGCCCGATGGAAAAGATAAAATCACCGACCCAAGCCATTGGAAGGTAAGCCAAAACTTCATCGCCAGCTTGCAGATGATCGAACTCGGACGAATTGCGCGATGTCTCGATCACATTGCGGTTCGACAGCACAACTCCTTTGGGGCGCCCGGTCGTACCTGATGTATAAAGCATCACGCAGGTGCTGTTGTAATTCAGCGCCACGGTCCGTTCCGCCATCACCGTTTCCAGATTTGACGCACGTCCAGCAGCCTGAACATCGGCATAGGATGTCATGGCAGAGTGATCGTATTTACGCAGACCGCGACCGTCCAAATAGATCACGTGGTCCAGTCCGGTCAGCTGATCGCGGACGTCTTCCAGCTTATCAACCTGTTCCTGATCACCCACAATCGCGAAGCGCGCACCGCAGTGATCCATCGCATAGGCGACCTCTTCGGCAGCCGCGTCCTGATACATCGGCACAGGCACGCAGCCCGCCTTTTGCGCCGCGACCATCGCCCAATACAGCGCGGGCCGATTGCGACCAACAATGGCAACGTGGTCACCAACATTTGCCCCAAGCGACAGCAGACCAAGCGCGAGCGCATCGATCTCTACTGCGGCTTCGGCCCAAGTCCAGCTTTGCCAAATCCCAAATTCTTTTTCACGATACGCAGCCTTGGCACCATGCTGTTCAACATTGCGCGCCAATAGTGCTGGTATGGACGTTGGACCCGCAAGGGGTTGCCCTGTCGCCATTGATTTTCCTCCCCCACATTGAATCGCCTCCCCGCGATCCATTGCTTAGGTTTGATACTGTGCCGACCACCTGCGATCCGTCAAATGGTTTTTTGAACAAGCGTTCATTTAATTTATCTGAACAGGTGATGATGCTCTGCCCGAAGCCGTCGCGGACACCTTTTTTGCAAGCCGATTCAGCGCGAACGTGACACCGCAGAAGCGGCCTCATATAAGGGCACAATTGCAGCTATCTATTAGATGCTACTGCCATTTCCAAGGCGTTTGGCGTCGAAACACATCTGATTTCGGAGCCAAACCAAAGCCGCTTGAATGGTGAACCACGAGGTACAAAAATTGAAATAGCAATGCCCAGATAGTTTTTGACGAAAACCTAAAAGGAACTCACGACGATCAACCTAATCGCCGCCGCAGCAATTCTGTCCGGCTCTATTCCTGCACAAAACGTAGCAACAGATTCGGGTCGTGCCGATCAAAAGCGGTGGCATAATCTATGACAAAGTTATCGGCACGTTCTGCGGCAACAACGAAGATCTGATTTACGCTGGCGGCTTTATCGGCAACGTTCTGGACAAGGTCATAATACAGCCCCAGAAGTGGCTGGGGCTGCACTGCGTTATTCGGCTGCGATTGTCGTTTCGACTTTCTCAACACGCACTGCAGAGAATTTGAATTCGGGAATCTTGCCGAAGGGGTCGACCGCTGGATTCGTTAGAATGTTCGCGGCTGCCTCAACATAGGCAAACGGCAAGAAGACCATGTCAGGCGCGACAGCCCGATCCGACCGCGCCATGATTTTGATCGACCCACGCTTAGTTGTCAGTCGCAATAACCCACCCGGTTCAACACCAAGCTTGCGCAGCGTCGACGGGTGAAGCGAACAGTTCGCTTCTGGCTCAACCGCATCCAGCACCTTTGAACGGCGCGTCATGGACCCGGTGTGCCAATGTTCCAACTGTCGTCCGGTTGTCAGGATCATCGGATAGTCCGCGTCAGGCACATCATCCGGCGCGATCACATTGGCCGGTGTGAATTGGGCGCGCCCGTCTTCGCGCGGGAAACCATCCGCAAAAACAATTGGTTGCCCCGGATCCGTTGCTGACAATGATGGATAAGTCACCACATTTTCGGTCTCAAGCCGATCCCATGTGATGTTATCCAAAGATTTCATCACCTGTGTCATCTCGTCGAACACGTCGCTTGGATGCGTATAGGTCCAACCAAGGCCCAATCGTTTCCCAAGCTCAACTTCGATCCACCAGTCTTCCTTCGCATCACCCGGAGGTGCGACCGCTGGGCGTCCCATTTGCACCTGTCGATTTGTGTTTGTCACCGTCCCGGTCTTTTCGGCAAAGGCCGAAGCAGGCAGGATCACATCAGCATAGTTCGCCGTTTCTGTGATGAAAATATCCTGCACGACCAGATGCTTAAGTTTCGCCAAGGCATCCCGCGCATGTTCAACGTCTGGATCAGACATCGCAGGATTCTCACCCAGAATATACATCCCCTGAATGTCACCCGCGTATACCGCATCAAGGATTTCAGTGACGGTCAGACCCTTGTTCGGGTCAATATTGCCTTCGTTCCAAACCTCTTGAAACGCAGACCGTACGCCGTCGTCACCGACGGGCTGGTAATCGGGCAGGAACATCGGAATGAGGCCCGCATCAGACGCGCCTTGCACGTTGTTTTGCCCCCGCAGCGGATGCAGTCCGGCGCCCGGACGGCCGACCTGGCCTGTCATCAAAGCAAGGCTGATCAGGCAGCGCGAATTATCGGTCCCATGGATGTGTTGCGACACCCCCATGCCCCAGAAAATCATCCCCGCTTTGGCCCCCGCAAAGGTCCGCGCGACGGCGCGCAATTCATCTGCTGGAATGCCGCAAATGCCTTCCATCTTCTCTGGTGAGAAGTCTTTGAGATGCGCTTTTTCAGCTTCCCAGTTTTCGGTATAGGCATCGATATACTGTTGATCGTAAAGTTTTTCTTCAACGATCACATGCATGATCGCGTTCAGCATCGACACATCCGCACCGGGGCGGAATTGCAGCATATGGGTCGAGAAACGCTTCAATGCCTGACCGCGCGGATCCATCACAATAAGTTTGCCACCGCGTTTGGTGAACTGCTTGAAATAGGTCGCGGCGACGGGGTGGTTTTCAATCGGGTTCGCACCGATGACGATGGCGACATCGGCGTTTTCAATCTCGTTGAATGTGGCGGTGACGGCACCCGATCCCACGTTTTCCATCAACGCAGCGACAGATGACGCGTGGCATAGCCGTGTGCAGTGATCGACGTTGTTGTGGCCAAAGCCTTGGCGGATCATTTTCTGGAAAAGATACGCTTCTTCGTTGGTACATTTGGCTGACCCAAAGCCCGCGATCTTGGTCCCGCCGAGTTCTTTCATGCCATTGGCAGCAAAATCCAGCGCTTCGTCCCAAGACGCTTCGCGGAACACTTCGCCCCAATTGCCCGGATCAACGTTCAAGCCCTTTGCGGGCGCATCGTCGCGCCGGATCAAAGGTTTGGTCAGCCGGTGATCGTGGTGAATATAGTCGAAACCGAACCGGCCTTTGACACACAAACGGCCTTCGTTCGCGGGGCCATTAATACCTTCGACGAACTTGACCTTGTCGTCCTTCACTTTCAACGACACCTGACAGCCGACGCCACAGAATGGGCAAACGCTATTGACTTCGCGGTCGTAGTCCGCCGTATCGCCGATTTGGTTTTCATCCGTCACGGTCGCGGGCAACAATGCTCCAGTTGGGCAAGCCTGTACGCATTCACCACAGGCCACGCAGCTGGATGCACCCATCGGATCGTCCATATCGAAAACAGGGTAGGCATTGTGGCCCCGCCCCGCCATGCCGATCACATCATTGACCTGCACTTCACGGCAAGCCCGCACGCACAATCCACATTGAATACACGCATCCAAGTTAACCGACATCGCGACATGGCTGTCGTCGAGCAGTGGGATGTGGTCGCTATCCATCGTCGGAAAACGGCTTTCATTGACGTCCTGTTTGGCAGCCATGTCCCATAGATGAGACGATTTATCGTGCGCGACAGCCTGTTCAGGCTGGTCTGCAACCAGCATTTCCATGACCATTTTACGCGCCTGCACTTCGCGCGGCTGGTCTGTCGTGACGACCATGCCTTCAGACGGTTCGCGGATACAGGACGCCGCCAAGGTCCGTTCGCCATCAATCGCGACCATACACGCGCGGCAGTTTCCGTCGGACCGATAACCGGGCTGCGGTTTGTGGCAGAGATGCGGGATCACAAGACCACGGCCATTGGCCACTTCCCAAATCGTTTCACCCGGCTGGGCGGTCACTGACTTACCGTCGAGTGTAAATTTGATCTCGGCCATAGCGGTGCTCCTCATCCTCAGAGCAAACTACACCACTTTCGTGCAAGTTAAGACAGGCCATCCGCGACCACGATCCGCACATTTGCGCCATGTGCGGTTTCTGATGCGAAATCTACGTGTGGCTTTAGAAAAATGCTTGGGCGTTGTTGATCAGGACGATCCGGATCGCTTCCAGCCCCAACAAGGCGACGATTGGCGATAAATCAATGCCGCCTAAATTAGGCATAAACCGACGGATCGGGGCGTAAAGCGGTTCCAAGATACGTTGCAGCGTGTACCAAATTTGGCCGACCAACGGCTGACGCACGTTCAAGACATCAAAACTGATCAACCAGCTCATGATGAAATGCGCAAAGATAAAGAAACGGGCGACGCCGATGAGCATCAACAAGATTTCAAAGATGGACTGCATGGTATCGCCTTCAATTTGTGCACCGTTCAAGTAAGTTCTAAGTGACAGTCCTGCAAGCCCCAGCTTCCGTTGCGTCAAAGTTGACGTTTACGTCAACAAGGCAGATGGAGAGGGTAATCGTCATCTAAAGGTTGTCCCGATGTATCCTTTCGTACGGCTTATCAAAGATATGTATCTTGCCCGCCGCGCACCTGACCTGCCCATTCTGGGTGTTCATGTGTCGCAACACCGGTGCTGGCCACAAGATATCGACGCGTTCATTGAAATGAATAACGGACGTATCTTAACAATTCTTGATCTTGGGCGCACAGTTTTGGCCAAACGGGTCGGCCTGCTAGACGCGCTCAGGGAAAAGCGTTGGGGTCTTACAATGGCGGGTGTCAGCGTGCGTTACCGCAAGCGTATTCGTCCGTTTGTGAAATTCAAGACTGTCAGTCGCGCTGTGGGCTGGGACGATAAGTTTTTCTACCTCGAACAATCCATCTGGATCGGAAACGAATGCGCCGTGCAGGCCCTGTACCGGTCTGCTGTGACTGACAAAAACGGGATCGTGCGCCCCCGACAGCTATTTGATCACATTGGCTACGAAGGCGACCGACCGCCGCTACCTGCGTGGGCACAAAACTGGATCGACGCTGACCAGACACGTCCTTGGCCCCCAGAAGTGACACCAGACACACAGTCATAAACACGTCACTTGCAATGTGCCGTCCCTTCGGTGTCTTATCGCGGCACTTACGGGGGACGACCATGACAATATCGGCAAAAAAGCGCATCTGGGGCTGGATGAGCTTTGATTGGGCAGCGCAACCATACTACACGCTTGGGTTGACCTTTATCTTTGGGCCATATTTTGCGGTCGTCGCTGCGAATTACTTTCTCGGTCAAGGGCTTGACCAAGAAGCCGCAGGCGCATCAGCGCAAAGCACTTGGGCCTTTGGCCAGACCTGTGCGGGCCTTGTCATCGCCTTTACCGCGCCGTTCCTTGGCGCTTTTGCGGACAATACGGGTCGCAAGATGCCGTGGATCATCGGCTTTTCCCTTCTATATGTCGTCGGCGCGTGGTCGTTATGGTTTTTGACCCCCGACAGCAGCAGCCTGATGCTGTTCCTGATCCTGTTTTATGTCGGCTTTATTGCGGCAGAATCGGCGTTGAACTTCATCAATGCATATTTGCCGTCGCTTGGCACCCCGGAAGAGGTCGGTCGCATCTCGGGCACTGGTGCGTCAGTTGGTTACTGGGGCGGCTTGGTTGCTTTGATCATTATGTTGTTGCTGTTCGCTGAGGACGCGCAGACAGGCAAAACGCTGATCGGTTTGGACCCGCTGTTTGGGCTAGACCCAAGCGCACGCGAAGGCACACGTGCCGTCGGTCCGTTCATGGCGGTTTGGTTTGCAATCTTCATGATCCCGTTCTTCTTATGGGTGCGCGACAATCCTGCTGACGCAGGCGAGGTCCCCAGAATGTCGAAAGTTTGGGGTGATCTGAAACAGACCCTGCGCAATGTCGCACGCCGCAAAAGCACCGCATCGTTCCTGCTCGGGTCGATGTTTTACCGCGACGCCCTGAACGCTTTGTATGCATTTGGCGGCGTTTACGCGACGCTTGTGTTAGGTTGGGGCACGATCTGGCTAGGCGTTTTCGGGATCATCAGCGTCATTACAGCAGCCGTATTTACCTATGTCGGCGGTCGGTTTGACGCGAAGCTGGGACCAAAACCAGTCATCATTTTCTGCATTCTTTGCCTTCTGATCGTCAGCACGATCATCGTCGGCATGTCTCGCACACAGGTGTTTGGCGTCCCGCTTGCGGCAGATTCGATGGTCCCTGACATTATTTTTTTCGTGTGTGGTTCTGTAATTGGGGGTGCAGGCGGCGCAATTTATGCCGCATCGCGGTCCATGATGGTGCGCCACACAAACCCCGAACGTCCAACCGAAGCCTTTGGTCTATTTGCACTTTCCGGCAAAGCGACCGCGTTCATGGCCCCCCTGCTCATTGGGATTTTCACCGCTTGGACCGGTAATGTGCAACTTGGTTTCTTGCCTGTTATCTTCCTCTTTCTTCTTGGCCTCGTGATGCTATCATGGGTCAACAAAGACGGAGATCGCGCAGCATGGTCCGCTTCATAGGCATACTTTCATTGTTAACGGCTTTGGCGGCATGCCAAAGCGAAGACACGGCATCGGTTAGCCAAGCCGCAGCCATTTCGACGTCGAACGCGGGTGATACTCGTGTGGCCAAGACGCTTTTCGGCCACATCCCACGCGGATCGAACCAAACACCCGAAGCGATTGGCGGTTACGCAAAGGGCTGCCAAGCGGGCGCTGTTGAATTGGCCGAAACCGGTCCAACGTGGCAGGCGATGCGCCTGAGCCGAAACCGGAACTGGGGCCAACCTGCGCTGATCGACTATATTCAGGACCTAAGCCGTGAAGTTGCGCGCTTACCCGGCTGGGAAGGTCTGTACGTCGGCGATCTTAGCCAGCCACGTGGCGGCCCGATGTTGACGGGACACGCCAGCCACCAAGTCGGGCTTGATGCCGATATCTGGATGCTGCCGCCTGATCGGTTGAACCTATCTGCACAAGAACGCGAGAATATCTCTTCGATCTCCATGCGTCGTGCCAGCGGGGCCTACACGAACAGCCGTTGGACCGCCGAACATGAGGCGGTACTCAAAGCGGCTGCCTCTGATCCACGTGTCGCGCGCATTTTTGTGTTCCCTGGCGCAAAGGTTGCGATGTGTAACTCTGCGACGGGTGATCGCAGCTGGCTGAACAAAATCCGCCCTTGGTACGGTCACCATTACCATTTCCACGTCCGCCTGAAATGCCCGGCGGGTGACAACACTTGCGTTGATCAAGCGCCGCCACCAGCAGGTGATGGCTGTGCAGATGCGCAGGATTGGGTGAACAACATCCTGAACCCGCCACCCCCAAATCCCAACCCGACGTCTCGTCCGCCGCGCGGACCGATCACAATGGCTAATCTACCCGGCCAATGCCTGAGTGTTTTGAACGCGGACTAAATGCTAAAAATTCTGTTTTCAGCGGCCATTCTTCTGATGGGCGGTCTTGGTTTCACCGAGACCGCCCTTTTCGGGCGTTTTATCATCCACACAGATGGCGGACGGATCGGTGGCCTGTCTGCGGTGCATATCGGTGATGATGGCAGCACCATCATTGCGGTCAGTGATCGCGGCATGTTGATGCAAGGCACAATTTCACGGGACGCAGAAGGACAGATCAGCGGTATTGCCATGGGCACACCCGTTTCAATTGAAAACGCAGACCTGCCAGGAGGTCTGACAAACAACGATTCCGAAGGTATCGCTGTGGCGCCCGACGGCACGATCTATGTTTCTTTCGAAGGGCAGCATCGGGTCGGGAAATTCGCAAACTTCGGGGCCGCCGAACAGACCCTGCCAGTGCCCCGCGAATTTGAGGCTTTGCAGGACAACAGCAGCTTGGAAGCCCTGGCAATCGACGCGGATGGCGCCCTTTACACAATCCCCGAACGGTCTGGACGGTACGATCGGCCTTTCCCGGTATATCGCTACAAAGACGGCAAATGGGATCAACCTTATGCCATCCCGCGCACCGGTGCCTATCTGATGGTCGGCGCGGATTTTGGGCCTGACGGCATGCTTTATGTGCTGGAACGGGATTTCAGCGGCTTCGGTTTCTATACGCGCGTGCGCCGCCTTGATCTGGATGCCGCAACCGCCGAAACGATCCTAGAAACCGGAATTGGCGTTCACGGAAATATGGAAGGCATTTCCGTATGGCAGACCGCGGATGGTCAAATGATCATGACCCTGATCGCGGATAACAATTTCCGCAGCATTCTGACGAACGAGATCGCGGAATACCGTATCGACGGTTGACCTGTCGGCCAGCGAGGCCTAAGTGGGCGCGTCCTTGAACGGTTCGGGGACCAAGTGCCGCACCCTTGTCAAAACGGAACCAATGACATGACACGTATTCTCCCCGGCGTTCTCGCCATGGCCGCTATTGTGGTCGCATCCAATATTCTTGTGCAATATCTGATCCTTGATGGATTGCTGACGTGGGGGGCATTCACATACCCGCTCGCCTTTCTGGTAACAGACATCATGAACCGGCTTTACGGGGCCGCGACGGCCCGCAAGGTTGTGTTCGCAGGTTTGGTCACGGGGATCATCTGTTCCCTGATCGGGACGCAAATCATTTTTGACAGTGAATATGGACCGTACGCAGCCGTTGCGTTACGTGTTGCGATCGGGTCTGCGATTGCGTTCGGCGTGGCACAACTGCTGGACGTTGCAGTGTTTAACAAACTGCGGGACGGATCTTGGTGGAAAGCACCGCTGGGGTCCACTTTGATCAGCTCCACCGTGGATACGGCAATCTTCTTCACCATCGCTTTTTCTGCGCTTTTCAATGGGTTATCCGAATCTGCCATGGTGGAGATTAGCTGGGCGCAGGATGCTGTTCCGTTCTTGACCGTAGGTCCGGACGCTCCGTTGTGGGTTTCTTTGGCGGTTGCGGACTGGGGCGTGAAGCTTGTGATTGCTTTGCTCGCTTTGGTGCCGTTCCGAATTATTGTTGGGCGATTTGTGGATGCGCGGGCTTAATCTGCGTTGTCACAAAAAATTATCTTGATTTTAAGATCAGGTATGCCACCTTCAAAGTATAGGCGAAACATTTTGAAAGGAGGTGATCCAGTGCATCATGAAGTATTGGAGAAGGCAGTCGGGACAACTTGTGGGGTCTTCAACTAGGGCAGCCCTTAGCTGAGAAAACCACAGGGTGGGCGACCTAACCGACCCCCCTCCGCTATTCAGAGAAGGGCCACCCCACGCCGGGGCGGCCCTTTTTCGTATTTGGACGGTGTGATTTGCGTGCACAACGCGTACACAAGGCGTGCACCGCGTTGTCAGCCCCTGAATTCCAGAAGTGTTAACGCATCATGAAGATTGGCCACGGCATTTGCGTCGGGACCGCTGATGAGTTGTAGTGGACAGATGAAAATCAACGATCAGATCACGCTTGAAGATTGGGAATTGACCGAGCAGTTCGCGCGGTCGTCCGGTCCGGGTGGGCAGAACGTGAACAAGGTTTCGACGGCGGTGGAACTGCGGTTTGAAGCTGCGCGGTCGCCCAATTTGACCGAGGCGGTGAAGCGGCGGCTGCGGCGGGTGGCGGGCCAGAAATGGACGAAGGACGGGGCGGTGGTCCTGTTTGTGCAGGACACGCGGTCCCAAGCACGGAACCGCGAAATCGCGCGGGACCGTCTGGCCGAGATGATCGTGCAGGCGCTGCATGTGCCCAAACGCCGGATCGGAACAAAACCGACCTACGGGTCGGTCAAGCGGCGGCTTGAGGGGAAAAAGGTGCGCGGGGCTGTGAAGAAGTTGCGGGGGAAGGTTGGGGAGGAGTGAGCGTCCACTCAAAGCTTACTGATTAGCCTGCGGAGTAGTTCTGTGCCTTTCGCAACTTTGTCAGTCCCGCCTAGCTCGCGATACTCATGTGCAACCCTTCCAATTGATGCCTCAATCTCATCACCAGTCACACTACCGGCTTCCAGACTTGCCAACTGGGAATCCTTTATTTTCTGAATTTTGAATTTTTGCGCTAGCACATCCCACAAGACATAAAATCGCAGATTATTTCTGTCACTTGAGGATACGTCGGCTCGACGTGAAAGTGAATCCTCGACCAATTTGGCAAGCTCCGCGCAGTTTGAATATGTCTTCAGATTAAACTTTGGATTGAATAGTTGAGCATATTCTTTTTCATCATTGATCAGAGTAGACGGGCGGGCGCGAGCATCATCCGGCCGCCCTAGGTTTGTGGCCATCATACATTGCGCCATGTACGGAACGCTTACTATCTTGTCTGGCGAAATCCCCATATTTTTATAATGGTTTTTTCTTCGGTCGTAGAAAAGTGCTTTTGCTCTCAACGATGTCTCTATGTCACGTTGAATCTTGTCTGTTGCTCGCAGCGAAGCTGCTGACACCTGCGTTTGACTATTGGTTGCCTTAATAATCTTGTCCCGCACTTCATCATCTGAAAGCGGAACTACTTTGATCATTATTTTTCGACTCTCCTCACCAAACTGCAATTCGTCAAAATGGTCGAGAATTTGCGTTGATGTTTGAAGTCCATTGACGATTTGCGGCCCTTCTATAGCTAGCGATTGCCCAGATATCTGCGCGCGGTCAGCGACAATTGTAACGCCATTGTTTAGCATCCAAAAATCTACATCCTTTTCGCTTCCAAGCGTGGCCCGGATCTCCTTGTTTACTGGCGTACGACCTTGGTTGTCCCGAACATTTGATTCAAAAATTCGTTCGAGCCGGCGACCACTTTCATCCCGCAAAAAGCTATCAAAATCTCTTAGGTTAGCAAGCACGATGAAACCGTTATCACTATCGCTTAGGACATTAGTAAAATTCAGATTGAAAGTTGTTTTGGGGATTTTCCGAGCCATATCCATTAGATCGGATGCAGAAAGAAGATGTACACTAGCCTTTGACGACGAGAGCATTTTTTCGATCTTTTCGACTAATTCGGACGATCTAATCTCCATATTTGGGTGAACATTGTCATCTGCCCTTTTTGCACAGTAATGGACATGCACCTCTAGACTTGGAAACCGTGTTGCCATTGCTTTATAAATATTTCGAAAGTAAGCAAATTTTGCCTTAACGGAACCGTTCAACTCTGGATGCTCTTCATCCGAAACGCTGAAGTTTAGAAGTTTCTCCAAGGTACGCGAAATCTTATCCAGAGCATCTTCGCTAAAGCCCTTCGATGTTTTTGACTGGATGACATGTAACTCGAATCTCACATCTTTCTTGTGCGAACTCGGGTCGAAGTCTTCGACAACCAGATTTCCATTTAGGAATGCATAGACGGAATCAATACCTCCGTCATGCTCACCATCAACGATTCCATTTTCAATTTCTTCGTAGGAAAGTTCAAAGTCTTTCAAAATTTCAGCGGCACAGAAAAACTCAAAAAAATCTGCATCTGAAAAATGGGGGAACAATTCTCTTTTCTTTTGCTTAAGGATTTCGTCGAGAAGGTACTGATCGTTTACGGCCATGGGTTGTTTCTCACTTTCACATGAGCAACTCTAGATTGGCTAAACTACAACCTCAACCTTCTCTTGCTCTCCGACCCCAAACACTCGCTTATACCGAGCGATTTCCTCGGCGGGGCCCATGGCTTTGTTGGGGTTGTCGCTCAGTTTGACTGTGGGGTTGCCGTTGGCCGCGACCGCTTTGCAGACGAGGGAAAACGGTGCGAGTGCGTCGTCCGGCGCAAGCCCTTTGAAGTCGTTGGTCAGCATGGTTCCCCACCCGAAGGACACCCGCACCCGCCCTGCGAATTGCGCTTGCAGCGTTGCGATTTTATCGACGTCCAGCCCGTCCGAGAAGATGACCAGTTTCTTGCGCGGGTCTTCCCCACGCGCTGTCCACCAGTCGATCGCCCGCTCTGCCCCTGTTGCCGGGTCTCCGCTATCGATCCGCATGCCTGTCCAGCCTGCCAGCCAGTCCGGTGCATCGTCCAGAAACCCCTGCGTTCCGTAGGTGTCCGGCAGGATGATCCGCAGGTTGCCGGAGTGTTCTTCCTGCCAGTCCGCCAGCACGTCGTAGGGCGATTGCCGCAGTTTTTCATCCGTGTCCGCCATGGCTGCGTAGACCATGGGCAGTTCGTGGGCGTTGGTCCCGATGGCTTCGATTTCGCGCTGCATGGCGATCCGGCAGTTGGAGGTGCCGGTGAAGTTGTCGCCCAGCCCTTCTTTCAGCGCCTGCACGCACCAGTCCTGCCAGAGGTAGGAATGCCGCCGCCGCGTCCCGAAGTCCGCGAGTTTGAGGTTGGGCACGTCGCGGAGTTTTTCGACCTTGGACCAGACTTTGGTCATGGCTTGAGCGTAGAGGACCTGCAGTTCGAACCGCCCCATGTCCTTGAGCACCGCCCGCCCCCGCAGTTCCATGAGCGTGGAGAGCGCCGGAATTTCCCAGAGCATGACTTCGTGCCATTTGCCTTCGAAGGTGAGTTCGTACTGCCCGTCCCGTTTTTCGAGGTGATAGGGCGGGAGTTTGTGGTTTTCGAACCATTCCATGAAGTCGGGCCGGAACATTTGCCGTTTGCCGTAGAAGGTGTTCCCCCGCAGCCATGTGGATTCACCGCGTGACAGGGACAGCGACCGGATATTGTCGAGCTGTTCGCGCAGTTCGCCTTCGTCGACGAGGTCCGCGAGGCGCACGTGTTTGGACCGGTTGATCAGCGAGAATGTGACGTTGGTGTCCGGATGGTTCCGAAAAATGGATTGGCACATCAGGAGCTTGTAGAAATCCGTGTCGATGAGCGACCGCACGATTGGGTCGATCTTCCATTTGTGGTTCCAGACCCGTGTTGCGATGTCGACCATGTGCGTGTTCCCTTTGACTTACAGCAGGTTAGACCAAGGGCACGACCCATTGGCAAGGGCGTTCCAAAATAGTTCAATTTGTCGCTGTTTATCGAACCTCAACGAAGTGGACGTATCGGGTACCGGAAGGAACCGATCATGACCAAAACTTTCTATGCGCTCGATAACGAATTTGCTGCCGCGTCCGGTAGCAATGTGGATGTCCATCAGGACTATAGTTATTTCGACCACCCCCCGGGATCGACGACTAACCTCGAAATCACGTCGAATATGGGGGACGATAAACCGATTTTGTTTGAAGTCGGGGAAACCTACGACCTAACATGGTCGGGTCATGGCGGCGGTGGTGACATGCAGGACGCGACCATTATTCGCAGCGACTACGTTGGTCCGGGCGAAGGCGCCGTGGTCTTTGAAGGCACGAATTCTGTTACTGGCGAGCTATTTCAAATGGTTTGGTCCCCCGGATTTGATTTGGAAAGCTGGTATTGGGACAACGGTGGCGGGCCAGACAGCCCGAACGCCTTTTGGACCAGCGACCAGAACGCAGCCGAAACATATCAAGCCGTTTGTTTTGCGGAAGGCACGCTTATCACGACACCCGACGGCCCCAGACCGGTTGAATACCTACAACCCGGTGATCTGGTCGTCACGTTGGACGACGGCATTGTGCCGATCCGGTGGGTCAGGTCGGATACCCAACCGCTGGAAGATACGTCACCCGATGCGAAACCTGTCTTGATCTCTGCAAACGCCTTGGGAAAAGGGCGGCCGTCGACGGACATGGTGGTATCGCCGCAGCACCGTTTGTTCGTTGGGGGCAAAGGTCAATTGGAAGCCTTATTCACAGAAGAAGCCTTCGCGCCTGCAAAATCACTGACCGCTTTGCCGGGTGTTCGCCATATGAACGGCAAGAAGAACGTCACGTGGGTTCATTTTGTCTGTGATGCCCATCAAATTGTTCTTGCGAATGACTGCTGGTCGGAAACGCTTTTATTGGGGCCAATGGTGTTGGCGCTGTTGTCAGACGATCAAAGAAGGGCGTTGCGACACATATTTGGCGCCCCGATCGTTCCCGATGCCCCACTGAATGGGCCGCCAGCACGCGATTGTTACACGGTGGGGATGGTGCAGCGCCGCCTTGACACCCTGCGTCGATCGTTGGGGCCGCTTGATGTGAACCAAATCGCGCGTAGCGATGTCACCCGCGCGTTGGCCAATCCGACGCCACAACGGCGTAAAAAAGATCGCCGTGGACCGCAGAAACCATGGCCCGCAGCCAACGAAAGGCGTGTGGCGACAGACAGGCGGCGCGTGCGGGATAAAGCGGACAGGCCATTGGTGAACGCAAAGCCAGTTTTCTAACGTTGGCCGTGCGCGGTGCACGTTCTAGCCCTGATTGCGGGCTGCCATTGCGGCATCGTGAAGCTTTTTGCTGACTTCGGGTGATACGCCCAAGATCGCTTCTACTTGGTGCAAAAGTTGGTCTTCTGCTTCCGCTTCAACACCATCTGCGAAAACAACAGCCCAAAGTGCCGCAACTGTGGCTTCGCGTTCTTCGAGACTAATCGCGTCATGCAAGATGGTCGACAAAGCGTCGGTATCTGGCATTGCTTCTTCCAGTTTTTCGCATTCGGCCCGCATTTTCGCGGCCTGAACGGGGTTTAATCCGTAGCGATGCGCCAAAACGTCATCGATCTGTTCGATTTCTTCAAAAAGATACGCTTTGTCGATTTTCGCCGCGCGCACCAACAAAGCCCCCAGCGCATGCTGTGCATCTGCCTCTGGCAGCTTGGTGACGTTGGTTTCTTTATGAAACATGGACAAAATGCGATCGAACATGGTGAAGCTCCGGAATGTCGTTAACGAAGTCTAGCCGTGCGCCGCTTTGGGGGCTAGCCCCCAAACCATCGGGGATTTGCGTCTGACGCTGTACGAAGGGCGCTTGACCACAGTCGGGGCAAAGCAGAGTGTGCAGCTGATTTTGAAGGATAAAACATGACGGGTTCATTTCAGCTTCGCGTGGTCGCCATGGTTGTCGGTGCGATGATCCTGATCGTTGGTGGTGATGTGGCCGGTCGGATGTTGACCAGTGCGGGATTTTCACAATTTTTCGTAGCCTGGACGCGTTTTGCCTTGGCGGCCGTCCTACTTGCCCCAGTCGTCGGCCTTCAAAAAGGCGAAATGCGGCTTTTGCTGAAACCCGCGTTGATGTTTCGCGCCTGCCTGATCGCAGGGGGGATCGCGTCAATCTTGACCGCGCTCAAGACCGAACAGCTGGCGACTGTGTTTGGCGGTTTCTTTGTTGGGCCGATCATTTCTTATGCACTGTCCGCCATATTCCTTAAGGAAAAGGTAACGATCCCCCGCACGGTTCTGTTGTTGGTCAGCTTTGGCGGTGTTTTGTTGGTCGTGAAGCCGGGATTTGGGATGACACCGGGTCTTGGATTTGCGTTGCTGGCTGGCGTTTTCCACGGCAGCTACCTTGTCGCGACGCGGTGGTTGGCAGGATCCTATCGCCCACGGTTTTTGCTGTTTTCGCAGCTTGTCATCGGTTCCATTGTCTTGGCCCCGCTCGCGATCGCGCCGCTGCCGTCATTGACGTTGCCCTTTGTCGGATACATCACAATCAGCGCGATGGGGTCGGCGATCGGTAACCTGTTGCTTGTGCACGCGAATCGCGCGGCAGAGGCATCCGTGATCGCCCCATTGATCTATAGCCAGATCATCATCGCGACTGTCTTTGGGTTCCTATTCTTTGGCGAATGGCCCGATTCAAT
Organism: Yoonia sp. D2-7; assembly: GCF_055809435.1. Taxonomy (NCBI): domain Bacteria; kingdom Pseudomonadati; phylum Pseudomonadota; class Alphaproteobacteria; order Rhodobacterales; family Paracoccaceae; genus Yoonia; species Yoonia sp. D2-7. Next base: position 402,209 of record NZ_CM147912.1, on the reverse strand, counting down.
TGCCTTGATGGGCCTCGCCGTGATTATCACCGCTGGTGCCGGTTCAATCTGGGCGGCGGGCCGCGCGAAATAGGCGATCTGTCGCAAACGTGAATTTACCAAACGCACGAAGTAATGGATGCAAGAGGCCTGATAACAAAGGAAGTCCCGATGCGTTTGGTTTTGATTGCGATACTTGCCCTCTGGTCCGCCTCTGCGATGGCCCAATCCGTGACCCCGCGCGATGGTTGGGTTGTTATGCATAGTGACAAACCTTTTGATGTTTTGCTGAGCGATTTGCGCGAGGCGGTCAGCGCCAATCAGATGGCCGTCGTGACCCAAGCGGGCCCGACTGGTGCTGCTGCGAACCGTGGCATCACGATTCCCAATAACCGTGTCGTTGGGGTTTTCAACAATCTGTTCGCCGTCCGCATCCTAAATCTGTCCACGCCTGCGATGATCGAAGCCCCGATCCGGTTCTATCTTACCGAGACAGAAGATGCCGCTGCGACCCTGTCTTATAAGACACCTTCGTTTGTGTTCGCCCCCTATGCCGATGACGCAGAGCCCGATCTCTTGGCCGCCGCGACCGAGTTGGACGCCATTTTTCTGGCGATTGCCACCGCCGCCCGCTAAGACATTCTAAACAGATCAAGGATACAACATGACCGAGACTTTGCGCGCCGCTGATGTGCTTGCCCGTCGATTGTATGAAGCAGGGTGCCGGCACGCATTCGGCATGCCCGGTGGCGAAGTTTTGACGCTGATCGACGCGTTGGAGGCCGCCGGCATTCAGTTTCATCTGGCACGGCACGAAAATGCCGCCGGTTTTATGGCCGAAGGGGTGCATCACGTGGACGGCGCGCCTGCGATCTTGGTCGCGACAGTTGGTCCAGGTGCGATGAACGGCGTGAACGTTGTTGCGAACGCGGAACAGGATCGTGTTCCATTGATCGTGCTGACGGGCTGTGTCGATGCCGCGGAGGCCGAACAATACACCCACCAAGTGCTTGATCATCGGAAGGTTTTCGACCCGATCACAAAGGCAACGTTCACGCTGGATGCTGCTGCCGCCGGGATTATCGCCGAAAAAGCGGTTGGTATCGCGACTGAAGGGCGTTCTGGCCCTGTGCAAATCGACGTGCCGATTTCGGTTGCGGACGCCCCTGCCGTGCCTGCACCGTTCCGCCGCGCTGTTGCGAGTGATGTTGTTCCCATCGGAACCGATTTGAACACCGCACGCGATTGGCTTGCCGAGGCCAGCCGTCCGGTGATGATTGTTGGTCTGGATGTTATCAAAGACAAATCCACCGAAACACTCCGCGCGTTTGCCGAAATTCACGGCGTTCCTGTCATCACGACCTACAAGGCGAAAGGCGTTTTGCCTGAGGATCACCCGCTTTGTCTTGGCGGTGCTGGCCTATCGCCTTTGGCCGACAAACACTTGTTGCCCTTCGTTGACGAGGCCGACCTGATCATTTGTGTCGGCTATGATCCCATTGAAATGCGACCCGGTTGGCAGAATGCGTGGGATCCGATGGTGACGAATGTCATTGATATTACAGCAGCGCCCAACCATCACTTTATGCACCAAGCCACGCTTAGCTTTATTGCCGACACGGGCGCTACGCTTGCCGCCTTATCCGAAGGCATTCCGCCTTGCACGACATGGCCAGACGGTGAAATTGCGGACGTAAAGACAGCGCTTTCCGCCGCTTTTCCCCGTGATGAAGAATGGGGCCCCGGCGCTGTGATTGCTGAATGTCGCGACGCATTGCCGATGGACACGATTGCGACCGTTGATAGTGGGGCGCACCGGATTTTGCTGTCGCAGATGTGGGAATGCGCCGACCCGCGGACCTTGCTGCAATCAACCGCGCTTTGCACGATGGGATGCGCGGTGCCGCTTGCCATTGGAGCCAAACTCGCCGCGCCTGAGCGCACTGTAGTTAGTTTTTCTGGCGATGCCGGGTTGCTGATGGTGGCTGGTGATCTGTCAACTGCGGCTGAAAATGCCCAAAACACGATTTTCGTCGTGTTTGTCGATCAATCGCTCGCGTTAATTGATTTGAAACAACGCGGTCGTAAGTTGGAGAACAATGGCGTTGATTTCAGGGGCCATGACTATGCCGCCATCGGGCGCGCGTTTGGCGGACATGGTGCAACTGTAACAAATAGGACGGAACTACGCGCTGCATTAGAGGCGGCGCAAACAGCTGACAATTACACGTTGATCGCGGCTGTGATCGACAAACATGCATATGATGGACGTATCTGATGGCGGGTGCACTGGATGGTCTGCGTATCCTTGATCTGACCCGTATTTTGGCGGGCCCGACGTGTACGCAATTGTTAGGTGATCTTGGCGCTGAAGTGTTAAAGATTGAAAACCCCGGTACTGGCGGAGATGATACACGCAGTTGGGGGCCACCTTTTGCCGAAGGTTCGGATGGTGAACCAACTGACCTGAGCGCATATTTCATGTGCGCGAACCGTAACAAGCTGTCCGTGGCCGTTGATATCGCGACACCCGAAGGCCAAGACACGATCCGCGCTTTGGCCGCAGAATGTGATGTTGTCATCGAGAATTTCAAACCCGGCGGACTTGCCAAATACGGGCTTGATGCTGCGACGATGCTCGAGAATGATCCGGGTCTTGTCTATTGTTCGATTTCTGGGTTCGGTCAAACCGGACCGAATGCGAACAAACCGGGGTACGACCTGATGGCGCAAGGTTTTGGTGGCATGATGTCCCTGACTGGCGTGCCGGACGGGGAGCCGATGAAGGTTGGTGTTGGGATCGCCGACGTGATGTGCGGCATGTATGCGACCATCGGGATTTTGGCGGCGCTACGTCACCGCGACAAAACCGGTGAAGGCCAACATATCGACGTCGCCCTTGTCGACAGTCAGATCGCGTGGCTGATTAATGAAGGCGTCAACCACCTGACGACCGGCGAATTGCCGAAACGGCGTGGCAACGGTCATCCCAATATCGTGCCCTATCAGGTTTTTGCGACCAACGACGGTCACGTGATTGCAGCGGTCGGAAACGATAGTCAGTTTCGCCGGTTTTGCGAATTTCTGGACGTCGCGCATCTGGCCGATGATCCGATGTATGCAACCAATCCGGCGCGCATTGAAAACCGTGACAGTCTTCTCGCGAAAATCATTCCGCTTTTGGCAGCGCTGCCGATGGATGACGTGATTGCGGGGCTCGAGGAACGCAAAGTGCCTGTTGGTCCTGTGCAAACGTTGGATCAGGTTTTTGGCAGTGATCAGGTCAAAGCCCGCGACATGATCGCGACGATTCCGTGTGAAGATACGAAAGACGGTGAAGTGCGGGTCATCGGGAATCCCCTGAAATTGTCGAAAACCCCTGTAACCTATCGTCGCCCGCCCCCACATTTCGGGCAGGACACAGAACACGTTTTAGGCGAAATTCAGCCGAAAAGCTGATTTAACAATCACTTACCCGCTGTCACCGAGATAACAGGTCCGTTATTCACGGGTCTGTGAGATTAAATCTTGCTGCACACCCTGTATGTCAGACTTAACAGAAGCGCGGCGTGTCCGTGTAGTATCTTTTTGTAGAACGGGACGAACGCATGACGCAGGATATTTTTGGCCAAACAACGACCGTGGCTGCGGGCCCCGCTTTGGACGCGTGGAACAAGACACAGTTAGCGTTTTTGGCGCACGGCGCAGCAACGCCCAATCATTTGGGTGACGCGCTGACCGCGGCACCCGATTTTGCCTTAGCGCAGGCCGTGAAGGGAATGTTCTACACGCTTTTGGGGCGCCGCGAGTTGATGGAAACCGCGATTGAAGCGCTCGCCGCCGCCCGTGCCGCCGCGCAAGCCACGCCGGTCAGCACCAGAGAACAGCATTTCATTGACGCACTGGCCTGTTGGGTTGTTGGACAGCCAAAGGCCGCGCTGGTTCATTTCGAAGCGATCATTGCTGCCGCACCGGACGATATTCTTGCAGTCAAACTTGATCACGCCACACGTTTTGTCGTCGGCGATAACGTCGGCATGCGCCAGATGCTGGAAAAGGTGATGCCTGCTTATGGTCCTGATCATCCGGGTCGCGGGTATTTAATGGGGTGCTACGCTTTTGCGCTGGAAGAAACAGGCGATTATTCCCGCGCGAAGTCGGTTGGTCGCGAAGGTATGCTGATTTCGCCTGACGATGCGTGGGGTTTGCACGCGGTTGCCCACGTGCACGATATGACAGCGGATGCCGCAGGCGGGATCGAATGGCTAACAGGGCGTGAAAACGCGTGGTCCCATTGTAACAACTTCCGCTACCACGTGTGGTGGCACAAGGCGTTGATGCACTTAGATCTGGGCCAGCATGAAACCGTTTTGGACCTGTATGACCGTGAAATCCGTCAGGACAAAACGGATGACTACCGCGATATTTCTAACGCGACATCGCTTCTGTCTCGGTTGGAATTGGACGGGGTCAATGTCGGTGATCGCTGGGAAGAACTGGCTGATCTGTCGGCGAACCGTACCGAAGATGGCTGTCTGATCTTCGCTGATCTGCACTACATGCTCGCCCTTGTTGGCGACAACCGCGAAACCGAGATCGCGACGCTTTTGGGACGTTTGCACCGCGATGCATCCGAGAGCAAAAACGACATGCAAAAAGCTATGGCCGCCCCCGGCGTTGCCGCGGCCGTTGGGCTGGAGGCCTTTGGCGAGGCAGAATTTGACAAAGCCTTCGTCAATCTCGCCCGTGCGCGCAAAACCATGCAAGATGCCGGTGGGTCACATGCCCAGCGTGATGTTTTTGAACGATTAACTATCGACAGTGGTATTCGCGCTGGCTACTTGGACGAAGCCGAAGACATCCTTGCCGCCCGTACAATGCGTCGGAATGGCCACGAAGATGGCTATGCCGCTGCACGCCGGTCCTTGATTTCAAAGGGCCGTGCCGCCGCTGGTGTTGCTGCCCGTTTTCCGGCCCAATAAAACCGGATCCAAGGACACCCTTTGATGGCCACTGCCTCTTCTTCAATGCCCCCACGCGTGCGCGATCCGCGGCTCGATTTTTATCGCGGGATCGCGATGTTGATCATTTTCACGTCGCACACGCCCGGAAATTTCTGGGGCGACTGGATTCCCGGTCGTTTCGGATTTTCTGACGCGACAGAAATCTTCGTGTTCTGTTCGGGCATGGCATCAGCCATTGCATTTGGCGGCAGTTATGACCGGCGCGGCTGGGTTTTGGGCACCGCGCGGGTGCTTTTCCGGTGCTGGCAGGTCTATTGGGCGCATATCTGTTTGTTCTTCGCTTTGGCGTTCATGCTGATCGCGCTCGACAGTTTCGGGTTCGAAAAGAACTACGTGAATAGTTTGAATCTTGGTCAGTTTTTCAACGATACTAAGGACCATCTGTTCGGGCTGCTGACCCTGACCTATGTGCCGAACTATTTCGACATTTTGCCGATGTATATCGCCATCCTGCTGATGATGCCGATCGTTATGGGGCTAGCGTCGGTGCATGTTGGGCTGGCTTTCGCGTTCTGTGCCGCCCTTTGGTTTATTGCGCAAACACGTATCATGATGATGCTTGGGATTGAACAATTTGCCGTATCCCTTCCCGCCTCTTTGACGAGCGATAGGCCGTGGTTTTTTAACCCGTTCGCGTGGCAATTGGTGTTTTTCACAGGTTTCGCGCTGGTGCGCGGTTGGATTCCACGCCCGCCGGTGAACGCCGTGCTGGTGACGATCGCTGCGATTATCGTGCTTGGCATGATGACGCTATCGCACGTCGCAATACGCGAATGGGGGTTTAGCTGGGCCGGTGATTGGCGCCGCGCCAATCCGCATTTGGTGACAAAAACCGATTTCGGTCTTGCCCGTTACACCCATTTTCTGGCGCTTGCTTACCTTGCCTATGCGGTCGCTGGCGATGGTGGACGGCGTTTGATCATCACGGGCCGCAACGTGTTGGCAAGGATCGGCGAAACACTGATCGCGTTGCTGACGAAAGTCGGCCAACAATCGCTTGCCGTGTTTATCGTGTCGATGATGCTCTCGATTTTTGTAGGGGCGATCCTTACTGAAACAGGAACGACGGCTGATGATGTCACGGCCTTCAAGTCACACACGATGGTCGCTGCCGGAAATATTCTTGGATGGGCCTTCTTAGTGTTCATCGCCTACACCGCCGCTTGGTTCAAAAGCCAACCTTGGAGAAAGTCTGCAACAGGATGATTTCACGACGCGCTCTTCTTGCCAGCATGGCCGCTGCCGCCGCTTGCCCCGCATGGGCCAAGCCTGAATTGGTGATCGCAGAGGCCCCATTCACGCCCGACACTGTCGTTGATATGGCCCGTACGCTGGCCCAATCTGCGTATGAACCTGTGCCGCAAATCCCGCAGGAATGGCTTGATCTGACCTATGATCAGTTTGCCCACATCTGGTTCGATCCGCGCAACGGCATCTGGGTCGATGAAGATCGTCCGCTGAAAATGGACCTGTTTAACGCTGGCCTTTATGTCCCGCGTCCCGCGCAGGTGAACCTTGTCGAAGACGGTATGGCCAAGACGCTCGGTTTTGACATTAACCTGTTTGATACCACCGACGAATTCCCCGATCTGCCGATTGGCGATACGATGGGTTATTCTGGGTTCCGGCTGCGTGCTGCGCTGAACAGACCTGATATTTTTGAAGAATTCGTCGTGTTCCAAGGTGCGTCCTATTTCCGTGCGATCGGGAACGGTCAAACTTACGGACTATCCGCGCGTGGTCTTGCCTTGCGCACGGGCGATCCGAATGGCGAAGAATTTCCAGATTTCACGAAATTCTGGATCGAAGCCGCGAAGCCCGGCGATACCGAATATGTCGTGCATGCCCTGCTGGATGGGCCGTCTACGACTGGTGCCTACACGTTCCGCATTGGTCATGGTGACGTTGGTGAACCGACCGTCATGGACGTTGACGCAACGCTGTTTCCGCGTGTTGATCTGATGCATGTCGGGGTCGGCCCGCTGACGTCAATGTTCTTGTTTGATGAAACGAACCGGAACCGTTTTGATGATTTCCGTCCCGCCGTGCATGACAGCGAAGGTTTGCTGATCCTGAACGGTAACGGCGAAAAGATATGGCGGCCGTTGGCGAACCCGACTCGCGTACAAGTGTCGTCTTTCACCGACATGGACCCGCAGGGCTTTGGTCTGATGCAGCGGAACCGGACCGCAGATGACTACGCCGATCTTGAAGCGCATTACGAGAGCCGTCCGTCTTTGTGGATCACCCCAAGAGAAGGTTGGGGAAAAGGTGTCGTGGAACTTGTCGAAATTCCCGCGGACAAGGAAATCTACGACAACATCGTAGCGTACTGGCGTCCGTCGGAACCGTTGATGACGGGGTCCGAGCATCGGTTCAGCTATACGATGGCGTGGGGCGATGAACCGACAGGTCTGCCAGAGGTGGCGCGCGTGACGAACACCCGCGTTGGTAAAGGGTTCGATCAGGTCAAAACCGTCTTCGCTATCGATTTCACCGATCACCCGGATTTGCCGGACGACCTGGACGAGGTCAGCCTGACGATCAGATCAAATACCGGAGAGATTTCTCCAGGCATATTGCAGCGCAATCCTGGCACTGGCGGCGTACGGCTTGCCTTTTCGCTATTGCCGGGCGATGCGCAGGCCGTGGAAATGCGGGCGCAAATGCATGTGAACGGAACCCCTGTCAGCGAGGTATGGCTTTATAGATGGACGATCTAGACCGCCAAAACCAAGCCGGATGGATGCCATCCGAAGCTGCGCGTGCGATGCCGATCCAGTCACTGGACCAGCCCTATCGGGATGCGACCGCCCCTGCGCAGGGCACGGCAAAATCACGTACGGTCTGGTGGCGGGCAGCAACGTTTTTGCCAGCAATCGCAGCAACTTGCGCGTTGATCGCGGCCTTCACGGACTGGTTCGCGATGGACGGGTTTTCGGCCTTTGAAGGGGTCGTGATCGCCCTGATCGCTTTCACGTTCTTCTGGATCGCACTGTCTGTCAGCACGTCGTTTCTTGGCGTTGCGAACCTGCTGTGGGCGCGCCCGCGCATCGCGCACGACGGCCCGGTGCCCGCGATGAAGGTCGCCTTGCTGATCCCTGTTTACAACGAAGACACCGCGGACGTGTTCGGTAATGCGGCCGCGATGTTGCAGGCTTTGGACGAACAACAACACGTTCATAGCTTTGATTTGTTTATCCTGTCCGACACGCGTGATCCTGTGATTGCGGACCAAGAAGAACGGGCGTTTTTGGCACTGCGCGCCCAAATGGGTCTTGGCAGCGAAGTATTTTATCGCCGCCGTATCGAGAATGTGGATCGTAAAGTTGGCAATCTGGCAGACTGGATCGAAAACTGGGGCGGCGCGTATGACGCCATGTTGGTGCTGGACGCCGACAGTTTGATGGCTGGCGAAGCGATTATCGGCCTGACCGATGCGTTGGCGTGTGATCCTTCGGCTGGGTTGATCCAATCGTTCCCGACATTGTTCGGCGCACAGTCCGTTTTTGGTCGAGTCCAACAGTTTTCGAACCGCGTTTACGGCGCTGCGTTGGCCGAAGGTTTGGCCAAATGGACCGACCGCGAAGGCAACTACTGGGGGCATAACGCAATCATCCGGTCGGCCGCGTTTGCGTCCTGCGCCGGTCTGCCAAAGGTGAAAAACCGTAAGGGCAACGGGCGCTTGATCCTTTCCCACGACTTTATCGAAGCGGGGCTGCTGCGCCGTGCTGGCTGGTCTGTTCGGTTCTTGCCGCGCATCGGCGGGTCCTATGAAGAAGTCCCTGCGACGTTGATTGACTATGTCCTTCGCGACCGCCGCTGGTGTCAGGGGAACCTGCAGCACCTCGGTCTGCTAGGGTCCCGTGGATTTCACGCCGTGTCGCGGTTTCATTTGATTAGCGGCGCAATGGGTTATCTGATGTCGCCTGCATGGTTCGCCTTGTTGCTGGTGTGGGCTTTGGTCGGTAATGGCCAAGAAACCAACGCGATCCGCTATTTTTCCGGCTTTGATCCGCAGGTGAGCTGGCCGGTTATGTCGACCGCAAATTCGCTCGCGATCTTGGCATTTATGTACGGAATGCTGCTGGCGCCCAAACTGATGAGCGCCGCTGCGGCGTCTCGTTCGGGCATCACGATGCGCGACATGGGCGGGCTATTCCAGTTTTTGGGGTCTTTAGTCGCCGAGATCATGCTGTCGATTTTGTACGCGCCAATCATGATGGTTCAGCAGACGATTGCAGTCCTTCGCACAGCGATCGGATATCAGGAAAAGTGGAACCCACAGCAACGACGGGGCGGCACATATAGCCTTGGCGTGATGATCAAGTTCCACATCGTTGAAACGATCATGGGGGCCGCGATGATCGCGGGCATGACCCAAGGCCTTGTCACGCTTTGGCTTTTGCCGATTGCGATCAGCCTGATTGGCGCTGTGCCGCTGTCGGCACTGAGCGGTGTGAACCTTGGTGCAAAAGGCTGGTCCGGTCGGCAAATGGGGACGCCCGAACACCTGAATGCCCCGCGCATTATTCGCGTGGCAATGGCGGAACGGCAGCGTTTTGCAGCTGTGCTGGCGACGCCTGAAAATGGCATCGCCGCTGAATAGATCAATCAGACAGCGCTTCGAACCAGTCTAGCATGTAGGTTGACCAACCGCGCGGGATACCGTGACCGCCGGGATGCAAGACGAATTCAAGCGCTGTGCCTGCATCGCATTCCTCCCAAGTTCGCACCCAAAAATCACCTGACGTGTCAAAGGTGTCGGCCCGCAGCCCATCGCACCCATTTTCCGCACGCCACAGACCCATTGCATGCCAAACATCCCCTTGCAGGATAGTGCCATTCCCCAATGGGCGGCCTTCTAACGGCACGGTTTTGTCTTTCCAGCCATGCGTATGCAGCAGTTGTACAGGCCCTGCGCAATCCACAGGGTGCGGTCGCCAAAAGCTGCCACCAACGGGCACATAGGCCGCAAACGCGGTCGGATCGTCACAGGCGATATAGCTGGTCATTGAACCGCCAATCGAAAACCCACCAAGGACGATCGCATCGCGATCCACCCCAAACCGCGAAGCTGCATCTTCAGCGACTTGCAGCAGAAACGCCATTTCGTCGCGTTGTTGCGGACGATCGGGGTGAAATGACCAACCTGGGCCAAAACGCGTGTTTTCGCGCTGCAAACCGTTCGGGCCAATGACGGCGTAACCGCGACTGTTAAGATTATCGGCCATGCCGCCAGACCGGGTCGAACCCGTGCCGGACCCGCCTGCACCGTGCAAGAACATCAGCGCGGGAATTGGACCATTCGCGGTGTCAGGCAGCGCGATGTGATAGGTGCCCAAAGGCACGTCGCATGGATCGGGGTCGGGGCCACACCCAGCCTGTGCCGTTGACCCAACAAGCGTCAAGCACAGCGCTGCAGCGCCTTTAGTTATCTGTGACAAGCGGCAATCCTCGCGCGATCCATCCCGGCCCTGCGGCCGAGCCTAACATCCCCTCGGGAATGTCGATGATGTTGGTGAAACCGGCTTGGATAAGCTGGTTCGATACCCGTGCCGACCGCACGCCACGGGCGCAAATCAACGCAACGGGCGCATTCAGATCGCCGCCAGCTGCTGCTTGGACACGCGCCGCAAAATCGTCGTCGCGTAGATCAATCCGGTGCGCGCCTTCCCCCGATCCCGTCCGCGCCCATTCATCAGGACGGCGGATATCGATCAACGTGATTTCGCCCCGCGAAGTCTGATCGAACGCCTCTGGAGCTGTGAGGATTCCACCCGGGAAATCTTCGGTAATGGCGGAGTAGAACAAGTTTTGCCCGTCAGCGGCAACAAAACCACCGGCGGATAAAAGGACCAAAGCCCCGCCCCCAAGAAACGCACGTCTGTCCATGAATTAGCCTATATACTTTGAAATTATCGCGATGATTTCGTCATCCGACAGCACCGGTGGGATCAACGTCAGTGTCGTTCCATCGCCGTCGAGCAGATAGATGAAGCTGCCATGCGCGTAGACCGGCCCGTATTCGGGGTCATCGAACAGGAACTCTTTTTCCACCGAAAAGGCGTCGTAGGCCACCTGCAGTTCAGCTTCGGTGCCGGTCAAGCCGACGAATGCGTCGTGGTACGTCGTGAGCGCAGGGCCCAGTGTATCGACAGTGTCTATTTCTGGATCAACGGTGATCATGATTGGGCGAACGATGTGTCCATCTGTCGCCAGTTCATCCGTGATATCAGCCATTTGCGGCAGCACTGACGAACAGATTTGCAAACAATTCGCATAGCCGAAGAACAACAATTGCGCGTGCCCGTCGGGATCAACCTGTGTCCGTTGCGCGCCATTTTGATCCGTCAGTGCGTAAGCGCCGCCGACCAAGAACGGCAGCCCCTGTCCAGACGCCAACATGGGCATCAGCGCAAATAGAATGGCGAGACGGTTCATTCTGGGAATACCACATCTTTCAGGGCTTCATCTTCGGCAATGCCGAGGCCAAAATACCCTTCAGAAGCGATTTCAGCCAAGACGCGCGGGTCCCGACGGAACCACGGGCCCCGTCCCGCTGCATCTGGATTTTCTTCTGCCCAGTTTTTCGTCCAGTTGTTCGCGGTGACCCATTCGTCTTCGCCAACCCGCCTGATTTTCTGGACGAGGTAGATGTTCACCGCACCCAAGTCTTCATCGTAGAGTTCTAAACCGTCAACTTCGACGTTTTGACCGCAGTAGGGCAGCAGTTCGACAGTCGCACCGGAAAAGACGGTTTGACTGTTTTTGTTCGGGTAGACCAAGACACCATCAACGCTACGCAGCAGACCTAACTGGCGTCGTCCATCGCCGCAGTTGTCCGTGCATTGACCCGCGACCTCGCACAACAGATCAACGACCGTTGCTTCGAAACGTGCGGGGTATTCAGCATAAAGGTTCCAAGATAGTGCTTCTGATCCTTCTTCGAAATTGACATCTTGCGCCCATGCAGGCGCTGCGAGGAATGTGTTCAGGACGAGTATAGACTTCCACATCTTAACGATCCCCTTCCGGAATGGCGAAAGGCGGAACCGTTCCGTAGCCTTCGGCATTAAAGACTTGGATATCAAAGTCTTCGACGACTTCTTCGACCACCAAATAATTCAGGCCGTCACGTTCATACAGCATCCCATCAGCCGTGACCGTGTGACTGGCGAGGCGCAGTTGGGTGTCACCACCCGCACTTTCGTCGTCGTCTTCGATCTTGAGAACCATGTAAACCGTGCCGTCATCACCGAGCAAACCAACCGGAATACCCCCCGCCGAACACCACAAGGCACAGGTGTGGTGCGCGGTGCCGACGACGGCGTCAGGACCACCCATCACGCCCGAAAAATAGCACCACGTATCCATTATCTCGCCGGTGATTTGGACACGCGTGCCTTCGTCAGCGGCGGCGGCAGGGCCAGCTATAACGGCCATAAGCGCGGCTAGCTTTTGGATATGTTTCATATTGGGCTCCTGCTGCGATGCGATTGTCAGCAGTGTACCCTAGGTCAGCCCATTAAAGGCAAGTCACAACAGAGTGACGCCAGCCTTTTCCATCCCGGACTTTGCGACATCCAAGGACCCGTCGAAGTCGATCGCGCGGCAAAGCGACGTGTTCACTGTGACTTTGTAGCCAAGTTGCGCCGCATCAATCGCAGAGAAATTCACGCAAAAATCAGTCGCAAGGCCAACCATCACAAGATCATTGATGCCACGTGTTTGCAGATATCCGTGCAGACCCGTTGGCGTTTCATGGTCGTTTTCAAAAAATGCCGAATAGCTGTCGATGGCCGGATTGTACCCTTTACGAATGATCAAATCCGCTGCATTCGTGTTCAAATCCTTATGAAATGCAGCGCCGTCGGTGCCCTGAATACAGTGATCCGGCCACAAAACTTGGGGGCCGTAAGGCATGTCCATCATGCTCATCGGGGCCGCGTCGTGCGTCGAAGCAAAGGACGAATGGCCTGCGGGATGCCAGTCTTGCGTCAAGACTACCGCACCGAAATCCTGCATCAGCGCATTGATACCGGGCACGATAAGGTCGCCTTCGGCCACGGCGAGCGCACCACCCGGGCAAAAATCATTTTGTACGTCGATCACGATGAGGGCTTGCATGGCTATTCCTTTAAAACTTGCGCGGATTTTGCCCGATCTGAGCAAAGAAGTCACCCACGGCCCGACGGCTTTTTAGGTGAATGACGGTCAAATGGGGATGTTCGGCGATCATGCGCAACAGGCGCACGCGATGGGATTTGCGCGTATCCCAGATCCATTTCCAAAAGGCGGCTGTGTCGCGATCAATCCGTTCGGGACAGTTTGGTGCGGAATCAGGGCGCGTTTTGCCGTAAGACGTGACCAGACGTTTTAAAACCCGCCAGAACCGAAGGCCAACGGGCAAGTCGATCCAAACCAGCGTATCGGCATTGGCGGCGCGATTGTCATAAGTCGCAGACATCCCCCCTTCAAAAATCCAAGCGTCTTTTGCTTCAATTTCATTGGCCAGCTTAACCTTTTCGGACAGCGGTCGTGGCACCCAGCCGGGCATGTGATGTATCTGATCCATATGAAAAACAGGGAGATCAGTCGCCTGTCCCAGCGCGCGAGCAAGCGTGCTTTTACCTGACCCCGGCCCGCCGTTGATCATAACGCGTCGCATAGAGCGAACCGTTCTTTGTGGGTCAAAATCAATCATGAGGCGAACATGCCTTTCAATTTTTCGACGCACAAGACCAACAGGGCTTGGCAGTCCACGTTGATTGATTTATCGCCGCGTTTTTCGGCAATGGAGCGGCACATGTTTCCCCAAACACTTGGCATTGATTTTGGCACCTCCAACACCGCTGCAGGCGTGATGGCGGGTGATCGCCCTTATCTGATTGAAGTCGAACCGGGGCAAACGACGCTGCCTACATCGGTGTTTTTCGACACACAACGCAAGGTGACGACCTACGGATCCGCTGCCAATGCCGCGCTGGTCGACGGGCGCGAAGGCCGTTTCATGCGTGCGTTGAAATCAGTACTTGGCACACCGTTGATGCGCGAACGCCGTCAGGTTGCCTATGAAACACTGACCTTAATTGAGGTGGTCGCGCGCTTTCTGCGCACGATCCGCGAACGCGCCGAAACAGCGACCGGATTGTCGTTAAAGCATGCGGTGTCCGGTCGCCCTGTTTTGTTTCATTCCAAAGATGCCGCGCGCAATGAACAAGCCTTGGTGGACCTGCGCGAAGCATACGGGATCGCAGGCTTTGATAGCGTTGAATTTTTGTTCGAACCAGAGGCCGCAGCACTTGCCGCGGGAACGACCAAAGGTCTTGGGCTGATTGTTGATATTGGCGGCGGGACGTCCGATTTTTCGATCTTCACGCGCGAAAACGATGAAACCAATATCGTCGCGTCCCATGGCGTCCGTGTTGGCGGAACGGATTTTGACAAGTCAATCAGCCTTGCGCGCGTGATGCCGCTGCTGGGGCGCGGTGCAGAAATTCGTAATGATATGGGACCGGGCACCTACATTGCCCCCAATGCGATCTATAACGACTTGGCCAGTTGGGAAAAAATTCCGTTTCAATACAACGCCGAAACCCGCAGGATGGCGACCGTTTTTGCGAAACAGGGCGTCGATAAAGCTTTGTTTCAGCGGCTGTACGACACGCTGGATCTGGAATTGGGACACGACATCGCATTCGCCGTGGAACGCGGCAAGATCATGGTGAACAAGCCCGACGCGTCAGACGCGGCGATCGATCTATCCGTACTGGAACCCAATCTGCGGGCCAAAATGACCAACACGCTTCTACGCGATACGCTGTCGGACCATGGCGCAGCGATCCGACAATGCGCGATCGAAACGCTCCAACGCGCCGACATCACGCCGGACAAAATAAACAGCGTTGTCTTCGTGGGTGGGTCAAGCTTGATGCATGTCGTCCGCGACGAAATGCAGGGCCTGTTCCCCGATGCACGTTTCGTCGATTCCGAAGCATTTACGGCCGTTGCAAGTGGTCTAGCCATCGCGGCCGCTGCAGCTGACGGACGGCGCTAAGGTCTTATTGTTAACGCTGTGAATGACATACGGCGTTTCGACATGCATGCTCTTGCCCCTTGCGCTGGACAGGCGTAATCCAAAGTTATGTATATCGTCGCTGCCTTATATCACTTCACCCGCTTCGCTGATCCCAAGGGGTTGCGTGAACCATTGTTGGAATTGTGCAAGACGCACGGAATCGGCGGCACATTGTTGCTGGCCCATGAAGGCGTGAACGGCACGATTGCCGGAACCCGTGCTGGCATCGATGCCGTGCTCACACATTTGCGCGGTCTACCTGGTTGCGCCGATCTTGAGCATAAAGAAAGCCTATCTGACACGCCGCCTTTCAATCGGATGAAGGTCCGTCTCAAGCGCGAGATTGTGACCATGGGCCAACCCGATGTCGACCCGCTGGCGGGCACCGGCCACTACGTCGATCCTTCAGATTGGAACGCATTGATCACGTCACCGGATGTCGCTGTCATTGATACACGTAACGATTACGAAGTGGGCATTGGAACGTTTGAGGGCGCCATTGACCCTGAAACAAAAAGCTTCGGTGAATTTCCTGCATGGTGGGAAGAAAACAAGGAACGTTTTCATAACAAGAAAATCGCGATGTTCTGCACGGGCGGCATTCGGTGTGAAAAGTCTACAAATTTCCTGATTGGTCAAGGCGTAGAGGATGTTTACCACCTTAAGGGTGGAATCCTTAAATACCTTGAAGAAGTCTCTAAAGAAGAAAGCACTTGGGACGGAGAGTGTTTTGTTTTTGACGCGCGGGTTAGCGTCGGGCACGGGTTAGAAGAAGGCCCACATATGCTCTGTTATGCATGCCGCCGCCCGATTCTGCCTGAAGATCAGAACCGCGCCGAATACGAAGAAGGGGTGTCGTGCCACCAGTGTTTTGATGAAAAATCGGAAGACGATAAAGAACGGTTCCGCGAAAGACAGAAACAGGTGGCTTTGGCGCGGTTGCGCGGTGAGAAACACATGGGTAGCCTGTAGTCTCAGATCTTTTTTGGGCGAACGCGTCCAAGGTGGTCCGTTCCAAACGACTAGCGCTATTCAAGTTGGAACAGGGCAAGTTAACGCAGGGCCTGTCGCGTTCGATAATCGGTAAAATGACCCGCCAATTGGCGCAATTGCATTGGTATTTCGGGCCTTCTAGCTGCTTACGCGAAACTAGCGGACAATAAATTCAGCGTGCAAGGCTCCGCTGGCCTTAATGCTTTTTAGGATGTCGATCATGTCGCGCGGCGCAACGCCCAACGCATTTAGACCCGCCACAACTTCACTTAATGATGTGCCTTCGCGAATTTCCGCAAGCCCAATACCCGGCTCTTCTTCGATCCCAGCATTTGTGCGCGGGACAACAACGGTCTCACCTGGCGAAAACGGATTTGGTTGCGAGACCAGTGGTGCTTCTTCAATTCGTAGCGTCAATCCACCCTGACTGACAGCGACACGACTGATCCTAACGTCATCTCCCATTACGATCGTACCTGATCTTTGGTCAACGACCACACGCGCACGCCGTTCCGGTTCGACCATTACATTCTCGATACGTCCCAAAGCGTGTGCGGGCGACCTTGCATGCGTACCTGCAATATCAATCCGGACGGTTCCCGCATCCAGCATGACAGCCACGGGATTCCCAAAAGTCGCGTTGATCGCCTGTTCGATGCGGGCAGCTGTCGTAAAATCCGGCGTTCGGAGCGCAAGACGTAAACTGGTGAGCCCCGCGAAATCGAAATCAACTTCTCGTTCGATAATAGCCCCGGACGGAACGACCCCCGCTGTCGGGACGCCCTGCGTTACACGCGCACCTTGTCCCTCGGCGGTCACGCCCCCCGCAATAATTGTACCTTGGGCAACCGCGTAGATCTCGCCATCAGCCGCATTCAATGGCGTCATGATCAAAGTCCCACCAAGAAGGCTTGTCGCGTCCCCGATTGCAGACACAGTCACATCCATCGGACTACCGGCCCGAGCAAATGGCGGGAGACTGGCGGTGACGAGAACTGCTGCGACGTTTTTTGGCCGGAACTGTTCACCTGTAACGTTGACGCCAAGCCGTTCTAGGATGTTCGTCATGATGTCTTCGGTAAACGGCGCGTTTCGCAAACCATCTCCCGTCCCATTCAAACCAACGACCAAGCCATAGCCCAACAAATCGTTCGATCGCACACCATCGAATTCTACCAAATCTTTCAAGCGGATAGGTGTAGCTACAGTAGCAACCGGCACGAGTATACAGAATGACCAAATCAGAATGCGCTTGAGGAAAATCAACGTAAATACTCCGACAGACTTAGCCGCGACAGGCGCGCCGTCATTGCATAGTGTGTTTCAAGTTGCAGCTGTACTGCCTGTAATTCGGAAGCAGTATCATATGGGTCTGCCTGCGTGATTAGATTACGGGCAATATTTAGCGCGGCTTGCTCTGCACTTTGTGCCACGGAAATTCTTTCGACTTCTTCTTCTGCGTAACCCAGACGCCCTTGAATTCCAGCGACGTCACTTGCGGCGGATTGCAATTGAAGTCCCGCTTCAAATAGCAAGCTCGTCTTGACCGACTTGTCGATCCCCGGGATGTCGTCAACAAGGGCAGCAATAACAGCGCCTTTCAGGACAGATTTGATACCGTCGTCGTCTGCTCTTGCATTGATCACAATTTTATTGTCGCCATCCAGTCGTTTTTGCTGCTGCGCACCCGTATCCCCAGTGTAACCAAGGGTGGCAAAGCCGCCCGCCGGGTCGTTGAACCACGTGTCCACGGTTGATAGTATCGTCGCGGTATCCGTGGCCCCCCCGATTTGAGTAACTATGTCCGTCAACATAGCATGAGCTGACGTCAAGGCGGCGTGATCAAAGGCCGTTCCTGCAAATAGGCTATCGTCACCGAGTTTGGTGTTCAGTTTATTGACCAATCCGTCCAGGCGGGAACGTCCTGCAGCAGCGGCTTGTGTGACTTGAAAATCGGGACTGTCAGGCGTGATCGGTAATAGCTGATCAGCAAGCGCGCCGCGCTGCGCATCAAAGTTGTTTAGAGCGGTTTGCATCGCAGAAAGCGTAAGTTGGGTTTCCTTCGCAACAAAGGCTTGCGACGAAAGGACTTTCAAACGGTTGTCGATTGCACTGAAGCGGGATGAATCTCCGTTTGTGGCTTTCACCTTATCGCTTTTCTCACCGCTGCTTAGCTCATTCACGAGGGTATTGAGGTTCGTTTTGATGGACAGATTTTGGCGCGCTTGTTGGAATTGACGGACGCCATCGCCGAGAGATGCGTAATTCATATTAAATCTCCATTAAGCGTGACATCATGGCGTCAAGCGTTTGTAACACACGTGCATTTGCCGCGTAGGATTGTTCTATTCTCAAGAGATTTTGGAGTTCTTGATCACTGTCGACACCACCGGCGAGCTCTGCTGTTTTGAGGCTGTCGAATCGGGCCGTTTCGAAGCCAAGGGTTTCTTCGGCATCCAAACGTAGGCGCCCCACGGTATTGATATGATCACTTGCGTGACCAACGGCGCTGCGCGCCGTTCCCCCGCCGACCAGCGCGACGGGATCTTGTAACGCACCTAGCCAGCTGTCGATCTGAGCGTTGTTGCCTACTGGACCCAAAACGGCCGCATTCACACCGTCCCGCAAGCGCGAGAGCGCACCGCCCTGCGCCGGGTCCACGTTCGTGTTTACCGTCAAGCGCGCAGCAAGCCCACCGATGTCCAACGGATCAAAGGCAGCACCCCGATCCGTGAAAAGACCTGGGTCACCGACAGTCAAAGTTGGGTCCGTTGATGGGGATTCAAATCGTCGGATCAAATCAGCGGCCATTTCGTCCAGACCAGTTTGAAGTCCAGTCAAAGTCTGGTCCCGTAAAACAAACGCGGCTTCTAGAGAGCCACCTTTCATCCGGCCGTACCCGTTGCCTAAGTCAAGAGGGTCGCCGTTGAGAGTGACGCCAGCCAAAGCCCCTGACGCTAAAGTCATGTCCGCGACGATCGTCCCGACCGGAGAGAAACCAAAAGTTGCGGACGATCCATCAATCAGCGCAACGCCGCTTTTTGTATAAAGCGCCACTTGGCCGCGCCCTCGATCAATTTCAGTGAGGGGGACAATTGAGGTTATTTTATCAATCGCCGTCTGGCGCGCATCAATTGCTGCAGAAGGATCATTCCCAGACCCAATCAACCGCGTAACATCTGCATTCAGTTTTTCGACCTGTTTGAGAGTCGTATTGAGAGTTTCAACATCAGATGCGATTGCTTTGTCAGCGTCCTGGCGTTGCGTTTGGATTGCGTCAGAATCCGAACGCATCGCGGTTGTTACGTCTTCGAGACGCGACAAAACCGTTTGAAGACGCTGTTCAGACGCAGGGTTGCTGCTGGCGCTGATCAACGATTGTTCCAGAGCAGCGATGCGACCTGCGACCCCACTTGGATCACCCACAGGTCCGAATGCTTGCTCTAGTTGCGACAGCGCCGTCGCGCCACGTTGCTGGGCCCCAACATCAGCCTCTGCATTACGCCGTTCTCGCAAAGCGCCCGCGTCCACAAGACGGGAGACTCCGTCTATTTTGACACCCCCAAGGATGCCCGATGAAAGCGTCAGTTCACGCTTTCCATATCCGTCGGTCAAAGCATTCGACAGATTGGAAGACACGACTTCTGCCATGCGTGCAGAGGCGGTTAAACCACCAGATGCGATGTTAAAGGCGCTGGAAATAGCCATGTCTTCATCCTTTCAAGGAAGGGTTAGCGTTTAATATTTGTGGTTTCTTGCAGCATTTCGTCCACGGTCTGGATGACCTTGGCGTTTGACGAATAGGCCCGTTGCGTCTGGATCAATTGCGTCAGTTCGCCCGCAACATCCGTGGCCGATTCTTCGCGCGCGAAACTGACGACATCACCGGTTGGCCCGTCCCCCGCGTCCCAAAGGAAGAAACTGCCGCTGTCCGGGGACACCCGATAGCTTTGTTGATCCAACGCTTCCAATCCGTTCACGTTGGACACATCCACAAGTGGCACCTGATACAAGACCCGATTGATACCGCTGTCGAAGGACGCCCGCACGAACCCGTTTGCGTCCACATCAATTGCAGTCAGGCTACCAACGGCGGACCCGTTTTTGGAAATGGACGTAGGTGCAAAGGTGTCAGACAATTGGGTCAAGCCGGTCGCACTGCCCAATGTTCCGACAGTCAATTCTAACGGCCCACCCGCGACGGCAAGCGTCACTGACCCCGTTGCGGGATCATAGGGCGCGGTCCCAAGGTTGTCGGTCACATTGAGTAGCGTACCGCCGCCCGCGCGCGAAGGATCAAAGTCTAACTGGTAGTCGCCAACAAGCGTACCGCCAGAAGCCGAATCGAAAATCTGTAGCTGCCATTCGTTCGCCGTGCCTGTTGCGGGCACCGTCGGGCTGAATGTCATGGTCAGGTTTGCCGACTTGCCGAGGTTATCAAAGTATTCGATCGATAGGGTTTCAGCGCCGGTGGTCGACCCTGCTTCTGTAGATGTCGCGGGAAGATTTACGGCAAGGTCAACTTCGGTCGTTGGTTCGCCCGCGAATTGGTTGCTGTTGATCTTGATCGGTTCAAGCCCGTCCACAGAATCGCGCGGTTGCGTCGGGATCGTGCCGTCTGCATTTGCGGCCCATCCCAGCAGGACAAGACCCGCGGGACTGCGCAAATATCCTTCTTCATCAGCCCTGAATGACCCTGTTGTCGCGAGCAATAGCGGATTTTCACCGTTTCCAACCTGAACTGACGCTTCTGTTGTTACAGGCAACATGCCCCGACCACGTACCGCCAAGTCTGTGGAGTTCGATGTCGACACCAGCGATCCCCGCTCATCCACCAAACGCCCGGTCGTGGTGCGCACGCCACCCGCTGTGTAACGGCTATTGCTGTCAGAGATCACCAAAGACTGAAAATCAGTCACGGCCCGTTTATACCCAAACGTCGAAGAATTCGCGATGTTGTCTGAAATTGTGGCCAACCGCGTGGCATTGGCGGATAACCCCGCAACACCAGCGTTGAGGGAAGAGGAAATCGTCATATCGGGGCCTTTCTGCTTCAGGAATGACTGCTTCCTTTCACGCCTATCCGATTTCCCCTTAACGCCCCCCTAATGCCGCAAATTTTAGATATCACTTCTGAGAACGATGATTTCGATCCGGTTGTTGCGGACATCTGTACGGTCTTCGGCGACCGGATCACGGTCCGCTTCACCAGTGGTCCGCATGATTTTTTGGGGATTGTACCCATCCGCTTCGAGGAGTTCGCGCATCTTTGTCGCCCGTGACGTCGACAATTCCCAAACCGAATTATCACGCACAACAATGGGTTGGGTCCGCACATGGGCTTGGATTGCGAGCGGATTATCAACGATCGGTATGATGTCCGCGAGGATTTTGGCGATGTCATAGGCCACAGGCATCGGTTCATCCGTGCCTTCTACAAACAATGACGCATCGGGTAGGTCGTAGAATTCAATCACCAGACCTTCATCAGTTTGACGTGTCACAATGTGACGCAAGGCGAGTTCCGCGATGATGCTTTCGCCACCGCGCCCCATCAGTTCTTCTTCAAGGTTTTCAAGCGCTTTGACCATCGCCTGTTCTTCGCCGCCTGCTTGCGCCTCGTCAGGGGTTTCGGCTGAATTAATCTCTTCGCCGGAATGCCGCATGCTGGCGCCTTCCCCGTCTTTTTGCAGGTTGTCTTGAGAGGTCGTGCTGTCGCCACCGAACATGCCATCACCGCCACCAGAGGTTTTGTTGATCGTCACAGTCGGGGCAAAATAATCGGCCAGCCCAGCGCGTTGTTGTTCGCTGGATGCGTTGAGCAGCCACATCAACATGAAGAACGCCATCATCGCGGTTACGAAGTCGGCGTAGGCCACTTTCCATGCGCCGCCGTGATGACCGCCGCCTTGAATGACCTTCTTCTTCTTAATGATGATCGGACGGTTATCGCCTGCTGCTGCGCTCATTTTGTGCACCCTTTTGTTGACTTGCAGCCAATAAGGGTGCGGCGCGTAAAGAGAGCCTTAAATACTGATTTTTATGAGATTCTTAGTTCTTGCGCAGCGCGTAAATCTCGTCCGGCCCACAGAAATCGATTAAGTCGTAATTGTGTTCGCGCATCAGTTCGACGATCTCGCGGGTGCCGGTGTTGTTTTCGATCGACCACATGCCGACGCGGTGATCCGCAAAGGGAAAGCTTTGCAAAGCAGCCAGTTCGCCACCTTCGATATCAAGCGACACGAAGTCTGGATCAGTGATACCAGCCTCAATCAGGATCGCTGCAAGCGGCTTTGTCGGGACTTCAATTGTGGTTTCTTTGTGGCGCGGGTTGTCGCGGACGCGTTTCAGCATCGCTTCATCGTAGCTATGCGATAAACCACTCATTTGCGTAAAACCTTCGGTAACGGTGATAAATTCGGCCGTTCCTTCCTGATCGGCGACCGCATACCCCAGACAGGGGCAACTGCGTGCCGCTTTGGCCCGTTCCAGATTCGTGGCAACCGGTTCGACCAAAACGCCGGTCCAACCGCGCCATTGTTCAAGAAAAACCGTGTTCGACCCCGTCACGCCATCGTATCCACCGACATCAACAAAGGTGCCGCCCCGTTTCTGGCGAAAATGACGGTCCACGACGACGTCTTGTCCGGCTTGCGACATGAACGCGTAGGCTGGCGTCAGCATTTGCCGGATTTCATGGGCCTTACGATTGAGATCGGCACGCTTGCGGGTCTTTTCTGATTTCAACGCCTGACTGATCTCGGATTGCGCCCTCATCAGTTCACGGCGGATTTCATCCATGCGTCGCTGAGAAATCATGCGTTCTCCGATGGTGAATAATAAGATTTCTCTTCCACGATTGCGGACCCCAGAAGCAGATTGATTTCTTTCTTGATGGCCGCCCGTTCATCGTTTGTCACATAGACGGACCGCGCCAGCGCAACAAAACCGGGTCCAAAGTCGCCGCGCCCTTCGAATTCACGGATATCGTCTTCAATGACCCACAGGTCCGCGTTAATCTGGTACAGGCGTTGCCAAAGCTGCTGAAGCGCATCCGAAGGCGGCAAGGCGCTGTCAGCGACGCCTTGCAGAGCATCAAATTCGTGCCGAACATGAGCCAACTTTTCCAGATCGGTTATGTTTTCCAACTTCAACTGCAGAATTGTGAGTTTATCAATGAGTTCGCCGGGGGCGATTGGTACTAAAATATCGTTCATGCGCGGTCTCCAATTCTGGCACGTAGCGCGGTGCCGACCTCTGCCAATACATCGGTCCATTCTAAGGCTTTGCTCTGACGGAAAAGCCGCATTCCCGGATACCAGTCCGTCGTATCCCCTGCGTGTCGCCACACCCAGAACGGATCCCAATGCAGGATGGTCCAAGTGGGGACGCCGAGGCTACCCGCCAGATGTGCTGTGGCCGTATCGGAGCTGATGACCAGATCCATTTGTTGCATCATCGCGGCGCTATCACCAAAATTACGTTCCGTTGCGGCCGTATCCACGATGAACGCGTCACTTCCGTCCGCATGAAACTTGGCCAATTCAGGACCTTTGTAGAGCGAAAACAATTGCAGACCGGGGATATCCGCCAGCGGCAGGAATTCGGTGTGTGAAAAGGACCGAAAACCATTGCCTTTGTACGTCACAGAACCGGTCCAAACGACGCCGACTTTCATCACGTCTTTGAACGGGGCGACGATTGCTGCAGCCCGTTCATGTGCATCGTCCGGGATCGCCAGACGCGCAGGCGCCGGCACATCGTTTGTATCAGCGAAATGGACGCGGGCCATGTCCATCAGGTTGATCCAGCAATCGACCGCAGCATTTGGTGGCACGGTCGTCCCGACCCAATCCGCAGATTCAAGGTCTTTGAATAGCGGGTAGACCGGTTTTTCAGCCAGAACCCAGACAGTCGCGCCCAGCGCCTTGAGCGCAGGTAGAAACCGCATGAACAATATAGCGTCGCCAAATCCCTGTTCTGGCAGCACAAGGATCGTTTTGCCCTGCAACGGTTCACCCGCCCATTCAGGGAACGGGATGTTGCGCGGCGTCAGTTCATCCGTATTCCAACGGGCCCGATACGTGTCGAAAGCTTCTTTGTATGATCCAGCGCCCAATTGCGCGAATGCCAGCTGCATTTGCAATTCGGTGTCGTCCGGATGATCCGGAATGACGCTGGAAAGGTGATCAATCGCCCCCCGATAGTCACCTTGACCGCGCAAGCACCGCCCGATCATGGCCTTTTGGTTTGTATCATCTGGCCGCTGTTCCAAAATCCAACGACGTGCAGCGATGGACCTGTTGTAGTGGCCTAAATCACTAAGAATATTGGCGTAATTGTTCCGCAGGCCAACGTCGTTCGGCGCATAACGTTGCGCCCGTTCTTGGGCACGCAACGCTTGATGATACTGGCCTTGCTTACGGAACAACGCGCCTAGATTTGACCAAATGGGCCCATCTTCAGGCACTTGCGCAAGATAGGCCGCATAGGCCTGCACGGCATCGGGCGCGCCATCGGTATGCGCCTTGTGGGCCGCACGACGTAATGCTGCTTGGTCTTTTGTTAGAACGCGGGACGCCATGGTTGCTTAACCGCCCGACTTACGTTTGATGGGCTTCACGAGCGTTTCAGGGCGTCGCGCCTCTGCCGCTTCGAACAGCGAAAACGTCTGGTTCACGTAATTCACCGCACCCGAAATCAGTTCCATGTAGTCGGTGAGTTCTGGAGTGACTTCGACCTCTGACACGACAACGCTGCGGTCCTGCGGCATCGTTTCAAAAGTAGCGTAAAACAACGGATCACCGCGGTTGATTTTGATCGGTTTGCTGGTGTCGTGCCATTCAAACGCCCACATCAATGGACGCGGCCAGACATTGATCGGGAACCGTCCACCGAAGATCGTGCCGGGTAGCGGTTCTTTGGCGTAATGCATGAACGGCGCAACCTGCGACATGTAAACCGGTTCATCCGCGATAAAGACGTAGGGCAATTCCAGCTGGATTGACGGCACGCCGGGGTAACGCCATTCGACTTCATTCGTGATGTGCAGCTTTTGGCCAAGTTTGCTGGCCCGCACGGCGCTTGCTTCGCCAGACAGATTACGCAGCACAGGTTTGCCGTCTTTGTCGCGCGCAAAACCGATGTTGATGTCGAAGGGGCATTTGATCGCGAAATACCGGCTTTCTAGATTGATCACAGCCGGACAACGCGACGCGGATTTCGCGTGCTTCTTGTTCACGTCGGCGGATCGGACACGGGTCGGCGGATCGTAAATGATGCCGCCCTTTTGAGTGGTCAGAAACCACCCGACCTGCACAGGTCCAGACCCCGGTTCTGTTCCGCGAGTATTTTCAAAATTCACTGACAACTGCATGTGCTGTCCCTTTTACTGCTCTTCAATGCTACTTTTTTGCAGCTTAGACGGGTGAATATCACCCAATTCGGGCGTTATTTTGTTCTAAGCCGTCAATGGTAAGGAAATCGTATTTCGCCAGAAACAAAAGCGTTCCAAGCGTCGCGGGCAACGAAACACCCGCCTGTAGAGCCACTTGAGCCGCATCAGTTGTCCCCGCCTGCGCCACCAGTTCCGCAATTCGCAGGGTTTGGACATCGGGGAGCAAACGTCGGCGGTACAGATGACGCCCGTTAAGGCTATCCAACAAATGCAATGCCTCGGCGGTCAAAGGTTTGCGATGGGTGACCGTGACGGTCGGCTGCGCCGATTGTGTTGGATAACTGGCGTAAAGCGCGAATGGATCAATCTCTGTTGGATTGGTGGATCGCGTGCCTGCATCGTCAGCGCCCGCAGCCCCGCGCATTTGCGCCAGTTCGTCGGCGAGTTCTTGGTAGCGCGGCACAACATTTGTCCAATCCAGGTTTGATCGCACGTGTCGTACCCCTGCTTGTCCCATCCGCTGCCGTAAATCAGGATTCAGGATCAATTCGGTCAATGCCGTCACATAGGCCCGCATATCGATAACCGTCTGTTGTTCGATCATCATCAGATATTGCAGGTATCCATCGGTGCCATTCGCGAAACGCCTAGCGATATCACGGCCAATCCCACTGGCCGACGCCATCATCGTCGGGATCAGAAATCCGGTTTCACCGTCCAACACCGTGTCGCGGAACCCGTCCCAATCTGGCATCACCACGGGCAAACCAGCGGCCATCGCTTCGACAGGAACGAGGCCAAAGGTTTCCTGGATATTATCAACGGGCAGCGTGAAGATATCCGCACCAGACCAGATCGTCCGACGAATATCCGCATCGCGACCATCAATCATGTGAACCGTGACGGACGGACAAAAGGCAGCCGCACCATCCACATGCAATTGATGTTCATCCGGCGTGCTGGCCCAGCCGACAAGCCAGAACTGGATGTCCTTGCCTGTCGCTTGTGCGATCTCTTCCAAGGCCATGAATAACGGGATCGGATTCGCCTTTTCCACGACGGTCAGGCGGCCCATCGACATGACGACGACGGTGTCTTCGGTTGCACCGTACGTATCGCGAAGCGTTGCCCTTGCATCAGGTTCATGCGCAAAATCTGCCGCATGAATGCCCAACGGGATCATCGGCAACTGCGGGACTGTGACGCGCGACGCGCCAAAATGTGCTTTGATGTAATCGACCTGCTGATCCAATTGCGTTTGCACCACTGATTGCACGGCACGCGATGTGCAAATCAGCGCATCCCACGGTTTGATCGGCTGCAACATCAGATGAAACAGGCTGTCCATCACCCGCTTGGTCGACACCGTATGCGTGATCCCCACGAGCGAACAGGCCGTTACATCCAGATGTTGCCTGCGCCACGCCGCGTCAAGATAGCCCGGGCCGGGGAAAAAGATGGTGCCAAAACGGGTAAAGTCATCGCGCCCGCGCAATGTCAGCCCGTCAATATCGCTTTGCGACCCCATATTGCGCGCGAGGGTCTGAAACGTTTCAATATCGCGTTTCTTTTGCGCCAAAACACGCACCGGATTGTCAGCCGCATGATCAAGGTAGCCCCGCAGAAACGATTGTCCCGCAGATCGGCGACCAACGAGGTCACGCCCATCGCCTTCGATCGCATCCGCATGGAAGAAAAACGCAGTCGGTGATGTAGAACGAGACATGACAAAACCTAAAACAGTGACGTCCCACTGTGTCCACAAATCGCTTTGCGATCAAGCAGGCTGGACCAAGGACGCGTTGCGGGCGACATGTGTAAACTTCAATTTACACTTGCATAGACTCAATATGTCCACTTTAATTGACACATGAGCGTCACATCCACCTTACAGATCTCGCCCACACGGCGATACCCGCAGCCCCGCGCGGTGTTGCAACTGATCAAACCCGTCACATGGTTTCCGCCGATGTGGGCTTACCTATGCGGTGTTGTGTCCGCAGGCGCGATTCCTTCGGGACGCTGGGGTCTGGTGATCTGGGGAATCGTGCTTGCTGGTCCAATCGTATGCGGCATGTCCCAAGCCGCGAATGATTGGTGCGACCGTTTCGTGGACGCGATCAACGAACCGGATCGCCCCATTCCGTCCGGACGCATCCCCGGAACGTGGGGCCTGTGGATCGCCCTTTTTATGACGGTTCTATCACTTTGGGTCGGGTCACTGCTGGGGCCTTGGGGGTTTGGAGCAACGATCCTCGCGGTTATTGCTGCTTGGGCATATTCTGCAGAGCCTATTCGGGCGAAGAAGTCCGGCATCTGGGGCCCCGGATTGTGCGGGCTTGCCTACGAAACGTTGCCTTGGGTCACGGGGGCTGCGGTAATGTCCGCTGGTGCCCCAAGCGGGCCGGTTCTGCTAATCGCGCTGTTCTATGGGATCGGCGCGCATGGGATCATGACGCTGAACGACTTCAAGGCCATTCGCGGTGATCGCCAAATGGGCCTTTCATCGCTGCCTGTGATGTTGGGCGCGGACAAAGCTGCGCGGATTGCCTGTATCGTTATGGTCGCGCCCCAAGTCGCTGTGATCGCGTTGCTGGCTGTCTGGGGCAAACCGTTCCACGCGCTTGGCGTTGTCGCCATGCTGGGCATTCAAATGGGTGCCATGCAAGTGCTGCTGCGCGACCCTGAAGGGCGAACCCCTTGGTATCAAGGCATGGGAATTCTCTTTTACATCAGCGGCATGATGATCGCCGCCTTTGCACTGCGGGGCATTTAGAATGACATTATCATGGCTTCAGATTGTAAGACTTGGCATCGTGCAAATGGCGCTTGGTTCGATTGTCGTGTTGACCACATCCACGCTGAACCGGTTGATGGTGGTAGAGCTATCGCTGCCTGCCGTTTTGCCCGGTTTACTGGTTGCGCTTCACTACGGCATCCAAATGACGCGACCTAAATGGGGGTTCGTATCGGACGCAGGCGGACACCGCACGCAATGGATCATTGGCGGGATGGTTGCTTTGGCCGCAGGCGCAATGCTCGCAGCAGTTGGCGTGTTAGTATTGGCCACATCGTTTGCAATTGGGATAGCGCTTTCGATCGTTGCCTACGCATTGATCGGGCTTGGCGTTGGTGCGTCGGGCACATCGCTTTTGGCGCTATTGGCGACGACAACCGCACCGATGCGCAGGGCGGCAGCCGCGACGATCACGTGGCTCATGATGATCTTTGGGATCGCTGTGTCGGCGGGCGTCGTCGGAACACTGCTTGATCCATACACGCCCGCACTTTTGCTGAAAATCGTAGGCGTTGTGGTGACCGGAGCAGTCGTGATCACCGTGCTCGCCGTCTGGGGCATCGAAAGAAGGCTTGCGATTGTGCGCACGCCTGACGCAACACCGTTTTGGGACGGCATGCGCGACGTCTGGTCGGAACCAAAAGCCCGAAACTTCACATTGTTCGTCTTTCTGTCGATGACCGCATATTTCATGCAGGAACTGATCCTCGAACCCTATGCTGGTTTGGTTTTTGCCTTCACGCCGGGTGAATCGACGTCCTTGTCAGGGGCGCAAAACGGCGGCGTTTTCATCGGGATGCTGACAGTCGGGATCATTGCAACGGGGTTCAAACGCGGATCATTGCGCAATTGGGTCATGGCGGGCTGTATGGGATCGGCCGCAGCATTAGCCGTGATCACTTTACTTGGCCCTATCGGGCCGGGTGCGCCGTTGATGCCAGCGGTCGTCGCACTCGGGTTCTTTAACGGCATGTTCGCGGTCGCGGCCATTGGGTCGATGATGGCACTGGCGGGCGAAGGCCATACACAACGCGAAGGCACCCGCATGGGTCTTTGGGGGGCGGCACAGGCTGTCGCCGCCGGATTCGGCGGACTGATCGGTGCGGCGATGGTCGATTTGTTACGCCTTGCAACGACAGACGCCCAAGCATTTGGATTCGTTTTCATATTTGAAGGCGCATTGTTCATCGCGGCCACATTGATGGCTGCAAAAATCATGGACCGCAGCCCGCCACGGGCTGCAATGGTTCCGGGGGAGTAATCATGACATATGACGTTGTTGTTGTTGGCGGCGGCCCGTCTGGTGCGACCGCAGCTGAAGACCTCGCAAGGTCTGGGCACAAGGTCGCGATGATTGATCGTGATGGACGGATCAAACCGTGTGGCGGGGCAATCCCACCACGCCTGATTGCTGATTTCTTTATCCCTGACGACATGATCGTGGCCAAAGTGAATACGGCTCGCATGATTTCCCCAACGCAACGCCACGTCGATATCCCAATTGAAAACGGCTTTGTGGGGATGGTGGATCGCGAATGCTTTGACCCCTTTCTGCGCAAACGCGCGGTCGCCGCTGGCGTGCATCCTTACACGGGAACATTTACAAAAATTGAACGTGATGCGGAGGGTACGCATGTTCTGTTCCGCGACAAAATCGGCGGCAATACCACGAAACTGACAACCAAACTTGTCATTGGCGCGGATGGCGCGCGGTCCAGTGTGGCCAAAGCCGAAGTCCCCGGCGGTGACAAAATCCCTTATGTCATTGCCTATCACGAGATTATTGAAGCACCGAAAAAGACAGAAACATACGATCCGGAGCGCTGCGATGTGATCTATGATGGCGCGATTTCGCCTGACTTTTACGGCTGGATATTCCCGCACGGTGGGCAGGCCAGCATCGGAATGGGGTCAATGATCAAGTCTGTTGACGTTAAGGTTGCAACCGCATCCTTGCGCGAAACCGCCGGACTG
Source organism: Yoonia sp. D2-7 (assembly GCF_055809435.1). Classification (NCBI taxonomy): domain Bacteria; kingdom Pseudomonadati; phylum Pseudomonadota; class Alphaproteobacteria; order Rhodobacterales; family Paracoccaceae; genus Yoonia; species Yoonia sp. D2-7. Next base: position 371,964 of record NZ_CM147912.1, on the reverse strand, counting down.
ACGGACTGCAAAACCATCCGCAAAGAAGGCGCGCCGATCCCTTTGAAACCCTTGGAACGGTGGGACAATGGCAAGGATGTTGTGCTCGCTGGCGATGCCGCCGGTGTTGTCGCGCCTTCATCTGGCGAAGGCATTTATTACGCTATGGTCGGGGGACGTGTTGCGGCGACGGCTGCTGCGGCCAGCCTCGCGTCCGGACGCGTCAAAGACCTGCAACTGGCGCGGAAGCTGTTCATGCGCGAACATAAGCAAGTGTTCAGGGTTTTGGGTGCGATGCAAAATGCGTATTACCGTTCCGACGAACGCCGCGAACGTTTTGTGTCCCTGTGTCATGATGTCGACGTGCAAAAGCTGACCTTTGAGGCTTATATGAACAAGAAGCTTGTGAAGGCCCGCCCAATGGCCCATTTAAAAATCGGACTGAAAAACTTGGCACATCTCTCTGGACTGGTTTCCGTACTGCGCACATGACGATCATGATCCCGGCCTGGGTAAACGGCACATTGACGCCTGTTGAAAAGCTGGACGCACATGTGCGCGGGTTAAAGCATAAGGCCGTGAGTGTGTTTGTCATGAACCAAGGGCGCGTTCTGATCCAGCAGCGCGCAATGCACAAATACCATACGCCGGGCCTGTGGGCGAATACGTGTTGCACCCATCCGGATTGGGACGAAAACGACGCCGATTGCGCCGTGCGCCGGCTGGACGAAGAGCTTGGTATTAAGGGTCTATTTCCGGTTTACAAAGACACCATCGAATATCGCGCGGATGTCGGTGACGGCCTCATCGAACACGAAGTCGTGGCGGTGTTCGTGGCTGAAGCACAGTCGGACTTAAACATTGCGCCGAACCCTGATGAAGTCATGGCGACGCGTTGGGTTGATATCTACGATCTAGCCGCAGAGGTCGAACGGCATCCCGATAATTATACGCCATGGCTGCGCATTTATTTAGCAGATCATATGTCGCTTATTTTTGGCGATATGGCGCGCGTCGGTTAGGCCGTTAACGCCACCTTATGGTTTCTAAAGGATTATCACCAAAATTGTCCTAATTCAGGTGATTCCCCGTGCCAAGAATATCTAACGGCATCCTTCTTTACGCGTTGCTCTTTTCCGTTCTAGCATCTGTGGTCTCGACCGCTTTGACCCAATTTGGCGCCCTGACGGACGCTACGACGTTGAATTGGCTTCGGATCGGTATGGCGACTGCGATGCCATTTCTGGTTGCTATAGCAACTGTTTGGGCAGGCCAGGCGCAGTCAGATAAGATTACGCCTGATCAACCTGAAACATTGATACTCAAGCCTGAATTTGCCGTGCCTGCACCCCCAGCTGAACCCGAACCGAGTTTCGATTTCACCAATGCACAGGCGACAATCTCAGAAATTAAAAGCAATGCCTTGCGCGTGAACACATCATCGACTGAACGCGTGCATTTCATCGATGATCTCATTCAGAGGTGCGAAAAAATAAATGACGATGTGAGCCATCTTAGCGCAGATGCAGACAACACTTCGTCCGCAATTCAAACCGTACAGACCAATGCACATCAGGTAACAACCAGCATCAGCGATCTGCGCCAAGACACCGCAAATGTTGTTGAAGACGTAACCAAGTTCATCGCGATTGCGCGTGATTTTTCGGCTCAGTTTGCGTCTGTAAAGGACGCAACCGCAGCACTCAACGAATTGGGTATGAAGGTGCGCCTCTTGTCGCTGAACGCATCTGTTGAAGCAGCGCGCGCAGGTGACGCCGGTCGGGGTTTTAGCGTTATCGCTGAAGAAGTACGTGCGCTGGCTGAACAATCGAACATCGACACTGCAACGATTGCGAATGTCTTGGGGACATTAGAAGACACGCTTGAAAGACTAACCAGTCAGGTGAGTAGCGTGGAAACACGATTGCGGCAGGCGTATTCCCAGACTGATAGTAGCGTTCAAGTCGCGGAAGGCGCTGAACAGGAAATCAACGGGCTTAGCCAACAGTTATCCAGCTTTCGCGCCAACATTGCTGCCCAGCTTCCCAGCTTTGCGTCATTGACGCGCGATGTCAGTCAAATCAAAGCCAATACCGAAGCGGCCGTCACCGGATCTGCGCATAACATCACACTTTGCGAAGACGCATTGCGGTATATGTCGCCCGCTGACATCGCTTTTCGGAAAGCTAGCTAGAAACCGACGCACGGCCGCGATGCGCCCGCTGACCCATCGCTTGCAGCGCTGACGCGGCAATATCAACGGCAGCCAACCCTGCGTCGACATACATCGCATCTGGCGCAGCTTGATCAATAAAGCGATCTGGCAAAGTCATGGTCCGCACTTGGCAACGCCCATCAAGAAACCCCTCATTGGCCAGCAGATGAAGGACCATCGCGCCAAACCCGCCTTTCGCGCCCTGTTCGACAGTCACCAGCGCCCGGTGTTGCCGCACTAAGTCGGTGATCATTTTGTAATCCAACGGCTTCGCAAATCTCGCATCAGCAATTGTCACTGAATACCCTTGCGTCTCAATCAATTGGGCGGCCTTTTTGCTTTCACCGAGATGCGCCCCGAACGACAAAATCGCAACGTCTTCGCCCTGCTGCACAATGCGCCCTTTGCCGATTTCAAGAATTTCCCCGCGTGCGGGCAAAGTGACACCTTCGCCTTCGCCACGTGGATACCGGAATGCAATAGGGCTGGTATCGTGGGCGGCCGCTGTCCGCACCATCGACATCAGCTCTGCTTCATCGGCGGCAGCCATGACCACCATGTTTGGCAAGGCAGTCAGATAGCCGATGTCAAAGGCACCCGCATGGGTCGGCCCATCCGCCCCGACCAATCCCGCCCGATCAATCGCAAAACGCACTGGGAGATTTTGCAAAGCAACATCATGCACAACCTGATCGTATCCTCGTTGCAAAAAGGTGGAATAGATCGCGCAAAATGGTTTTAACCCGCTGGCAGCCATTCCCGCTGCAAAGGTCACCCCGTGCTGTTCGGCAATCCCGACATCAAAAACCCTTTTGGGGAATGTGTTGGCCATGATATCAAGGCCGGTACCGGACGGCATTGCCGCAGTCACAGCGACAATTGTAGGATCATGCTGCGCCTCAACGGTTAGTGCGCCTCCAAAAACCTTCGTATAACTTGGCGCATTAGGACGGGATTTCGCCTGCTGGCCCGTGCCAACATCAAATTTGGACACACCGTGGTATTTATCATTGCTGCTTTCTGCAGGCGCGTACCCCTTGCCTTTCACTGTACAGGCGTGAATCAAAACAGGGCCCGTTGCCCGTGTTTTGGCAGTCCGCAATACCTGCAACACTTGGTCCATATCATGGCCATCTATTGGACCGATGTAAGAAAAACCAAGCTCTTCGAATAGCGTGCTTTGCCCGCCCGTCGCACCAGTGACCAACTGCCGTGCCCGTCGCGCGTGGTCACGGAGTGGACCAGGAAGAGCGGCCTCAAACCCTTCGGCCATACGATGCATGTCGCCCAAGGGTGATGCGTAGAGCGAAGACATATATTTCGACATCGCACCCACGGGTGGCGCGATCGACATCTCGTTATCGTTGAGAATGACAAACATGCGTCGCCCTTCAGAACCCGCGTTGTTCATCGCTTCATAGGCCATGCCAGCGCTGATTGATCCATCGCCGATGACCGCAATTGCGTCACCCGTCGGCATTCCCATATCCCGCCCGACAGTAAAGCCAAGGGCGGCCGAAATTGAGGTCGATGAATGCGCCGCGCCAAATGGATCATAGTCGCTTTCGGCGCGTTTTGTGAAACCGGACAGCCCGCCTTCTTGGCGCAGTGTCGTCATGCGGTCACGCCTGCCCGTCAGTATCTTATGGGGGTAGCACTGATGCCCAACATCCCAGACCAATTTGTCCCGCGGCGTATCAAACACCGCGTGGATCGCGACGGCCAATTCCACCACGCCCAATGACGATCCAAGATGGCCACCAGTTTGCGATACAGCTTTGATGACTTCGTTACGCACTTCGTCTGCGAGCGATTTCAAAGCGCTATCAGGCAACCCTTTCAGGTCAGCGGGGCCTGCGATTTTATCGAGGAACGGCGTCGGAAAACGGTTCATTGGAGCCACCTTTCGCAATGAAAAAGGCGCCGCACCAATAGAAAATCTAAAGTTGCGACGCCAAGATCCTGTAGCCAACAGGAGGGAACTGAAAGGGTGTGGACCCCCTCAAGACGGACCGACCAGGGAGGGTGGCCCGACGGCGTAGGTCGCAGGCGGTGGCATCTGCGCCGCCGGCGACCAATGCTTTACGTGATCAGCAAGGGTGCCGTGGGCAGTGCAAGCGACCCTTGCAAGTTAGGATCAGGATTGAATTTGCTGTCTTCCGGCAAGACCTTGCTGATGCCGACCAAGACTGCGAACAGCAACCAAAGTGCGAGGCAAAATACCAAGGCGTACCCCCCACCCTTGAGCATCAAAAAGGTGATGTCGGCTGTCAGTCGGCTGCGCCCGTCCGTGCCAAGGATATCATTATCGTCGCTCATTGCGTTTCTCCTTAATTCACAGGTGCAAAGCCGTGGACCTGCGCCCAGACAAACCAGTTTTCAACAACCGTGCCGGACAGCAGAATGCCGATCCCGCCAGTCAATGGCGTCAACACGGCGAACCACCACGCCCAACGGTGGATACCTTCCATCGTGGCGTTAAAGCCCATGGTCCAGCGCCAGAACAAAGCGGCCCTTTCAGACGCTGTTCCACGATCCACAATCTGTTCGATTTCGCGTTCCCCGCCAAAACGGCTGACCGCAAGGATCGTCGCGCCATGCATCGCAAACAGCAGGGCTGATCCGTACAAGAACGCAATCGAAAGCGCGTGGAACGGATTGTAGAACAGGTTGCCGTGCGTGATGGAGAACAGGTTCGTCCAATCAAGGTGACTGAAGATGCCGTAAGGCACTGCCTCTGACCAACTGCCCATCATGATCGGCCGGATCAAGTTCAACACAAAGATCAACCACAGAAGGGCAGTAAAGGCCCAAGCAACGTGCATCCCCATGCCAAGGGCTGCGGCCCGATTGTACGTCCGGATCCACCATGTGCAGCAGCCGACGAGAAAGAAGAAGCTGGCGATCAGCCACCAACCGCCTTCGGCGAGGGGCGCAAACCCGAGACCATATTCAGGACCGGGCGGTTCGAGTGAAAAGTAGAACAGGTCGCGGGCAAAGACACCGGGGTGGTAACCCGCCTGCGCCCAGAAATTCATCCCGATGATGAAGAACCATGCTGCAAAAGATACGACCGCAACAAGCCCGTATGACCCAAGATGAACGGGACCCAATTGGGCATTTCCGAACCACCCAGCGATGGTGGAAAAGCCCGCACTTTTGGTCCGTTCTCTGTCGGTGGTTGCACCGCCAGAGACGCCCATTTCAGCAGGCCCTTGAACCTGAACTTGGGTGAAGATGTTCTGATACTCAGCCATTGATGCCGCCCTCCAGATTGACCCACCACGGCAGATCGACATACCAATACCACCAGTCAGCCCACACATCGAACCAGACGGTGCCTGAAATCACGATGCAGACCGCCGACCAGAAACCAGCGCTTAACGCGAGGAAAAGGCCAAGCCGGTGAATCCCCAACGGCCCGATCGAATAGCCGATCAGATCGCGGAAATAGGTGTCTTCGTGATCAGGTGATTTAATCTCTGTGCCCTTCGGCGTGTTCACAGCGGACAAGACCAGCGATCCATGCAGCGCCAACGCCACAGCCGTGATCCAGAAGAACGAGATCGCAATCATGTGGGCCGGATTGTAGTGAAAGTTGCCGTAGGCGTAGCCCACGTTGTTCACCCAATCGAGGTGGCTGAAAATACCGTATGGGAACGCGTGCCCCCATGCGCCCAGCAACACCGGACGGATGACGACGAGTGTGACGTAGGCAAGGATTGCGACGCTAAATGCTAAAGGAACATGTATTCCCATGCCTAATTTGCGACAAATCTCAACTTCACGCAGCGCCCAACTACTAAAGGCACCAACAGCACAAATCGTAATCAACTGCCACAAGCCGCCTTCCAATAGCGGTGCGGCGCCCAAGCCGTATTCAAGCGGTGGCGGGTTAATTGATATCAACCACGGGTTCCACGTCGGGCCTTGGCTGGCCCCGTAAAAAATCAAAATCGTCCCAAGGACTGCGAAAAAGAACGTGGTGACCCCAAAGAAGCCCACGTAAAACGGGCCAACCCAGAAGTCGAACAGGTCCCCACCCAACAGGGTGCCGCCCTTGACGCGATACTTTCTCTCAAAACTGAGTTGCGCCATGTGTCTTACTCCATCCATGACAGGCCGCGCGGCCACGCCGGGCCTGTCCTGTCGCTCTCTTCATTGGTGTTTGCTACGGGCGGGCAGATGTTGTCCGCCCGCAGCTTTTTTGAAGGATCACGAGGCGCTTATTCAGCAGCTTCAACTGCGAATGCGCGCTCGAACCAATTTGTCTGGGGGTTGCTGAGCAGGACGAGATGAATCATCGCAGCTAGCAAGAATAGGAATACGCCCTGTGCCACGAACACGCGGCGCGGGTCGAATACCAACCAGATCTTATAGAACTGTGCCATCGATAGGTCTCCTTAACCCCAAGCAAACCAAGGGAGCTTGATGTACGTCAGAAAATGAGCGATGACCGCGACGATCGTGAAGATCGCGAAACCGCTCATATAGACTGAGTGCAGCTCCTGGGCCTGCTCGTCAGTGAGACCTGTGAAAGACAGGTCAGATTTGTCAGCCATGTTTTGTCTCCAAATATTGGTTCTGACACCGCGCACCCCCCGCGGCTGGGTTACGACAGGGGCTCATCCCCTGCCCTAATCCGCCGTACCGAGGGGGGACGACGAAACTATGCGCAGTGATCTCAGGCCGAGAAAATATGCGGCGTAATGATGCGGGCTTGAGTCCATGCCCGTGCGACTGGGCCTTTGTCCGGAAAGGCCATTTGACGCGCAGCGGTCAGCGTCCACGTCAAAGCCGACAGCGGCAATGTCGCCAGAAAGATGATGCCGAAATAGACGTAGTATTCACGCGTCGGCGGGGCCGTCTTTTCGCGCACTAGTGGCGCATCTGTGGTGAAATCGGTCATGATCGTCCTCCCGTTGAAGTCTGCAATGTCTCGACAGTTTCCAGAACCACGCGGTCGGCCCCTGCATCGAGAGCGGCCCGTTCAGCCGCATCACGCAGCGTTTTCGCTGCGGAAATTCGTGTGAGTATTGGATGCGATGCTACGATCTGATCCAACTTGGCCTGCGCATCTGCATCCCAAGGAAAATCGCGCCGCAAGGGCGTCAAAGTGGCATCCGTTTCGTCCATATCCGTAGCCAGCGGCAGGATATGGAACAGGCTGTCAAACAGCCCATTACAGACCTCTTGCAACAGATACGTCGCACCGCTGTAGCCCATGAACGGCGTCCCGGTATGTCGCCGGATCGCCGCGCCAGGAAAACTGGCAGGTATGAAATTCGGCGCAGGCCCAAAGCCCGCTTTCATTTCTGCCATATACATTTTTTCGTTGATCGACCCTAAAACAACCAAGGGCCGCTTTGTGTGGATCAGACTGCGGACTTCGTCGTTATTGGTCTTCTTACCGCGACACCGCGACACCGCAAACGCGCAGGGAAACCCAAGATCGCCTTCAAGATAATTGCGGATGCCACGCGTGTAGGTTTCGGACGCGACAATGCCGAATTCCGCAGTCGCAAAGAAATCCTGCGTGACGGACCGCCACAAATCCCAGACAGGTTTGATCGTCGAATGCTTCTCACGCGCGATGAAGGGCTCGGGATCGAGGCCCGTAAGATCGCCCAAACTGCGCAGGAATTTCGTTGTTGAATCGATACCAAACGGTGCTTGCAGATAGGGTTTCCCCAACACTTCACACAGCCCGCGCCCAAATTCGCGGTACATACAAACGTTAACATCCGCGTTCACCAGATTGCGCATTTCAGCCAGATGCGCACCCAGCGGCATGACCATGTTGATCTCGGCGCCGATGCCTTCGACCAGACGCCGTATCTCTGCCAAATCGGAGGGCATATTGAACGTGCCATACATCGGCCCAAGGATATTCACGCGCGGCTTTGCGGCTTCGTCGCGCTTCTTTTCCGGCGGCATCCGACCCTTGGTCATGCCAAATTCTGTAAAAATCCACGTCATCGCACGATCCGCACATTCCCACTGATCTTCATCAATCGTGCGTGGCAAAAACCGTTGGATATTTGTGCCTTGCGGGGTGACCCCGCCACCGATCATTTCGGCAATTGACCCTGTCACAACGACGGCGGGCAAAGCGGGATCAAGCACGTCCCAAGCGCGTTTCATCGCTTCTTCGGTGCCTTCGCCCATCTCGGTTTCGCCAAGGCCAGTTACGACAATCGGCAATTCGTGCGGCGGCAGGCCGTCGGTGTAATGCAAGACGGACGTCACAGGCAGATTTTCGCAGCCGACTGGGCCGTCGATCACCACTTGCAGGCCTTTGACGGCGCAAAATGCGTAAACAGCACCCCAATATCCGCCCGCGCGATCATGATCGGTGACAAGCATCAGATCATCTCCTGCGCTTTGGCGACGCGGGCTGCTTTGTCGATCTTCTTTTGATGTGCGGCACGGAAATCAGGACGCAAATTCGGGTTATCTGACCAAACGCCAGCTGTGTCGCCCGCGCCGACACCTTCAAAAAACGCCTTCATCTTGTTCATTTTCTCCGCGCCGTTGATGGCCGCGTTGACCACTTGCGCAAGCGACCCTGCCCCGGCAGGCCCCATCAAAGGACGCGCGGAAATCAAGTTCGTGAAGTAAAGCGACGGAATGGCGCGTTCTTTGGCGTGCTGGACGACAGGCGTCGTACCAATCGCGAGATCGGGTTTAATCGCATCAACTGCAGCCAGATCATCCTCGAGCGACGCACGGAATTTCACGGTGACACCTTTGGCTTCAAGCCATGCTGCGTCATCAGCAGACCAAGGTGTTTTCGGGCAAGCCGTGCCGACATATGGCACCTGCGCGCCGCTTTCGATTAGCAGGCGGGCCACCAACAGTTCGGACCCTTCGTAACCGGACAGCGTGATTGTTCCGTTGATCTGGGCACCAGCCAGTGCACCTTTGATTGCAGGCAAAAACGCGTTCTGCGCGGCTGCGATTTGATCCGGTTTGATATTAAATGCGTCACCAATCCCCGCGAGCCACGCTGCCGTCCCGTCGTAGCCGACAGGCGCGGACCCGACAATCGGACGACCTGCCGCCTGAAATTCGCGGATCGACGCGGTGTAGAACGGATGGATCGCGGCAACTGCGCTGCAATCAAGTGCCGCATATAGTTCGCGCCATTCGCGTGTCGGCACAGTTGGACCAGCGGCAAGGCCCATCGGGGCCAACATCGCCCCAATCATCATAGGGTCCGCAGGGAACATTTCGCCTAACAAGGCGACGGTCGGCCGATCAGATTTTCCGCCAACGGGCGCTTGGACCGGTCCTGCGTTAATTTCTTCACGTGCGTAGCTAAGCATGGCCCCCGCGAGGACATCTTTCGCTTCGGCGTGTGTGGGAATGCCGAAACCCGGCACATCAATGCCAACAATCCTGACGCCGTTGATTTCCTTAGGCAAAAGCCGTAATGGCACGCCAGACGCGGTTGGCACACATAGGTTTGTCACAACAATCGCGTCGTATTTGTCGGGATCGGCTATGTCGTGGACGCTGGCGCGAATGTCTTCGAACAACTTGCCCGTTACCAGTGTTTCCGAATTGAACGGCACATAACCCACGGACCGTCGCGCGCCGTAAAAATGGGACACGAACGTCAACCCATAAACGCAACACGCCGACCCGCTCAGCACCGTCGCCACGCGTTTCATTCGCAGCCCAACGCGCAACGACCCAAAGGCAGGACACATGGATTGCGGTTGATCATGCGGACCTTGCGGGTAGTCGCGGGCGAATTGGTCCAGCATTTCGGATTGACCGGCAGCGACTGCGGCAGCTTTCATCGTTGTAGCGCCAGCAGTGCATCCGCCTTGAAGGGCTGTGGTTTCATCGACGTTTGACCGCCCGTCACCAGCCGTGATCTGCACGTTTCCGGCGGCGTCATAGCCCACGTCATAACCTTGGATGTCGTTATCAGCTGTCATGGGCACGCTGTGTTTCTGGCCGATTTTCGGTTTCGCGATCATCTTGCTGCAAACGCGTCGCGATTTCTGGCATGGCTTGTAGCAACAACGCGTAGATGTTTGAGATATCTACATTTTCAGACTCAGACTTCATCATAGATGACCTCCAAGCTTTCTTTGGGTTTCGCGTTTTTGCCGCGCATATCGACGTCAGTTGCTGGGATCAGTTGGTAATCCGCGCCGGTATCTTTGGCGTCGAAAAGGCCCAACAAACCATCTTGATCCAGCGGCGTTGGCCGAACGGGTGGGGCTACGCCAACCGCCTCTGCCAGTCCTTCAAACATTTCACCCCATTGGCTTTGTTTGGTGCCAACGATTTGATAATTTGCTGATTTTTTACGAAGATCGTCGTCCTGCGGGATCGCCGCAAGAACGGGAATATCTACGGCCTTGGCAAATGCTTGCGCTTCGCCTGTTCCATCGTCCTTGTTAATAACAAGACCGGCAACCCCAACGTTACCTCCAAGCTTGCGGAAGTATTCGACTGCCGAACAGACATTGTTAGCAACATATAGCGATTGTAAATCATTAGAGCCTACAAGAATAACTTTCTGCGCCATATCGCGCGCAATCGGCAGACCGAAGCCGCCGCAAACAACGTCGCCCAGAAAATCGAGCAACACATAATCAAAGTCCCAATCGTGGAACCCTAATTTTTCGAGCAATTCGAACCCGTGGATGATCCCGCGACCACCACAACCCCGTCCGACCTCGGGCCCGCCCAGTTCCATTGCAAAAACGCCACCGCGCTTGAAACAGACATCACCGATCTTGACCTCTTCCCCCGCGATCTTCTTTTTCGCAGAGGTTTCGATGATGGTGGGGCAGGCTTTACCGCCGAAAAGCAGACTGGTCGTATCTGACTTGGGGTCACACCCGATCAGCAGCACGCGCTTGCCCATTTCAGCCATCATGTGTGACAGGTTCGCGAGCGTGAACGATTTGCCGATCCCGCCTTTGCCGTAAATGGCGATGATCTGCGTTTTTGAGGTTGGTTCGCCCTGCGGCACTTCCAACGACGGCTCCGCCGCTTCATCACGGAGCGCTTGGTCGTAGTCCTTCAGGTTCGGGATTTCATCCTTCATGCAGCGCTCCAATTCAAAATCATCTTCAGGCATGCGGGGTCCGTGAACGCCGTCGTGTAAGCGTCCGGCGCATTGGCAGCCGTGTCGGTGTGCGTGATCAGGTCATCAAGGCGCAACGTCCCGCTTTCGACCAAAGCCTTCGTCGCAGTCATGTCGTCAGCGACCCATTCTGACGCGATCCGCAAACGCGCCTCTTTCATAAAGGCAGGCGGAAACGCAAAACTGATCGGGGCCGTATAGAAACCCGCCAGAACAATTTCGCCGCCCTTAGCGATACGGCCCATCAGGTCATTCAACAGGCCGGCATCACCGGAGGCATCGTAGATCGACCGGTAGTCGCGGCGCGCGTCATCTTCGGGGCGCACAACATCGTACCTATCCGCCCCATGCATGCGGGCCGGATCAATTTCCCAAACTGTCGGGGCAGGCGCACCGGCGGCAACCGTCAAACGGGCCAAGAGCCGCCCCAAGACACCGTGCCCGACAATCAGGTCAGGAACCGCCTTTCCTTCACCAGCCATGGCATGTCGCGCAGTCGCGGCAAGCGCTAGCAACGCGCCAGCAGCCCCCAGACCGCGATCAATCCGCGTCACACGGTCCGCATCGGTGACAAGAGTCGCCGCGGCAGCGCCAAACAGACCAAACGCACCTTCGTAACAACTGGCACCCGGTACAAACACATGTTCGCCGACCCGAAAACCGGAATCGCGACCCACCTCGACGACCTCACCAGCCGCTTCGTAGCCCGGGATCAACGGGTACCCCATGCCCGGAAACGGCGGCATGTCACCTGACCAAAACAGTTTTTCAGTACCGGTAGAGATGCCAGAATGGCGGACGGCGACAACAATATCGGTCGCAGTTGGCGGCGTCATACCCACGACATCAAGATCAAGCTTGCCCGGTGCGTTTAAGATAACCGCCTGCGTTTCCAACTATTTCTCCCCGTCGCGGTGCGTGAATCACGATGCGACATTTTGTCTTTGTGTCAGTTTAGCCTGACACATCACTATGTCAATCATTATGGACAGCACTTGTGTCAGGCTGGCTTTACAGCGACGACAGCGGACGTGATGAAACGACGCTTCGCACGGGGGATTTGGACATCGGTGAAACCTGCATCGGATAGCAACGCTGCGATTTCGGCAGACGACCGCGCGCGTCCTGTCCGCATCGCCATGCAATACAGTGCGAAATAGGCATCTCCGGCCTTTTCCGGCTGTACCCCGCCCGTCATCGGTTCAGAAATCAGGACCCGTCCTGCTGCCGGTAACGCCGCAAAAACCGCGCGTAAAAGCCGCCGAACTGTGTCGTCGTCGTGATCGTAAAGCACCCGCACCAGACTGATCATGTCGGCATCATCAGGCAAAGGATCGTTGCGAAATGACCCCGAAACGATGCGCGTGCGCCCGGTCAAACCAAGCTTATCGAATCGATCCTGCGCAAAAGGCGCAACGGCAGGCAGGTCAAACAGCGTCAGGTTCATATCGCCATAGCGCGCGCCGACAGCAGACAAAAACGCACCCGTTCCGCCGCCAACATCCATCAAACGGCGCACCCCGTGAAGCGGGACAATATCCAAGGTGTCGGCGGCAACCAAAGACTGACTATCAGCCATCAATTCCGAATAGCGCGCGGTGACTGACGCATCCGTCGCACCATCTGCGCCGAACACGTAAGGCCAAAATGCGGCTAGTTCTGTTTCGGTTTCACCGCGAAAAAACGCAACTGGATCAGATAAATCACGGTAAAGGACATCATGATGGGCGATCATCCCCTGTAGACCGGGCACCCCAGCAAGCGCTGCACCCCTGCTCGTCAAACCGATCAAGCCGTCGCGTCGTACCTTAACCAGCTTTAGCGCAGCAGCGCCGTTGATTAGGACAATCATCCGTTCATTCGGAACGTTGCAAGCACGTGCCAGCGCATCGGCTGGCATTGGTTGTTCAAGCAGCAAATCAGGCAATTGAAATTTTACGACGGCCTGCAAAATCTGCGCATGACAAAACCCCGCGACGATATCAAACATCGCCTCGCCTTCGCGCCGCACCAACCGTCGCGTCAGCGGGAAACGCGCCGCCCATGTCTGGAATTTCGGGTTCGCCAGAAGACGCAACCAGCGGCTGGTCTTAGGTCCGCTCTGCGTGGTCACTTTATCGGCTGGAAATGCGGTGTCCGCCATTATTCGCCCGCAACACGCGGCCGTCGTGCATCTGCAGGAACCAATCGATCCGCATAAGCGCGCACCATTTGAGCCAAGGCGGCTTCCCCCGGACAAGCGGGAATGGACGAAATTGCCCCGCCCAAAATGTTATCGAACCGTTGGATCGCACCCTGCACGCCGTAAACAGCAACAGCATTTGGACGCCCATGCAGATCATCCTGACCTGCGGGTTTGCCCAGTGTTACCTCATCACATAAGGCGTCCCGTAAATCGTCTGCGACCTGAAACGCCTCGCCAATACGCGCACCCAATTCTTCCCATGGTCCCGGTTCTTGTCCAGCGGCCACCGCCCCCATCTGCGTCGCCGCAATGAACAATGCACCTGTTTTTGCTTGGTGATAGGCGGAAAGATCAATCGTCGCTTCGCTTTCCCATCCCTGCCCCGCACAAATCCCAAAGGGCATTCCCGTTCGGGTGCCCAAGATATCGATCAGGCCTAAGGTGCGCTGTGGCACATCGCCTGCAGCGCGGGCCAAAATCTGAAACCCCATGACAATCAAACTATCGCCCGCCAAAACCGCTAGCGGTTCGGAAAACGCTTTGTGCAGTGCGGGTTTACCGCGCCGCATGTCCGCATCATCGAAGCAAGGCAGATCGTCGTGCACGAGGCTGGCGCAATGAATAAGTTCAAGCGCCACGCCAGCGGCATTTGTCAACGCGGGCCTGTCGTCTCCACAGGCTAAAGCAACCGACGTCAAGATCGTCGGTCGAATGCGCGCACCACCCGGCGTGACCGCATAGTTCAGCGCAGCGGACAATTTGGCTGGCGCGACCCCGCCCTGCCCCGACCGAATAGCGTCTGCCATCGTCGCATCGATCCGTTCCGCTATCTTCATGATATCCTCGTGTGTCACTTACGCATGACAGCGTATATGTAAACTAAACTGGACATATTACTGCAACGAGTCAACACTCTGGACAGGAGCAGTCATGAAAACACCATCGGTCATCATCATCGGCGCGGGCATCGGCGGGTTAGCCACAGCGCTGCGATTGGCGCACGTGGGCTATGAGGTGACGGTGTTGGAAGCCCACAGCGGACCGGGCGGGAAAATGCGGACGGTGCCATCTGCCGCGGGGCCGATTGATGCGGGTCCAACCGTGTTGACGATGAAACATGTGTTCGAAGATCTGTTCGCGGATGTGGGCGAAACACTAAGCGACCACATCACGTTACAACCGCTTGATACCTTGGCGCGCCACTACTGGGACGACGGTCAAACGCTTGACCTGATGGCAGATATCGACGCGTCAGCAGAGGAGATCGAACAAGCATTGGGCATCCGCGCCCGCGAAGAATTCCTGACCTTTTCAGACCGCGCGAGGCGTCTGTTTTCGGCTTTTGACGCACCGATGATGCAGCATCCGTCGCCGCAGCCGATGGCGCTTGCGAAATGCGTCTTGCGGCAACCGAAACTGGTGGCTGACATGGCACCGCACCGGTCGCTGCATACACTGCTGCGCAACTCTTTCAGCGATCCGAAATTGGTGCAGCTCTTTGGCCGGTACGCCACATATGTCGGCGGATCACCGTTTCAGTCGCCAGCCCTTCTTTCGCTGATCTGGCATGCGGAAGCCGCAGGAGTCTGGTCGGTCAAAAGCGGCATGCATCAGATCGCGCAGACAATCGCCGCCCTAGCAGAGACGAAAGGCGCGACGTTTCATTACGACACACCAGCATTGCGGATCAGCCAACAAGGCGGAAGGGCCGCTGGCGTTGAAACCCCTACAGGGCGCATCTGTGCTGACGCTGTCATTTTCAACGGCGATCCCCGCGCTTTGCAAACGGGCCTGCTGGGGGACGCAATCACGTCAGCCGTGCCAGAAGTGTCCGTCGCACCAAGGAGCTTGTCGGCACATGTTCATACCTTTGCCGCGACCCCGAAAGGCTTACCTTTGGCGCATCACACGGTATTTTTCGCGCAAAACGAACGCGCCGAATTTGAAGCCCTATCCGCCGGACGCACACCTGATGATGCGACCCTTTATCTGTGTTCGCAGGACCACCCCGAAACAGGTACGGGCCGCATTGAGATTATTCGCAACGCACCCCCCGATCTGTCGCAATCGCCAAAGGAGATCGCAGAATGTCACGCGCAGACTTTCCAAAGGTTAGAGGCATTTGGCCTCACGTTCGATCACGCGCCGCAAGTGGACGCGCTGACCACGCCACAAGACTTTGCGACGCTGTTTCCCGGCAGTCTGGGGTCCCTTTACGGGCGGTCCCCACGTGGAATGATGGCAGCTTTCAAACGTCCGACGGCACGCACCCGGATCAAGGGGCTGTACCTGTGCGGCGGCGGGGCACATCCGGGGGCGGGGGTGCCGATGGCGACGCTCTCAGGACGGCACGTGGCAGACGCGATCATGACCGACCTTACTTTGACCTCGCGGTTCCGTCAGATGGCTATGCATGGTGGTATGTCGACGGCATAAGCGCGTGCGGGACAAAGGCCGTCTCCGTCATCGGCTTTATCGGGTCGGTTTTTTCGCCGTGGTACAAATGGTCAGGGCGGCGCGACCCTGCGAACCACTGCTGCATCAACGTCGCGACCTATGGCAAGGGCGGGCGTTTCACCATGACGGACAGGGGGCGCGACGCGCTGCGCACGTCCGTTGACACGCTGCAAGTTGGCCCATCAGAGATGCACTGGGATGGTAATAAGCTGATCATTTCGATCAACGAGATCAGCAGCTTACCGCTTGTGTCACGCGTGCGAGGGACAATCACCGTAACACCCAAAGCGATCACATCGGTCGAATTAGCGCTGACCGAAGATGGCGCACATATCTGGCGGCCATTTGCACCGGATAGCGACATATCAGTGGCGTTAGAAGCGGAGGGTTGGCAATGGGACGGGCACGGGTATTTCGATGCGAACTTCGGGACACGTGCGCTTGAAACAGACTTTTCATTCTGGACATGGGGGCGGTATCCGACTGCTGCCGGTGCGACCTGTATCTATGATGCACAACGGCGCGATGGCACTGTCATTGATACCGCAATTGCATTTGATCGAACGGGCGCTGCGCAGTTGATTGACGCACCGCCAGCAGTGCCATTCAAACGGTCACTTTGGCAGGTCAAACGCACAACGCGGGCCGACGTCGGCGTCGTGCCTAAACAAGTGCTGCCGATGCTAGATGCGCCATTCTATTCGCGGTCTGCCGTTCAAACCCAAATCAATGGCGAAGTCGTCACCGGCGTACACGAAGCGTTAGATTTGGACCGTTTTAGATCGCCGTTTCTGAAGCCGATGCTGGCCTGTCGTGTTCCACGTCGGGCGGCTTGGGCGTGGTGAAACCTTCCCCGCGGGGAAGACGCCCGTTGCGGTTACAATGTGTTAACGCCCGAGGGACTGTATGCGGACCGAAATCTAGGTTGCTTCGAGAACGATGATGTCACCGCCTGCCGCCTGCGCGTCTTCTGCATCATGAGTGACCATCAAGATCGGCAGCGCCCGTGCCTTGGCCCGCGCGAACACCATCTCGCGCACCTGCGCGCGCAACGCGGTATCCAGCCGAGAGAACGGTTCATCAAGCAACAACGCACAGGGTTCGGAAAGCAGCATGCGCATCAATGCCACGCGTGCTTTTTGCCCACCTGAAAGCGTCGCAGGATCGCGATCGGCGAAACCGTCAAGACCTACTTCTTGCAGCGCTTCATCCACCTTTGCGTTGCGCGCTGATTTGCTGCCGCCGGGCGGCAATCCGAACGACAAGTTCGCCCCGACAGAAAGATGTGGGAACAGCAAATCGTCTTGGAACAAAATACCGACGCGCCGCAGATGCGGTGGCGTTGCGGTGATATCTTTGCCGTTCAGAATGACCGCTCCGGTTGATTTGAAATCAGATGCCAGCGTACCGGTCACAAAAGCAAGCAATGTCGATTTCCCGACGCCAGAAGGACCCATGATCGTCAAAACTTCGCCTGGTGCGATGTGCCGCGACACGCCAACCAAAGGTTTGTTGCCCTTATGGATCTGCACGTCCGATAGCGTCAAACCTTTATCCATGTCGTAATCCTTTTCGGTTCCGCCAGACCAATGTCGGGATCAAAAGCGCCAGTGCAAAAGGCACCAGTGCCGCACCTGTTTGCATCAATCCGTATGCCCCGATTGCACGCCGATCGCCCCCCGATGCAAGCGCCAGCGCTTCGGTCGTGAGTGTTGCGACACGCCCGCCGCCGATCAGCAATGTTGCCAGATATTGCCCCACTGACACCGCGACCCCGACGGCCATTGCCGTCAATATCGGGCGCAAAAGCATCGGTAGTCTGATCCGCCACAGAATACGGTCTGGACTGCTTCCCAAGGCTGCTGCGATGGTGCCCATGCGTGGATCCCACGCGCGGAATGGATCAGCTAACGACAAGAAAACGTAGGGCAAAACAAAGATCAAGTGTGCCGCGATAACCGGCCAACGCCCGACGCTGGCCCCCACATTAAGGAACAGTGTTTGTAGACCTGGCAGGAAGGCGATTTGGGGAATGAGGAGCGGTAAGTATAGCAGCCAAGTGCCGATTTTGCCGAACTTGAGATTGTAACGGCATTCCGCCTCAAGACAGCCAATGGTCAGCGTGATGGCGATGAATGTCGTCGCGATCGCGATAATCGCCGTTTCGATCAGCGCATCGGTTGTCCCCGGTCCATGTCGCATCCATGAACGCAACGTGAAGGTATCGGGAAGCGCGTTTGGAAAGCTCCATTGTGCGGCGAAAGACCATGTTGCGAGGATCGTAATGCCGAGTAGGATCATGAGGGCGGATGTCGTGCCTAGCACCATCGCGATGCCGCTGATCACGCGGTCCGCGCGACCGCGACCGCCCGCTGCGATCCAACGCCTGCCCAGCGCCGCTACCACCTTTTCACCGCACCACCAAAAGGCGAGCACACCGATGACAAGACCAAGTTGCACAAGCGCTGCCGCGGCGGCCTGTAGACGCATGGCAAGGTCAGGGTCGGACATCCATTTGACGATTTGGACGGATAGCGTAGGTGGCGTATTAGGCCCCAAGATCACCGCAACATCCACGACGGACATTGCGTAGGCCAACACGACGTAGATCGGTAATTTGATCTGCGCATAGACCCTTGGAAACACCGTTTTCAGCCATCCGGTCATGCGGCTGTAGCCCAAGGCCTGTGCGATGGTCACGGACCGCCCAGCGTCAGCTTGGCCCAGCGCCGCAAGGGTCATCAGCAATAAGAATGGCACCTCTTTTGTGATCATGCCGAGCGTCAGGGCCAGCCCCCATTCATCTTGCACGATTAACAAGTCGGGTGGGCGGTCCCAGCCTGTTAGCCAAGGCGAAAACAGGCGTGCGATCCAGCCTGATGGCGCAATGAGAAACGCGAGACCGAAGGCCGCTGCCGCATGGGGGACGGAAAGAAGTGGAGACAGTAGACGTTCGAGCGCGCGGAAGGCCGGTGTGCCGGACCAACCTGCGGTGATGAGCATAACGATCAACAGCGATATCGCAGTTGCCAGCAGACCTGTTGTCACCGATAGCCGCGCGGCGTCTGCCAAGCCCGGCCAAACGAACAGGGCGCGGAACGCATTTAGGTTTGGACCCGTTTCACCTGCCGCTGGCAAGTGTCCGAATGCCGGTAAAACAGTTCCGTACAGCCCCGCCAAAACCGGCCCGAGCATCGCTAGTAGCGTCAGCGCGGGCAGGATTGGTAGAAAACGGCGGGACTTCATTTATGTAGCCCCGCCAATAGCTTATTGCGCAACGCCGTAGCGGCCTGCCCAGTCGTCTGCAATGCGTGTCATCCAGCTTGGGTGTGGTTCTGCGACAGCCGCGCCAAGTTCGGCAGGCGACAGTGTCGCAACGCCCAGTTCAATCGCGTCGAACAGCGCACGGTCATCTGCGTCCAGCGCATCCATGTTCAGAACGGTGCCGTAGCCAAGCAAATCAGGGTTTTGCGCGCGCGCCTGTGCCTCTGGTGACATGATGAAGTTCGCCACAACCATGGACGCGGCTTTGGACCCTGAATTGTAAGGGATCGCGACGAAGGATGCGTTGCCGATTGTCCCTTTTTCCAAGACGAATGTCCGCACCGTGTCGGGCAATTCGAAGTTCGCAATTGCAGCAGATGCCGCCCCCGGAGAGAACGAAATCGACAGATCAATTTCGCCATCTGCGATCATCGGGAACATCGCGGTGCCTGTTGGCGGATATGCACGTCCTTCGCGCCACAAATTTGGCGTCAGTTCATCAAGATACGCCCAAAGCGGTGCGGTGACGTCATCGTAGGTTTCATCGGTTGCTGCGACCTGCAAAACGGACGGGTCAGGCAGGATATCAACCAGAACCTGCTTGAGGAATGTCGTGCCAAGGAAATCAGGCGGCTGTGGGTAGGTGAAACGACCGGGGTTTGCTTTGGTCCATTCCAGAATGTCGTTCATGGACGCCAACGGTGCGTCAATGTCTGCCGTGTCGTAGTCGAACACCACCTGCGCCATCGCCCACGGGCTTTCGTAACCGTCTGTTGGCACTGTGAAATCTGTCTGGACGGTCTTACCGTCGACATCGACCAAAGCCCAGTTCGGCAGTTGTTCTGCGTATGGACCAAACAGCAGGTCCGCGTCTTTCATCGCCGCGAAGTTTGCGCCGTTAATCCAGATCATGTCGACCGCACCGTCGTCGTTTTCGCCTGCTTGCTTTTCAGACAAGACGCGGGTCACAGCGTCGGCCGTGTCCGTCAATTTGACGTGTTCGAGCGTGACGCCGTATTCCTCGGACACACGTTCACCGACCCATGCGATGAAATCGTTGGTGTTGGTCGATCCCCCCCACGCGTTCCAATAAACAGTTTGCCCATCAGCTTCGGCGATGACCGCATCCCAATCAGCAGGATCAACGTCAGCGTAGGCCGCGAAGGGCGTCAAAGCTGCAAGAACGGCAAGGTATTTCATAGTTTAGTCCTCATGGTGAGTGGTCGTCGTCGAAAAGGTCCGGTGGGCCCCATAGATGCGCAGGATTCCAGTTGCAAAGCAAGCTGTCCCAAAGAGGTAAGCCATTGGCACAAACCATGCTGGCAGCAGGCAAAGGAGCACGAAGAAGACAATCGTTTCCGTGCCTTCCAGAATGCCGTTGGAGTAATAGAGTGATTTTTCGCCCTGCGCCCGTGTCGTCATGTCATGCTTTTCCGCGAGGATCGCGAAGCCAAGGAAGGACGTTCCGTTAAAGTAGAACGACGTCAGCAGAAACGCACCGGCCAGCCCGTTTGTTTGGGGGGCCATCACGACAAACGCCAGTGGGATCATCCCGTAGAACAGAAAATCTGCAGCAATATCAAGGTATCCACCGAAGTCCGTTTTCTGTGTCGCACGTGCGACCGCACCGTCCAACCCGTCAGCGATCCGACTGATCAGAAGCGGCACCACCGCAAGACCCGGTAGGCCGCAGCTGATCATCAGGGCCGCGATAAGACCGATCCCGAGACCTGCCAGCGTCACACCATTTGCAGTCGTACCGCGCGCGGCAAGCGACCGCCCGAAGGCGTTCAGTGGTGGATCAATTAAAGTGCGAACGCGGCCATCTATCATGCCGCTGTTCTGACCTATCCCCCCTATCCGCGCAACTGAACTGACGGAATTGTGAGACAACTGTTAGTGGCGGGTTATGCCGTATCGGCAATCCGCGGTCGCCCTTGCGCCGTGACCTTGATGGTTGCCTCAAGGAACATGGGCTGCCCTTCGACGGTGGCTTCTTTGATGTCCCGACTGATGGTGAACCTGATGTCTTCGACACCGGCGGCTTTTGCTTTGTCGATCGCGGTCGATTTTAATTGTGCTTCAAGTGCCGCCATCGCAGCGGTTTGGTCCGTGAAGCTTTGCCCAAGTGCCGCGAAGTGTTCTGCCCCGTTGCTGGTGACCGTGCCGGTTTCATGCATCGCGACCTGCCCCACGACAGCGCCGATGGCGTTCGCCACGCCTGCATGTTCTGGCAGGATCATGCGCGTGTTCAACCGGTCGCCGACCGCCCCGTAATAGGACGACGCCGACGCACCAAGCCCGATGACAGGCACGCCGAGTTTCACAGTCGTCTCGATAACCCCGCGATGTTGATCAAGCCCGGCTTTGGTCAACGCGTGCCGGCTTAGCTCAGCGGGGTCCATGTCCCAATTCCGGTGGTCTTCCGCAAAAGCCGCCTCGAGTAGGCAATCAACAGTTTGCACAGTCAGTTGATCAACAATCATCTGCGCCAAGTGCTGCGCGTCAGGTGCGATCTTGTCACCGCTGCCGCTGCGTTTGCGCGCAAACAGGATCAGCGCCTTTTCGGCGGCGTCTGCATCCCACGTCGCGACGCGGCCAAGGACATGTGCCGCGTCAGACGGCGTCACCCCAGCCAACATCACCAGACCACGACCCACAAGGCGCATCAACGCGGGGCTTTCCATCCGCGTCGTCACGGCCTCTCCGAAACGGACAGGCCCTTCCCGCAGCCGTTCTGCAACGATGGTTTCGCGCGGGTCTAAGCCTTGCGGGAACGTCGGCCAAAGCGGGATCACAATCTGCCCACCGTCGACCGGCGGACGGTCCACACTTAACGCCTGATCAAGCGCGAAATGCACGATGTCGGGGCAATGGGTGGCGGCAAGCGCGATAGGCATCAAACGGCGCGGTCCAAGCCGCAACCCAGCCTGCAACCCTTCGACGACATGGACTTCGCTATCGCCACCCAGCCCGCTTGTGCGCATTGCCACCGCTTCGACCATCGTGCGAAACGGACCGACGCGCGCGCCCTGCGGGTCAATTTGCGGGCGTCCGTCGCGTAACAGGCAAACGTCTGTCGTCGTCCCACCGATATCGCTAACCAAAGCGTTCTGTTCGCCAGTCAGCCAAGCAGCCCCCGCGATCGACGCCGCTGGCCCACTTAGGATCGTTTCAATCGGTTTTTCGCGGGCCACGTCGGCAGACACCAACGCCCCGTCGCCCCGCACAACCATCAGCCGCGCATTGATCCCGCGTCCGGCCATGTGCGTTTCGCAAGCCGTGATTAACCCATCAATCATTCCGATGAGACGGGCGTTCAGCAAAGCGGTCAGGGCACGTTTCGGACCACCCAGCGCTTGGGACAATTCGTGCGAGCAAGTCACAGGCAGACCTGTTGCGCGGCGAAGGGTGTCGCGCGCGATGATTTCATGTTCGGGATTGCGGGTGGCAAAACTGGCGGCAACTGCAAATCCGGTTAACCCATCAGGTAAATCCGCGATGGCAGTCGCGACATCATCCTCGGTCAAGTCATGCAGTGGCGCACCTGCATGGGAATGCCCACCCGCCAAAAACACAACCGGATCACCGCGCAACGCGTCATTCAGGCCTGCACGGTTCAGCTCTGCCTCTTCAAAACCAATCAGGATCAGGGCAACCCGCCCACCTTGCCCTTCAACCAGCGCGTTCGTGGCAAGTGTCGTGGACAGCGACACCATAGCGATGTCCGCCGGATCAATGGTTTCCAGCACCGCATCCATCGCGGCCCCGACGCCCAAGGACAAGTCAGGACGCGTAGTCAGCGATTTCGCGGTTGCGACGATCGCGTCAGCTGCTTCATCCAAGATGACCGCATCGGTATATGTCCCGCCAGTATCGACGCCGAGTAGATAAGCCATATGCTCTCCTTTGCGCCAGATATGCCGCAATCGCAAAGGCTTGCCAGTCCAAATGCGACATCTGGTTTCTTTGGGTCTTTCCAAATCCCCGCCGGAGGCTCCCGCACAAACGAAAAAGCGCCCCGGCACAAAGACCGAGGCGCATCATTTCAACGAAAACCTGCTTACTTCAGCGCTTCGTCCGTGATCGCATGTGTCCATGCGCCTTCCGGAGCCGCAGAAATCACCGGATCAGACCCGCCAGCCAGCAGCGTCGCCACCGTGCGTTCGTAGTCCGCCGGATCAAGCGTGCCGTCGGAACCTGCTGTCAGTTTCGCGATTTCGCCCATCATGCGCACCTGAGCTGCCTCAGTTTGTGCACCGGTTTCGTCGTTATCCAAAACGATCCCAGCTGCTTCTTCTGGATTGGCTTCCGCGTATTTCCAGCCTTCCATAGACGCACGTACAAAGCGGACCATTTTGTCGACGAACACTGGATCTTCAAGGTTTTCTTCCAGCACGTAGATGCCGTCTTCCAACGTCGCGACGCCTTGTTCTTCGTACTTGAACGTGACCAGTTCATCAGGGTTCACGCCTGCGTCCAGCACCTGACCATATTCGTTATAGGTCATGGTTGAGATACAATCAGCTTCGCGGTTCAACAGCGGATCAACGTTGAAGCCTTGCTTCAGAACCGTCACGCCGTCTTCGCCGCCATCAGTTGAAATGCCTTCTTGGGACATCCATGACAGGAACGGATATTCGTTGCCGAAGAACCAAACGCCGATGGTTTTACCTTTGAAATCCGCGACGGTTTCAATGCCGGTGTCTTTCCAGCAAGTCAGCATTAGGCCGGATGTTTTGAACGGCTGCGCGATGTTCACAACGGGCAGACCCTTTTCACGGGCGGCCAGCGCGGACGGCATCCAGTTCAGCATCGCGTCAGCCCCGCCACCTGCCAGAACCTGTGGCGGTGCGATGTCTGGGCCACCGGCCAGAACAGTCACATCAAGGCCTTCTTCTTCGTAGAAACCCTTATCGAGTGCGACGTAGTACCCCGCGAACTGCGCTTGTGTCACCCACTGCAACTGCAGCGTCACGGTGTTTGCGTGGCCGTCCGCAAAAGCGGATGTGCCCATACCAGCCGCCATTGCAGCCGCGATCATAATCTTGTTCATGTCTCTCTCCTTGTTCATAAATGCGCGCCATTTTGGCGTCGTTTTTATCGTCGTCCTATCGTTGAGACGGGTGCCAAAACGTTACCCGCTTTTCGATCAAAGTCATCGCGCCATAAAACGCACTACCCGCAAGGGCTGCGATGACAATCTCTGCCCAGACCATGTCCAGCGCAAGCTGACCAAAGCTGGTTGATATCCGGAAACCCATCCCGACCGTGGGAGAGCCGAAAAATTCAGCAACAATGGCCCCGATCAGCGCCAAAGTGGTCGCAATCTTAAGCCCGTTAAAGATAAACGGCATCGCCGCAGGCACGCGCAGTTTGAACAGCGTCGGCCAATAACCTGCCCCATATGTCCGCATCAGGTCGCGCTGCATCGCACTGGTATCTTTCAGCCCCGCGACGGTGTTCACGAGGATCGGGAAAAAGACCATCACGGCCACGACTGCGGCTTTGGATTCCCAATCGCTGCCCAACCATTTCACAAAAATCGGCGCGGTGCCGACGATCGGTAAAGCGGCCATAAAGCCACCGACAGGCAAAATACCGCGCGTTAGGAAATCGGACCTGTCGGCCAAGATGGCCACACCAAACGCTGCGAGCCCGCCGAAGATATATCCGGTCATCGCCCCTTTGATGATCGTCTGTTGGAAATCTGCCCACAGCCGCGGTCCTTCGACCATCAACCGCGCCCCGATGGATGACGGCGCAGGCAGGATTACGGGGTTCACATCGAACCCGCGCACCAACAGTTCCCACACGATGATAACGGTGATCCCGAAAATCGCGGGGATCAGTACCTTTACAATCGGGTTTTCGGATTGCGGCCCATTGGCCAGCTTCACATTCAGCCACCATCCGGCGGCCCAAATCAGGATTGCATATAAAACGATCATGTCGCGGCCATCCCCATACGTTTCAGCGTGATCCGTTCGATGAGGCTGAATAGTCCGACGAGCGCCGCTGCCGTCAATGCAGCCGCAAACAGCGCCGCCCACGAAACAAGCGGTTGCCCGTATTGATCGCCTACCAACATGCGCGCACCGAAGCCTGCTTTTGCGCCTGTCGGCAGTTCAGCCACGATGGTCCCAACGAGTGAAGCCGAGATGCCGATCTTGAGCGAAGCGAACAGATAGGGCGCGGAGGCTGGCAAACGCAGTGCCCAGAACCCTTGTGATTTCGAAGCGTTATATGTGCGCAGCAGATCAAGCTGCATCCCGTCAGGGCTACGTAATCCTTTAACCATGCCGACCACGACCGGAAAGAACGACAGGTAGGCCGCGATGATCGATTTCGGGAAAAGCCCCTGAATGCCCATTGATCCGAGGACGACAATAATCATTGGGGCAAGCGCCAAAATCGGGATGGTTTGACTAACGATCGCCCACGGCATCACCGATTTGTCCATCACACGGCTGTAAACGATCCCCACGGCCAGCAGAATGCCCAGCCCCGTTCCGATCAGGAACCCAAGTAGAGTAGGCGCGAGCGTCACCCAGCCGTGATAAACCAGACTGCGTTTCGACGTGATTTTCTTGTCGATGATCGTGTCGTACATCTCGCCCGCCACCTGATGCGGTGACGGCAGACGGGGGCGCACGAAGGTGTAGGTCAGCGGGATCAAATGTGTGTTGCGCAGTGCAAGCCCCGCACCCGAATAATCCTGCCGCGCGGCGGGTGTGTCAGGCGTGACGACCAGTTCGTCGCGCTGCGCCTGATCCGCAACCAGATGCATGTTCATCATTGGAACACAAACGATCCAAAACAACAGGATCGCGCCGATGACGGTCAAAACCGGAAGGATCGACTTCATGCGCGGCCCTCTGTTTTATTTGTGCAAAACACCATGATCTTACGCATCATCTTGATGCCCCGCCCGCAGTCCATCGCGCACGCGGTGGGCAATTTCGATGAATTCGGGACTATCGCGGATATCCAAGGGGCGTTCGCGGGGCAGCGTGCTTTCGATGACGTCAGAAATACGCCCCGGACGTGGGGACATGACGACGATCTTGGTGGATAGATACACCGCCTCTGGGATCGAATGGGTTACAAAGCCAATGGTTTTTTCGGTCCGCGCCCAAAGCTGCAACAATTGTTCATTGAGGTGATCACGCACGATTTCATCAAGCGCACCAAAGGGTTCGTCCATCAGCAGGATGTCGGCATCAAACGCAAGCGCACGCGCAATCGACGCCCGCTGCTGCATCCCACCTGACAACTGCCATGGGAATTTGCGATCAAATCCGTTGAGGTCCACCAGATCAAGCACCCGTTCCACGCGCTTGGCCTGTTCGGCCTTGTCGAAGCCCATGATTTCAAGTGGCAGCCGGATATTGCCCCCGATTGTGCGCCATGGATATAGACCCGCTGCTTGGAAAACATAGCCGTAGGCGCGCGCGCGTCGCGCTTCATCTGGCGTCATACCGTTTACCGAAATGTCGCCTGCCGTTGGCGTTTCCAAGCCCGCAATGCAGCGCAAGAATGTGGTCTTTCCGCAGCCCGATGGCCCGATAAAACTGACGAAATCACCCTTGTTGATATCAAGGTTCACGTCTTTCAACGCATGCACCGGACCGTCGTTTGTCTGAAACGTCAGATCCAGATTACGGGCCGTGATCACAGCGCTTGCCGCAGGGTTTGTTCCTGTCGGGCCAGAGCCTAGTTGTTTCGCGGCCAATTCGGCGACTGTGGGCATGCGCGTTCTTTCTATTTCAGATCGTATAGGTGTCTTGGGGTCCAACAAAAGCGGCGACCGTCATCGCGAGCGGGTGATGCAATATCCATTGCGGCGCACCAGCGGATTCGGGGTATTGCGGCCATGCGGTAGGGTTCACAGCCGGGATAATCTTGATCAAGCGTTTCGGGCCGGATGTGTGAAACTCCATCATCATGACTTCGTTTTTCATGGTGTCGACTGTGTAGCCATTCGCGATCAGCGCCTCTTCGGCTGTGCGTGTGTCTTCACCCATTTCTTCGGGGTCCCAATCGGCGGCGTGTCCGTACATCTGGGTGTACCGCCGGAAGGTCCAATCGTTGTATTTCGGCGCCATTTGCAGGTGCGCGACGGTGTAACCCTGCGCCAGGTGGCCTGCGTTGAACCCCATGCAACGCTCAACATCAAAGCGGTTTTTGCCAACGATCTGGTTTTCTTGCGTGAAAATGCCAGCTTCGAAAATCGTCCGGCCTAAGGGGATGGGCGGATTGGTCATTGGGGTACACAGACCTTCATTTCAGTTACAAATTCGGGGTAGGCTTCGGGGTGGATAAGCAGAGTGTTTTCATCCGCCGTGGTCATGATCATGTAAAAATCTTCCCACGTGTCGCCTTCGCCCGAACATGCGACAGTCACAACCGTGGCCCCTGATCCGACTTGCAGGGCACCAGTGACGGGGCATGTGCTTTCGGCCCGTTGGATCGTGTTCTGATCGTAGAGGTAAAGGCTATCCGTCACGACAGGTTCGCCCGCAAGCCACGCGCAACCGGCGGCGTCGCCGAACACTTGGGCTTGTAGAATCCCAGGCACAACACACAAACAGACAATTAAGGGCTTCAAATCATGCACTCCGCATCAAACTTTCTTGAACTCCGCACAAGGTGCTTCAGGTGCAACTTTTTCCATGCGCCCCCAAACACAACCTCCTGCTGCACCCGCAATTGTAGCAACAACCCAATCTGCTGGATTATGACGATCCATCAGGCCCATATCGGGAATTGCCATAAGGGCGATCGCGTATCCGGCGCCCGCAAGTGCAAACACAGATGGCCGAGCGTTGTTTAAAAAAACAAGTCTTACCGCCAGCGCGGGAACCGTGAAAATCAATGCAAACGGCAACAACACAATCGGCATAAGAATTAGAGAAGCTTCGACGGGTTCGAGTAGGAACGCCCTCGCGGTTAGCACAACGAGAACGACAGACGTCGCGGAAATCCAACTGAAAACAACGCCATAATGCCTCCTAACCTGTGGCACTCTTAAACCCCCGTCGCCGGAATGCCGGACCGCTGTACGGGTCGTGGTGCTGTCAGGTCTTTCCATGATGACAGCGCCCGATTGACTGGCGTGTTAGCTTCGCGTTGTACGAATTTGCCGTGGCCTTCTTGGGTGCGGACTTCGCCGTCGTGGATCGCGACGTGGCCGCGTGTGAGGGTGAAGCGCGGGAGGCCTTTGACCTCTTTCCCTTCGAAGACGTTGTAATCAATCGCCGATTGCTGCGCGCCCGCTGTGATGGTCTTGGATTTCTCTGGGTCCCAAACAACGATGTCTGCGTCTGCGCCGACCAGAATGGCCCCCTTTTTCGGGTAGCAGTTCAGGATTTTCGCGATATTCGTAGAAGTCACCGCCACAAATTCGTTCATTGTCAGGCGGCCCGTCGCCACACCGTGAGTCCAAAGCATCGGCAAGCGGTCCTCAAGACCACCCGTGCCGTTAGGGATCTTTGTGAAGTCGCCCACGCCGAAGCGTTTTTGTTCGGTTGAGAACGCACAGTGGTCGGTGGCCACGACGGACAGCGTGCCGGACTGAAGACCGGCCCACAGGCTGTCTTGGTGCTGTTTATTGCGGAAAGGTGGGGACATGACGCGGCGGGCGGCGTGGTCCCAGTCTTTGTTGAAGTATTCGGACTCATCAAGCGTCAGGTGCTGGATCAGCGGTTCGCCCCAGACGCGTTTGCCCTGCATTTTCGCACGGCGGATCGCCTCGTGGGCCTCTTCGCAGGACGTGTGCACGACGTACAACGGTACGCCCGCCATGTCGGCGATCATGATCGCGCGGTTGGTGGCTTCGCCTTCAACTTGGGTCGGGCGGGAATAGGCGTGCGCCTCCGGCCCTGTGTTGCCTTCGGCGAGCAGTTTCGCGGACAGTTCCGCCACCACATCCCCGTTTTCGGCGTGGACCATAGCGATGCCGCCAAGATCAGCGAGGCGGTTGAAGGATGAGAAGAGTTCATCATCATTCACCATCAACGCGCCTTTATACGCGAGGAAGTGTTTGAACGTGTTGATCCCGCGCTCTTTGATCACGGTTTCCATGTCGTTGAAGACCTGTTCGCCCCACCATGTCACGGCCATGTGGAAGGAATAATCGCAGTTCGCACGGGTCGATTTATTGTCCCAACGCTTGATCGCGTCCATCAACCCTTCGCCTTGGTTCGGCAGGCAGAAATCGACAACCATTGTGGTGCCGCCAGCAAGACCAGCGCGGGTGCCGGATTCAAAGTCATCCGTAGAATAGGTGCCCATGAACGGCATTTCGAGATGCACATGGGGGTCGATACCACCGGGCATTACGTAGCAGCCGGTGGCATCAAGTTGTTCGTCACCTGACAGGTTCGGCCCAATTTCAATAATCGTTCCATTTTCGATCAGCACGTCTGCCTTGTAGGTCAGATCAGCTGTGACAACGGTGCCGTTTTTTATCACTTTGGTGGTCATTGGGGGTCTCCTGCAGTCAGAATGCGTTAAGCGGGTGGCGCAGCAGCAGCGGCGGCTGCGGTTGCTGTCGGACAAACCGGGTTCACGCCGTCAAAGGACACAGGCCGGATGTCGTCGCCGAAGCGGTAGAAATAGCAGCCGTCTTGGACTTTCACGGCAGAGGCCGGGATTTCAGGTGGCAGCGCTGCGGTTACTTCGGCCGGGAATGGTTGGGTTGCTGCAACAATCGGACCGGGTTCAACTGGTTCTGGTTGGCCTACCGGGATCACGACAGGGCCGGAACAGGCGGATGCAAAGGTGGCAAGTGTCAGGGCGGCAAGTGTTTTGTGTGTGATGGAAAACATGGAAGTCACTTTCTGAAATTATGCGTTGCATTGAACAGCGGCGTCGGGCGCCGCTGTTGTTTCGATCAGGATAAGCCTGTCGAACGATGGGTAATAATAGCAGCCGTCGCGTTGAAGGACGCTGAAGGCTGAAACATCGTCAGGCAAGGATTGTTCGACCGTCAGCGGTACAATCCCGTCCGTTTGAACAAACCCCTGTGGGGGCAATGGACGCTGGCACGCAGCCAACGTCCCGAGGGCGGTTATGATCACCCCCGCGTGCATCAGGTCGCAGCAGGCAGCGTCGCGGCTGTCGTTTCGATCTGATCTGGCGCGATCACGCCTTCGTTGCAGACCCAGTTGCCAGCGGCATCACGCAAAGGCCTGCCCGTGCGCGGTTCGCCCGCTTCGATCCCAACAGCCCAACATCCGTTCGCAGCTTCGAACACAAAATCACGCGGCATGCCGTCAGGCATTGCGGCCTGCACTTGTGGTGGCAAAGGCGGCGGTGGCGGCGGAATTGGCACACCATTTTCATCAACAGGACCGGGGGTCAGATCTGCACAGGCCGCAACCAGCGGCAGTACAAGGAGTGGGATCAGACGTTTCATTAACTTCTCACTTATTCTTGGTCATCATCTTATAAGACTGGGTCTTGGGTTACTGGGCGTAGTGGTGCCACACATTAACCATCAGTGACCAGCCCTTCGACATGACCACGCCCCATTCAACCGACGATCACTGCCGTTTCGACAACTGCGTGGAACAAAACATCCGTGCCAGCGGTGGCCCATTCTTGGCTGATTTCTTCCGCTTCGTTATGCGATAGACCGTCCACACAGGGGCACATCACCATCGCTGTCGGGAACATCCGGTTGATCCAACATGCGTCGTGCCCCGCACCCGAGATCAAGTTCATATGGGAATACCCCAACCGTTCAGCCGCGTTGCGTACCGCTGTCACGCAGGTTTCGTCAAAGGTGACCGGATCAAAACCACCAACCTTTTCGAATTCAATCGACATGCCCATTGCGTCGACGATGGCCTGCGCTTCGGTCTTTAGCCGTGCTTCCATATCTTGGATCACGGCAAGTTCTGGCGACCGGAAATCAATCGTAAAGACTGCCTTACCCGGAATCACGTTGCGCGAATTGGGGTACACGTCGATGTGGCCAGCAGCACCCACAGCATGAGGCGCATGGGACAGCGCGATTTCTTCAACCTTTTCAAGCACACGCGCCATCGCCAGACCCGCGTTCTTGCGCATTGGCATGGGGGTTGAACCCGTATGGCTTTCTTTGCCGGTGATCGTGACTTGGGTCCAAGACAGACCTTGGCCGTGCGTGACGACGCCGATTTGCTTGCCTTCAGCCTCTAGGATTGGTCCCTGTTCGATGTGCAATTCAAAGAACGCATGCATTTTCCGTTCGCCGACGGGTTCATCACCTTTCCAGCCAATCCTCGCGAGTTCTTCGCCGAATTTCTTACCTTCCGCATCTTCGCGGTCGTAGGCCCATTCTTGGGTATGCATTCCCGCAAAAACACCGGACGCGAGCATGGCAGGCGCAAAACGTGTGCCTTCTTCATTCGTCCAGTTGGTCACAACGATCGGGTGCTTTGTCTTGATATCCAGATCATTCATCGTACGGATCACTTCAAGACCGCTGAGCACGCCAAGCACACCGTCGTACTTGCCGCCTGTCGGTTGCGTATCAAGGTGGCTGCCAACATAGACTGGCAGCGCATCGGGATCCGTGCCTTCGCGACGGGCGAACATGTTGCCCATTGTGTCGACGCCCATCGTGCAACCCGCGGCAGTGCACCAATCTTGGAAAAGGTGCCGCCCTTCGCTGTCTTCGTCCGTGACAGTCTGGCGGTTATTCCCGCCTGCAATGCCGGGGCCGATTTTTGCCATCTCCATCAGCGTGTCCCACAAACGAGATCCGTTCACTTTGAGATTTTCACCTGGTGCTGGCATGGCGACCCCCGTCTACTGCTTGCTTATTTGACCATCTGGTCAAAGACACGCTAACAGAGGGCAAGACTCAGTCAAGCTTTCTGCCGCCTACCTTCGTTATTCCTAAAAAAAGTGCGCCGCCGGCGTAGAAATTGCTTCCCTCGCTTCCTTTTTGTGCAAAGTGTAACTCATGCCTAAGTCAGCCACCCGTATTCAGCAAAAAAACCAAGCCGCTATCATGGCCGCTGGGTTGGAAGTTTTTTCCCAGTTTGGCTTTCGCGGATCGACGTTGGATCAGGTCGCGGACGCTGCCGGTCTGTCGAAACCGAACCTGCTGTATTATTTCCCGTCAAAAGACGCGATCTACAGCGCGCTACTGTCGCGACTGCTGGAAAACTGGCTGGAACCCCTGCACCAGATGGACGACAACGGCGATCCCGTTGAAGAAATTCTGGCCTATGCGAACCGCAAACTGGCCATGAGCCGCGATTTCCCCCGTGAAAGCCGCCTGTTCGCCAATGAAATTCTACAAGGTGCACCACGGATCAAAGATGTTTTAGCTGGTGAGTTGCGTGAACTTGTCGAAGCCAAAGCAACAGTCATTGAAGGCTGGATCGCGGATGGCAAAATCAGACCTGTCGATCCCGTTCATCTGATCTTTTCGATCTGGTCACTGACCCAGCATTACGCGGATTTTGATGTGCAGGTCCGGTCTATTTTGGGCGACACGGATCCGTTTGTGTCTGCGGAATCCCACTTGGATGATGTTTTCCGCCGTCTCTTGGCCGTCTAACCGCACATCGGAACATTTCAAAACCTAGGCGGTTATGCCGCCAAAGGAGATTGAAATGACCCATAAATTAGTCCTGCAAGAGATCACTCCGGTGACGCACGATACATACCAGTTGATGTTTGGACGCCCGAAGGATTTCACATTCGCGCCTGGACAGGCCGCTGAGCTGGCGTTTCAAAAAGACGGGATCAAGGATGAAGGACGCCCGTTCACGATGGTGTCGCAACCCGATGAATCCAGCCTCAGTTTTGTGATCAAGTCCTACCCCGATCATGACGGTGTGACCGAACATGTGCCTGATCTTGGCATCGGCGATATTGCGCAGGCTGACGGCCCGTTTGGCGCGATCCAAGACCATGGCGCTGGCGTTTTTCTTGCCGCAGGTGCCGGTGTAACACCGTTTATTGCGATCCTGAAAAAGCACGAACGCGAAGGGATTAAGGGCGACACGCTGATCTTTGCGAACAAGACCGATGACGACATTATTCTGAAAGAAACGTGGGAATCGTTGGCCGGTGTTGATCCAATTTTCTACATCTCGGATCAGGAGGATACGGCCTACACCAAAGGCAAGGTCGACCAAGCTGAGTTGGAAAAGCTGATTACTGACAAGGCCCAACCATTCTACATCTGTGGTCCGGGTGGTTTTGTGGATGCGATGCGCGATGCCTTGAAAGATATGGGCGTGGCTGACGACAAAATTATCACCGAAGACGGCTGGTAAACCCCAGCAAAAAGCCCGCCAAGATCGCTTGGCGGGCTTTTTCATTTATGAATTTCGCAGCGCGTCGATCAATTCGTCTTTGGTCATATCTGACCGCCCGTCGATTTCTAACTCTTGCGCCCGTTCGTACAGATCATCTTTGGCCCAATCTTCGTAAGGCGGGGCTTTGCCACCCTTTTCCGACGGGTTCTGATCGTCGCTGGCTTGCGCATTCGCGATCCGAGCCGCTTTTTGTTTCGAGGCCCCGTCTTCGCGCAAGGCCTCGTATGTTTCGTCATCCTTAATGGATGGTCCGTGGTCTTTGGTCATCGTGGTCTCCTTTCGACAGAGCAACGACCAAAGCCATGATTGGTTCCGCTATTCAGCGGCGACAGCACTTGGGTTATTCGGGTGCGTCGTCCAGTTGGCGTATTCTTTTTCGACAACTTTGCCCGTGCGCGGATCAACTTCGCCC
Source organism: Yoonia sp. D2-7 (assembly GCF_055809435.1). NCBI lineage: Bacteria > Pseudomonadati > Pseudomonadota > Alphaproteobacteria > Rhodobacterales > Paracoccaceae > Yoonia > Yoonia sp. D2-7. Next base: position 338,013 of record NZ_CM147912.1, on the reverse strand, counting down.
GGTTTCATCGCGACCATCGTGATGCAGTTTTCAACCGGACACACATCAACGCAAAGGTTACAGGCGACGCATTCTTCATCGATCACGCTGAATGTCCGGTCTTCGGTCATTGCAATCGCTTGGTGCGATGTGTCTTCGCAGGCCGCATAGCACCGACCACACTTGATGCAGTCGTCTTGGCTGATCTGGGCTTTGGCGACGTAGTTCAGGTTCAGGTACTGCCAATCTGTGACGTTTGGCACAGCCATGCCGACGAAATCGGACGTGTTGGTGTAACCCTTTTCATCCATCCACTGGGACAGACCGCTGATCATTTCCTCAACGATTTTAAAGCCGTAAGTCATCACAGCCGTACAAACCTGTACGTTGCCACAGCCCAACGCCATGTATTCCGCCGCATCACGCCATGTGGTGATACCGCCGATACCAGACATCGGCAGACCGTGCGTTTCAGGGTCGCGCGCGATCTCTGACACCATGGACATGGCGATTGGTTTTACGGCCGGACCGCAATAGCCGCCGTGCGTGCCTTTGCCGTCGATTGTCGGTTCTGGCGCCATAGCATCAAGATCGACAGAGGTGATCGAGTTGATCGTGTTGATCAAGCTGACCGCATCCGCGCCACCACGTTTCGCCGCAGCCGCTGGTTTGCGGATGTCGGTGATGTTCGGCGTCAGTTTCACGATGACCGGTTTGCTATAGTATTGCTTGCACCAGCGCGTCACCATTTCGATGTATTCAGGCACCTGACCCACAGCACTGCCCATACCGCGTTCGGCCATACCATGCGGACACCCGAAGTTCAGTTCGATCCCGTCAGCGCCGCAGTCTTCGACCAGCGGCAGGATCGCTTTCCACGCTTCTTCTTCGCAAGGCACCATGATGGACGCGATGATCACGCGGTCCGGATAGTCAGCTTTGACGCGCTTGATCTCTTCTAGGTTGGTGTAAAGGTCGCGGTCGGTAATCAATTCGATGTTGTTGATCCCTAACACGGTCCGGTCTTTGCCGTATATCACGCCGTAACGTGGGCCGTTGACGTTGACGACTGGCGGGCCTTCAGACCCGAGTGTTTTCCAGACAACGCCGCCCCAGCCTGCTTCAAAAGCGCGGCGCACGTTGTATTCTTTGTCAGTTGGCGGCGCGGAGGCCAGCCAGAATGGGTTCGGGCTTTTGATGCCCAGAAATTCAGTTGTGAGATCAGCCATTGTGTAGCCTCCTTAACCGCAAATGCCGAAACGCCCGATGGGCGCGCCGTCGATAAACGCATCATAATTTTCGTTGTCCGCAGTGCGATGCATCCGCAGGACGATGTTTTGGTGGTCGGTTTCTTCCACCGTAATTGGGTCGGTCGAGGCATCCAGCACATAGACATTCCGACATGCCAATGACGCCTCGATAGAACGGGATTTGATCACCGGATCGGACAGGTAATCACACACCGTATGTTCGTTGAAACCGGCACCGGTTTCTTCGATGTAAATTACTTCGCTCGTGCCGCAGTGCGCGCCCAAGAACGGTGCAATGTCTGCCCACGCGGGAGAACAAACAGACATTGCGCCGATCAAGGTTGGCACCATCCGCATTAGGCGGCACCCATTAGTGTGGCGTGGATATCCATCGCAGCATCACGCCCTTCGGCAACGGCAGTCACGGTCAAATCGTCACCACCCGCGGCACAATCGCCACCGGCCCAGACTTTGTCGTTGCTGGTTTTGCCCGTTTCAGAGACCGCAATTTTGCGGCCGTCCAGCGCAAGCCCGCCGTCTGTGGTCAGGGTTTGACCAATGGCGCGGAACACTTGGTCAGCCTCAAGTTTCACGGTTTCGCCCGTGCCTTTCAGGCCAGACCCGTCGTCTTGCGTGTATTCCAGTTCGATGAATTCAACGTAGTTTTCATCATCCGCGTGCAAGGCTTTGGGCTGCACGTTGAACATCAGGTTGACGCCTTTCGATGCGGCGAGGTCCTGTTCGTAGGTGCTGGCACCCATGGCATCACGCCCGCGACGATAGGCAACTGTCACGTTCATCGCGCCCAACAGTTTCGATTGGACTGCCGCATCAATCGCGGTCATCCCGCCGCCGATCACCACAACGTTGCGCCCGACAGGCAGTTGGGACAGATCATCGGACTGCCGCAGATGGGCAATGAAGCGCACCGCGTCGAACACCTGATCCTGATCGTCACCCGGCACGCCAAGCGCATTCACACCGCCAAGACCCACGCCAAGGAAAACCGCGTCATGGTTTGCGACAAGTTCGTCCAGTTGGAAGCTTTCCCCCAAAATCTGGCCTTTGTGGAAGGTGATCCCACCAATGCCCATCAGCCATTCAACTTCTTTCGCGGCGAAGTTGTCCGTGGATTTGTAAGCAGCGATCCCGAATTCGTTCAGACCGCCTGCTTTGCCTTTGGAATCGAGCAGATTCACCTCGTGACCCAGCATCGCAAGGCGGTGTGCGCAGGCCAGACCCGCAGGACCAGCGCCAAGCACGGCTACGCGTTTGCCAGTTGGTGCTGCGCGTTCAAACGGATGGCTGTTTTTGTCCATAAGCGTGTCAGTGGCGTAACGCTGCAAGCGACCGATTTCGACAGGCTTGCCTTCGGCGGCTTCGCGTACACATGCCTGTTCGCAAAGGTCTTCGGTCGGACAAACACGGGCGCACATGCCGCCAAGAATGTTCTGGTCAAAGATGGTTTGTGCTGATGCCTCTGGCGTGCCTGTTGCGATCTGGCGAATGAACAGCGGAATATCAATCGACGTCGGGCAGGCCGTCACGCATGGCGCGTCATAGCAAAAATAACACCGGTCAGCCGCAACCGACGCTTCGTGCGGCGCGTATGGCGCGTGGAGGTCTTTGAAGTTCTCGGCGATTTCGTCGGCGGGCAAGCGGCCGACAGCAATACCGGGAGTCAATGGGGTGGCCATGGGCAACTCTCTGTCTATCCTGAATTGCGTTCAGCTTGGCACAGAAAATTTTTTTATCAAATGGTAAATTTTAGGCGAAATGAAAACAGAGCCCCGCGCCGGGGGCACATTCAGGTGCCTCCGGCGGGAGCTGTTTCAGCGAAATGAAGGGGCGGTTGCGCCTAGAATTCGAACGCGTCAGTCACGGTGCGTTTCCCCAAAGTGAAGGCATCCGCCACATGCACCATCGGACGCAAATCGACATCCGAAGCGTTTGATTTCACAAGATTATTCATCTGAGCATACAGCGCTGGATATTCGCCGATTTCGCCAGTGTCTTGTTCCGTTCCGTCGATCAAGAACCGCGTTCCGCCATCTTTGATTTCCGCCGTACCAGCAGTCGTTTCAACCGTGATATCCCAGCTTTGTGGACCTGTTTGACGCCAGTCAAATTCACCGCTGACGTTGTCTGCCCATTGCATTTTTGCCGCAATAGGTGTGTCGCGATTGGATGGAAATTCCAAAATTGCGTGTTTGAGCCGCATCTCGAAGGGCAGAATTTCGGTGATAATGGACAGCGCATTGATGCCCGGATCGAAGACGCCCATGCCCCCCGCCTCGAACACCCAGTCTTGGCCCGGATGCCATTTGCGCACGTCTTCTTTCCAGTTGATATGCGCCGATGTGATAGTTTTGTCGGCGAGCCAGGCCTTGGCCGGTTGCACTGCTTTTGCCGCACGGCTGTGCCATGTCGCGAACAGGCTGGTGCCCTTGTCGGCGGCCATTTGTTGCAACGCGTGCACCTCTGCCAAAGTCGCCCCGGGTGGTTTTTCAAGCATCACGTGACGGCCTGCTGCGATCGCTTTGGCCGCGAAATCGAAACGCGGGACTGGCGGCAGGCAAAGCGAGATGACAGGAATATCAGGCCGGTCCGCCAGCATTTGATCAAAGTCGGTGAAGGACGGCACGCCATCTACAGTCCCCGCCCGACTGACAGTCGCAGCGAGGGTCCAGTCATCGGACGCGTTGATTGCGGGGACATGTTGGTCGGCCGCGATCTTGCCGATGCCGACGAGGCAAATATTGGTTCCCATCAGTGGCTCTCCCTTGCGACTTCATTTCCGCGACATCCGACGAGGAAGTCAAAATCCGCGCCTGTGTCCGCGCCCATGACTTTGTCGTGGTACAGCTGTGCATAGCCACCGTTTGGTGCCGGAACGCTTGGTTTCCACGCTGCCAAGCGCGACGCCAATTCGTCGTCGGAAATGTCGAGGTGCAGTGTGCGCCCTTCGACATCTAGTTCGATAACGTCGCCCGATTGCACGACCGCCAATGGACCGCCCGCGGCTGCTTCAGGCGCTGTGTGCAACACCACGGTCCCGAAGGCCGTGCCGGACATGCGCGCGTCGGACACGCGCACCATATCGCGGATACCCTTTTGCAGGACCTTCTTCGGCAGGATCATATCGCCGACCTCTGCCATGCCCGGATAACCACGCGGCCCGCAGTGTTTCAGGACCATGACGCAGGTTTCATCAATGTCCAGGTCGTCGCTGTTTACCCGAGCTTTGTAGTCGTCGATATCTTCAAACACGACGGCGCGGCCACGGTGCTTCATCAAGTGCGGGCTGGCGGCGGACGGTTTCAGAACCGCCCCGTTTGGCGCGAGATTACCGCGCAATACGGCGATGCCACCTGATGCTGTCAGCGCTTTTTCAACGGGCAAGATCACGTCGTCGTTCCAGTTGGTGACGTCTTTGACTTCGTCCCAGATGGTTCCGCCGGATACGGTCAGCGCATCTTTGTGCAACATCCCTGCCTCGCCCAAGCGTTTGATCACGACGGGCAGACCGCCTGCATGGAAAAATTCCTCCATCAGGTACTTACCGGACGGCATCAGGTTCACGATTGTTGGCACGCCTTTGCCGCAGCGATCCCAATCATCCAAAGTCAGGTCGATTTCGCAACGCCCCGCAAGGGCGAGCATGTGGACCACCGCGTTGGTTGATCCGCCGATTGCGCCGTTGGTGCGGATTGCGTTCTCAAATGCCTCTTTGGTCATGATGTCAGACGGTTTCAGGTCGTCCTTGACCATGTCCACAATACGGCGGCCTGTAATGTGGGCCATTACGCGGCGGCGGCTATCAACGGCAGGAATCGCAGCGTTGCCGGATAATGCCATGCCGAGCGCTTCGGCCATCGACGCCATTGTGGACGCGGTGCCCATCGTGTTGCACGACCCAGCAGAGCGGGACATTGACGCCTCTGCCGCGACGAATTCTTCGGCGGTCATATTGCCTGCTGCAACTTCGGCGGAGAAATGGCGGATGTGGGTGCCGGACCCCACGACTTCACCGCGGAAGTTACCGTTCAGCATTGGGCCGCCGGACACCATGATCGCGGGGATGTCGACGGATGCCGCGCCCATCAGCAAGGCGGGCGTGGTTTTGTCACAACCTGCGAGCAGCACAACGCCGTCGATGGGTTTACCGCGCAGGGATTCTTCGACGTCCATCGCACATAGGTTGCGGAACATCATGGCGGTGGGGCGCAATGCGACCTCGGACGGAGAAAACACGGGGAATTCGACGGGGAACCCGCCTGCTTCGTACACACCGAATTTCACGCGTTCGGCAAGATCGCGCAGGTGGGCGTTGCAAGGCGTCAGTTCGGACCACGTATTGCAGATACCGATCACCGGACGACCATCCAAAAGATCGGCGGGCAGACCTTGGTTCTTCATCCACGACCGATGATAAATCGCGTCCTTGCTTGATCCACCGAACCATTCCTGAGAGCGGAGTTTGCGGGGCCATTCGGCAGGCTGAAAGGTCATGGTTGCCTCGTTTTGATGCTATTGGGTGTTTAGGAATTGATACGCGCTGTTCGCGCCAATCTCAAACGCGAAACAAGGCAAAAAACGACGCAAAACCGCTTTATTTTGCTTGGGTTTGGGCCAGTCTCACTATGTGACACCAACCACCCCATTTTGGGCTGTTTTTGTCCAAATAATGAAACCAAAAACGCTTGATTACGAAGCAATGGCCTGCCAGCGTAGCCCAAACGGAGGACGACATGCGCAACACGGTTGATCATTGGGAAGAACGGGTTGATTTGGCGGCAGCGTTTCGCTGGACGGCCCGATTGAACATGCACGAAGGGGTGGCGAACCATTTCTCGTTGGCGATCAATGACGATGGCACACGGTTTCTGATGAACCCAAATCAGGTACATTTCAGCCGCGTGAAAGCGTCCGATATGATCGTGGTAGACGCCAATGATCCCGACACGTTGAAAGGGCCCGATGCGCCCGATCCAACTGCGTGGGGATTGCATGGCGGAATTCACCGACTGGTCCCACATGCGCGCTGCGCGATGCATGTGCATTCCACGTTCGCCACAGTGTTGGCGTCATTGCAGGACAGTCGCCTACCGCCGATTGACCAGAACTGCTGCACCTTCTTCAATCGCTATGTGATCGACGATGGATATGGTGGTTTAGCGTTTGAGGACGAAGGTGAACGCTGTGCAGCGCAGTTTAGCGATCCGAAGAAAAAGGTCATGATCATGGGCAATCACGGGGTGTTGGTGATCGGCCACACGGTCGCGGATACCTTCAACCGGATGTTCTATTTTGAACGGTCCTGCGAAACCTACATTCGCGCACTGCAAACGGGCCTACCCTTACGCGTGCTGCCCGACGACATCGCCGAAAAAACCGCGCTTGAATTGGAAAGCTATCCTGAGCAAGATCAACGGCATCTGGCTGAACTTAAGGCCATCTTGGATCAAGAAGGGTCGCCCTATGCGAGCTAGCAGCGTGCTTGACGATAAAAAGCAGTGGAAAAGCACGCGACGTTTGGCGCCGAGGGGCTGAAAGGGTTTTTCCCTTTTTCCTGACCTCAAACCCAAGGCGATCCCATGACAATTTACGGCACCACTGACGAACACACGATGATTGCGGAGACTGTGCGCAGCTTCGTCGAAAACGAAATCTACCCGCATGAAGAACTGGTCGAACGCACCGGCCACGTGCCCACCGAGATCGCGCAAGAGATCAAACGCAAGACGATCGAACTGGGCTTTTACGCCTGCAATTTCCCCGAAAGTGTCGGGTGTGCCGGCCTGAACCATCTAGAATTTGCGCTGGTCGAACGGGAACTGGGACGCGGGTCGATGGCGCTGAACCACTTCTTTGGCAGACCCCAGAACATCCTGATGGCGTGCGAAGGTGATCAGGTCGAAAAATATCTGATGCCTGCGGTGCGCGGCGAAAAGATGGACGCGCTTGCCATGACCGAACCGGGGGCCGGATCGGACGTGCGCGGGATGAAATGCAGCGCTGTTCGTGACGGCGGCGATTGGGTCGTGAACGGGACGAAGCATTTTATTTCCGGCGCTGAACATGCCGATTTCATCATCGTCTTCATCGCGACGGGCGAAGACCAGACCCCGCGCGGCCCTAAGAAACGGATCACAGCGTTTCTGGTGGATCGCGGCACACCCGGTTTTACGATCCGCGACGGATACAAATCGGTGTCGCACCGCGGTTACCAGAACATGATCCTAGAATTCGACGATTGCCGCCTGCCTGACGCGCAGGTGCTGGGCGAGGTCGATGGCGGGTTCGAGGTGATGAACACATGGCTTTATGCCACGCGGATCACAGTCGCGACGATGTCTGTGGGTCGCGCACGCCGTGTGTTCGACTACGCGTTGAATTACGCCGCTGAACGCGAACAATTCGGCCAAAAGATCGGAAAGTTCCAAGGCGTCAGTTTCCAACTGGCAGACATGATCACAGAGATTGATGCGGCTGATCTACTGACGCTCGCATCGGCGGATCGTTTGGATAAAGGCCTGCCCGCGAACCGCGAAATTGCATCGGCGAAACTGTATGCGTCTGAAATGCTGGCGCGTGTGACTGATGCCGCGATCCAGATTCACGGCGGTATGGGGTTGATGGATGATTACCCGCTCGAACGGTTCTGGCGTGATGCCCGCGTGGAACGGATTTGGGACGGGACGTCGGAAATTCAACGCCACATCATTAGTCGCGATTTGCTGCGGGCCTTGGGCGCGTGATGTGTTTCGACTTGGCGCGCCAAGCCGACAGGTTCGAGGGGCCAGCCCCTCGCGCTCCCCGAGGTATTTATGACCAAAAGAAGCGGGGGACGGCGGATGTCGGTTGACTTGCAACGGCTTTTGAAACCGAAGTCGCTGGCCGTGATTGGTGGTGGCGCATGGGGTGAAGCGGTTGTGAAACAGGCGCAGGCCTTTGGGTTCGCCGGTCAGATATGGCCGATCCATCCGGTGAAAACCGAGGTTGCCGGATTGCCCGCATATCAAGGTGTGCCGGATTTACCCGCCGCAGCTGACGCCGCCTTTATCGGCATAAATCGCGATGCCACGATTGGTGCGGCAGAGCGGTTGTCGAAGGCGCAAGCGGGCGGTGCGGTTTGTTTCGCGTCCGGATTTGCCGAAGCGCAAGCCGAGGATGGTCTTGCCGGCGACGCCCAAACCCGATTGTTGCATGCGGCAGGCGACATGCCGATCCTTGGCCCCAATTGTTATGGTTTTATCAACGCTTTGGATGGCGCCATCATCTGGCCGGACCAACACGGGTTGTCGCGTGTTGATCGTGGTGTCGCGATCCTGACCCAATCATCGAACATCGCGATCAATCTGACGTTTCAGGCCCGTAACCTGCCCATTGCGATGATGATCACGTGTGGAAACATGGCGCAGGTGTCGCAGGCGGCGATCATAGATGCATTGCTAGATGACGATAGGATCACGGCGATTGGCGTCCATGTCGAGGGTTTCACCGACCTCGCGGGATGGGAAGCGGTCGCGCACAAGGCGCATGCCCGCGATATCCCGATTGTTGCAATCAAGGCGGGCCGATCAGAAGCGGCCCGAGCCGCCACGCAATCACACACTGCGTCATTAGCAGGTGAGGATACGAGTGCCGATGCGTTACTGTCATTCCTTGGCATTGGCCGTGTGAATGCATTGCCCGAGTTTTTAGAGGCGTTGAAGCTAGGCCATGTTTGCGGCCGCTTGGACAGCAAACACGTGGCGTCGATCAGTTGTTCGGGAGGCGAGGCATCGCTGGCTGCTGATCTGGGGCAGGCGTATGGGTTGACGTTTCCGGCGTTGACCGCTGCGCAAACGACAACGCTACGCGATGTTCTGGGCCCTAAGGTCGCGCTGGCGAACCCGCTAGATTACCACACCTATATTTGGCGTGACACGGCTGCCATGACAGCCGCATGGTCTGCGATGGTTGATCCTGCTGTTGCCCTGACTATGACCGTCGTGGATGTACCTGATCCTGCCCGTGCTGACCCGAAAGACTGGGATTGCGCAGTTGATGCAGCAATCGGCGCACAGGAAAAGGGCGGGCCAGTTGCGATGGTGTCGTCACTGCCAGAAACGATGCCGACAGCCGTCGCCGAGCGATTGCTGGCCCACAACGTGGCGCCCCTACAGGGATTGGCGGAGGCGATGGCAGCTGCCGCCGCTTTGACCCGTCAAGCGCCATGTGAAGGTTTGCTAACTGGCACCACATACGACCAACATATTGATCACGGCGAACGCGCCGCCAAAGAGATGCTACGCAGTCACGGCCTGAATGTCCCGCGCAATGCGTTGGAAACGGATCCAGACCAGATCGCAGCGCTCAATTTTCCGGTTGTCGTAAAGGCGGACCGGATAGCGCACAAGACAGAGGCGAATGCCGTCGTTTTGAATGTGCGCACGGCTGATGACGCGACTGCGGCGCTGGCGGTTTTGCCGCCCAGCGGCGGGCACAACTTTGTCGAAGAAATGGCCCAAGGCGGCATTGTCGAACTGTTGATCGCCGCGACGCATGATCCGGCACACGGGATTATGTTGACGATTGGGGCGGGCGGCACCTTGGCCGAGTTATGGCAGGACACCCAGCATTTGATGTTGCCTGCGACGCACGAACAGATTGATGCGGCGTTGGGCAAATTGCGGATCGCGCCGTTGATTGACGGATATCGCGGCAAGCCTGCTGCGGATCGCGCTGCCATTATTGACCAGATCCTGAAACTGCAGGCTTGCGTCGCCATGCAGACCGACGGCTTTGTCGAAATCGAAATCAATCCGCTGATTTGCACGCCGACAGAGGCTGTGATCGCGGACGCGCTGTGGCGCCAAACATATCCGGAGTAACCGATGACCAACCCTATCAAAACACGCCGCGAAGGTGGCATTCTGGAAATCACGCTGGACCGTCCAAAGGCGAATGCCATTGATCTTGCGACATCGCGGATCATGGGGGATGTGTTCGCAGATTTTCGCGACGATCCAGACCTGCGTGTCGCGATCATCACCGGCGCGGGCGACAAATTCTTTTGCCCGGGTTGGGATTTGAAAGCCGCCAGTGAAGGCGACGCCGTTGATGGCGATTACGGTGTCGGTGGGTTTGGCGGATTGCAGGAACTGCGCGGGATGAACAAACCGGTGATCGCCGCCGTGAACGGGATTTGTTGCGGGGGCGGGTTAGAGCTTGCCCTGTCTGCCGATATTATTCTGGCAGCTGATCACGCCACCTTTGCCCTACCCGAAATCCGATCTGGCACTGTGGCGGATGCCGCATCGATCAAATTGCCGAAACGCATCCCTTATCACATCGCGATGGAACTGCTGCTAACGGGGCGATGGTTCGACACGTCAGAGGCAATGGGATGGGGATTAGTGAACCACACCTATCCTGCCGCTGATTTGATGGATCAAGCTTGGGACATGGCCCGCCTGATCGCATCCGGTCCGCCGTTGGTATATGCTGCAATCAAAGAGGTTGTGCGCGATGCGGAAGATTCCAAATTCCAAGACGCGATGAACCGGATCACACAGCGGCAATTGGCCAGCGTTGATGTGCTTTATTCCAGCGAAGACCAGCTTGAAGGCGCAAAAGCCTTTGCCGAAAAACGTGATCCGGTTTGGAAGGGACGCTAAACGGTGCGAAAGATGATCAATCGGGCCATGTCATCAATGTGATCTTCTGATGCGCGGTCGTCATAGATGCGGATGTCTTTGAAGCTTAGGTCTGCGATGCGGTCGGCGATGTCATCCAGCATCGTGGCAAAACCTGCGCTTTCGAAATGTTCCGCGTTAACCGCAATCACAAAAAGAGCACCCTGATCGGCGACATCTAACAGGGCCACGACCCCTTCGGGGCCGACATGCCCTAGGGTAAAGGTGCCCGCACTGACCACCCCGGCGTAGCGTTGCTGCGTCGGCAGTGGTTGCAGGATGTTCGCTTCGATCAGGTCCCGATAATGACCCTTTGTGGCCGCGACCGCCAACATTTCAGCGGACAAATCAACACCATCAATGATGACATCGCCAAGTGCGGCCAGTTGTTCGCCAACAAGCCCCGTTCCGGCACCAACGTCCAGCACAGGCCCAACGCCTTCCGCCCCGAAAAATGCAAGCGCCACTTCACGTGGGATTTGGTAGCCTTGGCTCACGCTAAACCCGATGTCGTAGCTGACAGCCCAATCGCGATACAATTCCTTCACCGCTTCAGCAGAGGTCAGGGCGTATGCGTCTTTGACAATCGGCGGTTTGCTCATCCTGAAATGCTAGCACGGACTTGCGCATCTGTCTTGTCTGTATCACCACAGGTGCCATGACACAGACATTGCTTTCATTTGGACACGGATATTCGGCGCAGGCACTGGGGCGGCTTTTGCTGCCGCGCGACTGGCGCGTCATCGGCACAACACGGTCAGAGGACAAAGCCGTTACGTTCATGCAAGACGGGATTGAACCGCGCATCTGGCCTGGCGCGGATATGATCCCTGCCCTTGATGCGGCGACGCATTTGTTGATTTCAGCAGCACCCGGTGAAAACGGTGATCCGGTGCTGGCCGAATTGCGGGATGAAATCGCCAAACGCGCCGATCAATTCGCGTGGGTCGGCTACCTGTCCACGACCGGCGTTTACGGCGATCACCAAGGTGATTGGGTCGATGAAACTGCACCCCTGACCCCCGCCACCAAACGTGGCATCGCGCGTGTGAAAGCGGAAGCGGCTTGGTCAGAGATTGAGGGGCTACCGCTGCATATTTTCCGGCTCGCTGGTATTTATGGGCCCGGACGCGGTCCGTTTTCGAAGGTCCGCAACGGGACTGCGCGGCGCATTATCAAACAGGGGCAAGTGTTTAGCCGAACCCATGTCGCTGACATCGCCCGCATTCTTGACACATCAATTCAACGTCCCAATCCGGGTGCAGCCTACAACGTCTGCGACAATGACCCTGCCCCGCCCGAAGACGTGATCGCCTACGCAGCCGGACTGCTCGGGCTGCCTGTGCCAGTGGCCGAGGATTTTGAAACGGCTGAAATGACCCCCATGGCCCGCAGCTTTTATGCAGAAAGCAAGAAAGTGCGGAACGACCGGATCAAGGATGAATTGGGTGTTGATCTGCTTTACCCCGACTACAGATCAGGACTTAAGGCGTTGTTTGCGCAGGAAATGTCCGGCGGATAAGCCAAGCGACCGCTGCGAAAACAAGCAACAGAACTAACGCGACCGCAAAGTTTGATCCGTAAAAAACCGCCCTGCCGTTTAGTGCCAAATCGTTCAGGAATGGGTAGGGCAAACCGCTTGTCACCGCACCGACCGGACTATCGTTCATCGGTCCGACCACCAATTCGGCCCACGCGACGTAGGCTGCGATCACCCCAAAGAGCCACGCCAATGGTGCGGTCAGTTTCCTGTAGCTACGATGCACAAACAGCGTGTCCGCGATCTGCAACGCGGGACCAAGGCCATGCAGATACATTTCGAGGTAGAACTGCCCCAGTTCGCCGTCGCGGGTGACAGACGCAGGATCCGCGAAAAACAGCCGCCAATACAGGAAAACGACCATCGCGTTGATCACGGCCGTCATACACACAAAGCCGTCCCAGCGCCGCGTGCTGCGTCCTTCTTCCAACGCCATCATCCGACTTGCGGCAAAGAACGAACAGAACAGCGCCCAGATCGTCAAATATCGAAACGGTCCGCCAAATTCGGAAAAATCGCCAAAGAACAATGTGCGCAAGCAATAGAACGCGGCCAACAGAAACACGATCCACCGGAAAATGCGCCGCTTGTTCATCATATCTTGAGGTCCTCCTGCGACCAGTCAAACGCGGAAAACCACTTCGGTCCAGCAAGACATGGCGTCACCATTGCCGCCTTGCGCATTTAGCTTGCCCGACCCATATGAAACCGAGACTTTATTAAGGGCCGCGGCATGTCATTTCGTCAACAAACATCTGATTTTCTCGACCGCCAACCCGTTAAGAACGCAATCATCGTCGTCATTTTGTTCAATGCGGTGATCTTGGGACTGGAAACGTCGACGACGGTCATGGCGCAGGCTGGCTCCGTGATCCGTTTCCTCGACTTGCTGTGTTTGACCATCTTTACCGTGGAAATCGCGGCCAAGCTGTTCGCGCAAGGCCCGCGGTTTTTCCGCAATGGTTGGAACCTGTTCGATTTTGCTGTTGTCGGCATATCGCTTGTGCCCGTCACGCAAGGCGCATCCGTCTTGCGCGCGCTTCGCGTGCTGCGTGTCCTGCGGGTGCTATCCGTCGCGCCTTCGCTGCGCCGCGTTGTTGAAGGATTTGTGACCGCCCTGCCCGGCATGGGATCGGTATTTTTGCTGATGGGCATCATTTTCTACATCGGCGCGGTCATAGCCACAAAGCTATTTGGTGCGGCTTTTCCCGATTGGTTCGGCAATCTTGCGCTGTCCGCCTACACTTTGTTCCAGATCATGACGTTGGAAAGCTGGTCAATGGGCATCGTGCGCCCCGTGATGGAGGTTTATCCGACCGCTTGGGCGTTCTTTGTCCCGTTCATCCTGATTACGACCTTCGCGGTTGTGAACCTGCTGGTCGGTCTGATCGTCAATTCGATGCAAGACGCCCATGCCGAAGAAGGCAACGCTGCAACGGACGCCTACAGGGACGAAGTCATGGCAAAACTGATCGCGATTGAACGGCGTCTGGACGCGAACAAGCGCTAGATCGTCCCCTTCTTTTGGCCCTCAATATCCTGGGGGTTTGGGGGCTAGCCCCCAAGACGTCCGCGAAATACCCGTGTCAGGCGCGTTTTTCAATCGTTGCAACGCCCATCACCTCGAGCACTTTCGCTTCGATATCGGCCGCATTCAACCCCGCCACGTCGTACATCGTACGCGGGTTTGCTTGGTCGATGAAGATATCGGGCAGCACCATCGACCGGAATTTTAATCCGTGGTCGAACACGCCTTCGTCGGCCAGCAATTGCGCCACATGCGACCCGAAGCCGCCAACAGCGCCTTCTTCCACGGTGATCAACGCGTCGTGGTCTTCTGCCAGTTTCAGGATCATGTCGCGGTCGAGCGGCTTAGCGAAACGTGCGTCCGCAATCGTCGGCGTAATACCTTTCGCGCCGAGCGCTTCGCAGGCGGCTTCGACTTCTTGCAGGCGGGTGCCGAAGGACAGGATCGCGACCCTGGATCCTTCGCGGATCATCCGGCCTTTGCCGATCTCTAGGATTTCAGCGTCTACCGGAATATCAACGCCCACACCTTCGCCACGAGGGAAACGGAATGCAATTGGGCCTTCATCATGGGCGGCCGCGGTCGCAACCATATGCACCAGTTCCGCCTCGTCAGCTGCAGCCATCACAACAAATCCGGGCAAGTTGGCAAGAAACGCCACATCAAACGCACCCGCATGTGTCGCGCCATCCGCACCAACAAGCCCTGCGCGATCAATCGCAAAACGCACAGGCAGGCGTTGGATCGCAACATCGTGGACAACCTGATCGTAACCGCGTTGCAAGAACGTGGAATAGAGCGCACAAAACGGACGCATCCCACCCGCCGCAAGGCCCGCAGAAAAGGTCACTGCATGCTGTTCGGCGATACCGACGTCAAAGCAACGGCTCGCGTAACGTTCCATGAATTTGTTCAGACCCGTGCCGTCAGGCATCGCCGCAGTCACCGCGCAAATCTTCGTATCGGTCGCCGCATGTTTCAGCAGGCTTTCCGCAAACACAGAGGTGTAAGACGGTGCGTTTGACGGCGCTTTCTTCTGTTCGCCCGTCACGACGTTGAACTTGCCTGTGGCATGGCCCTTGTCGCGCGCAGCCTCTGCGGGGGCAAAACCCTTACCCTTTTTCGTGATCGCATGGATCAACACCGGACCGGTTGCGCGGTCCTTCACGGTGCGCAAAACCGCGAGCAATTGGTCCATATCATGCCCGTCAATCGGACCGATGTAGGAAAAGCCCAACTGTTCGAACAGAGTTCCGCCCACGGTCATATGTTTGACCATATCTTTGGCGCGCTTGGCGCCTTCGCGGAACGGTTCGGGAAGGAAGGACACCGCGCCCTTGGCTGCGGCTTTCAGTTCCTGAAACGGTTCGCCGGCGTAAAGTTGGGACAGGTAGGTCGACATCGCTCCAACAGGCGGTGCAATCGACATTTCGTTATCGTTCAAAATCACGATAAGGCGCTTACCCAAGTGGCCCGCGTTGTTCATCGCCTCGTAGGCCATACCCGCAGAAATCGATCCATCACCGATAATCGCAATCGCGTCCCCACCTTCACCACCCAGATCGCGTGCGACTGAAAAGCCCAAAGCAGCCGAAATCGATGTGCTGGAATGCGCAGCGCCAAAGCAGTCATATTCGCTTTCGGACCGCTTCGTGAAACCGGACAATCCGCCTTCCATCCGCAGGGTCCGGATACGGTCACGCCGACCTGTCAGGATTTTGTGCGGGTAACATTGGTGGGACACGTCCCAGATGATTTTATCCTTCGGCGCATCAAACACCGCATGCAGCGCAACCGTCAGCTCAACCACACCAAGCCCAGCGCCCAGATGTCCGCCCGTCACGGACACCGCCGAAATTGTTTCTTCGCGCACGTCATCCGCTAACTGGCGCAACTGTACGTCAGACAGGGCTTTCATATCCGCAGGCACAGTCACTTGATCAAGGATCGGGGTTGTTGGACGGTCAGCCATCTGTCGGCTCCTACTTATCGCGGGTAATCACATAGCGGGCAGCGTCCCGCAGCGTTTCCGCATCATTCCCATACGGTGATAGCGCATCACAGGCCTCGTCTACCAGCACCTTTGCCCGACGTTTTGCCGCATCCAAGCCGAGAAGCGAAACGAAGGTGGCTTTGCCCGCATCCTGATCCTTGCCGACGGCCTTCCCGACCGTGGCAGCATCCCCTTCAACGTCCAGAATGTCGTCAGCGATTTGAAAAGCGAGCCCGAGTGCGTCGCCATATGCCTGCAACGCTGCCGTATCGGCCTGCGCCATACGCGGGCCTGCCATAGCAGACCACGTAATCAGCGCACCGGTCTTACCTGCCTGCAACGTCGTGATTTCATCAAGCGTCAATGGTGACGGCGCGGTTTCCGCAGCGATATCCAGCGCCTGCCCACCGACCATGCCGCGTACACCCGCAGCAATGGCTAGCGACGTCATCAAGTCGACACGCGGGGCCGCATCCATCGGCGCGTTACCGATCAGTTCAAACGCCAGCGATTGCAACGCATCACCCGCCAATACGGCGGTCGCTTCGTCCCATTTTACATGAACAGTCGGTAGACCACGACGCAATGCATCGTCGTCCATACAAGGCATATCGTCATGTATCAGGGAATAACTGTGAAGACATTCAATCGCGGCTGCCACGTGGTCAGCGGCAGTTGCCTGATGCAGACGCGCACCTTCGCACACCAGAAATCCGCGCAGACCTTTGCCACCACCAACAGCATAACGCATCGCGTCAGCAACTGGCAGGTCAACATCGAGCAGGGCCGCATCAACGATCGCAGCGACGCGATTCTGCGCATCCTGTAGCGCCGCCTTAAGCATCCAGCGGCGCAGTCCCGTTAGGCGTACCACCCTCACCGAGGGTAATCTTCGCGACCTTTTCTTCGGCCTCTTTCAGCTTCGCCTCACACCGCGCTTTCAAAGCAGCACCGCGTTCATACAATGCAATCGACTGATCCAAAGCCACATCGCCGCGTTCAAGCTGGCCAACAACGGTTTCCAGTTCTTTCATCGCGTCTTCAAAACTCATCTGATCAACAGCGTCTGTCATCTGCTTGCTTCCTCTAAAACACCGACATGCGCGGCAACACTGGCACCAAGGGCATCCAGATCGTAACCGCCTTCAAGGGCGGATACCACGCGCCCTGCGCAATGCAAATCCGCAAGCGCGCAAATCCGGCGGGTGATCCAGGCGAAATCGTCGGTCTTCAACATCATGCCAGCCAACGGATCGTCCTGATGCGCATCAAATCCGGCAGACACGAGGATCAATTCGGGCTGAAATGCATCTACGCGTGGAAACACGATATCATCCCATGCCTTGCGAAAAGCAACAGACCCTGTGCCATCTGGCAGGGGCACGTTCAACACATTCCCAACGCCTGTCTCGTGGGCAGCCCCGGTGCCCGGGTAAAGGGGCGATTGGTGGCTAGAGCAAAACAAGATCCGGGGATCATCCTCGACCAAATCTTGCGTCCCGTTGCCGTGGTGCACATCGAAATCGAGGATCGCGACGCGTTTCAGCCGGTGATGGTCCAACGCATGTTTCGCAGCAATCGCTACCGAGCCAAAAAAACAAAACCCCATCGCGGTTTTACGTTCTGCGTGATGGCCCGGCGGGCGGACGGCAGCAAAGGCATTGCCGACCTCACCACCTAACACCATATCCACGGCCTTCACGACGCCACCGGCTGCACGATACGCAGCTGCCAAAGTGCCTACGGACATATGCGTATCCGCATCTAATGACCGCCATCCTTCTGCAGGCGCGGCCGCCTTGATAGACTCTACATGAGATTTCGGATGGGCGCGCAAAATGTCATCATCTGCAGCAAGCGGGGCGGTGACCTGCTGCACATCCAACGCCTCAAGTGCTGTCAAAACAGCATCCAGCCTTGCGACCTGTTCTGGATGGCCTGGTGGTGTCACATGATCGAAACAATCCTTGTGGGTAATCACAACGGTCGACATCAATTCGCCCTTCTTTTGGTCATAAATATCTCCCCCAGAGGGTCCGCCGTAGCGGCATGTGCCTACATCACCTTGCGGACAACAACGGTGATGCAGTCACAACTGAACTAATCACTTGCGGCGTAGCCGCACAATGGGATCAATCTTGGTAGATTAGGATTGGTCAGGGGCCAACATGTATCCGGCACCACGCACAGTCTGCAGGTAGCGGGGTTGCTTCGGGTCTTCTTCGATCTTGCGGCGCAGCCGTGTGATCTGAACATCTACCGCACGTTCTTGGGTTTGCCCGCCGGAACGGCTTAACTCTTCCACAAGCTTCGCCCGCGTCACAGGTTCGCTTGGCACGCCCGAGAAAATCCGCATCAGCTGGCTTTCCGTGGATGTCAGTCGCACCAGTTCTTCGCCGCGCCACATCTCGCCACGTTCAATGTCATACCGCACCGGACCCAGGTTCAGCACTTTCGGGGTCGCCATCACGGGTTCGGCCGCAGGCACACGGCGCAGGATTGCGTTGATCCGCAGCAGCAGCTCTTTGGGTTCAAACGGTTTGGCCAGATAATCATCGGCCCCCGCTTCCAACCCTGTAATCCGATCGTCCGTTTCGCCCTTAGCGGTCAACAACAAGATCGGTGTAGTCATCTGCGTTCGCAGATCGCGGCATAGCGACAGACCATCTTCACCCGGCATCATGACGTCCAGCACGATGAGATCGAATTCGAGCCCGCTGAGGATACGCCGCGCGTGGGCCGCATCTTTGGCGCTGCTGACCAAAAAGCCGCTGCGCATCAGAAATTTCTGCAAAAGACCCCGAATACGTTCGTCGTCATCAACAATCAGCAGGTGGGCGTCGTCTGCATTCATTCCGCTTTGTCCTTCAGTGCGTCGTAGTGACGACGCATTTCTTCGTCCATCATGGCTTCCAACACTTGCCGGAACCCCGCAACAGCCGCAGGTCCAGCCGCACGATAAGCCGCGCGCATCCGGTCCCGCTGAGCGTCAGATAAGGCACGTTCCAACGCCGTACCCGTTTCCGTCAAATACAAATGACGTTCCCGCTTATCTTTTGTCCCAACTGTGTTGAGCACCAAACCGTCTTCGACCAATGTACGCAACACACGATTAAGCGATTGTTTTGTAACGCCAAGGATCGCAAGCAGGTTATTAACCGTCGTTCCGGGGCTGCGATGGATGAAATGTACGGCACGGTGGTGGGCACGACCATAGCCTCGTTCGGATAGGATACGATCCGGATCAGCGGTAAATCCGCGATAGGCAAAGAACATTGCCTCGGTTCCTTTGCGCAGCTGTTCATCCGTTAGGAACAGCAGGCTTTGCCCCGTCGTCGATTGACCGCTTTGTGTCATGGCTTCCTCCACCTCGCTCGTTCAGAATACGTCAGCTTTGTTGACATTCCAAGAATCAACTGTTAGCGATTTTGAGAAATTGCGCAACATTAAGTCCATTTCGGACATAAACGCGCAACAAATGCAAATCGGGAGGCCGCAATGGCAGCTGCATATGACGATCGCGACGGCAAAATCTGGTTCGACGGAAAGCTTGTGGAATGGCGTGACGCCAACGTCCACATTCTGACCCACGCAATGCATTATGCGTCGTCTGTCTTTGAAGGTGAGCGTTGTTACTCTGGCAAGATCTTCAAATCACGTGAACATTCAGAACGCCTGATCAAGTCCGGCCAGCTGATCGATTTTGACATTCCTTACACAGTGGATGAAATCGAAGCAGCCAAGCAGGCCGCCCTTGATGCCAATGGTTTGAAAGACGCGTATGTACGTCCAGTAGCATGGCGCGGGTCTGGCACCGATATGGGCGTCGCTGCTGCTGCCAACCCTGTCCACCTTGCCGTGGCCGTTTGGGAATGGGGCAATTACTACGGTGATGCGAAGACCAAAGGTGCCAAGCTCGATATTGCCAAATGGAAGCGTCCGTCGCCGGAAACAGCGCCGTCCCAAGCGAAAGCTGCCGGTCTGTACATGATCGCCACCATGTCCAAACACGCCGCAGAAGCCAAAGGTTGTTCTGACGCGATGATGTTTGACTACAAAGGCGACGTTGCCGAAGCTACGGGCGCGAACATCTTCTTCGTGAAAGATGGCGAAGTGCACACGCCGGACGCATCCGCATTCCTGAACGGGATCACCCGTCAGACTGTTATCGGCATGCTGCGCGAAAAAGGCATCACAGTTGTTGAACGCACCATCAAACCAGCAGAACTGGAAGGGTTCGAACAATGCTGGCTGACAGGCACTGCCGCTGAGGTGACCCCAGTTGGTCAAATCGGCGACTACAACTTTGAAGTTGGCGCCATGGCACAAGAAATCGCATCGGACTACGAAAAACTGGTTCGCATGTAATCAGATCGGGGCGCTTCGGCGCCCCTTTTTATTGACGTTTAGCTGTCGGACTTGCGTCCCAAATAGCTAAAGACCAACGCGATGGTCGCAGGCACCGTCTGTACAAACAGGATGCTAGGCGACGCGGTTGCAGCCCCGAACAATCCCGCAGCCGCCACAAAAAGCAAAAAGCAGGTCGCGACATTTGCCGACCAATACCGATCCTTGATCAGCAACGACCACACCAAACCAACCGCAAGAAACGCATTGTAGATGCCCTGATTGCCCGCCAGAACGATTGTCTGTTCGAACAGCTCTTCAGGGAAAGTCGTAAAGATTTTGGGGCCACGTGTGGTCCACGCGAAGATTTCAAACCATGCGATATAAAAATGCAGCGCAGCGATTGCCGCAATGAAGACCATCGAAATTTTGCGCATGCGTTTTCCTTTTGCAGCAGCCCGTTTCAAGACTGTAGCAGATCAACGCGTCGTTGGCCGATGAAAATCACGCGCCCTAGCGTCACTTCCCGCCAATTGATCCCATCGCTTTGCGTGCTTGTGCTCTTTGCAGGCCCAACGTCCGTTCACGCCAGATGATCAAAACCCCCGCAGAGATAACAATCGCGGCACCCAGAAGCATTGTCGCCGTGGGGACTTCGTCAAAGATGAAATACCCGATGCCGAGCGCTAACAGCATGGACGTATAGTCAAAGGGCGCGACCAACGACGCGTCGGCGTAGCGATAGCTTGATGTTAAGAAAATTTGACCGATCCCGCCGAAAAGCCCCGCACAAATCAACAAAGCCGCCGCTGACCAGCCGGGCCATGCCCAGCCCCAAGGAATCGTAAACAACGACAAGATGCTTGATGTGACTGTGAACCAGAACACGATCGCTGCCGTACCCTCGGTCGCGACCAACTTGCGCACAAAAACCTGTGCGAGTGCCGCCAGAACGGCCCCCATAAAGACCACCAATGCGCCCAGTGTTTCGGACACGCCCAGCGCAGCGGACAGGCGCGGTGACAGCACGATCAAAACCCCGACCATGCCCAAAGCGACGGTGGACAACCGGAATATCCCGACTTTTTCGTCCAGAAACATCGCAGCAAAGACAACCACCAACAGGGGGGCTGCGTAGCCAATCGCCGTGACTTCAGGCAGCGGCAGCAGGCCCAGACCAGTGAACCCGAGCCCCATAGCGCCCGTCCCGATCAATCCGCGCCAGAAATGGCCCAAGGGGTTATTGGTTTTCCACCCGTCCCGCAATTCATGCCGCATCGCGAGCCAGCCAAAGATAATCGGCAGCGCAAAGAACGACCGGAAAAAGACGGCTTGGCCAGGCGGTACACTGTCAGCCGTCGCCTTGATCAGGCTGGCCATACAGACAAACATACATACAGAAATTACCTTGAGCGCGATACCATGGACAGGTTGCATTGGCGGCCCCTTTCGGGGTCACACTAGGCTTGGTTCATCTGGGTGCAAGGCCGCAATTGTATCGATATAATCTGGCGCGACGTCCACCGGCACGCCCAGCGCGCGGATCGCATCAACATAAGACATGTCATCTGCATCGGCCCCATCGCCGGGTGCGCGCAAGATTACCTGCTTGATCCGACCGGGGTGTCGCTGAACGGCGTCGCGATACACATGCGCATCGTGCTGGCCCGTGTCACCGATCAGATAGAACGCCAAATCAGGATTTGCAGCAAGGACACGATCAATCGCGCTTCCCTTATGGTCCCCATGAGTGCCTGTGATGAATTGCGTTTCCGATATCCCGTAATCGCGCAAGAACTTGGGCGCTTTGGGCAATCCAGTGCGTGCGAAAATCTGATCAAGGAAACCGTGCATATTCCAAGGTGACGAACTGATGAAAAAGACGGGATTGCGCCCATTCTGGTGCAACTGCGTCATCAACGTAACCGCGTCAGGAAAGACCTTCCGCGTCAAGGCATTACCCGTCAAAGACGTCCACAAGTTGCGCCACAACGAATAGGCGCCCGTTTCCATCATTGTATCATCAATATCAGAGATCACGCCGAAATCCGCATCAGGGTGTGGAACGAACACAGGGCAAACAGCAGTCACGTCGCCTGCCGAAATCACCTGATCGGTCCAACCTGTTTGGTCACCGCGTGGCACGAGAATGGTAAAATACCCTTCCTCGTCCGTCACTGCCGTGTAGTCACCGCAGGTCACAGTCACATCGGCGACCTCATCGGTCAGGAATAGAGCCACCATCTGACGTAAATTCCGCCATTTACTTTGATTAGCATGGGCTACCGTTTTCTGCGCGTTGCCGAGCACACGCCCGCGCACGACAAGGTGTTCGGGCGTCGCGTAACCGATATAAGGCGCGATCACCGATGCCACGTGTCGCCGCTGAATAAGCGGGTCGAGGCGGCGTTCAATCGCGCTGGCGATACGGGCAAGACGGAGTTTTAGCATTATTCCCCCACCACAACTTCAAGCACCGCACCGTCCGTGTCGTCGATCAGTACAAAGACGCGACCGTCTGCGGTGACCTCTACATCGCGGACGCGGCCCACGTCGGTCAAAAGCCGTTCTTCCCCCGTGACCAACCCGTCTGTCATCTTCAGACGCACAAGCGCACCGGGGTTCAGCGATCCGATCAGAAGATCATCCTGCCAATCCGAATAAGGACCGTCGTAAAACGACATACCACCTGGCGCGATCACCGGATCCCAGTAGTAAACCGGCTGTTCTGTGCCGTCTTGCACCGCCACCCCTTCACCGACGTCGCTGCCACGGTAATTGATCCCGTAGGATACAAGCGGCCAGCCGTAATTGCCACCGGCCACCGGTTTGTTCAACTCATCCCCACCGCGCGGACCGTGTTCAATGGTGTAAAGCGCACCATCTGGCCCAATCGTTGCACCCTGCATATTGCGGTGCCCGTAGGACCAAACGGCGTCATCGCCAAGCTGGTTCACAAAAGGGTTCGACGTCGGCACGCCGCCTGTGTCTGTGACGCGAATGACCTTGCCGTGCGTCGTTGTGATATCTTGCACCAATGTGCCATCATCACCGGCGCCGCGATCGCCGGTTGTGATCCAAACGGTACCGTCAGACATCGGAATCACGCGACTGCCGAAATGCTGGCCCTTCGATGTCGGGTTCGACTGCACAAAGATGTCGCGGACGTCTGTTAACGTGTTGTCGTCCCCAATTATGCCGCGCGCAGCGGCGGTGACAGCACCACCATCGACCGGCTTTGCGTAGGTCCAGAACAACGTACGGTCCGTCGCAAAATTGGGGGACGCGGCAACATCCAGCAAACCGCCCTGTCCTTGATCCCAGACATCGGGCAGACCGGTTATCGGATCAGACAACACACCGTCCGCATCGATCAATCGCATTCTGCCAGGCCGTTCAGTCACCACAAAGCCGCCATCAGGCAATGCGACGATCCCCCAAGGGCGCTGCAGACCATCCGCGAAAATCGTCGTGGTAACGGGGGTTGCTTCCAACGCAGGGGCGCGGGTCTGTTCAGGGAATGCAGGGTCGAAACCGGCATTAGGCGCGCCCTGTTCAACCTGACCAATGGCCAGCGTGGGAAGTACAAATAACAGCAGGGTCAAACGCATGGTCGCAATCCTTTTCTCGGGGCTAATGCACAGCGTAAGGTGCAACTGCCCAAAGCCAATTCAAGTTCCCGTGGTCAGGCAATCAATGGCCCAACGGGCAGCATCAGCAACGGCTGGATCGGTATCATTGACCAATGGCTTCGCCGCATCAACGAGCGTTGGATCGCCGGAATTTCCGATTGCATACAGAACATTACGCACAAATCGGTCCCGCCCAATTCGTTTGATCGGAGACCCCGAAAACCTTGCGCGAAAATCCGCATCATCAAGTGCGGCAAGTACAGCCAAAGGCGGGGCAAGGTTGTTAGCACGCGGATCATATTTCGCATCGCGCCCGTCTTGGGCAAACTTGTTCCACGGACAAACCGCCAAGCAATCGTCGCAACCGTAAATCCGGTTGCCCATCAACCCCCGCAATTCGAGATCAACAGGACCCTTATGTTCAATCGTCAGATACGAAATACACCGTCGGGCATCCAGTCGATAAGGCGCGGGAAAAGCATTGGTCGGGCAGATATCCAGACACGCGGTGCAATTGCCGCAATGGCTTTGCTCTGGCGCGTCCGGTTCAAAATCAAGCGTCGTGAAAATTGCGCCCAAAAAGAACCACGACCCCAGATCACGCCCCAACAAATTGGTATGCTTGCCCTGCCAGCCCAATCCGGCGGCCTGTGCCAACGGTTTTTCCATAACCGGAGCCGTATCAACAAATACTTTTATTTCCGCGCTCGGGTCCTGTTCGATCAACCAGCGCCCAACCCGCTTGAGACGCTTTTTGACAACGTCATGATAATCGCGGCCTTGGGCATAGACGGAAATCGCCGCGCAATCCGGTTGCTCCAAAACAGCCAACGGATCATGATCAGGCGTATAAACCTCGGCGAGCATGATCACCGATTTGGCAGCAGGCCAAAGGGCTGCGGCATTACCCCGCCAATGCATCCGTTCTGCCATCCAAGCCATTTGACCATGCATGTCGGCATCAACGAAAGCAGCTAATCTGTCCGCAGTTTCAGGTGCCGCGTCAGGCCGACAAATGCCAACCTTCGCAAAACCTGCGTCCGTGGCGAAAGCGACAAGATCATCACGCAGGCCCATATTTCTTTTGGTCCTAAATATCTCAGGGGTTTGGGGGCTGGCCCCCAACCGATTTATCGCGAAAAATCGTCCCGCGTTTAAAAATCAAGGTCCGCATAGTGGCGCGGTTGTGGGAAACCCGGCACCTGATCGGCCAGCAACGTCCGGAAGGCAGGCCGTGATTTGATCTTTGCGTACCAGTCTTTGACGATCTCGGACCGGTTCCAATCCACGTCAGAGATATAATCCAAACAGGACAGTTGCGCCGCAGCTGCGAAATCCGCCAAAGACATTTCATTGCCTGCCAACCACCGACGTTGGTCCAGCAAATGCGTCATGTAATCCAGATGATACCGGATCGCCTTCGCACCTGATTTCACGTTCGCGCTGTCGGGATATCCTGTCCCCATCACCTTGCGGAACACGCGTTCGCCGACCAGCATCGACGTCACTTCTTTGTAAAACTTGTCGTCAAACCACGCGACCAGACGGCGGACTTCGTAACGTGCTTCGGCCCCTTTTGGCAGCAAAGCAGGCGTCGGATGCGCTTCTTCCAAATATTCGCAGATCGCGGCACTATCGGCCATCGTCCGGTTGCCCAGCTTCAAGATCGGCACTTTGCCCGCAGGATTGCGCCGCAGGAAATCGCTGTCCTGTTCCCAGTACCGTTCTTCGACCAGTTCCACTTCAATTTTCTTCTCAGCAAGGCTCAGGCGCACTTTGCGAGAAAAAGGTGACAGCGGGTAATGGTACAAACGATTCATTGGGGTCCCTCTTGTGGTGCTTGTCTTCAATGCCGCAACCGGCGTCCTGTTTCAATGGGCGTCTCTATTCGCCGTTGAAACAAGCGGCCCGCCCGTCGACACGGATCGTTGCTGCACCGTCCAGAATTGATGCCGCACGCCTGCGGGTCGCATTGGACGGGTTCGATGCAGATCGCGTTTTTGGAGACGGCAGGATTGCAGCAAGTCGTGCCGCTTGTACCGCCGATAGGTCGGACGCATTGACGCCAAAATAATGACGCGCTGCGGCCTGCACCCCAAACACGCCTTCATCGAATTCAGCAACGTTCAGGTAGAGTTCGAGCACCCTGTGCTTTGTCCAGATCAGTTCCGTCAGAGGTGTCCACAATGCTTCCGTCGCTTTGCGCACCCAAGATCGGCCATGCCACAGGTAGACATTTTTGACGACCTGCTGCGAAATCGTGGAGGCCCCGCCTGTGCCGCCCCGTTCAATCCGGTCGCGAATTGCGTTCACATCCAGCCCCCAGTGCAGGCAGAAATTCGCGTCCTCTGCCGCCACCGCAGAGCGGGCCATCACAGGTGCAATGTTTTCGAGTGGAACAAAGTCGTATGCCACATCCCCGACACGGCGACCTTCTTGAAACATATAGGGCGTCGTTGGTGGGTTCACGACGGCGTAGAGCACTGTCAGCCCTACGACGACAGCGATGGCGCCAAGTACGACCCGCCAAAACCAGCGCCGCATCCTTTGGATCAGCGACGTCCCCGGCATCGCCTTTTTCGCAGGCTTGCGCGGCTTTGCTTTGGTTTTACGGGTTGATTTGGCCATAACGCCTTAAGTCATAGGCACGGGCATCTGGTCAAGCATGGTCGCACGCGATCGCACGTGTCGCCACACCGATCAAGCGGCAAACACAGCTTCGGATTGTAGGACAATTGCTTCACGACCTGACAGGTTCGGACGAGCCATGCAAAGCCCGTGATCCACACCGTCATCCTTCAGTTCGGGAAACAGGGCAAAGAGTTCTGCGGAAACGCCCGGCATCGCCCCGAGAATGTAGTCTCCGGGATAAAAGCTTTCGGACCAGGTCCCGTTAGCCTGAATAACTTCGTGCTGGGCAAACAGAATGTGATGGTACGTCACGGTCTGAACCGGTTCGGATGTGATCAGATCGCCATCGACAAGATCCTTTGCGGCGACAAGCACTTCTTTCTCTCCGAAATAGAATTCAGGAATCCAACCGGTGACGAGCATGCGGTGCTGCGGTGACACCAACAGTGCGGTATCGTTGCCAAATGCACCAGGGGCGAACCGGATCGGAGCGAAATCTCCGCCACCCCAAACGCTGCGCCGCCCGTGCCAAACGATAGGCTGAAATCCGTGGTCACGCGTCCAAACCAGATCACCTGCGACCAAGTCTTCGACTTTCCGGTAACCTTTGTCCGTCCTGATCAATGACCCTGACACGAAACAGGGCGGGACAGGAAAATTGGACACGCGATCCGTATCCAGATCGGTCGTCGCCAGCTTTGTGTTACCATTGCTTAGGTTTGGTAGGCCGTCACCATCGGCGTTCATATCAACCGCAAATGTTTGCGTTGAGCCATCCGCCAAATTCACCCTGACAAAAGCAGCGTCTTGGGATGAATCCGCCCGCACATCGCCATAACCTAAGAATGTATAGGTCAAAAAGGTAACGCCACCATCGATCGACACTGTTTCGCCGCCGGTCGGCCCACCAAGTTGGTTATCGACGTCCTGAAATATCAATTGGGTCGTCGAATTCGCGACGATGTTGATATTGCTGCCATCCGTAAACGGATCTCCGTTCACATTTTGGGCGGTTAGAGTGAAATCAGCCACGTCAAAAGTCCAATACACTAACTCATGTATAGACAGACTATTATTCGATTTTGTCTAAAAGGTGACGTGAAGCGGGCACACAGCAATGTTGCACACGTGCAACGCGACTTGAAAAGCAAAGGGGACAGCCCTGCGGCTGTCCCCTCGATCTTATTCCGCTGGAATTGCCTGTTCTTCAGTCGTCAGCGGATGCTTGAGGTGCACCAGCATTTCTTTCGGGCAAACCTGCACGAAGTTGGCTTTTTCAGTATCCCAATTCTGCAGAATTTCAGCAGCTTTGCGACTGTCTGTTTCAGCCAAGTGGCGCTTGATCAGCCCTAGAAGCTGATCTTCCCAAGCCGGAACAGTCACTGGGCATGTCACCAGCGTTTCCATGTTGATCAGGTCGCCTGCGGCACCCTCAGGATCATAGATGTACGCCATCCCGCCTGTCATACCAGCACCGAAGTTGGCACCAATCGACCCAAGGATTACGGACACACCGCCAGTCATATATTCACAACCGTTTGTGCCGCAGCCTTCGATCACGACCTGCGCACCGGAGTTCCGTACGGCAAAACGTTCACCTGCGCGGCCAGCCGCAAACAGATAACCCGCAGTCGCACCATAAAGCACAGTGTTCCCGATGATCGTGTTATTTGCAGCCACCAGTGGGGACGCCATTGGCGGACGTACAACGATGGTCGCGCCAGACAGACCTTTACCCACGTAGTCGTTGGCATCGCCGGACACTTCCAGCTTTAGACCCGGCGCACCAAAAGCACCAAGCGACTGGCCCGCAGAACCGCGCAGTTTCACGGTCAGATGGTCAGGTTGCAGGTTGTTGCGCATCCCGAACTGTTTGACGATGTGGCTGGATGTACGTGTCCCGATGGTCCGCAGTGTGTTTTGCACTGCGTAATCAAGCTGCATCTTTTCGCCGTCGTTCAAAAAGCGTGCCGCGTCCTTTACGATTTGCGCGTCAAGCGTATCGGTCACCGCGTTGCGTGGTTTGTTGCGGTCATATTTGATCTCGCCAGCGCCATCGACAGTGATCAGAAGCGGGTTCAGATCAAGGTCATCAAGATGAGCAGAGCCACGTGATACCTGCGTCAGCAGATCAGCACGACCGATCACTTCATCAAGGCTACGTGCACCAATAGACGCGAGGATTTCGCGGACTTCGGTGGCGTAGAATGTGATCAAGTTCACGACCTTATCGGCGTTACCTGTGAACTTTTCGCGCAGTGCTTCGTCCTGTGTACACACGCCTACCGGACATGTGTTGGACTGACACTGACGGACCATGATGCAGCCCATCGCGATCAATGCGGCAGTGCCGATACCGTATTCTTCGGCACCCATCATCGCGGCCATGACGATGTCACGACCTGTGCGCAGGCCACCATCAGTCCGCAAAGTCACACGTTCACGCAGGTTGTTCATCGCGAGCACTTGGTGTGCTTCGGTCAGACCCATTTCCCACGGCAAACCCGCGTATTTGATGGATGTCGCAGGGGACGCACCAGTACCACCGTTGTGACCTGAAATCAGGATCACGTCGGCCTTGGCCTTTGCAACACCAGCAGCAATAGTCCCAACGCCAGACGACGCCACCAGTTTAACCGTCACCTTACAGCGCGGGTTGATCTGCTTGAGATCGTAGATCAGCTGCGCAAGGTCCTCGATCGAATAGATATCGTGGTGCGGCGGCGGTGAAATCAGCGTCACGCCTTTGGTCGAATGGCGCAGACGCGCGATCAGATCAGTGACTTTCATCCCCGGCAGCTGACCACCCTCACCCGGTTTCGCACCTTGGGCGACCTTGATTTCAAGCTCTTCACATTGGTTCAGATATTCTGCTGTCACACCAAACCGGCCAGACGCGACCTGTTTGATCTTCGCAGACGGGTTGTCACCATTTGGTTCCGGATGGAAATGCGCCGGATCTTCGCCGCCTTCACCAGAATCGGATTTCGCACCAATCCGGTTCATCGCAACGTTCAGGGTCTTGTGCGCCTCTGGTGACAAAGCACCCAAAGACATGCCCGGTGTCACGAACCGTTTGCGGATCGACGTGATGCTTTCGACTTCTTCAATCGGGATCGCGTCGCCCATTGTTTTGATCGCAAGCAAGTCGCGCAAATGGATCGGCGGGTTCGATTGCATGGACTTCGAGAACTGCTGCCACATCGCGTAGGACGCTTTGTTACAAGCGGCTTGCAGCATGTGCATTGTCTGCGCTTCCCACGCGTGTTTTTCTCCGGACCGACGGGATTTGTAGAACCCACCGATTGGCAGCACGTCGTTCGCCGCTTTCCAGCCTTTTGCGTGAACTTCTTCGACCTTGGCTTGGATACCGATGGTCCCGATGCCGGAAATCCGTGACTGCATGCCAGGGAAATATTCGGCGCACATCGCGCGACCCAGACCGACGGCTTCGAAATTTAGACCACCGCGGTAAGACGACAGTACCGAAATACCCATCTTCGACATGATCTTCAGCAGACCCGCGTCAACGGCTGCGCGGTAACGGCGCACAGCATCAATCAAGGACCCTTCGATCAGGCCACGTCCGATACGATCAGCAATCGAATCCTGTGCCAGATAAGCGTTCACAGTTGTCGCACCACAGCCGATCAGAACCGCAAAGTAATGCGGATCGATACATTCGGCAGAGCGCACGTTGATGGAACAGAATGTCCGCAGACCGTTCTTGGTCAGGCCGGAATGCACAGCAGATGTCGCGAGGATCATCGGCATCGGTACGCGTGTTTCGGACTGGTGTTGGTCAGTCAAAACAAGGTGACCAGCGCCTGAACGCACGGCATCTTCCGCTTCGGCACGAATGCGTTGCAGCCCCGCGCGCAACGCGTCGCGGCCTGTTTCAAACGTACAGTCGATGAACGCGACGTTGTCCCCAAAATGCGCAACCATTTTGTCAAATTCTGCGTTCGCCACAAACGGGCTTTCGAGCATGACGATTTCGGTTTGGCTGCTGTCTTCGGACAGAACGTTCTTGAGGTTACCAAACCGTGTTTTCAACGACATCACGCGGCTTTCACGTAGTGAATCGATTGGCGGGTTTGTCACCTGAGAAAAGTTCTGGCGGAAGAAATGGGACAGCGGACGGTATTTCTTGGACAGAACCGCAGAAGGTGTGTCGTCGCCCATGGACGCGATCATTTCCTTGCCGTCTTCGGCCATCGGGGCCAACACATTTTCCAGCTCTTCGATGGAATAGCCAGCAGCCACCTGACGTTTGCGCAGCTCTTCGCCCGCGAAAACAGATGTTTCTGGCAGGTCGCGCATCGACAGTGAAAGGTTGTTAACCTTGCTCACCCAATCACCAAATGGCTGCGCTGCGGCCAGCGTGTCTTTCATTTCGGTGTCGTGGAACAGTTTGCCCTCTTTCATATCCACGGCAATCATCTGCCCCGGACCAAGCGCGCCTTTTTCAACGACTGTGGATTCGTCGATGGTGACCATGCCCACTTCGGAACCCGCGATCAGCAGGCCGTCGCCAGTCACGACATAACGCAGTGGACGCAGACCGTTCCGGTCCAGACCACCACAAACCCAACGACCGTCGGTCATCGCAAGGGCCGCAGGACCATCCCATGGTTCCATCACAGCGTTGCAATAGCCGTACATGTCCTGCCAAGCCTTCGGAATATCCACGGCTTGATGCGCCCATGCTTCGGGTACCAACATTGTCTTGGCCATAGGTGCGTCGCGACCTGCGCGCACCAGAACTTCGAACACGGAATCGAGCGCGGCTGAGTCAGATGTGCCTGACGGGATGATCGGCTTAATGTCTTCCGCCATTTCACCAAATGCGCCGGACGCCATGCGAATTTCGTGGGACCGCATCCAGTTGACGTTGCCCTTTAGCGTGTTGATCTCGCCGTTGTGCGCCAACATGCGGAACGGCTGAGCCAATGACCACTGTGGGAATGTGTTTGTGGAATAACGCTGGTGGTAGATCGCGAACGCAGATTCAAAACGATCCTCGAGCAGGTCAGGATAGAAATCGGCAACCTGTTCGGCCAGCATCATGCCTTTGTAGATGATCGAACGGCAAGACAAAGAGCAGAAATAGAAGCCTGCAACGCCTGCACCTGTCACCGCTTTTTCGATACGACGACGGATGATATACAGTTCGCGTTCGAACTGTTCCTCGTCGATGTCCTTCTCATTGCGAATCAGGATTTGTTCGATTTCCGGACGTGTCGCGTTGGCCTTATCGCCCAAGCATTTCACGTTCACAGGCACATGGCGCCAGCCATAGATGTAGTGGCCCATGCGCAGCACTTCGGCCTCAACAATGGTCCGGCAGCGTTCTTGTGCGCCGAAATCGGTACGCGGCAGGAACACCTGACCAACCGCGATCAGCTTATCCTGATCCGGTTCGTGACCTGTGCGGCGTACTTGATCGTAGAAGAATTGCACGGGAATTTGGACGTGGATACCAGCGCCATCGCCAGTTTTACCGTCCGCATCAACAGCACCACGGTGCCAGATCGCTTTTAGCGCATCGATGCCCTTTTGCACAACGCCACGCGACGCTTCACCGTCGATCGCTACAACAAGACCAACACCACACGAAGAATGTTCTTCTTCTTCACGGTACAGGCCGTTGTCGTTCATCCATTGGCGCTTTGCCTCTTCGGCGGCGACCCAGTTTTCATCAAAGTTTGTCATTGAGGGACTCCAAGCGTTGGATCAGGGATGGGGCAGACGACAAAGTCTCACCGCAGCCGTGTTTTGGGTTAGCTGACAAAAAGCCGGGCTCACCTGGGAAGATGAATTCAACCGGATTGTCGTCGTTATCAAAGGTGCCGTTTTCAGTCGTGACTTTGCTGGATCCGGCAAGGAACATGTTGAAGCGCAGGGAAATATATTCATTCCCTTCAGACGCCCATTTCACATCACCTGCTTCATCATAAGCGGTGATGTTGTATTGCGTCTGATCAAGCACAACGCCGTCGATGGTGATCTGTTCTCCCGTCAACGAATCCTGACCCACATAGCGTGTTTTCCCGACTTCTTCGGATTCGGTCATAAAGTCGTAGGTGTCGATGCCCATCTCAACCAGTTCAGAGAAAGACGCGCGATCACGCGGTTCCGCCTCGAGCCGTTCAACATGACCGGACCCGACGTGGAAACTTTCAACCCACTGCGTTTCTTCATCAATCTCACCGGCGTATGTGACGCCGTTTTCGCCAATGCTGATCCGGCGCTGGTGGCCTTCGGCGTCACCTTCACAGGTAAAGATATGGTCGACAGAACAGGCTTCGGTCTGGATTGTCAGGTAGGCATCGCAGCCCGCTGGCAATTCAAATACTTCGGCAGTTTGGGCGACAGCAGGAACCGCTGCGCTGATCAAAAAGCAAGTCAGTGTCTTCTTCATAAGTTTACTCCGCTGCGACTGATGTGGCTTGGGATAGATACTGTAGGATTGCGGCTGACGCGTCACGTCCGTCACGGATCGCCCAGACAACAAGCGACGCACCGCGCACGATGTCACCTGCGGCAAACACGCCATCAAGGCTGGTTTGGCCCGTTTCGAATTGCGCCTTGATCGTACCCCAACGCGTGACTTCCAGACCTTCAACGCCCCACAGCGCGGGAATGTCTTCGGGTGTGAAACCCAACGCCTTGATCACAAGATCAGCTTCTTCGACGTAATCAGCACCTTCGATCAGCTCAGGCACCTGACGACCCGTCGCATCGGGCTGACCAAGACGCATTTTCTGGACGTTCACGCCTGTGACTGTGTTACCTTCGAAGCCGTTCGGGGCAGACAGCCAGACGAATTCGACGCCTTCTTCTTCGGCGTTTTGCACTTCGCGTTGTGATCCGGGCATGTTCGCTTTGTCACGACGGTACAGGCATTTCACGGATGTTGCGCCCTGACGGATAGCTGTGCGTACACAGTCCATCGCGGTATCGCCGCCGCCGATGACGACAACGCGTTTGCCTTCGGCGTTCAACTCACCGCTTTCGAATTCTTCGACAACATCGCCGAATGATTTGCGGTTGCTGGCAGTCAGATAATCAATCGCGTCGGCAATGCCGTCCGCATCAGAACCCGGCGCTTCTAGGTCGCGTGTTTTGTAAACACCCGTCGCAATCAAGACCGCGTCGTGCTTGCCGCGGATCGCGTCGAATGAGATGTCTTCGCCAACATTGCAGTTCAGTACGAATTCAACGCCGCCATCTTCGAGCTGCGCCATGCGTTTCATCACAACGTCTTTTTCCAACTTAAAGCCTGGAATACCGTAAGTCAGCAGACCGCCCCCGCGATCGTAACGATCATAAACGGTGACCTGCACGCCTTCACGGCGCAGCATGTCAGCGGCAGCAAGACCACCCGGACCCGCGCCGATGATGCCAACGCTTTCGGTGCGTTCCATATGCGGACGGATCGGGGCGACCCAACCTTCTTCGAATGCGGTGTCTGTGATGTATTTTTCAACCGCGCCAATGGTGACAGTGCCATGGCCAGATTGTTCGATTACGCAATTGCCTTCGCACAGACGGTCCTGCGGGCAGATGCGACCACAGATTTCCGGGAAAGTGTTTGTGGCTTGGGATACTTCATAGGCTTCGCGCAAGCGACCCTCAGCAGTCAGACGTAGCCAATCCGGAATGTTGTTGTGCAGCGGACAATGCGACTGACAATAAGGGACGCCACACTGGGAACAGCGACTTGCTTGCTCTTCGGCTTTGGCCGTCGCAAATTCAGCGTAGATTTCCTGAAAATCCGTGTTGCGCAAATTAGGTACGCGTTTTTCTGGCATATCGCGTTCGACGTTTACGAACTTGAGCATCTTCTGGCCGGCCATGGCATCCTCCTGTCAAAGGGCTAGAGCGCCCTTTTATGCGGGAGCGTCAGAAATGAAAAGTCAGCACTGTTGACCTATTAATCGGATTTTGACATCAAAGCGATAATAATTTTCGGGTCTAGTCGATTTTTTAGGTCCGGATCGAACCCTAATTCGACACTTTCCCCGATTTTAAAGGGGTCTATGGTGCGCGAAACCGAATCAAGGATCGTACATGCCGCTGTTCAATCTTATCCTCGTTGCCCTTATTCAAGGCCTGACAGAGTTTCTACCTGTCAGCTCATCGGGCCACCTGATTCTTCTTCCGTCCCTGACTGGTCTTGATGATCAAGGTCAGGTCATCGACGTCGCGGCCCATGTTGGCACCCTGATTGCGGTCATCATCTACTTTTGGTCGGACGTGAAGCTGGCCCTGTTTGGTACGTTGCGACTGCTGCGCGGGAAGATCGACACCAAAGGTGCCTTTTTGGCCCTTTGCCTGTTAATCGGAACCATTCCTGTCATTGCCGTCGGCTTGATTTTGAAAGTTACTGGTTTGGCTGACGCGATGCGAGGGATCACTGTGATCGGTTGGTCGATGCTGATCTTTGGTATCGTTCTGTATTGGGCCGACCAAAAGGGCGCAGAGACACGCAGCGCCGAAGAATGGACATTAAAGCATGCGTTTATCATGGGGCTGTGGCAGTGCATCGCATTGATCCCCGGCACGTCGCGGTCAGGCATCACCATTACAGGCGCGCGGCAACTGGGTTATAATCGGCGCGACGCGGCGCGGCTGGCGATGCTGATGTCGATCCCGACGATCATCGCCTCGGCGGCACTGTTGAGCCTCGATGTCATCGGAACGCCCGGCGTGATGGGCGATATCGCCATCGTCGCGGCCATGTCCTGTATCGCCGCACTCGCCGCACTTTTCTTGATGATGAAGCTGCTGCAATCGGTCAGCTACACACCCTATGTCATTTACCGGATCATCCTTGGCGTGGTTCTGCTTTTTATCGCCTACAGCTAAAGCCCTGGCCCAATATTCAGCTTTGAAACGTCGATAAAGCGGCCAAATACAGAGCCGCAAAAACACCAACAGCACCGCCACCGATAATCACGACGTCGACAGAAACAGGCAATGGCCCGCGAAACTGAATTGGGGTCGCGGCGGTAATACGGGTTGGTGTCATGAAAGGCCTGCGCGTTGGGGTGTCTGGTGTGAGACTACCCTGCCGCGCAAGCCTTTAGGTCCGCAAGTTTTTCGCAGATTCCTTGATAGCGTCGTACTGACCGGACGGGCGGAACCGCCACAAATAATCTGGCAGGATCGTCGCCATCGTTGCAGGACGGATCCCCAACGCATCAAAGCCCCGCGCATCACCAGACACGACATTATCAACGGCCAGATTGATAACCTGATCTTTCGTGATCGGTGCCTTGACGATTCCGGCTGTCAGAAACTGCCCAATGCCAAAGACCGATGCCATGATCTTTGCCACAAAGAACGGCACGTTCAGGATCAAACGACGGCGGCGCACGACAGCAAGCATGTCTTGCATCAGTTCGCGGAAGGTTTTCACCTCTGGCCCGCCAAGTTCGAACACGCCGGACGCTTCGCCATTCACGCCTTTGACAGCGGCAGCAGCTACATCGTCCACATGGACAGGCTGGAATTTCGTGTCCGCACCGACGACAGGCAGGATCGGCCCAAAACGGGACATACCTGCGAACCGGTTAAAGAATTCGTCTTCTGCACCGAACACAATCGACGGACGCAGGATCATCGCGTTTGGCATATGTTCAAGAACGCCTGCTTCGCCTTGCGCTTTGGTCTTGGCGTAATCGCTGTCAGCGTCGGCATCCGCACCAATGGCAGAGATATGCACCATACGGTCAATGCCCATGCCCGCAGCGATCCGCGCCACGCGTTCGGCACCTTCCGCTTGGACGGCTTCAAAGGTGTTTTTGCCAGTCTCGGCCAGCACACCTACGCAGTTCACAACCGCATCGGCGCCTTGGGTCACAGCCGCGACGCTTGCGTCATCACGGATGTTGCAGAATACAGGTTCGACCTGACCAACCACACCGTAAGGGCGTACAAAACCGGCCTGTTCAGGATTGCGTACAGCAACACGCACACGCCAGCCTTCTTTGGCCAACCGCAATGCGATGTAACGCCCGACAAAACCGGAACCGCCAAAAATGGTAACAAGCTTGGACATGAGGCTGGCCTTTCATTGATTTCGCCCGTGTTTACGCCTGACAGCCGTGGCAGACAAGACGAAAGGCACAGTTCGGTTTCGCATGTTTTAACGGGTTTTGCGGATAGGATCGCATGGTAGAGCCGTGTTCGTGCAAAAACCCGTGCGAATCGCGTTGACAGGCACCGCGCAGGTCACTAGATCACCGCTACCAACCGTGCCCAGATGGCGGAATTGGTAGACGCGCCAGCTTCAGGTGCTGGTGTCTGTATGGACGTGGAGGTTCGAGTCCTCTTCTGGGCACCATTTTCCTTATTTCGGAAAAGATGCGGCGGCGCAGGCCGCGTATTATCAAAACAATCTGTAAAGTCCTTTGCGGCGTTATCGCTGGTCCACACTGGCAGGGTCGCGCATAATCGTTCTGTTCAAGCCGCGTAAAGGGATAACATGTCTAACACGTATTTCGCTCCATCCGGCGGGCATCCTCCGCAGACACAGCTTTTGACGGATCGTGCCGTATTTACAGACGCTTACGCTGTTATCCCTAAGGGCACGATGCGTGATATCACGACCAGTTTCCTGCCATTTTGGAACGACACGCGCCTCTGGGTTATTGCGCGTCCTATGACTGGCTTCGCCGAGACATTTTCGCATTACATCATGGAAGTCGCCCCGAATGGTGGCTCTGACACGCC
Organism: Yoonia sp. D2-7; assembly: GCF_055809435.1. Taxonomy (NCBI): domain Bacteria; kingdom Pseudomonadati; phylum Pseudomonadota; class Alphaproteobacteria; order Rhodobacterales; family Paracoccaceae; genus Yoonia; species Yoonia sp. D2-7. The sequence goes on along the minus strand of NZ_CM147912.1, from coordinate 300,687 downwards.
TGAAACAGACGCGAGCGCCGAGGGAGTTTTGTTTGTCGTGGACGGTACCGCCACCCTTTCAATCAACGGGGCCAAGCATCAGCTAGCCGAAGGCGGATACGCCTTTATCCCTCCCGCCAGCGATTGGAGTTTGCGCAACACATCAGACACGACTTTGCGGTTCCATTGGATCAGAAAAGCCTATGAAGCTGTCCCCGGATTGCCCATGCCAGAGGTGCTGATCTTGAACGAAAATGATATCGCCCCAACGATTATGCCGGATACAGACGGCAAATGGGGTACGACCCGCTTTGTCGACCCGACTGATCTGCGCCACGACATGCATGTGACGATCGTGACGTTTGAACCCGGTGCTGTGATTCCATTCTTGGAAACTCACGTGATGGAACACGGGCTGTATGTGTTGGAAGGCAAAGCCGCTTATCGGCTGAATACCGATTGGGTCGAGGTCGAGGCCGGCGATTACATGTGGCTGCGCGCGTTCTGCCCGCAAGCATGTTATGCAGGTGGACCGGGCAAATTCCGGTATCTGCTATACAAGGACGTGAACCGGCACATGGGCCTAAAGCCGCTGACGCGTTAAGGCCCTTTGGCCGCCCCGTGATCAGCCTGCGCTGCAACCATGGCATCGACATAACACGCATCGACAGTGCCTAGCCAGTCTTGGTCTAGCTTACCCAGATCCGTTGTGATCCGCGCTAGGTCACCTTCGGCACGCGGACTATCCCAGTACATTTCGTTCGGGATAACAGACATTAACGGGCTTCGCATCGGAAACGGGCCCGCAAGTACCGTCAAACTTACCCCTAACGCAGCGCAGGCCCTTTGCGTTTTTGGACAGTGGGCATTGCAAAACTGTGTGACAGGCGTCCATGACGGCACATCACCGACCGCATCCATTACATTGTCTCGAAAACCCGCGTCTTCAATAATTTTCCGCGGCGATATTGCAACCCACGCAAAATCCACGATTGAAAATAACCCGTTGCCCGTAAGTGTCTGCGCAATTCTCGCGGAACCCGTATTGCCGCCTGCCCCGCTCGCGATGCTAGACAACGCCCACCTCACAAGCAGGCCAGCCTCTGGTGGTAGGCGCGCTTCGCGTTCGGTGAGGCTATCGATAAGGTCTTGCCCCTCTCCGTTAAGCAGCATGGCCTGCGCTGCCAACATCGCAGTTTGCGGCTCCCCAAGATCAAAAAGAGCGCCGACGCCTGCGGCCTTTTCGCCAATCCGCGACGATTGCAACAGTGCCACTGCCAAGGCGTCTTCCTTTGCCGCTTCGGTGAGCCATGATTTGCCCGACAAACCACCCGCTATGCGCAACAGTGCAATCCTGTCTTGCCGGGTCAGATCAGACGTCACGTGGGTATGCAAACTGCCGCGTGCTGCGATACTGGCAAGCAGAACCTGCGCGGCACGGTTTCCATCGCTGGACAGTTGCGCCAGCTTTTCCAGCGCGATTGGATCTTCCCCTGCAAGCCATAAATCTACGCTTGCTGTGAAATTGGCATCGTCAGCGCCGGACATAACCACAGTTTGCGCCATTGCCTGACTGAACCAAAGGACAGTCAGACAAACGCCCGTCAAAAACCGCAAAACACTCATTGGAGAACCACCTGAAATTGATTTCGCACACAATTTCAAGTTGATCCCATTTCGACAATACGAAAAGGCGTATCAAACCAATGCTCTTGCAGGTTCGGCCCTGCGCCGATCCGATCCACCACTGCGAATAGCCCCGGTGCGCTGATCGGTGTCAGTACGCCGTGCCATGTGTTGCGGTGGTAGTTCACGCCTTGGCCCGCTTGCGTCAGAAACGCCTGTGGGTGGTCCGGTTTGCCGTTGTCGTCCGCAGCGACAACCACAACGAATGGCGTGTGCGTCATCGGCATGAACGCTTGGCTGCCGTCGGGGTGACGTTCCATCATATCAAGCGCGATGGGAAAACTGCGGGCCTGCGCGTTAAACAAGCTGATCCCGGCCTTGCCATCTGCAAAGTCGAGCTGGGCAAGGTCATGATGCCGTCCGCAAAGTCCTTGGTTGATGATTTTGTCAGGGTCACCAGCGACTTCTAAGACATCGCCAAACGGCGCGAACGCCTCTGCCGTCAGCGGTTGTAAATGCAGGACGGTCATGTGCCGAACTTCGCGATTAGGCGCAATTGCGCGATGCGTTCGACTTGGCGGCAGGCCTCTTGCAATTCATCAGCCGTGTCATTGAAAAGTCGTCGGTTGAAGGCGGCTGTGATGGTCGCTTTCGTATTGTCGCCCACTGCGATGATGAACGGGAATCCGTGTTTTTCAACGTAACGCGCGTTCAGGTCTTGGAACATTTCGCGTTCGTCGTCGGTCAACGCATCAAGGCCCGCGCTTGCCTGTTCTGCGGTGCTTTCGGCGGTGAGCTTTTTCGCCGCTGCCAGCTTCCCTGCCAGATCTGGGTGCGCCCGCAACACGCCTAGGCGTTGATCATCGGATGCTGTGCGGAACACGCGGCAAAGTGCCGAATGCACGCCCTGTGCGGTGTCATGCGTCGGCCCAAGTTCCAACGCATGCGCACCTTCTGCGATCCACGGGCTATGTTCAAAAATGCCGCCATATTCCGCGACGAAGGTCGCGCGATCCATCTGCGACGGGCGGGCAAAACGCTGATGCGGATGTGTCGCGGCCCAATGATTTGCGATCTGTTCACGCGTCGCGAACCAAACGCCGTCATGCGACTGGAAATGCGCGATCGCGCGGCGCAGGGCAGCAGCACGCCCAGGACGGCCGATGATCCGGCAGTGCAAACCGATCGACAGCATCTTTGGCGCACCAGCGGCACCTTCAGCGTAAAGCGTGTCGAAACTGTCTTTCAGGTAGCTTTCAAACTGATCACCTGTGGTGAAACCTGCCTGAATGCCGAACCGCATGTCGTTGCAATCCATCGTGTACGGCACGATCAACTGATCCTGATCCCCGAATTCCATCCAGTACGGCAGATCGTCAGCGTAACTGTCCGCGATATAGGCAAACTTGCCGGTTTCGGCGGCCAATCGCACCGTGTCGTTTGAACAGCGACCTGTGTACCAGCCGCGCGGCGGAGTGCCGGTGACTTCGGTATGCAAGCGGATGGATTCAGCGATGGCGGCGCGTTCTTCATCCTCTGGCATGTCCTTGTGTTCGATCCATTTCAGACCGTGACTGGCGATTTCCCAACCCGAAGACTGCATCGCCGCGACCTGTTCAGGGGCACGTGCAAGCGCCGTAGCGACACCGTAAACCGTGACAGGCAAATCCGACAGCATCCGGTGCACACGCCAGAAACCGGCACGCGATCCGTATTCGTACAAGGATTCCATGTTCCAGTGACGCATCCCCGGCCAAGGTTGCGCCCCTGTGATTTCGGACAAAAACGCCTCTGACGCGGGATCACCGTGCAGGATGTTGTTTTCGCCGCCTTCCTCGTAATTCAGTACGATTTGCACAGCAATCTTGGCCCCATTCGGCCATTTGGCTGCGGGCGGGACGGCGCCGTAACCAGTCATATCACGGGGGTAGCGGTTCACATTGTTTTCCTTGATCATGCGGGTACCTTGTAAATCAAACTGATCAGCTTGGTTTTCAAATAAAACATGAAGCTGCCTCTTGCACGTCCCCTTTGGCACTTGCGGCGGGCTGACGTATAGACCGACCTTATCAGAGGCACCTTTTGCAGCGGAAAGACCTGTTATGACCGGATTTTTAACAACTCACGTTCTTGATACGGCGCGCGGCTGCCCTGCGCAGGGACTGAAAATCGATCTGTACCGCATTGATGGTGACACGCGGACGCACATCACATCGCTGACCACCAACGATGACGGACGCACAGATAGCCAGATACTACCCGCCGCAGATTTTGCGACTGGCACCTACGAATTGGTGTTTCACGCGGGCGCCTACCTTGATGCGATCGGCACACCCGCTGAGGACCCGCGGTTTCTTGATATCATCCCGATCCGGTTCGGCATGTCAGAGCAATCGCATTATCACGTGCCGCTGCTGCTATCTCCGTTCGGTTACAGCACCTATCGCGGTAGTTAATCGGCGGCGCGGACAATCGGTGCGATCCGGCTGATCACGTAGTCCATAAACAACCGTGTCTTAGGGTCTTGATTGCGTCGGTGCGTGAACAAGCAGGCCAGCTGCACAGGCGTTGGTGGCGTCTCATCCGCCACGACCACAAGCCTGCCAGCCGCAATGTGATCCGCGACCTCGAATACCGGCTTGAGCGCTACGCCGCAGCCATCCAACGCCCAATTGGTCAACACATCGCCATCGTCACATTCGTAACGCCCCGCGACCTGAAACTTCTTGGGGCCATCGGGGGTCATCAACCGCCACTGGAATTCGGTTGCACCCGGAAAGCGCAGGTTCAGACATTCGTGGCCGTCCGCAATCAACGCTGTGCCGTCCAGGGGATGACCACGGGCCGCGATGTAATCGGGCGCAGCGCAAAGCACGCGTTCCACATCCGCGATTTTGCGCATCCGCAGATTGCTGTCCGTCGGTTGGCCCATGAAAAACGCCAGATCTAGCCCTTCCGTCGTCAGATCAACTGTCCGGTCCGTCAACCGCAACCTGACCTGCACGTCAGGATATTCTTCCAAAAAACCGGGAATAAGCGGTGCGATCAAGCGTTTCCCGATGCCCAACGGCACGGCAACATACAGTGATCCGCGCGGTTGATCGGTGATGTTCACGACCTTCGCTTCGGCGGCATCGACGGCCTCTAGTACCTCGCAGGCTCCACCATAGAACGCTTGGCCTTGTTCGGTCGCGGTCAGGCTGCGCGTGGTCCGCTGGAACAGCCGAACGCCCAATTTTTCCTCAAGTTGCGATATCCGCGCTGATGTCACAGCAGGCGATATCCGCAGATCACGCCCAGCAGCAGACATACTGCCGAGTTCGTAGACGCGCACAAAAGTTCGGATATTATCGAGGTATGACATTGTTCTGGATTTTTTGATGCTGTTTGGCCATTCCAAGCAATAGCAGAATAATCACAAGCGGCCTAGTGTGGCCGCACTTTATACATGGCACGGCGGAGACCCTAATGTACGACATGGCAATTCTTTGGGACTGGATCGCATTTTCCGTCCGCTGGCTGCACGTGATCACGGCCATGGCGTGGATCGGCGCATCGTTCTTTTTCATCGCGCTTGATCTTGGCCTAAAGAAAGCACCGAACATGCCCGACGGCGTGCATGGCGAAGAATGGCAGGTGCACGGCGGCGGTTTTTATCACATCCAGAAGTACCTCGTCGCACCCCCAAACATGCCCGAACACCTGATCTGGCATAAATGGCAAAGCTACATCACGTGGGTGTCTGGTGCCGCCCTTTTGATGATCGTCTACTGGGTCGGTGGCGAATTATTCCTGCTCGATCCGACCAAGGCTGATCTGACGTTGTGGCAGGGTATCCTGATCTCTGGCGGTTCACTGACCATCGGTTGGTTGGCCTATGATTTCTTGTGCAAATCCAAGCTTGGCGAACAACCAACCACGTTGATGGTGTTGCTGTTTGTCATCCTCGTTGTGATGGCGTGGGGGTATAACCAGATATTCACAGGGCGCGCTGCGTTACTGCATCTTGGCGCTTTCACCGCGTCGATCATGACAGGAAACGTGTTTTTCCAAATTATGCCGAACCAACGCATCGTTGTCGCAGACCTGAAAGCAGGGCGCACGCCTGATGCAAAATATGGAAAGATCGCAAAGCTGCGGTCGACACATAACAACTACCTGACTTTGCCAGTCGTGTTCTTGATGTTGTCGAACCACTACCCGCTGGCGTTCGGGACTGAATACGCGTGGATCATCGCAAGCCTGATTTTCCTGACCGGCGTTACGATCCGACACTATTTCAACACGATGCACGCCACGGGTGCTGGTCCAAACTGGACGTGGGCGGTCACCGTCTTGCTCATGCTGATCATCGCTTGGCTGTCATCAGTCAGGTCGACAGAAACCATCGACCAGGCCGAAGCCCGCGCGATGACGCCCTATGAACAGCATTATGCGTCTGCCGAAGGGTTCGACGAGGCCTACAACACCGTGCTTGGGAATTGTTCGATGTGCCACGCGCGCGAACCCTTCTGGGATGGCATTCGCTGGGCCCCCAAAGGCGTGTACCTTGAAACGCAAGCGGACGTCGCCAAACACGCAACCCAGATTTACCTGCACGCTGGCGTTTCACACGCCATGCCGCCACCCAACGCGATTCAGATGGACGCCGACGCCCGCGAAACGCTGATCACGTGGATCACAAACGCTAGAAACGATGGCTAGCCGTTAACACGCGTTAACCGCTCCCCTTGCCCTTCCCCATAAAGCATCCTACCAACGCTCTACCTCGGGGGGCCAATACGGCTGAGATTGCGCAAGCTGACCCGTTGAACCTGAACCGGTTAAGACCGGCGGAGGGAAGGTTTAGCACACACGCTATCCCCCAATCCGCCCGTCGCATTTGGAGGATACGATGTTCAAAACCACTTATCTGACAGCTGTTGCGGGACTTTGCTTGGCGACTGCAGCCACGGCAGAGACCCCGAAATTGTCTGTTCTCACCTACGACAGCTTCACCAGCGAATGGGGCCCCGGCCCTGCGGTGGAAGCGGCGTTTGAGGAAATCTGCGCATGTGATCTGGAATTTGTCGGGGCTGGTGACGGCGCTGCATTGCTGGCACGTTTGCAGTTGGAAGGACCACGGACCGAAGCCGATATCGTGCTCGGACTGGATACAAACCTGACAGCCGCAGCCCGTGAAACAGGTCTGTTTGCACCACACGGCATCACGGCTGACTTGACGCTGCCATTGGGCTGGACCGATACGGAATTTATGCCGTTTGACTGGGGCTATTTCGCTTTTGTAGGCAACGCCGACGCGGACGCGCCGACGTCATTGCGCGAATTGGCCGAGAGCGACATCAAGGTCGTGATCCAAGACCCACGTTCATCCACACCGGGCCTTGGTCTGCTGATGTGGGCGAAAGAAGTTTACGGCGACGAAGCCCCACAATTCTGGGACGCGATCGCTGACAACATTGTCACCGTGACACCCGGTTGGTCCGAAGCCTACGGTCTGTTCCTTGATGGCGAAGCGGATGCCGTGTTGTCCTACACGACGTCGCCCGCCTACCACCTGATCGCCGAAGAAGACGATAGCAAGGTCGCATGGGAATTCAGTGACGGCCATTACATGCAGGTCGAAGTCGCTGGCAAAGTGGCAGGCACCGATGTGCCCGAATTGGCTGACCAGTTCTTGGAATTCATGGTGTCAGACGCGTTCCAATCCATCATCCCAACAACCAACTGGATGTACCCAGCCGCCACACCTGCGGATGGTCTGCCTGACGGTTTCGACACTTTGATCGCGCCAGCCACATCTTTGCTGAAAACACCTGAAGATGCGCTTGCTGTTCGTGAAGAGGCATTGGCCGAATGGCGCGCAGCGCTGTCCCAATAATCACGCGCATCCCCGCTGTCATGGCGGGGATGTTGGTGCTGGTGCTGACGCTTGGCACGTTGATCGCAGTTGCGATGCGGGCCGAAGTGGGCACTGGCCTTTCTGCCGCAGATTGGGCCGCGATCAAATTTACGGTATCGCAGGCATTTGTATCTGCATTGGTCAGCATCATCATCGCGATCCCTGTCGCACGCGCATTGGCGAGGCAGTCCTTTCGGGGACGCGGGGCTTTGATTACCCTGCTTGGTGCCCCGTTTATTCTTCCCGTCATCGTGGCCGTTCTTGGATTGCTCGCAGTTTTCGGGCGCAACGGTATTTTGAATGCAGGGTTAGAGGTGTTGGGCCTCCCCACCTTTACGATCTACGGTTTTCATGGCGTGGTTCTGGCGCATGTTTTCTTTAACCTGCCACTCGCGACGCGGTTCATTCTGCAAGGCTGGCTCGCGATCCCGTCCGAGCGTTTCCGGCTTGCGGCGACGCTAAACGCACCTGTCGGTCGTCTGTTGGAATGGCCGATGCTGCGCAGCGTTTTGCCCGGAACATTTCTTGTCATATTCCTGATTTGCCTGACCAGTTTCGCGGTTGCGCTGACCCTTGGCGGTGGGCCGAAGGCAACGACAGTGGAACTCGCCATCTATCAAGCTGTCCGGTTCGATTTCGACCTTGGGCGCGCCGCTTTACTGGCCTGTATCCAGTTTGGCATCTGCACCATTGCAGCCATCGTCGCATGGCAAGTCACGGCCGTGGATGGTTTCGGCGCGGGTCTGGACCGCGTGGTGCAGCGTTGGGATGGATCGCGGTCCATCGATTTTGCTTGGATCGGCCTTGCCGCCGCGTTTCTGATCGTGCCCCTGTCGATGGTCGTGATCAACGGAATCATGGGCCTGTCCGAATTACCATTCAGCATTGTCCAAGCCGCCGCGCGATCCGTGTTTGTCGCGCTCGCATCTGCAATTTTGTGCATCACGATGGCGTTGGCGCTTGCCTTGCAAGGCGGGCGCATCGTGTCAATCATTGGCGTTTTGCCTCTTGCCGCATCAGGTCTGGTCGTGGGCACAGGCCTGTTCCTGATTGTCTTTCCCTTCTGGCGGCCATCCGATCTTGCCTTGCCCGTCACGGCATTGGTCAACGCGACGCTGGCATTGCCATTTGCGCTGCGCTCCATTGCACCTGCCGTTGATGGCGTTGTCGCCGACTATGGCCGGTTGATGGACCAGCTGAACGTCACGGGCTGGACACGGTTACGTCTGATCATATTGCCCCGCATACGCAGGCCACTAGGCTTTGCGCTTGGCCTCGCGGCAGCACTGTCGATGGGAGATTTGGGAGTGATCGCCCTATTCGCGGATGAAAACGGCGCAACCTTACCTCTTGCGATGTACCGTCTCATGGGTGCCTATCAGATGGACGCGGCAGCGGGTGCTGGGCTGCTCTTAGTTGCGCTCAGCCTGTTATTGTTTTGGATTTGTGACCGTGGAGGACGCGTTGATGCTGACGTTTGAAAACGTAACTTTGAAACAGGGCACGTTCCACCTGACTGCGCACCTTGCGCTTCCAACGGGGATCACCGCGATCATCGGTCCGTCCGGTGGCGGCAAATCTACGCTTTTGGCGGCGATAGCCGGATTCATCGCGCCGACTGCAGGCGACATCCTTTGGCACGATAAATCGTTGTCCAAGCAACCGCCCGGTGAACGCCCCGTCAGTATGTTGTTTCAGGACAACAATCTATTTCCGCATCTAACGATTGAACAGAACGTCGGTCTGGGGATTAAGCCCGACCTCAAGCTTTCAACCGCTCAAAAAGAGACGGTCGCTAAGACACTAACGCAAGTTGGCTTGACTGATTTAGGATCGCGCAAACCGAACGCGCTGTCCGGCGGCCAGCAAAGCCGCGCGGCACTGGCCCGCGTGCTGGTTTCGGATCGGCCTTTGGTTTTGCTGGACGAACCGTTCGCGGCCTTAGGCCCTGCACTAAAAGACGAGATGCTGGAATTGGTCACAACGACCTTGGCTACGGCTGGCAAATCCATTGTCATGGTGACGCATGATCCCGACGATGCACGACGTATCGCGGATCGTGTGGTGCTGGTGGCTGATGGCAAAGCCCACCCACCCGTCGACGGACAACGGATTTTCGACGATCCACCGGCGGCATTAAAAGCCTATTTGGGCTAGCACCCGAAACGCAAAAGGCCCACCAAACTGGCGGGCCTTTCAAATTGGTTCAAGACGATATCAGTCTTTGTGCTTGTGTGGTGCCCACAAACGTTTGTTTGTGAGGTAAAGCAGTACAGACAGGATCGCGAGGAAGATCACGCCGGTCAGACCAGCCTGCTTACGCGCCATCATCTTTGGTTCAGCTGTCCACATCAGGAACGCTGCGACGTCTTCGGACATGTGGTGGATGTCGTTGGAATGGCCGTCAGCAAAATCGATGTCGCCGCCGTAGATTGGCTGTGCCATGCCGATCCATGATCCAGGCACCATGTGCTTGCCTTTTTCATCGATGCAGCTTGCTGGGAAACCACCGGACGCGAACGCCGTGTTGTAGTAACCATCCATGTTCGCATCAGCAGCACATTCTGGTTCTTCTTCGTAGCCGGACAGCAGCGCAGTGATGTATTCAGCGCCACCCATGCCGTACCACAACTGGGCAAGGCCCGTGCCATATGGACCGTGGAAACCAGCGCGCGCTTTTGCCATCAAGGACAGGTCGGGCGCGTTTGCTGATGTCACAGCTGGGAATTTGTCAGCTGGTGTGGCTGTGCGGAAATCGCCTTCGCCGTCGAACAATGCAGGGTCAAAGACCTCGTAGAATTCAGCGTATGCAAAAACCTGATCCTCGGGCAGTGCGGGACCGCCTTCGTCGCCAAGTGTGCGGATCGCTACATGTTCAAGACCGTGGCATGACGAACAAATCTCTGTGTAGATCTGCAGGCCACGCTGAAGTTGCATCTGGTCGAAAGACCCGAACATGCCATCAAATGAAAAATCAACGTCATGAATGTGCACTTCGGATCCGGCAGCCGCCGCTTGTGTCCCCAGAAGGGACACGGCAGCAACGGCTGAAAGGGTGAGTTTACGGAACATAGTCATTGTATCTTTCCTCACTCTGCCGGCTGTGTGGCACCATCAGTGCCTTTGGCCGGGTAGTGCGCGTTGAAGTCTTCTTCGATAGTCGCCGGTGGTGTGTCTGGCTTTTCGATCACACCAAGCAATGGCAAGATCACGAGGAAATAAGCAAACCAGTAAGCCGACGCGATCAAAGAAATCCAGTCATACGGGAATTCCGCCGGACGGGCACCGACCCACATCAACAAGATGAAGTCGACAACCAGCAGCGCGAACCACCATTTGAACATCGGACGGTAACGACCGGAGCGAACAGAAGATGTGTCCAACCAAGGCGCCAACGCCATGACAGCAATCGCACCAAACATCGCGAGAACACCGAAGAATTTCGCATCAATGATGCCGAAGCTCAGGAACTGAACGATCTGAACAACCCAAACGTCTGCAGTGAAGGCCCGCAGGATCGCGTAGAATGGCAAGAAGTACCATTCTGGAACGATGTGTGCAGGTGTCGCAAGCGGGTTCGCAGGGATGTAGTTATCCGGGTGGCCCAAGTAGTTCGGCATGAAGCCAACAACCGCCATGAACACGACCAAGATCACAGCGAGTGCGAACAAGTCTTTGATCACAAAGTATGGCCAGAATGGCAGCGTGTCTTTTTGTGCGTCTTCTTTTGATGTCCGACGTACCTCAACACCAGTTGGGTTGTTGTTGCCTGTCGTGTGGAACGCCCAAATGTGCAGGATCACGAGACCGGCAATGATGAACGGCATCAAATAGTGCAGTGAGAAGAAGCGGTTCAGCGCAGGTTGGCCAACGGCGCCAGCACCCAACAACCATGTCTGGATGCTTTCACCGATGAACGGGATCGCGCCAAACAAGCCAGTGATAACAGCGGTACCGTGGAACGACATCTGGCCCCATGGCAGAACGTAGCCCATGAACGCAGTCCCCATCATCAAAAGATAGATGAGCATACCGATGATCCATGTGACTTCACGTGGTGCCTTGTAAGACCCGTAGTAAAGTCCGCGGAAAATGTGGGCGTAAACAGCCACAAAGAACAGCGACGCGCCGTTCATGTGGAAATAACGGATCATATGTCCGCCATTCACGTCACGCATAATGTGTTCGATAGACGCAAACGCCATATCAACGTGTGGCGTGTAGTGCATAACCAGCACGATGCCGGTGATGATCTGCAGCGCCAATGTAAATGTCAGGACAATGCCCCAAATCCACATCCAGTTCAGGTTTTTCGGAGTCGGGATCATCAAAGTGCCGTGCAGCAAGCCTACAATTGGCAAGCGCTTATCAAGGCCCTTTTCGAATTCCGTCTTTGGTTCGTAATGGTCGTGGGGAATGCCGCCCATGGGTATCTCTCCTTAACCGAGTTGAATTGTTGTTTCGTCGATAAACGACGCGACGGGGACAGGCAGGTTGCGCGGTGCTGGACCCTTACGGATACGGCCAGCCGTATCGTAGTGAGAACCGTGGCACGGGCAGAACCAACCGCCGAAATCACCAGCATCGCCAAGCGGCACGCAACCAAGGTGTGTACACACACCCATCTGCACCAGCCATTGACCAGCTTCGTCCAAGGACCGGTTTTCGTCGGTCGCAGGCACTTCGCCAAGGTTGTCGTTGTTCGCTTCTGCATCAGGCAGATCGTCAACGCTGACCTCACGGGCCTCTGCGATTTCTTCTTCTGTGCGGTTCCGGATGAAAACCGGCTTACCCTGCCACAGCACAGTGATCTGTGTGCCGGGATCAATCGCGCTGATATCAACGCGGATAGAGGCCAAGGCCAAAACATCGGCAGAGGGGTTCATCTGATTGACCAGCGGCCAGACAGCAGCGCCTGTAACCACTGCGCCCGCACCAGCGGTGGCGTAGTAGATAAAGTCGCGGCGTGTGCCCTGGTGTTCGTCTGCATGTGACACGGGGTGCATCTCCGTTTTAATGTTGCGGACATTCCGCACGAATAGAGGTCGTTCCATAAAGGGCCGCCCATTGCGGCGGTGTTTAGACGGCAATTCCCTGCCAGTCCAGCGGACATTCGGGCGCAGCCTGTTATCTGATGTCTAAGTGTTACGCGTCGCTAACCCGTTAAACCTGCCATACTTTATTTTAGGACTATATCCTGCGTCTTATCAGCGCGACTCCCCCAGACCTGCGCAATCGTAAGCAAGAAAGCGTAATTACTGATTCGATTCTCGGCGGAAACTAGCGAAGAGGTGAACAGATGTGGCGTTTTGGGTGGTTGAGCAGCGCAAAACAGGGGTCTATAGCGGAACAGACCCTGTAACGCTGGACACCGCTATGACCGCCATCCGCCTTATTTCATTGTTGATCCCGCTTTTCGCTGCAAACACTGCAGCTGCTGAGGTTGAACTTAGCTTTTACGGCGGCATCCAAAACGCGCCTTCGTCTGATGTTACGATTGCAGGCGACGATGTGATTCCCGACGCGACATTTGGCATTGACTGGGAAGGTCGGTCATTTGATGCACCCGTCTACTATGGCATTCGTGTCACAAAATGGCAGAGCGCATCGTTTGGTTACGGCATCGATTTCGCACATAACAAAGTGTACCCGCAGGACGGCGAATTGCCGGCTGGGTATGACCGGCTGGAATTTACGGATGGTCTGAACACATTGACGGCAAATGCCTATTACCGTTGGCAAGACGCATTGGGCGAGATCACACCATATGTCGGGGGTGGTGTCGGGCTGTCTATCCCACATGTAGAGGTGTTGACCTCTGATAGCCGGACCCTTGGCTATCAGGTGACCGGTCCTGCCGCTACTTTGATCGCCGGTGCAAGCATGCCAATAAATGATCAATGGTCGATTTTTGGCGAATACAAAGGCACTTACACGGTCAACGAAGGTGACTTGGATACGGGTGGGACAGTATCCAGCGACATCTTTACGAACGCGCTCAACGTTGGGGTGAGCTTCAACTTTTAATTAGCATCTCGCGCGAGTTTGATTTGCGCGATCAGGGGAAGCTGCGTAATCTTTTTGGTACGACGACTGCCAAAGGGATTCGTTTCTATGCTGTACCGGTCAATTTCGACCATTCTTTTATGTTTTGTAGTGCCATCAGCGGCGCTTTCTGAAGTCGAAGTCAGCCTTTATCTGGGAAACCAGTCCGGGCCGCCATCCGACATCAACGTTACTGGTGACAGCACGATTCCCGACCTTAGCTTTGAACAAAAGTGGGAAGGACAGTCGTTCAACTGGCCGATCTACGCGGGATTTCGCGTCACAAACTGGCGCACGCCTGACTACGGTTACGGTCTGGACTATGCCCACAACAAGGTCAGGCCACCGAACGGCGAATTGCCCGCAGGCTTTTCCGCGCTCGAATTCACTGACGGGCTGAACACTTGGACGATCAACGGGTACCGCCGCTGGCAAAACGCCGTCGGGGACGCCACGCCTTATGTTGGCGCGGGTCTCGGCATTTCAGCTCCTGGGGTCGAAGTCCGCTACCAAGGGTCCGACACCTTTGAATACCAAATCACCGGCGTGGCCGCGACGTGGCTTGCAGGGGTGACCTATCCCGTGAACGACGAATGGTCGGTCTTTGGCGAATACAAAGGAACGTTCACGTCCAACGACGTGGAATTGGACGGCGGCGGATCGCTGACGTCCGACATCTTTACCAACGCATTAAACGTCGGCGTCAGCTTTAGCTTTTAAGTCGCTGTTGCCTGCATTGACGGGCGTTCGACAAATGCTGCATGCCAAGCGGCCAAGTCGCTCTTACCGTCACGCCAGTTCCGCACATCGTGCCGTAAATCCACATAAGACAACGCACAAGCAACAGCGATATGGGACATATCCAGCGGGCCTGACAAATGGCTCATCCAGCGGTCATTGATCGACGCGATTGCACGGCTGGCCTTTTGCCATTGCGCTTCAACCCAATCGGCGGATTGTTCCGCTTCGGGACGCAAACGTACCTCGTAGGCCATTGAAACCGTCGTATCCATGATACCGTCTGCGGTGGCTTCTAAAGTCAACGTGTCCCAAATCCGTGCAGCAGGATACATGCTGCCGTTGTTGGTATCGTTGAGGAACCGCGTGATAACGCGACTGTCGAACAACGTTGGGGCATCATCACGGACCAAAGCAGGGATTTTTCCAAGCGGGTTCGCCGCGATCACGGCGGCATCAGAGTTGAACGCTGTCGTGGCGACGGCTTGTTCCGGAATGATATCTTCCAACCCCATTTCACGGATCAACACACGTACTTTGCGCACATAGGGCGACGTCGGGGACATAATCAGTTTCATGTGACTTCCTTAATTTTGCGGTGGATGACGCATCAGATGCGCAAGTGTTTGGGTGTCGATGCCTGTCGTTGATGTTTCGATCTTGTCAGCCGCACGCAGGCGAACGTCGTCAGGCTTGTTCTGGCTCAGCTTCCATGTGCCGTTGATCGCACTTACATGCAGACGGCACGGCACAATCTGGCGCATCATCTTGTCCAGCACGTCCGGCGTCATCTTTGTCGTCAACCAAGGCGGTTTTGGCGCAAGTTGATCTTCGAAATGCGCCGACTGGCGATCCAACATGTCACGCATTGCGTCCTGCGGGAGCCGTTCGAGCGTGCCTCGCAGGTGGACAGCAACATAGTTCCATGTCGGAACCTGATCGGGAACCTCATACCAATCGGGCGACACGTATCCATCGGCTGCCGTTACGGCAATGACGGCCTTTTGGGGAGTGTCGAGCAGGCGTAAGATCGGGTTTGACCTGACAAGATGCAGATCGGCGGTCACCCCATTTGCAGTCAACGCAAACGGAATATGCGACACCAGCGGACCATCGTCATGGTTCAACGCCAATACGCCAAATCCACGTTCCCGCGCAAAGGTGATGTTTTGGACATCGTCAGGTTTGCGGAAGGACGGGTTGGGATGCATGGTCTGCCTTACGGAAAATAGGTAGGTTCAGCCCCCGGCACCCAGATGGGCCGCTTGACCATAATGGTGGCGAAGCTGTCCGAGGTTTCAAACGCTGTCAACCAACGGATCAGATGCGGCCAGTCTTGGGCATTGAACCAATCACGATCCGTATTCGCGAACTGACGCACAAAGGGGAGGATCGCCGTATCAGCCATTTTGGCCATATCACCAAAGAGATAGGTTTGACGTGCAAGCCGGTCGTTTAGGCCCATCAACACATCTGCGGCAGCGGCACGATCGGCAGATGCATCACGTTCAGGGAAGCGCACCGCGTATTTCGTGTGATCAAGCGCCTTTTTGAAAGGACCATCATTGGTATCAATCATCGCGTGCCCTTCGGCAGGCATATCAAGCCAGCCTTCCGGATCATTCTTGCGCAAGGCCCACATCATCACGTCGCGCGATTCGTCTATGACCGTCCCGTTGTCATTCAAGACAGGTACAGTCGCTTTTGGGCTGACCGTTGTCATTTCGACCGGTTTCTCCTTGAGAAGAATGTCGCGCAGATCGACCGTCACACCAGTGTAAAGAACCGTAAGACGCGCGCGCATGGCGTAAGGACAGCGGCGAAAAGACCAAAGGATCGGTGTTTGGGGCATCATGCGGGAGCCTCCGGCGGGGATATAGAGTACGTCAAAGAAGCGGGTTGCGGCGTCTATGACGTCAGCTGCGTGGCTGTGGCACCGGTGATTACGGTGGTCACGATCTGGGATTCGGGTTGGTCGGTGTCGAAGGTAACTTCGGCAAATTGCTGGGTCCGACCCATGCGAGGATTTTCCATCAGAATGTGATGGGTTTGACCGATTTGGGCCTTCAGGTGATTCTGCACTTGGGTATCACCTGCTGCACGAAGCTGCGCGGCGCGGGCTTTAATCAGTTTGCCGTTTACCGCCGGCATACGCGCAGCAGGCGTGCCTTCACGTGCGGAATAGGGAAAGACGTGCAGCCAAGTCAGATTGCAGTCTTTTACCAGAGCCAGTGAATTGGCGAACATCGCGTCGGTTTCGGTCGGGAATCCCGCGATGATATCCGCGCCGTAGGTCATATCAGGGCGCAATTTGCTGGCCTGCTCGGTGAATGCGATTGCATCGTCACGCAGGTGCCGCCGTTTCATCCGTTTCAGGATCATGTCGTCGCCATGCTGAAGCGACAGATGAAGGTGCGGCATCAGACGCGGTTCGGTCGCGATGGCCTGCATGAGGTTTTCGTCTACCTCGATGCTATCGATGGAACTGATCCGTAGGCGCGGCAGGTCAGGCACCAATTTGAGGATTCGCATGACCAGATCGCCAAGCTTTGGTTCCGATGGCAGGTCAGCCCCCCACGACGTCAGGTCAACGCCGGTCAAGACGACTTCGTTGTAGCCCTTTTGCACGAGCCGTTTGATCTGGTCGACCACGACGCCAGCTGGCACAGAACGCGAATTACCGCGACCGTAAGGAATGATGCAAAACGTGCAGCGGTGGTCGCACCCGTTTTGGACCTGCACATAGGCGCGGCTGCGGGTGCCGAAGCCATCGATCAGGTGACCTGCGGTTTCGGTCACGGACATGATGTCGTCGACCTGTACAGGTTCGGTCGCCCCGATCAAGTCAGGGGCCATCTGGACCCATGTGTCAGGGTTCATCTTTTCGGTATTGCCGAGGACGACGTCGACCTCACCCATATCCGAAAACGTCTTGGGTTCAGTCTGCGCTGCACATCCGGTCACGATGATCTTTGCATCCGGATTGGCGCGGCGCTGCTTACGAATGTCCTGCTTGGCCTTGCGCACCGCCTCTGCCGTCACCGCACAAGTGTTCACAATGATCGCGTCAGATACGCCTGCTTGGGTCGCCAGATCTTTCATCGCCTCGGTTTCATAAGCGTTCAGACGACATCCATGATTTGAAAAAATCGGAGCTTTAGCCATGCCAGACACCATCAAACACATGGGCCGTCGGGCCAGTCATCCAAACGCCATCATCACGCCAGTCAATCTGCAGCGTACCACCATCCAGATCAATCTGGGCCTTACGGCCAGTTAAACCACGGCGGGCGGCAGCCACAGCAGTCGCACAGGATGAAGACCCAGACGCAAGCGTCACGCCGACGCCACGTTCCCACACCCGCATGCGGATATGATCAGGGCCAATCAGACTGGCGAACTGAACGTTTGTGCGCTGCGGGTACAGCGGATGATGTTCCAACTCGGCGCCACGCGCCTCAAGGTCAACAGAATCAGCGTCATCCACAAAAAACGTGCAATGTGGGTTGCCCATTCCGGTGGCCGTTGGCGCACCATCAATCGGCAAAGATAGCGTGTCCATCTCATGCGCCAGCGGCACTTCATCCCAGTTGATTTGCGGATGTCCCATATTCACAGACGCCATGCCATCCACATCGACGGCCTGAAGCGTGCCGCGTTCGGTAGTTAAGGTCACGGAGTCGGCCCCGGAACCGTCCATCATATGTCTGGCAATACAACGGGTTGCGTTCCCACATGCGCCAGCTTGTGATCCGTCGGCATTCCAAAACGTCAGATGAACGTCCGCATTAGGCGAATCACTGAGAACGGCGAGCTGATCATAGCCCACCCCACGATGGCGATCCGCGATAGCAATCGCCAATGCAGCATCGACGCGCGGGGTGATTCCCCGTTCATCAACAACAACAAAGTCATTTCCCAGTCCATGCATCTTCATAAACGGGATTCTGGTCACATTTTTCTGGCTCATACAGGCGCATATAGACAAGGTTTGTGATCTTATCCAGATGCGCGCAAATTTGGGGTTGACGCTGTCGGCCGGTATTCCTAGAAGCGCCCCCAGTGGGCCGTTAGCTCAGTTGGTAGAGCAACTGACTTTTAATCAGTAGGTCGATGGTTCGAACCCATCACGGCTCACCACTTTCCCTCCTTAGCTTTATCTACCAAAGGCCGATACGTTGGTGGGATTGTGGGTCGTATGATTGCGACACTTGGTAGGATTCGGCCGTATCATCAAAACGGTGATCGCTTTTGGCTGACATTGCTTTTACAAATCAAAGCAGTGCAAGTCCCGCGCACGACATTGAAAATCAATCCTTAGGCTACATCATGCGACCATCGCTTATCCTTGTTTTTCTTGCTGCCACCCTTTTGTCCGCGTGCAGTGGTTTAGGGCGTGATCGAACAACCGTCGTTGGTGTCGGTACAGACGATCTGCTGAAGCTGCGGTCGGGACCGGGGCTTGGGTTTGCGGTGGTGTTGGGGTTGCCGGATGGGACCGATCTTGTGCGCCGCGACTGCGTTACCGAAGTGGGTCAATTGTGGTGCGAAGTGGCGCTTGCCGATGCCCCGCGCGTTTCTGGATATGTGTCCGCGGACTATTTAGACGGGCGATAAAGCCGCTACGGCAGATCAATTTACGCCACACCAGCGGAAAAACCCAGCTCCCCACTCATTTGTGCCCCTTTCCCGCACCTGCCGATTGCCCTATTCGGGACCAAACGAAGGGGACATTCATGTCGATCAACAGCTTTGGCCATCTTTTCCGGTTCACCACATGGGGCGAAAGCCATGGACCTGCGTTGGGCGCGACAGTTGATGGCTGCCCTCCAGGCGTGAAACTGGAAGCGCCGATGATCCAGCAATGGATGGACAAGCGCCGCCCCGGTTTGAACAAGAACACCACTCAGCGCCAAGAAGCGGACGAGGTAAAAATCCTGTCCGGCGTTTTTGATGGAGTAACGACGGGCACCCCGATCCAGTTGATGATCGAAAACACAGATCAGCGGTCCAAAGACTACGGCGATATCGCCAATACATTCCGCCCCGGTCACGCGGATATCACGTACCACCAGAAATACGGTGTGCGGGATTATCGGGGTGGCGGACGGTCATCGGCGCGTGAAACCGCGTCTCGGGTCGCAGCTGGTGGTGTCGCGCGTGAGGCGATCAAGGCACTTGCTCCTAATGTCGAAATTCGCGGTTACATGACCCAGATGGGTGCCAAACAGATTGATCGGTCCAAACTGGACTGGAGCCAGATCGACAAGAACGATTTCTTTTGCCCAGACGCAGATGCAGCGGCGGAATGGAACGACTATCTGGCGTGGCTGCGCAAAGACGACCACAATTCCGTCGGTGCGATTATCGAAGTCGTCGCGCGCGGCGTTCCTGCGGGGATCGGCGCGCCGATCTATGGTAAGCTTGATACCGATCTTGCGGCTGCGATGATGTCGATCAACGCTGTGAAAGGCGTCGAAATCGGCGAAGGCATGGCCGCCGCCGCGTTGACAGGGCGCGACAACGCCGACGAGATTTTCATGGGCCAGGGCGGGCCAGAATATTCATCAAACCATGCTGGCGGCATTTTGGGTGGTATCAGCACGGGTCAAGATATCGTGGTTCGGTTCGCTGTAAAGCCTACGTCGTCGATCCTGAGCCCGCGGAAATCAATCCGGATGGATGGCACACCAACAGAGGTGATCACCAAGGGGCGGCACGACCCATGCGTTGGTATTCGTGCGGTGCCTGTGGGTGAAGCCATGATGGCTTGTGTGATTTTGGATCACCTGCTGTTGGATCGCGGTCAAACAGGCGGCGTGCGCGGCCAGATCGGTTAATTGGGGGCCAGCCCCCAAACCCCCGGGATATTTTTGACCAAAAGAAGAATTAGGCCGGTTGTTTGCTCAATTGTACGGCTAGGATACCTCCTGCTATGATCACAACGCCCAAAACGTCGAGCAGACCAATGGTTTCGCCGAGCAGGGCCGCCGCAATTGCAACGCCCAAGAACGGGTTGAGGAAGTGGAACGTTGACGCTTTGACAGCGCCGATACGCCCGACAAGCACGAACCAAACCCACGTTGCCAATAGCCCGGGCACGATAGTTGTGTAGATGAAGGCCACGATCAGTTGCCAATTCCACGTCACGTCGAAGGTTTCAAACGCGAATGCGGGGGCCCAAAGCATAGCACTGCCCACAAGCATTTGCAGGCCAACAATCATCAGCACATTGCCGCCTGAAGCAGCCCCAAGCACAGCAAGCGTCGCGATTGTCAGGGACACGACCCCGATCAAGCACAGGACGAGGCCGTAAAGGTCAACGCCACCTATGATCCGTGCGCCCATGATGACGACGACACCGATTACACCGGCGATAAGGCCGGCAATACCCAGTGCTTTGATTTTCTGCCCTAGGAAGAGCCAGCCGACGAAGGCCACAAGCAGCGGCATGGTTGACGCGATGATGGCAGCCAGCGACGCGGCGATCGTCTGCATCGCCACGAAGTTCAGTCCAAGGTACAACGCGTTCTGGCAAACACCGAAAACGACGACGCCAACCCATTGTTGGCGCGATAAACGCATGTTCTGGCCAAGTGCGGCGGCGATAAGCACCCCGAGCGTGCCCGACACAAGGAACCGAAAGGCAAGCGCAGTCAACGGCGGCGCGTATTCCACGATCACGCGAGCAGACGTAAATGCGGAAGACCACATCGCCGCGAAAGCAAGCCCCATCAGAATTGCGCGTATGTCCATGTTACCTCACAAACGAAAAAGGGCCGCCATTTCGGCGACCCTTTCCCAATCTTGCAAGATGCGCAACGACTTAGTCGTTTACGGAATCTTTCAGCGCTTTCGCGATTGTCATTTTGACAACCTTGTCTGCGTCTTTCTTGATCTGCTCACCAGTGGCTGGGTTGCGAACCATACGCTCTGGACGTTCGCGGCAATAGATTTTGCCAACGCCTGGAAGTGTCACAGCGCCGCCGCCGGATACTTCTTTCGTGATGATGGAAACGATCCCATCAAGCGCGCCTGTCGCGCCTTTTTTGTCCAAGCCGGTTTCTTCGGCGATCGCAGCTACCAGCTGCGCTTTTGTCATAGGCTTAGTGGCCATGGTTCAGTCTCCCTCGTTTTATACTTTAACAACCCATAGGGTCCCCTACCGTCTGAGTGAACGGTATATGGTGGCTATCCACTACAATTTGTGTGTCCTGCGCAAGGAAAATAACGCGTTTTCCACTGTTTTTTGCAGGTTTTGCGCCTTTAGAGGAACGCTGTTTCCTCAAAGCTGCGTAATTTACGGCTGTGAATGCGTTCTAACGGCATATCACGCAAGCCTTCCATCGCCCTGATTCCGATCATCAAGTGACGAGCCACCTGTGTTTTATAGAAATCAGACGCCATTCCGGGCAACTTCAGTTCCCCGTGTAGCGGCTTATCCGACACACACAAGAGCGTACCATACGGCACCCTAAAGCGAAAACCGTTCGCCGCGATGGTCGCGCTTTCCATATCTAGCGCAATCGCTCGTGACTGCGAAAGCCGCTGTACAGGGCCCGCTTGTTCGCGCAATTCCCAGTTCCGGTTGTCGATGGTGGCAACGGTACCGGTCCGCATAATTTTCTTCAGCTCGTAGCCTTTCAGCTTGGTCACGTCGGCCACAGCCGTTTCCAACGCAATCTGAATTTCGGCCAACGCAGGGATTGGCACCCAAACCGGCAGATCATCGTCCAAAACGTGATCTTCACGCAGGTACGCATGAGCCAACACAAAATCACCTAGGCTTTGCGAATTGCGCAGCCCAGCGCAGTGACCTACCATCAACCACGCGTGGGGGCGCAGAACCGCGATATGATCAGTCGCCGTTTTCGCATTTGATGGACCGACACCAATGTTGACCAACGTAATGCCACCGCCGCCTTCACGTTTGAGGTGGTAGGTTGGCATTTGCGGCAGTTTCGCGGGCGCATGCAACGGTGCATCTGCGTCAGTGATTTCGACGTTACCGGTGCTGACAAAACTTGTGTAGCCGCTATCTGGATCAGCCAGCATTTGACGCGCGTAGCCTTCAAATTCCTCGACATAGAACTGGTAGTTCGTGAACAGAATGTGGTTCTGAAAATGCTCTGCGGCAGTGGCGGTATAATGCTGCAAACGCGCCAGCGAATAATCCACGCGCTGTGCTGTGAATGGCGCCAATGGTGCGGACCCGTCTGGGTACTGGAACCCTGCCCCGTTCACGATGTTATCGTGTGTCGTACTGAGATCCGGCACATCGAATACGTCGCGCAACGCGAAATCCATCGACCCTTCTTGCGGAACAGTCATCGTGGAATCGTTCGCCACGGCAAAGTGAACCGGCATCTCTGTGTCGGAACAACCGATCACAACCGACACACCGTGATTTTCGATTAACAGACCGATCTGTTGCTCAAGATAATGCTGAAACAGATCGGGACGGGTCACCGTCGTGCTATATTCACCAGGTTCTGCAACGTGGCCGAAGGACAGGCGGCTGTCCGCCTTTGTGTAGCTTGTCGTCGTCAGGCGGATTTCAGGGTAAAACGCGCGGTATTTATGCGCAGGCGTCTTGCCAGACACCGCTTCCGCAAAGTGCCCACACAGGAAATGTGTCGCTGTGCGGTAGATTTCATTCAGGCGAGCGACGGCTGCTGCCGGATCGGTAAAACTTTCAGGGGCTGGCACATCGGGTGTCAGCAAGGTGCGTGTATTTTCATTCATCATACGATTATCTTCACTTATTCTTATTTATTTTTCGTTTTCATCTTCAAACAGCGACGTCATTTCAAACTTGGTCACATCGACCAAACCCAAATCAGAAATGCGTAACGCGGGGATGACCACCAGCGCGAGAAGCGAATGCTGCATATAGGCATTGTTCAGCGTACATCCACATGCGGCCATCGCTGCGACCATTTGATCTGCGTTTGCAGCCACTTCCGCTGCGGGTCTGCCTGACATCAATCCGGCAATAGGCAATTCGATCAACGCGATTTCCTTACCGTCTTTCCAGACAGTTACGCCGCCGCCAACTTCACCCAGACGGTTCGCCGCCTGCGCCATGCAAGCGCGGTCTGTGCCGACCACAATCATGTGATGACTGTCATGTGCGACGGTCGACGCGATTGCCATGTCGCCTGTGTAGCCAAAGCCGGACACAAAACCGTTGACCACATCACCCGTCGCGCGATGCCGTTCGACAAGCGCGATTTGGCAAGTCTTGCCTTCACCCTGCACCACACCCTCTACGACGGGCAGGTCAGCGGTCAGGGCCTCTGTCGGGGCTTGGTTTTCGACGACGCCGATGACCTTGGCGGTCACGGTGTTTTTGCCCGCAGGCGCTGCGATCTCAAAATCAGCGGCGGCAAGCGTCTTGCCCATATGCACCGTCTGGCGCGCCTTTTCCGGCCACGCGTAGTGCGGGCAATCGACGGTGATCTTGCCTGCCTCTGCCACCTTCACGCCGCGCGCGTAAACCACATCAATCGGCAGTGTCTTGAGGTCAGACGTCAGGATGACATCGGCCCTGCGACCCGGTGCAATCGACCCGAGTTCACGTTCCAAGCCAAAGTGTGTCGCCGTGTTGATCGTCGCCATTTGCAGCGCAATCACAGGATCACACCCGCACTCAATCGCATGACGCACAACACGGTTCATGTGGCCGTCGTTGACCAAGGTTCCGGCCATGCAATCATCTGTGCACAGAATGAAGTTGCGTGGATCAAGCCCCTTTTCCGTCACCGCTGTGATCTGGCTTTCGACATCATACCACGCAGAGCCAAGCCGCATCATCGATTTCATCCCAAGCCGGACACGCGCAATCGCATCTGCTTCGGCGGTTCCTTCATGGTCATCGGCGGCACCGCCCGCGACATAGGCGCTAAACGGGATGCCTTTGTCAGGCGATGCGTAATGCCCACCCACGGTTTTGCCCGCGTTCATTGTCGCGGCCATTTCAGCCAGCATTTGTGGATCGCCGTTGATCACACCCGGAAAATTCATCATCTCACCAAGTCCGATGATACCCGGCCAAGCCATCGCTTCAGCCACATCATCCGCGGAAATCTCAAAACCTGTTGTTTCCAGACCGGGGGCGGACGGGGCGCAGGACGGCATCTGTGTGTAGATGTTCACGGGCTGCATCAACGCTTCGTCATGCATCATCCGCACGCCTTCCAGCCCCAAGACGTTCGCGATCTCGTGCGGATCGGTGAACATCGTTGTCGTGCCATGCGGGATGACGGCTGCGGCAAATTCAGCCGGCGTCAGCATGCCGGATTCGATATGCATGTGACCGTCGCAAAGACCAGGGATCAGGTAACGTCCAGCGGCGTCCACAACGTCCGTATCAGGGCCGATGCAATGCGACGCATCAGGGCCGACATAGGCAAAGCGGCCTTCGACGATGGCGACCTGCCAGCCGTCCAGAATTTCGCGGGATTGTACGTTTACAAGGCGACCGCCTTGGATCACCAGATCAGCATGTTCGCGACCAGCGGCGACTGCAACCAAACGGGGGGCGGTTTCAGCCCAAGATTTAATGTGTTGTTCCATCCCCAATGGTTTCACCGTTTTGAGGAAGGCGCAAGAGGTCTAGAGCTTCGCGATGTCTAACGGTTTTTGATCGGGGTTCAGTTGAACCATTTTAAGGTTCAGCGCCGCCGCAATTGTCACCCAAACCATGTAGGGCACAAAGGCCATACCTGCCCAGAAATCGACTTGAAAGTGTGTGATCAGGCAACCCAAAACTGCCAACCAAAGCGCAGCCATGATCGGCAAGGATTTCTTCAAGGCGCGCAACCCAAAGAACACGGGCGTCCACAGTGTATTGAACGCGATCTGCAGGGCCCAAAAAGCAAGCGCAATTTGCGATCCTTCGATGCCAGCAACGCGTGCGCCCGCAAAAGCGACCAACAGATAAATCGACGTCCATGCGACGGGAAATACCCAGTTGGGCGGCACCCAAGTTGGTTTGTTCAGCTGCTTGTACCATTCCCCAGTTGGAAACAGCGCACCTGTAGCGGCGGCCCCGAATGTCGCGAGGAGGAAAATGACGAAGTAAACGAAGTCCATGGATCAGCCCTTTGCTACGGGTCGTATCTGCATAACTATGCTTTTTGGCGATTGGTTCCAATTGCTTCTTGTTCACGCGCTTTCAGGTCCGCAAGAATATCCAGCACGGCCAATGATCTGCGCTGATCAGGCACGCGATGCGACGCCGCATCGACCAAGAACCGGACTTCTTTGAGCGGCTGTGCATAGATCACCGCTGATTTGGGCATAAACGTCGACACCGCCGTTTGCGTGCCAGCTTGCAGCAACCACCCTAGTTTTTGCACCTTGCTCGTGTGCGCCCGCATCGAAATCGTATCGTACCCTTGGTGGCGAATTTGTGTACCGATGCCCGCATAGATCAAACGCGCAGCCCAAATTCCGGTACGCGCTTTGAAAGGTAGCGCGTTGATCCCTGCTTCAGATCGCAGATAGAGCCGCTGCGCCTCGGCCAATAGGCGTTTCACCATCATCCGCACGGCATCGGTCGGCAGTGGGTCGCGGGTGAAATTGAACGGATCAATCCCTTCCTCTGCCAGCCAATCCATCGGCAGGTATATCCGTCCCATGCGGGCGTCTTCGCCGACATCGCGAGCAATATTGGTCAGCTGCATCGCAACACCCAGATCACAAGCTCGCGCAAGTGCATCAGGGTCGCGCACCCGCATCAAGACGCACATCATGGCACCGACAGCACTTGCCACGCGGGCCGAATAATCACGCACGCCTGACAGGTCCTTGTAGCGTCGTTCATCCGCGTCCCAAGCAAGCCCTTCAAGCAAAGCTTCAGGCAGCGCGCGCGGCATTTCAAATTCCGCAACAATCGCAGCGAATGCGCGGTCTTCGGGTGCATTGCGTGGTCGACCAGCATAGGCCAGATCAAGCCGATCCTGCAGGCGTAAAACGGCGGATGTTTTACACGTGCCTTCGTCTACTTCGTCATCTGCCAAGCGGCAAAACGCATACAGCGCCAAAGCCGGATCACGCACTGACTCCGGCAATATTTTGGACGCCGCGTGAAAGCTTAGCGATCCCGTGCGGATCGTCTCGCGACAATGGTCTAGATCAGCCGGATCAATCATTCCGCAGCCATCCTTATGTCACGCTGTACGGGCGCATCTGGCACTAATTTGCCTAGCACTTCTGCGCTTGATACCACACCGGGCAGGCCGGCACCCGGATGGGTCCCCGCGCCGACCAAATACAGACCTTTCGCTTCTTCGCTCACATTGTGCGGACGGAAATAGGCGGATTGCAAAATACGAGGTTCAAGCGAGAAACCCGCGCCATGCGGCGACAGATACCGGTCACGAAAATCTTCGGGTGTGTAAATCAATTCGGTCGTCAGATGGTCCCTGAAACCGGGGATTAAACCATCCAGAACATCAGCGACCTTAGCCTTATAAAGATCGCGCTCCTTACCCCAATCAACGGGGTTTGCATGGCCCAGATGCGGCACCGGCGATAGCGCGTAAAAGGTGTCATCACCCTTCGGGGCGACCGTAGGATCAGTCACCGCAGGACGATGCACATAAAGCGACATGTCGTCTGCAAGTTTGCCTTTGATAAAAACGTCCTGCAAAAGCCCTTCGTAACGCGGACCGGACATGATCGTGTGATGACCTACGTCGGCCCATTTATCAGCGGTACCTTTTGTGCCGAAATACCAGACGAACAATCCCATGGACCACCGTTTGCGGTCCAGCTTTGCACCTGTCCACCTCTTTGGCTTCTTCAACATCTCTTTGTAAGTATGGCCCGCGTCAGCGTTACTGACGACCAAAGGCGCTGCCAGTGCTTCGCCATTTGTCGTGCGCACGCCTTTAGCGGCACCATCTTCGACGACGATTTCATCGATCTGTTCGCCCAGCCGAATGACGCCGCCTTGCGATCGGATCACGGACGCCATGGCGTCGGCAATCGCCTGCACGCCGCCGACAGCGTAATGGACGCCATATTCCTTCTCGAGATGGCTGACCAAAGCGTACATCGACGTCACATTCATCGGATCGCCGCCAATAAACAGCGGATGAAACGACAACGCCATTTGTAAACGCGGGTCTTTCACACGGGCCTTTGCAAGACCGAGGATAGAGCGATCCGCGCGCAGTTTCGCAAACTCTGGCAGCACTTTAATAGTGGACCATGCCTTGTGCATCGGCTCTGCGACCATTCCTTCGAAGCCCACAACATATCGGCGCTCGCTGTCCTTGAGAAAACGCTTGTAACCTTTCACATCGCGCGGCGACAAACGACCCACCTCAGCGACCATACGATCGGTGTCTCCGCATGCGGTAAATTTCGATCCGTCCAGCCAGCGTATCTCGTAGAACGGATCAAGCGGTTTCAAATCAACGTCCTCGCGAAAATCACGACCGCAATCTGCCCATAATGTCTCGAACACCTGCGGGACGGTGACAATCGTCGGGCCAAGATCAAAACGATGTCCGCTTTGCATCACGGATGATCCGCGGCCACCCACGCGATCAAGCTTATCCAACACTGTAACGGCATAACCTTTCGCACCAAGACGCATGGCCGCCGCCAAACCGCCCAAGCCTGCGCCCACAACAAGCGCCGCATTGGAATCAGGGGAGGAAGCGAAATGTGTCAACATAAACTTACACTAAGTTGGGAAATTCAGACTGGCAAGTACAAGCTATGTGCATGTAACCTTTGCAAAAGCAGATTCATATGTCAGTGTAAGTTTACACAACAGGAATCTTCATGCCGCAAACGGTCACTCTTTCTTTCTTCAGGTTCGCAGGCCCCATCGCACGGATGTGGGCATTTGCTATGATGGGCTTTGCGCGCAGACCTATGGCCCGCATTCCCGATATCGGATTTTGGAAACTATGCGGGTCCGGCAAGGGCGAAGGGTTCACGCCGCGCATCGCCCCTGATGTCTTCGCAATCCTCGCCACGTGGCCGGACGCGCAAACTGCACATGACAGGGTAGCCGCGACCCCCATCTATCAACGCTACCGCGCCGAATCCGTCGAGAACTGGACCGTATTTTTGACCCCCACGTCAGCACGTGGGGATTGGTCAGGTGAAAAGCCGTTTTTGCCGCAGCAAAGCAGCAGCGGACCTCTCGCGGCGCTGACCCGAGCCACGATAAAGCCCGGCATTTTGTCACGCTTTTGGGCGCGCGTACCGGATATTTCGGCGATGATCGGGACCGACCGCAACGTTGCGTTCAAAATTGGGATTGGCGAGGTCCCAATGCTGCATCAAGTCACTTTTTCCATTTGGCCATCGCAGGCCGCGATGGACGCATTCGCCCGCACCGGACCCCACGCCCAAGCGATCAAGGCAGTACGCCAAGAAGGCTGGTTCAAAGAAGAACTTTACGCCCGTTTCGTCGTTCAATCCGACATCGGCACGTGGGGCGGCACGTCGCCGCTTGCAAACCTCTCCAGATCAGAACTGGACCCCGCATGACACAGCCTTTTCCATTTTCTGCTATCGTTGGCCAAGAAGAAATGAAACGCGCGATGATCCTCACAGCGATTGATCCGTCAATTGGTGGTGTTCTGGTGTTTGGTGATCGTGGTACTGGCAAATCCACCGCTGTGCGCGCATTGGCCGCCCTTTTGCCGCCCATTGCGGCTATCGAAGGATGCCCTGTGAACAGCGCAAAGGCGGGCGAGGTTCCGGATTGGGCCAACCTCAAAACCAAAGCCACACACGAAGTTCCAACCCCCGTCGTAGACCTACCGCTTGGCGCGACAGAGGATCGCGTGACGGGCGCGCTAGATATTGAAAAGGCTCTGTCACAAGGCGAGAAAGCGTTCCAACCCGGCCTGCTGGCGCGGGCAAATCGGGGATATCTTTATATCGACGAGGTGAACCTGCTCGAAGATCACATTGTTGATCTACTGCTTGATGTCGCGCAATCCGGCGAAAACGTAGTGGAACGCGAAGGGCTTTCGATCCGGCACCCTGCCCGTTTTGTGCTCGTGGGGTCTGGCAACCCTGAAGAGGGCGAACTGCGACCTCAACTGCTTGACCGATTTGGGTTATCTGTCGAAGTCGCCAGCCCAAAAGACATCGACACGCGGGTCGACGTGATCAAACGACGTGACGCTTATGAAAATGACAACGCAGCCTTTATGATCCGGTGGCAGGCCGAAGATGCCGCCATTCGCGACCGCATTCTGACTGCGCGCAAAGCATTGAAAGACCTCAAAACACCCGATGCGACGCTGCGCGATGTCGCGGAACTCTGCCTCAAGATGGGATCAGACGGTTTGCGCGGCGAATTAACCTTACTGAAAGCGGCGCGTGCTTATGCGGCGTGGCGTGATGATACCGCGCTGACGCGTGCGCATGTGCGCGATGTGGCAGGCATGGCGTTGCGCCACCGCCTGCGCCGCGATCCGCTAGACGAAGCAGGGTCAAGTGCCCGTGTTGGTCGTGTTGTGGCCGATGTCCTTGGGTAGCGAAATATGGCAAAATGCGATGCTTGCGCTGCATGTGTTGGCGCAAAATTCGGGACTTGGCGGCATGGTTGTGCGCGCGCGGTCCGGTCCTGTCCGTGATGCTTTCATGACCGCAGTGAATGACCATTTTGGCAGCGTGACCCGTTTACACCCGCTGATGTCGGATGATGTTTTGCTTGGCGGGATTGATCTGACCACGACGCTGGCTTCGGGATCATTGGTCGAAAAATCGGGCCTGTTGATGGCGGGCAATACCTTCGTTCTTGCGATGGGGGAACGGTGTACCGTCGGACTTGCGGCTCGTCTTGGATGCGTATTGGATCAAGATCCAACCAAACGGCTGATTGTATTGGACGAAGGCGCGACACCCGACGAAACAGCCCCTGCGAACCTGCGAGAGAGGCTCGCGTTCAATATTGATCTCACAGAGGTGGGCATCGGTGATGTTTCTAGCGTTTCTTATACGTTGAACCGGACAAAGACGTCTACGTTGAACCGGACAAAGACGTCCGACGATGACCTGCACCAGATCATCGCGATTGCAAATCAATTGGGGGTCGCGTCGCTGCGTGCGCCTGCATTTGCGCTAAAAGCGCTACGTGCGACCGGTGACTTGGAAACCGCCGCCCAGTTGACGCTCGTCCACCGCGCGACACAGTTCCCGCAACAACCGGACGATCCCCCCGCGCCAGAACAATCGGCCGAGACCCAGCAAACGCCAACGGAAATTCCCGACGATCTGGTGCTGGACGCAATTCGGACCATGTTGCCCGACGATTTACTGGACAGGATCGCCGCACAAAAAGCGCGAGCCGGACAAGGCAACGGGAGTGGCGCCGCACGAAAAAGTAACCGCCGCGGTAGACCGTTACCTGCACGTCAGGGGCGGTTGTCGGACGGCGCACGAATCGACCTCATCGGCACATTGCGCAGCGCGGCACCTTGGCAGACGATCAGGCAGCAAATGACAGGGCGTGACCGTCTGCACATTCGTCAGTCAGACATTCACGTCAAACGCTATGAAAACCGCAGTGATCGCTTGTTGATCTTTGCCGTCGATGCATCCGGATCTGCGGCTATCGCACGGCTGGCAGAAGCAAAAGGCGCAATCGAATTGCTGCTGTCGCAGGCCTACGCCCGCCGCGACCACGTCAGTTTGATCGCGTTTCGCGGAACGACCGCAGAATTATTATTGCCGCCAACACGATCGCTTGTGCAAACAAAGCGCAGGTTGGCGGCCTTGCCCGGCGGAGGCGGCACACCGCTTGCGGCCGGTTTGCAGGAAAGCTTGATGCAAGCGCTGCATGCCAAGCAGAAAGGGTTAACCCCCACCGTGGTTATGTTGACGGATGGCCGCGCGAACATCGCTCTTGATGGTACAGCAAACAGACAACAAGCGGCCCAAGATTCACAAGACATGGCAATTGCTGTGCGGTCTCACGGTGTCGAAAGTCTGGTCATTGATACAGGCAACCGGCCCGAAGCCGTGCTGAAACACCTCGCTTCAACACTTGGTGCGGCGTACTTGCCGCTCCCGCGCGCCGATGCACACCGCCTGTCCGGTGCCGTTAGCGCCGCGCTGGACGCCTGACATGCGCTGGCCACGCGATGCGTCCAACTGGCCCATGCGCGAATTTTCCCAGCATATTCTGTGCAAACCCCATCGCTGGCATGTGCAAACAGCGGGAAGCGGGCCACTTATTCTTTTGATCCACGGCGCTGGTGGAGCCACGCAAAGTTTCCGGCACTTGTTTCCTATTCTTGCGACCACAAACACAGTGATGGCGATTGATCTGCCCGGTCAGGGTTTCACGCAACTGGGTGGACAGGGACGGTGCGGACTGGACGCGATGGCCGATGACCTATTGCGGCTAATGCATCAGATCGACGCGAAACCTGACCTTATAGTTGGTCATTCAGCAGGTGCTGCGATTGCGTTACGGGTTTGTGATCTTGGGGTCAGACCACCGCATGGCGTTGTCGGCATCAACGCAGCACTTGGAAATTTTAAAGGCGTGGCCGGATGGCTTTTTCCGGCGATGGCCAAGTTTCTAGCCGCGACGCCATTTACGGCAAGCGTTTTCTGCGCGACCACGACGGCCGCATCCTTACACAAATTAATCAAAGGAACCGGATCAAACATCGGCCCCGAGGGAGAGGCGTTTTATCTGCGGCTAGCCCAAGACACGGGTCATGTGGGCGCAACTTTGTCGATGATGGCGCAGTGGTCGCTTGATCCGCTGCTTGCTCGCCTCCCGCAAATTGATGTGAAAACAACTCTTATCGCTTGCACAAATGACAAAGCGGTCCCCCCCCAAACTAGCGCGGAAGCAGCCGCGCATATGCCAAACGCGCGTGTTTTGGAATTGACAAATCTTGGCCATCTTGCCCACGAAGAAGACGCGGATCAAATCACCGACATCATTCTGTCCGCGCTTCAGTCATAAATGTAAAAGGCCGCCAAGGCTTCCCCTGACGGCCTTTGCAAAAATCATTCGAAAGTGGCCTATTCGGCGAATGTCGCGAGATATGCGTACATATCAACAGCCTGCGTTTCGTCACGTACTTTGTAGGACATTTTCCCACGCGCACGGTTGTTGTCGAGCGCTTCACGCAAGTAACCCGTTGGGTCCATGACGTATGCGACGAAGCTTTCTTCAGTCCAACCAAGACCAGTCGTTTCGCCAAGCTCAACGATAGAGTTGCCATACCGGAACCCGTCAACTGTGCCAGGGACGCGACCCGCAACACCGTACAGGTTAGGGCCAGTCTTGGCGGCACGACCGGCCAAAACGTTGCCGTCGGCATCTGCAACCACGTGGCAGGATACGCACTGACGGTTGAACTGTTCTTCGCCCGCGGCCGCATCACCGGATGCAGCGTGACCGTCGGCAAATGCAGGTGCGGCAAGCATCGTGATCGCCGCTGCGATGTTAAATGTCTTCATGATCGTCTTCCTCTCGATCTAATTCTGTCGCCACATGTATCTGATACATCAGCGTCACTCTATACGTTAGCGCCTGCGCTTGAGGCGTCCAGTCCCTAGTCGTAAAATTCTCCGTGATCGGCGTTAAGCCACCGCATGCGCGAGGGCACATTGTTTCCACAATACACGCAGCGCCTTTACCAAATGATCAATGTCATCATCTGTATGCAATGGCGATGGCGTAAAGCGCAGACGTTCCGTTCCTTTAGGGACAGTCGGGTAGTTGATCGGCTGCACGTATATATCCCATTCACGCATCAGATAGTCCGACAGCATACGGGTTTTCACAGGATCACCGATCATCACAGGCACGATGTGGCTTTCGTTCTGCATATGCGGAATACCTTCGCGGTCCAGCGCCTGACGCAATCTGGCGACTTGGCGGCGCTGGCCTTCCCGTTCAGCGTTTGACGCCTTTAAGTGTGCGATGGACGTGCGCGCAGCAGCCGCAACTGCAGGCGGTAAAGCAGTCGTGAAAATAAAACCACTGGCGAAACTGCGAATGAAATCACACAAGGCTGACGACCCCGTGATGTAGCCGCCAACAACACCAAACGCCTTGCCTAACGTGCCCTCGATCAGGGTGATCCGATCTGCAACCTTGTCGCGTTCAGACACACCGCCGCCGCGCGGACCGTACATACCAACAGCGTGAACCTCGTCCAGATAGGTCATCGCACCATATTTTTCTGCAACGTCGACAATCTCTCGGATGGGTGCGACATCGCCATCCATGGAGTAGACGCTTTCGAACGCTACAATCTTTGGGCAATTCGCAGGCAATGCGGCAAGATTTTCTTCCAGATCAGCCACGTCGTTATGTTTCCAGATGACTTTCTGGGCGCGGGAATGGCGAATACCTTCAATCATCGACGCGTGGTTGCCAGCATCAGACAGGATCACACATCCGTCTAAACGCGACCCAAGCGTCGACAACGCGGCCCAATTCGACACGTAACCGGACGTGAACAGCAACGCGCTTTCCTTGCCATGTAGGTCAGCCAATTCATGTTCCAACAACAGGTGATCATGGTTGGTACCACTGATATTGCGGGTGCCGCCTGCGCCCGTACCTGTACGTTCAACGGCCTCGCACATTGCAGCAATCACCTTAGGATGTTGGCCCATGCCAAGATAGTCATTGGAACACCAAACCGTTACATCACGCACGCCATCCTCGGCATGATTGGCAGCCTTAGGGAACTTCCCACATTGGCGTTCCAGCTCCGCGAAATAGCGGTAATTGCCGTCGGCTTTCAGCTGGTCCAGCTGGGCATTGAAAAGCGTATCAAAGTCCATGGTGTCTATCCGTCTTTCTTCCAAAGTCATCTTGTCGTGGGGCCGGCAGCATCCAGCGCCATAGTTTTGCATCCGGCAGCGGGATCACCATCAGCCAATGCTCAAGCAAGGCAAGCGCCGCTAAAGCGGTCAGCAAAGCAAAACCAATCTGGGTCACATCAGTTTGGGCGGTCCAAAGCCGTTCAGCACAAACTGCTAAAACGGCAGTCAGCACGGTGATTGCAATCGGAAAGGCCAACGTCACATGTCCCTGTTTGAAAAAGGTTTTCAGGTGGGTCAGGCGCGCTGGGATGAATTCCAAATTGATGCGGGGAACCCCGAAAAACAAATTCAGCTTGGCGCAAACACGGGCCAGAAACAGGATCAGAAACGTCGCAATCGCGATCTGGTTCAATGCGCCATCAGATACAACGCTCAGCCCAATTGCCGCGACCAGCAATAACACCTCATGATAGGCCAGTGCCGACACAGCATTCACAAAGCGCGGCCACCCCAGTTCACCGGACATCGCACCAACGCGGCGTGGACCGGTCAGAACGCCCGCCAAAAACGTCAGCTCGATCCAGCCCCAAATTGCAAGGGCGCCGAGGAACCCTTGGTAGACGCCAACAACGGTTTGGGCCTGCAAAGATGCACTCACCAACGCAACGCCGATCACCAACACCGGCACGCCTGCTATGACCAAGGCGACATGGCCATCAACACGGTCCGCGCGGCGCACAGCCATCATGATCACGCCAGTGGAAAACCACCAGATGAACAAGGCAAATAATGCTGCGATCCAAGGCTGTGTCATGTCAGGGCGTCATCATCTTCTTTTGGTTTCAAATATCTTGGGGTCCGGGGCAATGCCCCGAAAAGGGGTGGGAGGGCGGGGCCCTCCAGCCCATCAATAGGCAGGTGCCATCACAGGGCTTTCAGGCACATCACTCGCAATCGCAGGGATCGTCAGCAGCGACAGGAATGCGGCCCCTGCTCTTGCAGAACCGATCATCCGCGTCACAAACCCGCCAACGCCGCCCGCACGTTTGCCTGCTGCGATTTGCACATTTGCATCCTGCATCTTGTTCAGCTGCTTTTCCCAACGCGGGTGCTCGATATCGAGCACCATCGGGAACACCTGACGCGAAATGTCCGATGTTTTGCGGAACACTTCTTGGCCATACCATTTGGGATCAACGCCCAGCGCCTTATGGAATTCTGGCCGCTGGTGGTCACGCACCCACATCGTCGAAAACACGGCTGTCAGGAAGAACTTGATCCACAGTTTATTGACGCGGCTTTCAGTCAGCGCAGGGTCCGTTTTCAACAGCAAGGCAAACGCTTCCCCGTGGGAAAATTCGTCGTTGCACCATTCGCGGAACCATTTGAAAATCGGGTGAAACCGCATTTCCGGATACTTCTCAAGGTGGCGGTAGATCGTGATGTAACGCGCATACCCAATCTTTTCAGATAGATAAGTCGCGTAATAGATGAACTTTGGCCGGAAGTAGGTGTACTTCTTCGCTTGCGTCAAAAAGCCAAGGTTCACCGCAATGCCGGCCTCGCGCAGCGCATCATTGATGAAACCTGCATGTCTTGCCTCGTCACGGGCCATCAATTGAAACAGTTCTGTGATATCTTTATTCGACCCGCGCCGCTTCATTTCCTTGTACAGCACGCAGCCCGAAAATTCGGCTGTACAGCTTGAGATCAAGAAGTCGATGAATTCGGCCTTCAGCTTTGGTTCCATCCCGTCCCAGTCGACGGCGTCCCAATCTTCGTTTTTCTTGAAATGACCCCGGTTCGGATCTGATTTCATCTGGGCGATCAGGGTGTCCCAATCCGCGCGAACAGGCGTGACATCAATCGCGTCCATTTCCGCAAAATCGGTTGTGTAGAACCGCGGCGTCAGCAGCGTATTGGACATGGCCACTTGCGTCGCTTCTTCGTTGGTTAGTGGCGGAAGTGCCTCTTGCGCGGCGATGGCGTCTTCGGCGGTCAGGGCCTCGGATGAATGAATATTCATGACATCACCTCTTCGCTAAAGGAAAATTCGCACAATTCCATAAATTCGAAATCGCCAGTGGCACGCGTCCAAATTTGTTCGATACGGCTCGCCCGCGTGATCACCGCAGTACGGTCTTCTTCAACCAGCTCACCGAAGGCTGCCATGATTTCAGGCCCCTGAACCTGCACCGTGTCGCCCGGATGAACGACAGCGCCGTTGTTAAATTTGACGTGCGCGGAAAGTTCTTCGAACCGGTGGCTGATCGTCACCGTGCAAGGTGCCGTTTCGCGTGTTCTGAAAAGTAGTCCCATCTGTGTGTTCCCTTTCACATATGCTGCGACAGGATGGCTAATCCGTCGCAAGTGGTGGTTTCGTTCACTTCAGTAAATTCGCAAATGCCGCGACATTGTCGGTGCCGTAACCGATCAGATCGATGACCATTCCCGTGGACGGATCGACGATCCCAACATGCCCGTTAGTGCGGCGGACAACTTGGATCGGCGCATCTATTGCCACGGCTTGCAGCGCGCGTTCGCGTTCAATCACGCGGCCCATCACGCCCAAGAACCCGGCCTTGTCGTCCGATGACGCTGCAATCACTGCTCCGGTATCGTCGCGCACCGTATATTTTCCAGTCCGGTCGCCGACCAAGGTGACAGTGCGTTCCTGCACAACAGGCGCTTCAATCAGCACGCCCGTGTCCGGCACGTCAGCCCATTGGGCGTAACCGACCATTGCACAGCTTCCGACCATCAGAGCAAACATCGCTTGAACAAGAATGCGCGGCACCATTTCCTTTTCGGGACGCCGATTGGGGTGGTCTAGACTGGTCATGACTTTACTCCGCTGCAACGGCTGCGCCGCCGTTTGGTTCGACACGCGTGATCTGCGGCTGGCTGATCCGTGTTTCGGCAGCTTCTGCAAATATCTCGGCCACTTTGGCGGCATGCGGAATACAGCGTAGTGCCGGTTGCGTGCGGTTGATGTGCCATGGCCGGACATGCGGCCAGGTCATCAGGTACGACAGCCGTGTTTCACCGATCAGTTCAAAGGCAAGCGTGCCCGTGCCCGCGGGTTTTGTGTCAAGCTTGGCCGTCCCGATCCATGTATAGGGCAAGTTCAACGTCATGGTCAGCGCAGCGCCGATCCGCATGCCAACCCGCTTGTTGGTGAGTGTATATACGGTGGATTTCGCCTGCATATAAGCAATGCCGTAGATGATCGCGCAGGCAATCCCGCCGATAATCACAAAGGGGATGCCGTGTGCCATCGATTGGGTCAGTGAAACTTGGGTGGATGACACCCCGATTCGCCACACAGCCAGCAGAACGAAATACCCCATGACCCATCGGATACCCCATGCTTCGCGGGCCAATGCACGCGGATTGGGGGCACCTTGCCACAAGATATGTTCATCTTCGGGCAATTCTTCGGGCAGACCCCTTACGGGTTCAAACTGAAAGTCGTCATGGGTCATCACAGCATCCCTCTGTGGATTAGATCACGGGGGGACCGGCGGCGAACCGGACCCCAAATACGTTAGTGTTTTGGGTTGGCGTACATCGCGCCTCCACCGAACCAAGCCATCACCTTTTCTTCTTCAAGCAAAGTGATCTGCTCGGTGGATTTCGCTTGCGGAATTCCGGTCCAATTGTGGGCATGCAGTGATTGGACCATCACGTGATCCGGCTTGATCCGCGCCATGTTCATCGGGATCAACCTGTGCTGACCGGACCCTTCCGGGTTCAAGTCAACAGTCAGGTAACGCACCATCTGTTCAGGCACATCGATCCACATATCCACGATGCGGCCAATCACTTCGCCATCTCCACCCATCACAGGCAAACACCGCGGATCGCGACCAGCGGACACCTTGAAATCTGCCAATGACGTCATCGGCTTGATCTTGACGTGACCGTGGGCGTCCAGTTCTGGGTGATCACTGCGGGCAGCCCAGCTTGCTGGACCAACACCGTCAACCATCGGATCACCTGTTGGGACCATTGGGGAACCCGCAGACACCGACGACTGGGCCAATGGTAAATCAGTACGCTCTGGGTTTTGCCCAGACGGCACCGTCAATTCACCGCGACCATCACGCAATGCAAACGTCTTATCGGCAGGTGTTGGAAAAATCCCCGGGCCGGACGACAGCGTTCCGTCATCATCAATCAACGGATACCCTTCGCGCATATTCTCGGTTTGCAGATAATAAACGAGGCCCGCAAAGAAGATCCAGAAACCCCAAATCGCAAGGCTCGCCAGATCGAAATTACCAAGGAATGTTGTACCAACCATGATGTGGTCCTTTCGGTGGTCAGGTCGGGAACTCAGCAAGACCGGTTCTTGTCTGAGCCCCATGTGTAATCGCCTTGACCCGCACAAGCGGACCCAGAACAATCAACGTGATGAAAAGAAGGCCAATTTCGGTGTGATAGACGACCGAATAGCCGGTGGCTGGCGTGGCGAGCGCCTCTGACAACATGCCGGTTCCAGCGGCATGGTTCACGAGGTCACGCAATGTGCCCCCGATAAATATCGACAACCCGGCGCCCGTGGCCTGCGCGGCCCCCCAAGCACCCAGCGCAAGACCTCGTCCGGCTGTTCCAGTGGTTTTCATAGTCATCGCGGCCGTCAGCGTGGCGACGCCAAACAACCCGCTTCCAAATCCGATCAATGCGGATCCAACGTAGAACAATACAGACGACCCAAGCGGTGCCGCAAAGATCACGGCAGCAAAGGCGGCAATGCCAACCAATATGCCGCGCCCACACATCCGGTAGGGGTCCATTGCACGGGCCAACCACTTTGCGGCCGTCCCGAACCCTAACAAAGCGCCACCTGCCCAAGTGGCCGTTAGCAATGTCGTGGCCGATACAGAAAGGCCAAGAATTTCGCCGCCATAAGGTTCAAGCAGCACGTCCTGCATGTTGAAGGCCATTGTCCCGATAAACACGACCGCCAACAGACGGCCCGCGTCACCACCGCTTGCGAAGTCGGACCAAGCCGCTTTGAACGTTGGCCCTTCGGCGGCGCGTTCAGCCTTCGTCATCGGGGCTACGTTTTCCTGTTTCCACAACGCAATGAGGTTCAGCAGCAGGGTGACAACAGCGGTCCCCTGCACCACTTGCACAAGGCGTAAAGCACTATAATCGCGCAACAAAGCCCCAATAATAATCGCCGCGAAGGCCATCCCGATCAGATGCATCACGTATAACAGGGCCACGACCTTTGGACGGGTGTCCTCGGTGGCGCGATCCGCGGAAAGTGCTAGCCCCGCAGTTTGCGTCATGTGCATCCCGATGCCCGTCAGCAGGAATGCAAGTGCGGCACCAACATAGCCCGCCCACGAAATATCAATCGCCCGGTCACCTGACAAAACCAGCAAAGCCATCGGCATAATCGCCAAACCACCGAACTGCCACATCGTCCCAAACCACAGGTATGGAATGCGTTTCCAACCAATCGCAGACCGATAATTATCGGATTTAAACCCAACCAAGGCACGGAACGGGGCCACCAAAACCGGAATAGCAATCATCGCGGCAACCAGCATCGCGCCGATGCCGAGCTCAACAATCATGACACGATTCAACGTGCCTAAAAGCATCACAGCGGCCATCCCCACGGACACCTGAAACAATGACAGACGTAGCAACTGGCCAAGCGGCAAATCATCAGACACCGCGTCGCCAAACGGCAAAAGGCGGGTCGACAAGGATTGCAGGGATTTGGCCTTGAAGATCACACAGCACCTCCCTCGAAAACCAATGCGGTCGAGATGTAGAAGCTTGATTTGATGCGTTCGATTTCAGTGACACGGCCTTGCGTGTTCTGCTGGCGTAGCGCCTTTTCAACAGCACGACCATTTTGCGGTACCATTTGTGGGGACCGATCAGCGCGCGGAAACAGCTTTCCAGCCCCGAACATCGCCATCAACAACGGGGTGCGCGGCGGCAACGTGAAGACGAATTTACCCGATACACGGGGGCCAATTGCGGCCAGCTGGCGGGCAACATCTGGACTGGTGTAGTAGATCATCGAATCCATCGCGATCACATGATCGAAATGACCCAACCCGGCATCAAACATATCGCCGGACCGCCAATCAATCGTACCCTTCAACGTGCGTGGGGCACGATCTTGGCCGATTTTCACAAGCGCGGGTGAAATATCAATCGCAACAACATCGGCACCACGGTTCGCCAATTCGACGGCTGCTGCACCCGTCCCGCATCCGGCGTCCAACACACGGCACTCCGACAGGTCCTGCGGCAACTGATCCAACATCAATCGACGCATACGGTCACGGCCCGCACGTACCGTCGCACGAATACCAGACACCGGCGCATCCGACGTCAACCGTTCCCAAACCTTAGTCGCAGAGCGGTCGAAGTAATCTTCAACGCGGTCACGTGTGGCGGTGTAATCCATCAATCAAAACCCAACAGTTCAAAAATCTCGCGATCCGGCAATGGAGCCGGTGCCAAAGGTTCCGTGCCATTCCAAAGCGTCTCTGCCAGCCGGATGTATTCCTTGCGGACCAACACAATTTCCTCGTCGTCCGGCATTTCGAACAACGTTTTCTTTTTCAGGCGGCTGCGCCGGATCGCATCAAGGTCCGGCATGTGGGCAATGCGGTTAAACCCAACGGTTTTGCAGTAGCGGTCGACCTCGTCCGTTTCGCGGCTACGGTTCGCAACACAGCCTGCCAACCGGACTTTGTAATTTGCCGATTTCGCCTGCACCGCGGCAATAATCCGGTTCATGGCGTAGATGCTGTCAAAGTCGTTGGCTGTAACGATCAATGCACGGTCAGCATGCTGCAAAGGGGCGGCAAAGCCACCACAAACAACGTCACCCAAAACGTCGAAAATCACGACATCCGTCTCTTCGAGCATGTGGTGCTGTTTCAGCAATTTGACCGTCTGGCCAACGACATAGCCACCACAGCCAGTGCCCGCAGGCGGGCCACCTGCTTCAACGCATTTCACACCATTGAACCCGTCAAAGACGAAATCCTCGGGGCGCAATTCCTCTGAATGGAAATCAACGTCCTTCAGGATATCAATGACCGTCGGCACCAGCGTGCCGGTTAAGGTGAACGTACTGTCATGCTTAGGATCACACCCAATCTGCAATACTCGCTTGCCTAGCATCGAAAAGGCCGCTGACAGGTTCGACGACGTGGTCGATTTCCCGATCCCGCCTTTGCCATAAACCGAAAACACCTTCGCGCCCTCGATCTTCGCATTTTCATCTTGATGGACTTGAACAGACCCTTCGCCATCCAATCCGCGTATGTTGGGTACTTCGTCACGTGGGCTCATGCAGAGCCTCCTTCCGTTTTCATCTGTCCAAAACAACGCACCATCCGGGATGGTGGGAGGGGCGATGCTTTGCAAAAGCGAGCGTCTCTCATCATTCTGCAGCAACTCCTTCCATGTGATCTTCAATCTCGTCCGCCGCATTCTGCAGAGCGGCCAAGGTCGCGTCGTCAGGGGCCCAATAGGCGCGGTCCGATGCTTCCAGCAGTCGGTTCGCCATGCGCATTGACGCCTGCGGGTTCATCTCTGCCAAGCGCGCGCGCATGCCTTCGTCCAACACAAATGTCTCGGACAACCGTTGATACACCCATGGCTCGACCGCGCCGGTTGTGGCCGACCAGCCAACGGTGTTCGTGATATGCGCCTCGATCTGGCGCACGCCCTCATGGCCGTGCTTCAACAAACCTTCGTAGAATTTCGGATTCAACGAACGTGCACGCGTTTCAAGCGACACCTGATCTTGCAAGGTGCGCACCTTTGCGGCCCCACGCGTTTGATCCCCGATATAGACCGCTGGCGCATCGCCACCTTTGGCGCGCTTCACAGCGCGGGCAATGCCACCCAGCGTGTCGAAGTAATGATCAACCGACGTCACGCCCAACTCAACGCTTTCCAAATTCTGGTAGGCGAGATCGACGTCTTTCAGGGCTTTCTGCAACAATGCTGGGTTCTGTGACGCCTTGCCATCAACACCGTATGCAAATGATTTCCGCGCCTCATAGGCATCTGCCAGTTCATCCTCATCACCAAAGGCAGAACTATCGATCAACTGATTCACATTGGACCCATATGCGCCTTCTGCGTTGGAAAAGACCCGCAGCGCTGCGTCCTCTAACGTGCAACCCATCTCTTCGGCATAGGCAAGCGCATGGGCGCGGATGAAGTTCATCTCAACCGGTTCATCTGCTTGCGCTGCTTTCAACGCAGCTTCGGCCAGCATCCGTGTTTGCAGCGGCAGGAGATCACGGAAAATCCCAGACAACGTCATCACAACGTCGATGCGTGGCCGCCCAAGTTTGGCCAATGGAATCAAATCAGCGCCGGACAATCGCCCAAAA
Source organism: Yoonia sp. D2-7 (assembly GCF_055809435.1). NCBI lineage: Bacteria > Pseudomonadati > Pseudomonadota > Alphaproteobacteria > Rhodobacterales > Paracoccaceae > Yoonia > Yoonia sp. D2-7. The sequence goes on along the minus strand of NZ_CM147912.1, from coordinate 258,216 downwards.
TTGTCGAACCGAGGAATCGCTCCCATCAACGCTAAGGCTTGCGCGATTGGGACACCGTCAGATTTGATATTGTCCGACCCCCACAACACCATCGCGACAGTGCGCGGCATGCAGTCAGGGGTCGCAAGCAATAGATCCGCCTGTTTATGGCCGTCAGTCATCGCAAAGGTGGTTGGCATGCGGAACGGATCAAACGCGTGAATGTTGCGGCCCGTCGGGACAATCTCGGGCGACCGGATCAGATCACCACCCGCAACTGGCGGTATGAAATGTGCGGACAAGGCCCGCATCAACGCTGGCAGTTCATGATCCTCGCGCAACAGATCAACCGGCGCGTCCAGCCCCATTAACGCTGCCATATCGTGCAATGCTGCCGCCGTCATCGGCTGACCAACAACATGTAACCCGTCAGGGATCAGCGACCCTTCTGTTTCCAGAACTTTCAGCCAAAGCCCATCCAGATCACGCGCATTCAAGTCCACCGCGTTGGCTTGATCCCGAATAAGCTTTTCCAAATCACCCTTCGCCGCATCGTTCGGCGACATCCCGCGCCAGCGCGTCAGGCTCTCTTTCAGATCTACGAACCCCTTATACAGACCCGCCTGCGCCAAAGGTGGCGTCAAATGGCTGATCGTGATCGCGTTCGCACGCCGTTTTGCCAGTGATGCTTCAGACGGATTGTTGGCCGCGTAAAGGTAGATGTTGGGCATCTCACCGATCAACCGATCCGGCCAATCCTGCGCCCCAAGGCCCGCCTGTTTGCCCGGCATAAATTCAAGCGCGCCGTGCATACCGAAATGCAGCAAGGCATCCGCTGCGAACGTATCGCGCAGCCACTGATAGAATTGTACAAACGCATGTGTTGGTGCAAATCCGCGTTCAAACAACAGACGCATCGGATCGCCTTCGTATCCAAATGCGGGCTGCACGCCGATAAAGACGTTGCCAAGCTGCGCCCCTAGTATGAATACGCCACGCCCGTCGGATTGATGTTTTCCGGGGACAGGACCCCAAGCCGCTTCGACTTCGCTCAAATGCGTCGTGTTCGCGACCATCGTATCGGCATCAACATAGGCCCCGACATTGGCGTCCTGCCCGTATTGTGCGGCATTGCCCTGCAAGATTAGCGCCCGCAATGCGTCCACATCACCTGGCACATCAAGCGTATAACCCTCCCGCTTCATCTGCGTCAGTGTATTGAAAAGGCTCTCGAAAACACTGAGGTAGGCAGCCGTGCCAACAGCACCAGCATTTGGCGGGAAGCCGAACAGAACAACGCCAACTTTCTTGTCCGCGTTCGCCTTACGCCGCAACAATGCCAGCCGTTTTGTCTTTTCGACAAGCGTTGTAATCCGTTCAAAACACGGCGCCATCGCCTTGTGGGTAGAAGTCGCCTGACACATTTGCGCACAGCCCTGACAGCCACCGCTACCATGCCGCCCTGCAAAGACGGTCGGGTTCGTCGCGCCATCGATTTCCGGCAAAGCAACCAACATGGTCGTCTCAATCGGACCAAGCCCCTGCGGACTATCAGCCCATTGACCCAGTGTCTGAAATTCGAGTGGTTGCGCCGCGACATAGGGCACGTCCAGCGATTTTAGCAGGGCAACTGCTGCATCACTGTCGTTATATGCAGGCCCACCGACCAGCGAAAATCCAGTCAGCGACACCATCGCATCGACACGACCTTGGAAGTAAGCTTCAATCGCGGGCGTCCCGTCTAATCCGCCAGCAAAAGCAGGGATCACTTGGATATTTTGTGCCGAAAAGCCGCGGATAACAGCGTCATAGTGCGCCTTGTCCGACGACAGAATATAGGACCGCAGCATCAACAACCCGACTGTCGCAATTGGATCGTTGATCTGTGGAAGTTCGTCAAAATCAGTGACGATATGCGGTTCGGCCAGATCAGGGTGATAAAGACCGACCTCGGGATATTCGATCGGCGGATTTGCCTTCACTGGTGCCCAAGATTGTCCAACTGCATAGCGCGATACCAACATCCGGATCATCTGTTCGATATTCGCGTCAGATCCGCCCAACCAGTATTGCATCGACAAGAACCAGTTCCGCAGATCTTGGCTCTTGCCGGGGATCAGCCGCAAAATTTTGGGCAGGCGGCGCAGCGTTTTCATCTGCGACTTACCAGATTTCGCCTCTTTCGATTGGGACGGCCGCAGCTTTTTCAGCAATGCCATCGCGCCGCTGGCGGGCTTGGACATGTCCAGATCGCCCATCTTCGTCAGTTTCACGATGTCACTGTCGGCAATCACATTGATCATCGCATCACACGCATCGCGCCGCGCCAAAAGGTCGGGCAAAATGGCCGTCGTATGATCCTCAAGAAACAACAGGTTCGCGACGATAATGTTAGCCTGTGCAATCGACTGTTTCGCATCAGCCAAAGCGGCGGGGTTTTCACCCCATTCGGCAGCCGCATGCACTGCAATCTCTAGCCCCGGAAAATCGGCAACCAGCCGGTCGCGAACCCGCGTTGCAGGACCTGCTGTGTGACTATCCAGCGTGACAATCACAAAACGGAACGGATCAGGGGGACCACTATCGCGCATAATGAGCCTTCGCTTCGTACAGCGTATCCAATGAAATTTCAGCCAAACCCCGTTGTGCCGCGAACGCTTCGGTATTGCGCCGCGCTTTACCGCGCACAAAAAACGGGATCTTTTTCAGTTCGCGTTCAGCGTCGGACAGCCAAATCACGTTATCCGCGCCGGGAGCTTGCACGTCCGGGTGTTGGATTTCTGCAGTGGCTTCTTGCGCGGGCAACGGGCTATGTCCGCCGTGGTGGGATGGACCAGCCGCATCGTGGAATTCAAAATCATCGCGGAACATTGTCAGCAGATGTTCTTCCAGCCCCATCACAAGCGGATGGATAAGTGTGTCGAAGATAACATTCGCGCCCTCAAACCCGACCTGCGGCGAATATCGCGCAGGGAAATCCTGAACATGAACAGGGGCGGAAATAACGGCGCAAGGAATGCCAAGCCGTTTGCCGATATGCCGTTCCATTTGCGTGCCAAGGATCATTTCGGGGGCCGCATCTTGGATCGCATCCTCAACCGCGAGATAATCGTCTGTGATCAACGCGGTCAGACCATGTTCTTGGGCTAATGCTCTGATCGGCCGCGCCATTTCGCGGTTGTAGCAACCGATGCCCACGACCTCAAAACCCATTTCATCCTGCACGATGCGTGCATGCGCCGCAACATGCGTGCCATCACCAAAAATGAACACGCGTTTGCCGGTTAGGTATGTCGAATCGACGGATTTAGACCACCATGGCATGCGCAACCGGCTTTCATCGGCGCGGCACGGCAGTCCCGTGATTGCGGCGACCTCTGCGATGAAATCGCGCGTGGCTCCGACGCCAATCGGGACAGTTTTGGTGTAGGGCTGATCGTGATTTTTCTCGAGCCAGCGGCAGGCAGACTCGCCCGTCTCTGGTGTCAGAAGGACGTTGAAATGGGCGGCAGGCAAAGCAGCTATATCTGTGGGCGTTGCGCCGTATGGAGCTACGACATTCACGGAAATGCCGATGTCTTCCAATAGGCCGGTGATTTCTTCAATGTCATCGCGAGCCCGAAACCCAAGCGCGGTTGGCCCCAGAATATTGCAGGTCACGTGCCTTGTCCGTTCAGCCGGACGCGTCAGGTTTTTGACGATCTGGTAGAATGTTTCATCCGCACCGAAGTTTTCTTTGCGGGAATAGCTGGGCAATTCCAAAGGGATGACAGGGATCGTAAGACCCATAGTTTCAGCCAATCCCGCAGGATCGTCTTGAATCAATTCTGCTGTACAAGACGCCCCCACGATGATCGCTTCGGGCTTGAACCGATCGACCGCATCTTGGGCCGCCGCTTTGAAAAGCGACGCTGTGTCCGACCCCAAATCACGCGCTTGGAACGTCGTATAGGTCACTGGCGGGCGATGATTGCGCCGCTCGATCATGGTGAACAACAGGTCGGCGTAGGTATCACCCTGCGGTGCATGCAGAACGTAGTGCAGCCCCTTCATACAGGTTGCAACGCGCATCGCGCCGACATGCGTGGGGCCCTCATATGTCCAAACCGTCAACTTCATTCCGCAGCCTCTAGGTTCAGCACGAATTTGCGACGCAGCGGGCGCGAAAACAGGCCCGCCAAATCACCCGCTTGTTCGTAGAAATGGACAGGCGTGAAGACCAATTCGATCGCCCATTTTGTGGACAGTCCTTCCGCCTCTAGCGGATTCGCAAGGCCAAGCCCGCAGACCGTCAGATCAGGGCGCGCAGCACGTGCCCGCGCTAGCTGTTTGTCGACGTCCTGGCCTTCGGAAATTTGTGGTCCTGCAGGTAACAAGTCCAAATCGGGACCGTGCAGGGCGTCGTGAATATAGGGCGAACCGACTTCTATCGCGGTCATCCCGCATTCACGGGTCAAAAACCGCGCCAATGGAATTTCCAATTGGCTATCCGGAAAGAAGAATAAGGATTTGCCGTTCAAGACGTCCGCAGCTTGGCTAATTGCCTTGCGCGCCCGCGCACGTGGCGCTGCAGTGACCTGATCAAACAGGTCTTCAGATACCCCAAATTCAATAGCAATTGCACGCAGCCAAGCAGTTGTGCCCTCATCCCCGAACGGGAAAGGTGCCGCGATATGCCGTGCGCCGCGCCGTTCCAATGCTGCGTGAGTATCGCCCAGAAACGGCTGGGTCAGGGCAAACACAGTGTTTTCGCCAATTGCTGTCGTGTCATCAATACGCCGCGCAGGAAGCAGGCGCACGTTGTCGATCCCAAGTTTGCTGAGCAGATCAATCATTTGATCTTCGACAACATCAGGCAAAGCACCCACAACAAGAAGATCACGCGCGGTTGTGTCTTTTAGAATCGGCACCATCGCGGCAAGACAGGCATCTTCGCCCTGCGTGAATGTGGTCTCGATTCCCGAACCAGAGTAATTCAGCACACGCACATGCGGCGCGTGAACTTGGGTCAGACGTTCGGCTGCACGGGCCAGATCAATCTTGATGACCTCAGATGGGCAGGAGCCGACAAGGAACAATTGTCGAATATCGGGGCGACGCGCCAATAGACGGGCAACTTCGCGATCAATCTCTGTATGCGCGTCGGCCATACCAGCCAAATCGGTCTCTTCTAGAATCGCTGTTCCGAATCGTGGTTCCGCAAAGATCATTACGCCCGCCGCCGATTGCAGAAGATGCGCACAGGTCCGCGACCCAACGACTAAAAAGAAGGCATCCTGCATTTTCCGGTGCAGCCAGATGATTCCCGTCAGACCGCAGAACACTTCACGTTGCCCGCGTTCCTTCAGAACTGGAGCGGTACGGCATCCACCGTTGGATGGAGTTAGCGGCAGGTTCATGCGACCACCTCTGCGGTCAAACGCGCCAAGCGCAGTTTCCAGACGAATTGGGCGGCGTTCACGACATAGGTGGCGTAGGCGGCGAGCGCGATCCACATCAAGGTCATTGGGGCAAAAGCGCCAGAGATCAGCGCAAAGACGTAGAGCAAATGCAGGGCGATAACGGCAAAGCTAAATACGTCTTCCCAAAAGAATGCAGGTGCGAAAAGGTACTGATCGAACACGACTTTTTCCCAAATCGCGCCAGTCACCATGATCAATAGAAGGATGCCGGTTTTCAGAATGATCGATGCCGTTGCGGCTTCGTACCCCGTTCCAGTCCCGAGATAGCGCAACACCAAGCCAAACGAGACGAGAAAGACCAGAAACTGAAGCGGCGCTAAAACGCCCTGCACGAGCGTCCAACGTGTCGCGTCGCGACGTGCTTTTTGGTCCGGTGTATACAAGGGCGTCACAGATTTCTTCGCGCCCCGGAAGGCCGCCGACTGTCTGCTATTCTGACCGATACTTTGGACGCTCATGTAAACTTTTCCTGACGCTTGCATGTGTCATGCTAGGTCCCAAAGCTGCAAAGTGTCAACTTTAAGTTACACATCGTGATGGAAATATTAGCGCTTACAATATGAGCATCCTATCAAATTTCGCCCTATATATTATAAAGATAGGGCAATTTTTGCAAAACCGAGTTAGAAAAAGTGTCAATTATCTTTGACAATTCGTCAACTTGCGCAGACACTGCATGTCACTTCTTGCAATCCCACTGAATGATCCTTTCCGAAACGGCACAAAGGTGCGCAGATGACTCAATCATCAACAACAAAAGCGCCTCGGGGTTTGCGGATTGGCGCGTCTGAAACGAAAGCACAGCTTGCAAACGCAAACCCCGCTTTGAACGCAGACATCCTTTTGTCGCTTTACGATGCTGCGCTGTCGTCCGGCCGCGAAGACTGCAAGTTGACCGTTGCGCAAGCCGCCAGCGCCGGAATTGCGCAGATGACTTTGGCCGATCACTACATTCCTGCGGTTGCCAAGGTTTTGGGCGATCACTGGTGCAGCGACATTCTTGGATTTGCCAGTGTGACCATTGGGGTGGCCCGCCTACAGGCATTGCTACGCGAACTCGGCCCGGAATGGTCCGCAGATTCGACGGCGCCCGCGAATGCACCCGGCGTCTTGTTGATCACCCCACGGCACGCTGCCCACACACTTGGGGCGGCAGTTATTGCAGGGCAACTCCGCCGTAACGGGTATTCAGTCAGGATGGCATTTGATGCCGACCGGCAATCTGTTGCCAGTTTGATGGATCGCATTGCTTTTGACGCCATATTCATTTCGGCTGCGCGGTCTGAAAGCCTTGATAAATTGCGTCGTTTGATAGAGTTTGTACGGACGTTAACTTTTCACCGTTTGCCGATTGCGATTGGCGGGTCGGTTTTAGAGACATCAGCCGATGTTGCGGCCCTGACCGGGGCGGACATCATGACATCAAATATCGATGAGGCGATCACATTTTGCGGCCTAAAAGAACAGCCGTCCCAAAATACCGCCAGGACCTAGACCATGACCAAGTGCCAAACACCGGTACGACAGCGATGACATCGCGCGGTACAAAATACTGGAACTCCGGCTCCATTCCACTGATCGCTCCTGAAATTCTGGGCAACATCATTGCTGAGGTCGCTGACCTCGGCATCGTGATTTCAAGCGAAGGTCACGTGTTATCGGTGCTGGTCAATCCGCTGTACGATTCATTCAAGTCGTTCGAACGGTTCGAAAATCGCGACATCCGCACGATCCTGACAACGGAAAGCATTCCAAAGTTTGAAAGCCGCCTTGCTGCATTTTTGCGCGAAGACGAGAACGTCAAACCTGTTGAACTGAACCACGCCAGCGCAACAGGTCGGTGGGAATTCCCCATCCGTTACAGTTTCCACAGCATTGGCCCAGACGGTGCTATTTTGATGCTTGGGCGTGATCTGCGTCCTGTCGCAGAGATGCAGCAACAATTGGTCCAAGCCCAGATCGCGCTTGAACAAGACTACGAAACGCAGCGCGAACATGACACGCGGTTTCGAGTTCTTATGGAAAACACAACCGACGCCATGGTCTTTGTGTCGGCACATAGCGGTCTGATTACTGAAGCGAATCACATCGCCGCCAACCTGCTGGAAAGCAATCGTGACAGTTTGGTCGGTCGACATTTCGCGGATTCATTTGCTGTGCGCAAAGCGGGTGATCTTGTCGCGGACATGACGACCCAAGCAATTGCAGAGACGGACACCCCCGTCACAGCCACACTGCGCAAATCCGGTGTTGATCTGTTGATGACACCGACTCTGTTTCGGGCGGCGGGCGAACGCGTCCTGTTGTGCCGTATCGCCCCGAAAGATGAGGCAGCCGTTCGCCCTGACGATCTGTCAGCGAATTTGCGCGGTCTTTACAAAAGCAGCACAGACGCGATCGTTTTCACGACCGACGACGGCACGATCATGTCGGCCAATGACGGGTTCCTGAACCTGATCGACATCGCACACGATATTTCGGTGCGGGGCAATAACCTTGCCAACTACCTCCAAAGGGGCACGGTCGACGTCAAAGTCATGGCTGAAAATGCAGCTCGCAACGGCAAGATGCGGTTTTACGCGACCCGTGTTGCGGGTGATTATGGCAGTCCACGCGCTGTTGATATCTCTGTCTCGCAGATCATGGCCGGTAAAACGCCGCTGCTTGCATATGTGATCCGCGAAAATACGGGGTCAGACACCGCCCGCGAGGCTACCGGCCCGACGGCCGAAGATACGATGCAATCCGTGAAAGAACTTGTCGGTCAGGCCACATTGAGAGACATCGTCGCAGAAACGACAAATGTGGTCGAAAAAATGTGTATTGAAACGGCGGTTGCTTTGACCATGAACAACCGCGTGGCCGCCGCAGAAATGCTGGGGCTTTCGCGGCAATCGCTTTATGTGAAGCTGCGCAAATTCAATCTACTCTCCCGCGATGGAACCGCAGGAGAGTAATTAAAGACATGCCTTAGTGGTCGTCGTGGCCTTCGCCGTGATCCATCTTCATGCCGTCCATATGCCCTGAACCAACGCGCTCGACGATTTCTTCAAGCGTTTCGACGTCAAAGACGACTTCGATCCTACCCGCTGTTTCAAACACAAGCGTCGCATTCACAGCTTCACCTTTTTCAAAGGGGTCGCCATCAAGGCCCATAAACATGATGTGCTTGCCACCCGGCGCGAACGTCACAGATTCGCCCGGTGCAATTTCTGCGCCCTCGATCTGGAACATCGTTGCCACGTCATTTTCGACTTTCACGTCGTGGATTTCAACGCGCGGAAAATCAGCTTCAACGGCAATCAATGTATCAGCCGCGTCGCCGTTATTCGTGATCGTCAAGTAGCCCGCGCCGGTCATTGCGGACGCAGGTGTTGTCTTGGCGGCGGGGTGGTCGATCACCAGATCACCAACCTTATACTCGTGTGCTGCGACCAGTGATGGCATCGCAACGGCTGTCAAAACCGCCATAAATCTAAGCATCTGAATCATCCCTTTACTCATAGGCTTCATCGGTTGGGTAACTTTGTCAGGCACACGGTACAAGTGGCTAGATGTCACAGCTGATTGTGTCAGCAATTAAATTCTTAACGCTATCTTAACCTTTATTAGCGATAGCTGGGTGGGCGATTGTGGAAGCGAGGCAAACAAGTTGAGAATGGGGCGTGAATCTCCGACGGACTTGCTAGCGGCTAGCCTGATTGACCCGCTGACGATTCCCGCAGTCTATTTAAAGCCGGATGGTGTCATTATTCACCATAATGATGCTTGGGTCGATTGGATCAGCGCTGACCCTACCCCAGTTTTTGGCCCAAATATTTGTAGCCTTATTCACCCATCCCAACGCAGCGCGTTTATAGATCGACTTAGTCCAATAGGCTTAACCCACGGGGATGGCTGCGTTTTTCGTACCACCCACAAGGGGCGTTCGATTTGGTTCACGGCTGTGGGCGGGATCCAGAAATGGGATTCTGGTATCCTAGGCCTTGTTGTCCCAAGCCGCAGTTGTGACATGCAACCCAATGGTTACCGACCGGAAAGCTGCTTTTGGTCCGAAGTCATCAACAACCTGCCTGACGGTTTCTGGTCCTATGATCGGTCCCTGAAAGAATCGTTTCGATCCGATGCATGGTTTGCGTTGCGTGGCCTCGATAAATCCGAACATTTACACACATCGCGCGCGGCCCAACTTGCCCGCATACACCCCAACGACCTGTCAAATGTGTTGCAGGCTACTCGCAAATTGATGCTTGATGGTGCCTGCGATGTGCAATTCCGCGAACAGCACGCTGATGGGCATTGGATATTCATTCGGTCGCAATCCAGAGTCACGGAGCGCGACGAAAACGGAAAACCGATTAGAATTATCGGGACCGATAGCGATGTTTCACAGCTGGAACAGACCCAATCGTCGTTAGAAGAACTCAACAAACTTAAGTTTCGCTGGCTCCACGCCATGGACAGCGAAATGCACGGCATGTGGGACATCGATAACGCCGCGAACATCCGTTATTTTTCCAAAGGGTGGCGTCTTATCCGTGGCCTTCCCGCGGATCACCCGGGTGTGACAAGCAGCAGCGACTTGCTCAATCGCGTCCACACTCTGGATCACGCCGCCCTGATGAAATCTATGGATGCCGTTGAGCGTGGAGAGCTTGATCAGTTCTTTTACGAATATCGCGAAAAGCACGCCGAAGGACATTGGATTTGGATTTTGTCACGCGGTCAGGTCGTATCGCGCGACCCTTGCGGCCAGCCGATGCGCATCATTGGCACCGATACAAACATCACCCACCTCAAGCAACTCGGCGACCAATACGACGATGTTTCGAAGCGTTTAGAACTGGCCATACGAACGTCAGGCTTCGGCGTTTGGGAATTCAACATCGACACGCAAACTGTCACGTGGGACCGGCAGATGTACGCGATGTATGGGATCACCGATGGTGATCAGCAAAAATCCAGAACGATATGGGAAGATTCGCTTCACCCCGATGACTATGATGAAATCGTTGAAGCAAGCGCAATTTCGATGCGCGACCGTGTCGATTTTGATCTGTCATATCGCATCATTCGCGGCGATGGCGTGATGCGCCATCTGCGTTCGACTGGGCATTACTTTACTGATGCGCAGGGTGTGGACAAACTGATTGGCATCAATTGGGATACAACACGCGAACATGAACAGGCCGAAGCGCTGCGCGAAGCCAACGAAAAAGCGGTTGAACAAAATGCTGCTTTGGAAGCCGCACGCGCAGAAATGGAATACCAATCCAACCACGATGCGCTGACCGATTTGCCAAATCGGCGCATGCTCGAACGCTATCTGAAAAACGCTCGGGACCGCCGCGTTGAAAACAAGATGCGCAGTGCGGTGCTACATATCGACCTCGACCGGTTTAAGCAGATCAACGATACATTGGGACATGCGGCCGGTGATGCGGTCTTGCGCCATGTTGCTGATATTCTGCGCAGTGCAGCGACGCCAAACTGCATCGTTGCGCGTGTCGGCGGTGATGAATTCGCCGTTTTCTTGGATCACGCCCCTCACAATGCGCTTTTGGGGTATTGGGCACGCAGCATCATTCAGGAATCAAAACGTCCCTTTATGTATGAAGGCCACGAATGCCGTTTCGGGCTGAGCATCGGCATCGCGACAGACGACCACCTACTGATGGATGACACAGCGCTGTTTTCAAACGCAGATCTCGCGCTTTACCGCGCTAAAGAAGACGGGCGCGGGCAACTGCACTTTTACACGGCGGACCTGAAAACGGCGGCACTGGCGCGACGGCAATGCGCAGACGACATGCTCATCGCACTTGATGAAGGCCAATTTCAGTGCGTTTACCAACCGCAATATGACTGCAAGACGCTTGAAATTGCCGGCGCAGAAGCGTTGGTCAGGTGGGATCACCCCACACGAGGTAGGTTAACGCCCGATGCATTTCTGGATGTTGCCGAAGATCTTGATATCGTTGCAAAGATCGATCAGGTCGTATTCGAACAGGCACTGAAAGATTCAACGCGGTGGCGCTCAGCAGGGAAATACGTTCCACAAATCTCGGTGAATGTTTCGGCCAAGCGGCTCTTGGATCCGATGCTTGCCATGCGCATATCCCACCTCGCCGACGAAGAACAAAACTTCGCTTTTGAACTGCTAGAATCCGTATTTCTCGACGATGCGGATGATAACCTTGCGACCAATCTCGATTGCATCCGCAAACTCGGGATCGCGATCGAAGTCGACGATTTTGGGACCGGCCATGCCTCGATGGTGGGGTTGCTAAACCTCCGGCCTGACCGGCTGAAAATTGATCGCCAATTGGTCATGCCCCTTGTCCGCAGTCAGCAACAACGCAGGTTGGTGGCCTCCATCATCGAAATCGGACACGTTTTAGGCATTTCAGTCGTCGCAGAAGGCGTCGAAACCCAAGAACACGTCAAAGTTCTCGCAAGTCTTGGGTGCGATTTCTTGCAAGGCTACGGTCTGGCCCGTCCCATGGGCGTTGACGACATACAAGAGCTTCTGCCAAACTTATAATTCACCTTGCGACGACTGCTGTTTTCGCCATGCTGCGGTCAAGGAAACTTACCAAATCAAAAGGCGACCTCTTATGGCAAAACTCGCATTCTTGGGCCTCGGCGTCATGGGCTATCCGATGGCCGGACATCTGCAAGCCGCTGGCCACGACGTCACCGTTTATAATCGGACCGCTGCAAAAGCAGACGCTTGGGTCAAAGAACACGGCGGGGCAGCCGCAAAAACACCTCGCGAAGCCGCAATCGGCGCTGATTTGGTGATGGCCTGCGTCGGCAACGATGACGATCTGCGGTCAGTAACACTTGGCGATGACGGTGCATTTGCAGGAATGGCCGACGGGACATTGTTCGTAGACCACACAACCGTGTCCGCCGCCGTGACACGTGAATTATTCCAAGCTGCCGCCGACAAGGGCATCGGTTTCGTTGATGCGCCTGTGTCTGGTGGTCAAGCAGGCGCTGAAAATGGTCAACTGTCGATCATGTGTGGTGGTGTGCAGGCCCAGTATGATGCTGCCGAAAAAGTCATCACGACTTACGCCAAATTGTGCCGCCGGATTGGTGACAGTGGTGCGGGACAAGTTACCAAGATGTGCAACCAAATCGCCATCGCAGGGCTGGTTCAGGGCCTGTCAGAGGCGCTTCACTTTGCCGATAAGGCCGGACTTGACGGCGAATCCGTGGTAGAGGTGATCAGTCAGGGCGCGGCTGGCAGTTGGCAAATGGCGAACCGCTATAAGACGATGATCGCCGACGAATTTGATCATGGCTTTGCCGTCGATTGGATGCGCAAAGACCTCGCAATTTGCTTGGCAACAGCAGAAGAAAACGGCGCAAGCTTGCCTGTCACAGCACTTGTCGATCAGTTCTACAAAGACGTCCAAAAACTGGGAGGTGGTCGGTGGGATACCTCTTCCCTGCTCAAACGCCTGACGTCTGTGGGATAACGCCGCTTCTTTTGGTCATAAATATCTCCGCCGGAGGCATCAGGTCTATCATCCCCACTGCCGTCGGCGTTCAGCTATCCAAAATGTCTTGCCTGCCTTGGCAGGCCCATTTCGGTCAGACAATCTAGGTGATGACGTCTGGTTTGGTACGCCCTGTCGCGGCTTCCATGCCCAGAATTGCATCCGCCGCAGCAATTACATCAGCCAAAGCCGTCTGCGCATCTTGATCCAGCTTCGCCGGATCTTCTTCCAATGCTTCCAAATACAACCGCAGCGTCGCACCCGTTGTGCCCGTGCCAGATTTGCGCAGGACGAATCGCGTCCCATCCCCAAACATCACACGTAGGCCTTGATGGTGGGACACAGACCCATCAACCGGATCGTTATAGCTGAATTCATCCGCCGCTGTGACGGTTAGACCCGCAAAAACCTGCCCCACAAGCCCCGCTTGTTTATCGCGTAGGCCGTCAAAGACGATGTCAGCCTGTTCCGTTGGAATGGCTTCGAAATCATGCCGCGAATAGTAGTTCCGACCATATAAAGCCCAATGCGCCTTCAGCAATTCCGCAACGCCCTGCCCGGTCGCTGCGATTATGTTCAACCACATCAGTACAGCCCAAAGACCGTCTTTTTCACGGATGTGGTCCGACCCCGTGCCAAAGCTTTCTTCGCCGCACAGTGCAACTTGCCCATCGTCCATCAGGTTGCCGAAAAACTTCCAACCTGTCGGGGTCTCGAAGCAAGGCAAGCCCAGCGATTTGGCTACCCGATCCACCGCAGCAGAAGTTGGCATCGACCGCGCCACACCGGTTAAGCCTTCCTTATAACCCGGCGCCAACGTGGCGTGGGCCGCGATAACCGCAAGACTGTCGGACGGGCTGACGTAACATTGGTGGCCCACGATCATGTTCCGGTCACCGTCCCCGTCAGAGGCCGCGCCAAAATCAGGTCCGTCTTCGGCAAACATCGTTTCCATCAGTTCATGCGCCCACGTCGGGTTAGGGTCAGGGTGCATGCCACCGAAATCCGGCTGCGGCGTTCCATGCACGACGGTCCCTTTGGGCGCGCCCAATCGGTTTTCCAAAATCTCGCGCCCATAGGGGCCCGTGATCGCGTTCATCGCGTCAAACTGCATAGTGAAATCGTCTGCAAAAAGCGCTCGGATTGCCCCAAAGTCGAACAGGGTTTCCATCAAATCCGCGTAATCGCTGACTGAATCGACAATCTGGACAGCCATTTCGCCAAGCATGCTGTCGCCGATTTGGTCGATATCCGGCGCGTCACCTTCCCAGATGTGGTAGGCATCAATCGTGGTGGTTCGTTCAAAAATGGCGTCTGTCACGGCCTCAGGCGCGGGTCCACCGTTCGGCGTGTTGAACTTAATACCAAAGTCTTCATCAATCCCGCCGGGGTTATGGCTGGCCGACAGGATAATGCCACCGTCCGTCTTATGCAGCCGGATCAGGTGTGACGCGGCAGGGGTCGACAGCAAACCGCCTTGCCCCACAATAGCTTTCGCCGCCCCGTTCGCAGCAGCCATACGCAAAATTGTCCGGACCGCGACATCGTTGTGGAACCGCCCATCGCCGCCAACCACCAGTGTTTTGCCCGCAACACCACCGATCCCGTCAAAGATCGATTGGACGAAATTCTCAAGATAATGCGGCTCCATGAACACCCGCGCCTTTTTGCGCAGACCCGAAGTTCCGGGTTTCTGGCCATCAATCGGAGCGGTCTGAACTGTTTTGCGCGTCATAATCTGTCCTTTAAATTCAACCAACGGCTACAGGGTCTCTGACCAGCACGGCAAGAGATCATTTTTCGCAGGTGTCGCGTAGTAGATGCCGCGTGCAATCGCACGGCTCAGGCAAACGGCGGCGGCATGTCCAATCGCCAAAAGCGCCCCATCATCGACAGGTGTTTTGGCTTCACCCGTCGATACCGCAAAAACGAGATCCCCATCGAAGGGCGTATGCGACGGCACAATTGCACGGGCCATACCGTCGTGTGCTGCAACGGCGACGCGTTGGCATTGCGCTTTGGTCAACGGGGCGTCAGTCGCAACAATTGCGATCGTTGTATTAGTTGGCTGGCCGGACGACGCCATTGCGGCCGCCTTTTGACTATCTGGTAGGTCGCCCAGATGCGCAGACGGATTGACGCCATAACCGCCGAATTCTTCCCCGACCTCATAGGGCGCAGCCCAGAAATGGCGGGTATCAGGCGTCGTAACAGACCCAATCGGATTAGCCGCTACCAACGCGCCCACAGTCGTCCCATCTGGCAAAACAGCAGAAGCCGACCCTAACCCGCCCTTTTGCATCGCAGCCGTCGCGCCCGTGCCAGCACCATGACTGCCCAGCGCGAATTCTGAACCTGCCGCATTATATGCCGCCCGCCCGAGCGCGCGATACGGGTTCTGATCCCACGTTTTGTCGCCCCCATTGATCAGATCGAACAAGATCGCTCCGGGCACCAAGGGGACTGTTACATTGCCTACGGCAAAACCTCGTCCAGCGGCATGTAATCCGTCCATTACCCCTGATCCCGCGTCTAGTCCAAAAGCCGATCCACCAGACAGAAACAACGCATCAACCGCAGGAACCAATTTATCAGGGGCCAGCAAATCCGTTTCACGCGTTCCAGGTGCACCGCCCATCACATGCACCGAAGCCGTAAATGGGGTATCCGCCGTCACGACAGTCACGCCGCTTTTGACATCACTGTCTTGCGCATTTCCGACCCGCAAACCGCGCACGTCGGTGATCAAATTGAGGGGGCCGGTTTTCATCAGTTCCCTTTTCAGTGGTTTCACCCATCGTCCGGTAAAGTTGGTGCGGCTGCAAGCAATGTTTGCGTGTATGGATGCTGCGGATTTTGGAAGACGTCTTCGGTTGCGCCTTGTTCGACGATCCTGCCCGCTTGCATGACAAGCACCTTATCCGTGATCGTCCGCACAACCGACAAGTCATGCGAGATGAACAGATATGAAAAAGACCGTTGCGCGCAAAGTGCTGCAATCAAGTCAAGCACTTGCGCCCGCACAGACACATCAAGCGCAGAGACGGCTTCGTCAAAAACGATCAGATCGGGTTGCGTGATCAAGGCGCGTGCAATGGCGATGCGCTGACGTTGTCCACCTGAAAATTCATGGATGTATTTGTGTGCGTCTTCCGGTTTCAAACCGACGTCGGTAAGCGCCTGAGCCACTTGGGTTTGCTGTTCCGCCTGTGTCGGCCTAGGGTCGGACAAATGGAATGGCTCTGCGATCAAACGTCCGACACGATGACGCGGGTTGAACGACCCAAACGGGTCTTGGAACACGACTTGCATCTTGCGACGAACGCTCAGGTTCGGCTGTTTGCCCGCGAAAACAGGATCGCCATCAAGTATGATAGTACCAGCCTGAACAGGCTCTAGCCCAAGAATAGCCCGTGTTAGGGTCGATTTTCCACATCCGCTTTCCCCGACAAGGCCAATCCGTTCACCGCGCCGCAAATCAAAGCTGACACCATCAACAGCGCGAAACCGCCCCGGTTTCGCAAAAAACGAAGGGCGTGGCGTGCGGTAATCACGGCTGACGCGCTGGACCGATAAGAGCGGACTGTGCGCAGCGACGGGGGGTAATACAACCTTGTGCTCAGACGCCGCGAATAGCGCCCGTGTGTATGGGTGTTGTTTTGTACGCAGAAGATCGGCGGTTGCCCCCTGTTCCACGATCCGCCCCTTCTGCATCACAACGATCCGATCAGCCATATTCGCCACAACCGCCAGATCATGGGTGATCATCAGCAGGCCCATATCAAATTCGGCCACGAGGTCTTGCAAGAGCGCAAGGATGGTCGCCTGTGTCGTCACGTCCAGCGCCGTCGTGGGTTCATCCGCGATCAGTAATTTGGGCCGCAGCGCGATTGCCATCGCAATGACGACGCGCTGACGTTGCCCCCCGGATAATTCGTGGGGATAGCGCGACAGCGGAAACCGATCATTGGGCAGGCCCACGCGCGCCAACATTTCAGCGGCCCGTCTACGCGCATCTGCACGTGATGCATACCCGTGCACGCGAATAGTTTCGGATACCTGATCACCGATGGTTTGCACGGGATTGAGCGCGGTCATCGGTTCTTGAAAAACCATGCCAACATCATTCCCGCGCATCCCGCACAACTGCGCTTCTGACGCTTGCAATACGTCTTGCCCATCAAGATCAATTGCACCCGTTGCCACAGACCCGCGCGGCAAAAGCCCCATCACGCCCAGCGCTGTTAGCGATTTTCCAGAACCGCTTTCGCCTGTAATTGCCACGATCTCGCCTGCCTGCACGTCAAACGAAACGTCGTGCAGGATCGGTGTCTCGTGGATCGCGACCGACAGGTTTTGTACGCGCAGTAATGTCATGTCCGGTCGACCCTGATCCGTGGATCAAGCGCGTCGCGCAAGCCGTCACCGAGCAAATTCAAACCCAAGACCATCACAACAATTGCCCCGCCCGGCATCAGGGCGGTGTACGGCGCGAAGCTGACCAGCGTCTGCGCGTCTGCCAGCATCCGCCCCCAACTTGCTGTGGGTGGTTGCGCACCCAATCCGATGTAGGACAGTGCCGCTTCAGCCAGAATGCCAAGCGAAAATTGGATCGTGCCCTGAACAATCATCAAATTCAGGACGTTGGGCAGGATGTGTTCCCACGATATGCGGTACGCCGACTTCCCGCAAACGCGGGCCGCGAGGATAAAATCACGTTCCCATAACGACAGTGCTGCCCCTCTAGTCAGTCGCGCGAAGACAGGAATGTTAAAGATGCCGATGGCGATGATCGCATTAACCGCCCCTGCCCCGAATACAGCCGTGATCAGGATCGCGATGACCAACGATGGGAAAGCGAAGATCAAATCGTTCCCACGCATGATGAATTCATCAATAAACGCGCCCCGCTTTGCAGCTGCCCACAGGCCCAAAGGCACCCCGATGGCCATACCGATTCCCACGGCGAGCAGTGCCACCGCGATGGATGTCCGCGCGCCCATCATGATCATCGACAGGATGTCCCGCCCAAATTGATCGGTGCCAAGCCAGTGCGCCACATCGGGTGATTTCAGTTTGTTCGGGATATCGAACACCTCGATATCGTAGGGTGTCCAGACGAAGGATAGCAGTGCCATCGCGATAAAGCTTAGCGATAGAATTGCACCAATCCACAGCCCCTTCATGCTCGTGTCCTCAGACGTGGGTCGACGGCGGCATAGGCGATGTCGACCACGAAGTTCACCAAGATTACGACGAAGACGAGCAACATCACCACGCTTTCCACGACGATCAAATCGCGAGCACTGATGGCTTGGAAAATCAGGCGACCAAGACCGGGCAGGAAAAACACCTGTTCGATAATGATCCCGCCCGCCAGCAAAAACGAGAATTGCAAACCGATGATCGTCAGCACGGGGATCAGCGCATTGCGCACCCCGTGTTTCCAAAGCGCTTGGCGTTGCGACAGCCCTTTGGCGCGGGCGGTGCGCATGAAATCCTCACCTAGCATGTCCAGCAAGGATGATCGCATCACACGCGCAAGGATCGCGGCTTGGGGCAACGCTAATGATATGGCGGGCAGCGTCAATGCCTTCATCCCGCCCCAGAACCCTTTGTCCCAACCGGGGAATCCACCCGCCGAAAACCAACGTAGATTGATAGCAAAGATCAGAACCATGATCATCGCGAACCAGAAATTCGGGATCGCGACGCCCAATTGCGTGGCCCCCATCACCGACATATCGCCGATACGGCCACGGCGGGATGCAGCGTAAATGCCCGCCGGAAAGGCGATGAGCGTCGATAAGATCAGTGCGTAAATGGCAAGAGGCAAAGACACGACGACGCGATCTGCGATCAGTTCTGACACAGGTGCGCGGTAGGTGTACGACGTACCAAAATCGCCCGTGATCATCCCCGTCACCCAATTCAGATAACGCACGGGTTTCGCCACATCGAGCCCAAGTTCAGTCCGCAGCGCCGCCACTGTTTCGGGCTGCGCGTTGATCCCCAACATGAACGACGCCGGATCACCCGGAGCGATTTCGATCACCGCGAAGATCACGAAAGACGCCACAATCAGACTGATCACGAGTGACAGAAATCGGCCCAAGACATATCGGATCATCACTTGCACCCATATATCAATCGTGTATCAATCACAGCGTTCTCAGGGCGGGGTGTAACTCCCCACCGGCGGTATGTGGCAACACGAGCCCGCGAGCGCCTTTCGTCCGCGAAAGGGTCAAGCAGATCAGGTGCGATGCCTGAGCCGACAGTGATAGTCTGGATGAAAGAGAACGCGGTCACGCATGTCCCTTGGGGCAAGTGTGGACGTGTGATGCCTTGGGTGACGTGTCGATTGTTACAAAAGGAGATCACAAATGACACCACCCCGTTTTGCATTCATCAAAGCCAACTGGCACGCTGATATCGTTGATCAGGCGCTTGTAGGTTTTCAGGAATTGATCCCAAACGTTGATGTATTTGACGTGCCAGGCGCGTTCGAAATGCCGTTGCTCGCCAAACGACTTGCCCCGCAGTACGACGCAATCGCCTGTGCCGCGCTGGTCGTTGATGGCGGTATCTACCGGCATGAATTTGTGGCCGATGCTGTGGTCAAAGGGCTGATGGACGTAGGCCTGCAGACCGATACCCCGATCCTGTCCGTCAGCCTGACGCCCCATCATTTTCAGGAAACGGCGCACCACACCGCGATCTACCGCGACCATTTCAAGGTCAAAGGCCGCGAGGCGGCAAAGGCCGCGCTGTCGATCACGGGCGTGTATCAGAATTTGCATGCAGCCGCCTAAGTCGAATGCCTCCGGCTATGATCGCCGGAGGCTTTTACAATTATTCTGCCCAGCTAAGCGCCGTCAGATCGACTGACGCCGTCGGCTGGTTTTCCCACATACCCTGCAAGTCGGCCTTCACGACAGACGTCCACGCAAGTTCAAACAGATAGCCATTGACGTAATCCTCCGAGATTATCGTCTGTGCTTGGGCCAACAGATCGGACCGCGCGGCTGGATCAGCAGTTCCGGTCAGGTCCATCATCAGCGCCTGAAAATCGGGATTGTCATATTGGAAGTAATAGTCGGGGTTCGCATAGATCCCGATGTCCATCGGTTCCGTATGGCTGACGATCGACAGGCCAAAGTCCTTCCCTTTGAACACTTCTTCCAGCCATTGCGCCCATTCCAGATTGCTAATCTCGGTTTCGATCCCAACTTGGCGCAGTTGGGCCGCGATAATCTCTCCGCCGCGCCGCGCGTAGGATGGTGGCGGCAGTTTCAGCGTCGTCGTGAACCCGTCCGCAAAGCCAGCCTCGGCCAACAACGCTTTTGCCTTTTCAGGATCGTAGTTCGAATTCGCGGTCAGATCGACATAATCAGGGTTATGCGGCGCGAAGTGGGTCCCAATCGGCGTTCCAACCCCAAACATCGCCCCGTCAATGATCGCTTGGCGGTCGATCGCATGGGCGACAGCTTGGCGTACCCGCACATCATCAAACGGCGGCATTTTGTTGTTGGTCGACAAGATCGTCTCACCTTCAGTATTTCCACGTAGCACCGTGAAACGTGGATCAGCGTCGAACTGCGGCAGATTTTCAGGCGCAGGAAAACCGGCAAAGGCATCCACATCTTCGGCCATGACAGCCGCAAAGGCCGCCGTTGGATCGCTAATGAACCGGAATGTCGCGGTGTCAATCGCAGGTGCATCGCCCCAATAGGCGCCATTGCGCACCAATTCGATCCGGTCGCCTTGCGCCCAATCACTGAATTTATAGGCACCCGTGCCGATCGGGTTCGTCGCGATATCTGCGATGCTGTCTTCCGACACAATTACCGCATCGCCCCATGCCATGTTAAACAGGAACGATCCGTTTGGCTGGGACAGGGTGACCTTCACCGTCAAAGGATCAACCGCCTCGACGCTTTCGATACCGGCAAACAACGCCTTTTGCGCGTT
The DNA here is from genome assembly GCF_055809435.1 of Yoonia sp. D2-7. NCBI lineage: Bacteria > Pseudomonadati > Pseudomonadota > Alphaproteobacteria > Rhodobacterales > Paracoccaceae > Yoonia > Yoonia sp. D2-7. The sequence continues at coordinate 237,290 of NZ_CM147912.1, read as the reverse complement.
TGTGCTATCCTCGGCCCGCGCACGATCCAGCGAGAACACCACATCATCCGCGTCCATCGCCGTGCCGTCATGGAACATCACGTCAGGTACAAGGCTGAACGTGTAGACCAAACCGTCGTCGGAAATATCCCAGCTTTGCGCAAGACTTGGCACCACAGCGCCGTCCGCCTCGAACCGCGTCAGACCTTCAAACACGTTATGATAGACCACCGTATCAATCGCCTGTGCTGCGCCACCGGTTGGGTCAAGATTAGGCGGTTCAAGCTGGACGGCGATGGTCACACTGTCATTGGCCAATGCGCCAGTCGCGCAAATCGCAACAAAGGATGACGCGATGAATGTCTGGAAACGTTTCATGATGAACCCCTTCTGGTTCCCATCACTGTCGACGCAACCTTGGGTCAAATCAAGTCCCATGGCTAGAAACCAAGCTGTGTGACTGCTATTGGGCCCGTCAACATGTGCTAACCAAGGACTGCCAATATGAGCGCCACAGCCAAAAAACGCGCCCCAATGCCTGATGATATTCGGGCAGCCAAAGGTGGGACTCCGCTGGTCAGCCTGACCGCCTACACGACACCGATGGCCCAGATGATGGACGCGCATTGCGACTTTGTTCTGGTTGGCGACAGCGTCGGGATGGTGCTGCACGGATTGCCATCCACGCTGGGTGTGACGATGGATATGATGGTGATGCACGGACAAGCCGTATCGCGCGGATTGGCCAGCGCAATGATGGTGATCGACATGCCGTTCGGGTCATATGAAGAAAGCCCACAGCAAGCATTCCGCAACGCCGCCCGCCTGATGTCGGAAACGAACGCAGGTGCGGTGAAGCTGGAAGGCGGCGTTGAAATGGCCCCGACCATCGCATTTTTGGTCAAGCGCGGCATTCCCGTCATGGCCCACATCGGCCTGACACCGCAGTCGATCAACACGCTGGGCGGCTATAAAGTGCAAGGTCGCGGTGACGCGGGTGACACGTTGATGGCCGACGCCGTTGCTGTGGCCGAGGCAGGCGCTTTTGCCGTGGTGCTTGAAAAAGTGCCGGAAACGCTCGCCGATGAGGTCACAACGCAGGTCGACATCCCCACCATCGGGATCGGCGCAAGTGCGGGTTGTGACGGTCAAATCCTTGTCGTGGATGACATGCTTGGCATGTTCACAGCGTTCAAAGCCAAGTTCGTCAAACGCTACGCCCATCTTGCAGACGACGGCGAAGCCGCGATTGCAGCCTACGCAGAGGAAGTGCGCGCGCGGACATTCCCTGCCGCTGAACATGTGTTCTCTGACAAAGCGCCAAGCAAATGATCGCCCCGATTGAACAGACGCTCGCGGGTCTTCGCACGCAGACCGCGATCTGGCGCAGGGCTGGCGAAACGATTGGTGTGGTCCCGACGATGGGCGCTCTGCATCAAGGGCACCTGTCGCTCGCGCGGGCCGCCCGCGAAACCTGCGACCGCGTGATCGTCACGATCTTTGTGAACCCCAAACAGTTCAACAATCCCGACGATCTGAAAAACTACCCGCGCACCGAACAGGAAGATGCGAAAAAACTGGAATCCATAGGCGTTGACCTGATCTACAATCCCGACGGGCCGCAGATGTATCCTGACGGTTTTGCGACGAACGTGTCGGTGAACGGGCTGACCGATATGCTCTGCGGCACACACCGGCCCGGTCATTTCGATGGCGTGGCGACGGTGGTGTCCAAGCTGTTTTTGCAGACGTCGGCTGACAAAGCGTTTTTCGGCGAAAAAGACTACCAACAGCTGCAAATCGTGCGGCGCATGGCGATGGATTTGGACATTCCAATCGATGTCGTTGGCTGCCCCACGATCCGCGAAGAAGATGGGTTGGCAATGTCATCGCGCAACCTGCTGATCTCGGACCGGGCGCGTGTAAAAGCGCCTGCTTTGGCGGAGGTGATGAACGAATTGCGCACCGCGTTGCTGGCGGGCGGGCGGATGTCGGACCTGCTGGACGACGCAAAGAGGAAGATCGTGAACGCGGGGTTCAACGAGGTGGAATACCTCGACCTGCGGGACGGAACGGACCTTGGGTTACTGGATCAACCAGTTGAGGGGGCGCGGTTGTTCGCAGCAGCTTGGCTGGCTGGAGTGCGGTTGATTGATAATATTGCTGTTTGAGGAACTATCTAACTCGCGCCATGTTTCATTCTGATAGTTTCAGAAGCGGTCGAAAGTGAGAAAAATCGTTAGACTTCAATTCCAAAGCTTCGCAACACCAAGTTTTCGCAGCTGAAACGCTTTCAAAAAAGAAGTCCCCACATTCAATAGTTGCTTCGAGATCAAAATAATATACAACGTTTACTGCGCTGATTTCCTCAGGATCATCAAAAAACTGCCCAGTCTCTAGCGCGATACTTCGTGGCTTCCTATCATCGCGTTCCCATTTGAAAACAGAATCCCGTAGGTGTTTGGGATAGTCGGCGATTGCTATTCGATACCAAGCCATCGCGCGTCTCCTAGGTAATTTATTTGGCTCAAAGTCAAACCTTTCAAATTGGATTCCATTTTTCCTAGTTACTCAAGCCACCAACAACTTCACCAAAGTCCGTGCCATCACCTTCGCGCTGTCGATCATATCATCGACCCCCACATATTCGTCGGGCTTATGTGCCAGTTCTAGAATCCCTGGTCCGTAGGCGACGCAGTTTTTGAGCTTGCCGATCCGGTCGATGTGTTTTTGGTCGTAGGTGCCTGGTGAGGCCACGAATTCGGCTTCGCGGCCCAGCACATGCCCGATTTCAGCGGCGACGGTGGCGGCGATTGGTGCGTCTTTGTCAGTCATTGAGGGCAGCACCGCGTTGAGTTCGGTCAATGCGTAGTCGAACTTGGGTCTGTCGGCTTTGAGGGTTTCGAGCAGCGCTGTGACCTCGTCGCGGACTTGCGCGAGCGGCTCTTCGACAAGGAACCGCCGATCAATCACAACGCGGCAGGAATCGGGGACGCAATGGGCGGGCAGGCCGGTGAAATCATCCGATTGTTCGGCCATCCCGCCGTGGATTGAGTTGATGTTCATCGTCGACGACCGCGCCCCTTCGGGCACCACGGGCATATCAGTACGTCGCTGCGCCATCGCGGGGTAAAGATCAGTCTCGAATTTATCAAGCACCGCCCCCATATGCCGCACGGCACAATCGCCAAGGAACGGCATGGACCCATGCGCGATTTCGCCGAATGTTTCGATCTCGGCCCACCAACCGCCGCGATGCCCAAGACACACGCGGTCCTTGTTCAGCGGTTCGGGGATGATGACGTGCTGCACGCGCTCGGGCGCAAAGAAGCCCTGCTCGGCCAGATAAGCGACGCCACCGTAGCCGCCGGATTCTTCGTCAGCGGTGCCGGAGATCTCAATCGCACCGTGATAATCGGGGTAGGTCGCGATGAACGCCTCTGCTGCAATGATCGACGCAGCCAACCCGCCTTTCATGTCGCAGGCCCCGCGCCCGTAGATTTTACCGTCGATCAGTTCGCCGCCAAACGGATCAACAGTCCAGCCTTTGCCGACCTCGACCACATCCGTATGCGAATTGAAATGCACGCAATCGCCCGCATGTTTGCCATCGCGCCGCGCAATTACGTTCCAGCGGGGGTAGCGTTCACTATCGCCGGGCGTGCCGTGGGCACGGATCATCTCGATCTCGAAACCCGATGCCTTCAACCGCTTGCCAAGGAAGTCGCAGATCGCCTGATAGTTTTCGCCCGGCGGGTTCAGCGTCGGGATACGGATCAAATCCCCAGTCAGCTGGATCAGGTCATCGCGGCGATCTTCAATCGCGGCCATCAGGGCGGTCATCTGCGGGCTGTCATCTGTCATGACACCACCATTGCCGAAGGTTGTCGCCCGAGCAAGTCACGCAACCCGTTTCAGTGCCTGCGCCATACAATGAATGCCACCGCCAGTTTTGCTGATCTCGGACATATCAATCGCTGCAACATCAAAACCACGCGCGCGCAGTTGATCAATCAACGTCTGCGAAGACGTCGGCGCGATCACGCGATCCCCGCCGAGTGACATGAAATTGCAGCCCAGCGCCATGGTATCGCGGAACGGGACGTCGATGATCTCGTGACCCTTGGCTTTCAACCAATCCACAATCGCAGGTTCCGTGCAATCCAGACATACTGCCGTCAGCTTTTCAGCGATTGGCACAACCATCAGGTCGATATGCACATAGTATTCGTCGATGAAGGCAAGCCGCGTTTCCCAGCCTTCCGCATCGAACCAAGCTTGGACCTGACGCGCCCCTTCTTCTTGGGTCCGCGCACCACCACAACCGATCAGCACACAACCTTCTTCGATGACGTTGAAATCCCCGCCTTCGAATGTGCCAGCTGTCACCATGTCGTAGATCGGGATGCCGAGCTGTTCATATGTGCGGATCGCTGCATAATTCTCGCCGCGCCGCCACCATTGCGACATCGCCGTGATCACCGCGCCGTAGGGTGTCATGACCGAACTATCGCGCGCGTAGACCTGCATCGGCAATTCAGGTTGCGGGTCGTGCATATGTATAGTGACATCGAAATGCTCGTATGCGCTGACCAATTCCGCATGCTGAGCTTGGGCCACCTGAACGTTGCAGGGATTCTCGCGAAGATGATGACGGGACAATGAACTGGTGGACAGATGCCGCAGATGCGCGGGCGACCCCAGCAAGACATCCGTCAGCCGATCCGTTTCATTGGCAAAGCCCCATGTGTCCAATAGTGGCGTGCCGCCTTGCGCGTTACGTCGTTGCAAAGAAAATTCGTTCGTCATGTCATGCACCATCCATATCTTTGGGAATCCACCAGTCGCGCCCCCGCGCCGTCGTCACATACTCCGGCCAACGGAAGTGGATCGGCGGGTCATAGTCACACAAAGGCGGGATCGGGTCTTTTGCCGTCCGCGCTTGAAATTCGGCCATTGCGGCGTCACGTGCGTCGTCGTCTTCAAGCAGCCGAACCGCAGACATCGCGAGAATTTTCGCCGCCGTTTGCACCATTGGGTCAATCGTTGCGGGGATACCCCCAAGCGCGTTCATCACCCACGACGGGTAAGTCACGCCGGGCTCGGCCGCCAATGCAGGGCGCGCCACATAGAACCGTGCTGTCGGTGCCTGCCACGTCATGTCTGTATAGTCGTCGGATGTTGAATTTGTTTGCGAAGGCGGCAGGTCATGTCGCAAAATCGCTTCTGCCGCTTCGGGATCAATCAGGCGCGACATTTCTGGAATGAACGGGTCCTCCATTGGCGCTAAGCCTAGGTTCTTTTGCATTTCACGTGCGATGGCCTTGGCCCTACCACCCCAAATCGGTGGCCCCACTTCGACCATCGTTTCCCAAACGGTGCGCGCGATCGCGTGGTTCGCCAATCCGGGGCGGGATTTGCAGACCCAGTGTTTTTCCCAGCGGCATCCAGTCATATCCGCTGCGGCCTGCGCGTTGCGGTCCAGCACAGCTGTGATCTGTTCCGCCATCGCAATGTCGGGCGTGCGCATCATATATTGTATCTCGGCCAATCCGGCTGGCAGGTTATCAGCCGTGGCTTGCCCTGCGGTCAGGATGGCTTCGGAAATCGACCAGCCGCCTTGGTGCGGCAACATGCTGTCGCGTAGGGATTTCGACGCGAGGTACATCATATTCAACGCATCATTCGCACCAGGTGCCCGAACCGCCGAATGGCTTTGCGGGATCGGTGTGTCGGTCGTGCCCCATGTTTCAGGCGCATCGCAAATGAAGCGGTAGACCATGGAATAGGCGGCACCACAGTGGGTATCCCACCGCACCGTGTTACACATCGGCAGCATATAGAACGGATGAAACGATAGGATCGCAGCAAGCCCGTCATAGTATCCGGCAGCGGCGTGGATTGGTTTTGACCCGCGCACCTTTTCGGCAGGTTCACCGGTAAACCGCAGCGCTCCCTTGATCCCATGCTTTTCCATTGCGGCCTTGGTCGCCAATAATCCGCCAAGCCCTGCGATCCCAAGACCGGAATGCGGATCAGTATGCCCGCCTGCTTGGTAACCGAGACCATCACGTGGAGCACGATCTGTCGTCGCCGCCTGACAATTGCCAGGCACAGCATCGTATTCGGCATACATCCCAATGATTGGACCATCGCCATTCGACCAATCTGCACAGAATGCCGTTGGCATCCCTGCGCTACCTTCTTCAACTGCGAATCCCTCTTCGCGCAGCCGTTTGACGTACCACGCAGCAGATTCGTATTCCCGCCAAGCGGTTTCACCGAAGTTGAAAATGGTTTGGCATGCCTTTGAAAGGTCTTCAGCTGATTGTTCAACGTGGTTTAAGGCTGTCGCTTGTGCAGTGCTTGGCATCCAAACCCCCTATATTGCAGGTAAAGTTTGGTGCAAAATAGGTTCGCCCGCTAGTGATTGTTTCCGGAAAACTTATCCCCATTGTTCTCAGATCGACTCCAATCAGCGCCCGAAAAGATGATTAATGGCCATGAAACAACAAAGTCGCGTCACCTTTTAGCCTAATTTGAATGACAATTCTCGATCCCAAGTCAGACGGATCCCCCCGTCAATTTATTTGTTTGAAAGCTGGATGTGATATGGGCAACGAGAACGCAGCAGAAATCGGCACCGACGAGGATTTCGTTGACGAGCTGAAGCCGGGCACGCAGTTGATGCATGGCCAGTATACGATCGAAAGCTTCCTGAATGCAGGCGGCTTTGGCATCACGTACTTGGCCAGAGATAGTCTTGATCGGAAGATCGTGATCAAGGAATGTTTTCCTGGATCTTTCTGCCGCCGTAGCCGGTCGATTGTGCAGGCACGGTCCCGTGCCCACCAGAAAGAACTGAATTCAATGGTACGCTTGTTTGTGCAAGAGGCGAAAAGCCTTGCCAAACTGAACCACCCGAACATTGTGGGCGTTCACCAGGTTTTTGAAGACAACGATACCGCATACATGGCGCTCGACTTTGTTGAAGGTCGCGACATGCTGGATACGCTAGACGATCCAGATGCGGTCATGGCACCGGAAACCATCAAGTCGATGTTGATTGACGTGCTGGGCGCTGTTGGCTTCATTCACAGCCAAGACATTCTGCACCGCGATATTTCGCCAGACAACATCCTGATCGAACCATCAGGTCGTCCGGTTCTGATCGACTTTGGTGCAGCACGTGAAGAAGCCACCAAGCAAAGCCGCGTGCTGTCTGCGCTCAGCGTTGTGAAGGACGGTTATTCGCCGCAAGAATTCTACATCGCAGGATCAGACCAGAACGCGTCATCCGATTTGTACGCACTGGGCGCTAGCTTCTATCACTTCATCAAGGGTGAGGTTCCGCCGAATTCACAGGCACGGTTGGCTGCAATCGCATCCGGTGACAGCGATCCATACGTTCCGCTGAATGGCGCGATCCCGGGCTACGATTCCAATTTCTTGTCAGCTATTGATAAGGCGCTTGAAGTCCTGCCAAAGAACCGCGTTCAGTCCGCACAGGAATGGTTGGACATGATTGCGGGTAAGCATTTGCCAACTGCCGAAGGTAGCAAAGCGACAGTTGCATCAGCAGTTGCAGCAACAGCGCCACCATCACAAGGCAAGTCCAAGGTCGCAATGTTGATGGCATCAGCCGCAGCAATTGCTGTTGTTGGCGTTGGCGTCGCATTCTCAACCGGTGCTTTTGACGCAGCAGAGGTCGTAGAGGCCGACGCATCCGCGACTGCAACTGAAACACCAGACGCCATGGCAGAAGCTTTGGCGCTTGTTGAAGCAGCGACACAAGACGCAATCGAAGAAAGCGCCGCAGTTGAAACAGCTGCTGCAGAGGCTCCTGCAGTCGACTCTGCGCAGGCAACAGACACCGCCGTTCTTGAAGCCCAAGCTCAAGTCGAAGCCGAATTGGCTGCACTGGAACTTGCCGCCGAAGAAGAACGCGTCGCTAAAGCCGCCGAATTTGCAGCGCTCGCCGCTGAAAACGAAGCACGCCGTATCGCGCTCGCCGAAGAACGCGCCACGGCATTGGCAATCCGCGAAGCAGCCCAAGCTGAAGCCGCGGCACGCGCCGCCGTAGCAGCCGAAGCACAAGCTGTAGCAGAAGCACAAGCCGCAGCGGCTGAAGAAGCGCGCCAATTGGCCGAAGCACGTGCTGCACAAGAAGCACAGGACGCCGCCGAAGCAGAGGCACGTGCCATTGCACAAGCTGAAGCTGACGCAGCTCAGGCAGCAGCCGAAGAAGCCGCACGTGTTGCAGCTGCGGAAGCTGCGGAAGCTGCGCGCAAAGCTGAAGCTGCAGCACTGGCCGCCGCGACACTGGACACACCAACACCGCCGATGGATTCTAACGAATTGATCGCACTTGCCGGGATCACCGGCGCACCTGAAATGCCGGCGACCGCCTTTGCAGCCATTCTGGCGGAAGGTCCGAACGCATCCGGTTTCGCTAATACAGCTAATTTCGTCTTCCCCGAGACTGCCTCAGGTTTCACATCTGTTTCATTGGCGCTGTCAGAAGCGATCCCAGCGTTCGCACCGGGCCGCGAGATCGTTAACGAGACACCGGCAGACAATTCATTCGTTCTGTCAAACTGGACCGTCGAATTGCCGTTTACGGCAGCGTCGTCTTCGTCCCGTGTCATCGGCAATGTTGGCCCTGTCGCCCCGCTTTGGGTAAATGAAGGTGTCGAAATTGATACCGTGAATGGTCGTGCAATCGCCAACATCGACGGCATTGGCGATACCCTGAAAAGCGCGATTCAATTAGAGGATCAGACTGAATTGCAGGTCAGCTTCGGCATCAAAGATGCAGAAACCGGCAATCAAACTGAACAAAACTGGACCCTGCCTATCATCCAAAAGACAGCCCTTTTGAATGGGATCAGCTTTGAAACACGTCGCATCGACGATGCGTGGGTCACAACTGTGACTGATGCACCGGCAAGCGCGAAAAGCGACTTGAAGGTCGGCGATCAGCTGATCGCATACATGCTGACATCCGAACTTGTGGATGATCGCACATCAATGAAAACGATCATGGATCGTGAACTCGCTGACGGCAAATCGCTGTTTAGCTTTGCTGTCAACCGTGACGGAACGATGTGGATTGCATCGCTCGACTACGCTGGCAACGCGCAATGAAATCGGCCTGTGCCCTAAGGAAAAAAGAGGTATAACCCATGAAATTTCTAAGTGATCTTTTTAGTCGCAAGCGTTCCGACGCCAAGCCGGCCGATGCACCAATCGAAAACTTTGCGGATGTCGCGACACGCGCTGACGCAACGCTTGATCAGGTCAACACCAATGCGTTGATCGACAATGTGAACGAAAAAGTTGGCGATAAATCTCCTAAGGTAAACATCTGGGATGATGAAGAAGATCTGCCACCAGTCGCATCGCTCGAAGAAATTCGTCCAAGTGCACCGGCACCTGCAAAGGCCCCGTCCCGCGCACGCCGCACGAAGACGCGCCTGATCGGTTTCGAAAGCAGCTCTGGCGTTGTTGATCTGTTCGACAGCACACCAGCAGCAGCACCTACCAAACGGGCAAAGTTCCCAGTTGGTTGGGCGATTGTTGTGTCCGGCCCAGGTCGTGGCGAATGTTTCTCGCTGGAATCCGGCATGTCCCAGATTGGACGCGGCGAAGACCAAGCCATCCAGCTTGATTTCGGCGATAACGCCGTGTCGCGTACCAACCATGCAGCGATTGTTTACGATGCTGAAAACCACACGTTCCTGTTAGGTCATGGTGGCAAAAGCAACATCGTACGCCTGAATGACCAACCAGTGATCAGCAATGAAGCTCTGAAAGACGGTGATATGATCCGGATCGGTGAGACGACTTTGCGCTTTGTGCCGCTGTGTTCTCCAGACTTTAACTGGGCAGCCGAAGGCACCACCGACAACGAGGAGTCCGACGATGTGGCGATCGCCTGAACCCCGTTACGACGTAGCCTCTGCGTTGTGCCAAGGCGGCCGTGACTATCAGGAAGACGCGATTGTCACTGACTTTCCGTTTGGATCTGATAGCGGTGTTGTCGTCCTTGCTGACGGTATGGGTGGCCATGCGGCTGGTGATGTGGCGTCAAAGATCGTCGTCACAGAGGTCTTTAGCGAATTGAAGTTCCAATCCGCGAACTTTCACGAATTCGAAAAAGACATCCCGTCGATGATGACCTCTGCGGCAGCTGGTGCAAACGCATGTGTCCGCGACCATGTCCAAGACAACCCGCAAACCCGCGGTATGGGTGCAACTTTGGTTTCGCTCGTCATGGTGGAAAACCGGATGTTCTGGATGTCGATTGGTGACAGCCCGTTGTATCTGTTGCGCGGCGGTAAACTGCGCCAGTTGAACGAAGATCATTCAATGGCTCCGCAGATTGATTTCATGGTGCAGTCGGGCCTTCTGGACCCCGAAGTTGCCAAGAACCATCCTGATCGGAACTGTCTGACGTCGGTGATCTTGGGCGAACGCGTCGCGAAGTCTGATTGTCCGAACGATCCGTTTGGTCTTGAGATTGGCGATATCGTGGTCGTGTCTTCGGATGGACTTCAGTATCTTGATGAACCAGTGATCCAAAAGATCCTGCACAAGTACCGTCGCCGTAAGAGCGCCGAAATTGCAGGGCATCTGTTGGAGGCTATCGAAAAGCTGGGTGATGTGGATCAGGACAACGTGTCTTTTGCCGTGATCAAGCTGAACCACAACAAGCCGATGGATCGCGCCGTTCGGGTGAAACCGACCGACATCGTGGATACCACATCCGCGTCCGTGACCCGTGTCGTCCATCTGGATGAGGTGGCCGAAGCTAAGAAAAATGCTGCATCCGCTGCATCTGATGAAGAACCAGCACTGAAACTGGTATCCGGAGTAAAGTAATATGTCTGTACGGGCTGCCGCCGATCAAGTTCACCTCGCGCTTAACGACGCGCTGGTGTCTGGGAAAATTCCTGCTGACGTGGCTGACGCTGCGAACGCATTGCTCAAGCGTCTGCGACAGCCCGTACGGGTCACTCTTTTGGGCCTACCCGGTGCCGGTAAATCCACCTTGGTCAACCTATTGCTGAACGACGCGGTTATCCCCGACGGGATTAGCTTGCCGACAACGCAATACGTCCATGGCGAAAACCCGTCAGCCGTCATGACGCTCAGCGATGGTCGGCGCGAAACCTTGGACAAGGCAGATCCGTTTCAAATCGCGGCTGCTTCCCCTATGTTCGTCGAAGTGGCTTTGCCACTGGCAGCACTCGGCCGGATCAACGTGCTTGAAGTTGTGGCCCCTGCCGTATTGCAGGACCAACAACGTGCGATGCATTGGGCCGCAAAACGGACCGATCTGGCGCTGTGGTGCACCGACAATTTTGATCGGTCCGAACAAGCGTTGTGGGACACGATGCCGGATGCCATCAAAGACAACGCATACTTACTGCTGACCCACGCCGATCAAGCCTTGGCCCGTGGTGAATTGGATCATCTGCTGGGCAGCATCCGCCAGAATCACGCCTATCAGTTCAACAAAATCATGCCTATCGCGACGCCAAGCGCTATTGCTGCGCGCCAACCTGACGGCAGCGTCGACAAAGCAATGATGCAAAAAAGTGGTGCATTGACGCTGATTTCTTCGATCTTGAAACAGGTCGATGCGCGGTTGCAAGGCGCTGTTGACGAAGCCGGCGCAATGGTCGCGCAATACAAAGATGCGCCAGTCGCAAAAATCGCCGAACCAGTCGCACAAACACCCGTGGCGCAAGAACCCGTCATCACGCCTTCAAAGCCTGTGAATGTCGTTGAAATGAAGACAGCCAAGCCTGTTGATATGGTCGAAGCGGCAGCCAAGTCTGCACCACGCCCACGGCTCAAATCCAAACTTGTGGCCATCGAACCATCGCGCCCTACGCAAAAAACGCAAGCAGCCCCGGCACCCGCGCCACAAGCGCCTGTCGCAACAGCACCTGCGGCCGATCCTGCGCCGAAGAAGGCACGTCCTGGCTTTATGCCAAAGGCGCGCACAACGGTGATCATTCCCCGTGCGACACCCGAAACATGCGCCGCCTACGATGAAGCAATCGCTTACCTGACAAAGCAGGGGCGTGCGCTGACACAAGACATGGCCGCAAATGATAACCTGTCGTCCGATCACCTGATGAACGCGTCTGCGGACAATATCATGTGGTTGTCTGACTATCTCGAAGATCTGTCTATCGCTGATGATCCTGTGCTCGAAAAGTCCCGCACGCGGGCCTTGGATGCCGCTGAACTGGTCCAGCTGATGCAGATCGAGAAAAACGATTCTGCGGCGCTTGATGCGCTAAGCTTGGTGATCCAATTGAAACGCGATCTCGAATCTGAAATCGCGCTGGCCCGTCACACAAACCGTCATCAAGCCGCATAAAATAAGGGGAAACAGCCCCTGCCGACCGAGCGACGGTTCAATTTTTAAGCGAACTTTTGCCTTAATTCCGCCGCGGCAGACTGTTTCTTTAGACGGATCAATTAGGGTTCGGGCCGCCTATTGGCCCCAACCAGAGCCAACGACCCGCACAAAACGCGGGCAGGAAAGAACGTGGATATGGAAAAGTTGACAAACGATCAGGGTGAGCAGGCCCAAGTGTCACAGCCCGGATTCATGCGGATTGGTCTGAACAAGCTTGAGACCTACCACGACGAACTGAGCGATCTTGAAGATACCCTTTTCGACATCGAAAAGATTGGCGGCCCAGAAGCGGCCAAAAAGGCGCAAAAGCTGGTCAAACAGCTGCGTGCGTTCGAACCGAACATCACGATGATCGGCCAGATTAAGGCCGGTAAAACATCGCTCGTGAACGCCATGGCAGGCCGTCCCGGATTGCTGCCAGCGGACGTGAACCCGTGGACGTCCGTCATCACGTCACTTCACCTGAACACGCCGATGGCGCCCGATGCGCCGCGTGCGTCGTTCCAGTTCTTTGACCAGAACGAATGGGATCATTTGGTCGAAAACGGTGGCCGTATCGGCGAATTGTCCAGCCGCGCTGGCGCCGACGAAGAAATGAACAAGGTCCGCGAACAGATCGGCCAGATGTACGAAAAAACCCGCGAACGGTTGGGACGTAAGTTCGAACTGCTGCTGGGGCAACGTCACAACTACGCCGAACTCGACGACGACCTGATGCAGCGCTACGTCTGCATGGGCGATGACTTCGACGAAATTTCGCAAGCCGAACAGCAGGGTCGTTTCGCCGATATTACGAAATCGGCTGACCTGTACATGGACGCTAGTTTCTTGCCGATGCCATTGTGTATCCGCGATACGCCAGGCGTGAACGATACGTTCATGATGCGTGAGCAGATCACGATCAAAGCCCTGCGTGACAGTCGGATTTGTGTGGTTGTTCTGTCTGCACACCAAGCGTTGTCGACCATGGACATGGGGTTGATCCGTTTGATTTCAAACGTGAAAAGCCGTGAAGTCGTGATTTTTGTGAACCGTGTCGACGAATTGTCCGATCCGGCAAATCAGATCCCTGAAATTCGTGCGTCTATTTTGCAGACTTTGTCTGACAACAACGGCCCCGAAAACTGCGAAGTGCTGTTCGGGTCTGCCTACTGGGCCAACATGGCGCTGGGCGGTGATCTGACCGAAATTGTTGATGACAGCGCTAATGCCTTGTTCAACTACGCCGAATCGATCCTTGGCGACCAAGCCACAGATATGGATGCGTTCGAAATGGTCTGGCAATTGTCCGGCCTGCCGCATCTGTTCGATGCGATTTCCGAACGGATCGCCGAAGGTTCTGGCGCAGAACGTCTGACGTCCATCCGCAAGAGCGCGCAAAACCACGTGGGCGGCCTACGGGCGTCGAGTTCACTGGTGTCCATGCGTTTAGAAGGCGACAACGTCACTACGATGGATGAAACGACGCTGAAAGCACATCTTGATGCAATCGACGCAAAGCATATCCAGAAACTGAACGACGGTCTGGACGAAGTCTTTGCCAAGTTTAGCCGCCGTATTGATCAATCGAACAAACGGTTCCTAGACCGGGCTGTTGAAACGCTGATCCAACACCTTGAAACAAAAGGTGAAAACGAGATTTGGCAGTATTCCCCGGACGGTCTGCGCATTCTGTTGCGCACCGGTTATCAGGTGATGAAGAAAGACTTTACCGCCATGTGCGACGCGGCTTTTGGTGACGCGGCGACTGATCTCACTGATCTTTATGGTCAGGCATTTTCGGTTGATGTCGAAAACTTCACGGTGACACCACCAGACGCACCTGGCGTGCCTGCTCCTGTGTCTTTGGGACAAACCATCGCGCTTGATCTGCAGACATCTTGGTGGAAAGGTTGGTGGCAACGCCGCAAAGGATACCGCGCCTTTGCCAGCAATTTCTATGAATTGATCGAGGCGGAAACCGCCCCTATCGTCGATGACCTAAAAAACCGTCAGTTGAACGACATCCGCCAAACCGCCCTTGGTGAGATGGCCGATTTCTTAGCTGAACAACGCGGCATTCTGACGGATATCGCTGAAAAATCTCAAATCGGTCTTGGTGATCTGGAAGGCCTGTTCGGCATTACAGCTCAGCAAGAACGTGAAGAACTGTTCGACATCATTTTCGAAGATCTCGCAATTGATGACGATGACTACGACGTTGACCCAAAAATATCCGGAGGTGCTGCCGCATGACCCATTCCACTTCGCTGAACCGTAAGCCACGCATTGCGCTTATGGGTGAATTCAGTGCTGGCAAAAGCACGTTGTCAAACCTGCTACTGGGATCACGCCCCTTGCCGGAAAAGGTAACGGCAACGCGCCTGTCACCTGTTTGGATGGCGTCCGGTTCACAGCCCCCTTACCGCGTTGATGTGGACGGCACCGAAGAACTGATTTCACTGTCGCACCTCGAAGAAATTGGCGTTGAAAACACGCGTGTGATCCGCTTGTTCTTTGAAAGCGATATCCTTGATGTGTGTGATCTGATTGATTTTCCAGGAATTTCCGACCCGAACATGTCATCTGATGTGGTTGAACGGATGCTGGAAGAAGTCGACGCTGTCTTGTGGTGTACCCACGCGACTCAAGCGTGGCGGCAGTCCGAAGCTGCGGTTTGGGCCCAGATGCCCGAAGCCGTGCGCAAGCGGTCTATCCTGCTGATCACACGTTTCGACAAGTTGACGACAGAGCGTGACCGCAATCGCGTATTGGCGCGGGTCAAGCACGAAACCAAAGGTCAGTTCGGCGCGACCTTCCCCGTATCTCTGCTTCAGGCATTGAATGCTGGCGAAGATTACGATGCATGGGACGCCAGTGGTGCTGGCGCGTTCACCGAACATTTGATCGAAATGGTTCAGGAACTGACTATTGCCGTCGCAGGAACAACCGAAACGCTTTACGTGTCGGCCCCGGAAGCAACAGAAGTCCAAGCTGCTGACGCAGAAGCTGCGCCATTGTTGTTGACAGACCCCGTCGTAGACGGTCGCGATCCCGAAGCCGCACCAGTGGTCCCGCGCCGTGTCAACGCACGTCGCGTAGACGCTGCAGATGACAATTCACACACGCCGCGCCCAAACACATCGCGTCCCGTTTTCCACATGGACGACGAGACTGTTGAAAACCCAGCGCAGATTGCATCTTAAACAACCGACGCATGTTGCAGTCCCTTTCCCTGTGCGCCCGAATGTCATAAAAGGACTTTGGGTGTAACGGGATAGAGTGCGCAAGACATGGCCACAGAAGAATTGGACGCGCTGCACAGCCAGTTTCCAAAGTGTGAAACGCTCGCGTTTGCGGATCTGTCTACCGAGATGGTTTTGGTTACAAACACAGACGCCCCGCAGCAACGCGAGGCGCTGAACGCGTTGTGCGCAGACGCGGCCAAAAGCCTTGGCAAACCCGGAAGTCCAAATTTTGGTGATGGCCAAAGCGACACAGCAATGATCGCGACCCGCGATCAGCTGACCATTTTCTTGCGCGCAGCGAACGAACCGTCTGATGTTCTTTGCTGCGTCTGTCAGCCTGATATTGACGTGTCATCGTTCCTGACAGCCGCGCGCCCGACGCTTCAAAAAATTAGCAGCGGATCATGATGATCGATCTCGCAACCCTTCCCATGTCGCACGATGCAGGATCACCTTTGTGATGGATAAACAAACCCTTGCCCAGAAACTTGCCGCGCTTTCATCCGAAGGCGAGAGCTTTGAAAACGGCCTGCGAGTTGTATCTGACGGGACAGAACCGCCGATTCTGACCGCGATCCTGAACGAAATCGACATGACGGTCTTGCCGCGCAAACTGACGTTCAAGATGAACGGGTCCGAAATATCTTTGGTCGCGGGCGGGCGTCGCCTGCGTGGTTTGGTGCAGGCATCAAAAGACATCACAGGCGTGATGGGCGTGTTGGGGAAATCCATTTCCCATGATGCGCCGGACGTCATTGATGGTCTGCATGGTATCATTGATCAATTCACGGCCGCTGCCGGCGAATTGACAGTTGTCAGTGACGAACCCGACGCGATGGGTGGCCAATCTGACGCGGGCCTAACCGCGCAGAATCTTGCGGCGCATTGGGGCGTTGACCTGAACCCGGCGCCGTTAACACCGATGATCTCTTTTGTTCGTGATTGCGGGGATTTTGTCACCGCTTGGGTGGTTTTGAAAGACGGGTCCGAGAACACAACCGGCGGAGATGGCGCAAAACTGGCGACATTACGCGCAGCGATCGATGCAAAATGGGACAGTTTTTCTCAATCCGTGGATCAATTGGCGGGTCCAACAGGATTTATTTGCCTGAATGATGCCTTAGATGAAGCCGGATCTGTTGCAATCGTAAAGACTTCTTCAGAAGCTGCTATTTTGTGCTATGCGTCTGAAAATATGGCAAATTTGCACAGTGCGTGGTCAAAATCTAAACTTTAGGACCAAATCCGCACTAAACCCTTACGTGTAGTCCAAAAATGAGACTGCCGTTAGGTCAGCTTCCGCACTCAGTTTGGTCATAAATTTTCCACAAAATCTTATCAAATCTCACCATCAATGACGCGAACGAAGACGTTTGCGTTCGTGGATGGGTCGCTTTTTCAAGTTTAGACGCCCATTTTTGTTTGGTTATGAGGAGATTTCGATATGTTTTTCAACAAGTACAACGCATGCCAAATTGCGGCACGTGCCCTAATTACTTTTGCTGCAGGCGCTTTGCCAATGTCAGTTCTCGCAGACGAGGTTACGCTCAAGTCTGCTGACGGAACCGTAAACCTTGTTGGGGAATTCGTCGATTTCGTCGACGACAACTACGTCATCCGCACCGGCCTTGGCGATCTTCGGATTGCCGCGAACCGCGTTCGCTGTGAAGGCGATGCATGCCCGGTCTTTGATACTGCCACTGCAGACATCCAAATCGCTGGGTCTGACACAGTTGGTCTTGGTATGATGCCATTGCTGATTTCCGGCTACGCGTCGCACCTGAATGCAGAGGCATCGGTCATCGCGACAGAAACCCGAGGTCAAATTCTGGCGAACCTTGTTGGCGACGGTGGATTTGGCGATGAAATCGGCAGCTATCTTGTGACATCAACATCGTCCGGCGATGCGTTCTCTACCCTTCTGGATGGAACGGCCCAAATCGGCATGTCGTCGCGCCGGATTCGTCCAGCTGAAGCCCGTGCATTGCGTGACAACGGCGCTGGCAACATGGTCAGCGCAGAACAGGAACATGTGATTGCGGTGGATAGCCTTGTGGTTATCACCCACCCGGAAAACCCAATCAAAGAACTGTCGCTGGAACAACTGCGCGGTATCTATTCGGGTGCCATCACAAACTGGTCCGAAGTGGGCGGTGGTGACGCTGAAATCAAGCTGATCACACGTGTCGACGGATCTGGTACACGTGCCGTATTCGAAAGCCGTATCTTTGGTGAAATCGAACCATCACTCGTTTCCACGGCAGCTGTTGTCGAAGGCAACAACGAAATGGCCGCAATGGTGAACGAAGATCCATTTGCGCTGGGTTATGTTGGCTACGCTTTCCAGCGTGGCGCAAAAGCCTTGTCCGTTGTGAACGAATGCGGAATTTCGGTGACACCTGACGCGTTCTCAGCCAAGACAGAAGAATACGCCCTGCAGCGTCGTCTGTATCTCTACAACCGTAGCGACGCGATTGATGCATCCACACAAGATTTCGTGGACTATACCGTGTCCAAAGATGCTGATGGCGTGATCGCAAAAGCAGGCTTTATCGACTTGGGCATCAGCCGCCGCGAACAGGCGCTTGATGGCGCACGTGCACGTGCATTGCTTGATCCAAACGTTGACGCCTACGAAGGCGGCGTGATGCGTGAAATGTTGTCTGAAATGGTTGATTACGACCGCTTGTCCACAACATTCCGTTTCGCGACAGGATCATCCCGTTTGGACGAACGTGGCTTGCTTGATATGGCACGTTTGGCCGATTTCCTTGAAGCGCAGCCAGAAGGCACAAAAGTGCGTTTTGTTGGCTTTACAGACGGTGTTGGTGCGTTTGATAGCAACCGGACACTTTCAGAAAGCCGCGCGAACCAAGTGATGGCGGAACTTGCTGCATTTGCAGGTGATCGTGTCGCAAACCTTGAAATGGGCGTGTCCGGCTTCGGCGAGATCGCACCATCCGCATGTAACATCAACGAAAACGGTCGTACGATTAACCGTCGCGTTGAAGTGTGGATCGAAGCTGCCCGCGGGTAATTTTGTCGGGCACAGTCAAATGGCTGTGCCCGCATCACCCACTGGTCGCCTGTTTGGCATCCTTTTGCCAACAGCACTTTGAATTTTCAGAACCGGTTTCGATCTGCCCACGTGCTGCGATTCATGCCGGTGATATCCTGCACCCTTTGCGGTGTGGAAAAAGGAGATCAAGATGACACGCACTTCAAGTATTACACAAATAACGCTCGGTGCCGTTGCTGCATTGACGCTTTCGACCGCAACCCAAGGCGTCGCGCAATCCGGTGCTATTTCAATTCCACCCGAAGATCCGATCCAGCTGACCCAGTTTCTGGAAGATATTGGCGCAAGCGAACGCATCGACCTATCGGGCAAACTGCGAATGTTGAGCCAGCGCATCCCTGCAGCGGCCTGTACCTTTCACGCTGGAATCGCACCGGAGCAAAGCAACGCCGTTTTGCACGCTGCAAAAGTAGAATTCGACACGATTATCGCCGCACTTGAATTTGGTGATGAGACGTTGAACATCATCGGTGAAGAACAACGTCGCAAGACACTGGCCGCGATCGCAAACCTTCATGCAAAATACGATCCGCTCCATGTCGCATTTGACGACATCGAAGCAACTGGCGGTACCGACGAAGAAGTCTTGGAACTGGCCGAACACAACATGGAAGTTCTGGATGCCGCAAAACTGCTCGTCAGTGAAATCTCAGGCCAATATGCCGATCCAACTGCTTTGTTGCAGTCTGACGCGTTGACCATCGATATTGCTGGCCGTCAGCGGATGCTAACCCAGAAAATCTCGAAAGAGGTATGCTTGATCACATCAGGCATCTACGCGGATGCGTCGCTTGAAACGCTCGGCGGAACTGTCAGCATGTTCGAAACTTCGTTGAACGCGCTTATCTTCGGAATGGATGGCGCCGGCATTTCGCCTGCACCGACTGAAGAAATTCTGACAGGCTTGGAAATCGTGCAAGCGGATTGGGCAGAGATCAGCGATCAGGTGGCAACCGTATCGGCTGGCGGATCTGTTGATGAAGCAACCCGCGCGATGATCTTCACAGGTTTGAACAAGACGATGGCCGATATGAACGCCGTTGTTGGCATGTACACAGAGAATTCTAAACTGGGCCTATAACAACCCTTTAGAAACCAACCAAATGCCCTGTCGTTTCGCGGAAACGGCAGGGCATTTTCGTTCAAAACATTGCCAGCCCAGTCATGCGCGTTTCGATCCGGTAGACTGACGCAGATGCCGTGATGAACAACGACGTCATATCGTCGCCGCCAAAGCAAAAATTCGTGGATTTTTGCGGCATAAGGATGACTCCAAGACACTGTGCATCTGCTGTAAAGATGTGCACCCCGCTGGGGCCATTGCAAAGAATATGGTCCTGCGTCGTCGTCTTCATGCCATCCGGCACCCACGGCCCTTCACCCACGACATTCGCCCAGATTTTACCACCCGACAGCGCCCCGTCAGCTGCGACATCAAACACACGAATATGGCCACGCGGACTGTCATTGATAAACAATCTGGTTTCGTCTTGTGACAAACATAGACCGTTCGGTTGGTCAAAATCGCTGGCGACAAGGTGGAGGGACCCGTCAGGATCAAGCCGGTAAACCCCCTGAAAAACCAATTCCTGATCGCGGATGATGCCCAAATCGGCCCGCGTCCGTCCATACGCCGGATCAGTGAACCAAATCCGCCCCAAGCTGTCGCAGATAATGTCGTTAGGGCTGTTTAATGCGCGTCCTTCATAGTGGGTCGCGATTGGCGTGACCCGCTTCCCACCGTGGTCGTGGATCGTCACCTGTGATGCCGCGTGTTCACACGTCAGAACCTGCCCATCGCGATCAAAGAAGTTGCCATTCGCCTGATTGCTGGGTTGGCGAAAAATGCTGTGACCCGCCCTTTCGCGCCAAATGTATTGCTTGCTTTCTTGGATATCCGAAAACATGAGCCACTTATCGTGCGGGTGCCAAATCGGGCCTTCCGTAAAACCGAAACCTGTCGCGATTTCTTGCAGCCCAGCGCCATCCGGAAACAAGTTAGAGAAGGCCGGATCGCGGATTTCAAACTGGGTCATACATTCACCTGCATCAATATATTTCGCCTTAGGGTCATCATGATCGTATAAAGTGGTCAAGTTCGTTGATTCTTAGTTAGCGCCTTCGTAACCTGAAGCGTCGAAATTTTGTTTATTTTTCATGCTTTTCGACACTTCATTGACAATATGTTGACCCGTTCAGCGCACAATCACGAATTGAACCTGACCTTTAGGTCAGGTCACACGTTACGATGATTGATTGCACAGCAGTCCAAGCTTACCCCAAAGAAGATGCCAATCTTCTGATCATGTTTCGCGGTCACATTATGTATTCTGACGACAAAAGTTACTCTGGTTCTGTCAAATGGTTCGATCCCGCAAAAGGCTTCGGTTTCGTCGTCGACGCCGAGTCCGGGAATGAGGTGCTTCTGCACGTCAACACGTTGCGCGAGTTTGGCATCAACACAATAGCCAAGGAAGTCGTCGTCGACTTCCTTATAGAAGGCACGGACCGTGGTGTCCGCGTCGCGCGGGTTCTTGAGATCCGCCAGCCCAACGATGTCGTGACCTACGATGACCTGACGGCCGAGGAAAAAGAGACGCTTGAACCAGGATGCGTGAAATGGTTCGACTCGGTCAAAGGTTACGGGTTCGTCATGCTGTTCCGCACGAACGAAGAAATCTTCGTCCATGCGGATATCTTGCGCAAATTCGGCATGGGTGAATTGTTTCCAGGCCTCGCTGTTGCGGTGGTTGTGGAACGCGGTGAAGCGCAGAAACAGGTTGCTGTTATCCAACCTTGGAAATTCACCAGTTAAAGCCCCGCAATCCCCTGCCAGATCAGGCGTGAGGCCAATAGCATCAAGATAACATTCAAGACTTTGCCAAAGATTGCATCGTTTATGCGGCGCAAAACGTGTCTGCCGGCCAATGTTCCGACAAATCCTGATGCGATCATGACCCCCATAAAACCCAGCCAAGGCCCGAATGCAAAACCGAGCATTCCGAAGACGATGATCTTCAACAGATGCTGCAACGTCATCATCACTGCATGGGTCGCGACGTGAGCTTCGCGGCCCAATTGATGGGATTTGACAATGCCCGCAACGAATACACCAGTTGCACCAAAGAACATCGTCAGGAAGCTCGACAAAAGCCCTGTCAGAAACGGCCAATGAGTCAGCCACTTTGGCGGTTTACGTAGGACAGACCAGACCACGAATAGGCCAACGCGGATTTGAACTGCACTCGGCGGTAGATCAACAACGATCAAACCGCCGACGCTAACCCCAATCAAGCTGCCGATTGCAAACGCTCCGATGGGTGGCCAAAACGTATGCTCTTTCAATACGAAAGCGCGATAGGCGTTCGATCCGAATTGGATGACCCCGTGCACCGGTATCAGCGCGGCGGGTGGTAACAAAGTGGCCATCACCGCCAGCATCATTGCCCCGCCACCGATCCCCATTGCGACAGTAATGAATGATCCGAAGAAGCTGATCACAAACAGGAAAACCGCCGTTGCTGGATCAAGGCCTGCGTATAAAAAGGACATGTCCAACGTGGTCACGCCCCCATGTCTACACGCTGCCCCAAACGCGATGACGTTTCGATTGCCGTGATTAATGCGTGGGATTCGAGCGCCTGTCGTCCTGACACAAGCGGCGCACTGCCAGTTCGTATCGCGGTAACAAAATCGGTGATGACGTCTTGGTGCCATGCCACCTGACCACCCGAAAGGGGAACAACCACGCCGTCGCTATTATCCTTGATAGGCGTCTCCACGCGGCCGTCATGCCAACTGACAGTCAATGAGTCTTTGGTCATTCGCAATGACCCCTGACTAAAGTGAAGCGTGATCGTTTCGGTCCCATGCGGGAATGTGGCCGTACTGGCCAGCAGTGACCCAACAGCACCCGATGCAAATTGCAGTCCAACAACGGCTACGTCTTCCGATTCCATACGGTGTAACGGCGACGTTGCCGTCATCGCTTGCACGCTTTTCACAGGGCCCGTCAAAGACAACGCAAGGTCAATCGAATGGATGGCATTGGTCAGCAATACCCCACCCCCGTCACGTGCGTAGGTTCCTCGCCCCAATTCGTCATAGTAGCTTTGCGCACGCCAGATCGGGACAGCAATTTCGACATGACCCAATCGGCCAAGCGTTCCTTCTGCCACGTATTTGGCAGCAGCACGGGCGGCGTCGCGAACACGATGCTGGAACAGAACGCCAAGCGTTACACCAGCGTCTTCGCATATCTCGACGACCTCGGTTGCTTCTGCGGTCGTTCGCCCGACCGGCTTTTCGAGTAAGATATGTTTGCCCGCATTTGCCAATGGCGCGATTACGTCGGCACGCACGCTCGGCGGAGTCGCAACGATGGCCATGTGAATATCTGGGTCTCGTGCGATTCCAGAAAGGTCGGATGTAAAGATGGGCGAGGGTCCATCGTAAGCCTCGGCAAGCCCCCGCGCCCGTTCAGGATTGCGGGACACAACAGCTCGCAGATGCATGTCGTCCTGCGCTGCGGAAATGGCTTTGACATGACGTTCAGCGATCATGCCCGCACCAATCAATGCGATGCCTATCGGTTGGTGTTGGGACATGCTGCTACCTGTAGTTGTTTGTTATCTCCCCAGTATCAAGTCACTACGGCAGACCCAAACAAAAACGGCGCCCCAACCAAGGTCAGGGCGCCGTTCAAATTTTGAACCATCGGATGGTTTAGACGATGTCAGCCGTCATGACCTTCGTCCAAGCTGCGATAAAGTCGGACTTGAATTTATCCGCCGCATCAGCGGACGCGTACACTTCAGCCACCGCTCGCATCACGGAATTGGACCCCATCAGGATATCCACGGATTTGCCTGTCCACTTCACGTCGCCAGAAGCGCGATCGATGCCTTCATAGCTGTCCTTGGACGTTGCTTTCCATTCGGTCGCCATGTCGAGCAGGTTCACGAAGTACGCATTGTTCAGCGTGCCGGGTGTGTCTGTGAACACGCCATCCGCTGACCCGTCGTAGTTCGCGCCCAGCGCGCGCATACCGCCCAACAACACAACCATTTCCGGCGCAGTCAGCGTCAGCAGTTGTGCCTTATCGACCAACATTTCTGCAGGTGTGCGCAGGTTGGCGTCCGTGTTGTAGTAGTTACGGAAACCGTCTGCCTTTGGTTCTAGCCATGCGTATGATTCAACGTCGGTCATGTCCTGCGTCGCGTCAGTCCGGCCCGGTGCAAACGGCACGTCCATACCGCTAGCTTTTTCCAGCGCAGCAACACCACCCAGAACGATCAAATCAGCAAGCGACACTGGCTTGGCAAAGTCGGATTTCACACCGCGCAGCACGTCCAGCACTTTGGCGAGTTGCGCAGGGTTGTTGGCTTCCCAATCCTTGGCCGGGGCCAGTGCAATCCGTGCACCGTTGGCACCACCACGACGGTCAGAGCCGCGATATGTAGATGCGGATGCCCAAGCGGTGGAGATCAGTTCTGCCGCCGTCAGGTCTGTCGCAAGGATTTTCGCCTTCAGATCAGCGATGTCCGCGTCGTTGATCAGCTCGTGATCAACTGCAGGCACCGGATCTTGCCACAGCTGTGGCTCTGCAGGTTTGTGATCACCCAAGCCACGCTCGTATGAACCCATGTCGCGGTGCGTCAGCTTATACCATGCCTTTGCAAACGCTTCTTGGAACGCTGCCGGGTCTTTGTAGAACCGTTCGGAAATCTCGCGATAGGCGGGATCTTCTTTCAGTGCGATGTCGGATGTGAACATCGTTGGCAGGTGCTTTTTGCCATCAACATGGGCGTCCGGCACATCGGCCTCACCGTTTTTCGGATACCACTGATGGCCACCACCGGCACCTTTGCCGAGCTCCCATTCAAATTCGAACAGGTTCGAGAAATAACCGTTGTCCCATGCGATCGGGTTGCTCGTCCAAGCGCCTTCCAGACCGGACGAAATGGTATGTTCGCCCTTGCCTGACCCGTATGTGGAATGCCAGCCAAGACCCTGCGATTCCAGTGCTGCGCCTTCTGGCTCAACACCAACGTGTTCATTCGGGTCAGCGGCACCGTGGCCCTTACCAAAGGTGTGACCACCAGCCACCAAGGCCACAGTTTCTTCGTCGTTCATCGCCATGCGGGCAAAGGTGTCGCGAATGTCGCGCGCAGACAGCAACGGATCAGGATTGCCGTTTGGACCTTCCGGGTTCACGTAGATCAGACCCATCTGAACCGCACCCAGTTCGCCAATCATGTCGTGGGCGTCTGTGTAGCGTTTGTCGTCCAGCCATTCAGTTTCTGGACCCCAGTAGATGTCTTCTTCTGGCTCCCAGATATCTTCACGACCGCCTGCAAAACCGAATGTCTCGAAACCCATCGTTTCAAGCGCGACGTTGCCGGTCAGAACCATCAAATCAGCCCAAGAAATCTTGCGGCCATACTTGGCTTTGATTGGCCAGATCAGGCGACGCGCTTTATCAAGGCTCACGTTATCAGGCCATGAATTCAGCGGTGCAAAACGCTGGCTACCGGAACATGCGCCACCACGGCCATCACCCACACGGTACGTACCCGCAGAGTGCCACGCCATCCGAATCATGAACGGACCGTAGTGGCCATAGTCGGCAGGCCACCAATCTTGGCTGTCCGTCATCAACGCTTTCAAGTCTTCTTTGACGGCGTCGATATCCAGCGATTTGAACTCTTCCGCATAGTCAAAATCGTCGCCCATCGGGTTCCCTTGGGGCGTGTTCTGATGCAGCATCCGCAGGTTTAGCTGTTCAGGCCACCAGTGCTGGTTCGCAGTGGTGCCTTTTGCACCGTGGCGATGTGCGCCACCAAGAACCGGACACTTTGCCGAGCTATCATTTGTGTCAAAGGCGTTGCCGTCCATGGGAATACTCCGTTGTTGATGTGCCGTTTGCGCGAGTCGTAGCAAGAATTTAGAATTAGTTTAAGTTGAATATCCTGATTGAAGCGATAAGTTAACCTTATGATAAACGTTACCCTTAAACAGTTCCGCTATTTTGAAGCGCTCGCACGACACGGCCACTTTGGGAGGGCCGCGGATACCTGCGCCATCTCTCAGCCCGCTTTGTCGATGCAGATCAAAGAGTTGGAAGAAACGCTTGGCGCGCCGCTATTCGAACGTAGTGCGCGACAGGTTCGTTTGACGGGATTCGGCGAAGACTTTGCTTTGCGTGTGCGGGACATCCTGCGTGGTGTTGAAGAACTGGAAGATCTGGTGCGCATGCCTGGCCGTCAAATGGCAGGTCGGCTTCGGATTGGCGTCATCCCCACCATCGCCCCCTATCTTTTGCCAAATATTCTTGGTCGGCTCACAAAAACGCACCCCGAACTCGATATCCACGTGCGCGAAACAACCACCCCGCGCTTGGTACAGGAATTGCTGGATGGCCAGATCGATACGGCAATCGTGGCACTTCCTATCGCTGAACCGTCCTTTACGGTTGCAACCCTGTTCACCGAAGACTTCGTTTTGGTCCGGCCCGCCAAAGACGCTAGTGAACCGATCCCACATATTGATGACCTACAAACCATGCGTCTTTTGCTGCTAGAGGAAGGCCATTGCATGCGCGATCAGGCTCTGTCGTACTGTAACATGCAAACAGCGCGAGCACGCGAAGGGCTGGACGGCAGTTCACTGTCCACGCTTGTACAGCTTGTCGGCGCAGGGATCGGCGTAACACTGATTCCTGAAATGGCGCTAAGCGTCGAAACCCGATCCGCACCTGTTTGCGTCAACCGGTTCGGCGGCACGCAACCATCGCGAACAATTGGTATGATTTGGCGCAAGACCAACCCGCTTGCGCAACAACTTGAACAAATCGCCGAAGAGGTCAAAGCAGCAGCACCAACAAATACAATCTGAGTTTATCGCTTCCTTAAGAATGTGTCCTGTATTGACGGCGGACCGTTCTGCTTGAGTTGGAGAAGCCGCGATGAACATCAACGACATACGAATGACCGCGAAACTGCCAGTGGCATTTGTTTTGCTGTCATTGAGCGTGGCGTTGTCATTGAGCTGGCTAAATTACAAAGATTTCAAAAGCAGCCTGTTGCAACAAACACAGGCAAAGCTTGAAATTCTAACGGTTGAACGTTCGCTTGCGATGGAAAACTGGTTCGAATCCCTTGATTCAAAAGTAGCAAGCTATGCGTCTGACCCGACAGTCATCCAAGCGATACAAGGGTTCAATTCAACGTTTGGGCTGCTCATGGATGATCCAGTCGCTGACTTGCACAAGGCTTACATCGACGAAAATCCGAACCCAGTCGGTGAAAAGGACCTTTTCGACCGCGCGCCTGCATCGATCCCTTACAATTTTCAGCACGAAAACTTCCATCCGTTCTTTCGGGACATAAAAAACCGGCTTAGCCTTTATGACGTTTTTCTTTTCGATACAGACGGCAACCTGCTGTACTCCGTTTATAAAGAAACCGATTTTGCGACTAATTTCCTGACAGGACCATACGCCAATTCAGGTCTTGCTGCCGCGTTCGAAACATCTCTCACGCTTCCTGTCGGCGAAACGGTTTTCAATGACATTAAACCATACGAACCAAGCTACGGCGCACCCGCGGGTTTTATCGCGACACCGGTGGAAAACGCGCAAGGGACCATAATCGGTGTCTTTGCAGTGCAGTTAGCTTTGGGTGCAGTTAGCGACGTCATCGCGCGCGCGGATGGGCTTGGTGAAACCGGAGAGCTGACAATGCTAGCACCCGACATGCTGGCGCGGTCCGTATCCCGTTTTGACAGTCGCCATTCAACGCTTGACCCATTGACCCCCAATCAATCAGTGATCGACGCCTTTGAAACCGGGGTGAGCACTTATGCAAACGACGTCAACTTAAATGGCACGCTGTCCATTGGCGTCGCACGCGCCATCGACATTCTTGGTAAAAACTGGGTTCTGGTCGGGGAATTCGAACTTTCAGAAGTCTACGCGATTGCGAAACAGGAACGAAACAAGGTTTTTGTTTTGACGTTAGCGGCCATGTTACTTGTTGCACTGGTAGGTTGGTTCATATCCAAAACCTTCACAGATCCTCTGACCTCGATTGTTCAAGCTATGCAAAAAATCGGTGACCGTGACTACAACTTCACCATTCCGGATACACGCCGCAAAGATGAAATCGGTGATCTTTCACGAACCTTGGAACTTATGGCGGATCGCTTGCGGGCCTTTGACCAAAAGCTGATCGAAGAAAACGAAAAAGCCGACGCGCAACGATACGCCGTTGACGAATTGGGAAGCGGATTAAGGCGGCTTGCTGCCGGAGATTTTACAAGGCCGCTGGAACAGACTTTCGCCGCCGAATATGACGCGCTCCGCGCTGATTATAACAATAGCGTCCAAAGCGTTGGATCGACGATCCAGAATTTGAAGCAGTTTTCCACAATGATCGGCAATCAAACCGAAAAAATGGGCGAAGAGGCGCTAGAACTATCGCGCCGCACCGAAAATCAGGCGGCGACGCTCGAAGAAACCGCCGCTGCCATTGATCAAATCACCAGCAAGATCGCGGAAAGTACGCAAGAGCTGAAATCAGCCGAAAAGCTGATATATGAAGTTGATGCCGATGCCAAAAAGGGACGATCAGTCGTCGAAAATACGACAAGTGCGATGGGCGAAATCGAAAAGTCATCTAAAGAAATCGGATCCATCATTCGGGTTGTGGACGATATCGCGTTTCAGACCAACCTTCTCGCCTTAAATGCGGGTGTCGAAGCGGCCCGCGCCGGTGATGCCGGCCGAGGTTTTGCGGTGGTAGCAGCAGAAGTCAGGCAACTGGCTATGCGGTCGACAGAGGCCGTCAGTCAGATCAAAGAACTTGTCACGACTAGCGCGACAAACGTGGAAACAGGCGTGGCGCTGGTCCGCGATACGGAAGGTATGCTTTTGGAAATTGTGAAACGCATCGAAACGATTTCGACGCTGATTGCTTCGGTTTCTGCAGGGGCAACCGATCAAGCCGGCAGCATTAAAGAGATTAATGTCGGCGTGACAAACCTAGATCGCGTAACCCAGCAAAATGCGATGATGGTCGACAATTCAACGAACAACGTTCGCGCGCTCCAGTCAGAAGCAGCAAATCTGCTGGAATTGCTGAAATTGTTTATCGTTGCCGACAACGATGACACCGTGGTTTCGTTTTCATCACGCAACAGATCAACTGCGCCAGCGGTCACCGGAGCGTAAACCATTCTAATCTGGAATGCCTTAACGGCTTCCAGACTGTACTAACGCTTGCGTGAACCATTCGGCAAATGCCTCTACGGACTTCTTTTGACTGCGTCCCTTTTTAACCAGCAGATGATGCTGCCCCGGTGGGGTAACACGGGCCGTACCGAGTGCGACAAGTCGCCCATCAGAAATCGGGCGCTGCAAAAGGCTTCCCCAACCAACAGCAACGCCGTCACCGTTCATTGCAGCGTATGCAGCGTCCGAATAATTACTGAACTGTAGCCGTGGACTGATGGATGTTGTCGGCATACCAATCCAACGGAACCATTGCCCCCAAGACAAAAAGCGCCCTGATCGTTGCTCCCCCTCGATTAATGGAAGTCCCGCGAGCGTAGCGCCTGTAATCTCTTGCGCAGGGTCAATGCTGTGATGCGCGGCGAAATCGGGCGAACATACCGGAAATACGACTTCCGGAAGCGATGCGATGATGGCTTGGCCGTCAAAGTGACCGGTCCCATAGCGCAATTCCAAATCAAGTGAATGATCTGGTGAATGCGTCCAAACGTCTTCGGAAATAACCCTTACCCGAATATCTGGGTAAAGCGTGTGAAACGCCGTTAATGCGGGTATCAACCGAAAATGCGCGAACGCGAGCGAAACGCCGATCGTCACGCTATCTACTGCAGCTGCTGATCGGATGTTATCGATAGCGACCGCAATTTTATCGAACGATTCATTCACAGCTTCAAACAATTCCAATCCGGCACCGTTCGCCTGTACGCGCCGGTTTGCACGAATGAAAAGCTGTGTTTCTAATGCAATCTCCAGCTCTTTAACGCGTCGGCTGACGGCCGCTTGGGTCACACCCAGTTCTGCGGCAGCTGCCGTAAAACTTTGCAGTCGTGCCGCCGCTTCAAACGCATTTAGTGCGCCGAGCGATGGAATGGATCGTCGTAATCGGCGCAAGGCTGTCTCCAATACATAATCAGTAGTCATGCATTGGTAGCAAATTACTGCAGTTGTCGCACCTCGAAATCTGCAGATAATCTTACGCATCATTATCGTGAGATTGCCCATGTTAGATGAGAACAACCTGCACGCAGACGATGCGTCAATCGGATCATTACTGTGCAAAAGACAGGCCGGTCATACATTGCCCGCCCAACTATATATCAGCCAAGCGGCATATCTGGCCGATTGCGATGCCATCTTTGCCAAGCATTGGATCGCTGTTGGCGTGGACTGCGACGTCGAAGAACCCGGTGATGTGATCGCAATCGAGATTGGGACATCATCAATCGTTATCGTCCGTGACGACGACATGAACATCCGCGCCTTCCATAATGTCTGCTCACATAGAGGATCGCGTTTGGTGCCGCCGGGCCGATCTGTCGTTGGAAAACTCGTGTGTCCGTATCATCAATGGACCTACGATTTGGACGGCGCATTGGCGCTAGCCCCGCAGATGGGCGTCGACTTTGATCGCAGTTTGCATCATCTCAAGCAGGTGGCGCTTCGATCCATTGGCGGCATTTTATATGCTTGCCTATCAGACGATCCGCCGGACGATATCACACACCTGATCAACAAAGTCGGTCCGCGCCTTGCACCCTATGATCTAACCAATGCCAAAGTCGCGTTCGAAACCGAGATCATCGAAGACGGCAATTGGAAACTAACGATGGAAAATAACCGCGAATGTTATCATTGCGCGTCAAACCATCCAGAACTCAGCCTGTCGTTCCATTCAGCCGATTTCGGTTTTGATCCAGAAGGCCTGACGCCCACCGAAAAAGACGAGGCCGATGCGCTTGCCAAAGCCTATGAAAAACAGGGCAAGATATGGGAAACGCAGGGGTTAGACCCAACAGCGATTGAACACACCATTGGGTATCCCACCAATTTTCGCATGCAGCGCCTGATCATCGCAGGTCTTGGTGAATCCCAAACCATGGACACCCGCGCGGCCAGCGCAATCCCATTGGGAAATATGACGATGTCGGGCAGCGGCGACCTGCACCTGTGGGGGATCAATTCGTGGAACCACATCATGGCGGATCATGCCGTGATATTTACCGCGTTTCCCATGGGTCCTGGCAAAACGCTCGTCCGCACAAAATGGCTTGTGAACAAGGATGCCGTTGAAGGCGAAGATTACGATCTTGATCACCTGACTGCTGTTTGGAAAGCAACAAATGCGGAAGATGCGAACCTGGTCGCGCTGGCCCATCAGGGCGTGTCTTCGGCAGGGTATCGTCCCGGTCCATATTCGCCATTCACCGAACGCGCGTTGGATGAATTTGCGACGTGGTACGTTGAACGCATGACTGCCCACGGTTACGCGACATGATCACGGAAAACGTCTGGGAAGCACGACGCAAACGGGCTTGGCCATCAGACCGGTGGGGAATGCTGACCTGTCGCGCAGTTTGGGACGATGCACCCGGTGTGCGTACTTTCTTGCTGACCCCAACCGAAGGATCACGCATCGCCCATAATCCCGGCCAATACATGACGTTTCGCATCGAAACGGCAGGAGGGATCATCGAACGCTGCTACACAATCGCATCATCTGCGGCGCGCAATGGCGGCATCGAAATCACAGTCAAACACCAACCAGACGGGGCCGCATCGGGTGCATTACATGAGACCTTAAAGGTGGGCGCAGAGATCGAAGCCTTCGGGCCTTCTGGACAATTCACGCCAATCCCGTTCGAGGGCAAAAAATTTGCCTTGATCGCAGCGGGAAGTGGCGTAACCCCGATGCTGTCCATTCTACGCACTGCCGCTGATCGTGGCATCGCATTGGACTGCGTTTTCGTTCACGTGACCCGCGACGAGACAACCGCAATCGCCGCAGACGAAATTCCCGTCTTACATCGTAAAATGCCCTTATTAGTGTCTCATATTTTGCCGTCCCAAGGCCCGCATGCGACCCGACTTGATCCCGAAGTGCTATCACTGCTGATCCCGGATCTGGCTGATCGCAACATCATGTGCTGCGGTCCAGATGCCTTTATGGCGATGGTGTATGACACGGCGTTGGACGCAGGTGTGCTACCTGCGAACTACCTTCAGGAAAGCTTTACCTTCGCGGACGTTGCGGACGTCAAAGATGCCGCAACAGACGCCCCACTCCGGCGCATCACCTTCGCCAAGACAGGCGTCACCTTTGATTGCCCCGAAGGGATGAACATCTTGCGGGCCGCAAAAGACGCAGGCGTGCCAATGCCGTCGTCTTGCTCAAAAGGTGAATGCGGGACTTGCAAAACGTTCAAGCATTCGGGTGAAGTGAACATGACAAACGCGGGCGGTATCCGGCAGCGCGAAATGGACCGCGGTTTCATTCTGCCCTGCACCAGCCGTCCGTTGACCGACATTATTCTTGACCGCTAAAGGATTGCATTCATGTCCACCGACCCCCTATTGCAGCCTTATCAGCTCAAGCATCTCACCCTGAAAAACAGGGTCATGACGACAAGCCATGAACCCGCCTACCCCGAAGACGGTATGCCAAAGGGGCGCTATCGGGCTTATCATGCGGAACGTGCCAAAGGCGGTGTTGCTCTCACCATGACCGCCGGTTCAGCCGCAATTGCCCGCGATAGCCCGCCCGTGTTCAACAACATTCTGGCTTATAAGGACGAAGTCGTGCCTTGGGTGCGTGAACTGACCGATGCGGTGCACGAACATGGGGCCGCTTGCATGATCCAGCTGACGCATCTGGGGCGGCGCACGAATTGGAACAAAGGTGATTGGCTGCCGTCCGTGGCACCCAGCCATGACCGCGAACCTGCGCACCGTGCCTTCCCGAAAAAGATGGAAGACTGGGACATTGCCCGTATTATCGAAGATTATGCAGCCGCCGCAGAACGGATGCAGGCGGGCGGTATGGACGGGATCGAACTGTATGCGGGCGGTCATTTGCTTGATCAATTCTGGTCGCCGCTGTCGAATACCCTGCAGGGACCCTACGGCGCCGACACGCTTGAAAACCGCGTACGGATGACGCTCGATGTGCTGACAGCCATTCGCAAACGGGTTGGGTCTGATTTCATCGTTGGGGTGCGCGGTACAGTCGATGAAATGCAAAAGGGTGGGATCACGTCCGAGGAAGGCGTGCAAATTGCGACGATGCTGCGCGACAGTGGCATGATCGATTTCTTCAACGTGAACCGTGGTCGTATCCATACCGATCCTGCGATGACAGACATGATCCCTGTTGCTGGGATGCGCAGCGCACCGCACCTTGATTTCGCATCCGAAATTCGCAAAGCCACAGGTTTGCCAACCTTCCACGCATCCCGCATCCAAGACGTCGCAACAGCCCGCCACGCGATTGCGGAAGGTCATCTCGACATGGTCGGGATGACCCGTGCCCATATGGCTGATCCGCATGTCGTGCAAAAAATCATGGCTGGTCGCGAAGCCGAAATTAGACCCTGCACCGGGGCAAACTACTGTCTCGACCGGATCTATCAGGGTGGTATGGCGCTTTGCATCCACAACCCGTCGACGGGTCGCGAACAGGAGATGCCGCACAGGATTACGAAGGCCGAGACCAAGAAGAAGGTCGTGGTCGTCGGCGCTGGTCCCGCTGGTTTGGAAGCCGCGCGCGTCGCCGCCGAACGAGGTCACAAGGTCGTTGTATTCGAGGCCGCAGATCAGGCTGGTGGCCAAATCCGGCTAACCGCTCAAACACCACGTCGTGCCGAGATGATGCAGATTATCGATTGGCGGATCGCGGAATGCGACAGACTTGACGTGACGATCCGGTACAACACCTTCGCGGACGTTGCAGACGTCACAGCAGAAAACCCTGACATCGTGATCATCGCAACAGGCGGGATGGCGAACATTGCGCTTTATGAGACGGGCCAAGACGCGGAACACGTTGTGTCGTCTTGGGACATCATTTCTGGCGACGTGACACCAGCGCAATCAATTCTGGTCTATGATGAAGCGGGTGATCATGCAGGTCTGCAAGCGGCCGAGATTGCGATCAAAACAGGCTCTAACGTTGAAATAATGACGCCAGACCGCACCTTCGCACCAGAGGTTATGGCGATGAACCTGACCCCATACATGCGTGCGCTGCAAGCGGACAACGTGACGTTCACGGTCACGCAGCGCCTGAAAGCCGTGGCAAAAGATGGCAATCGATTGGCTGCTACCATCGGCACCGATTATTCGGATCGCACCACGGTCCAACATTTCGACCAAGTAGTCGTAAATTATGGTACGTTACCGTTGGACGATCTATATTTCGATTTGAAGGACATGTCGTCAAATCGTGGCGAACTGGATCACGACGCTTTCATCGACCGTAAACCCCAGAGAATCACTACCAATCCAGATGGCGCTTTTCAGCTGTTCCGGATTGGTGATGCCGTGTCTGCCCGCAATACGCATGCCGCGATTTACGACGCCCTACGATTGATGTGCTGCGCCTAAAGAACCGCGTCGACGGCAGCTTTGGTGACCGCCACCACTTCGTCCGCTTGATCGCGCGTAAGGCAGAAGGGCGGCGCAAAACCAATGATATCGCCTTGCGGCATCGCACGGGCAATTACGCCACGCTCCAACATTGCGGCCACTATGCGTGGTGCTGTTTTGTCTGCTGCGTCCAGAAACACACGGTCGTCGCGATCTTTGACCAATTCGACGGCACACAGCATTCCTTCACCGCGAATTTCGCCGACATTCGGATGATCACCCAGCGCTTCAGTCATCGCTTTGTTCAAATATGCGCCGACTTCGCCTGCGTTAGACACTAATTGCAGGTCATCCAGTAGTTTCAGGTTCGCAACACCCGCCGCCGCGCAGATCGGATGTGCCGAGTAGGTCCAACCGTGACCTATGGGGCCAAAATCGTCGGTGCCACGCTCTAACACCTCCCACATTTTGTCGGACACGATAGACCCTGACAAAGGCGCATAAGCAGATGTCAGGCCCTTAGCGATCGTGATCAGATCAGGTTTCAAACCATAGTGATCGGACCCCATCATTGTGCCAAGTCGCCCGAAACCAGTCACGACTTCATCCGCAATCAACAGAATGTCGTACTTTTTCAGAACCGCCTGAATCGCGTCCCAATAGCCCGCAGGCGGCGGCACGATGCCCCCTGTTCCCAAAACGGGTTCGCCGATGAATGCTGCGATGGTGTCGGGGCCTTCGGCCTTGATCAGCGCCTCTAGTTTCGCAGCACAATCAGCAGAAAAAGCGGCCTCGTCCATGTCGCGATCAGCGCGGCGATAATAGTAGGGCGCTTCTGTGTGGATGACTTGGCTTAATGGCAGATCGAATTTCTTGTGAAACAGTTCCAACCCAGTCAGCGATCCAGTCACAAGACCAGACCCGTGATACCCCCGCCATCGCGAGATGATCTTTTTCTTCTGCGGGCGTCCGAGGATGTTGTTGTAATACCAAACCAGTTTGATGTTCGTCTCATTCGCATCAGACCCTGACATCCCATAATAGACATGGTTTAATCCGTCCGGCGCGCGATCCGCGATCATCTTGGACAAGGTAATCGACGCTTCGGTGCCATGCCCAACGTAGGAATGATAATAAGCCAGATCTTGCGCTTGCGCGGCAATGGCATCCGCGATCTCGGTCCGGCCGTACCCGACATTCACACAATACAGCCCCGCAAAAGCATCCAATGATGACCGCCCTTCGCGGTCGGTGATGTGAACGCCTTTCGCCCCTTGGATGATCCGGTTTCCCATCTCGCGCCGCGCAAACTGCGCCAGATGCGTAGAGGGATGGAAAAAATGATCATGGTCCCATTGGGTCAATTGATCGTTTGTCAGGGTGTTGGTCATCGATTGCTCCGCCGTGGTCTACCGCGACGCTAGGACATCCGTTTCAGCACAACTACCCCCAATCACGACAAACTAGCCATGCATATGGTCGGTGGCAGACTTGTCAGGTTGTTCAAAACGGTCAAATCTGAACATGCCAGCCTATTGCGAAAGCGTGAAACCCGATGACCGACCAAGACGATAACTTTAGCACCGCAGAATATCGGCAACGGATCACCAAGGTGCGTAAAGCGATGGAAAAGGCTGGACTAGAGGCCATTTTTGTCACCGACCCGTCCAATATGGCATGGCTGACGGGCTACGATGGTTGGTCCTTTTACGTCCATCAGGGCGTGATACTCACCTTGGAAGGTGATCCAGTTTGGTGGGGCCGTGCGATGGACGCCGTCGGGGCGCAGCGCACTGTTTTCATGTCACATGGAGATCACATCAGGGGCTACGACGACACCTTTGTGCAGAACCCTGAAAAGCACCCGATGCAAGAACTTACGGCATTGATGGCAGAACTTGGCCTGCAAAACGCCAGCATTGGTGTCGAAATGGACAATTATTATTACACTGCCAAAGCGCACACCGTTCTTCTCGCCCATCTTCCCAATGCCACCTTCACAGATGCAACTGGTCTGGTGAATTGGCAACGCGCCGTGAAATCAGAGCTAGAAATCATCTATATGCGCCGCGCCGCGCGGATCGTCGAAACCATGCATGAACGGGTCCTTGAACTGGCGGAACCGGGTTTGCGTAAGAACGAACTGATCGCCGAAATCTATGCAACCTCGATCCGTGGTGCCGATGGGCATTGGGGCGACTACCCCGCGATTGTGCCGATGGCCCCTTCTGGTCTGGATGCAACCGCCCCGCATCTGACGTGGGACGACCGCCCTATGCAAAAGGGCGAAGCAACGTTTTTCGAAATCGCAGGCGCACATCGCAGGTATCAATGCCCGCAGTCTCGCACGCTTTTTCTAGGTGAGGTCCCACAAAAATATCGCGATGCAGAGGCCGCCGTATTGGACGCTATCGAAGCCGGTCTGGCGCAAGCCAAACCCGGCAATCAGGCGCAAGACATCGCAAACGCCTTTAATCAGACACTGAATAAGGCCGGTTTTGAAAAAGACAGTCGGTGTGGTTATGCCATTGGGATCAGTTATCCACCTGATTGGGGGGAACGCACAATTTCATTTCGCCGCGGCGACACGACAATCCTTGAACCCGGCATGACGTTCCACTTTATGCCCGCGCTATGGCTTGATGACGGTGGGCTCGAAATCACGGAACCCATCCTCATCACACAAACGGGTCACGAATGCTTGTGCAACACACCTCGTTCACTATGGGTCAAAGCATGATCACATCAACCATTCCGCTAGATGCAAACGGGGTCCATCACGGGTTTCTCAAACTGCCCTATAGCCGTAATGACAGCGCGTGGGGGTCTGTCATGATCCCGATCACGGTCGTTGCAAATGGCGACGGTCCAACCGCGCTTTTGACAGGTGCGAACCACGGTGACGAATACGAAGGGCCCATTGCGCTACAAAATCTTGCCGCGTCCTTGGACCCTGCAACGATCACGGGCCGTGTCATTATCCTACCAATGATTAACCAACCCGCGTTTGCGGCGGGAACGCGGTGTTCCCCAATAGACAATGCAAATATGAACCGCAGTTTTCCGGGCAAACCTGACGGGACTGTCACGCAGAAAATATGCCACTACGTTGCGACGGAACTGGTTCCGCGAGCCGACGTTGTCTTGGACTTTCATTCAGGGGGGCGCACGCTCGATTTCCTGCCTTTCGCTGCGGCTCATATCCTTGATGACAAGACCCAAGAAGCAGCCTGCATGGCCGCGATGCAGGCGTTTAACGCTCCCTATTCGGTCCGGATGTTAGAGATCGATAACGTCGGCATGCTAGACACCGAAGTGGAAAGCCAAGGCAAAATCTTCGTGACCACAGAACTGGGCGGTGCAGGCACGGCGACTGCAAGAAGCGTGTCTATTGCTGGCAAAGGCATCCGAAATCTGCTGGTCCATACCGGTATTTTGCAAGGCGAGATGCAGATTAGCGAAAGCGTTCAGCTCGATATGCCCGACGACGCATGTTTCGTATTTGCACGCGATGCGGGGTTGATAGAATACCTTGTCGAATTGGGGGAAACTGTCGCTATAGATCAACCAATCGCGCGGATTTGGCCCGCTGATCGAACGGGTGTGGCCCCAACAATCTGCCATGCCCAGCGCGCTGGTATTATGACCGCACGCCATGTCCCTGGGCTGGTGAAAATGGGGGATTTCGTGGGTTTGGTTGCCGTACCGATTTAGGCCAAATAGGGTGCGATCAAGCTGCGAACATCAACAACGGCTTTTAGCCGCGCGGCTAGCAGGAACATCCCCGCAAATTTGCGCTGCAAGAACAGCACGTCAATCGGCAATGGCGGCGGAACAAAGCCGTCTTCGGCCAATTTCATGCCCTCTGCCTGCATTTTCCGCGACAGCGTCGTATCGGCAAAATCGATCACTGGTTTCGACGCAATTTCCGCGAAGACCATATTAATCATCGCTAGAATCCGGTCGTTATGTTCCGGTCTTGTCGTCCCGTCAATAAACCCGATGTCCTCCGCAACGCGCCTTATCTCTGCGGTATCTCGGGCGATGCCCGCAATGATCAGTTGCCTATATAGATCGGCAATCTCAGCCCCAATCACACGCGTCGCACCGAAATCGAGCAAAACAATCTGACCGGATGTCTGATTATAGCGGTAATTCGCAAAGTTAGGGTCTGTTTGCATCAATCCAAAGGCAAACAATTCCCGTAGCGTCAAACTGATCAGATCAGCCGCAACTTGGTCACGTACGGTTTGAGGCGCATCGACAAGATCCTCAATTGCTGCGCCATCCATATACGTCATCGCCAAAATCTGGCGCGTCGACCAATCATCCTGTAGGTCTGGCACAGCGAAGGTTTCGTCATCCTTTAACAGATCTCGAAAGCGCATCATTTGCGCCCCTTCACGGGTGTAGTCCGTTTCCTCATGCAGCTGCTTGCGCGCGTCATCAAGATAGGGTGCCAGCGTGAATCCCTTGGGCAACAACCCCGACATCCGGATCAATGCGCCGACATTCGCAACATCACTGTCGATACTTTGCGCCACCCCCGGATACTGCACCTTAATCGCCAAATCGCGGCCATCTTTCAACGTCGCACGATGCACCTGACCAATCGACGCTGCCGCAATGGGTCGCACATCGAATTTTGCAAATGAACGAAGCCACCCATCAGGCCATTGCGCGTTTAGCACCTTTTTCAGCTGGGCAGGTGGCATGATATGGGCATCGTCGCGCAACCGCGCCATGATCTGCGATAACTCGGGTGGCAGCACGTCGCCCGTATCCATCGACACCAGTTGCCCGATCTTCATCGCAGCGCCGCGCATTTTCGCCAGTTCATCGGCGACGCGGCCTACATTGCGCGGCGTCAAAAGCAAATCTCGCATGGTCGGGCGCTGACCACGACCAAGGCTTGCAGCACCGCCAACGGCCATATTGCCCATGACGCCAGCGGTCATTGATCCCAATCGCGTCAACCTGCTTAGGCGGCTCGCGGGAACAGCGGTAGCGCGCGATCTGTATCTTGGATCATCCATAGACTGCAAATAGGAGCGATACCGCCTGCGACCACCAAAAAGAGTCTAAACAAGCGAAAGATCGACTGTTAGGCGATCAACGCCATCAAGTGATCGGCAAGTACCTGATTGCTCGACATGACCGGTTTTCCGATCTCTGCAGAAATAGGACCGATCACATCAAGCGTCCGTAGGTTTGTGCAAGACAAGAATATGGCATCAAAATTGCCCTGTAACCCGACAGCCGCCGCATAAATATCGGCCGGGTCAATCCGAACAACGTTTCGTTCCTCCGGTTCATCAAAACTGGCAAAGCTGGTGACCGTGATCCCATTTGCCGCCAACACCTGTCGCAGTTTCGCCGACACTTCAGCGACATAGGGACTAATCAGGCCGATACGCGTGATACTTTGGCCGTGGCATGCCGCGATCAACGCAGAAACCGGTTCGGTCACTGCAGACGTTTGCGCACCCGCGCGGACGAGTTTTGCGATCTTGGCAGGGCCGATCTCCGCCGTTCCTGATGTGCACCCGTACCCAATCGC
The DNA here is from genome assembly GCF_055809435.1 of Yoonia sp. D2-7. Classification (NCBI taxonomy): domain Bacteria; kingdom Pseudomonadati; phylum Pseudomonadota; class Alphaproteobacteria; order Rhodobacterales; family Paracoccaceae; genus Yoonia; species Yoonia sp. D2-7. Next base: position 197,354 of record NZ_CM147912.1, on the reverse strand, counting down.
ATCAAACGTCAAACCCGGTGGAAAGAGCGCGGTTGCGGACGTCAATACTTGTGCCATGCCTGCTAATGTATCGGATGAAACTGTCGTGCCCGATGGCACGCGCGAGACATAGACGTCGACATCAGCTGGCAACAATCGCCGCATATCATTTTCCAAGGTCTCGTCGGTTTGCAAAACCGCTAACCCGATGCACTTCCGACCAGTTTCGACCAATTTGTACGGTAATGCCATTACAACACTCTCATCTGGTTCGGTCGGAAATCGGACAGAAACCGCGCTGCGCCATCTGTGATCACGATGTTCTCTTCATGGACCATCATCTTGTCGTTCTGCATCACGATCCCGGGTTCAAGTGTCAGCACCATTCCCGGTACAAGCACCGTTTCATCCGCGGCTATAATCGATGGCCATTCCGTCAGCTGCATCCCCAAACCATGCCCCAGACGCCCAGCGCCAAGGCCTGTTTTTCCAGGATTGACCATATCATTCATGGCGTGAAAAAGGTCTGCCATCGTTGCCCCTGGACGGGCCGAACTGGCACCCGCTTGTATCGCTTCCATCAAACGATCATGCGCGTTCCTAACATCGGCATTCGGCGCCCCGATCGCAAAATTCCGATCAAAGTCACAGAAATAGCCATCCCAAACCATGCCAGTATCCAGCATCAGAACATCACCGTCTGCCAAGGGCGTATCAGACGCCGGCGAAATCACGTCGCCATAGCCACCCTGATCCGCAGCGCCCGCTAGATACGGCACCCAATCGGCCCCTTCATGCAGACACAAGGCTTGGAATTCGCGAAAGACTTTTGACAGCGGCACTCCTGTTTTCGCAATTTCGTGCACCCGATCAAAGGCGCGTTCTGCGATCCGGCATGCCGTCTCGATCTTCGCTATCTCGGCATCCGACTTGACCATCCGCAAATTGCGTACAATTGCGCTGTCCCCGACAAGGACGCGATCAAGCAGTCTCTGTTCAAGGGCCTTCAGCGCGGCCAAAGGCATACGCACGTGTGTTTCCATCTGATCTGGCAATGCAATCAGACCGCCAGGTGGAGCGCATTCTGCTAGTGTATCAACAAGCAGACCAATACCATCATCATCGTAATCGGGCGCACGCCACGTTCGGATATCCGTGATCCACGTTTGCGCCATCAAATGCGCACCAATGGCTGGAATGACAGCGATCGGCGCCCCCTTAGACGGTATCACCACAAACCACGGCCGCGTGGGGCTTTCCCAAAACCGTGTCAGGAATCCGGTAAAATACCGCACATCCGGCTCTGTCGTGAGCAGAAGCGCATCAATACTGTCTTGCGCCATAAGGTTTTGGGCCGCCGCGACCCGTCGTTGAAATTCAGCAGGTTTAAAACCGCGCGGCGGCGTCATGTTGCCTCTTCGCTGAGAATGCATAGGACATGAGACGAAGGCGTCAGTCCAAGCTCCGCTCGATGACCGGACGTGGCGAGCAACCCGGCAATCCCCGCAGCGCCGGATGGCGTTGATGGCAGGCCCAAGGTTGCTGCGACATCCGCTCCCTTTTGCCCTTCATCCTCTGAAATCAAAGCAAAGAAATCCGCATCCCTTGCAAGCCCCTTCAGGGCGATCAAAGACGGTTCCTTACAGTCCAACCGCCCCATGTTAGACACTGGTCCGGTCGTAGTCTGCGCTGATCCTGCAGCGATTGACGCATGAATGGCAGGTGCTGCGTTCGGTTCGACAACAACGATTTTGGGCGACGCACCCCACACTTTGCGGGCATATGTCGCGCAGGCAACCGCTAGTCCGCCAACACCGGCTTGCAAAAAGATATGCGACGGTGGCGCATCCATTTGATCAACGGCTTCGGCCATGAGGGTCAGGTACCCTTCCATCAACCGATGCGGACGGTCCATATATCCCGCCCACGAACTATCCGACAAAAGGGTCCATCCCTTTTCCATCGCTGCAGCCTGCGCACCGGCCATGCTGTCTTCGTAAATGTCGCCGTGGCGCACAACCGTCGCCCCCATTGCGGCTAGGCGGTCTGCGAAAGCCTGTGGGACTGATTGCGACAGGTACACGACCGCCTTTGCGCCAAATGCAGCAGCACCTGCAGCCACGGACAGACCGTGGTTGCCAGCGCTCGCCGTGACGTATGTTTGCCCCTTTGCTGCGCCCGCTTCTGCGTCACAGGCAATAACGTAGGCAGCGCCCAGCGCCTTGAAGCTGCCCAAGCCCATGCGTGCCCGTTCGTCTTTAACTGACACATGTGCGACGCCAGCCATCACCGCCAATTCGGGCACCGAAACCAATGGCGTTACCGCAGAGGCAGGGCATCGTTGTAGCAACGCCATCGGACGGTCCGCGTCGCTGCTGGGCCAAGGCACATCTTCAAGACCAGAAAGAGGGATGTGGGGGTTCGCCAGTATATCCATACCCATTTGGTAGCATAAGACTGGCGCGAACCTGTTCCGTTTTCGCCTTTCCCAAGTCTTTCGACGACGGAAACGTGCGCTATCATCCATTTGAATGTCAGCCCCCGTGCCATTGCTGCGGAAAACAACGGAAGAGCACGGGGCGCGTTTTCACGCGGGCAGGTACCGGGATTGCGTAGGGTTTTGATCTTCAAGCAAAGCGTAAGAGACTAGTAATCCGTCTCTTCATCTCGACGTTTCAAATGAGTCAAAAGGGAAAACAATGCGTCAGTACTTTTGTCGCGTGTTTCCTGATCAAAGTTTTGCGATGGCCCTTCTTCGGTCTGCTGTTCTTTCATGCGGTTCGATTGTTGTGATGACGCCATTTGTTCGTCCTTGTAGGATAACTGTCGAATAGGAACTCTTTATTCCCACCACACAAACGCTTGGTTAATCCCGTTTGTTCCCACAATTCATTGGTTTGATTCACCTTTAGCGTGCAAATCGAAGCCCGTTAATACACTTTATGCATGTCGGACAGCGACAGCCCAAGTTTCACGACGTCGTGGTCAGCTATGGTTAACGCGGTCACCCGAAATAAGTGAGCTGACCATTGGTATTTTCGATCAAACCAGTTTTGAGATGCCCACTTAAGAGATTTTAGTCACTACAAAATAGCCCCACACGGCTCCCATAGGTGGAATGTTTACATTCACCCATACCGAGCACGCACTTCACAAAATGAGCTACTAGTTGGTGACCTGCGTCCCAATGCTAATGATCTGCGGAATGATCTGCGACAACGCACGATCCCAACGTGTGACAGGCTGTTGCGCGACAAAGATCGTATCGTCAGGGCGCAATTCAAACTGCGCGGCCAATGTAAAGTTGGCAGCATTGCGCAGGTCAAGATTCCACGCTGTCACAGCGCCCAATTCCCGCGGATGGGTGGACCCGCGCAGGACATATACTTGACTCACGTCGCCTGTCGATGACGCGATCCCACCATTTTCAAACAGTGCATCGGAAAGGCTCGCACGGCTTTCATACGGCAATGGGAACCGGGATTGCTGACCCACTTCACCGGCCAGATAGACATAGTCGCGGTTGTCCGCACCCAGATCGATCCGTGTTTGGAAATTCTGACGCGCTTCGGTCAAATCTGCACGACGCAGGCCGATTTCAAGCTGTAGTTCCTGCAACGCTGACTGCCGATTGCTTTGACGCACGTTGGCGATGGTAAGCTGCTGTTCGAAATACTGCTGGGCGCGATCCAGTTCAAATTCGGAATCAACGAACAATACATCACCATCTTGCAGACGGGTCCGTGTAAGTTGGCTATTCGCGTAAAGCTGTGCGAGCGGGATTTGATACAGACCACCGTCGCGGTACAGGCGGACAGAGGCAAAATCAATGTCGCTGACTGCGATCCCACCAGCGCGCGCCAATGCTTCGTCCAAATACAGCGGGACGAGCGTCACAGGGACAACCGTAGGGTTCGATACGGAACCGCCGATTGAAACACGCTGCGAATTAAACTCTGCGATCTCAAGGCTGAAATTCGGATCGACCTGATTACGCACCAATTCTTGGAACAACCGCGCTTCGGCGTCTTCAATACTTCGCCCAGCCAAATCAATCCGACCAATGTTCGGGATGTTGATCGTGCCGTCGTCTTGCACAGTGTAACCCTGACGCGAGTTTTGTGCGGCCAGCAAGCCGGACAATTCGGCAACGGTGTCACCGGTCGGCGTTGGCGTAGACAGCAAAACAACGTCGCCCACACCAATCTGGTAAGGTTGCGCTGGCGCATCCGGCGGCAAACGCAAGGTCAAGGATTGTGGGGCAATTTCAGGCTGCAATGGTGCATCAGGCAAAGCACCTGCGCCGCGAATTGCACCGCCTGACCCAGCGGTTTGCGAAAAGATCGCAGGCAGCGCCGCAGGTGTGTACGGTGACCGATTGGCTTGAACGACTGTTTCGGCAGTGACCGGCACAACGCGCACGTTCGTGCCTTGGCCAGCGCCCGCAATCACGTCAGGTGTCCGATAAACAGAGTCGCAGGCCGCTAAAGCCAACGCAATCACAGCCATTCCTATCAGACGCACCCGCGTACTCCTCATCTTATCGTTCGGACACGTATCAGCGTCGCAATCTGCGCGAACATATACCGTTTCAGTGCTTGTGATCCAGTCACAAGACGGTCTCGTTCGCATATAGTTAGTTGGAATAGTACTGCGCACCGTATCCAGCGTATGCGCCGTAACTACCGCCATAACCGTATTTCTTCATACCGGCCGCATCGACCTGACTTAGGATCAAGCCTGTCACTTTTTGGTTCGCATTCTGAATCAAGCGCAAGGATTCGTCGACTTGCGGCCGCGATGTACTGTCCCATTTCACTGAGAAAAGCGTCGCATCAGCGACCTGTGCGATAATCCGTGAATCGGGAACGATCAGAACGGGCGGCGTATCAATGATGATGATGTCATAATTGTCCCGTTGTTCCGCAATAAAGTCTTTAAAGCGGCGAGACGAGAAAACATCAGCCGCGTTCGCGCTGGTCTTTTCCCCGAATATGACGTCGAAGCCCTTGTCTTCGAAATGCTCCACGACTTCGGATACCGCTTTGTCACCAGACAGGACCGAAACGATACCGTGGGTCGGTTTCGCATCGAAGTATTGATTCAACGTGCGGCGGCGGATATCCCCTTCAATCAAAAGAACTTTTTGTCCCATTGAAGACAGGTTTTGCGCCAACGCCAAAGAATTTGTTGTCTTACCTTCACCCGGGATGGACGACGTCGAAACGATCACTTTTGGCGGGTTATCAAGATCAGACAACATGATTGAGGTACGCAAATCACGGACGGCTTCGGCAGCCGCAGAAGCCGGTTTCGAGATCAGGTAGTCCAGAACTTTCATCCGCCGACGGGCTGGGATTGTCGGGATTTGTCCCACGACGGTGACGCCAGTGTGTTTTTCCAAATCACTTGCGGTTTGGAACCCATTCCGACGGCTTGCCCGCAGCAAGACAACACCAACGCCCAACATAATTCCAAGGATGCCGGACAGCGCAACGATCCGCGACTTTTTAGGTTCGGACGGATTGCGCGGAATGACCGCATCCGAAAGAATCCGGCTATCCGCTTGCTGAATACCTTGTTGGGCAGACGTTTCTTTCAACCGTGACAGGAAATATTCGTAAAGCAGACGGGTCGCTTCCGCTTCTCGGGTTAATTGCTGAAGCGCGATCAAATCACGGCTTTGCGTCGCGATCCGCGCTTCCAATTCTTGTTCCGCGTTATCCAACGCCGTGACCTGCAATTCAGCGCTTTCGACGTTCTGTTCCGCGCGCAAAAGCAGCGATGCAAAACGGACATCAAACGCTGCAACGCTGCGTGGGTCGGACGCCACAGTATCGGACAGCCGACGCAGTTGCGGGTCATTCGAAACGGCGACTTTTTCTTCGATGCTCGTCGCGGATTCGAATGCCTCCAATGCGACTTCAAATTCGCTCAATGTTTCGCGGGCATCAGCCGAACGTTGGCGTAAGTCATTGAGTTCTAATTCAGAATCTTTAATGATCTCAAGAGACACCAGATCGGTGCCAGCGTTGAATTCTGCAATAGCACCTTCCGCATCCTCAAGTTCAATCTTCAATTCGGAAACGCGATTACTCAGCCAAGCGGTAGCTTGCTCCATCGCTTCGAATTTCACATTGACCTGATTGATGATGTACAATTCTACAATTGTATCGGCAATTTTCGCGGCCTTAATAGCACTTTCGGATTCCGCAGTAATTCGAAACACAAGAGAACCGTTCACGTTCTGCACAGACGTCTTGCCAAGCAGAATATCAACCGCTGAATCGAGGGCGCGCTGGTTTGCAACATCGACAGGAACAACTTCGGGTTCAGCGCCCGACAAATCAGCGCCCGTAACAGATCCAATGGCTCCTTTTACGGACTCGATCGCAGTGGATTTCCATTGATCAATCTTGGTCTCAGGTCGCAACGACGCATTAAATTCCGGATCATTCGTCAAATCCATACGATTGACGACCAATTCCATAAGGCTGCGCGCGCGCAGAACTTCAATTTCAGATTTAACTTCCGTTGAATCGCCCGACGCACCGCTTACCACGCTCTGCAAATCAAGCACAGGTGACTGTTGATTCGTTTCCAGAATTACAACAGCTGTGGACCTATAAATCGGAGTTGATGCAAAATACGCGACGTATACGCCAATACCAGCAGCAATAACGAAAAATAGCGCGATGATCCACTTACCTAGCCAAACCGTCCGTAGCAGCGCAAACAAATCAATTGTGTCGTCATCGACATCTTCAACAAAACGCTTTTGATCCAATGACTTATCCGCTTCTCAGTTCGGCTAGGCGGCAGCAATATCAACTGGCCACACATATTTCTTCTATCTCGGCAAACTATGCCAATTTCCCCGCAAAAACTACGGGGAACTTCGTGGGTGCTGAAACACCTGCAATTCCCCGTGTCCTAATCGGCATTTTCCATAAAAACAAGCACTCTAAGGCTTTGAATCGCGTTTGTAACATGGTATGCGATACTAGGAAAATCTGGAGAACCCAATGAACACTAAAGTTATCATCTCTGCCGCACTTTTGGCTTTGACGTCAGCACCTGCTTTTGCTCAGACCACAGAAGCTCCGCAAATTGACTGCGCAGTAGCTGCGAACGCTGGCTTGGACATCTGCACTGTAGCGCTGAACAACACTGCTGCTCCTGTGACCGGCTTCACACCACTTGCTGGTGCGGCTCTCGGCGCAGCCGGCCCGCTCGCACTTGGCCTTGGCGCAATCATTGCAATCGGCGCGATCGCCGGTGGCGGTGACAGCGGCGGTACAAGCGGCACAAACTAAATTCGATACGAATTTAGACTAGTTTTTTTGAAGGGCCGCAGTTTCGACTGCGGCCCTTCTTGATTCAAAAAACGTAAATGTCCTATTAAATGCCAACTACTTAGCCAGCACTCAGAAACAGCTGATTAAGACTGATATGATCAATTCGTCCCCGGTGAAACGTTCGACCAAGCCAAGGTCGTTCATATCGAGGAGTGATCAATGCAACACCTTTACAATGCCAAGGCGCGGGTCTTTGACATACTGAAATTCGCGTTCGCGGCCATCTTCGTGGGATCGACCGCATCAGCGCAACTGCAATCAACGCCCGTGACCGGCAACTATGTCGAGATTTCCAATGACCGCGGCGGCTTGCTACTTGATCGCATTGCTGAATTGCAGCAATTGCGCCGAACCGGGCAAAGCGTGAGGATCACGGGCAACATCTGCTATTCAACCTGCACCATGTTTCTGAGCTTACCGCAAACTTGCGTTTCACCATCAACGACATTTGGCTTTCACGGACCCAGCTCCTACGGACGCCCGCTTGAACCGGCGCTTTTCGAAGAAGCATCAAAAGTCATGGCAGAGCACTACCCAGCAGTTCTCAAAGACTGGTATATGAAGACGGGACGTTACGAAATTGTCGATGTCTATCGCTTTCGCGGGTCAGACATCATCAAGATGGGGATTCAATCCTGCTAGGCGGCCGGTTACGCACCGCCACGGCGCAGAACGGTTTGCATCGTCCGCCACACAATCCAAGCTTCCAAACCAAGCGATCTATTCTGGATGTAGTGGAGGTCAGCGGCAACTTTGTTGCGCGTACCCTCTGTGCTTTCGACATAACCGACTTCAGTCTGGGCATACCCGCTAATGCCCGGACGAACAGCATGGCGTTCTTTATAGCCGGGGATCGTCTCAGCGTATTCAATCGCATGATCGATAAAGTCGGGACGTGGTCCAACCAAACTCATGTCGCCGTTGAGGACGTTGATAATTTGCGGGACCTCGTCCAAACGGGACTTACGAAGAAAGTTGCCAAGCTTCGTGATCCGGTGCGTTTCAAGCGGGTCGTTTGCGCCGCGCTCGATCACAGGTGCACAGGTCATGCTGCGGAACTTAATAGCGCGGAACGGTACGCAGTCCTTGCCCATACGTGTTTGGACATAAAACAATGGGCCCTTGTTTTTGAACGGATTCAGAACCAACAGTGCAACCACTGATAGAAGCATCACTGGTGCCAGTAGAACGCACATTACGATGTCAAAGGCACGTTTCGTTGTCGTGTAAACAAAACCCGGGTCAACAGTGCGCGAACGGCATGGTGTTAATGCTGCGGACGCATTGGAGGCACGTGGAGTAACTGCAAACTCTTCGACTGGTTGATGCTTCACAGTGTCCCCCGGGAACTGAACTAGTAGTACGTAAAAATTTCTATTTCTCTTATAGACTACGTTTGGGTATTAACGAAGCGTAACAAATTTAGCAAATGGTGGTTGTGCATACCCCTTAAGCATATGGCAATATTGCAAAAACTACCATTCCAACCCTTAAGTGTCGTTAACCATGCTAAATGTTTTTGAAACCAATTTGTAATCGCTCTTAAGTAGAATTGATTGATCTGGTTTCTAAAAATTCGCGAAACGACACCGACAAAGACCGATTTCCTAAATCTTTAAGGGACTATTCTATAATAAAAAAACCGGTTCCGCGGTGAATTTTTGAAAGATGAACTCAAACCCAGAACCACAATTCTGCATCGCAGCATCAATTGTCAATCAGATGACAAAGCGAAAATGATTCGACAAAAAATCTGCGATCCATAACGTCAAATTTTTCGGCGTATCGGCGACTTATCGCTAATGGTCCAGAATATGGAACTGTTCTCGGATAGCCTGATCTTGGTCAGTCGTCAGATATGAAGGGCCATCTTCGCCCAAAACGTGCTTTGCCCGCGCATTGGCCCTGTCCCATGCAGACTCAGCGCCAGCATCTGCCCAAACTTGCGGCTGGGCGCGGTCAGCGAACTTTGGGTAATGATAGTCACGTTCCATCGCTTGATACGTATGATCCGTCCCAAGGAAATGCCCGTCACCCAAGATAGCGCCGCAAATCGCGTTGAACCCCAGATTATCTTCGGTCACCTCAACACCGCGCAGCGCCCGATATGTCATCGCGTGCATTTCGTCATCCAGAATGAACGCTTCGAAACTTGCGCCCAACAACGCGGCGGTCATACCAGAGCTTTCGTAAATCAGATTCCCACCAGCCAGCGCCGCCGCCAATGACGTCATGCCTTTTTCAACCCCGTATTGCGCATCGATCCCTTTCGCATCCGTCATCGATGCCGCCACACCGGACGGGAGCCCCAACCAATTCGATAACTGGGCAGAGGCCGCGTTCAATAACGTCGTTTCCCCGCCACCGCCCGCAAAGGCCCCGCTGCGCAGATCAATCACCAACGGCCAATTCGAAAACACCATCGGATATCCCGGCGCAATAACGTTCACCATAACAAGGCTCGCAAGCGTTTCGGCTAAGGACTGCGCAAGGAAACCCGCCATCGTAGCCGGTGCCGTCGCCCCTGCTTGCGCGGCCGTGATACACGACATCGGAATGTTATGTTCGATACACTTATAAATGACATCCACAGCATCATCACCAAATCGCATCGGCGAGATAACCGGTGAGATATGGCACTTCACAAACGGTCGCTTGGCAAAGGCCCCTTCGCCGCCTGCCGCGATATCGAACATGCGCACGATGGGATCGACATGTTCCGCTATCGTGAACGCAGTCGCCGTCGGTTTCGTCGTATTGCGCAGCAATGCGTATGCCGTGTTAACGTCCAAATCGAAATTGTCGGGGACGTCCGTCGCGATACAACACCGCGTGAACCATGCGACGTTATCAAGCTGATCCTGCAGACGCGTGAAATCATGTAAGTCGCGTAGCGTCGACGGCCGGTAAAGCCCCGTGTCCAGATCCAGCGTATTCACCGCCGCGCCACCGGTACCGAAATACACCTTGTCACCGCCAACCTCGATTGATCGATCCGGATCACGACCATGCAGCATGAACTTTTTAGCAGCCTTTGCGATACAGTCTTCTACCAATGCCTTTGGGAAAACAACACGCCCATCGTCGCGGGATTGTGCGCCTGCACCTATTAGGTCGGCACGCAACCGATCGGGCACCTCGCCCATTCCAAGCTCTGCCAAAAGCCGCAGCGCTGTATCGTAAATCTGACGCAAATCAGTCTCGGACAACGGACGATACTGGCCTCCCCGCTGCCCGGGAGGTGCCGGATTCACCGTCGGCGGCGCTGCGCGTTTCGCAAGCCTTGCATTACGTCCTGACCGCCGCGGTTTGTCTGACATCATCGTTCCTTTGCTGCCTGACAAAAACTGAAATGCCTCAGCGACGATAAAGCAAAACCTTTCTCTCGTTTTCCGGATTCCTTGACGCCCCGTTCGACAAAAATAGAACGCTGAAAATTCCATTTGACCACTGCCTATGTTTCGCTGTCATTGGGTTTAAACACACAAGGGAACTGTCACATGAAGTCGCAAACAAAGGTTGTCGTTATTGGCGGTGGTATCGCAGGGTGCTCAACTCTCTATCACCTGACCCAAGAAGGCTGGTCCGATGTTGTCTTGGTCGAACGCAATGAACTGACATCCGGCACGACGTGGCATTCCGCAGCACAGGTCACAAATTTTGGTGGCAATCAGACCATGGTTGGCCTGAAGACCCATTCGATTAATCTTTATAAAGAACTGCGCGACGATGCCGACTATCCGGTACAATACAACCACGGTGACGGCGGTATCCGCTTGGCAAATACAGAGGCGCAGATGGACGGATACCGTCACTTTGCGTCTATGGCGCGTGGTATGGGCGTTGAATTCGAAATCCTCGATGCAGAGGAATGCGCGCGCCGCCATCCACTGATTTCAACTGACAACTTGCTTGGTGGTCTGTGGGATGCCAACGACGGTGACATTGATCCGGCATCGCTTTGCCAAGCGCTTGCGCGGCGCGCCCGCAAAGCGGGGGCCGAGGTGTATCGCAACACTCCTGTGACTGGCCTGACGCAGCACAAAGATGATAGCTGGACGGTCCACACCGAACACGGCGATATCGACTGTGAAATCGTGGTGAACGCATGTGGTTACCGCGTGAACGAGGTCGGCGCGATGATGGGCGTTGAACATCCTGTTACGTCGATGGAACACCAGTACTTTGTCACCGAAGACATCCCTGCGATTGTCGAATCCGACAAACGTATGCCGCTGCTGCGTTGCCCGATCAGCGATTACTACAGCCGTCAGGAAAAGAACGGTCTCTTGATCGGCTTCTACGAACAGGGCTGTAAAACCTGGGGCATGGACGGCATCGATCCGCATTTTGTGAATGCGCTTTGCCCCGATGACCTCGACCGCATCACCGACGTTCTGGAAGGCGCGTTTGAACGGATGCCCGCCCTGATGGAAGTCGGCATCAAGAATGTCGTGAACGGCCCGATCACCTACACCATCGACGGCGCACCGCTTGTGGGACCGATCCCCGGCAAGCGCAACGCGTTCTGCTGTATCGGTCTGCGTGCGGGTCTTGGTGAAGGCGGTGGTCACGGCTGGCTGCTGGCCCAACAGATCGTCCATGGCGAAGCGGTTTATGACACATGGTGCATCGATCCGCGTCGTTTCGGCGAACACACGAACGTCGAACTGACCGCGTTGAAGGCCATCGAAGATTACCAAAACGAATTTCGCTTCCATTTCCCCAACGAACACCGTCCCGCGGGGCGCAACGCCAAAACTACGCCTTTGACACCGGTCATGGCGGCTGAAGGCGCGGAATTTACCATCGTAAACGGCTGGGAACGCGTGGATTACATCAAGCCATCAGCGGACTTCCACCACACCCACACCTTCAAGTTCGACGAAAGCTTCGATGCCGTCGGCGAAGAAGTCAAAGCGGTGCAAACCGACGTCGGCATCTGCGAAGTCAACGGGTTCAACCGGTTCGAATTGACAGGTGCAGACGCAAGCAATTTCCTGAACCGGATGTCATGTAGCACCGTGCCACGCAAACCGGGCCGTATGGGTCTGATCTATCTGCTCAACCACCACGGCAACGTCAAAGCGGAAGCCACAATCGCGAACATTCCTGCGTCAGATCGTGGACCTGACCGGGTTTGGTACGGTTCAGCCGCCGCGTCAGAATTGCACGACATGGATTGGTTGCAGCAGCACATTCGCGATGACGAGGACGTGCAGATCAAATCCCTGACGAACGATCAAACCATCCTGATCATTGCTGGTCCAAAGGCCCGCGATGTTCTGTCGTCGGTCAGCCGTGGCGATTGGTCAAACGAAGCGTTCAAATTCCTCGCCGTGCGCGAAGCCTACATCGGGATTGCGCCAGCGACCGTGATGCGGGTCAGTTTCTCTGGCGAAACCGCATACGAATTGCACATCCCGAATGCGTCTCTTTACGGTGCGTATTTGACGCTTCGTGAAGCGGGCAAGGCTCATGGCATGAAAATTTTCGGTGCAAAAGCGGTCGATTCCATGCGGACGGAAATGGGTTACCTGCATTGGAAAGCCGATATTCTGACCGAATTCGATCCGTTCGAGACGAACCTGAACCGTTTTATCAAAATGGACAAAGAAGACTTCGTCGGCAAAGCCGCGCTGGAAAAGAAGGGCGACCCGAAACACCTGCTCGTCTCCATGGCGCTTGATAGCACAGATGCGGCTGCTCATGGCGGGTCTTCGGTCATGATCGACGGCAAAGTCGTAGGCACCGTCACATCAGGTGACTGGGGTTACCGGACCGGCCTGAACATCGCATACGCCTTTGTAGAGACTGCGTATGCCGCAGAAGGCACCGCAGTCGAGGTCGATGTTCTTGGTAAAATGGTACCCGCCAAGGTCATCCCGGCAGGTCCATATCAGGCGCAATCTAGCCGTTAAGAACCGCCGCCACGATGCTGTCCTTCGATGGCATCGTGGCCGCATAGGCAGGCCCCGTCGCGATAAAGCTCTCATCGGCAGCAAGCAGTTTCACGGGCAAATCGGTCTGCTCAGTCAACAGCGTCACGACGCCTTCGCCAACGTTGCCCGATTTCCTACATTCATCGATCACCAGCACGCGCTCCGCACCTGCAACCGCTGCGATCAAATCAGTCTCTGGCAAAGGCGAAATCCACCGTAGATCAATGATCCGCGTGGCAATTCCCTTGTCCGCTAAATCAGCCGCAGCCTGCTGGCTGAGGTAATGACCGTTTCCGTAGGTCACAATCGCGACAGGCCCGTCACCCGTCACACCAACGCAGCCCAGCGCAATGGTTTCATCCACCGCTGGATAGGTCTGCATCCAGCCTTTGTCGTCTTTTTCGTGCAGATCACGCATCGGATACAGCGCAATAGGCTCTACAAACACCACAACGCGCTGTTCTTCACGTGCAAGCCGCACGCATTCGCGCAGCATCTTGACGGCATCGTCACCACGGCTTGGCACCGCGACGACCACACCCGGAATATCACGCAGCACAGCCAGTGAATTGTCGTTATGGAAATGCCCGCCAAATCCCTTCTGATACCCTAACCCCGCGATCCGCACGACCATCGGGTTCGTGAACTGACCGTTGGAAAAGAACGACAGCGTCGCGGCCTCGCCCCTGATTTGGTCCTCGGCGTTGTGCAGATACGCCAAGAACTGGATTTCCGGCATCGGTGTGAACCCGTTATGCGCCATGCCAATCGCCAAGCCGAGGATGGATTGCTCATCCAGCAACGTGTCGATCATCCGGTCGCGCCCGAACCGCGCAGACAGCTTTTGCGTGACGCCGTAAACGCCACCCTTTGCGCCGATATCTTCGCCCATCATCGCAATGTCGCCATGCGCAAGCATCAGATCGGTCAACGCCCAATTCAGCAGTTTCGACATCGGCTGCGGTTGGGTCATCTGTTTCAAATCAGACCCGAACACGGCGCTTCTGGCGTCTGTCGACGGACCGTTGGTCGCGGGAAGATCACGCTTTGGCGGCACGATGCTGTCCATGACTTGGGCGGCGTTCTGCAAACGCGGTCGGGTGATCACCTCTGCCGCGACGCACGCGCAATCGTCTTCGGTATGCGTGTAAATCGCGGCAACCTCATCCGCCGTTGCAGCCCCCGACGCGATCAACAGACGTGCGGAATGCAATAAGGGATCGTCGCCTTCCCAACTTTCAAAGACGGTCTTGGGCAAATAGCTTTGCTGCATGTCTGAACCCGCATGACCATAGAGCCTAACAAGGGACAAATGCATGAAAGCCGGTTTTTTGCGGGTACGAACGTAGGCCGCTGCCTCTGCCGCGACACGATAGGTTTCGAACAGATCAAGACCACTGGCGTGAAAGTACTTCAGCCCGGTTTTTGCGCAAAATTCGCATGGACCCAGCCCTGCGGCGTGCGGGTAGAAATCCCGATGCCATTGTCTTCGCACACGAACAAAAGCGGCAGGGGCACCGATTGATAGGACGTCCAGCAGGCCGTGTTAATCGCCCCTTGCGCGGTGGAATGATTTGATGACGCATCACCAAACGAACACATCACCAAGCCATCGTCTGGGATTGATTGTTGCACTGGCGTATGCCGCTGACACATTCCGACCGAATAGGCGGCACCAACTGCCTTCGGCAAATGGCTGGCGATGGTCGATGTCTGCGGCGGAATATTCATGTCCCGCGATCCCAGCACCTTATGCCGGCCGCCCGAAATTGGATCATCCGTCGATGTCGCAAAGCTGAGCAACATGTCGCGGGTCGCATCGACGCCGACCTGGGCGGACCGACGTGTCTGGAACGCACCATCTCGGTAATGCAGAAACGCCATGTCATCTGGACGCAAGGCAGACGCGACTGCAGCCATCCCTTCATGGCCGGATGATCCGATTGTATAGAACCCTTCGCCCGCCGCCTGCATTTTGCGAGACCTGCGATCAAGATTGCGGCTTAGGCACTGTGCCTCAAAAATCGCAAGCGCTTCTGCATTGGACAAGGGGCCTTCGGGGGCCGCACCGTCCGGAAAATCACCTGACGCGAGACGCGCCATAAATGCGTCATGCACAATATCCGCGCGATCCATTTATGTCACCCGACTGGTTTGTTTGAACTTGGGGTCATCCCACAGCCGATAGGTCATCACATCGGCAATAACATCTACGGCGCCGGTCACATCGTCCGCGTCAATGTAAAGTGGCGTAAACCCGAAACGCATAATATTAGGCGCACGGAAATCACCGATGACGCCCTGCGCAATCACCGCCTGCATCGCGGCATAACCATGTTCAAACGCAAACGACACCTGACTGCCGCGTAACGTCCCATCCCGTGGGCTGACCAGCGTCAGGTCAGGGCAACGCGCCTCAATCTCTTCAATGAACTGATCACACAATGCGATGGATGCCGCCCGCACATCATCCATATCGACACTGTCCCAAACCGCCAAAGCAGTCTCTAACGCGGTCATTTGCAGCACAGGTGGCGTTCCGACACGCATACGTTCAATCCCGATTGCGGGACGATAATCAGGTTCAAACGCGAATGGCGCGTCGTGGCCGAGCCAACCTGAAAGGGCTGGAGAGATGTCACCAACGATATCAGGACGCGCATAGATAAACGCGGGCGCACCCGGTCCACCGTTGAGATATTTGTAGGTACAGCCAACGGCGAATTCGCAGCCACATGCTGTGACATCAACTGGCAAAGCCCCTGCACTATGCGCCAGATCCCACAGCATCACGGCACCCACATCATGCGCCTTGGCCGTCATGGACGCCATGTCGTGCAAACGCCCTGTACGGTAATCCACCTGCGTGATCATCGCGACGGCAACGTCATCGGTTAGCGCGTCCATCACATCTTCAGGTTCCACGATCCGCAGTTCGTGCCCCTTACCAAGATGCGCAATCAGGCCTTGCGCCATATACAAATCGGATGGGAAATTTCCACTGTCGGACAAGATCACCTTGCGATCCGGACGCATTTCAAGCGCAGCTGACAGCGCCTGATAGACCTTTACTGACAGGGTGTCGCCCATCGTAACGGATGCTTCCGGTGCACCGATCAAACGACCGACCATGTTCCCGACACGCATCGGTTGTCCCATCCAGTCATCGACGTTCCATGCCTTGATTAGATGTTGGCCCCATTCATCAATCACGGCAGCCTGCAGCCGCGCGTTCACCGCTTTTGGCAAAGGGCCAAGAGAATTCCCATCAAGATAGATTATGCCCTCAGGCAAGACGAATTGATCTTTCAGCGGCAGGGTCATGATACGCGTCCTTCGTTAGCCAACAAAGGCATGTGTGATCCGACTGTTAGGGTCCTTCAACCCCTCAATCACAGAGAAATGGTCATGACCTTCGTTGATTTGACAGGTGATCTGCGCACCTTGCGCTGACCATGCCCGCCCGAACAACTGCGCTTGGCGGATAAATTCAGGACGTTCATTGCCACCAACCCACGCGGTGATCTGTGCCGTCGAATGCGGGTTCAATAAAGCAGGACTTTCGCGGTCAGCCTCTGCTTCATCAAGACGCAAAGTCGCGTTCATCTTCGTCTGCATCAACGGACGCAGATCATGGACGCCGCTGATCGACAAAGCGTGGTCAATACGATCCGCAATCAGACTATAGGCACAAACCATCCGCGCAACCAGATGCCCACCTGCCGAATGCCCCGCGATACGAATAGGTCCCGACACCAAAGTCGCGGCATGGGTAATCGCGGCAGTGATCTGTTTGGTGATGTCGCTGATGCGCGCCTCTGGGGCCAGTGTATAGCTTGGCAAACACACCGCCCAACCCCGCGCACGCGCCCCTTCGGCATATGCTGTCCACATGGATTTGTCGGTTTGCATCCAATAGCCGCCATGCACAAAAACAGCCAAGCCCTGCGGTGCCCAATCCGGTAAAATCAGGTCAAACACTTCACGCGGGGCTGCGCCATATGCGATGTCTTGTTCGATCCGGATGCCACTGTAGCGGTATGCTGCGGCCTCGGATGCCCAGCGATCCGGAAAGGTTTCTGACCCCGGAATGTAGGCTGAATTGGCGAATGCATCGTCCCAATCAAAATCCGTCACGTTTGTTCCACACCTTCTTCTCGCAGCACGACAAGGAAACTTAGCAGCTTTTCCTTGTCGATTGGTTTTGCCAGCAGCTTAAGCGACAGCGCCGCGCAATCGCGACGCAACGCCTGACTGTGATCCGCCGAAATAGCAGCCGCAGGCACATTCCCGTAAGCCGCTTGTAGATCGCGATACAAATCAATGCCGGTCACGTCGCCGCCAAGTTGATAATCCAGCAGGACCACATCAGGCACCAATTGAATTTCTTCGAGCAGATCTTTTGCGTCTTGCGCGTTGCCTGCTGGCAGAACCTCTGCTCCGTGGCTTTCCATCATGAATGTCATGGCTGTGGCCAACTGCGCGTCGTTTTCCACTAACAAGACGATCATCCCGTCAAGCGCATCTCCCCAATCCGCCTGAAACTGCGGAATTGATCCAAGTGTATCACCGCTGCCCAGCGCGATCTTCGTATCCAAGATAAAACAACTGCCGCGCCCGATTTCAGACCGCAGGTTCAAATCATGACCAAGGCCCTTTGCCGCGCGGTCAACAATCGCAAGCCCAAGGCCAAGCCCGTCATTCGGTGTCGCCCCATCCAATCGTTCGAATTCTTGAAACACGGTTTGCTGGTCTTTTTCCGCGATACCCGGTCCAGTGTCCCACACTTCGACGCGCGCTGAACCTTCATGGCGGCGCACCCCAACCACAACACGGCCAGTCGTCGTATATTTGATCGCATTGGAAATCAGGTTCTGCATAATCCGCCGCAAATACCCCGGATCGCTTTGCACACTTAGGCTGCTTTCAATGATCGTTAGGGATAGACCTTTCGCCGCCGCCACAGGTGTTAGTTCATCGCGCAACGGGCCAAAAATCGCAGACAATCTGACAGGCTGAATATCGAACACGGCTTTGCCCGCGTCCAGTTTGGAAATATCCAACAAGGCGGCGATGATGTTTTCAACGCCAGCAAGCGCAGTCTCTGCTTTGCCTAGAACGTTCAGGGTTTGCGGCGTATCCAACTGATCCGACAGAGACGACATGAACAATTTAGCGGCAGACAACGGTTGCAAAAGGTCATGCGATGCAGCCGCAACAAAGCGCGATTTCGACGCATTCGCACGTTCCGCTTCGGCCAGCGCCACACCTAGCTCTTCGGTCCGCGCAATTACGCCCGCTTCCAGTGTTTCGTTCATGTCGAACAGCGCCCGCGCCGCTTGGCGTTCCGACGTGACATCGGTGAAACTAATCACAAAACCCCGATCCGGCATTTCCTGTGCAAAGACGCTTAGGATTTGGACATCATTTCGGGTAACTTCGAACGCAATCGGCTTGCGTCGCGACCGATGATTGGCCCAGCGCGACAACCGCGCATCGTCAAAACCATCATGGAAGGTCAATTCGTTGCGAATGTTGCCCAATAGCGCCGAAAACGTCAGCCCATGTACGCTTTCATCGGCCGGCATCGCTGCAAAATCGCTCATTGTTTTATTCCAACCGACCAGTTCTTTGTCATGGTTGAAGATACAGACCCCTTGGTTCAGGTGATCGAGGGTGGCCTGCAGAATACGTGCTTGTTGATCCAGCAATTGATCCCGCTGTTGCCGTTCGGACCGCATCATGTCGGTCACATCTGTTTGCAGAATAACCGTACCGCCCCGCGCCGTGCGGTGTTCCGAAATCTGCAGCCAGCGATTCCATCTCAGCCTGACGTTAAACACGACGTGGTCGTGGCTATGACGGGACAAACGGGCAGCAGCCCAATCTGCAGGGCTTTCCCCGCTTTCATGCGCCAAATGCGGGCTTCGCGACACCAATTCGACGTATTCCTGAAACGGTAATCCTTCGGCCAGATCGTCGGCAACATCAGCAATATCGCGGCAAAACCGACTGTTGAACAACACCAGCCGTTCATCCGGATCAAACAGCGCAAAGCCTTCGTTAATTGTTTCAATCGCTTCAGTGATGTTCGTTCGCGCAGCTTCGGTTTCGAAATTCGCCTGCTCCAACCGCGCATTGGAATCCTGTAGCAGATCAAGCGTCCGTTCCAGTTCCTGCGTTCGCTGCCGCACCTGCGTTTCAAGCAACGCCGCGCGTTCAAACTGCTGATACGCCAACCCCGACTGATCATTCTTCTGCTCGACACGCCGCATCAGCGATTGGGCAATCACCAATAACTTTTCGTTCTGCCGTTCTAACGGATCATTCGGGTTTACGATCGACATGCGGTGCTATCTTTGCGGAAAAAGGCAACGCCAGTCATCGTTTGGTTCACATGCAACGGGCCAATTTGTTCGCCATATGTGGAAAAGCCGGTCACGTTATTCTTGGCCATAATGGACGACAATTCGTTCGTCATTTGGGTTTGTTCGGCCTCAATACGACGCAGGATGCAATCACACCCGATGATATCCGTGAACGGTTGATCAGCGGCCATGTCTGCCATTTTATCCGACAGATGGCTGGCCATATTCTGGGGCGTCGCCACCGTCAAAACCATGCCTTCATCAATCGCAGAAAAGAAAACCAATTCGCCCGCGTCGTTAACCTGCTGAATGGCGCGCACATGGTGATCTCGACCAATCCGTACGACCACGGGATGCGACGCGAACGTAAACCGGTCGAGCTGTTCAGGGTCCTTACCTACAATCCGCGCATATTCACGACCAGCGGGTTCCGCGTTGATCGATTTCACGATCCGCAGCTCTGGATCAGCATCGGTCACGACCATTTGGATATCGGTCGGCACAAGGTGATCAAGGCTGAACACTTTGGTGCGGTGGCGACTGCGGATCATGTTCAAGACAGCACCATTCGCCATGATTTGCCCGTTCAAAGCGACCAGTGTTTCAGTAAAATCCGCGCCATCCCCAGCGGATGCACCAAACAACGGCATATCGCGCAGCGCAGGTGAAATCGTCGTCGTCAGCGCATCTTCACGCAGGGACAAGCCGTCAACAATCAAGAAGGCAAACCCTTCTTCCATCTCGGGGCTACGGTCTTGCAAGGCGACACGTTCTTGGGCGACGCGGTCCATTTCGGATTCAACCTGAAAGTTTTCGAGATCGGTGAAAGCCAAAGACTTCGACGCGAAATCAGCGGTTGGAAAGCCGACCGCAACGATCAAACCGTCATCATAGCCCATTGCGCCAATTTCGCCCGCCGTGGTGCAGGCAACGACATCAGTATCCGGATAAAGCTGCCCGGCTTCTGCAACAACGCTTGGAAAATCGGCCTGCGACGTGACGAAAAGCGCCAATAGCGCAAGCGGTTCATCACCCAGCAATTGCCGTAATGCTTTGACTGGCGCGGTTGTTGTACACCGCACCTCCGCCTTACAGAGCACGCTCTGGCGGACTCCCCCCGTCGTCGTCATTGTCGTTTCTCCCTGACCGAAAGATATGATCAGGTCTCTCCGTTTGGCAATCTGTTAAAGAACCGCGCTTCTTGCGCGACCAACACCGCTTGTGTCCGGCGCTGCACGCCCAGTTTACGCATGATCGCGGTGACATGGACCTTAACGGTGCCTTCCGCGATCGACAGATCAAACGCGATTTGCTTGTTCAGCTTGCCTTCGCAAATCAATTCCAGAATACGCCCCTGCTGGTTCGTCAAAGACGATAGTCGGGTCAGAACCTGTTCCAGATCATCCCCGTGCGCCGATTCGACAAAACCTGCGGGCTTATAAACGCCGCCTTGCGCAATCGCGGCCAAGGCTTCTTTGAACACGGCCCTGCCGGAATGCTTCGGCACAAATCCAGACGCACCAGCCGCAATCGCCCCGCTGATGATCGCATTGTCGGTCATCGACGACACGATCACAACGGGGGTTTTTTCCGCGCCACGTTTGATGCGGATCAATCCATCCAGACCACTGACGTCAGGCAAATTCAGATCAAGTAAGATCAACGCAGGACCGGGTGATCCCCTGTCCGCCAAAACACGAAGCCCCTGTTCAATACAGTCGGCAGTGACAACTTCGGTGAAGTCATCCAACGCGCTAAGCGTCAATTCCAACGCATCACAGAAAAGCGGATGGTCATCGATGATCAATGCCCAGCCGCGGGTATGCGCAAAACGCGTGTCGGCGGAGGCGGTTTGAAGATCACTTATCATAACGCCAGTAAATCAGCCAATTGCAGCCGCGCCAATACACCAAAGGTCTAAGGCCGCCTTGTGACCCCACCGCAGAAATGTTTTGGCGAAGCGCAGTCTTGGTGTCATCATCTGCACACGACTCCTGCGTCACTAAGCCCTTGGTCGTATATCGCCAAGATGATCGCGGTCCTAGGTTAAGCTGCGCAAGCAAAACGGAATACCTTATGAAATTAACCGATAGCCGTACTATTCAAGCGGACGTGACCACAATCTGGGCAGGGCTTCTGAACCCTGACGTGTTGAAAGAATGCGTACCAGGATGCACCGAAATGTCCGGATCCCCCGAAGAGGGATTCGAAGCCACTGTCGTGCAGAAGGTAGGGCCAGTGAAGGCGACCTTTAAAGGCGCGGTGCAATTGTCCGACATGGTCGAGAACGAAAGCCTTGTGATGACAGGCGAAGGCAAAGGTGGGCCAGCGGGTTTTGCCAAGGGCGGCGCGAACGTGCGGCTAGAGGCCGATGGCGACGCCACGATCCTGCATTACGATGTTGAAGCAAACGTTGGCGGTAAGCTCGCGCAGCTAGGATCACGGATCATCGACGGCTTTGCCAAAAAAATGGCCGATCAGTTCTTTGCGAACTTTCAGGATGCGGTGGAACCACCCGATCCAGATGCGGCCGACGCAGAAGACGATACAAAAAAGAAAGGCTGGTTCCGGCGCATGACCGGCAGCTGAGACGAGAAATCCAAGGGAGGATGCGATGACAAAAGTCACGATGACCATCAACGGAAAAGAGGTTTCCGGAGACGTAGAAGGGCGCACATTGTTGTCGTCCTTCTTGCGTGAAGACTTGCGCATGACGGGGACTCACATCGGCTGTGATACGTCGCAGTGCGGCGCCTGTGTTGTGCACGTCGACGG
The DNA here is from genome assembly GCF_055809435.1 of Yoonia sp. D2-7. Taxonomy (NCBI): domain Bacteria; kingdom Pseudomonadati; phylum Pseudomonadota; class Alphaproteobacteria; order Rhodobacterales; family Paracoccaceae; genus Yoonia; species Yoonia sp. D2-7. The sequence continues at coordinate 174,932 of NZ_CM147912.1, read as the reverse complement.
CAAAGCGGTGAAATCCTGCACAATGTTCGCGGCAGAAGCAGACGGCGCGCAGGTATCCACAATTGAAGGCCAAGCGAATGCAGACGGGTCTTTGAACGTGATCCAACAGGCGTTTCAGGATCACCACGGCCTGCAGTGCGGGTTCTGTACACCGGGCATGGTGATGACGACGGCTGCACTGCTTAAAGAAAATCCGAAACCGACCGAGCAGGAAGTGCGCGAGCATCTGGAAGGCAACATCTGCCGCTGCACCGGTTACCACAACATCGTCAAAGCGATTTTGGCGGCATCGGGTCAAGATGTCAGCGCAATCGCTGCAGAGTAAGCAAATTTTCTAGAAAATTTGGACGTCGTGTCGAGGAGGGCGCGATGGACAAAGGGAGGAACGTAAATGCCTAAAGATGGTGGAATTGGCGCAGCAACCACGCGCCGCGAAGACGTCCGGTTCTTAACCGGCACAGGAACCTATACCGACGACATCCAAACAAACGCCGAATGCGCGGCTGTGTTTGCACGCTCGACTGTGGCGCATGGTGTCATCAAATCAATCGACACAACCGCAGCCGCAGGCATGCCCGGCGTACTTGCGATCTTCACCGGCGAAGATTTTGCAGAGGTTGGCGGCAACCCCGCTGGCTGGTTGATCAACAGCCGCGACGGCGAACCAATGCAAGAACCAAAGCGTCCGGTTCTGGCACATGGCAAGGTCCGGCACGTCGGCGACGCTTACGCCGCTGTCATTGCTGAAACGGTTGCACAGGCCCGTGATGCGGTTGAGGCGATTGAAGCCGATATCGAAGAACTTCCCGCCGTCGTAAACATGAAAGACGCGCTTGCTGGCGATAATTATGTGCATGACGAAATCGGGACAAACCAGTGTTTCGACTGGGGTTGGATCGAAGACAACCGCGCGGCAACCGATGAGGCGATCAAGAACGCCCATCACGTGACCAAGCTGGAATTGGTCAACAACCGCCTTGTGCCAAACGCAATGGAACCCCGTTGTTCCATCGGCCATTACCACCCTGGCACCGGCGACTACACGCTGCACACCACATCACAGAACCCGCATCTGACACGGTTGCTGATTTCTGCATTTGTGATGGGCATCCCTGAGAACAAGCTCACTGTGATTGCCCCCGATGTAGGCGGTGGTTTCGGGTCCAAGATCTATCATTACGGTGAAGAAGCGCTTGTTCTGGCAGCCGCCAAAAAACTCGGTCGCACGGTCAAGTGGACTGCTGACCGGACAGAGGCGTTCCTGACGGATGCTCACGGTCGTGACCACGTCACCAAGATCGAACTGGCGCTGGATGAAGCTGGCAACTTCCTTGCTTTCCGGACCGAAACACACGCCAACGTCGGCGCGTATCTGTCCAATTTCTCAACCGCGACACCAACGTTCCTGCATGGCACTTTAATGGCGGGCAACTACACGGTGCCGCTGGTCTACGTGAACGTCAAAGCAGTGTTCACCAACACTGCCCCCGTCGATGCGTACCGTGGTGCCGGACGGCCAGAGGCGACTTATTCGCTAGAGCGTGTCATCGACATGGCGGCCCGTGAAACAGGTCGCGATCCGATTGAGCTGCGCCGTCAGAACTTCGTCAAACCGGATCAATACCCCTTCGCGTCTGCTGCTGGTCTTGAATACGATTCAGGCAACTACGACGCCCTGATGGATAAGATGGAAGAGGTCGCCGATAAGGCTGGTTTCGAAGCCCGTCGGAAGGAATCTGAAGCCAAAGGCATGCTGCGTGGTTTCGGCGTGAACGCGTATATCGAGGCCTGCGGCATCGCGCCGTCAAACCTTGTTGGTATCCTCGGCTCGCGCGTTGGGCTGTATGACGCCGCAACTGTCCGTGTAAACGCGACTGGCAATCTGTCTGTCATGGTCGGTGCGCACAGCCATGGCCAAGGCCACGAAACGGTGTTCCCGCAGGTCGTCGCCGAAATGCTAGGCATTGATCCACAAAGCATCGACATCGTTCACGGCGATACATCCAAAATTCCGTTCGGAATGGGAACCTACGGGTCACGTTCCTTGGCGGTTTGTGGATCAGCCGTGGTGCGGGCCACCGAGAAAATCATCAACAAAGCGAAGAAGATCGCAGCCCACATGCTGGAAGCAGCGGAAGGCGATATCGACTTCACTGATGGTGAATTTTCTGTGGCTGGGACCGACAAAAAGGTCAGCTTTGGCGAAGTCGCATTGAAGGCCTACATCCCCCACAACTTCCCGCTCGAAGACATCGAACCGGGTCTTGAAGAAACAGCTTTCTACGATCCTGCGAACTTTACCTATCCATCAGGCGCGTACTGCTGCGAGGTCGAAGTCGACCCTGAAACCGGCAAGGTCCGCGTGGACCGGATGACGGCCGTCGATGACTTCGGTAACGTGATCAACCCGATGGTTGTTACCGGTCAGGTGCATGGGGGTCTGGGTCAAGGGATCGGGCAAGCGTTGCTTGAAAACACGACCTACGACGAAAACGGGCAACTCTTGTCGGCGTCTTACATGGATTACACCATGCCGCGTGCCGACGATCTCCCGAACTACATCGTCGATCATAGCCAGGGGAATGCCTGTACGCATAACCCGTTGGGGGTAAAGGGCTGTGGCGAAGCAGGCGCAATTGGGTCGCCGCCAACGGTGGTCAATGCCGTGATCGACGCGCTACAGTCCGGCGGTAAGAACGTCACGCACATCGACATGCCTGTCAGCCCGCATCGGGTTTGGGCTGCCATGAACAACGCTGAATAAGGAGAGCGGACCATGTATGCATTTGACATTGAACGGCCCGCAACGGTGGCAGACGCCGCCAACGCGTTGGCAAACGAAGACGCACAGGCGCTGGGCGGCGGTCAAACGCTGATCCCGACGCTGAAGGCCCGGCTCGCCAGCCCCGAAAAGCTGGTCAGCCTGTCTGGTATCGCCGAAATGCAGGGCATGTCGTCGGAAGGCGGCAATCTGCGGATCGGTGGTGGAACTATCCATGCGACCGTCGCATCCGAGGCTGGCGCGATCTATCCAGCGCTCGCCGGTCTTGCGGCCAACATCGGCGATCCTGCTGTGCGCAATCGCGGAACCATTGGCGGATCAATCGCCAACAACGACCCTGCAGCGTGCTATCCTGCCGCAGCCTTGGCATCCGGTGCGACGATCGTGACAAACACGCGTGAAATCGCAGCAGACGACTACTTCCAAGGAATGTTCACGACGGCACTGGAAGAAGGCGAAATCGTCACAGCGGTATCTTTTCCAGTTCCGGAAAAGGCGCACTACGAAAAGTTCGTGCAGCCCGCGTCGCGCTTTGCGCTCGTTGGGGTGTTTGTCGCCAAATACGCGGACGGTGTACGCGTCGCCGTGACAGGCGCATCCAATGATGGCGTGCATCGCTGGACGGCCGCAGAGGAAGCGCTTTCCGCGAACTTCTCAGCTGACGCCTTGGCGGATCTGACAGTCCCAGCGGATGATCTGATCAGCGACCTGCACGGGACCGCTGAATATCGGGCGCATCTGGTCAAAGTCATGACCGGACGGGCTGTTTCGAAAGCCAGCTAAGACCAATTGAAAACAACAGAAGGCCCCGCCATTTGCGGGGCCTTCTTCATTCTCGGTTGGGGTCACTTAATCTTAGGAAATTCAGGTCATGTTCGGCGACGTAACGGATGAAGAACGTGGACCTCATGTTAACCGACAACCAAATTGATCTCATCAGGGATTCCGCCGAACGAATAGCCGAAACCAGTGTCGCGGCAACAAATGCGTTCTACGCAAACCTGTTTTCAGCCGCACCAAGCATCCGAAACCTGTTTCCGGACGACATGTTCAACCAAAGCGAAAAACTTTGGAATTCCATCGTCATGGTCGTGGAAAGTGCAGACGACCTTGGTGAAATCACGGACGCGCTGAAACAACTTGGCGCCAGACACGTGCAATACGGCGCTGAACCGGAACATTACGAACTGGTGTCACAGATTCTGATCGAAACGATCTCAGCGCTCATGGATAATCACTGGACCCTTGCACATCAGGATGCGTGGCAGACTGCACTCAATGCGGTTTGCACTACCATGCTGAAAGGTGCTGCTGACAGTGGGACCTGAAGAAACACAACGACCGACAAGCCATACTTCATTTCACATGGCCCGTTTCAGTGTGCTGCTAGACGAAGTGCATAACCTGCGTCTTGCCAGCCATAATTTCGCGATGTTGTGCTTATCTGCCAGTACATTGTCCGATAGCGGGCCAAACGACGCACGTGTTGTGCGTCAGCGATTGCGTGAAATATCTGGTTTGTGGGCCCGTTTGCGGAATGCAGGTGATCACATTCTGCACGGAAGCGACAGCCACCTCATTCAGATCATGTCAAAAGCGTTTACGCGCCAAACCAAGGATTCGTTCAGATGTTTTGAAGACATCGGCATTAGCATCTGCACTCAGCTTCTGTTTGATCAACGTCCTGAAACAACGGAATTGCGTGAACTAATGCGGATCGTGACCGAAGATTTGCATCAAACGATAGACGGGCTTTTAGCGGCGGCCCGACATGTTGGCCAAATTGGGGATCAAAGCGCATCCAGATTGGCCTCTGTCGATGAACTGACTGGTTTGCCAAATCGGCGCGCACTGTATGACCATATCCAACGGTACGACGCAGGACATTGGCCCCATAGCAACGTCGCTGTGATGCAGATCGATCTGGATCGTTTGAAAATCATCAATGACACGATGGGGCATGCGGCCGGTGACAAGGCGCTGCGCCACGCGTCAGCTGCGATGATATCCGCCGATCATCCCAACATGTTTGTCGCGCGTACCGGTGGGGACGAATTTGTACTCCTGCTATTCGGCGACTTCGATTCTGACGCGCTAAAGGACATCGCCGATCAATTGATCGCCACTATTTCCACACCTTTCATCGTAGAGGGCAAGGAATGCTACGCAGGGGCAAGCGTTGGGATCGAAACAGGCAGTTTTGCGGATGGTCTGCCGCTTGATTCATACATTCGGAACGCTGATCTCGCCCTTTATACCGCAAAGAACGGCGGGCGCGGTAAAAGCAGGTTCTTTTCACCCACATTGCGAACCCAAATCGAGAAGGTCGAAGAACTACAATCGGACATGCGCGAGGGCCTGCAAAAAGGGGAATTCAGACCATATTTCCAGCCGCAAGTCGAAGGACGATCTGGCAAAATCGTTGGTTTTGAATCCTTGGCGCGATGGCATCACCCTTCACGCGGGGTGCTGACACCATTCCATTTCCTGTCTGCCGCCGAAGATGCGAGATTGCTCGATCAGCTTGATCAACACCTGATGGTCAGCACCTTTACCACGCTCCGTACATGGATTGATCAAGGGCTCGACGTGCCACAGGTTTCCCTGAACCTGACAACAAGCCGCCTGTTAGATGTCGATCTGGTTGATAGCATTCTGTTCGCGGCAAGCGATGCGGGGGTCGATCCTAGCAAGATCAGCGTTGAAATTCTCGAAAGCGCGATGATTGATAACACATCAAAGCGCATGATCGAGAATATCAAAAATCTGTCCGCTGCAGGTATCAAAGTGGAACTTGATGATTTTGGAACAGGCCATGCGTCGATATCAAACCTACGGCATTTCAGGGTGGACCGGATCAAGATTGATCGCAGCTTTGTCAAAGACGTCCATCTATATTCCGAACTCGCTCGCATCACATCCGCGATGATCGGGTTAGCGCATTCTTTGCGGATCGATGTATTGGCGGAAGGAATCGAAACACCCGAAGAACGGCTCGTGCTCAATGCGCTTGGCTGCGATCACATTCAGGGGTTCGGCGTGGCGCATCCTATGCCAGCAAGCGACGTGCCTGACTGGCTTCAGGCAACGCAAACGATCAAGAAGCTACCGCCGCGCCGTCGTAAAAACAGCGCGGCATAGGTTTTATCTGACGTGACCTGGTTTTGGATCGGTTTCAGTCGCCACATCTACCTCTGGCGCATCGACAACTTCTTCGGCGTCTTCGATTTCAACAACGATAACATCGTTATCAGGGGTCGCCACATCATCTGGTTCTGCAGGCTTCGCCAATTGACCAACAATCAATGGCAACATTTCGGTTCCAGATGGCATCGCCACATCGCCCTTGGTCGGTGTCGTCCACGCCAACGTGTCGAAAGAAGAGCAATTGTCACACACAGGAACCCAAACCGGATGCACGTGCTGACATGTTGAACAGACCCACTGCGGACCACGTGATGCAGTCAACGCTTTAGTCAACCAACCACGGACGACTTCATCGCTTTTGCCTTCACCACGTTCAATCGCCGCCATAAGTGTCAGGCTTCGCGCAGTCGGATCCGTTGTGACCAGATCGCCAAGCGCGCGTTTTGCTTCTGGGAAATCCTCCGCAGCGATGTTCAATTCGGCCAATAGCATTTTCGTTTCAGGGTGAACCGGCTTCACTTTCGTCAACGTTTTGAAACGCTTCAGACGTGCAGCGGCGGTTTCATCCGGTGCAATCTCGGCAAAGGCAGCCGCCAGATCAGGGTGCGGCTGGGCAGTCCACGCCTTTACAATCACACGTGACGCATAGCGCGCATTGCCAGCGGCAACGTAACCACGCGCAGCCATACAGGCAGCTGGGATCAGATCCGGCGACATCCGGTTCGCTTCAATCGCAGCTTCGCGGGCTTCGACATCCTTGCCTTCGTTCAGGATATCCTTGGCTTCGGACAGCGCCAGAACGGCATCACGACGACGGTGCACATCGCGCGGCAACGATCCTGCTTTCAGTTTGGCATTCAGCGTTTCGCGCGCACCTTTCCAGTCTTCTTTCTCAGCTTGCAGCTTGATCAGAACGTCCTGTGTTTCAGTGTGCTTTGGCTTCAGCGCGAACGCCTTTTGTGCCAATTTCAACGCCGTATCGGTTTCGCCATCATCCAGCTTTTGCTTGAGAATACCGCGCACACCTACGAAGCGGGTGCTGTCATCTGCCAGCAGCTTTTTATACGTCGCTTCGGCCTTACGACGATCACCGGCCATTTCAGCGGCTTGTGCTGTCAAAAGGTTCGTCAGCTTCGGGTTATCAAGGTAACGTTCGGCGCGGGACGCTTTTGTCATCGCAAGGTGACCTTCGCCAGATGCCAGCGCCATCATCCCCTCGGAAAGCGCCTCGAACCCTTTGCGTTCACGGTTGCGGTCAAAGTAGCGCGAGATCGCGGTTTCATCGCCGTTCAGGAACTTGAACGTCGCAATCAGCAATTTAACCAACCGCAGACCCAGCCACACCAAAACGACCAGTGCGATAAAGGCAAATACCGCTTCAAGCACCGACAGTGTTATCTCGATCCCGCCAATGGTCAGGGCAACACCGCCTTCGACCTCAAGCAATTGCGTCGCGCCGTATGTCAGGCCAGTGACAATAAGAATGAAAGCCAGAATTTTGATCAGGGACCAGAGCATCGCGTTGACCTTCAGTTATCGTTTAAGGAAGTAGAAATGTCGTTCGCCGCAGCCAGCGCATCAGCACGGGCCTGCGCCTGTTGCACCCAGCCAGCCAATGGACCAGCGGCACCTTCAGGAAGGGCGGACACTTCAGACAATGCGGTTTCAAGCTGGCCTTCTTTCAAAGCAGCTTCCGCACGTGACAATATGGCATCTGCGTCATCCCCATCACGAGGTGCAACAGACCGGACGTTAAACTGTTCCCGCAAGAACGATCCAAATGCGCCGGTGCTTTCGCCGGATGACCCATCAGATCGCGCGTCGGACAATGCTTGACGGGCCGCAGGTGGAAAATCGCCTTGCAGCTTCGCCAATGTCGGCACGCCTTCGGCAACTGCCGTCAAAGCATCTGGCGCAGGTTCGCCCAGCACATCTTCGAGTTCAGCCAATGCAGCCGTCATCGGCGCACCGGTATCCAAAGAACTGCGGATCTGTGCCAGTGCTGCGCGACCTTTCGCGTTACGCGCGGCCAACAAAGCAGCTTCTTCAATCGCTGCCGCTTCTTCGCGGGTCGATTCAAGTTGCGCAAAAGCGGCGCTTGCTTGTTCTTCGACTTGAGCACGCAGGTTGTCCAGCTCTGCCTGATAGGCCTGCAGCGCAGTGTCTTGTAGCGTACCATCCGCACTTGGCTGCTTTTCCAGCGCGACAAGGCGGTCTTCAAAAGAGGTGATTCGTTCACCAACGGACGCGAATTGGTCTGTCACCTGACCGCTAAGGGCCGCAATTTCGTCCGCCAAAGGCGTGATGTCAGGACCAGTTCCCAAACCCGCGATTTCAGCCTGCAAATCCGCAATCGCAGCTTCATTTGTGTTCATCGTTTCAACCATCGCTGGTTCAAACCGTGGGATGAAATAATAAGCAGCGCCAAATCCAAGACCCGCTGCAATCAAGCCGCCTAAAATGGCGGGCAAGAACACACTATTCGATGCGGAATCGTGTGGCTCAAGAGACGTGTGGACCTGTTGCGTAGGCGTTTCCGGCGATGACACGGGTGTATCATCAACGGTCGTCTCTTCGACGATAGGTTCCGGCGTAATCTCTTCGGCGACAGCAACTTCTTCTGGCGTGTCGGGGATCGTTTCTTCGGTGACATCTTCTGTCACCTCCGGTGTTTCGTCAGGCGTTGCCTCGGCAATCGTTTCTTCGGCTTCGACCACGTCTGGGGTCTTATCCTTTTGACTAGATTTGCTCTTCTTGGCCAACGTATCGCCCTTTCCCAACTCATCAACGCGACCCAAAGGCCGACAGTTCACGTTATAACGCGTAGCACAGACCCTCAAGTCATGATCAGGGGGAGATTTCGGCATATCGCGCCAAAGTCGCCGCAACCATCCCCGCCCCATCGCGGGACTTTGCAACTGCGCGACTGACGACGGGCGCGTTTTGCTGCACGACATCAATCGCTTCACTTATGACGACGAGATGCAGCGGTGCATTGAAATCCGCAATCTGTCCGAACAGTTTCGCACTGCGCGGCGAAAAAAGTGGCACAATTATAGGGGTTTCGCCTCTTAATGTATCAAGCGCCAATTGCGTGGGCGCAATCGCAACCTGATCATAGGCGATCACAGCTTCGCAATTGATACCTGCAGCAGATACATCGTCGACGACAGTGCCAGCGACATGACGACCCCGCAGATGAACCATCCGACCAACCGGTGCCTGTGCGACAATAAGCGCCACAAGACTGCGATTATTCCCATCCGCGATCCGTACATCAAACCCAAGCTCGGCCGCCGCCTGCGCAGTCCGCGATCCAACGCACCACGCTGTTATGCCAACAGGGATTCCCACGCGCAGTGCTTGCGAAACACCATTCGTAGACGTGAAAATGACATGCTCCACGTCATCCAACGCCCCGAAAACCGCAACCGGCACGATTTCAATCAAAGGACAGATAACACAGTGCAAAGGCCCACCATGCGCCGCTTCCAACGACGCGGCAAACGCTTCTGCCTGCGCTTTTGGTCGTGTGATCAGCACAGTTGCTGACATGTCGGATCGCCCCGCAGTTGTTTTGCCCTGTGCAGAGTGTTACCTGCGAAACGGAAACAGGCAATGGGCGCATGATGACTGATACTCTGACCGTTCTTGGGATCGAAAGCAGCTGCGACGATACAGCCGCCGCCGTGGTCCGGTTGAATGGCACCGCTGAAGTGCTGTCCTCTGTCGTCTATGGCCAAACTGCGCTGCACGCTGATTTCGGCGGCGTCGTCCCAGAAATTGCGGCACGTGCGCATGCGGAAAAGCTGGATCATTGCGTGGAAGACGCGCTGTCTCAGGCAAATCTGACGCTATCGGATCTCGACGGGATCGCGGTCACGGCCGGTCCGGGTCTGATTGGTGGTGTGTTGTCCGGCGTCATGTGTGCGAAAGGTCTATCCGCTGCGACGGGGCTTCCCCTGATCGGCGTGAACCACCTTGCGGGCCACGCTTTGACGCCGCGCCTGACAGACGACATCGCCTATCCATTCCTGATGTTGCTCGTATCAGGAGGGCATTGCCAATTCCTGGTCGCGAAAGGCCCCGACGATTTCAAGCGTCTCGGCGGCACCATTGACGATGCCCCGGGCGAAGCATTCGACAAAACTGCCCGTATTCTGGGCCTGCCTCAGCCGGGTGGTCCGTCAGTTGAAAAGGCCGCGGCAAACGGTGACCCCAAACGGTTCAAACTGCCCCGTCCGCTATTGGATCGGGAAGGATGTGATATGTCGTTCTCGGGCCTAAAGACCGCAATGCTGCGCGCCCGCGACGGTGTCGTTGCCGAAAAGCAGGGTCTAACGCAGGCAGATCAGGCAGATCTGTGCGCTGGGTTCCAAGCAGCAATCACAGATGTCCTTGTTGAAAAATCGCGTCGCGCGTTGACTGAATACCTTAAACTGAACCCAACGACGCCAACTTTGGCGGTCGCAGGCGGTGTCGCCGCGAACACAGCGATCCGCGCGGGGTTGCAAGACCTGTGCGCGAAACACGATGTCGCCTTCACTGCACCGCCTTTGGCACTTTGCACCGATAACGCAGCGATGATCGCCTATGTCGGACTAACGCGACTGGCCAAGAATGACGTCGATGATTTGACCCTATCAGCGCGCCCGCGCTGGCCCTTGGATAACACCGCCGCACCCATGTTGGGATCCGGTAAGAAAGGCGCAAAAGCATGAGCATCGCAGTCATTGGTGCCGGCGCATTTGGCGCAGCATTGGCCATAACATGGGCGCAATCAGGTCAAGACGTCACCCTTTGGGGCCGTGACGCAGGCGTCATGAATGCGATGCAGACAAACCGTAAAGTGCCACGCCTGCCGGACGTAACGCTGCCCGCAAAGATCACCTGTTCTGCTGATTTAGACACTGCTTTTGCACAGAACACGATCGCGTTGGCACTACCTGCGCAGGCGATGCGCCCTTTCTTGGAAACCCACAAACAGGCTCTTTCCGGCAAATCGCTAATCGCGTGCTGCAAAGGGATCGATCTGACCACGATGACGGGCCCCGTTTCGACGATCCGGCAAATCGTCCCAAACGCCAATGCCGCGATGCTCACCGGACCCAGTTTCGCGGCAGATATTGCAAACGGCCTGCCAACGGCGCTGACGCTCGCGATCTCTGACGACGCCATCGGCACAACGTTACAGACCCAACTGTCCACCCCGACGCTGCGCATCTACCGCGCGACAGACACGATTGGCGCGGAACTGGGCGGCGCGTTGAAGAACGTGATGGCAATCGCATGTGGCGTCGCCATCGGCGCGGGCCTTGGCGATAGCGCACGGGCCGCGCTTATGACACGCGGGTTTTCTGAAATGCTGACGCTCGCGGATAAATTGGGCGCGGAACGTGCAACGCTTGGCGGACTTTCCGGCTTTGGTGATCTGGTCCTGACCTGCACCTCTACCCAATCTCGCAACTTCCGGTATGGGCAATCACTTGCCCGCGATACCGGCTTTGACAAAACTACGACTGTCGAAGGTGCCGCCACCGCAAAATCAGTCACTAAACTTGCGAAATCGCTTGAATTGGATCTACCAATCTGCACGGTTGTGGCTGATCTAATTGATGCAAAAACCGACGTGTCCACTGCGCTAGAGGCGCTGATGGCCCGTCCTCTAAAGGAAGAATAGACATGCTTGTTGCACTTACGGCCCGCGATAAATCTGGCGCTTTGCAAACGCGGCTCGATAATCGTGAAGCGCATCTGGCGCATATCAAAGCGTCAGGTATCGTTGAAATGGCGGGGCCATTGCTGGACGCAGACGGCGGCATGTGCGGATCGCTGATCGTGCTAAACGTCGAAGACATGGCGCAAGCGCAAGCATTTGCCGACAATGACCCATATGCAAAAGCGGGCCAGTTCGAAAGCGTCACTTTGGATGCGTGGAACAGGGTAATCGGCTGATGGCCTACTGGCTTTTCAAATCTGAACCGGATGTCTTTGGTTGGGATGATCTAACCGCCAAAGGCGACGCAGGCGAAGAATGGGACAGCGTGCGCAACTACCAAGCACGCAACAACATGCGGGCGATGGCCAAAGGGGACCGTGGTTTTTTCTACCACTCGCGGTCCGGACTGGAAATCGTCGGGATCGTCGAGGTCTGCGCTGAAGCCCACCAAGACAGCACAACAGATGATGAACGCTGGGATTGCGTCGATGTCAAAGCGGTGCGTCCCTTCGCAAAACCGGTGACATTGCAGGACATCAAAGCGGACGACAGGTTGTCTGAAATGGCGCTGGTGAAATCGTCGCGGCTTTCAGTTCAACCTGTCACCGATGACGAATGGGCCATTGTCTGCGCGCTAGGCGATACAAAACCCTAGGCGTCCAGCCAAACGTCGCCCATAGTTCACACCATCCAAAATAACGGAGGGAACTATGGGATTTATTGCAGTGATTGTAGCAGCCGTCGCTGGCTGGGCATTCGGGGCAGCGTGGTACATGACGCTGTCAAAGCCATGGGTGGCCGCGGCCAAGATCGAAGTTGACGAAAACGGCAGACCTGTCGGGGACTCCGCGGCACCCTATATCATGTCGATGATCGCGATGATCTTAGTCGCAGGAATGATGCGGCACACATTTGCGTTGTCGGGCATCGAAACCTTCGGGAAAGGCCTAATTTCCGGACTTGGTGTTGGTCTGTTCTTCATCAGCCCTTGGATCATGATTAACAACGCTTACGGCATGCGGCCGTTCAAGCTGACGCTGATCGATGCAGGATACGCCACCTTTGGCTGTGCGGTGATCGGGGCCGTTTTGGGCCTGTTCTGAACCGAAAAAGAGGGTCCGACGCGCCACCGGACCCTCTTTCACCCCGCGTGCTCCCTAGCACCACACGCGTATCTGAACTCTGGTCGGGGCCGTTCTGGCCGTGATAATTTGATACACCACTCAGGCGCAGATCGCGAACAAACGTTATCCAAAATTTGAACCAAAAACGAAAAAGCCCGCCGACAACGGGCGGGCCTTTCCTAAATCTAAACCATCGGCTTAACCGTAAACGGATTCTTTGCCGAAATGCTTTGTCAGCATGTAGTAGACAACAGCGCGGTATTTGTTGCGCTCTGATTTGCCGTAAACTTCGATCACAGAATTGATTGCTTCCATCAGCTCTGGACCGTCTTTCAGGCCAAGCTTTTTGATCAGGAAGTTGTTTTTGACGGTTTCAAGCTCTGACGCTTGGCTGCCGGCAACTGTGGATGCATCGGCGTTATAGATCGAAGGACCGCAGCCAATCGTAACCTTTGTCAGCAAATCCATGTCAGGCGTCATGTTGCATTTGCCCTTAAGATCTTCCGCGTATTTTGCGATCCAATCGTCTCTCTTACCCATTTTGTCGTCCCCGTTCATGTATTTGGCCGATTTTGGCCGGGTATCGCGCGGTCTCCGCGCGCATTGCGGTTACGTTAATCCGTCGATTCGTCCTGCGTAAAGGAAAAATCAGGGGGAAACTTTGCATGAGCGGATCAGCGACACAAACCCCAGCCGCTTGATTGCACATGAAAGTGGTCGGCATGCAGGGCGTTGTAGTCCGGCGAAAGTGTCACACGGAACCAATCGCAGGCACTATCACGCGCCCGACGCAGGAACGCGCCCTTCGGTCCACCGTCATCCCAATCGTTGATCAGCCGCAAGCGTGTTCCATCGTCTAGACGAAACCCCGACACATCAATCGCATCCGCGGTCGCATGGGTGCTCCAACGTTCAGACGACCCCCTGATCCGCCTGCAATTGTAGCTGCCGATATGGTCAATCTGTGAAATCTGCGCGCCAAACAGGTCGTGTGCAGCGGGCTGTAGCGCGTGTTCTTCCCACATCGCCATACGCAACCCAATGGCGCAACGCGTTTCAATCGAGGCAAGGGACGCATCACCAACGCCACGCAAATCCACGCGGCCTGTGATGTGGCAAGTATCTGATGCCTCTAGATCCGGCATCGCCGTAAACTGCGCCGCAGACTCTAACACAGCCAAACAGCTTTGCGTCGACGCAAGCGCACGATCCAATTTCCATCCGGTGATCGGGGTCACGTCGTCCGCCACTTGCAACGGCAACGTCGGGTTCCAGCCGCGCGGCAGTGGCGTCTGCGGATGGTACAATGCCTGATAGCTCCCCCAGACAAGGCCAAACACCAAAAGCAAAGACACCGCCCGCCCCAACAGGGACGGACGGCGCTTTTCATGTTCAGGTCGTAGGTGAGGTTTCACCCCAGACGCCTTAGTAGCGGTAATGCTCTGGCTTGAACGGCCCTTCTGGTTTTACGCCGATGTAAGCGGCTTGTTCGGCATCAAGCGTGGACAGTTTCACACCGATGCGGTCGAGGTGTAGGCGCGCAACCTTTTCGTCCAGATGCTTTGGAAGAATGTAGACGCCTGGCGCGTATTCCGCCGTTTTCGTCCACAATTCGATCTGGGCCAGAACCTGATTTGTAAACGATGCAGACATCACAAAGGATGGGTGCCCTGTCGCGTTACCAAGGTTCAATAACCGGCCTTCAGACAACAGGATCAGGCGATTACCATTCGGCATCTCGATCATGTCGACCTGTTCTTTGATGTTCGTCCACTTGTGGTTCTTCAACGACGCCACTTGGATTTCGTTGTCGAAGTGGCCGATGTTGCCCACGATCGCCATGTCTTTCATCCGGCGCATATGTTCGATGCGGATGACGTCTTTGTTGCCAGTTGTGGTGACAAAAATATCAGCGGTTTCAACAACATCGTCCAGCGTCGTAACTTGGTAGCCGTCCATTGCAGCCTGCAACGCACAGATTGGATCGACTTCGGTCACGATCACACGCGCACCAGCACCGGACAATGACGCAGCGGACCCTTTCCCAACGTCACCGTAACCCATCACAACAGCAACTTTACCAGCCATCATCGTGTCTGTGGCGCGACGGATGCCGTCAACGAGCGATTCTTTACAGCCGTATTTGTTATCGAATTTGGACTTTGTCACAGAGTCGTTGACGTTAATCGCTGGGAACGGCAGACGACCTTCACGCTGCAATTCATAAAGACGGTGAACACCTGTTGTTGTTTCCTCCGACACACCAAGGATCGCTTCTTTGGTTTTTGTGAACCAACCCGGTGTTTCTGCCATCCGCTTTTTGATCTGTGCGAAAACGGCCTCTTCTTCTTCGGATGTCGGCACTTCGATCAGATCGGTTTCGCCAGCTTCAACACGGGCACCCAACAGAACGTACAATGTCGCATCGCCACCGTCGTCCAAGATCAGGTTCGCGCCTTCTGGGAACATGAAGGACCGGTCAAGGTAGTCCCAATGTTCAGTCAATGACTGACCTTTGATCGCAAACACGGGAACGCCGGATTCCGCAATCGCCGCCGCCGCGTGGTCTTGCGTGGAAAAGATGTTGCAAGACGCCCAGCGCACATCGGCACCCAACGCGACCAGCGTTTCGATCAGAATCGCTGTTTGAATGGTCATGTGAAGCGAACCAACGATCCGCGCACCCGCGAGTGGTTTGCTGTCGCCATATTCAGCGCGCAACGCCATCAAGCCCGGCATTTCAGTTTCAGCGATGTCCAGCTCCTTGCGGCCGAAACCGGCGAGCGCGATGTCTTTGACGATATAGTCTTCAGCCATGGAAAAAGTCCTGATGCATGTGAATTTGGGTCGCCATAACATTCCCAGCCGTTCTCGACAATGCGACGCACTGGTGCAAAAAAGAACGCAGAGCTTAAGAAAGATAAATCATGAAACAACCACGTGCGTGGCAACGGATGCTATCAGGCCGCAGGTTAGATCTGCTTGATCCAACGCCCGTTGATATCGAAGTCGAAGATATTGCGCATGGGCTCGCGTTTGTGGCGCGCTGGAATGGGCAAACAGCAGGCGATCACGCCTATTCAGTCGCCGAACATTCGCTCTTGGTCACTGATCTATTCTGCCGCATGCAACCCAAAGCCCCTGCAAAATGGCAATTGGCCGCGTTGCTGCATGACGCGCCTGAATATGTGATTGGCGACATGATCAGCCCCGTGAAAAACGCGGTCGGTCCGGGATATGAGGCGCTAGACGAACGGTTGGCCGCAGCCATTCACATCCGGTTCGGTTTGCCTGCAAAAATCCCCGCAACCGTGAAGAAACAGATCAAGAAAGCGGACAAGATCAGTGCATGGATGGAAGCCACGCAGATTGCAGGTTTTACTGTTGCTGAAGCGGACAAGTTTTTCGGTAAGGTAGACCAAACGCTGATGAGCGGGTTAACCATTGCACTACGCCCAGCGCCCGACGTGCGGGCGGAATTCACGTCAAAACATGCAGAACTCTTAGGCCAATTATGACCCTGATGGCACGCCCATCCCAAGAATCCGATCTTCCTGCTCTCGCCGCGCTGTTTAACCACACGGTCAGACAGGGCGGCACGACAGCACATGAAGAAGAATGGGACGCGCCAACCTTCAAAACTCACTATTTTGATGACCCCGTTATGGTCCACACTGTTCTGAAAGATGACCAACCCGTCGGTTTTCAAGCGGTTTTTGCACTGCCAGACAACGGCTTATCTATCGGCAGCTTTACGGATCAACAAAACCCTGTACGGGGTGCAGGGTCTGTTATGTTTGAAGCGACCAAAGCCGCCGCCATCGCCACCGGTTACACGTTTATCAACGCCAAGATCAGGGCAGATAACGTCCCCGGTTTGGCGTACTATACAAAGATGGGCTTCACGGATCACGCAATCGACAAAGACGTGCCGCTGGCAGACGGCACGCCGATGGATCGGGTAACAAAGCGATTGGTGCTTTAAACCTCAGCTATCGCCAAAGCCCGATATCTTTCGCCATGCGAATCCGGTGTTCATCCGCTTTGCGTTGCTGGCGATGATATGTGTCTTGGTGCAAGTTGTGCTTCCAATGATCAGGCGCGCGCCAATCATCAATCATAGTTGCGGTCTTGATCGTACGGTTGAAGATACCAAACATTGTGCGTTCCTTTCGTGTTTTCCTGCATTTTTGATAAAACACTTGCGTCCAGACACCGAGTCAGGAAGAATTTCGATATGTTAGCTGAACTATCATATGAACTGGCGTGACATCCCATCGCTTGCAGCCCTAAAGGGTTTCGAAGCCGCCGCGCGTGCGGGGTCATTCAGCGCGGCTGCGCGTGAACTGAACGTCACCCATGCCGCGATCGCACAGCACGTCAGATCCGTTGAAGCACACTTGGGCATGTCCCTCCTTAACCGCGAAGGCCGCAAAATGGTCCTGACCGATGCGGGTGCGCAGCTTGCCAATGATCTGGGCACGGGGTTCAGCACAATCATTGATGGGGTGGCCCGCATTGTTGAAGACGTGAATACACGCCCTTTAACCGTCACTGTGACCCCGAACTTTGCGGAATACTGGTTAATGCCGCGGCTCTGTGGTTTCTGGAGCCAGCATCCCGAGATCACGGTCACTGTCCACGCAAGCAATGACCTGATTGATCTGCGCCGCGACGGATACGACATGGCCATTCGCTATGGCGAAGGCGACTATCCGGGCCTTCAATCACAGTTTTTGGTGGCGGGCGACTACGTCGTCGTCGCCACACCTGACCTGTTGGGGAACCGCAGGGTCGATACGTTAGCCGATCTGCAGGATTTGGCTTGGCTGTTTAGCCCCACCCTGCCCGTCTATAAGCGCTGGGCGTCCGAAAACGGGTTGGACGTGGATGTCTGCACGATCCGCGAAGTCAGTTCCATGAGCATGATCACATCGGCCGTACGCGCAGGTGGCGGGATTTCGGTGGTGATCCGCGCGATGGTCGAAGACGACATCGCATCGGGTCGGTTGGTCGTAGTGCAAGAAGGCGCAGCTGCGCCAAACCTAGGTTACTACGTCGTCAGCCAAGACGGCTCCGAAACAAATAAGGTCAAAACATTCCGCAAATGGTTGCTATCGCAAAAGTAGCTCTGCGGCTTATGTCCATTTCTTTCGCATTCCGAGCGACGGAAACGTGTGACGTCTGCGTTTAACCATCAACGCATTTTTAAAGGATTACGAAAAGCCATGTTACATCGCACTGCCATTGCCGCCGTCTCTGCTGCCATTCTGACAACGACACCTGCTTTCGCTGATAGCGTTGAAATCTATCTGGTCGATATGCTGGACAACACACAAAACGGCTATTGTGTCGATATCGCACGCGCGCAGGGGACAGCCGCAAACCCAGACGACGGCTTGCAAGGCCATACATGCTACAGCCCATCCGGCGAACTGATGGTTGACCAAATCTTTGATACTGAAAAGTTCGCAGATAATGTGCTGTATATGCCTGAATTCGACGTTTGCGCTGAAATTGCGTCTGACGAAGCGGGTACAACCATTGATCTGGCGACCTGTGATGGCAGCGATGCGCAAGCGTTCAACTTCTCTGGTGAAGGCACAATTACACCGGTTTCAAATGACACGATGTGTTTCACTGTCGCCGAAGACACCCGCACAGGGCGCAGCGATGCCAATCAGATCAAAGTGCTGTCGCTAGAGAAATGCACAGATGACAACGCGACCTATCAAACATGGAACGTACGCACCGCGCCTGAATAATGCCGCCTAGCAAAGCCCGTTAACGCGGGCTTCGCTTTGCCAAAATGCGCTGCAATGTCCGTCGGTGCATGTTCAATCGACGTGCAGTTTCAGACACATTGCGGTCGCATAGCTCGTACACCCGCTGAATATGCTCCCAACGGACGCGATCCGCGCTCATCGGGTTTTCAGGGGGTGGCGGTAGATCATCACCGTTGGCAAGCAAGGCGTTCGTGACATCAGTCGCATCCGCAGGCTTTGACAAGTAATCGGTTGCGCCGATTTTGACCGCAGCCACCGCCGTTGCAATCGCACCATATCCGGTCAGGACAACAATGCGGGCGTCAGGCCTGCGTTCGCGCAAAACTTCGACGACATCCAAGCCGTTCCCGTCGCCAAGACGCAAATCCACGACAGCATATGCAGGTGGGCGCGCTGTCGCGATGGCCTTTCCTGCTGCAATTGAATCGGCCGTTTCCACGGCGAAACCGCGCTTTTCCATCGCCTTCGCGAGGCGTTTCAGAAAAGCTTCATCATCATCAACTAATAGAAGTGACGGGTCTTCGCCGATGGGCAGTGCATTATTTTCCGCAGTCATCACCGTTTCCTTTGTTCGAAACAGGACTTAGACCAACGGAACGCCGGGTCAAATGCGACCTTTTCCCCTAAGTGGCGTTCACGAAGCAGCTCACCGTCTCTGCAACTTCCTCTGCAGTATTGGTGTTTCGGAAGAATTCCACAAACCCTATTTCAGGCAACGTCAAATAGGTCAGGGTTGTGTGTTGCATCAGGTAGTAGTCAGGATCACCGCTGGAATCCTTCTGATAGAAGGTGCGGTAAGCCTTCGATGCAGCATCAACCTGTTCTGCGCTCCCGGTCAAACCAATGGCTTTGTCGTGAAAATTGTAAGCGTAATCGCCCACGATTTCAGGCGTGTCGCGTTCTGGGTCAATGGAAATGAAGACAGGCGTGGCTTCAATCCCCTGTTCGGCCAACAGATCAACGGCTTGGGAGTTGCGTGCCATATCGACCGGGCAGAAATCTGGGCAAAAGGTGAACCCGAAATAGATCAGTGTCGGTTCCGTGATGATGTCTTTGTCCGTGACCAGTTCGCCGTTTTTGTCCAACAGTTCGAACGATCCGCCAATATCCCCACCCGCAACAGCAGTCGCACCGCATTCTTCGATGCCGCCGCCAAGTTGTGTCACGGCAATCGTTCCGCCAATCCCTAGACCGACAACTGTCGCCGCCGCTATTGCAAGTTTCTTTGACATAGTCTGTCCCTTTTTGGTCGCATGGCCCGTGTATAACGTATCCTGTATGTAGGGGTACATAACAGACAGGTAAACGGCGATCACATGGACGTTTCTGACTACCACATCGGCGAAGACCGCGAACGCAGCAATTGGGTCAGGCTACGCACGCTTTTGCGCGTTCGATGGTTTGCGATTGCGGGACAATCTGCCGCAATCCTTGTGGCGGTCCAGCTCTATGGATTGCAGATGCAAACGGGTTACGCGACCGCAGTGATTGGTTTGGCGATCATCGCGAACCTGTATTTCACGTCCGTCTATCCCGAGAACAAGCGCCTTTCAGAACGTGAAGCGTTCTCCATGCTGATCATCGACATCTTTCAGCTGACGCTTTTGCTGTATGTGACCGGTGGTTTGGTGAACCCCTTTGCGGTCCTGATCTTGGCGCCCGTCACTATCGCCGCAACCGTGCTGCAGTTGCGCGGTACTTTGGTGCTGGGGATGGTCGCGATCACATTGATTTCACTGATCTCGCAGTTCTCGCAACCCATTGCGACGGCGGACGGGATCGTCCTGACGTTGCCCTCCTTGATCCAGTTCGGGTTTTGGACCGCCTTGGTCATCGGGATCACGTTCCTTGCGGTCTACGCTCGCCAAGTCACGATGGAAATGCACACGATGGCAGAGGCGCTTTTGGCGACCCAACTGGCATTGGCACGCGAACAAAAGCTGACCGATCTAGGTGGGGTCGTGGCCGCAGCGGCGCACGAATTGGGCACGCCATTATCAACGATCAAGCTGATCAGCAGCGAATTGATGGAAGATCTATCCGAAAATACAGACCACTACGACGATGTCGTTTTAATTGGGGAACAAGCCGATCGGTGCCGTGATATTCTGCGATCCATGGGCAGGGCCGGCAAAGACGATCTTCACGTTCGACATGCGCCTTTGGAAACCGTGGTCCGCGAAGCCGCTGAACCTCACATGAACCGCGGGAAAACGGTCATGTTGCGGGTTGGCCCAATGGATGACGATTCAATGGCGCAACCGTCCATTCCGCGACGCCCTGAAATCGTGCACGGTCTGCGCAACCTTATTCAGAACGCGGTCGATTTTGCAGATACAAGCGTCCAGATCGAAGTCGCATGGGGCGAAGACCTGATCAAAGTGCGGATCATGGATGACGGCGCAGGGTTTCCAGCGTCGGTTATCGGCCGCATCGGCGATCCCTTTGTCCGACGCAGACGCCAAACCAACGACCGTCCCGGATACGAAGGTATGGGGCTCGGTATGTTCATCGCAAAGACGTTGCTAGAACGGTCTGGCGCGACACTGACCTTCGCCAACAGCCGCATCAAAGGGCAGGCTGGCTGGGCGGGGCAACCGCTTGGTGGTGCGATCGTATCTGTCCGCTGGCCCCGCAATATCGAATTCATCGCGACCCCTGATGTTGATGAACCGCTCGGTGAAAACCAACAATTTTCATAACGGTCGACACGATTTTTCTGAGTCTCACTAAACGTTTACGCAACATTAACCTTACAAAGCGACTCTCAGCCTGGGCAAAATTAGGTTAGGCAAATGGAATCACTAGGGTTTTTGGAGGTGGCGTTGATCGCTACCATATCGTTGGGTGGAACTGCGGCTGTCGCATTTGGGTTTTGGTTTTACTGCACGCTCGGTTTGAACCATCGCTACGCGGGTTTAGACAACATCGTTCCGACATTTCTGTTTGATGGGAACGAATTGCGCGACGCAACACCCGACGCACAGATGTTGATTAGGGACGTCCCGCCGCACATGAACGAACGGGAATCCATGTTGCATATCTTAAGCGCACGCTTTCCGACATTGAACACAGTCATGGACCGTATCGGTCGAAATGAAGTGCAAACACTAACGGCAACGGACGATTCAGCCATTTCTCTTGAGGTCACCGAAATCGACGGGTTGATCCAAGTGAAACTGATCGGGACATGCACCCAAGACAGTTTGACGATCAGCGCAATCGCTGCGCAAGATGCGATGCTTGATGAATTGACCATGCTTCGGAACATCGCGGACAAATCCCCGCACATGGTCTGGCAACAAGACAGCGATGGGCAACTGAATTGGGCAAATCAGGCTTATCTCGACCTGTGCGACCTCATATCTGACGATCAAAATAAGTCCGTTAAATCGTGGCCAAGCGAACCTGCTTTCCCCGATTTGCATCACGATATGACCGACGACGATCACGTGTCGCGGCGTAAATCGATCGATATTCCGGCCAAAAATGGCGAAGCGTGGTTCGATATCACAACCTTCAAAAACGGAAACGACGCGCTACATTTCGCGAGCAATGCGAATAAGGCAGTCCTTGCTGAACAGGAGAAACGCAAAGCCGTTCAAATGTTTGGCCGTATATTCGCGCAACTTTCGACCGGACTTGCAACTTTTGACGCGAACCATCGCCTGACGATGTTTAATCCGGCGCTCATCGAAATGACAAATCTGGCGCCAGAATTCCTAAGCAGCAAACCATCGATGCAAATGTTTTTGGACAGCCTGAGAGAAGCACGGCTGCTGCCGGAACCCAAAGATTACGTCAAATGGAGAGAACAATTCCCGCTGAACGATTCATCCACGAAACGCACAGCCTATTGCGAAAACTGGGAAATTGCCGACGGGCAAACCTTTAAGGTGACGGGCCAACCGGCACGAGATGGATCTTACGCCTTCTTCTTCGAAGACATCACTGCTGAAATTTCAATGACCCGCCGTTTTCGGTCAGACCTCGAAACCGGACAAGGCGTTATGGACGCTTTACCCGATGCGATCGCTGTATTTTCTGCAAACGGCACATTGGTGACAACGAACAAGGCCTACGTCGACCTTTGGGATGTCGATCATGACACAACTGTGCGGGTGCACGATCTACGGGCAGAAATGATGATGTGGCAAAGCCATTGCGCCGCCGCACCGATTTGGGGCGAATTGCGCGACTTCATTGGCAAAAGTGGGCATCGCAAACTGTGGACCGATCGCGCAATTTTGGACGATGGGCGACAGTTTACCTGTAAGGCGCAACCAATTGCTGGCGGCAAGACGATGATTTCATTCTCCGTCCTGTCGCGGATGAGCCCACGAGTTCAGCAAAAATTGGCTATGCCTGACCCGGCGATCTACGGGCTGAAAGGCTGAATTCGCTTGCAGGTACAGCGTCAGGTCATAATCATGGGATATGACCACGACCACGCTATTTTTCCCGCTTGAATCCGATACGCAGCGCTTTGCCGCGCAAATGTCGGCTGTCCTAGCCCCCGGTGATACGATCCTGCTGTCAGGTGACATCGGGGCAGGAAAGTCGGCATTTTCTAGGGCGGTCATTCGGACCATGGTTGGTGCAGAAATCGACGTTCCATCGCCGACCTTCACCCTGGTGCAGACATACGAAACGAAGACCGCAGAGATTTGGCACTGCGATCTCTATCGGCTCACGCATCCGGACGAAGCGTTCGAACTCGGGCTTGACGAGGCGTTTGAAACTGCCATCTGCTTGATCGAATGGCCGGATAGATTGGGGGACGATGCCCCGTCAAATGCCCTAACCCTGCATTTCCAAGCCTTGGAAAATGGCCATTCAGTCACCTATTCGCCAAACCCGGCATGGGCCAAACGGTTGGACCATCTCAATGACTGATCGGGCATCGTTGATCAGCGACTTCCTGAAAGGGTCGCAGTGGGAAAATTGGACGCAACACCCGCTTGCCGGTGACGCATCATCGCGGCGCTATCTGCGCCTGACCAATGAAAACCAGCCTGTCATTCTCATGGACGCGGACCCGCAGACAGGGCAAAGCACTGCAACATTTGTGAAAATCGGTGACTGGTTGACGGATCAACATCTGTGCCCCCCGCAAACCCTGCTGCATGATCCGAACAATGGTCTACTGCTGCTCGAAGATCTCGGGCCCACCGATTTCGCGATCCAATTGACCCACGCACCCGATCAAGCAACCCAACTTTATACAGCTGCCACCGACATTCTGGTGACACTTGACCGCGCGACGCCACCACCGGACCTTGCCCGCATGACACCAGAAGTTGGCGGCGAAATGTTGGAAATCACCGCCGAATGGTACGGTGACCCCCAGCAAACACAGATCGCTACCGAAATGTCTGACCACATGGCACGGCTCTGTCCAACGGCTGATAAGATTGCGCTGCGGGACTATCACGCCGAAAATCTGATTTGGCGCGCCGATAAAAAGGGCACCGACAGAGTTGGCCTGCTTGACTATCAAGACGCATTTATCGCGCCGCGTGGCTACGATCTTGTTTCGTTGCTCCGTGATGTCCGGCGCGTCGTTGATCCCGATCTGGCCCGCGCCATGACGGACCACTTCATCGTCGAAACCGACGCTGATCCCAATGCCATGCAAGCCGCACTTGCCTGTCTGGCTGTCCAACGGAACCTGCGCATTTTGGGTGTTTTCGCGCGGCTCGCACGTCGCGACGGGAAAACACGATACATGGCCATGATCCCGCATGTGTGGCAAATGATCCAAGCCGATCTTACCCACCCTGCCCTGCAAAAATTGCAAAATTGCGTTGAACAGACACTACCTGCGCCAGAAAATGCGGCAATTAAGGACCTGCTATGACCTCCATCATGTTATTCGCGGCGGGCCTTGGCACGCGCATGGGTCCACTGACCGCCGACAAACCAAAACCGATGGTAGAAGTCGCGGGACGCCCGTTAATTGATTTCGCGCTCGACCTGACCAAAGGCCAATCGCTGAACCCACCTGTCGTGAACCTGCACTACAAAGCAGACATCCTGCGTGACCATTTGGCTGATCGATCTGTCGTATTTTCCGACGAAACCGATTTGCTGCGCGATACCGGTGGTGGGCTGCGTCATGCGCTTCCCTTGCTGGGCCCCGATCCGGTTGTGACGCTGAATACGGACGCGATATGGAGCGGGCCGAATCCGATTGCGCAACTGCTGAATGCGTGGCGCGACGACATGGAGGGCCTGCTTATGCTGATCCCGACCGCGCAAGTTCTGGGTCACAAAGGCAAAGGCGACTTCGTCATCGACGACACAGGACGCCTGACCCGCCAACCCGGTCACATTTACAGCGGCCTGCAAATGATCCGCACCGATGGTTTGGCCGAAATTTCGGACGACGTATTTTCCCTTAACCGCCTATGGGACAACGCAATTGCACGCGGCACTTTGCACGGGATCACATATGCGGGCCGTTGGTGCGATGTCGGTCAACCTGACAGCATCCCGATCGCAGAAACACTGATCGGTAAGAACGCAGATGTTTGAACCAAGCACAAAACCACGCATTTTCGGCCTGCCACCAGGATCAGATTTCGCGACCGCACTAGTGGCCGGATTGCTGGACTACGCAGGTGATGTGCCTCCACAGGACTTCGCGAAAATTCAGATTTTCGTGAACACGTCACGCATGCAACGCCGCATCAGAGACGTGTTCGACGCCGGCCCTGCACGATTGCTGCCGCGTATCCGGTTGATCACCGATCTCGCTAAAGACCCCATCGCCACGGATGTAACGGCACCTGTGTCACCATTGCGCAGACGGCTGGAGTTGGCCAAGTTTGTGTCTGCTTTGCTGGACAAAGAACCCGAACTGGCCCCGCGCGCAGCACTTTACGATCTGTCCGACAGCCTCGCAAAATTGATGGATGAAATGCAAGGTGAAGGGGTTACGCCTGACAACATCAGCGGCCTCGACATCACCGATCAATCCGGGCATTGGGACCGCGCGTTAAAGTTTCTGAACATCATCGCGCCTTACTTTGCGGCCGACAGCGCAGAGCCCGATATCGAAGCCCGTCAACGCCAAGTCATTGAAACACTGATCGCGACATGGGCCGATACACCGCCCGCCCATCCGATCATCGTCGCAGGGTCAACCGGATCGCGCGGGGCAACGGGATTGTTCATGCGCGCGGTTGCGCACCTACCAAACGGTGCAATCGTCTTGCCCGGTTTCGATTTTGACATGCCGACGCACGTCTGGAACGCGCTAGATGGCGACAAAGGCGTTGCAGAAGATCACCCGCAATTCAGGTTTCGCAAACTGATGTCAGCGATGGATTTGCAGCGTGACGATATCCAGCAATGGGGCAACCGCCCTGCCCCAAACCCTGCCCGTAACGCATTGGTTTCGCTGTCATTACGTCCGGCCCCCGTGACGGATCAATGGCTGGCGGACGGCCCCGATCTTGGCGATCTAACCGCCGCGACCAAAGGATTAACGCTGGTCGAAGCCCCATCCCCACGGGCAGAGGCCGAAACGATTGCCCTGCGCCTACGCCAAGCAGCAGAAGACGGCGTCACCGCCGCCTTGATCACGCCAGACCGAAACTTGACGCGCCAAGTCGCCGCTGCCCTTGATCTGTGGAACATCGTACCGGACGACAGTGCGGGCATGCCGCTTGCCCTATCGCCGCCCGGCCGGTTCCTGCGGCATGTCACTGACGCATTGAACCGCCCTTTTACCAGTGAAGCGTTGCTGACGTTGCTCAAACATCCGTTGTGTCATTCCACAAAGAACGACCGCGGTCCGCATTTGTTATCCACGCGGGAATTAGAGCTGTTTATCCGCCGCAACGCTGTCCCTTTCCCCGATGAACAGACGCTGATTGATGCTGCAAATCACAAGGGATTTCGTGTTGATCCGGATTGGTCCACATGGGTGCAAACAATCCTGCGATCCGTTTCACCATCGCCAAAACAGTCTCTAACAAATCATATTGAACGCATTATTGATCTGTCAGAGGCGCTGGCGCGTGGCCAAGCCGATGAAGGGTCCGGTGGTCTTTGGGATGAAGCAGCCGGTCGCGAAGCCCGCAAGGTTTGCGATACGATCCTGCGCGACGCTGACGCCAGCGGCGACATGTTCGCCACCGAATTCACGGGCCTGTTCGGTGCGCTTTTAGCCGCAGGCACCGTGCGCGACCGCGATGCAGGCCATCCGAACATCCTGATCTGGGGGACGTTAGAGGCGCGTGTGCAAAGTGCCGATCTCGTCATTCTTGGCGGCATGAACGAAGGTGTCTGGCCAGAAGCGCCAACACCCGATCCATGGCTTAACCGCAAAATGCGGGCACAAGCGGGGTTACTACTGCCCGAACGGCGCATCGGATTATCTGCGCACGATTACCAGCAGGCCGTCGCAGGGGCCGAGGTCTGGATCACACGCGCCAAACGCAACGCCGATGCGGAAACCGTTCCGTCGCGCTGGGTGAATCGTCTAACCAACCTGCTCAGCGGTCTACCGGATCAAAACGGTCCTGCCGCGCTGAAGGCGATGCAATCCGAAGGCAACCGTTGGATCGCGATGGCCGCACAGCTAAGCGTGCCGGACGCACCGACCAAACCTGCGCACCGTCCATCCCCGAAACCGCCGGTTAGCGAACGCCCCGACACAATCTCGGTCACGCAGATCAAGACCCTAATCAGGGACCCTTACGCCATTTACGCCTCAAAAGTGCTGCGCCTGCGTGATCTTGATCCGCTTGTGCCAACCGCCGATGCACCACTGCGCGGGGTCATCATCCATGCGATCCTTGATGAATTCATTGGCAGTAAACCTGACGCGAAAGACCCAGCCGCATTCACGCAACTGATGGAAACCGCGGCACGCCATTTCACCGCAAACTGCCCATGGCCCACGATCCGCGCCCAATGGATGGCGCGGATGGAAAAGCTCGCGCCGGTTTTCCTCGCCGCAGAAGCAATGCGGCAAGCCAAAGGTAGCCTCGCAGTATCCGAAGGGTGGGGCGAAATGCACATGCCGTCCGTCGGCATCTGCATCACCTGCAAGGCGGACCGGATCGACCTGACGCCGGAAAACACCGCCCTGATCTACGATTACAAAACCGGAACGGTGCCCACCAAGGACGTTCAGGAAAAGTTCGACAAACAGCTTCTGGCAGAGGCCGTGATGGTATCACGCGGCGCGTTCAAGGACCTTGGCGAAAAACACGTAGACGAAGCGGTTTTTCTCGGCGTGAATACAGCCATGCGCGACGTGCCGGCACCCTTGGATGAAAACCCGATTGAAGCGGTTTACGCTGGATTAGAGACGCTTTTTGGCAAATGGAACACGCAAACTACAGGCTATAGCGCCCGCATGGCAATGTTCAGTAAAGACGACTTCAGCCCCTATGACCACTTATCGCGCTTCGGCGAATGGACGATGGCGGATCTGCCAAAACCGGAGGATTTGTCATGATGCGCGACGATGCGACCCAACGACAGGTCAACGCGGCCGATCCACTGAATTCTACATGGCTATCTGCCAACGCAGGGTCGGGGAAAACACGGGTGCTGACCGACCGCGTGGCGCGGCTTTTGCTCGAACAGGTCGATCCGCAGAACATTCTCTGCCTAACCTACACCAAAGCCGCTGCCGCCGAGATGCAGAACCGCCTGTTCAAACGGCTTGGCGCATGGGCGATGATGCCTGACGACGCGTTGCGGGCTGATTTGACAACGCTGGGTTTTGACAAAACGATCACGAAAGAAGAACTCAATCGCGCCCGCACTTTGTTTGCGCAGGCGATTGAAACGCCGGGTGGTCTGAAAATTCAGACGATCCACTCATTCTGTGCGGGCGTACTGCGTCGGTTCCCGCTAGAGGCCGCCGTCAGCCCTCAGTTCCGTGAAATGGAAGACAGGCAGGCCGAATTGCTGCGCGCAGAGGTCATGGATGACCTGCTGCTTGGCCCGCGCGCCGACACGGTTCACACGATGTTGCGTCATTTCACGGGAGCAGATGTCGCGGCATTGACCGCTGAAATCGCGAATAAACGCAGCCTGTTCACCACAAATGCCAAGGACAGCGATCTGCACGCAGCGCTCGATTTGGGGGAAGGGGTGACAGAGGACGTTCTGCTCGACACCGTATTGGGGCCGGAAGAGCGCGACACCCTCAAACGCCTGCAAGCAGTGCTTGCGAAAGGCAGTAGCACAGAGATCAAAGCAGCAAATGCGCTTGCAGCAATTGACTTTGCTGCGCCACCAAAGCTCGCCGATATCGCTGTTTTAGAGTCTGTTTTCCTGTTCGGTCCGACTGCTAAGGCCCCCTTTGGCGCGAAGATCGACAAATTCCCGACTAAGGCCACACGCGAAGCGAACGCAGAACTGATCGACGACGTGAATATCATCATGGAAACCGTCGAACAGGCCCGCAATGACCGTCTGGCTTTGATGGCATTTGAACGCTCGACCGCGTTGAACCGGTTCGGCGCGGCCTTCGTGCCCGCCTACGAGGCCCGCAAAACCGCGATGGGGATGCTTGATTTCGACGACCTGATCCAGAAGACCAAAGGCCTGCTCACAGACCGTCGCGTTGCCCAATGGGTTCTGTTTCGTCTAGACGGCGGCATCGACCACGTGTTGGTGGACGAAGCACAGGACACTAGCCCCGATCAATGGGCCGTGATCAAACAGCTGACCCAAGAATTCACTGCAGGCGAGGGCGCCGATCCATCGCGTCGCCGCACTATTTTTGTCGTTGGGGACAAGAAGCAGTCGATCTATTCGTTTCAGGGCGCTGATCCCGCCGCGTTCGACCAAATGCGCGGTCACTTTGAGGAAGGTCTCGCAGCCGTTGACGACCGTTTGCATGGCGAAGCGTTGCTGCATTCTTTCCGTTCGTCGCAGGCGATCCTGCGCGTCGTGGACGAAACATTCACCCGCGACCGCGCCGCTGGACTGGAACCAAACGTGCAGCATCTGGCGTTCAAGCAAAACATGCCGGGGCGCGTTGATCTATGGCCCGTGGTCGAACCATCTGACGAAAAACCCGATATTGACTGGACTAATCCTGTTGATGTGATCAGCCCCGATCATCACGTCGTCCGGCTTGCCGATCAGATCGCATTCGACATCAAACGGATGATCAAAGAAGAGACTATTCCAGTCGAAATCGGACATTCCGGCACCTATGACCGTCGCCCCGTGACCGAAGGCGACATTCTTATTCTGGTCCAGCGACGATCTGAACTGTTTTCGGAAATTATCCGTGCCTGCAAAGCTGCCAAGCTGAAAATCGCTGGCGCAGATCGATTGCGGGTCGGGGCGGAACTGGCCGTAAAAGACCTCGCAGCGCTTCTGTCCTTCTTGGCTTTGCCAGAGGATGATCTGTCGCTCGCCGCGGCGTTGAAATCCCCGCTGTTTGGCTGGACCGAACAGGATCTTTACACGCTTGCACATCATCGTCCGCAAAAAGGGTATCTTTGGCCCGCCTTGCGTGACAGCGATCAATACGAGTCCACCAAAACCGTCTTGCGCGATCTTCGCAAACAGGCCGATTTCTTACGCCCCTACGACCTGATCGAACGCATTCTGACGCGCCACGACGGGCGCCGCAAACTTCTCGCGCGGTTAGGGTCCGAAGCCGAAGACGGGATCGACGCGCTGCTGTCCCAAGCGCTGGCCTATGAATCCACCGGCGTCCCCAGCCTCACGGGGTTCCTTGCGTGGATGGCGACCGACGACCTAGAGGTCAAACGCCAAATGGACAGCCAAGGCGACCGGATCAGGGTTATGACCGTGCATGGGGCCAAGGGGCTAGAGGCACCGATCGTATTCCTGCCCGAAACGGCGGAACGCAAAAACATCGTGCGCAGTGAATTGATCGAAAAGAACGGTGTCGCGTTATGGAAAACCAAATCCGACAGCACGCCACCCGCAATCGCCGAAAAGCTGGACGCGATCAAAGCCAAGCAGACCGAAGAACGGATGCGGCTGCTTTACGTTGCCATGACGCGGGCGGAAAAGTGGCTGATCGTGGCGGCCGCGGGCGATGTTAAAGACGGCGATGACAGTTGGTACAACATCATCTCTGACGGCATGAAGCAAGCAGGCGATGTCGTGGAAAGGGTAGGTTATCACGATATCCGCCGCGTCTCACACCTTGACTGGAACGCAGGCGAACGTCGTGAAAAAACAGTCACTAAAAAGGCAGAAATTCAGAAAATCATGTTCGGCGAAACCCCCGAAGGGACACGGTCACAGACCATTTCACCGTCCGATCTAAAAGGCGCAAAAGTGCTACCCGGCGATCCGCGCGACGCCGATCAAGAAACCGCCAAGGCACGCGGCACCATGATCCATCGCTTGCTGGAACATCTGCCGCTTGCCGAACCAGCAAACCGCTATGACCTTGGCCTGAAGATCCTGAATGGGCAGGGGGATGACACCTTTGACACCGATCTGATCGACCACGTCATTGGTTTGCTGAACACACCGGACCTGACGCCAATCTTTACCCCCGATGCACTTGTCGAAGTTGATGTGACCGCCGATCTGCCCGAACTGAACGACGACCGTATTCACGGCGCGATCGACCGGTTGATCGTCACGGGTACCAACGTGCTGGCCATTGATTACAAGTCGAACCACAAGGTGCCGGATCAACCACAGGACGTCCCTGTCGGCTTGTTGCGTCAGATGGGGGCCTACCAATCGGCGTTGCACCAAATCTTTCCACACCACGCGATTGAAACCGCAATCCTTTGGACACACACAGCAAATTTGATGCGGCTGCCTGCGGACCTGACCCGCGATGCTCTACGTACGGTAACTGACGCGTGAACGCCGCTTGACCCTACCCGCGCTGGTTCATAGGTTCTGACCAAGCACATGTATCTAGGAGAGCCATCATGGCCACAGTAGCCGTCACCGACGCCACATTCGACGCCGAAGTCCGTCAGTCCGATATCCCCGTTGTTGTGGATTTCTGGGCAGAATGGTGCGGTCCATGCAAACAGATCGGCCCGTCTTTGGAAGAACTGTCCGCTGAAATGGACGGCAAGGTTAAGATCGTCAAAGTCAACGTGGACGAAAACCCGAATTCACCAGCACAGATGGGCGTGCGCGGCATTCCTGCGTTGTTCATGTTTAAAGGCGGCGAAGTCGTCTCTAACAAGACGGGCGCGGCACCAAAAGCTGCGATCCAAGGCTGGATCGAAGAATCCATCTAAACCAATCACTTTGGTTCGAAAGGGCGTCCATTGGAGCGCCCTTTTTGCGTTTTGGCAGTCGCTATTGTCAGCAAACCTTCGGATTGCCATATAGACGCTAGGCAACAAAGGACGCGACCCATGGCAAACGACGACTTTCCCGGCTGGCACGGCACCACAATCATCGGCGTGCGCAAAG
Organism: Yoonia sp. D2-7; assembly: GCF_055809435.1. Lineage (NCBI taxonomy): Bacteria > Pseudomonadati > Pseudomonadota > Alphaproteobacteria > Rhodobacterales > Paracoccaceae > Yoonia > Yoonia sp. D2-7. The sequence continues at coordinate 142,964 of NZ_CM147912.1, read as the reverse complement.
GTGACGAAGTGGTCATCGCAGGCGACGGTCAGGTCAGCCTTGGCCAGACGGTGATTAAGGGGACAGCACGTAAAGTGCGGCGTCTTTCACCGGGCGGGCACGACGTGATCTGTGGGTTTGCGGGATCGACAGCAGATGCGTTTACACTGTTGGAACGTCTGGAAAAGAAACTCGAAGCCACACCAGGCCAACTCGCGCGCGCATCTGTTGAACTTGCCAAAGACTGGCGCACCGACAAATACCTGCAAAAACTCGAAGCAATGTTGATCGTGTCCGACGGCAGCGAACTGCTGGTGATCACGGGGGCAGGGGACGTGCTGGAACCCGAACACGAGGTCACAGCGATCGGATCAGGCGGTAACTACGCGCTGGCAGCTGGTCGCGCCCTGATGGACAGTGATCTGAACGCCGAAGAAATCGCACGCAAAGCGATGGCCATCGCATCTGACATCTGCGTCTACACCAACGGCAAACTGACTGTTGAAACAATCAAAAAGCCCACGTCGTAAACGCGGGCTCTTTTTCTTTTGGTCGTAAATATCTCGGGGGTTTGGGGGCTGGCCCCCAATTACTTCGCGGATGCAATCGCCAAACCAACGCTGAACTTTTCGCACCAAATCCAGACTTCGTTGTAGTCATCAGGGTTCACGCTAGGGCGCAATTCCCATGACGACGCGCCCTTGTATTGGCTCGGCTGCAAGACGAGCGTATGCACCGTTGCCGGATCGTACACGCCATCCTTGCCCAGCGCGATGCGCGGATCGGGTGCGCTGTCAAAGTTGAAATCATCCAGCAGATACACAGTGTTACCCACAATCTCTGCGGTGCCAGTTACGGTGTGGTTGTTGATTCCGCGAAACGAAAACAGCCGGCCGTGTCCGCCAGCGAATGCAGCAGGGGCAGCAGTTGTGGCAAGTGCGGCAGCAAGAAAAGTACGACGGTCCATTGGTATCCTCCGGTAAATGGCCTCTTGCGACAGACCCTAGCGGCGAAAAATCTGTCGGGATACCGCGCATACGCGTTTGTGAACTGTCGCGAAAATCATGTCATCACTTGGCCTTTGGCCCAACAGACCATAGGTATCTGACATGATCGAAACTGATGACATCCGCGCAAGCGTCGCCGCAGGCATTCTGTCCGAAAAGCAGGCTGCGTCTCTGACCGCCCTCGCGCACAGTCGCCGTGGCGCGCGCGAAGGCCTGCATCCGGGCGATGAACCGTTCGAGCTGTTCAAAGGCTTCAACGAGATTTTCATCATCGTGGGCCTACTAATCCTGTCGCTTGGCTGGGTCGGCCTGATCACCGCCGTCTTCGATACGCAAATCATCGGATTTCGTGATGCTGCACTCTGGTACGGTGTCCCCGGTGCGGCATTCCTTTGGCTGCTGTCCGAATATTTCATCTGGCGCAGGCGCATGGTTGGCCCCGCGATTGCCCTGTCGATCCTGTTTGGTTTGAACGCGGGCGTCACGCTTGTCGCCTACTTCGCCGAACCCTTCATGATCGGCCAACAAGACTACAGCAGTCTGCCGTTTCCATTGGCGATGACAACCGTCGCTGTTGGCCTTTTCTGGCTGCGGTTCCGTGTTCCTTTCGCCATGGCGATGATTGCTGTCAGCCTATTTTTCGTCGCAATGATGATTGCAGCCATTAATCAAGGAACCCCGCAAAACCCCGCTGACCTTTTCCTGCTCTCCGCTGGCGGACCCTTCGCATGGATCACCCTTGGCCTTGGTATCGTGATTTTCATTGCCGCTATGGCGTTTGATATGTCTGATCCGCACCGTGTCACGCGCCGCGCCGCAAACGGGTTCTGGCTACATGTTGTCGCCGCCCCCGCGCTTGTGAACACCATCGCCCTGTCACTGATCAACGACGACAACATGACCGTTCTTCTGGCGTTCCTCGCCGTGATCGCTGTCATCGCAATGATCATCGACCGCCGGTCGTTCCTGATCACGGCCATCGGTTATGTCGTGGCCGTCGCAGGCACCGTGTTTGGTGGCGATGGCATCGCGACGACGATCCTTGCCCTTGGCATCATCCTTCTCATCTTAGGTGCATTCTGGGAAAAATTCCGCGCAATGCTGCTACGCCTTATGCCCGGTTTCATCCCGCTGCACCGTCTTCCTCCTGCTGAATAAGAGACCCTTATGACTGACCTGACCCCCCGCGAAATCGTGTCCGAACTGGACCGCTACATTATCGGCCAAAAAGACGCGAAACGTGCTGTTGCCGTGGCTTTGCGGAACCGCTGGCGGCGCAACCAATTGTCCGACGATCTACGCGACGAAGTGTACCCGAAAAACATCCTGATGATCGGACCCACTGGTGTCGGTAAAACCGAAATCTCACGGCGGCTAGCGAAACTCGCGCGCGCGCCTTTCATCAAGGTCGAAGCGACCAAATTCACCGAAGTCGGCTATGTCGGCCGTGATGTCGAACAGATCATCCGCGACCTGATCGAAATCGCGATCAATGACACGCGCGACCACATGCGCGAAGACGTGAAAGCCAAAGCACGCGAAGCGGCAGAGGAACGCGTGATTACCGCCGTAGCAGGCACCGACGCCCGCGATCAGACCCGCGAAATGTTCCGGCGTAAACTGAAATCAGGCGAACTCGACGACACGATCATCGAACTTGAACTCGCCGACACATCCAATCCCATGGGCGGTTTCGAAGTTCCGGGTCAGCCCGGCGGTATGGGTGGCATGATGAACATCGGCGACTTGTTCGGCAAAATGGCGGGCGGACGCACGGTCAAGAAAAAGATGTCCGTCGCAGACAGCTATGACGCCTTGATCGCGGACGAGGCCGACAAACTGCTTGATGATGAAAGCGTAACAAAGGTCGCGCTGGAAGCGGTTGAAAAGAACGGCATCGTATTCCTTGATGAGATCGACAAAGTCTGCGCAAAATCCGACGCACGCGGCGCTGATGTGTCGCGCGAAGGTGTGCAGCGCGACCTGCTGCCGTTGATCGAAGGCACCACCGTGTCCACGAAACACGGCCCCATCAAAACAGATCACATCCTGTTTGTGGCGTCCGGCGCTTTCCACGTCGCGAAACCGTCTGATCTGTTGCCAGAACTACAAGGTCGCCTGCCGATCCGCGTTGAATTACGCGCGCTGACTGAAGACGACTTCATCCGCATTTTGACAGAAACAGACAACGCGCTGACCCTGCAATACACCGCCCTAATGGGCACCGAAGACGTGAAAATCACCTTCGCCCCCGAAGGCATCGCAGCCCTCGCCAAGATCGCAGCGGAAGTGAACGAAAGCGTTGAAAACATCGGTGCGCGCAGGCTCTACACCGTGATGGAGCGTGTCTTCGAAGACCTGTCCTTCAACGCGCCCGACAAAGCAGGCGACGAAATCACCGTCGATGCAGCGTTTGTCGAAGAACATCTTGGCGAACTCAGCCGCTCCACTGACGTCAGCCGTTACGTACTCTAAACCCAAATCCCGCGCCCCTTTCTTTTGGTCAAAAATACCTCGGGGGGTGCGGGGGGCTGGCCCCCCGCCTGTCTCTGCAAAAGCGGTCTTTCCTTACGATCCGCTTCGGCGCAATGTCGCGCCATGACTCCAGGCTACATCCAGTTCATCCGCGAAAACGCGCCCTTCCTTGCGACGGGTGCTTTGCTGTCGTTTCTGTCGTCCTTTGGGCAGACGTTTTTCATCGCCGTGTTCGCAGGCGACATCAGGGCTGAATTCAACCTGTCCCATGGCGACTGGGGCCTGCTGTATATGTTGGGCACGGGTGCATCCGCTGTCGCAATGGTGTTCGCAGGTGGTTTGGCCGACAGGTTCCGCGTGCGTAGCCTTGGTATTATCGTCGCTGCCATGCTCGCCGCTGCCTGTTTCACGATGGCCTACAACACCACAACGATCATCTTGCCATTTGTGATCTTTGCGTTGCGCTTTACTGGCCAAGGCATGATGACCCACACTGCCGTTGTTGCCATGGCCCGCTGGTTTGTCGCGACACGGGGTAAGGCGCTCGCAATTGCAGGGCTTGGTTACATGTTGGCCGAGGCAACATTGCCGCTGACATTCGTATGGCTAAAAACATTCGCAAGCTGGCGCACGTTGTGGATATGCGCAGCGATCTTCACCCTTGCGATGATCCCCGTGTTGATCCGCCTCTTGCGTCTCGAACGCACACCGCAATCGGTGACCCAAGAAAATGCGTCACCGGGCATGGGCGGCCACCATTGGACACGTCGCGACGCATTGCGCCACCCGCTTTTCTGGGCATTGACGCCCACCATCATGTTCTTTCCCGCCTTCGCGACGGCCTTTTGGTTCCACCAAGTCCATTTCGCAGACCTCAAAGGATACAGTCACCTTGCGCTCGTGTCCGTCTTTCCCATCGGGACGGGGGTGCTTGCGGTATCCAGCATCGCTTACGGTTGGCTGATCGACCGGATCGGCGCCAAGACCATTCTACCGTTTTACTTGTTGCCGTTGGTCGCCGCCTTCACCCTGCATTGGTCCGCCGACCACCTTGCATGGACCGCGTTGGCCGTATGTCTCATGGGGCTCGCAGGCGGTGGGCAGGCGACGGTACTGATGGCGATCTGGTCCGAATTCTACGGCACGCGCAACATCGGATCGATCAAGGCGGCGGCGACGGCCGTGATGGTGCTTGGCTCTGCCATCGGTCCCGGATTGTCGGGTTGGTTGATCGACGTAGGTGTCGGGTTTGAACAGCAAATGTTGGGGTACGCGGCATCGTTTATCGTTGCTATTTTGGTGATGCTATTTCCGCTCAAGAACGCATCCAAAGACCTACCGACTGCGCCGTAAATACACGTAATACGCGCCATGCCCGCCGTGTTTCAGATGGGCGGGCGTTACCTGCAAAATCGCCTGCGCCATTGGCGGTAAAGCAAGCCATTGCGGCACCTGATGCCGCAAAATCCCGTTGCGCACGGGGATCGCATACCCTTCGTCGCGTTCTTTACCCTTACCTGTGATCACCAGCACCAGCCGTTTGCCAACAGCCTGCGCGCCTAGGATGAACGCGACCAATTCAGGATGCGCCTCGGCCAATGTCATCCCGTGCAGATCAAGCCGTCCTTCGGGTTTCAGCTTGCCCTTGGTCATCCTCCCGTAGTTCTTGGCGTCCATATTCACGGGGGCGGATTTCAGCCGCGCACCAATAGGTTTCAGCACGTCATTGGGGCGTTTCGGGTCGGCCTTTGCGCCAACCATGAAATCCTGAATAATATCGCGTTCGCGCGGGGCTGCTTTCTTAGGTGGTGCGGCCGGTTCAGGTGTCTTTGGCCGTTTTGGATCAAGCGGTTTCGTCCGGCCTGCCACGGAATCCCATAGGTCCCGTTCTTCGGGTGACAGATGCCGTGGCTTGCGCATTATTCAATCACATCGTCAGGTAATTTCGCAAAAGCACGCTGGATCGGCAGCAGCACAACAATGCGGCCCGTGTCCTTGATCCGACCCGCATCGCGCCCCGCCTGATCACCCGTGCCGTAGAAAATATCGGCACGCTGCGCGCCCTTGATCGCCGAACCGGTATCCTGCGCAATCATCAGACGATTCAGCGGATCAGCGCCTTCTTTTTCAATCCAAACCGGTGCGCCAAGTTTTGTGATAGACGGATCAACCGCGATAGAGCGCATCGTTGTAATCGACCGGTTCATCGCACCAAGCGGGCCTTTGTCGGCAGGTACTTCGCTGACTTCGCGGAAAAAGACGTAGCTGTCATTCACCCACAGCAATTCGCGACCTTCTTCGGGATTATCATTCACCCAATTGCGGATCACATCGGCAGACACCTGATGCTGTTCAAAAATCCCGCGGTTGACCAGTTCCAGCCCTACGGACGAATAATCTCGTCCGTTTTTACCGCCATATCCGACGCGCAAACCACCACCATCTGGCAGCTTCACGCGACCCGACCCCTGCACCTGCAAGAAAAACAGATCAACGGGGTCAGCCAGCCACGCGATTTCCAATCCCTTGCCCGCCAGCAGATCACCTTCCTGCAATTCACGGCGGGTGGCATAGGGTTGACCGGGTACAAGATCATCAGGGACCGCGTAGATGGGATGCTGGTATTCGCCACCGCGGGTCCGTGACCCCCGCAATTCAGGTTCGAAATAGCCAGTGAACAACATCGGTTCACCATCTTCGATCAGCACAGGCTGAAAGAACAATTCAAAGAACGCCTTCGCATCAGGTGCATCAGCCGCGTAGGCGCACAGATTTTCCCATTCGGGGTCATTGATATCGCGGCAGGTGTTCAAAAACGTGGAAAGGGCCGCCTGATGATCATCAGCGGCCCAGCCATTCAGGTCGTCAAACCCAAGCATTGTATATGTCGGTTCAGCCAATGCGGCCCCCGCTGGCATCAAGCCAAGCCATGCAAATGCGAACGCACGACCCAGCATGAAATGTTATTCACCCGTGGCGACAAGACGCCAGTTCGGATCGTCTGACCCCATGTCATGGGCAAAGGTCCAGACATCTTTCTGGCGTTTGATCTCGTTTGGATCGCCTTCGACGATGTCGCCACCTTTATCACGAACCAGATAGGCCAGTTCGGATTTAAAGCGGACGGTCAGTTCGGCCTCTTTCGTAGTCTCATCAAATTCCGCATCAACAAGCGCCAGGTCAGACAGGCCAACAAACGTGGCTTCAATCGTCAGACCTTGCTGTTCGCGCTGGTCAATCACGCTGGCGAACGCTTCGAACACGTCTTCGGAAATGAACGGCACAACGCCTTCCAATTCACCTTGTTCAAACGCCATCAGGATCATCTCGTAGGCACCTTTAGCACCGCCGAGGAATTCACCCACGTGGAAAGACGGATCAACGCGTTTCATCGCAGCCAAGGCTTTCGCCATATCGCTGCCTTCTTCCGCATGATCGGTGATGTCCAGATCAGGACCACCTTCGATCACTTCAAGATCAGGACCGCGGCGCTGCGGCTGGACCACTTCGGGCTTTTCAAAACCTTCCCGCGTTCCCAGAACACTGCGCAGACGCAAAATTAGAAACACAGCAATGCCAACCAATACCAGCAGCTGAATAATCGAGTTGTTCATTCGGACCTCATCCTCGGAAACCATGGAAAAACGCATAGCAATGCTTATGTAGGTTCGAGAAGGGTGCGAGTCCACCTTTCGCACCAAGAAGTCGCACAAGAGGCACCCTTATGTGGTTGTTATTCGCATTTATCGCCGTTCCGCTGATCGAAATCGGTCTTTTTATCCAAGTCGGCGGCGCGATTGGCCTTTGGCCGACCCTGTTGATCGTCCTTTTGACGGCGATGCTAGGGTCGTGGCTGGTTAAATCGCAAGGCGCGCGTGAACTGGCAAATCTACGTGGGTCGTTCAATGAACTGCGTGACCCGACCGAACCATTGGCGAACGGGGCGATGATCCTTTTTGCAGGCGCACTCTTGCTGACACCAGGATTCTTCACTGATGCCTTCGGATTTGCGCTGCTGGTCCCGCAGTTTCGCGCAGCTGCATTTCGCGCGTTGAAATCGCGAGTGAACGTGCAAAGCTTCACAATGGGCGGCGCCGAAAACCACCAATCCCACGAACATCATCGTCGCGGGCCGCAAGATCGCGTCATCGACGGAGAATTCAGCGACGTTACACAAACCCACGACAGCCCACGTGGCCCATCGGGGTGGACAAAACACTAACGTGGTTGAGGCTGGTGCAACGTCCTGTTACCAATTCGCGAAATCAATTTTTAAAGGCCGGAGCATCCCATGGCAGACGAAACACCAGAGACAGCAGCAGCAACACCGCAAGAACAAGCCATGCAGGCGAAAAGCCGCGTTTTGGCACAGTACATCCGCGACCTTTCTTTCGAAAACATCCTTGCGCAAAAGGGTGCCAGCCCTGATGCGAAACCTGAAATCAAAGTTCAGGTAAACCTTGATGCGAAAAAACGGTCTGCTGAAAACCAGTTCGAAATCATCACAAAGCTGAACATCACCAGCAGCGCGAAAGACTCCGGCGAACCGTTGTTCGTGCTGGAACTTGAATATGCTGGCATCTTCCACGTCGAAGGTGTTCCAGAAGAACAGATGCACCCGTACCTGTTGATCGAATGCCCGCGCATCACGTTCCCATTCGTGCGCCGTGTGGTCAGCGATGTGACACGTGACGGTGGTTTCCCGCCGCTGAACCTTGAAACGATCGACTTCTTGGCACTCTACCGCTCTGAAATCGCGCGTCGTGTCGAAGCGCAAAAAGCGGAAACACCTGTTCAGTAAGGTTTGGGCGCTAGTTTAGCGTCTTCCACAAAGCATCGTCGCCCAAGCTATCAATGAATTTAGCGTGGGCGGCGGCCTCTTCTTCGGAAATACGCGAAGGCAGGGGATCAGGACGGCGCGATGGCCGCCAATCTTCATCAGATCCACCCGCCTTTTGTGTCGTAGCCGCCTGCAAAACCATGCCGGGCTGTCGACCACCGATCAGTTCCAGATACACTTCCGCCAGAATTTCACTATCCAGCAACGCGCCGTGCAGCGTCCGGTTTGTGTTGTCGATGCCAAACCGGCGACACAACGCATCCAAAGACGCAGGCGAACCGGGGAATTTCCGCCGCGCGATGGCCAGCGTATCCAGCGATTGATCCATCGGTAAAAGCGGGCGGTTCAGCCAGCCAAGTTCGGCGTTCAAAAACTTCATATCAAAGGCCGCGTTGTGGATCACCATGCGGGAATCCCCGACAAAATCGATGAAATCCTGCGCAATGTCTGCAAACAGCGGTTTATCCTTCAGAATAACCTCACCCGGTTTCGGATCACGCGGCACATCAAGCAAATCGGGACCGATCCCATGCACGCCAAACGCACCTTCCGGCATCGACCGCATCGGATTGATATATTGGTGATATGTGCGGCCAGTCGGCACGTGACCAATCAGTTCAACCGCACCGATTTCAACGATCCGGTCGCCTTCATGCGGTTCAAAGCCTGTAGTTTCGGTATCAAGAACGATTTCACGATCAGCCATGGGTAGCCTTCAAGTCAGTCATCAGTTTAGCGACAGCATCACGGGTCGCATTCAGTTCAAGCGTCTCAATGACATGATCCGCCTTCGCGCGTTTATCAGCATCCGGCATTTGGTGTGACAGGATCATATCAAACGTCTGCTTTGTCATGCCTTTACGCGACAAAACGCGGTTCTCTTGCACGTCAGCGGGGGCAGAGACACAGATCGTCACGTCGATCCATTTCTCGGCACCCGTTTCAAAGAGCAGAGGAATATCGAGCAGAACAAAATCGGTGTCTTTATGATCATCCAGAAACGCCTGCCGATCAGCGGCGACAAGTGGGTGCACGATTTCCTGAATTTTCTCCAACACACCATCGCGGTCCGCCATCATATCTTTCAGCTTACCCCGATCAACCGCGCCATTGGTGATCGCCATCGGGTAGACGTCAGACACAGGACCAACAGCCGTCCCACCAACGCTATAAATCCGGTGGACAGCAGCATCCGCATCCCAGACAGGCACGCCAAGATCCGCGAACATTTGGGCGGTCGTGGATTTTCCCATCCCGATCGAACCCGTCAGACCAAGTGTGATCATCGTAACATCACCTGCCGTAGATCATCGTCAACTTCGGGGCGGACACCAAACCACCGTTCAAACCCCGGCACGCCTTGGTGCAGCAACATCCCAAGACCATCAACAACGGTACAACCCGCCTTTTCCGCTTCATCCAACAAACGCGTACGCAACGGCGTATAGACCAGATCAGTCACAACCATTCCCGGACGCAAACCATCCAGCGGGACGCGGAATTCGGCGGCACCCTTCATCCCAAGCGATGTCGTATTCACAACTGTACTGGCATCATCTAGCATATTGCCCGCCTGCACCCAATCCACGACTTTGATCCGTGCGCCAAATTCGGACTTCAGCGCTTCGGCCTTGGGACGGGTACGGTTGGACAGGTAAATTTCAGGCACACCCGCATCCGCAAGTGCCACAATCACAGCGCGCGCCGCACCACCCGCACCAAAGATCGCAGCAGGACCGGCCTTTGGATTCCAGTCAGGTGCGTTTTGCTTGATATTCGCCATAAACCCATAGCCATCGGTGTTATCGGCGTAAATCTTACCGTCTTTCTTGAAAATCAGCGTATTGGCGGCACCAATTAATGTGGCGCGGTCGCTGACCTGATCAGCAATCGACATCACGTTCACCTTATGCGGGATCGTGACGTTTGCGCCCGCGAACCCCATCAACGGCATCGTACGGATCACACGTTCCAGATCGTCCTCGTGGACATGCAGCGGCACATAATCACCCAACAGGCCATATTTACGCAGCCAGTATTTGTGCATCTTCGGCGATTTCGAATGGGAGATCGGGTTCCCGATCACGCCAGCCAATGGAATAACAGTCACACTCATCCGTCTAAAGTCCCGCGCAAGGTTAGATACGATAGTAACTCTAGTAACGGCAGACCAAGGACATTGAAATAGTCGCCCTCAACACGGTGAAACAGGCGTGCGCCTTCTTCTTCCAGTTTATAGGCACCAACCGCGTGACGAATGCTGTCCCAATTCCGGTCGACATAGCCTTCAAGATAGGCGTCAGACGCATCGCGCATATGCAGACGTACCACACCCACATGACGCCACTGCGGTTTACCCTCGCCATAAAGAACAGCAGCCGACAACAACTGATGGACCTTACCGCGCATCATCTTCAACTGGGCAAGGGCATCATCCGGCGATGTGGGCTTGGATAACGTCTGTTGTTGAAAGGCTAACACCTGATCACAGCCAATCACCAAAGCATCGGGATGTTTTGACGCAACCTTGCGGGCTTTCATCTCGGCTAATGTATCGGCAATGTCGCGGGGCGGGGCGTCTTCAGCCAAAAGGGCTTGTTTGATCGCATCTTCATCCACGCGGGCAATCGCGACATCAAAATCGACACCAGCATTGCGCAAAAGCGTCGCACGGATTTCAGAACCAGAGGCAAGGATAATCGGATCAGCCATGTGGATAACCTTTTGGAAAAATGCGTGAAGAATCTGAGCACACACCTGAGGGTAAATCGACCCAACCAACGGCTTGGGTATAACCCCGACTTTTTGCCCAGAGTTCAGCACGTTTGTCCACGGTGGATGAGGATAAGTCAGGCTTGTGGACGAATCGCACGCTATGCGAGAGTCAATGGATGACGCTAAGTCATCGTACGCAAAGAATGCGGAATAAACTATTGAAATAATTCAATATACTGAAAGAAGTATACAAAAGTTCACAAAGTATGATCGGTCTCAACCGGTGGATAACTTGCCGGATAAAAAAAGAAACCACAGAAAACGACGACACTATAATCATCATCATCTTTCTAATACTTAATATATATTTAAGAGTAGAAAGAATAAGGACAGCGCTATGATCGACCTGCTTAGCTATCTCTATCCATGGATCAAAATGCTACACATCGCAGCCGTGATCAGCTGGATGGCAGCGCTGTTCTATTTGCCTAGATTATTGGTGCATCACGTCGAACGGACAACACCTGGTTCAGGGTCAGAGATTGATCAGACGTTCCAAATGATGGAAGAAAAACTGCACCGTGTGATCATGAACCCTGCGATGATGGTTGCGTGGGTCTGCGGATTGATCATGATCGGGCTAGGGATGCTGGATTTCGGGGCCGTATGGGGCTGGGCCAAGCTGTTGGGGGTCATCGCTATGACGGTGTTCCACGTGTGGCTGGGGAAACAACGCAAAGCGGTGGCAGTCGGGCAGGCGAAGACGGGTCGTCAGTACCGAATGGCGAACGAAATTCCGACGGTTCTGATGCTTGTCATTCTCGTTGCCGTTGTCGTCCGTCCGTTTTGATTGACTCAGCAAGCTGAAAAACCTACACAGCAGGCGCACCCCGTTCGGGGATCGCATTTTCCAGATTTGTTTTGAAAGTCGCGCAACCCACGGGCCTGCGCGTGGATAACTGCATATGACCCACCGTCTGAACCTTGCCGACCTGAAAGCGCAAAGCCCGAAGGACCTGCTGTCTCTCGCTGAAGAGCTCGAGATCGAAAACGCGTCCACAATGCGCAAAGGCGATATGATGTTCGCCATTCTGCGTGAACGTGCGGATGAAGAATGGGTGATCGGCGGCGACGGTGTGCTGGAAGTGCTGCAAGACGGCTTTGGTTTCCTGCGTTCACCAGAAGCGAACTACCTACCAGGCCCCGACGATATTTACGTGTCGCCTGAAATGATCCGGATTCATTCCTTGCGGACTGGGGATACGGTTCAAGGGGTCATCAAAGAACCGCTTGAAAACGAACGCTATTTCGCGCTGATCTCAGTTGAATCTATCAACTTCGAAGAACCGGAAAAAGCAAAACACAAAGTAGCCTTCGACAACCTGACACCGCTCTACCCAGACGAGCGGCTGAATATGGAAGTCAAATCAGAGAACAACACCAAAGACCGATCCGCGCGGATTATCGACCTAGTGTCGCCAATCGGTAAAGGACAGCGGTCCTTGATCGTGGCACCGCCGCGGACAGGTAAAACGGTTCTGCTGCAAAATATCGCGAACAGCATCGAAAAGAACCACCCCGAATGCTACCTGATCGTTCTGTTGATCGACGAACGGCCGGAAGAAGTTACAGACATGCAGCGGTCTGTGAAGGGCGAAGTTGTGTCTTCCACATTCGACGAACCAGCAACGCGTCACGTGGCTGTGTCCGAAATGGTCATCGAAAAAGCGAAACGTCTCGTCGAACATAAGCGGGACGTTGTCATCCTTCTCGATTCCATCACGCGTTTGGGCCGTGCGTTTAACACGACAGTGCCATCATCCGGTAAAGTTCTGACCGGTGGTGTGGACGCCAACGCCTTGCAACGTCCAAAGCGTTTCTTTGGTGCAGCGCGGAACATCGAAGAAGGCGGGTCTTTGACCATCATCGCAACAGCATTGATCGACACAGGTAGCCGGATGGACGAAGTCATCTTTGAAGAATTCAAAGGGACCGGTAACTCTGAAATCGTGCTGGATCGTAAAGTTGCAGATAAACGCGTCTTCCCAGCGATGGACATTCTCAAGTCCGGTACGCGGAAAGAAGAACTGTTAGTCGACAAAATCGATCTTCAGAAAACATATGTGCTGCGCCGTATCCTGAACCCAATGGGGACCACGGATGCGATCGAATTCCTGATCGGGAAATTGAAGCAGACCAAGACAAACGAAGACTTCTTCGACTCAATGAACACATAAATTATTATTCCTAAACAATGGGTTAGGATGATGGATACGATTTTTGCCTTGGCGACAGCACAGGGACGGGCAGGCGTTGCAGTTGTACGCTTGTCTGGCCCTGACGCGATGACTGCATCGCAAGATATCATGTCAAATGTGCCAGCGGATCGCGGCGTCCGGCGCATTATCGACGCAGATGGCGTTTTGCTTGACGAGGCTTTGGTTCTGCGGTTTCCATCTGGGCAAAGCTTTACCGGTGAAGAAGTTGTCGAACTTCAATTGCACGGAAGCCCGGCTGTCGTAGCAGCGGTGCTACGTGTTCTCGGCGATCATCCGTTGCTGCGCCAAGCAGAAGCAGGTGAATTCACCAAACGAGCGCTCGAAAACGGGCGGCTTGATCTGGCACAGGTGGAAGGCCTCGCCGATCTGATCGACGCTGAAACCGAAGGACAGCGAAAACAAGCGCTTCGTGTTTTTTCCGGCGAACTTGGGCAACGGGCGGAAGATTGGCGGCGCAAGCTGATCAGAGCAACAGCTTTGTTGGAAGCAACCATCGATTTCGCGGATGAAGAGGTACCAGTCGACACACGGCCTGAAGTGAAAGAGCTAATTCTTGATGTTCGAGAAAGCCTTGCTCGCGAACATGACGGCGTGCAGATTGCCGAACGCGTTCGTGACGGTTTCGAAGTTGCGATCGTCGGCGCACCGAACGTTGGTAAATCAACATTGCTCAACAGGATTGCAGGGCGCGATGCGGCCATCACGTCTGATATTGCGGGTACAACACGCGATGTGATCGAGGTGCGTTTCGACTTAGACGGTTTACCTGTCACGTTCCTGGACACTGCAGGATTGCGCGAAAGCGAAGATCAGATCGAAATGATGGGTGTCGCGCGTGCGAAAGACAGGGCAGCCGCAGCCGACCTTCGCGTGTACATGTTGCTTGATGGCGAAACTGCTCAACTAGATATGGTAGATGGTGATATTACCGTGCGCGCCAAAGGAGATGTTGAATCTTCTGGCGATTTTGCCATCTCCGGTAAAACAGGTGCAGGTGTCGACGAACTAATCAATCGTATCGGGGCGGAATTAAAGCAACGTGTTGCTTCTGTCGGGGTCGCGATGCGCGAACGTCATCGGATCGCCTTGAAACAAGGGATCGAAGGGCTTAATGTGGCAATCGGTTCCATTGATGATCCCATGGGAATGAGCGATCTCATTGCCGAAGATCTACGCACGGCAATTCGGGCTGTCGATTCGCTCGTTGGTCGTGTAGATGTCGAACACGTCTTGGACGAAATCTTCATGAGTTTTTGCATCGGCAAATAAGGAGTGTTTCACGTGAAACATTACGACGTCATTGTTGTTGGCGGTGGGCACGCCGGAACCGAAGCTGCGCATGCCGCGGCCAGAATGGGTGTTGAAACCGCGCTGGTGACGCTTAGTGCGGATACCATTGGCGTTATGTCTTGTAATCCGGCCATCGGCGGACTGGGAAAAGGGCATCTTGTTCGGGAAATTGACGCGCTTGATGGTGTCATGGGTACGGTCGCTGATCTGGCAGGTATCCAGTTCAGGCTTTTGAACCGTACTAAAGGCCCAGCAGTGCAGGGCCCGCGTGCACAATCTGATCGCGCAATCTATCGTCGCGAAATGCAACGCCTTACCAGCGAACAGCAATATCTCGATGTCATTGAAGGCGAAGTCGCTGATTTCATCATGACAGACGGGAAGGTCGCCGGCATCACGCTCCCTGATGGGAGCGAAATTCATGCGCAGGCGGTCATTCTAACAACGGGTACATTCCTTCGCGGGGTCATTCACGTAGGTGATGTCGCAAAACCTGGTGGTCGTATGGGTGAACAGCCTTCGATCAAATTGGCTGAACGCATCGATTCCTTTGATCTTCCACTCGGACGGCTCAAGACTGGTACGCCGCCACGCTTAGATGGGCGCACTATTGCTTGGGATAAGCTTGAGATGCAGGCGGGTGATGACGCGCCAACGATGTTCTCTTTCATGTCAAAGACACCGACAGCCCAACAGATTTCGTGTGGTATTACCCACACAAACGAAGCAACGCACGATATCATTCGCGAGAACCTGAAACGCTCGGCTATGTATGGCGGGCACATCGATGGTATTGGGCCCCGTTATTGCCCTTCAATCGAAGACAAAATCGTTCGGTTTGCGGATAAGACATCACATCAGATTTTCTTGGAACCTGAAGGGGTTACCGATCATACGGTCTATCCGAATGGCATCTCAACATCGTTGCCGGTGGATGTTCAAGATGACTACGTTCATTCGATCTACGGACTGGAAAGCGCCAAAATCTTGCAGCCGGGATACGCAATTGAATACGATTACGTCGATCCGCGTGCGTTGAGCCTTACGCTGGAATTGAAAGACGTGCCGGGATTATATCTTGCTGGTCAAATCAACGGGACAACTGGATACGAAGAAGCAGCAGCGCAAGGATTGGTTGCTGGTTTGAATGCGGCGCGACGAATCAAAGGTCAAGAAGCGCTGCACTTTAGCCGGCGTTCTTCCTACATCGGAGTTATGGTTGACGATCTCACGACCAGAGGCGTCAGCGAACCATATCGCATGTTTACCTCTCGGGCTGAATTCCGGTTGTCGTTGCGTGCTGATAACGCGGACCAGAGATTGACAGGCCTAGGTCGTGAGGTTGGTTGCGTTTCAGATGTTCGGTGGCGGGCGTTTTCTGAAAAAATGACGGCGATTGATGCAACGAAAGCTTCTTTGGCTGATATTTCATTGTCTGCGCGAGAAATCGCGGGGCAGGGCGTGAAATTGAACGCCGACGGTCCGCGTCGTTCTGCATTGGACGCACTGGCTCTGATCGACTTTGACTTCTCTCATATCAAACAGTTGTTGGATGCGCCTTTGACGGATGATCCTGTGATCCAACAGCAGGTGAAGTGCGATGCGCTTTATGCAAATTATATTGCGCGGCAGGAAAAGGATATTGCTGCAATGGAACGGGATGAAGCGCAGATCATTCCCCCGGACCTCGATTATGCGTCCATCAACGGGCTATCTAACGAAATGGTGGCGAAATTAACAAAGGCACGACCTGAAACCATTGCGAAGGCTGGTAGAGTTGATGGCGTTACCCCAGCAGCGCTAATGCTAATTCTTAGCCGTTTGCGGAAGTCCTCAGTTAGAAAGACCGGTAGCTAATATGATCGAAAAAATTGGCGTCAGTGTTTCACGTGAAACAATCCAACATCTCGAGGCATTTGGTGAGCTGACTGCAAAATGGACAGCCAAGATCAATTTGATCGCAAAATCGACAGTCCCAGATATTTGGAACCGACATATCATCGATTCCGCACAAGTGTTCCAATATGCGGATAGCCCGAAGCATTGGGTAGATATCGGCAGTGGCGGTGGTTTTCCTGGGATCGTTATGGCTATTATTGCAAAAGAACTGTCGCCAGATACAAAGTTTACACTGATCGAGAGCGATGCGCGTAAGTGCACATTTCTGAGAACCGCAATTCGCGAACTCGGATTGAATGCCTATGTAATACCACAACGTATAGAAAAAGCGGCTCCACAAGACGCAGATATAGTAAGTGCGCGTGCCTTGGCAAGTATTGAAGACTTGCTGCCGATGATCGAAATACATCTGCGTCCAGCGGGGCAGGCGCTTTTGATGAAGGGTCGGACATACGCTGAAGAATTGAATGCCGTTCGCGGCAATTGGGACTTTGAATTGGCTGAATACACCAGTATCACCGAACCAGACTCACGCATTCTCTCACTGAAAAGGATCGCCCGTGCCGCATAATCGCCGCAGTACCGGACCTAAAATTATCGCTGTTGCGAACCAGAAGGGCGGCGTTGGTAAGACGACAACGACGATCAACCTTGGAGCGGCGTTGGCCGAAGCTGGCCGTCACGTGTTGTTGGTTGACCTTGACCCGCAGGGGAACGCGTCCACTGGTCTTGGTGTTGAACAGGACGACCGTGATATCACAACTTACGATCTGCTCGCTGGCGAAGCGACGCTTGAAGAAGCTATTCAGGCAACAGATATCCAAAATCTTGCGATCATTCCGGCGACAACTGACTTAAGTTCTGCCGATATCGAACTGATCTCAAATGAAAAACGCAGCTTCCTGCTGCATGATGCTTTGCGCCAGATTGATATCGACCGATATGGTTTCGACTATGTGTTGATCGACTGCCCGCCGTCGTTGAATATTCTGACGGTGAACGCGATGGTCGCTGCGGATTCCGTCGTAGTCCCCCTGCAAAGTGAATTTTTCGCGTTGGAAGGTCTGTCTCAACTCATGCTGACAATCCGCGATGTGCGCCAAACAGCGAACCCGAATTTGCGGATCGAAGGCGTGGCGCTGACCATGTACGACAGCCGCAACAACCTATCGCAACAGGTTGAAATGGACGCGCGCGACAATCTGGGTGATCTTGTGTTCCAGACCGTGATCCCGCGGAACGTCCGGTTAAGCGAAGCACCATCTTTTGCCCTGCCAGTTCTGCAATACGACGCGCAATCCAAGGGCAGTCAGGCGTATCGCGCGCTTGCAAAAGAAATCATCGGGCGTGAACAGCCCGCTAAGCAAAGGGCCTAAACCATGTCGAACAAACCGAACAAAAACCGTGGTCTGGGGCGTGGCTTGTCTGCATTGATGGCGGATGTCGGACCTGAACAGACAGCAGCACCGCGTAAAGCTGAAACGCATTTGCCAGTCGAACGGGTACACCCAAATCCGGATCAGCCGCGTCGTGCTTTTAACGAAGATGCGCTGGCTGAACTGGCGTCTTCGATTAAAGAAAAAGGCATTATTCAGCCTTTGATCGTCCGTGCTATCGCAGATCGTCCCGACCATTTTGAAATCGTAGCAGGTGAACGCCGTTGGCGTGCGTCGCAGATCGCCCAGCTGCATGAAGTGCCGGTGATTGTCCGTGAATTCGATGACACTGAAGTTCTTGAAATCGCGATTATCGAAAACATTCAACGTGCAGATCTGAACCCAGTGGACGAAGCGGCAGGGTATCGTCAGTTGATGGATCGTTTTGGGCATACCCAAGATCAGATGTCACAGGCGCTTGGCAAAAGCCGCAGCCACATCGCGAACCTTTTGCGCCTGCTGAACTTGCCAGATGACGTGCAGCGTATGTTGGTTGAAGGTCAGCTATCCGCAGGACACGCGCGTGCTCTGGTCGGTCATCCATTTGCCAGTGCTCTGGCGCGGCAGATTGTCGAGAATGGATTGTCAGTACGTGACGCCGAACGTCTTGCCAAAAAAGACCCGAACGCGGGCGACCAGACACCAAAAGCGAAAAAACCTGCCGGTAAAAAGGACGCCGATACACTTCAGATCGAGGCAGAGCTTGCCGCCAATCTTGGCATGAAAGTCAGCATTGATCATTCTGGGGATGGTGAAGGCGGCAAGATGGTTCTGAACTACAAAAGCCTTGATCAACTTGACGACTTGCTGCGCGCTTTGGGCGGTTAATCCCGTAACAGTTCGCTCAATACAGCATTCAATAATGGACGGCCTTTTGCAGTAACGCGCAATTGGCCGTCTTTCGTTTCGACCATGCCCATGTCGCGCAAACTTGCGATGTTTGCGTCATATGCGCCGCCGGACAATGCTTGCAGGCGCGCCAATGATACGCCTTCTGTCACGCGCAACCCCATCAGTAGAAATTCGCTAGTTTGGTCGGGTCGGGATAAAACGGTGCGATCACTTTCGCCGCTGCCGCCTTTGCGTACTGCTTTCAACCAATCGAACGGACCAAGCGGTGCTTCGGTCGCATAACGCTGCCCATCGATCGTCACGCGGCCATGCGCACCAGGTCCGATTCCGACGTAATCGCCATAATGCCAGTACAACAGATTGTGCCTGCTTTCCTGACCCGGTTTAGCGTGGTTAGACACTTCGTAGGTATGATATCCGGCATCGACCGTGATCGCTTGCGTGATTTCGTACATTTTTGTAGCGCGATCTTCGTCCGGCAAGCCGCGTAGCTTTCCAGCTGCGTAGCGGTCCCCGAACGCAGTGCCATCTTCGATCGTCAGTTGGTACAAAGAAAGATGGTCTATTGCGAGGTTTAGTGCCTGTTTCAGCTCAGCTTCCCACGCGCTAACGGTTTGATCCTGACGCGCATAAATAAGATCAAAACTCACCCGATCAAACACGCCACGCGCGACATCAAATGCAGCCATGGCTTCGGATGCAGAATGCAAACGTCCAAGCGCTTTCAGATCCGGATCGTTCAACGCCTGCACACCCATCGACACACGGTTCACACCAGCACCGCGATATCCCCGAAACCGACCCGCTTCGACAGATGTTGGATTTGCCTCAAGCGTGATCTCGATATCGTTCGCAGCAGGCCACGCCGCGCGAACCTCGCGTAAGATCGAGTCAACTAGATCGGGGTCCATCATGCTGGGCGTGCCGCCACCAAAGAACACGGATCGCAAAACACGTCCTTCGGTTTCAGCAGCGGTCCGGCGGATTTCGCTGATATACGCGTCGCGCCAAACCGTTTGATCAATCTCGCGCACCACGTGACTGTTAAAGTCACAATAGGGGCATTTTGCCTGACAAAACGGCCAGTGGATATAAAGGCCGAAGCCCCCGTTTTCCCAATCGTTATTCAAAGCAACCAGACACTAACTTGGCAAACGCATCAGCGCGGTGGCTGATCTTGTTCTTTTCCCAACGATCCATTTCGCCGAATGTGATGTCATATCCGTCTGGTTGGAACACGGGATCGTATCCGTGGCCTTCATTACCGCGCATTGGCCAAACCAGCTGACCGGGCATGATACCGGGAAACACCTCATCGTGTCCATCCGGCCATGCAAGAACGAGTGTACAGTTGAACTGCGCTTTACGTGAAACGTCCGCGCCTTTGGCTGCCAACGCATCTTCGACCTTTTTCATAGCCATCGGGAAATCACGGCCATTCGGCGTTTCCGCCCAATCCGCTGTGTAAATCCCGGGTGCACCATCTAACGCATCAACGGACAAACCACTGTCATCGGCCAATGCAGGCAAGCCTGTCGCTTTGGCCGCTGCATGTGCCTTGATCCGTGCGTTATCGATAAATGTCTGACCGTCTTCCACAGGTTCCGGCAGGCCATGATCGTCGTTGGACGAAATTTTCACGCCATAGGGCGCAAGCAATGCTGAAATCTCTTCCAGTTTGCCTTTGTTGTGTGTCGCCACAACCAGCTGATCACCCGTGAACTTCCGCATCTTAGGATACCGCTGCCAGCTGAACTGCTTTCAGTTCGGACACGCCTTTTTCAGCGAGGTCCAGCAAGCCGTTCATTTGTGCCCGGGTAAAAGTAGATCCTTCAGCGGACATTTGTACTTCAATCAACTTGTCGCCTGTCATGATGAAATTGCCATCAACGCCAGCTTCTGAATCCTCGGGATAATCCAGATCAAGCACTTCTTGGCCCGCGTAGATACCGCATGAAATCGCGGCTACCGGTTCAACCAGCGGATCGGACGTAATCATGCCCGCTTTCATCAATTGGTTCACGGCCAGTTTCAGCGCAACCCAACCACCCGTGATCGCCGCACAACGCGTGCCGCCGTCGGCTTGGATCACATCGCAGTCGATTTGAATTTGACGTTCACCCAAAGCCACGCGATCAACACCAGCCCGCAGGGACCGACCGATCAAACGTTGAATTTCTTGGGTCCGGCCAGATTGACCATTCTTCGCTTCACGGCGCATCCGCGTATGCGTCGCCCGCGGCAGCATCCCGTATTCCGCCGTCACCCAACCCAGACCGGAATTGCGCATGAAAGGGGGCACTTTTTCGTCAACCGTCGCAGTGCACAACACATGGGTGTTGCCCATCTTGATCAAACAGGATCCTTCGGCGTGGATCGTGACACCAGTCTCGATGGAAACTTCGCGCATTTCATTCGTCTGACGGCCTGATGGACGCATGGGGGAACTCCTGTCATTGGTTGCACACCTGCGATACGCGCCCCACATGAAAATTCCAAGCCTGATTGACGCCAGCAACCACTTGGTCTTAATTGCACTGCTCCTTTTGAAGAAGTCTGATGTCCGACAAGAAGCCACAAATCGAAGATATGACCGATCGGTCCCGCGAAGTGTTTCAGCGGGTCGTCGAAGGCTATCTTGAAACTGGCGCACCTGTTGGGTCGCGGACTTTGACGCGGACATTGTCGGAAAGCGTATCCGCCGCGACTGTTCGGAACGTGATGCAGGACCTCGAATATCTGGGTCTTGTCGGGTCGCCCCATGTCAGCGCAGGGCGTGTGCCGACGCAGCTAGGTCTACGGATGTTCGTCGATGGTATTCTCGAAATGGGCGATCTTGGTGCCGAAGACCGCCAGCGGATCGACCAGACCATGGGTGAAAAAGATAGCGACGTAACTGCGTTGTTGGATCGTGTCGGATCTGCCTTGTCCGGCGTGACCCATGGGGCCAGCCTTGTCCTGACACCAAAGCACGAAGCACCGATCAAACATATCGACTTTGTTTCGCTGTCGCGCGAACGGGCACTGGTGGTTCTTGTCTTCGCTGATGGCCACGTCGAAAACCGCCTGTTCACACCGCCAGCCGGACAAACGCCATCGTCCATGCGTGAAGCTGCCAATTTCCTGAACGCAATTGCCGAAGGCCACACGCTGTCCGAACTCGACGGGATCATCACGCGTGAAATCGCAGCACGTCGCCAAGAAATTGATGCGCTTGCCGCTGAACTCGTCGAAACAGGCGCGGCGATTTGGGAAAACAAAGGCGAAACAACCGAACGGCTGATCGTGCGGGGCAGGGGAAATCTGTTAACGGATAACGAATCCGAGGCCGATCTCGACCGCATTCGCACCCTGTTTGATGACCTAGAGGCAAAGCGCGACATCGCCCAATTCTTGGAACTGGCAGACGATGCCGATGGCGTTCGCATTTTTATTGGGTCAGAGAACAAATTGTTCTCACTTTCGGGTTCCTCTTTGGTGGTTTCTCCTTATATGAACGCCGATCAGAAGATTATTGGCGCCGTTGGCGTCATTGGGCCGACTCGCCTCAATTATGGGCGGATTGTTCCCATCGTAAATTATACGGCACAGCTGGTGGGCAAAATGATTGCCGACCGGTCCTAGAGGTAGAAAAAGATGGTAGACGAAAACGCAGAACCGATGTCCTTGGATGACCTTGTTGCTGAGGGTGAAGAGCCTGATTTCGATCAAGGCGGCTTTGAAGAAATCGAAGCCATCAAGACAGAGCGTGACGATTTCCGTGACAAATTCATGCGCGCACTGGCCGACGTTGAAAACATCCGCAAACGGTCTGATCGGGATCGGCGTGAAGCGGAAAACTACGGCGGGTCCAAACTCGCGCGTGATTTGCTGCCGGTCTACGACAACCTGCGCCGCGCGTTGAATTCAGCGGAAGAAGCCGAAGGCGACGCAAACGCGGCTTTGCTCGAAGGTGTCGAACTGACAATGCGCGCATTGATCTCGACCTTCAAAAAGCACGGCATCGACCCCATCGTGCCTGAGGTCGGCGATAAATTTGACCCCAAGCTGCACGAAGCGATGTTCGAGGCCCCCGTGCCAGGCACCAAAGCAGGGGACATCATTCAAGTCGCCGCCGAAGGTTTCATGTTGCACGACCGTCTTCTGCGCGCCGCGCAAGTTGGGGTTTCCTCAACACCAGCGTCCTAATCGGCGCTTTTGCAAATATAATCAGGGCAGGGGCAGTGATGCTCCTGCTTTTTGCGTCTGCGGGGCAGGCGCAAACAACCTACCCCGATTATGAAGACCTTTACGTCAATGACTACGCGGGCTTAATTCCCAATTCTTGGGAATCGCGGCTGCGGTATCGGCTTGAAGAACTGAATGATGCTCGGGGCATCGAATTCACCATTTTGACCATCAATCGCATGTCTGATTACGGGCACAGCGGCCGGATCGAACCTTTCGCCACTGGCTTGTTCAATGCATGGGGCATCGGGAACGCGGACACGAACGACGGTATCCTTCTTCTCGTTTCACGTCGGGATCGCAAACTGCGGATCGAACTCGGCGCCAGTTATGGCGCTGAATACAATGCGGAAATGAAGCGTATCATCGACACGACCATCACCCCCGCCTTTCGAGAAGATGCATATTACACCGGCATCGACGAAGGCATGATCAAGATCATCCAAGCCGTCACAGGCCGATATCCTGGTGAATATGACGCGAACCTTCTGACACGAATGTTAAACGCAACAGGCCGATTTGTTGCGATGGCGTTCTGGTGGATACTGGGAATCGGCACGCCGTTCGGGCTTTATTTCGGCACGAAAGCGTACCGTCACCACAAACGGACAAAACCGCGCATTTGCCGGATTGACGGGTCAAAAATGTACTGGCTGACCGAAGAGGAAGAAGACGCATTCCTAAGTCAGGGCCAGATCATCGAAGAACGGATCAAGGCGATGGATCACGACGTCTGGGCCTGCCGCCAATGTGATCATGTGCGGGTCGAAGCCTATCCAGCGCTCTTCAATAGTCACAAGGTTTGCCCAAGTTGCAGCTACAAAACGCAATACATCACCAAAATCACCGACACCTATCCGACGCGAACCAGCCAAGGCCATGGCAGAGCCTATGCGCTTTGCAAAAACTGCGATCATGAAACAGTGACCATGTTTGTCATTCCAAAGATCGAAGATCAAAATGTCTCAAGCAATTCAAGTAGCAGCTTTTCATCATCGTCCAGTGGTTCATCATCATCATCCTTCGGCGGTGGCAGCTCCAGCGGCGGCGGTGCAAGCGGTAGCTGGTAACCCTTATCCGTCCGCCAAATCTCGCAATTCGTAGATCAACGCCAACGCCTCGCGCGGCGTTAATTCATCCGGCATGATTGTTTTCAACCGCTCCTCTGCAGCGGATTCTTTCACGACTTCTTTGACAGGCGCGGGCGGTGGCGCGGCAGCAAACAACGGTAGATCGTCGATGATCGCCTTGCGGTTTGACCCGCCTTCGCGTTCGCCTTTTTCCAGCGCTTCCAACACGACTTTTGCGCGTTCAACCACCGCGGGCGGCAGTCCCGCAAGCCGCGCAACCTGCACACCATAACTGCGATCTGCCGTGCCCTTGCGGACTTCGTGCAGGAAGATCACGTCGCCTTCCCATTCCTTCACCGTCACCGTCGCATTGTCGACGCCGTCCAATTTCGCGGAAAGCGCCGACATCTCGTGGTAATGCGTGGCGAACAACGCGCGGCAGCGGTTCACATCGTGCAAGTGTTCCAATGTGGCCCAAGCGATGGATAGACCGTCATAGGTCGCTGTCCCCCGCCCGATTTCATCCAAAATTACCAAGGCCCGATCATCCGCTTGGTTCAGGATCGCGGCGGTTTCGACCATTTCGACCATGAATGTGGATCGGCCTTTTGCCAGATCATCTGACGCCCCGACACGGCTGAAAATCTGGCTGACGATTCCGATATGTGCGGACTTTGCAGGTACAAAACTGCCCATCTGCGCCAGCACCGCGATCAGTGCATTCTGCCGCAGGAACGTCGATTTACCCGCCATGTTCGGACCTGTCAGCAACCAGATCGACTGGTCCGACAGATCGCAATCATTCGCAATAAACGGCTCGCCCGCTTGGCTAAGGGCTGCTTCCACCACAGGATGCCGCCCGCCTTGCAGATCAAACGCGCGGCTGTCGTCCATCTTTGGCCGCGCCCAGTTTTCCTGTGCAGCCAGATGCGCCAAACCAGCGGTCAAATCGATCTCGGCCAAGGCGCGGGCCAACGCACCCAGCGGACCCGCTTGCGCCACAATCGCCTGAGTTAGAGACTGATAAAGCCGCTTTTCAATCTCAAGCGCTCGCCCGCCAGCATTCAAAATCCGCGTCTCGATCTCGGACAGTTCCACGGTCGTGAACCGTACTTGGTTCGCCGTTGTTTGCCTGTGAATGAATGTTTCGTTCAAAGGCGGCGTCATCATCTTTTCAGCGTGGGTCGCTGTGGTTTCGATGAAATAGCCCAGCACGTTGTTGTGTTTGATCTTCAACGCAGACACGCCGGACAATTCGATAAATTCCGTTTGCATGGCTGCAATTACAGATCGACCTTCATCCCGCAGCGTCCGCGCCTCATCCAGATCCGCGTCATAGCCTTGCGCGATAAAACCACCATCGCGCGCCAACAAAGGCGGTTCTGCGATCAACGCTGCATCAAGCAACGCCAGCAATTCGTCGTGACCTTGCAACCCCGCAGCGGCACTCACCAAAACGCCGGGTAGATCACCCTGCAACGTAGAAAAAAGAGTCTGCGCCTGCCCAATCGTGTTGCGAATAGCGGCCATATCGCGTGGACCACCGCGATCTAGCGCAAGCCGCGACAACGCACGATCCAGATCATGTACGCCTTTCAGATGATCTCGCAGATCACCGGTCAGGCGGCTATCGCCAGCCAAAAACGCAACCGTGTCCTGCCGTTCCTGAATGACCGCAAGGTTACAAGATGGCGACGCCAAACGCCGCTCCAACAACCGTGCACCGCCAGCCGTCACCGTTTTATCAATCGCACCCAACAACGATCCGGCACGACCGCCGTTCATGCCATGTGTCAATTCCAGCGACCGCCGCGTTGCCGCATCAATCTGCATCGTTGCACGTTGGCCTTCAGAAACAGGTGGGCGCAGCAGGGGCAATTTGCCCTTCTGGGTAATTTCCAAATACTCAACAACAGCCGACATCGCCGCAATTTCGGCTCGCGCAAAGGTGCCGTAAGCGTCGAGCGATCCGATGTTATAAAGGTTCAGCAGCCGCTTTTCGCCGGCCGTACTGTCAAAGGCCGCAGCCCCCAGCGTGGTCAAAGCAGCGCTCGCATCAGACACTAATTCGGCGAAATCGGGCTCTGACCCGTCAACGACGATCACTTCACGCGGTGTCAGTCGCGCCAGTTCCGGCCCCAACGCAACACGCGGACAGGTCATCACGTGAAACGCGCCCGTCGAAATATCGACCCAAGCCAGCGCACCTTCATCACGTACAGTGGCATAGGCGGCCAAAAAGTTATGCCGCCGTGCATCCAACAATGAATCCTCGGTCAGCGTACCGGGTGTCACCAGCCGCACTACTTCGCGCTTCACGACCGCTTTATATCCACGCTTTTTCGCCTCAGCGGGGCTTTCCATTTGTTCGCAAACCGCGACACGAAACCCTTTACGGATCAGCGTTAGAAAATACCCTTCGGCGGCGTGATGGGGGACACCGCACATCGGGATGTCATTCCCGTCGTGTTTTCCGCGTTTGGTCAGGGCGATATCCAACGCCTCTGCCGCATGAACGGCATCGTCAAAGAACATCTCGTAGAAATCACCCATCCGGTAGAACAGCAACGCATCCGGATGCGCCTGCTTAATCTCCAGATATTGCGCCATCATCGGCGTCACTGTGCTTTTCTCGGCAGCCACGACATTTCCCCCACGGTCATCGGGGCGACATTACCGACGCAATGTTAGCGACGAAACCCCGAAATCCACCCGTTGCCCTTTGGTTTGATCCCCCCTTACAAAGGTCGGACGCATGCGGGAGGAACACCATGGCCAAGACTAAAATGACACGGGAAGACGCACTGTCTTTCCACATCGCCCCAACACCGGGGAAGTGGGAAATTCAGGCAACCGTGCCAATGACCACACAACGCGATTTGTCGCTGGCCTATTCCCCCGGCGTGGCGATCCCCTGCGAAGAAATCGCAGCCGATTCTGCGACGGCGTACGACTATACCAACAAGGGCAATCTGGTCGCCGTGATCTCGAACGGGACCGCTGTTCTGGGATTAGGCAACCTTGGTGCGCTCGCGTCTAAGCCCGTGATGGAGGGCAAATCTGTTCTGTTCAAACGGTTCGCCGACGTGAATTCGATCGACCTGGAACTTGATACAGAAGACCCCGATGCATTCTGCAATGCTGTGAAGCTGATGGGCCCGACCTTTGGTGGCATCAACCTCGAAGATATCAAAGCTCCTGAATGCTTCATCATCGAACAGCGCCTGAAGGAAGAAATGGACATTCCCGTGTTCCATGACGACCAGCACGGGACGGCTGTGATCTGTGCTGCGGGCCTGATCAACGCACTGCACATCTCAGGCAAGAAAATCGAAGACGTGAAGATTGTTCTGAACGGTGCCGGTGCTGCTGGCATTGCATGTCTTGAATTGCTCAAGGCGATGGGTGCGAAACACGACAATTGCATTATGTGCGACACCAAAGGCGTGATTTACCAGGGCCGCACTGAAGGCATGAACCAGTGGAAATCTGCCCATGCGGCCAACACTGATACACGAACATTGGCCGAAGCGATGGATGGCTGCGATGTCTTCCTTGGCGTGTCAGCAAAAGGGGCTGTGACGCAGGACATGGTGGTGTCGATGGCACCCAACGCCGTGATCTTCGCGATGGCAAACCCTGATCCGGAAATCACACCAGAAGAAGCCCACGAAGTCCGCGATGACGTGATCGTGGCCACAGGTCGGTCCGACTATCCGAACCAAGTGAACAACGTCCTCGGTTTCCCCTACCTGTTCCGCGGGGCGCTCGACATTCATGCACGCGCAATCAACGACGAAATGAAAATCGCCTGCGCCCAGGCGCTCGCTGATCTGGCCCGCGAAGATGTGCCAGACGAGGTCGCGATGGCTTACGGCAAGAAATTGTCTTTTGGCCGCGACTATATCATTCCGACGCCGTTTGATCCGCGCTTGATCTACCGCATCCCAACCGCTGTGGCGCAGGCAGGCATGGACACTGGCGTTGCACGTCGGCCCATCGTCGACATGGAAGGGTACGAAGCATCGCTAAAGGCGCGCTTGGATCCGACCGCGAACATGCTGCGTAACCTCAATGCGCGTGCCCGTTCCAATCAATCCACAGTCGTTTTCGCAGAAGGCGACGATCCGCGCGTCTTGCGCGCAGCGGTCACGTACCAGCGGTCTGGTTTCGGGACGGCGCTGGTTGTAGGTCGTGCAGATGACGTTGCAGAAAAGCTGACAGCAGAAGGCATGGCAGACGCAATCGACGAACTGACAATCGTGAATGCGGCGAATACGCCCAATTTAGACACTTATAAGGACTTTCTCTACAAACGCCTGCAACGCAAAGGTCTGGATATGCAGGACGTCCACCGTCTTGCAGCCCGTGATCGCCACGTGTTCGCGGCATTGATGGTCGCACATGGTCACGCCGACGGGATGGTTACAGGTGCGACACGGAAATCCGCGCATGTTCTGGAACTGATCAACCGCGTGTTCGACGCTGAACCGCATGATGGTGCTGTGGGCGTCACCGCGATCCTGAACAAAGGTAAAATTGTGCTGATGGCGGATACGCTGGTGCACGAATGGCCGGACGAAAACGATCTGGCGGATATCGCTGAACGGGGTGCGGCGGTCGCGCGTGAACTGGGTCTTGATCCGCGCGTTGCCTTCGTGTCGTTCTCGACATTTGGTTATCCGGTGTCCGAACGGGCTGAGAAGATGCACGTTGCCCCGAATATCCTTGATCAACGCGGTGTCGACTTCGAATACGAAGGTGAAATGAACGTCGACGTGGCACTGAACCCAGCCGTCATGGCGCAGTACCCATTCCAACGTCTGACAGGTCCGGCAAACGTTTTGGTCGTACCTGCGCGGCACTCTGCCTCGATCTCGGTGAAGCTGATGCAGGAAATGGCGGGCGCGACTGTGATTGGACCGATCTTGTCTGGCGTCGGAAAGCCTGTACAACTTTGCTCAACCACCTCTACGGTGAACGATATCTTGAACATGGCGGTCATCGCCGCTTGTCGTATTGGGTAAATCATGGCGATCTGGAATCTAGGCTCTATCAACGCGGATTACGTTTATGCGGTGCCGCATATTCCCGCGCGTGGCGAAACACTGGCAGCAACCGACCGGAAGGTTTTTCTGGGCGGTAAGGGGGCCAATATGTCCGTTGCTGCGGCGCGGGCAGCGGCACAAGTAAACCACATCGGTGCTGTTGGGTATGATGGGGCGTGGGCAAAGCAACGCTTGCTCGAATATGGCGTCGATACACGCCATATCACCACGTTAGACACTGAAACCGCCCATGCGATCATCGCGGTGGATGCGGATTCAGAAAACATGATCATCTTGCATCCGGGTGCGAACGCCAAAATCCCGCAGGCGATTTTGCAGACCGCATTGTCCGAAGCCCAAACAGGCGATTGGTTCATCACGCAGAACGAAACCAACCTTCAACGCACTGGAACACAGCTTGCCAAAAAGATGGGGCTGAAGGTCGGATATGCAGCGGCCCCTTTTGATGCAGAACGTGTGAAAGCCGTTCTCGAATACATCGATTTCCTGATCCTGAACGAAGTCGAAGCCGCGCAACTGAAAGAAGCAACTGGCCAAGATGCCAAAGACTTGGGCGTGGCTGACGTGATCGTCACATTGGGCGCAGATGGCGCGGACTGGTATAGCCGCGCTGGCAAACAGCATTTTGACGCGATTAAGGTTGATCCGGTCGACACGACTGGTGCCGGCGACACGTTCACCGGCTACGTGTTGGCGGGTCTCGACCGCGGTTTGCCGATGGAACAATCGATCAATCAGGCCCTGAAAGCAGGCGCATTGATGGTCACGCGTAACGGCACCGCCGACGTGATCCCCGATCTTTCCGAAGTACAGGCTTTCCAACGATGACTGACGATCACTTGACCACCCACCAAGCCGAAGAAGACGCGCGCAACGACAACATTCTGATCTACGTTGACGGTAAAATCGTGCCCAAATCGCAAGCCATGGTCAGCGTTTATGACAGCGGCTTCATGTTGGGCGACGGCATTTGGGAGGGGCTGCGTCTGCACGACAATCACTGGGCCTTTGCCGATGAACATCTCGACCGTTTGTTTGAAGCTGCGAAAGCGATTGATCTTGACATCGGGATGGACCGAAAAGGCGTGTTTGACGCCTTGTTAGAGACGCAAAAATCCAACGGCATCACCACCGACGCCCATGCGCGTCTGATGATCACGCGCGGCGTTAAGGTACGTCCGTTCCAGCACCCGAACCTGTCCCAGTCAGGACCGACATTTGTGATTATCGTGGAACATTCGAAACCGAAAATCCCGCGTCCGATCAGCCTTGCAACCGTGCCGCACCAGCGTGGCTTGCCGATGACGCAGGACCCGAAACTGAATTCGCATTCCAAACTTAACTGCATCCTTGCCTGTATTGCCGCGCAAAAGGCAGGCGCAGACGAGGCGTTGATGCTCGACGTGCATGGCTTCGTGAACACGACCAACGCCTGCAATTTTTTCATTGTGCGCAAGGGGGCTGTTTGGACCTCCACCGGTGATTACTGCATGAATGGGATCACCCGCCAAAAGGTCATCGACCTGTGCCGCGCGAACGATATTCCTGTGTTCGAACGCAACTATTCGCTCGTTGATACCTACGGCGCTGACGAGGTGTTTTTGACCGGCACTTTTGGGGCGCAAACGCCTGTCGGGTCAATCGACGGGCGGCAAATCGGAAACGGTGAACTTGGCCCAATGACAAAACGCATCCGCAAGCTTTACGCCGACCTTATCGCGCAGGAGTGCAGCTAATGCGGATCGCGATGTGGTCTGGCCCGCGTAACCTGTCGACAGCCATGATGTACGCCTTCGGCAACCGCGCCGATTTCGCGGCATGGGACGAACCGTTTTATGCGGCGTACTTGAAGCAAACCGGTCTTGATCACCCTATGGCCGATCAAATTATCGCGGCCCACGAGGATGATCCGGCTAGGGTCGCCGCGCGCTGTGTAGGCTCTATTCCTGACGAAAAGCCGCATTTTTACATGAAACACATGCCGCATCATATGATTGACGGCATGCCGATGGACTGGACAGCCGAGTGTGAAAACGTCCATCTGATCCGTCATCCGGCGCGTGTGATCGCGAGTTATGCGGCAAAACGCGAACAGGTCACAGCGGGTGATCTCGGTTTCAAACAGCAGGTCGACCTGTTCGACAAAATCGGCGGTGCGGTCATTGACAGCAGCGATATCCGTGAAGATCCCGAAGAAATGCTACACCTGCTGTGCGATTACATCGGATTGGATTTTGATCCGGCGATGTTGGCGTGGGACGCAGGCCCGCGTGATGCGGACGGGATTTGGGCGCAGCATTGGTATGGGGCCGTTCATAAATCCACAGGGTTCGCAGGCGCGGAAGGGCCGCTGCCAGAACTGACTGGTCGCGATGCAGAACTGTTGGAAGAAACGCTGCCGTATTTCGAACGCCTCTCGAAAGAAAAAATCTGAAGCCTGTGAAACTTTCCCAGCTGAATACCGTGACTACAGAATAAATCCAGCCGCGTTCAGAATATCGTAATGCCCCAAACATACGATGAACCGGTAAGGGATCCGCATCATGCGGGTAGTTCTTAAGTGGTATTGTGGTACTGCCCCGTTGGCCTGCGCCAGCGGGGCAATTTCTTTAGGACTTTAGCAATTCGCCCAGTTTCAGCGCGATCCGCGCATCGCCAGACACCTTCAGCTTACCAGTCACAACACCGGTCATCGGGTTTAGCTTGCCTTTGATCAGTTTCGCCAGATTTGGCGCCGTGATCTTGATCGTGCAATCGGCGTCGCGATCCACATTCGATACAGTCTGGTCTTCCAGAATGATCACGCCGTCATCGCCGCTATCAAACTTCAACGATCCTGCCAGCGGCGCGTGGTTCACGCCCCGCTGCAACAATTCGGTCATATCGGCTTGGGTCATTTCTTGCGACGATCCCGTGCGGCCAGCAATTTCAAACGCAACGCGTTCAACTGGATAAAGCCCTGTGCATCTGTTTGATCGTACGCGCCTGCATCTTCTTCAAAGGTCACATGTGCCTCTGAATACAGGGAATTCTCGGACCAACGTGCAACAGTTGTCGCAGACCCTTTGTACAACTTCACCTTCACGGTGCCGCTGACGTGCTGCTGCGATTTATCAATCGCGGCTTGCAGCATTTCACGTTCAGGCGAGAACCAGAAACCATTGTAGATCAGTTCAGCGTAGCGTGGCATCAGGCTGTCTTTCAGGTGACCAGCACCGGAATCGAGCGTGATTTGTTCAATGCCACGGTGCGCTTCCAGCAGAACAGTGCCACCCGGCGTTTCGTAGATACCGCGTGACTTCATGCCGACGAAACGGTTCTCAACAAGGTCCAAACGGCCAATGCCGTGCTTACCGCCGTATTCGTTCAGCTTGGTCAGGATAGTAGCAGGCGACATCGCTTCGCCATTGATGGACACAGCATCGCCGCGTTCGAACCCGATTTCGATGAATTCCGGCTCGTTCGGCGCATCTTCCGGCGCAACCGTCCGCTGGTACACATATTCCGGCGCTTCAATCGCTGGATCTTCCAGCACTTTGCCTTCGGAAGATGTGTGCAGCAGGTTCGCATCAACAGAAAACGGCGCTTCGCCACGTTTGTCTTTGGCGACAGGAATTTGGTGCTGCTCTGCAAATTCAATCAAACGCGTACGGGATGTCAGATCCCATTCCCGCCAAGGTGCGATGACTTTGATGTCTGGGTTCAACGCATAAGCGGCCAGTTCAAACCGTACCTGATCGTTGCCTTTACCAGTCGCACCGTGGGCAATCGCGTCAGCGCCTTCAGCTTCGGCAATCTCAACCAAACGCTTGGAAATCAGCGGACGGGCGATAGACGTGCCAAGCAGGTAGATACCTTCGTAAACGGCATTCGCGCGGAACATCGGGAAGACGAAATCGCGGACAAATTCTTCGCGGACGTCTTCGATATGGATCGCGGATGCACCCATCATTTCAGCCTTGGCGCGGGCTGGTTCCAGTTCTTCACCTTGACCCAGATCGGCGGTGAACGTGACAACTTCGCAGTTATATTCGGTCTGGAGCCACTTCAGGATGATAGAGGTGTCGAGGCCACCAGAATAAGCAAGGACAACTTTTTTAGGAGCGGACATAAGATCAAGCCTTTGATGCGGATATTTGTTGGAAACGGCGATACTGCGTTTGAGCGGGCAGGGCAAGGATAGCGGCGTTGACGGGGGTCCACCCGCGTGCAACCTAGGCGCACAATTCAACCAGACGAGTATTTTTCCATGGCGTTCAAGATTCTACTTCACACATTCCGCATGATTTTTGGCAACTTCGGACAGGCGTTGCGAGTGTCGGTTGGGCCGTATCTGATCGCCTTTCTGTTTGCGGTAGTTTTTCTTGGCCTGACAGATTCCTTTGGTCTCATGACGGGCCAAACCGTGATTGATGAAAACGGTATCCCCGAAATTAGCCCAGTCGTTTACTTGCTACCGCTTTTCTTGTTTCCGCTCATCATATTCATCACTTCATGGGTCGCGGTATCGTGGCACCGGTTTATTCTGTTGGAAGAATACGCAGGGCTACTGCCTGCGGTGAAAGATCGGCCGATCTGGCCTTACGCAGGTAAGGCGATTTTACTGGGCCTGCTGATTGGTCTTATTTCGCTCCCAGTTTTCGCAATCGCGGCAAGCGTGGGTGTCGCGGCAATTTCCGGATCACAAGGTGCGATCCCATCCGGTTTTCCAATCGGCGCGGGTCTCGTTTTTGTGGTGGCGACTGTCTTGATTTCTATGATTTCAATCCGGATGGGGGTCGCACTTGTCGGCACGGCGCTGGGCAAGCCAATGAAGTTTGGAGAAGCGTTCCAAGCAACAGGCAAAATTGGTTGGGTCATCTTTTGGCTGACAGTTCAGTTGGTTTTGATCAATGTCATCCCTAGCCTGATCATTACGTGGCTTTCAATCAGCGCCCCGATTATCGCGTTTGTCTTCAACATCGCGCTCAACTGGATCACCATGATGTTCGGCATCTCAATCCTGACAACGATCTACGGTCACGTGATCGAAGACCGCCCTCTCGTTTCTTAACGCATTGTTACTAAACAGAGTTTCGTTGCGAAACTATCAAAAGACGCCGGCGAGGAAGTCGGCGTCTCCGTCGTTTGCCAGCTCAGCCAGCGCCACAACCGGATCAAGCCAGACCGCCAGATGTCCCGGTTCTGATGGTGGGCCAAGCGGCAGAATGGGGCGTGCCAGATAGATGTGGCAAACTTTCTCAGCGTTGATCCCGTATTCCGGCATGTAGGTAAACCTGCGGAACACGCCGATCTTGCGCGGGGCTGCGATCCGGTATCCGGTTTCTTCCAACACTTCGCGGTGTAATGCCTCGATCGGTCCTTCGCCCGCATCAATACCGCCACCGGGCAGTTGGAATTCATCGTGCGGCGCGCCTTGGTAGGTGACCAAAACCTTCCCGCCGCGTGGTAAAATCGCATAGGCACCGGGCCGTTGAACGTACTTGTGTCCCGCAATCGGCGTGCTGCCATACCTTCTGATCATACCTTACCCCCTTGGACGCTACACTTGCCGCCCCTATATAGCCGCGATATGCCAATTCCTGACAAGATAGGAAAGCCGATGACCATAGGTTCAATTGCCTGGGACGATACAGTCCTGCCGTTTCAACTCGATCGTTCCGACATCCGTG
This sequence comes from Yoonia sp. D2-7, assembly GCF_055809435.1. Lineage (NCBI taxonomy): Bacteria > Pseudomonadati > Pseudomonadota > Alphaproteobacteria > Rhodobacterales > Paracoccaceae > Yoonia > Yoonia sp. D2-7. Next base: position 108,154 of record NZ_CM147912.1, on the reverse strand, counting down.
GCCGGGTGGCCCGTTTGGATGGCGTGTTGGAAGAAGTTCTGAAACAGCACGACTACCCTGCCGTGATCGAAGGTCTGGTGGCTGAAATGGCTTTGCTGACCGCGATGATCGGCCAGTCGATGAAACTGCGCTGGAAACTGTCGTTGCAGGTGCGCGGCGAAGGTGCTGCACGTATTCTGGCGACAGATTATTATGCGCCGACTGACGATGGTCAGCCTGCCCGCATCCGTGCCTATGCCAGCTACAACAAAGATACGCTGGACGAGAATGGCGATGGGTTTGAACAGATCGGCAAAGGTTACTTTGCAATCATGATCCATCAGGGCGAAGACATGGCGCCTTATCAAGGTGTGACGCCGCTTGCCGGTGGGTCGCTGTCCGCTTGCGCCGAAACGTATTTTGCGCAGTCTGAACAGTTGCCGACACAGTTTTCGCTGTCTTACGGTCAAAACCAGATGCCAGGCGAAGGTCCAAAATGGCGGGCCGGTGGGATCATGTTGCAGCACATGCCAAAATCCGCGATCCGCGACGCCCCTGCAGGTGACGAAGCATTGCGTGAAGATGGTCTGACTGATCCGATGGATTTCCTGAACGAGGATGAAGGTGAAAACTGGAACCGCGCGACAGCATTGCTGAGCACCGTGGACGATATGGAACTGATCGGTCCGACCGTGACGCCAACCGAATTGTTGGTCCGTTTGTTCCACGAAGAAGAACCGCGTGTGTTTGACGCGAACCAGATCAAATTCGGCTGCACCTGTTCCGAAGACAAAGTGCGTCAGTCGTTGTCGATCTATTCCGCGAAAGACATCAAGACGATGACGACCGAGGAAAACACAGTGACGGCAGACTGTCAGTTCTGTGGGGCCCATTATGTGTTCGATCCTTTGACACTGGGGTTTGAAGCGGAAAAGGCCGCAGGCGATGACGCCTGATTACGGCCAAATCTTACGCGACGCGCTGTCCAGATCGGGCGGCGCGTCATCTGATTTTGATCTGAACCCTGACATTGTCACGCCCGAGGGTCGCGTTTTGAAACCAGCTGCTGTGTTGGTCGGCGTGCGCGAAAACGGGAACCTGATCCTTACGAAACGCTCTGCGAAGTTGAAGCACCATCCGGGGCAGATCGCCTTTCCGGGTGGCAAGATGGATGACACCGACGCGGACCTTGCGGCCGCTGCTTTGCGTGAAGCACGCGAAGAGATCGGATTGCCATCGGGCCAAGTTGACGTTCTTGGCGCGTTGCCGTGCCATGAAACTGTGACGTCCTACCAAGTCACCCCAATCGTGGCCTTGATTCGCGGTGAATACGCGGTGATCCCTGAAGCTGGCGAGGTCGCTGAAGTGTTCGAGGTACCGTTTACCCATTTCACCGACCCCGCAAATTACCGCATCGAAGGTCGCCGCTGGCAGGGCAGGCGGCGCGAATATTACGTGGCCCCGTTCGGCGCATATTACATCTGGGGTGCGACTGCCCGTATTCTACGCGGCTTGGCGGATCGGATCGCATCATGAAAATCACGGCGGACTGGCTTTCTGCGACACCTGCGCAAACCGTTTGTGCGTTGTTAGCAGATGCCGGGTTCGAGGCGTGGTTCGTTGGCGGTTGTGTCCGTAATACATTGCTGGATGCGCCTGTTGCCGATCTGGACCTGTCTACGAACGCACACCCTGACGTCGTGATGAAGCTGGCGCAAGCCGCTGAATTGAATGTTGTTCCGACGGGGATCGACCACGGCACCGTGACAATTATCGTGGATAAGGAACCGATTGAGGTCACGACGTTCCGCAAAGATGTTGCCACCGATGGCAGGCGTGCTGTCGTTGCGTTTGCCGACACGATGTTGGACGACGCCCGCCGCCGCGATTTCACGATGAACGCGCTTTATGCAGATCGTGACGGTGTGGTCGCTGACCCTTTGGATGGATTGCCGGATTTGAAGGCGCGGCATGTCCGTTTCATCGAAGATCCGGATCGCCGCATTCGTGAAGATTATCTGCGTATCTTGCGGTTTTTCCGGTTTCACGCGTGGTACGGCAATGTCGATGACGGCATTGATGCGGATGGTTTGGCGGCGTGCGCCGAGAATGTTGAGGGCATCCAGAGCCTGTCAAAAGAACGCATCGGTCAGGAGATGACCAAGCTGCTCGCCGCCCCTGATCCGGCCCCCGCTGTTGCGTCTTTTGCGTCCTGCGGTGGCCTGATGCAGGTGCTGCCCGGTGCAGATCATGGCGCGTTGGCGGTGTTGGTTCATATTGAACAGAATGCGGAAATGACGCCCGATCCGATCCGTCGTTTGGCGGTTCTAGGCGGGATGGACGTGGCTGAAAATTTGCGGCTGTCAAAGGCAGATGCGCGGCGGCTGGATGTGTTGCGCAGCGATATGTCCCCGACCGAAATTGCGTATCGCTATGATAGGCAAACGGGCATGGACAAGCTGGCGATTGAATGCGCGTCTATGGGTCAAGATATAGACACTAATCAGACGAAATCGGTGAATTTCGCGGCCAGTCAGACATTCCCGATTACCGCCCAGGACCTGATGCCTGCGTTGCAAGGTGCGGCGCTGGGCGAGGCGTTGAAGGCAGCAGAGAAACGGTGGATCGCGTCCGGTTTCACGTTGACCAAGGATGACCTGATTGACTGAATTATTGTCGCTTTTCGGGTTCGTCTTTGCTGGGCTGTTTTCACCCGGTCCGAACGTGATTTTGCTGACGGCATCGGGTGCTCGGTTCGGGTTTCGCCCGACAGTGCCTCATATCCTTGGTGTGGCGTTTGGCGTCGGGATCACGTCAGCGATTACGGGATTTGGTCTTGGCGCGCTTTTGCAAAGCTATCCATCCCTGCGGCTAATCCTGCAAATCTGCGCGAGCCTTTGGATTTTGTGGATGGCGTACAAGCTGTGGCTTGCCAATCCGGTGCAAAAGAATGACGCCGCCGACCGTCCGTTCACCTTTATCGAAGCGGTGCTGTTCCAGTGGGTGAACCCAAAGGTCTGGGCGGTCGCATTGTCCGCGATGGTCTACGTGCCAATGGGATCACCGACAGAGCAGGCGTTGACGCTCGGCGCTACGTTTTCGGGGATTAACCTATGTGTGTGCCTGTTCTGGACTTACGCCGGAACGTTGCTGTCATATCTACTGACGAATGCGACGGCATGGCGCGTGTTTTTGCGTATCATGGCCGCCGCTTTGGTTTGTTTTTCGGTGCTGGTTTTCATCTAGGGCGTGCACGACTATGTCTAGGGGATAACCCCAAAGGCTATTGTCATGTTCCGCTTCTTTGAAAAGCTGGTCGACCCCTATGTCGCCTATCCCGAAAACAACACGCCGCCGCAGACGTTGCGTGCGTTTTTGTGGGACTATTTCAGGCCTTTTCGCGGGGTTTTCGTTTTTACGGGTGTCGTTTCAATCGTGATCGCGATTGTCGAGATCATGCTGATTTCCTACATGGGCCGGCTTGTGAATTTGTTAGGTAGCGGCACGCCGGATCAGGTCTGGACGACCTACGGGGTCGAGCTGATCGTCGTTGCCATTGCGATTTTGACGGTGCGGCCTGTCGTCTACATGGGTCAAGTGCTGCTGTTGAACCAGACAATCCTGCCCAATGTCGGCACGCTGGTTCGGTGGCGTGCGCATCGGCATGTCATGCGTCAGTCGGTTGGCTGGTTCGAGGACGATTTTGCTGGTCGGATCGCGAACCGGATCATGCAGACGCCGCCAGCGGCTGGCGAAGTTGTGTTCGAAATTTTCGACGCGCTGACCTTTGCTGTGGCTTATGTCGTCGGGGCCGCTGTGCTGTTGTCCGGCGCTGATCCACGGTTGATGGTCCCGCTTTTGCTTTGGTTAGGGTCTTATTTGTGGCTTATGCGCTGGGTCATGGCCAAGATTGGTCCCGCGTCAGAGGCATCTTCGAACGCGCGATCCGCTGTGACTGGGCGTGTCGTTGATAGTTATACAAATATCCATTCCGTGAAGATGTTCGCGCATCATGATCGCGAAATTGACTATGCGAAGGAAAGCATCGAAGAGGCGCGCCGCACGTTCCAGACCGAAATGCGGCTGTTCACGATCATGGATGGCGGATTGACCCTGATTAACGGGTTCTTGGTCGTCGGTGTTGTTGGCTGGGCCGTTTATTTGTGGATGCAAGGCACGGCGTCTGTGGGTGTTGTCGCGGCGGCGACCGCGCTGGCGCTGCGACTAAATTCCATGTCGGGGTGGATCATGTTCGCCGCGTCCAGTTTCTTTCGTGATTTGGGTGTTGTGAAAGAAGGGATGCAGACGATTGCGCAGCCAATTACGCTGCTCGACGATCCGAATGCGGTGCCTTTGCAGGTGTCGCAAGGTGGTGTCGAGATGCAGGACCTGTCGCATCATTATGGGAAGCAGACAGGCGGACTCGACCAGATTAACCTGACGATTGCACCTGGTGAAAAGGTGGGGCTCGTTGGCCAGTCGGGTGCCGGGAAATCGACGCTCGTGAAGCTGTTGTTGCGGTTCTATGACGCCGAAAGTGGGCAGATCGTGATTGATGGACAGCCGATTAACACCGTGACCCAGGACAGTCTGCGGGCGGCGATTGGCATGGTCCAGCAGGATAGCGCATTGCTGCATCGGTCGGTCCGCGAGAACATTCTGTATGGCTGCCCAAGTGCCACCGAGGCCGAAATGATCGCCGCCGCGAAAAAAGCCGAGGCGCATGATTTCATCCTGACGCTGGAAGATAACGAAGGGAACGCCGGATATGACGCGCGCGTTGGTGAACGTGGTGTGAAATTGTCGGGTGGACAGCGACAAAGGATCGCGTTGGCCCGTGTCATTTTGAAAGACGCGCCTATCTTGTTGTTAGACGAGGCGACGTCGGCACTGGATTCAGAGGTCGAAGCCGCCATTCTAGAAACGCTTTATGGCATGATGCAGGGCAAAACAGTGATCGCGATTGCGCACCGTTTGTCGACGATTGCCCAGATGGATCGGATCATCGTGATGGACCAAGGTCGCATTATTGAAGACGGGACGCATGACAGTTTGCTGGCAGCGAACGGTCAATACGCGCGGTTCTGGGCACGCCAATCGGGCGGGTTTTTAGGGCAGGACACAGCAGGATCAAAAGCATGAGCATCGCGAACTGGATCGCCCCGTTTCAAGCGGCGGATGGGCCGCCGCCAAAGACGCTGGTCGCCTTTGCGCGCTGGGCGTTGAAGGGTAGCTTCCTGCCGATTACAGCCGGATCAGCGGTTTCGGTGGTGTCGGGCCTGATCGAGGTCGCGTCAGCGTTGATGCTGGGCATGGTGATCGATGCGGCTTTGGCGGGAAGCGCTGAAGGCTTTTTCGCCGAAAATACGGGTCTAATACTAGGGGTTTCCGTCTTTTTCTTGCTGTTCCGCCCTGCATGGCTTGCGCTGTCTGGCGTGATGCAGTCGGTGGTTTTGGGGCCGTCGATTTCTGCGCTGATCCTATCGCGATTGCATCGCTATACGTTGGGGCAGGCGGTGTCGTTCTTTGACAACGACTTTGCCGGTCGGATTTCACAAAAACAGATGCAGGCGTCGCGGGCGTTGACCGATATTGTCGTGGAATTCGTGCACACGGTTGTCTTTGCCTTTGCGTCCGTGGTTGGATCGTTGATTTTGGTCATGACGCTGGACTGGCGGGCGGGTCTGGCGCTTGCGCTTTGGTTTGTCGCTTACGTCTTCTTCCTGCGCTTCTTTATGCCGCGTATCCGTAAAGCATCCCGCGCGCGGGCGGCGGCGAACGCGACCGTGTCGGGGCAGATTGTTGATACGATCGGGAATATCAAAACGGTCAAATTGTTTGCCCACGACGATCACGAAGACAAAGCTGCAATCAATGCTATGAAAGCGTTTCGCCAAAAAGGGATCGCTTGGGGCTGGGTGTCGGCATCGTTCCGCGGATCGTTGATGGTGCTTTCGGGCGTATTGCCTTTGATTTTGGTTGGCGTGACTCTGCTGGTCTGGAGCCGTGGCGGCGCATCGACAGGTGACATCGCGGTTGCGGGTACGATTGGACTGCGGCTGGCGCAGATGACCGGTTGGGTCAGTTTCACGCTGATGGGCATGTACGGGAATGTTGGCGTTTTGGAAGACGCTGTGCAGACCCTGACGCCGGAACATACGCTGGGCGATGCGCCGAATGCTGGTGTTTTGGATGTGCCAAAGGGAACGATCACATTGGACGATGTGACATTTTCCTATGGCGGTGGTCCGGGTGGCTTGAACGCTGTTGATCTGAACATCGCGAGCGGCGAACGGTTGGGCATTGTTGGTGCATCTGGCGCTGGGAAGTCGACCTTGGTCGCGTTGCTTTTGCGGCTGTATGACACCGAAAAGGGTCGTGTCCTGATTGATGGTCAGGACATTTCGCAGGTGACACAGGAAAGCCTGCGCCGCCAAATTGCGATGGTGACGCAAGAAACGGCGATGTTTAATCGTTCGGCGCGTGACAACATCGGGTACGGTTCACCTGATGCAACCGAGGATCAGATTATCGCGGCAGCACAGCAGGCAGAAGCGCATGACTTTCTGATCGATCTGAAGGATTTCATGGATCGGACCGGCTATGACGCCCATCTCGGCGAACGCGGGGTGAAGCTATCGGGTGGTCAACGGCAACGGATCGCGATTGCCCGTGCGATTTTGAAAGATGCACCGATCTTGGTATTGGATGAGGCGACGTCTGCGCTTGATTCAGAGGTCGAGGCGTCGATTCAGTCCGCGCTGGAAACGGTGATGGAAGGTAAGACCGTGATCGCGATTGCGCACCGTTTGTCCACCTTGGCCCGCATGGATCGCATCATCGTGCTTGACGCGGGGCGCATCGTTGAACAAGGAAACCACGACGACTTGCTTGCGCAAGACGGTCTGTATGCGCGGTATTGGAACCGGCAATCAGGCGGCTTTATTAATGTGAAAGATGCGGCGGAATAATTCATGGCAATGATCGAAGGGTTAACCCACCTTGGCATGGGTAAATTGGACGACGGGCGCACATTGTTGCCGCGCGTTTTGCCGGGTGAAGAGGTCAATGTTGATCAAGACGGCACAGTCCGGATTGTTACGCCATCTGTCGATCGCGTGTCGCCGCCGTGCCGCCATTTCAAGACCTGTGGTGGGTGTGCGATGCAACATGCCTCTGACGATTTTGTCGCCGATTGGAAGCAGGAAATTGTGCGCAAAGCCATCGCTGCGCAGGGTCTAAACACGGTGTTTCGCGATATTGCGACGTCGCCTGCCCAGTCGCGACGGCGTGCAAAGTTTGCGGGTCAGCGCACGAAAAAGGGCGTGATGCTGGGGTTCTACGCGAAGGGAACGGATACGATTATCGCGGTGCCGGATTGCCAGTTGATCACACCAGGTTTGCACGACGCGCGTGCGGCGCTTGAGGCGCTGATCATGTTCGCGGCATCACGTAAGTCGCATGTGTCGTTCACCGTGACCGAGACGTCAGTTGGCCCTGATATCAGCGTTGAGACGGAAAAAGAGTTAACGTCGCAATTGCGGATGGATCTTGCGGTGTTCGCGCAAAAGCACGGCGTGTCGCGGCTTGTCTGGCAAGACGAAGTGATCGTGACGATGAACCCGCCTGCGCAGGACTTTGGTGGTGTGTCCGCTGTACCGCCTGCTGGCGCGTTTCTGCAGGCGACAAAACATGGCGAAGCGGTTCTGCGTGATGCGGTGATTGAGATTACCCAAGGCGCGAAAAGCATCGTTGACCTGTTCGCTGGGTCCGGCACCTTTGCGCTGCCGTTGTCTAAAATGGCTGAAATCCACGCTGTCGAAGGCGAAGCGGATATGATCGCTGCCCTTGATCGGGGGTGGCGCGAAGGCAAGAACCTGAAGCGCGTGACGTCTGAGACGCGCGATCTTTTCCGCCGTCCGCTGGAACCTGATGAGCTGCGGAAATTCGACGCGGCTGTCATTGATCCCCCGCGTGCCGGTGCTGATGCACAAATTGCGACGCTTGCGGCAAGCGACGTCAAGGTGATCGCGATGGTGTCGTGTAACCCTGTCACCTTTGCCCGCGACGCAAAAATGCTTGTTGCACATGGCTTTACGCTTAATTGGGTGCAGGTTGTTGATCAATTCCGCTGGTCGCCACATGTTGAGGTTGTGGCAAGCTTCACGAGGAAGTGAAGATCAGTTTGACGAAGGCGCTATGGTGGCGCAAATATAGTGCATAATATCCGGCAAAACGGCAGCAGACCGACGGTGGGCAGATGACAATTTCTAGGCGAACAATGGTAGTAGCTCTGGGCGCCGCGGCGCTGACCGGCTGTTCTACAACTAAATTCCGGACGTACAGCGGGCCACCCGTGACCCGCATTCAGGTATTCAAAGGGCAGCGTCGTTTGCAGTTGCTCAATGGCGAACGTCTGCTGAAAGAATATGATTTCGAGCTCGGTTTCGCACCTGCTGGTCACAAATCGTTTGAAGGCGACGGTCGGACGCCCGAAGGCGCATACCTGATCAATCGCCGTAACCCGAATAGCCGTTATCATCTGTCTTTGGGCATTTCTTACCCGAACCGTAACGACATCGCCTATGCGCGGGCGCATGGATTAAGCCCGGGTGGTGATATCTTTATTCACGGCACGCCCAATCCATTGTCGAACGAAGATGATTGGACATGGGGCTGTATCGCCGTGACGAACGACGAGATCGAAGAAATCTACGCGATGGTCCGCGATGGGACCCCGATCTACATTTATCCCTGAAAAGTACTGCCTGCGACGGGTGCGCCAAGCGGACGAATGTCGACGGCTGCTGGCGCTTGGAACGCACCTGGTGCCGTGCCGACGCTGAGCGTCCACCAAATTTTGCCGGCGGGTTCTTGATACCATGCAAAACCGATGCGCTGGGCTGTTGGGTCTAGGATCACAGCACGGCTGTCTTGGTCTTGGGTCCATGCGGCAAGCGTTTCTAGTTCGGTTTCGTAGGATTCCGAAATGACTTCGCCAACAAGACGTCCAGAGAACCCAGCTCGACGTGCCCGATCAAGTGGTGATGATCCGTCAGACCCGAACAGCCATGGCCGGTTCTGCACGGACATGTCCCGCGAATGGGTTGCGGCAGATGCGATCAGGTTCGGATCAAGAGTGACAGGCGTCACACCCGCTGCTTGGCGCAGCGCGTTGATGCTGTCTTCCATACGGAATTGAATGGCATCGACGTCGTTTGCCCCGATTTGGTAAACCGTCGGTAGTGGCAAGCCATCCGGGCCGATTCTTGCGACTGGTGTACCACCAGAACAAGCGGCCAAACCAAAAGCTGTCAGTCCTAAAATCAATTCGCGTCGAAACATGGGGATACTCGCGTTAAGAATGCCTTGTCTTAGCGGCATTCGCACAACACCGCAAACACCGTTCAGCAACAGTTTGCCATTATGACACATGTTTGATTTGCGCGAACGGGGTAGAATACCTAAGTCTACATCACATTATTTTGTATTTCACGGAGCGCGAGACCATGACGTCCGACTTCAAGTCCCTTTCCCGCCGCGGGTTTCTTGCGGCAACTGCAGCCACCGTTGGCACAGCCGCAATCGGGCAGACGAACAATTCGACTGAGATTGAAGGCGTGATTGGTGGTGGTGTGACACGTAACACGGCATCGTTCCGGTCGCTTGATTGGCGTCCCTATTTCCAAACGTTGGCTGGCGGTGCGATCCTGTGCGATCTGGAAAGCCGTGCGTTGCATTTCTGGTCCGAGGATCAAAGCATTTATAAACTGTATCCGACGTCAGTTCCGCTGTCAGAGGATCTGACGCGTCGCGGCCGCACAGAGGTTATTCGCAAGGTCGAAGGTCCGTCATGGGCCCCGACACCTGCGATGCGTGAACGCAACCCTGAATGGCCTGAACGTATTGGACCGGGTCCGGACAATCCGCTTGGCACACACGCGTTGTACCTAAGTTGGCAGTATTACCGAATCCACGGCACCCACGACACGCGCAAGATCGGTCGTCGGTCGTCAAATGGCTGCATCGGTTTGTACAACGAACACATCGCGGAATTGTATGGCTTGGTCGGCAATGGCGCCCAAGTGATGTTGATCTAGGATCACCTAACCGTAATTTTCTGAAGCCCCGTCATGATTGGCGGGGCTTTTTTATTGGGCGAACTGGATGACCCAACTTCTCCGTGCATTTGAGCCACATTCACAACCGAAACCCAGTGGTTGCACAAGTTTCATTTTGAAACGGACGGATTTCCACGGATACTGGCCTCATAAAAATAAATGCAGGTTACCGAAGTTATTGTTCTTAAAGAGTAAAGAACGGCAGCGTTCGGATAGGCCTGTGAGGCAGATCTTGGAGTTACATAATGAATTTGAGTGAATTGCTCATTGACGGCACAGGTGCGTCTAACGCATCCGCAGGCCCGACCGTCACAATCGCAGAACCCGTTACGGGGACATTTCGTATCGCTGCAGGGACCGGACAGGTCCAGCTAGGCTTTGCCGCATCGGACATCGCATCGACGCAACAGGTAGGTGATGATCTGATCCTGACGCTCGCCAACGGCGAAGTGATCCGGCTTGTAGATTACTTCGAGGTGTTCGAAGCGGGTGCCGGACTGGCGCTGGGTGGCGCTGCTGTGGCACTGGACAGCACCGCATTGCTTGGCGCGGCGGCTGGTGCTGGCGTTCTGGCTGCGGTTGCAGGCGGTGGCGGCGGTGGTTCCGATGACACAAGCGGTGGCGGAACCGACGGTGATGGCGGTGGTACGATCGTCGATACAACGGCACCGGATGCGCCAACATTCACGAGTTACCGCGACGATGTTGGGTCGATCACCAGCACGACGAGCACGGCTGTCACAACCGACGATACGCGCCCCGCGTTGAATATCGGTGCCAATCTGGCGGACACACCGAAGCTTTACGTCAACGGTGTTGAAACCGCAGCGACGTATTCGGCAGCCGACGGCACATTGACGCCCGATGCCCCGCTGGTGGAAGGCGAACAGACCCTTTCGGTGACACTAACCGACGCTGCTGGCAACGAGAGCGACCAAGCAGATGCGACGTTAGACGTGGTTGTGGATACAACTGCGCCAGCGGCACCCGTTGTCGTCGCCGACGGTGACAAAGCGGTTTTGGGTACCGCAGGTGCAGGTGCCACTGTTGTGATCGATGTCGATGGAGACGGCGTGCCGGATCTTGAAACTGTCGCCGACGCTGATGGAAACTGGACGATCGAAGGCGACTTTACAGTCGGGTCGACGATTTCTGTGTTTTCGACAGACGAAGCCGGTAACACCAGCGACAAGGTCGACATCACGGTCAGGCCGATGAATGAGGTCACGATTACGGGGTCAGGGGAAGCGACGGCGATCCCTGAAAATGTCAACTGGGGAAATTTTGAGGCTGGGACAAATACGATTACGTTTGAGTTCAGCCAAGCGGTCGATAGTTCTAACTTCACTGAAAGTGATATTATCGTTGCTAACGGCACACTTGTTGCAGGCAGCTTGACGGGTAGTGGCACAACTTGGACCGCAGAAGTGGTTCCTGATCTAGCCGTCGGGCATTCGAACGTCGCGGTTGATATTGCGGCGTATTCTGTGACCTCACCTTCCGGTGTGCTGAATACGGCTGGAGCAAACGAAACTAGTCTTATTTATCCGTTTTATGAGACAAGCTATCCCTATGTTTTGGATGCAGATATAACGGACTGGGACACGTCCAATCTGGTAAACATGGATGGTGCATTTTTCAATGCGAACTCTTTCAATCAGGACATAGGTGGTTGGGATACGTCAAGTGTCACTGTAATGGATGGGACGTTTCTTAACGCGTATGTATTCGATCAAGATATTGGTTCTTGGGATACGTCGAATGTCGAATCGATGTCTTACATGTTTGCTGACGCCACGGTATTTAATCAGGACATAGGTGGTTGGGACACCTCAAATGTCGAATCTATGTATGAGATGTTCAATAGTGCAGAGGAATTCGATCAAGATATCGGTGACTGGGACACATCGAGTGTTACGGACATGAACGATATGTTTGAAGGAGCTAAGATTTTCAATCAGGACATCGGTAGGTGGGACACCTCAAGCGTGACTGACATGACAACCATGTTTAGCGACACTGAAATGTTCGACCAGGACATCGGAGGTTGGGATACATCGAGCGTTAAAAGTATGCGTTCCATGTTCAGTCGCGCTGTTGCTTTCAATCAGGACATCAGCGGTTGGGATACATCCAGTGTTACGAATATGGGGTCGATGTTTAGACGAAGCAGCACATTTGATCAAGATATTGGTGATTGGAACGTCTCAAGTATCACTGAGGGGGATCGTAACAGTATGTGGCGAATGTTCGAGGACGCGACAGGGATGTCGTCTGAAAACATGGATGCGACGTTGAATGGGTGGGCCACGATTGATGCGGCTGCTGGTGAAACTGATTTGAATTCGGGTGTGGAGCTAACTGTCGCTGCATCTGCGACTGACGCGACTGCGATTCAGCATTTAGAAGAAGCGCACGGTTGGATTGTTGATGGTGTCGACCTATCTGCGATTTCTGGCACTTCCGGCGCTGACACGAAGGTTCTTGTCGCTGGGGGTGAGACGTATCACGGGCTTGGTGGTAACGACACGATCACCGGTGGTGATGGCGATGACGTGATCTTTGGTGGTACCGGCGATGATTTGATCACGTTGGGTGCTGGTGAGAACCTTGTGGTTTATGGTCACGCTGATGCGGGGGCTGATACGATCACTGATTTTGAACGCGGTATTGACGCTTTGGACGTGTCGAACCTGTTGATCGGTTACGATGACGGTGATGACATCACGGAGTGGGTCACTGCCGACGCTGATGGCGCTGGTACTGGCACGACTTTGACTGTTGATGAAGATGGCGCTGGTGCTGGTACTGCATCCATCACGATCAATTTGGATAACGTGTTGCACACCGCGACGCTTGAAGATGATATGGTCGCCGACGGCAGTCTTGTCGTTATCTAAAATGAAAAACGGCAGGGGGTTTGAAACCTCCTGCCGTTTTGCGTCTTTTCGTATCGTTGCGATCAACTGCGCTGTTTAGCGCCCAGCGGACGAGAATGACCGTCGCACGTCCGGGCCTATACCCAGCCAGCTTGCTGTGACTTGTTGCAGGTGGCGCGTGATGCGGACCTTTTGTGTTTCGCCTTGCTGGAATGCTTCGAATGCGGCTTCGCCGACGTGCGCTTCCAAGTCTGCACGAATGAATTCAGGTTCTGTCAATGGTTCGCCTGTGCGCGCATCGACCACTTGAATGCTGAAGGCGATGTTATGCACCGCGGATGGTGCTTTTGCCCGCGCGAGCGGTGTCAGTGCATGAAATTCATACAACATCACATCCAGGTTCACAGGTTTGGACCCACGCAACGGGCGTGCACCACGACGGACGCCGTCGGTTAAGATTTCCGCGACTTGCATTCTACGATCGCCGACTGGATCTTCGTGCCAAACAACGTCAGCGTTTGGTGCGTAAGAATTCGTTTCGGTCGTCGTCAGGTCGTCTGGTATCGCGACGTTAACTTCACGTACGCGCCATTTTTGTGAAACGGTGTTTTCGATACCTGTGCCATAGTCTGTTTCCCAGCTGCCGGAACATCCAGCGAGCAAAGCAAGGCATAGCGTTAAGATTCGAGTTTTCATTGGGCTCCTCCATCGGGAAAGAAATTTATTCCAATGGAGCTACCGTCCGATTCTGTCCGGAATGCGACTTTTCTACCGACAATACCCTAAAGATACGGGGAATATTCTAAAGATAGTATCATGTTTGAATGATGCGCTGGATTCGCCGAATGCCTACCGTAGCCAGCCGCGTAAGTTCCTATTGATGATCCCTGATAGTGCATTGATATGCGCCGGATCATCGTTGAGGCATGGGATATAGGTGAAGTGTTCGCCGCCTGCTTCTTCGAAGCTTTCTTTGATCTCTTCGTTGATTTCTTCCAACGTTTCGATGCAATCGGCAGAGAATGCAGGCGCGCAGATCGCGATGTTCTTGATGCCCTCTTCAGATGCCATACGCGCCACTTCTTCGACGGTGTAGGGTTTCAGCCATTCTTCGCGGCCAAAGACCGATTGGAACGTCGTGCGGATTTCGGTGTCTGCCCATCCGAGCCGTTCTTTCAGCAGGCGCGTCGTTTTCTGGCATTCGCAATGATACCGGTCGCCTTCCATCAGATAGCGGATCGGCATGCCGTGATAGGAACACACGAGCACTTCCGGCTTTTTGTCCGCCTTTGCGTAGGCGGCTTCGATAGATTTGGCGAGCGCATCGATGTAGGCCGTGTCTTCGAAATACGGTTCAACGATCCGCGCGATGGGTTGTTGTTTTTGCGCGATCAGGGCGCGGAAAAACTGGTCGTTTGCGGTTGCTGATGTGGCCCCTGCGTAGTGCGGGTACAGCGGGAAAAACAGGATTTTGGTGCAGCCTGCATCGACCATTTCCTGCACTTTGGATTTGGTGGACGGGTTGCCGTAGCGCATGCAGAAATCCACGCGCACGTCGTCACCGTATTCAGCGACCATTTTGGCACGGATCGCTGCGGTCTGCTTTTTGGTGATGGTCAGAAGCGGGCTTTCGTTATCTTCTTCGTTCCAGATGGATTTGTAGGCCGCGCCTGACGAAAAAGGCCGTTTGGTCAGGATGACTAGCTGCAAGAGCGGTTGCCAAATCCAGTTCGAGATATCGACGACGCGTTTGTCGGACAGGAATTCGTTCAGATAGCGGCGCATTGACCAATAGCCGGTGTCGTCTGGTGTGCCGAGGTTGGCCACAAGCACGCCAACACGTGCCGGTTTCACCTTCGGGTGGTCAGGCTGTGCGTGAACAGGACAAACGGCAGGGCGTTCAGATGAGGTTTCTTGTGCATCAAACATGGTCATGGCCCGTCATTATCGCGATTTGGTGGTTTATGAAATGGAATACGCGCAGGCGCGTCGATTGGACTTATTTTAGTGGTGTTTCATCGGTGCCAAGCGCATCGGCCAGTCGTGTCTTGGCGCTACCCGGTCGCAAGGGTTGCGGTTGGCTTTCTGCTGGTGCCCATCCTGTCAGCGTGATGATCTCGAAGGTGGCTGTGACTCGCTTGCCGTCTTCTGCGCGGAAGTTGTCGGCGTAGATCGTCGCGGCCTCGGTCAGCATGTTGCGGGGGGTGAAGGTTTTGATCCGGTCGGACAGTGCGTTGTTTTCACCCATCTTGCGCAAGTCGTGCATCAGGTGAAACGCGTTGGCGTAGCTGACCTGCAGGGGCGTGCCGTCTGCCACTGGCAATGCGAAACCTGCCCGTTGCAGCAAACCACCAAGGTCACGAATTTCGCCCATGGGCGCGATGCGCGGGGACAACCCGCCCGTGACGGCGATTTCCGCTTCGGCTAACGATGTCCGCAATTCGTTCAGTGTTTGCCCGCCAAAGCTGGCCGCAAGGAACAACCCGTCCGGTTTCAGTGCCCGCCGACATTGCACTAGCTGCCCTACAGGATCGTTTGCCCAGTGCAGCGCGAGCGTATGCAGGACCAGATCGTAGGTTTCGACTTCGAGCGCGAGGGTGTCGTCATCGCCCACAATTGTGGCGTCCGGATACTTTGCCGCCCAGAATTCGGGAAAGCCGGTCACAATCGCGACCTTTGTAAACGTTCTGTTAACCTCGATCAGTCTTTCCTGAAATTCGTCGGCGACGACGTCGTGCAAGAAGAGCGCGTCGGGCAAAGCCCTGTCACGGTGACGGGTCAGGGCGGTGCGGTCGGTGATATTCGGTGGCGTATCCATACGGGGGATTTAGAGCGTGCAAGCCTTAATGCAAAGTGTCGTTCGATCAATTTGTCCGCCGCAATGTGTCGCGTGTGAAACCGCAACCGAAGCCGAACATGGTTTGTGCGGCCCATGTTGGGCGCAAACCGGATTTATCAGCGGGTTGGTGTGCGACACCTGCGGGGCGCCGCAATTGGGTGAAGATCACGGAGATCGCATTCAATGCGATGATTGCATGACAATCGCTCGCCCGTGGGAACGCGGTCGTGCCGCGCTGGAATATCGCGGGATTGGCAGACGGTTGGTTTTGGGTTTGAAGCATGGCGACCGGTTAGATCTGACGTGGCCTGCTGCCGGATGGATGGCTGCGCGTGTGCAGCCGATCCTGCGCGAAGATACGGTGATTGTGCCGGTGCCGTTGCATTGGTCGCGTTTGATCAAACGGCGGTACAATCAAGCCGCAGCTTTGGCCGTGGACCTTGGGCGTCATCTGGGACGACCCGTAATTGTGGATGCGTTGACGCGGACGAAAGTGACTAAACCGTTGGATGGCGTTGGGCGCACGGCCCGCTTTGCTGCTGTGACTGGTAATATTGTTGCCCATCCGAAACGGGGTCTTTTGCTGGCCGGCAAGTCGGTTTTGATCGTTGATGATGTGATGACATCCGGCGCGACATTAGCTGCAGCAACAGAGGCTGCGCGGGAGGCTGGTGCCGCAAACGTGTCTATTGTTACTCTGGCGCGTGTGGTGAAGGATACCTAGATAGGCGCTGACCCGCACTGAAAGGATTGCCCGATGGCTAACATTGAAATGTATATCAAACCCGGTTGCCCGTATTGCCATGCGGCTGCTCGCTTGCTCGACAATAAAAAAGTCAGCTACAGCACAGTCAACATCCTCGCCCAACCCAACAAGCGCCCTGAAATGATCAAGCGTGCAAATGGGGGATCAACGGTTCCGCAAATCTTCATCGATGGAAAACACATCGGTGGCTTTGATGACCTGAACGCGTTGAATGCGCGTGGCAAGCTGGACCCGCTTTTGGCTGCATGAAAGTAGCTTTACTTCAGATCACGTCAGGACCTGATCCGGTCCAGAACCTTGCGATGGTGCGCGTTATGGTGCGCGATGCTGTCCTGCAAGGGGCCGGATTTGTCCTGACACCTGAAGTCACGAATTGCCTGACATCAAGCCGCGCCGCACAGGCCGCGGCTTTGTCGTTGGAGGGTGACGACATTACGCTTGCCGCGTTGTGCGCTGACGCCAAGGCGCTGGGCGTTTGGATTTCGATCGGGTCACTGGCCCTGAAAACAGGTGATCCGGACGGGCGTTTTACCAATCGGTCGTTCATGATCAACCCGCAGGGCGATATCGTCGGGCGCTATGACAAAATCCACATGTTCGACGTGACGGTGTCCGAGAAAGAGACCTATCGCGAATCGAAAGGATATCGTCCCGGAGATCACGCAACTTTGGTAGAAACGCCATTTGGCACGGTTGGCATGTCGATTTGTTACGATATTCGTTTTGCCTATCTCTATCGCAGATTGGCGCAGGCTGGTGCCGATATTCTACTGGTTCCTGCTGCTTTTTCACCGGTGACGGGCGCTGCCCACTGGGAAACATTATTGCGCGCAAGAGCCATAGAAACAGGGTGTTATGTCCTTGCCGCCGCCCAAACGGGCACGTTTGCCCCCGATGCCAAGCGTCCGCGCACGACGTATGGGCATTCGATGGTGATCAGTCCGTGGGGTGACGTTTTGGCCGACGGCGGTACGGATGCGACGATTGTAATGGTTGATATTGACCCTGCGGAAGTGTCACATGCGCGCAAACGCATTCCCGCGCTCACCCATGATCGAGATTTTACAGGTCCCTGATGATTGACGACTCCGATAATCTTGCTGCGACGTTATTCAGCGAGATTTTGGCGGTGGATCAGTTGGCGCGTGCCAGTGTCGCGAAGGTGTTGCCGAAGGGGATGGAGCTGTCCCATTTTTCAGTGCTCAATCATCTTGCCCATAGCGGTGTGGAACGGTCCCCCGGTGAATTGGCGCGTACGTTTCATCTGACGCGTGGTGCGATGACCAACACGTTAGGTAAGCTAGAATGGAACGGATGGGTTCATATCCGGCCCGATTGGGATGATGCGCGGCGCAAGATGGTTGCCATTTCGCCAGCGGGCATGTCCGCACGTGACGCCGCAATTCACGCGATTTCCCCGCTGATTGCCCAAATCGTCAAGGATATCGGTCCGATGCGCGTGCGCAGTACGCTGCCGGTTTTGCGCGAAATGCGACAGCGGTTGGCTGACGCCTGACCACCTGTAAATTCAAGTCGATCACGCCAACTTGATGCTGACGCAAGGTGAGGGGAACCCTTTGCCGTGCGCCGAGTTACATCCCCGAGTTCAAGAATTGGAAAGGACCGATCTTATGAAGATTTTGATGGTTTTGACGTCGCACGATCAGCTTGGTGACACAGGCAAGAAAACCGGCTTTTGGCTGGAAGAATTTGCAGCGCCTTATTACGCGTTGAAAGATGCGGGCGCAGAAGTCGTGCTTGCTTCCCCGAAAGGTGGTCAGCCACCGATCGACCCAAGCAGTGACAGCGAAGATTCCCAGACAGACGCAACACGTCGTTTCAAAGACGACAAAGATGCGCAGGCTGATCTGGCAGACACAGCTGTTTTGGCTGACGTGCAAGACGCTGGTTTCGATGCGATTTTCTACCCAGGTGGTCACGGCCCATTGTGGGATCTGGCTGAAGACGCAGACAGCATTCGTCTGATCGAGACTTTCGCGGCAAGCGACCGTCCGGTTGGTGCTGTTTGTCACGCTCCTGCAGTGTTCAAGCACACCAAGGGTGCCGACGGTAAACCACTGGTGAACGGCAAGCGCGTCACGGGTTTCACCAACACCGAAGAAGATGCGGTTCAGCTGACAAATGTTGTGCCGTTCTTGGTTGAAGACATGCTGAAAGCGAACGGCGGACAGTACGAGAAGTCCGACGATTGGGCGTCTTTTGCGATCACTGACGGTAAACTGGTGACAGGCCAGAACCCTGCATCATCAGAAGCAGCCGCAGAGCAGCTTTTGGCCCTGCTGAAGTAAATCGATTTTAACAGTAACGAGTAATGGGGCGGGCCGATTGGTCCGCCCTTGTTTTATGCAGGTTTGATCGCTGCGGTGACGTAGTTCACCGAAAGATCGCGATCAGAAATCCGCCAGTTCCACATGATCGGATTGAACTGGAATCCCTTGCGGTCCACAGGGTCCATGCCTGCGTTGCGCAGCAGGTCAAACAATTCGTTTGGCGTGATGAATTTGCTGAATTCATGCGTGCCTTTTGGCAGCCAGCGCATCACGTGTTCTGCGCCGACAATGGCCATCATGAAGCTTTTTGGATTGCGATTGATGGTCGAACAGATGTGCAGCCCGCCGGGTTTCAACAGTTGCCGACACGCCGTCAGGAACCCGAGCGGGTCAGCCACGTGTTCCACAACTTCCATGTTTAAAACAACGTCGAACTGTTCGCCGTCTGCTGCCATCGCTTCCGCTGTATTGTGACGGTAATCAATGGTTAGACCCGATTGCTGCGCGTGGATTTCAGCCACGGGAATGTTGCCCGCTGCTGCGTCAACGCCAACAATTGTCGCCCCAAGCCGCGCCATCGGTTCGCAAAGCAACCCGCCGCCGCAACCGATGTCCAAGATACGCAGCCCGTCGAATGGAGCTGGTCCGTTCAGGTCCCGCCCGAACTCTGCCGCGATTTGGCTGGTGATGTAATCCAACCGACAGGGGTTCAGCATATGCAGCGGCTTGAACTTGCCTTCCAAATCCCACCATTCAGCGGCCATGGCTTCGAATTTGGCGATCTCGGCGGGGTCTACGGTGTTGGTTGCTGCATCGGTCATATCGTGGTCCAATTCCTGTCTTCGGGTGATGGTTTCCCGTCTCAACACGCTATATAGGTCGTTTATGGACAAGGTCGTAGGTCAAAAGCGCACAGGCGCACATCTGTATCCCCCGATGGACCCGTTTAATCAGCAAATGCTGGATACGGGCGACGGGCATTCCATCTATGTGGAACAATGCGGCAATCCGAATGGGATTCCTGTTGTTGTCCTGCATGGCGGGCCCGGTGGTGGCTGTAGCCCTGCGATGCGTCGCTATTTTGACCCAAGCGTTTATCGGATTGTATTGTTTGATCAACGTGGCTGTGGTCGGTCGCGGCCCCATGCGAGCGCTATTAACAACACAACATGGCATCTGGTGGCGGATATCGAGATGATCCGCGAAGCGTTGAATATTGATCGGTGGATCGTGTTTGGCGGCAGTTGGGGTGCAACGCTGTCGCTGATCTACGGACAAACACATCCCGAAAGCACGGCCGCGCTAGTGTTGCGCGGCGTCTTCTTGATGACCCAACCCGAGCTGGACTGGTTCTATGGCGGTGGGGCTGGTCGGTTCTGGCCTGATCTTTGGGCAAAGTTCACTGATTTGATCCCAGAAGACGAACACGATGATTTTATTGCGGCGTATCACCGGCGCCTTTTCTCGGGCGATTTGCCGATGGAATCGCGGTATGCGCGCGCGTGGGCGGGTTGGGAAAACGCATTGGCGTCGATTGAATCGAACGGTTCAACTGGCGAAAGCCCGTCTGATTACGCCCGCGCCTTTGCACGGCTTGAAAACCACTATTTTGCCAACGCTGGATTTCTAAACGAGGACCAACAAATCTTGAACAATATGGACAAGATTGCAGATATCCCTGGCGTGATTGTGCAGGGGCGTTTTGACATGATCTGTCCGCCGGTTTCTGCCCACACGCTGGCCAGTAAATGGCCAAAGGGGCGTTTGGTCATGATCGGAAAAGCGGGGCATGCATTGTCCGAACCGGGCATCAGTCGAGAACTTGTGCACACGATGGATATGTTCGCGGACAAGCGCGACTTTCTGAATTTCTGAACCAGACTTTCTGAATCTCGAGGGTTTACAGCCGCGTCTGTGCCGTTAACTTGTAAGCATCCTCAGGGGAACTTAGAATTTTGGGCAACGTCCTAACCATTATACTTCAACGCCTTGCACTAGGCGTTCTCACGCTTCTCATTGTTTCGATTGTGATCTTTGTTGCCGTGAACTTGCTTCCGGGTGATTTTGCACAGCTGATCTTGGGTCAAGGGGCTACAGAAGAATCCGTCAATCAAATCCGCAAAGACCTTGGGTTGGATCAGCCGTTGATCACGCGCTATTTTGGCTGGCTTGGCGGGATGTTGACCGGTGATCTTGGTACCAGTTTCGCGCAGTTGAACTTTACGTCAAACTTGGGCGGCGTGAATAACGTGACCGTGCTGGATCAAATCCTGCCACGGTTGAGCAACACATTGTTCCTTGCTGGTGTGACTGCAATGATCGCTGTGCCGATTGCTGTGACGCTCGGCATTCTGGCCGCGTTGTATCGCAACACAATCTTTGACCGCGCCGCGAATATCGCAACGTTGAGTTCGATTTCGTCGCCAGAGTTCTTCATGGCCTATGTGCTGATCCTCGTGCTTGCCGTGATCAACCCGCTGCTGCCATCGCTGTCCAACATTTACGACGGCATGCCGTTTGGCGAACGTCTGGAAAAGACAATGCTGCCTGCCCTGACGCTTACATTGGTCGTGACCGCGCATATGATGCGGATGACACGCGCGTCGATTATCAACTTGCTCGCATCGCCGTATATCGAAATGGCCCGGCTGAAGGGTATGTCGCCGATGCGCGTCATCGTGAAACACGCGCTGCCGAATGCATTGGCCCCGATCATCAACGTGATCGCATTGAACCTTGCTTACCTGATCACTGGCGTGGTCGTGGTTGAGGTGGTGTTTGTGTATCCGGGTATCGGCCAGCTGTTTGTGGATAGTGTGAAAATCCGCGACATTCCGGTCGTCCAAGCCTGCTGCCTCATCTTTGCAGCGGCTTACATCCTGTTGAACCTCACGGCGGACATCATGTCGATCCTGAGCAATCCGCGTCTGAGGCATCCGAAATGATCAATCTTCTTATTGCACTTGTTGTGATCGCGGGCCTTGCATGGGTGATGCGGTTTGTGGGTCAAAAGGCGACGAACAACGCCCCGAAATTCCGCGACATGTCTTACGGCGTGTCCTTTGGTTATGTCTTGGGTGCTGCGTTGTTGGCGTGGCTTGCTTGGGCTTACATGCAAGCACGGTCCGACGATCCGTTAATCGCGAACAAGTTCTTCTTTTTAAAGGCGGCGATTGAAGGGTTTGTCATTTTTGCCATTGCGGCTTGGCTGTTCAAGCAACTGGGCCAGTATGTTGGCACCGCATGGTCGAAAAAGATGTTCCGGTCTATGCCGCTGACTGCTGCCTTTGGCGTGCTGATCATCATCATTTACGTCGTTGTTGCGGTGTTCGCGGGTGCAATCGCCCCTTACGGCCAAGACGAGATCATCCAAGGTGCTGCTGCAAACGTGGTGGCTGGCGGTGATCCTGCGCTGGGCGGTGATCCTGCGTATCCGTTGGGTACAGATCAGATCGGTCGCGACATTCTTAGCCGCCTGATTTACGGCGCACAGAACACCGTTGGGATCGCGTTTATCACCACAGTGCTGGCCTTCATGCTTGGTGGGACCTTTGGTTTTCTGGCCGCCGTTCTGGGTGGTTGGTTGGACCAGTTGCTATCGCGGATGGTGGATGTGTTGATGGCGATCCCGTCGTTGATCTTTGCGCTCTTGTTGATGACAATCGCGAGCGTTTGGTCGTCGCAGCTGGGTATTCCGCTGACGATATTTATGGTCCTGATTATTGCAGTGATCGACAGTACGCGCGTGTTCCGTCTGGCCCGTGCCGTTGGTCAGAACATTGTTGTGATGGATTATATCGAGGCTGCGAAACTGCGCGGTGAAGGCATGGGATACCTCGTGTTCAAGGAAATCCTGCCAAATGCGACTGCACCTTTGCTGGCCGAATTTGGTCTGCGCTTCTGCTTTGTGTTCCTGACGATCGCTGCGCTGTCGTTCTTGGGTGTGGGTATACAGCCGCCTTTGGCTGACTGGGGCACGATGGTGCGCGACCTTGCCGGTTTCATCAACTACGCGCAATTCGCGCCACAGGCATCGGTAACACCGTTGTTGGCTGCGGGTGCGATTGCCTTGCTGACTGTTGCAGTGAACTTTGTCGTCGACTGGATGCTACATAAAACGTCGGGGTTGAAGGAATGAGCGATCAACTGGTCAAAATCCGCAATCTCTGGCTTGAGGGCCGCAGTGACGAGACGTGGAACCCGATTATCAACGGTGTCGATCTTGACCTGAAGAAGGGTGAAGTTTTGGGGCTGATCGGTGAATCCGGCGCCGGGAAATCGACGCTTGGTTTGGCAGCGATGGGGTTTTGTCGCGATGGCGTGCGTGTGTCGAAAGGCACCGTCGAATTTGATGGCATTGATCTTTTCAGCGCCTCTGCCGCGACGAAACGGTCTTTGCTAGGCAAACGCATTGCTTATGTTGCGCAGTCTGCCGCTGCGAGCTTTAACCCTGCTCACAAAATTCTTGAACAGCATGTTGAGGCCCCGACCCAGCATGGTGTGATGGGCAAAGCTGAATCCGAAGCGGACGGGATGGAGCTGTATCGCAAGCTGCGTCTGCCCAATCCGAATGAAATCGGGTTCCGGTATCCGCATCAGGTGTCTGGTGGTCAGTTGCAGCGTGCGATGACCGCGATGGCAATGGCTTGTCGTCCTGACCTGATCATCTTTGACGAACCGACGACTGCTTTGGATGTGACGACGCAGATCGAAGTGTTGGCTGCGATCCGCGAGATTGTTGAGGAATTCAACACCGCTGCGATCTACATCACGCATGATCTGGCTGTTGTGGCCCAAATGGCCGACCAGATTAAGGTGCTGCTGAAGGGTGACGAGGTGGAAACCGCCGATACCCGCACGATGCTGGCTACGCCGACGCAGGATTATACAAAATCGCTTTGGGCTGTGCGTAGTTTTGAACGTCCGCTGAAAGCGCCTGTTGTTGCAGGTGCTGTTCCTGTGGTGTCGGTCAAGAGTGTTGACGCCGCTTACGGGAAAATCCCTGTTCTGCATGATGTCAGCTTTGACATGCACGAAGGTCGTACAGTGGCTGTTGTTGGCGAATCCGGCTCCGGTAAATCGACGACGGCCCGTTGTATTACTGGTTTGCTGCCACCAAGCGCTGGTGAGATCCGCTTTGGCGGTGAAGTGATGCCAGCCAATTATAAGCAACGCACGAAAGACCAGTTGCGTCAGGTACAGATGATTTATCAGATGGCCGATACCGCGTTGAACCCGCGTGTCAGCGTCGGCAATATCATCGCCCGTCCTGTGCAGTTCTACACTGGGCTGTCGGGTCGTGATCTGCGCAAGCGTGTTGATGGTCTGATGGATCAGATCGAACTGCCTGCGGATGAATACTACAACCGCCTGCCGTCTGAATTGTCAGGTGGTCAAAAGCAGCGGATCGGGATCGCCCGTGCGCTTGCCGCTGAACCGAAGTTCATCATTTGTGACGAAGTCACGTCCGCGCTTGATCAGCTTGTTGCTGAAGGAATCCTGCGCCTTTTGGCGCGTTTGCAGGACGACCTGTCGCTTTCTTATATGTTCATTACCCATGACCTTGCGACCGTTCGTGCCATTGCGGACGAAGTTGTGGTGATGAAAGAAGGCCGTGTCGTCGAACAAGGCCCCAAGCGGGACATGTTTAAACCGCCGCATCATCCGTACACGGATTTGCTGTTGTCGTCGGTGCCCGAAATGGACCCCGATTGGCTGACCAATTTGCTTGCAGAGCGCGGTGTGGATAACATTGGCGATGCAGCTATAGATAATATGTAAAGCATTCATCCGTTTCATACGGACGACAAAATAGGGCGGTAAACGCCTGACAACAAACTAGGGAGAAATACAATGTTACATGGAATTAGCAGACGTAGTCTGTTGAAGACTGGCGCAGCCGCTGGTGTTCTGGGCCTGACGGGTATGCCGCTTCGTGCGCAAACAAAGGGTGGCAAACTGACTGCTGGTCTTGGTGGCGCGAACACATCCGATAGCTGGGACGCGCGTACCCATTCTGACATCTTCATGATCGCAGCCGCACACGGTACAGTTTTTGACTGTCTGACAGAAGTTGCAGCAGACGGTTCGCTTGTTGGCGAATTGGCTGAAAGCTGGGAAGCATCAGCAGATGCGAAAACCTGGACATTCAACCTGCGGTCTGGCGTGACGTTCCACAACGGTAAAGCGTTCGGCGCTGACGATGTGATCGAATCCCTGCAGATGCACATTGGTGAAGATTCAAAATCAGCGGCGAAGCCGATTGTTGAAGCGATCACCGAGATGAAGAAAAACTCTGACCTGCAGATCGAATTCACGCTTGCCTCTGGCAACGCTGACTTCCCATATCTGATGTCAGATTATCACATCTGCATGTACCCAGCCGGCATGATCGAAGAAGCGATCCAGAACGGTATCGGTACGGGCCTTTACAGCGTTGTTGCGTTTGATCCAGGTGTGCGTTTCGTTGGTAAGCGCGTTCCAGATCACTACAAAGGCGACGAAGTCGGCTACTTTGATGAAGTTGAATTCATTGCAATCAACGACAACACTGCACGTATGAACGCGCTGATGACGGGTCAGGTTGATACGATCAACCGCATCGACTTTAAAACCGAAGGTTTGTTGAAAGCGAACCCTCAGTTGCGCATTCAAGAAGTGACGGGCAACCAGCACTACACATTCGCAATGCTGACAGACAACGCGCCGTTTAACGACGTCAACGTTCGTCGTGCCCTGAAGTACGGTATCAACCGTCAGGAAATGGTCGACAAGATCCTGCTGGGTCACGGTGCTGTTGGTAACGACACGCCAATCGGTCCTGCTAACCAGTACTACCACTCTGAAATGGATCAGCTTGAGTACGATCCGGACAAGGCAGCATTCTACCTGAAAGAAGCTGGTCTCGACAGCTTGGTCGTTGATATCTCGGCTTCTAGCGCTGCCTTTGAAGGTGCTGTTGATGCGGCTCAGCTGTATCAATCATCCGCTTCCTCTGCAGGCATCAACCTGAATGTGGTTCAAGAACCATCAGACGGTTACTGGTCCAACGTATGGCTGAAGAAGAACTTTGCAGCTGTTTACTGGTCCGGTCGTGCGACTGAAGACTGGATGTTCTCGACTGCTTATGAAGCTGGTGTGCCTTGGAACGATAGCCAGTGGGGCGCTGAAGACAGCCCACGCTTCCAAGAGCTGCTTTTGGCAGCCCGCGCAGAGCTGGATGCTGACACACGTCGCAGCCAGTACCATGAAATGCAGGAAATTCTGCGTGACGATGGTGGTGTTCTGGTTCCAATGTTTGCCAACTACGTGCAGGCCGTGAACAACCGGATCTCTTCACCTGACACAGTGGGTAACCTGTGGCAGATGGATAACGCTCGCATGGCAGAGCGTTGGTCTGTGGCGTAAGCCAGCCAACTTGATTGAATAAAGAACGCCCTGCCGGAAACGGTGGGGCGTTCTATTTTGCAGTACAAGCCTGCCGCGCGCAATTGCAGCGAAGCCATTTGATCGCGCAATGCGACGTTAAGGTTAACTTTGCGCCATACTTTCGCCAAACCGGTCTGCCAAAACCTACCCGTTGGGATAAGTATTGGATGTGTATTGTATGAAAATGTTAACCGGTTCTGGTCATTTTAAGGCCAGCATTGTTGCCTGCCAAGCTTTTGGAATTGCTGCGTTACTTCTATTAGCCTCTCCTTCTACAGCCATCGCAGACAGCACTGTCGATGCAACGTCGAGTCGCGGCTATCTAGCGGAAACGCTTGTCGGGATTGAAATGGTGCAAACAAGTGACGCAATTTTGTCGTCAGCGCCTGTCGGCAGTCTCGAAGGTAAATTGTATGCCTATCAGCAAGCGCGTCTTGCTTTGGAAAGTGCAGTCGCAGCCCAGAACGAAGCATATGCGGATTACCGAAGTCTTCTGCTGGTCGCGAAGGCGCACGAAACCGCTGGCGCCGCGTCTGACCGACATCACTTTGCGGTCGCTGAAGCTGCAAATACCTACAACTGGTTCCAGCAGCGCGCAGAGGAAGCCCAAAGCGTGACGCAGGCCGCATTGCTAAATTTGTGCGATGGCCGTGGTTTGTCGGACATGGCGATGCGCGAATTGCACGCCATGTTGGGGCTTTAGTCCATCTGTCTTGGTCTTTGTTGAACTGATTGATTGCCCAAGTATGACTTGGGCGATCTGCGCCCCCTTGCAGTTGAAGGCCAATAGGTCTATGTGCATTGACAACAGCGGCGTCGGCTTCCACCCCCGACCCAACCGGAAATCTGATACGGGCCGCGCGCCCGTTTTTTTGTGCCTGATAGAATGGCGAAGCTAAATGAATGATTTGATTGCAAAAGCCGCGATTGACCGTCGCATCGCAGACATCATCACCCCTGTCGTTGAAGACATGGGATTCGAAGTTGTGCGCGTGCGATTGATGTCCGGCAAAGAGACGATTCTTCAGATTATGGTCCAGCGCCCTGATGGCCAGATCGAAGTTGATGAATGTGGACAGGTGTCCACAGCGATCTCGGCAACGCTCGATGTCGAAGACCCGATCGTTGAGGTTTATAACCTCGAGGTGTCCAGCCCGGGTATCGACCGTCCTTTGACCCGTCTCAAGGATTTCGACCAATGGCAGGGCTTTGAGGCCAAGATTGAAACGGATGAGCTGATCGATGGTCGCCGCCGTTTTAAGGGCGAATTGGCTGGTGTGCAGGACGACGAAGTTCTGATCACGATTGAGGAAGGCACAATTGGTCTGAAATTCGCATGGCTGTCTGATGCCAAGCTGGTTTTGACCGACGAGCTGATCCGCGATGTTTTGAAGGGCCGCAAGGATGCGGGCCAGATTGATGAATCCCAGTTCGATGAGATTGAAACGATCATCGACAGTGACGAAAACGCTGCCCCCTCTAAGGCGGGCAAATCCAAAAAGCGCCCGAGTTCAAAGAACAGCGCGAACAAGGAGAGTAACTAATGGCGATTACCTCAGCCAACCAGCTTGAGCTGCTGCAAACCGCAGAGGCCGTAGCCCGCGAAAAGAACATCGACCCTGTGTTGGTGATCGAAGCGATGGAAGAATCCCTCGCGCGTGCTGCGAAATCCCGCTACGGCGCTGAAATGGACATTCGCGTGTCTATCGACCGTCGCACAGGTAAAGCCACGTTCACCCGCGTTCGCACGGTTGTTGAAGAGGAAGAGCTTGAGAATTATCAAGCTGAATTCACTGTGGCACAGGCCCGTGAATACATGGACAACCCTGAAATCGGTGATGTGTTCTCTGAAGAGGTTCCGCCGGTTGAGTTGGGTCGTATTGCTGCCCAGTCTGCCAAGCAGGTGATCCTTCAGAAAGTCCGCGAAGCTGAGCGTGACAAGCAGTACGAAGAATTCAAAGACAAAGCCGGCACAATCATCAACGCGCTTGTTAAGCGTGAAGAATACGGCAACGTCATCATCGATGTGGGGTCTGGCGAAGCCATCCTGCGCCGCAACGAAAAGATCGGTCGTGAAGCGTATCGCCCGAACGAACGCATCCGTTGCTTCATCAAAGAAGTGCGTCGCGAACAGCGCGGCCCGCAGATCTTCCTGTCCCGTACAGCGCCAGAATTCATGGCCGAGCTGTTCAAGATGGAAGTTCCTGAGATTTATGAAGGCGTGATCGACATTAAGGCCGTTGCACGTGATCCAGGTTCACGCGCGAAGATCGCTGTGATTTCACACGACGGGTCGATTGATCCGGTTGGTGCCTGTGTTGGTATGCGTGGTTCACGTGTTCAGGCCGTTGTGAACGAACTGCAGGGCGAAAAGATCGACATCATTCCTTGGAATGAAGATATGCCGACGTTCCTCGTGAACGCGTTGCAGCCTGCTGAGGTGTCCAAGGTTGTTCTGGATGAAGAAGCTGGCAAAATCGAAGTTGTTGTTCCTGATGAGCAGCTGTCGCTTGCGATTGGCCGTCGCGGCCAAAACGTACGTCTGGCGTCCCAACTGACTGGTCTTGATATCGACATCATGACTGAGGAAGAAGAATCCAAGCGTCGTCAGGCAGAATTCGAACTGCGTACGAAACTGTTCATGGATACACTGGACCTCGACGAATTCTTTGCACAGTTGTTGGTTTCCGAAGGGTTCACGAACCTTGAAGAAGTTGCATACGTTGAAGTTGAAGAACTGCTGGTCATCGAAGGTGTTGACGAAGGCACTGCTGGTGAACTGCAGACCCGTGCCCGTGAATATCTGGAAGCCCAGAACAAGAAGGCCATGGATGCTGCAATCGCCGCTGGCGTTGAGCAGTCCCTGATCGACTTTGAAGGTCTGACACCACAGATGTTGGAAGCCCTTGGCGCGGATGGCGTGAAAACGCTTGAAGACTTCGCGACTTGTGCGGACTGGGAATTGGCTGGTGGCTGGACCATCACTAAAGGCGAACGCACCAAAGATGACGGTGTACTGGAACCATTCGATGTGTCGCTTGAGGAAGCGCAGAACATGGTCATGACAGCCCGCGTGATGCTGGGTTGGGTTGACCCTGACGAACTGACTGCTGACGAAGACGAACCTGCCGAGGAGGAATCAGAAGCCTAATTTGGGCTTCTGACCTTGAATATGGCGCGTGGTGGCCAACATAAGAACCCTGACGACGATGCGGAACGTAAGTGCATCGTCACGGGAGAGGTGCAACCAAAGGCCGGATTGATCCGGTTTGTGGTTGGCCCCGACAATGCGGTTTATCCTGACATCTTGGGTAAACTGCCCGGTCGTGGTATGTATGTCACCGCGGATCGCGCGGTTCTTGAAGACGCGCGGAAGGGTCATTTCGCCCGCAGTGCAAAGCAAGCCGTGACTGTATCAGATACGTTGATCGACGATGTTGAACGGTTGCTTGCCCAACGTGTTGTTGAACTGCTGGGCCTTGCACGTAAGGCCGGTCGTGCTGTGTGTGGGTTTGAAAAAGTTAAAGGCTGGCTTGCTGGATCCGAGAACGTGCGCGTTCTGATGCAGGCCTCTGATGGCTCCGAACGGGGCAAAACGAAACTATGGACCCCTGAGGGGGCTCGCTACTTTGGATGCTTGACCGCGCAAGAGCTGGGTTTGGCCTTTGGTAGAGGAACTGCAATACATTGCGCGGTCTCTACTGGTGGACTCAGCAATCGTGTTGTAGAGGATGCAACAAAGCTTTCGGGCTTACGCGGGATTGATGGTCAAAAGACTGGCAAGGGCAAAGCGGCCCTTGGGAAGGATACGAATTTAAATGAGCGATAACGACGGCAAAAAGACACTTGGTCTTGGCGGTTCTCGTCCAAGCAACGTGAAACAAAGCTTTAGCCACGGGCGTACGAAGAACGTCGTGGTGGAAACAAAGCGTAAGCGCGTTGTGGTTCCCAAGCCTGGCGCGGGTAAACCTGTGCCGTCTGGTCCAACCGGCCGGCCCATCGGTGGTGACCCATCGAAACGTCCTGCAGGCATTTCCGATGTCGAACTCGAACGCCGGATGAAGGCGCTCGCGATGGCGAAAGCCCGCGAAGCCGAAGAGCAAGCCAAGCGCGAAGCTGAAGAAAAAGAACGTGCTGCTGAACGCGCAGCCCGCCGTGCGGAACAAGAAGCCAAAGAGGCTGAAGACCGCGAACGCGAAGAGCGCGCCAAGCAAAAAGCCGAAGAAGAGGCTGCCAAAAAGGCAAAAGCCGAAGCTGATGCACGTCGTGCGGCAGCGGCACCTGCTGCGGCTGCAACACCTGC
Source organism: Yoonia sp. D2-7 (assembly GCF_055809435.1). Classification (NCBI taxonomy): domain Bacteria; kingdom Pseudomonadati; phylum Pseudomonadota; class Alphaproteobacteria; order Rhodobacterales; family Paracoccaceae; genus Yoonia; species Yoonia sp. D2-7. The sequence continues at coordinate 77,548 of NZ_CM147912.1, read as the reverse complement.
GGATGATGCGCCATCTGGTGCGGCCCGTAACGCTGGCCCGCGCAACAAAGCGCCCGAGCGCGACAACCGTGACAATAAAGGCGGCAAGCCTGGTCGTGGTGGCGCGAATGACGGACGTCGTTCTGGCAAGCTGACAGTCAACGCCGCGATGCGCGGTGGTGAAGGCGGTCGTCAACGGTCCATGGCTGCGATGAAGCGGAAACAAGACCGCGCCCGTGCCAAGGCGATGGGTGTGTCTGCCGAGCGTGAAAAGGTTTACCGCGAAGTGTCCCTGCCGGAAGCGATTACCGTTTCCGAATTGGCTGCCCGTATGACCGAACGTGTTGCTGACGTTGTGAAGGCGTTGATGACAAACGGCATCATGGCCACGCAAACACAGACGATTGATGCGGATACTGCCGAATTGATCATCGAAGAATTTGGCCACACCGTTGTCCGCGTTTCTGACGCTGACGTTGAACAGGTGATCACGGCTGAAGAAGATAAAGCAGAAGATCTGAAACCACGTGCGCCGATCATCACGATCATGGGCCACGTTGACCACGGTAAGACATCCCTTCTGGATGCGATCCGTAAGACACGTGTTGTGGCTGGCGAAGCTGGCGGCATCACGCAGCACATCGGTGCGTATCAGGTAACTACCGAAAGTGGTCAGCTGCTTTCATTCCTTGATACACCGGGCCACGCGGCGTTTACGTCGATGCGGTCACGTGGTGCACAAGTGACTGACATTGTTGTTCTGGTTGTTGCGGCAGACGATGCTGTGATGCCGCAGACAATCGAAGCGATTGCACACGCGAAAGCGGCCAAAGTGCCGATGATCGTTGCGATCAACAAAATCGACCGCGAGGGTGCCAACCCTGACAAAGTGCGGACCGATCTGTTGCAGCACGAAGTGATCGTCGAGAAAATGTCCGGTGATGTGCAGGACGTCGAAGTGTCTGCGATTACGGGCCAAGGTCTTGATAAGCTGCTTGAGGCGATTGGCCTGCAGGCGGAAATTCTTGAACTGACAGCTAACCCTGATCGCGCAGCGACTGGTGCGGTGATTGAAGCCCAGCTTGACGTGGGTCGCGGTCCTGTCGCCACGGTTCTGGTTCAGTCCGGTACGCTGAAACGCGGTGATATCTTTGTTGTGGGTGAACAGTGGGGTAAAGTCCGCGCGCTGATCAACGACCAAGGCAAACGCGTTGAAGAAGCAGGTCCATCTGTTCCTGTAGAGGTTCTGGGCCTGAACGGTACACCAGAAGCTGGTGACGTTCTGAACGTGACAGAAACCGAAGCCCAAGCGCGTGAAATCGCTGAATATCGCGAGAAAGCTGCGAAAGATAAACGTGCAGCTGCTGGTGCGGCGACGACGCTTGAGCAGTTGATGGCGAACGCGAAAGCGAACGAAGATATCAGCGAGCTGCCAATCTTGGTGAAAGCTGACGTGCAGGGTTCTGCCGAAGCGATCGTTCAGGCGATGGAAAAAATCGGTAACGATGAAGTCCGCGTTCGTGTCCTGCATTCCGGTGTTGGTGCGATCACGGAAACAGACATCGGTCTCGCCGAAGCATCCGGCGCCCCTGTGTTTGGCTTTAACGTGCGTGCCAATGCGACGGCGCGGAACACAGCCAACCAAAAAGGCGTGGAAATTCGGTACTACTCGGTCATCTATGACCTTGTTGACGATGTGAAAGCGGCTGCGTCCGGTCTGTTGTCTGCGGAAATCCGCGAGAACTTCATCGGGTATGCCACCATCAAGGACGTCTTTAAGGTGTCTAACGTTGGTAAGGTTGCTGGTTGTTTGGTCACTGAAGGTGTGGCGCGTCGGTCTGCCGGTGTGCGTCTGCTGCGTGATAACGTCGTGATCCACGAAGGTACGCTGAAGACCCTGAAACGCTTCAAGGACGAAGTTGCCGAAGTGCAGTCTGGTCAAGAATGCGGCATGGCGTTCGAGAACTACGAAGACATCCGTGCGAACGATGTCATCGAGATCTTTGAGCGTGAAGAGGTCGAACGGAACCTCTAATCAGGTGACCGAATTCATTCGAAAAGGCGGCCCTTTGGGTCGCCTTTTTGCATTTTGAGGCGGCGGAAATTCATTGGCGCTACGTTCAATACGTATGATTGACCAAAAGGTGTCCCAATGATCCGTTATTCCCATATCTCGTATATTTCGCTGATCGCAGCGCTGACCTGTCTGCCAGTGATCGCAATGGCCCACGTCGATACCGACAGCATTAGCGATCAAGCCTTGGTGCAAGAGCCAGACATCGTCGCGTGTACACTAGAAGACGGAACGCAGTCCGAATGCGCGCAGTTCACCGTCAAATACCTACCGGATGATCTGGATATTGGCCCGTTTTGCCCTGCAACACTGGACGATGAAGGCGGTATTTGGGATTGGACGGGTGACGAGGCAGGATTGTACCGCATTGATCGCGCGTACTTCGAATTTCTAAGCAACCTTGGCTACACGTTTTATGACGAAGACGGCACGGTGCATATCGCGGACATCGCGACGGCCCAACCCGAAGACGACCATGCCTGCATTAATGTATCTGAAGACGCATCGGTCACGATGACGATGCTGATCCCGACCAGCCCTGTTGTTGCGGATAAAAGCACTGCGCTTGGCACAGTGTCCAAGATCGGTTTGGCGCTGAACGGCGTGCCGATCTTTTCAGATGCACCTAGTATTCAACAGACGGGGCATATGCCCGCGCTGGATACGTGCGGCGGTCATGTTGATCCGGGAGGTTGGTATCACTGGCACGCCACATCAACAGATTTGAACGCTGTTTATGATGCCGTCGATGTTGCAGCGTCTTGCTATCTTGAGCAGGACAGCGCCGCGATGTTTGGTTACGCTTTCGACGGTTTCCCGCTTTACGGCAGCCAAGATGCGGGTGGTGAAGTGCCGACTGATCTAGATGAATGTCAGGGCCATGTCGGGGTGACAGAGGAATATCCCGATGGTGTCTATCACTACCACGCTGGCACAGAATTCCCGAATTTGCCGCCCTGTCTGATCGGTGTGCAAGCCGAAGGAAACTTTACCACCACCGCCGAGGCGGGCGTTGGCGCCCAGAACGCAGGTGACGGTGGACGGGGTGAACCGCCGCGTCCTGGTGACAACGGTGGGATGCCACCGGGGTTTGAAGATGCCGCCGCGCAACTTGGCGTCACGAGCGAAGCATTCTTTGCCGCGATGGAATCAGCCGGTGGGCGTGATGCGGACCTTTCACAGGTCGCGACGACATTGGGCGTTTCATTGGATGACCTGCAGGCCGCGATGCCACGGCGCCCGTAAGGTGTCATGTTCGTTAGAGCCAGTCGCGCAAAATTGGGATCAGCGGAACATCTGCAGGCGGCATTGGGTAGTCGCGCAGGTCTTTCGCTGAGACCCATTTCAACGTTTGTCCTTCGCGGCCCTGCGGTGTGCCGTTCCATTTGCGGCAAGCGAACAGGGGCATCAGCAGATGGAAGTCAACGTAGGTATGCGATGCAAAGGTCAACGGCGCGAGGCAGCTTTCCCATGTGTCGATGCCCAACTCTTCTTGCAGTTCGCGGATCAGGGCGACTTCTGGTGTTTCGCCTTGTTCGACTTTGCCACCCGGAAATTCCCATAGGCCCGCCATGGATTTGCCTTCGGGACGTTGCGCCAAAAGGATACGCCCGTCGACGTCGATGAGCGCGACTGCGGAAACGAGGACTGTTTTCATGACCGATAATCCGCGTTGATCCGGATGTATTCGTGGGTCAGATCGCATGTCCACGCGGTGCTGGTACCGGACCCAATGCCAAGATCGACGTTGATCGTGATGTCTTCGCCTTTCATGTACGCGGCACCTGCGTCTTCCGAATAGGTCGGGGACACCCACCCGTTTTCCGCCACTTTGATATCACCGAAACTGATCGCCAGTAGGTCGCGATCCGCCTTTGCACCAGATTTGCCTACTGCCATTACAACGCGGCCCCAGTTGGGGTCTTCGCCAGCAATCGCGGTTTTGACGAGTGGGGAGTTCGCTGTCGCCATCGCCACCTTGCGCGCGTCGGCGTCGTTGTCAGCGCCAGTGACGTTGATGGTGATGAACTTTGTCGCGCCTTCGCCGTCGCGCACCACTTGGTGCGACAGGTCCAGCATAACCGCGTGTAATGCTTCGGCGAAATCGTCGTTGCCCGTAACATCCACGCCGGACGCGCCCGTTGCGCCGACCAGAAGCGTGTCAGAGGTCGAAGTGTCGCTATCAACGGTGATGTTGTTGAAGGTCTTGTTGGTTTGTTCGGTCAGCAGCCATTGCAGCGCCTCGAACCCAATCGCTGCATCGGTGAAGATGTAGACCAGCATCGTTGCCATATCAGGCGCGATCATGCCGGATCCCTTGGCGATGCCCGCGATATTTACGGTTTTGCCGTCGATAGTGATCTGACGCGTCGATCCTTTGGCGAAGGTATCGGTCGTCATGATTGCACGGGCCGCGTCGTGCAGGCCGGATGCGTGTTGCGCTGTGTGCAGTTCGTCGATCTTCGCGATGATCTTGTCGTGCGGCAGCGGTTCGCCGATCACGCCAGTAGAGGACGTGAAGACGCGGTTCGACGCCACACCTGTGGCGCTCTGGATCGCGTCAGAGATGGCGTTCACCGACCCCGTGCCAGCCTTGCCCGTGAATGCGTTGGAATTGCCGGAGTTCACGAAGATCGCGGCAGGCCCCGTTTGGTCACCGCCCAGTTTTTCTTGGCAGTCCAGCACATTCGCAGATCGCGTGGCTGACCGTGTAAATACCCCGGCGATGGTACTGCCGGGGGTCAGCAGGGCCAACATCACGTCGGCCCTGTTTTTGTATTTCACCCCCGCTTCCGCAGTTGCGAATGTGACGCCGTCGATGACGGGCAGGTCAGGAAAGGCCGCGGGGGCCAGCGGGGACAATGGCATTTATTTTGGCTCCAGCAGGGACAGGTCACCCAGCAGTTCAGGATCGATTGTGCCTTCTTCCGGCGTCACGATGTCTGCGGCTTCCGTCAACGCAGCGAGCCGTGCTTGAATTGCGGCCTCTTGGACTTCTGCCATCAGTTCGGACCGGACAGCGTCCAATTCAGGTGCTTCTTTGACGCGCTTTTCGATCAGGTTGATCACGTGGAATCCGAATTGTGTTTCAACTGGATCGGACACGCCGCCGACTTCCATCGCCATGACCGCATCTTCAAACGGGGTGACCATTTGGCCTGCACCGAACCAACCAAGGTTGCCGCCGTTCGGACCACTTGGGCCTGTTGAGACTTCTTTCGCGACTTCGCCAAATTCTTCGCCTGCATCAATGCGGGCTTTGGCGGCTTCGGCTTCTTCCAGCGTCTCAACAAGCAGGTGGGCAGCGTTGAATTCTGTTTCGGATTCCGCGTTTTCGTATTTCGCGTCGTAGGCGGCTTGGACAGCTTCATCCGTCATGGATGCCACAGACAGCGCGTCGATTTCTTCGCCAGCCAGCAGGGAACGGCGTTCGTTGCGCAATGCGTAATCAACGCGGGCAGGGGGCGTTTCGACGGCATCTGCCAAAAGCTGTTGTTGGATCAGTTGTTCCAGAACACCTTCGAACAGCACGTCAGCTGGCAAGGATTGGTACTGCTGAGGCAGCTGTGCGCGTGCGATAATCATCTCGCCCAATGTGATCTCTGTCTCGCCAACGGTGGCAATAACGGTATCCGCAGTGGTTTCTTGTGCTGCAACCGGTGCTGCCAATGCCGCGATCAGCGCCGCAGACCCCAAAAATGTTACATGTTTCATTCTAAAACGATCCCTTGATGCGCCGCGCGGGTGCGCGACGTTGACACTGTTCAACCCCGACCTTAGATCAATGAAAGACCCTGAGGGGGCTGGTCTTGGCCCTTTGTAGGTGGCCTGTTCAGGGGCTACAAGCGACCTCCTCTCAATTCGATGTTAGACGGCGTCACTGCGCCACCGGAGAATACATGCTTGGTTTAGGAACCGTCGCCAAAAAAGTCTTTGGCACCGCCAATGATCGTAAAGTGAAATCGGTTCGCCCGCTGGTCGCGAAGATCAATGCGCTTGAGCCTGAGTTCGAAAAACTGACTGACGAGCAGATCAAGGAAAAGACAGAAAGCCTGGCGCAACGTGCCATGGGCGGCGAAAGTCTGGATGATCTGCTGCCGGAAGCGTTTGCCAACTGTCGTGAAGGCGCGCGTCGTGCGCTTGGTCTGCGTGCGTTTGACACACAGTTGATGGGTGGGATTTTCCTGCATCAGGGCAACATTTCCGAACAGAAGACCGGTGAAGGTAAAACCCTGACCGCGACCTTTGCGGCCTACCTGAATGCGTTGACTGGCAAAGGTGTGCATATCGTCACCGTGAACGATTACCTTGCCAAGCGTGACGCTGAATGGATGGCGAACGTTTATAATTTCCTTGGTCTGACTGTTGGCGTGATTTACCCGCAGCAGCCAGAAGCCGAAAAGATCGAAGCCTACGCCGCTGACATCACGTTTGCGACGAACAACGAGCTTGGCTTTGACTACCTGCGCGACAACATGAAGTCTGAATTGTCCCAGATGTCGCAACGCGCCCACAACTTTGCAATTGTGGATGAGGTCGATTCGATCTTGATCGATGAAGCACGGACGCCGCTGATTATCTCTGGTCCCGCGCAGGACCGTAGCCAGATGTATATCGACATCAACAAGCTGATCCCTGAAGTGCAGGACGATCACTATACGCTGGATGAAAAGACCCGTCAGGCAACGTTCAACGATGAAGGTAACGACTTTATCGAAAAGCGCCTGTCTGAGATGGGTCAATTGCCTGAAGGTCAGACGCTGTATGATCCGGAAAGCGCCACGTTGGTGCACCATGTCAGCCAAGGTCTGCTAGCCCACAAGATGTTCCAGCGCGACAAAGACTACATCGTCCGTGGTGACGAAGTTGTTCTGATCGACGAATTCACAGGTCGGATGATGGACGGTCGTCGTCTGTCCAATGGTCTGCACCAAGCGATTGAAGCCAAAGAAGGCGTGAACCCGAAGCCGGAAAACGTGACGCTGGCCTCTGTGACATTCCAGAACTATTTCCGTCTGTACGACAAGCTGGCTGGTATGACTGGTACGGCGCTGACCGAAGCGGACGAATTCAAAGAGATTTACGGTCTTGGCGTGGTCGAGGTTCCAACGAACCGTCCGATCGCCCGCTTGGACGAAAACGACCAAGTGTACCGGACCGCCCGCGAGAAATATCAGGGCGTGATTGATCTGACCAAAGAAGCGAATGCCAAAGGGCAGCCTGTTCTGGTCGGGACCACGTCGATCGAGAAATCCGAATTGATTAGCCAGATGCTGACTGCGGAAGGCATCGCACACAACGTGTTGAACGCCCGTCTGCATGAGCAAGAAGCGCAGATCATCGGTGACGCTGGTAAACTGGGTGCTGTGACTATCGCCACAAACATGGCGGGTCGCGGGACCGATATTAAATTGGGCGGTAACGTCGAGATGCAGGTCGTTCAGGCGCTTGCTGAAGATCCTGAAGCAAACCCTGATGAGGTGCGCGCGCGGATTGAAGCGGAACATAAAGACGCCGAGGAAAAGGTGAAAGCCGCCGGTGGTCTGTTTGTTCTGGCAACAGAACGTCACGAAAGCCGCCGGATTGATAACCAGCTGCGCGGCCGCTCCGGTCGTCAGGGTGACCCGGGCCGGTCATTATTCCTGCTGTCGCTTGAAGACGATCTGATGCGGATTTTCGGATCTGAACGCTTGGACAAGGTTTTGTCGACGCTTGGCATGAAAGAAGGCGAAGCGATTGAGCACCCATGGGTGAACAAGTCGCTGGAACGTGCACAGGCGAAAGTCGAAGGTCGTAACTTTGACATGCGTAAGCAGTTGCTCAAGTACGATGACGTGATGAACGAGCAGCGTAAGGTGATCTTTGGTCAGCGCCGCGAAATCATGGAAGACAGCGATCTGTCCGAAGTCGTGCGCGATATGCGTTACCAGGTCATCGAAGATCTGGTCGACGACTTTATGCCGGCGAAATCTTACGCGGATCAGTGGGACACCGAAGGCCTGTACGCCGCTGTCATCCGTGATCTGGGCATGGATGTGCCTGTGATGAAATGGGCAGCGGAAGAAGGCGTCGACGACGAAGTCATGCGCGAGCGGCTTGAAGCCGAGAGCGACAAGCACATGACCGAGAAGGAAGAAGCCTTTGGTCCGGAAACGTTGCGCAACATCGAAAAGCAGCTGTTGTTGCAGACGATTGATGCGAAATGGCGTGAACATCTGCTGACATTGGAACACCTGCGATCCGTTGTTGGTTTCCGTGGGTATGCCCAGCGTGATCCGTTGAACGAATACAAAACAGAAGGTTTCCAGCTGTTTGAACGTCTCTTGGATGGTTTGCGGACCGATGTGACCCAAAAACTGGGTGCGATTCGACCTATGACCGCCGAAGAACAGGAACGTATGGTTGCCCAAATGCGCGAACAACAGGCCGCAGCAGCGGCTGCTGCCGCAGGTGGCGCAACTGCAGGGGGAGCGACTGTTGCGGGCGCTGCAACAAACCCAGACGCCGCGCGTCCCGGATTTGTAGAAGATGACCCAAATACGTGGGGCAACCCAAGCCGTAATGACGCTTGCCCGTGTGGCTCTGGTGACAAATTTAAACATTGTCACGGAAAATTAGGCTAAATTCAGCCATAATCCCGTCACGATAAAACCCCCGCGCAGTCGCGCTGGGGCCACGACTAAGGTGCTTATTGTTTCCAAGTGGGAATCGGGAGCAACCTCATGTCGCGTCTAACGAGAGTTAAAAAGGCAACGACCATCGCATCGACTTTTGCGATTGCGTTGGGCATCGGCTTTATCATGCAATACGGCGATGCAGATGCCGCGCGCTACAACGCCAATCTGCCCGTCGAAATTCGCGACCCCGTCTTGCTCGTCGATTATTCGCCATTGGCGACAGCTGATAGCTTTACGTTGAAGCCTGAAGCACCAGCCGCTCAGCGCCTTGCAACGACGGCGAACCTGCCGATTGATCCGGATAGCGTTAAACTGATTGCTTTGGTCGAAGATGTTGATGACGTTGATGGTCAAAGCCTATTTGCGCAAACACAAATCAGTGCAAGCGTTTCAAAAGATTGTGAAATTCTTGCTGTGACAGCACCGAATGCGACAGGGTCTGTAATCGTCACTGTTGTGTCAGAATGTCGATCAGACATGCCGTTTACGGTGAACCACAGTGGTTTGTCCTTTTCGGCCCAAGCAGATGCAGCCGGTACGGCGATAATGACGGTTCCGGCTTTGTCCGAAGACGCGACTTTCTTTATCACGTTCGAAGATGGCAAAAGCCTTGCCGCGTCGACCTATGCGCCGCAAGCTCAGCAATACAATCGCGTCGTGTTTCAGTGGGAAGGTCATGACGGCGGTTATTTGAAATCAAACGGCCCTGAAGGGACCCAGGTAATGCTGGACCATTTTGGGGACGACATCGGAGAAATCCCGCGGTTTGCCGAAGTGTATTCCTTTCCTGCGGACACAGATATCGCGGCCGGAATGCGCGACATTAACATCGTGGCGCATGTGACAGACAAGAACTGCGGCCAAGACCTGATCGCTGAAAGCTTTTCAGTCTTCCCGGGCATCGTTGATCTGGCTTTTAAGGACATCCGTATCACACTTCCAAGCTGTGAAGAGATTGGTGCAACTCTTGAGTTGAAAAAGGTACTGGGGGAACAGACACTCGCGCTAAGATGATGCGACGCTGTTTGAACCAATTTACAGACAAGTTGAAATCTGCGGCATGTTTTGCCGCAGTTTTTCTTTGTGCGACATCTGCTTTGGCAGAACCTGTCACGGTAACATCTGACGGTGGTGGTCTGGTTCTGACGGGTGATGTCATCGGCTATGACGGTGAATTCCTGCAGCTGCGAACAGAATACGGCCCTTTGACGCTGCGCTATGCGTCGGTCACCTGTGATGGCGCCGCCTGTCCTGATCCCGATGCTTATGTGCCGCTTGTGCGCATTTCGGGGTCCGCACGGATGTCTGAGGTCGCTGTGCCTGCCTTGGTCGAGGCATTTGGACGATCCCGCGGTTGGCAATCTGTACTGACCGAAATTGATGCGTCTCATTTCACGGTCGATTTGGTGGACGCGACGGATGGCGTGCAGGCAAATTTTGCGTTCCGTGTGACGAATACCGACGAAGGTTTCGCCGATTTGATTGCGTTCGAGGCGGACATGGCGTTGGCGGTCCGCGAAATACGGCCCGAAGAGGCGGAACTGGCGTTGGACGCTGGTTTGGGTGATCTGACATCACCGCGACAAAGTCGCATTATCGGTTTGGATGCGCTTGTGCCAGTCGTGCATCCTGCGTTGGGACTTGATGCGATCGCATTAAAAGATGTGTCGCAAGTGTTCCGTGGCCTTGTCGATAATTGGGCGGACATTGGCGGGCCGGATTTGCCTGTGCAACGCCACCTTGGGCCTGTTGAAAACGGGCAGATGCAGTTCTTCGTTGACCGGATCGTTAGGCCCGATGGCGGAACTGTTGCGAAAGACATTACGCGGCACGCTGATCTTGCAGCAGTGCGGGATGCTGTTGCAGATGTCCCCGGAAGCATTGCGATGTTGCCGTTTGGCCAGACGGGTAACACGCAGCCATTGGCGCTGCGCGATGCCTGTGATTTTACTGCAAACCCCGTGTCCACGACGCTTAAGACCGAAGATTACCCACTGACCGAACCGTTGTTCTTGTATTTACCCGATCGACGACAGCCGCAGATTGTTCGTGATTTTCTGGCGTGGTTGCGCGGGCCTGAGGCGCAGTTGGTTGTGCGCCGTGCGGGTTTTGTGGATCAGGGCGCAGTGCCCATTCCGCTTGATGCCCAAGGACAACGTTTTGCGAACGCGATCTTAAAGGCAGGCACCGACATCCCATTGGGTGAACTGCAACGTATGGTCCGCGTGCTGATGCCGCGCACGCGGTTGTCGACGAGTTTCCGGTTTGAGGTGGGATCAACGCGGTTAGACGCGCAATCGCGATCCAATATGATGGCGCTAGGACAGGCGATCCGCGACGGTCGCTTTGACGGGCAAAGCTTGATGTTGGTGGGGTTCAGTGATGGACGCGGTGCACCGGCCCCAAACAGGGAATTATCGAGCGCGCGTGCCGAGGCTGTGAAGCGTGCTTTGGTTGCCGCGTTGGGGACCTGGCCAGAGGCCGTTACGTTGGAAACCGAAGCTTTTGGTGAAGCCTTGCCCATGGGTTGCGACGACACAGAGTGGGGACGACAGATGAACCGCCGTGTCGAATTATGGGTGGATCAAAGCAATCCCTGAACCCTGAACGACACCTCGCGTGATCGGCCAATAATGACGTGATCGTGTAGGGTGATGCCAAGCACCTCTGCTGCGTTCACAACCTGTTGGGTCATGTCGATATCCGCTTGGCTGGGCGTTGGATCACCGGACGGGTGATTGTGCACAAGGATCAGGGCAGCTGCATTAAGATCAAGTGCACGTTTGACGACCTCGCGGGGGTAAACCGGGACATGATCAATCGTGCCCTGCGCCTGTGCTTCATCCGCGATGACAGTGTTTTGTGTATCCAGATAAAGTACCCGAAACTGTTCCGTATCACGATGTGCCATCACGGTATGGCAGTAATCAATCAGGGCGTCCCAATGCGACAGGACGGGCCGCTGCATGATCTTTGCCCGAGATAAGCGGTGTGCGGCAGCTTCGATCATTTTGATCTCTAACGCGGCCTTGCGGGTCACATCATGTACCTTCAACAACCGATGAATGGGCGCTGAAACCACCCTGTTAAAGTCGCCGAAGGTGTCGAGGAGTTCAAAACAAATGGGGCGTACATCCCGACGCGGGATGGCACGGTACAGGATCAGTTCGAGCATTTCGAAATCCAGCATCGCTGACGCACCACCCACGGCGAAACGGTCGCGTAGGTGTTTGCGGTGATCGCCAATGTAAGGTGAGACACGTTCAGATGCAGGCAGGACGGCCTGAACGTCATCATCAAAAAGGGTACGGGCTTCGGCAAAGTGTGACATTGCCGAAGCTTGTAATGATTCTGGTGAAGGCGAAGTTAACGGTTAAGGCTACGCGCCTTAGCCCTTCATGCCATCCCAGAACGATTTCACAGATTTAAAGAACGAAGACCCTTCGGGGTTGTTCTCTGCTGCGATTTCGTCGAATTCCCGCAGGATTTCTTTCTGACGGGTTGTCAGGTTCACGGGTGTTTCGACCGCCAGTTCGATGAACATGTCGCCTTGGCCGCCGCCACGTAGGGCAGGCATACCTTTGCCGCGCAGACGCATCTGGCGACCAGATTGTGAACCGGCTGGGATCTTCACGCGTGACCGGCCACCGTCGATTGTTGGTACTTCGATCTCGCCACCCAAAGCGGCGTTAGTGATCGAAACAGGGACGCGGCAGAACAGGTTGGTGTTCTCGCGTTCGAACAATTCGTGGTCGTTCACTTCGATGAAGATATACAGATCGCCAGTTGGACCGCCGCGCATACCTGCTTCGCCTTCGCCAGCGAGCCGGATACGGGTGCCGGTTTCAACGCCAGCAGGGATGTTCACCGACAAAGATTTCTCTTTCTCGACGCGGCCCTGACCGTGACATTTGTTGCACGGGTTCTTGATCGTTTGGCCCATGCCGGAACATGTCGGGCAGGTGCGTTCAACGGTAAAGAAACCCTGCTGCGCACGGACTTTACCCATGCCTGAACAGGTTGGGCATATGACAGGTTCGGACCCGCCTTCGGCACCGGTGCCGTTACATTCATCACAGCCAACAGCTGTCGGAACGTTCACGGTTTTCTGCATGCCTTTGAACGCATCTTCGAGGTTGATGCGCAGGTTGTACCGCAGGTCGTTGCCGCGTTGGGCGCGTGCCCGTCCGCCGCCGCCACCGCGACCGCCCATCATGTCACCGAACAGGTCGTCGAACACGTCAGAGAAGGCCGACGCAAAATCACCTTGACCGCCACCGCGTGGACCACCGCCGCCGCCGCCCATGCCGCCTTCGAAAGCTGCATGACCATAACGGTCGTACGCTGCTTTTTTCTCGGCGTTTTTCAGAACGTCGTAGGCTTCGTTCGCTTCTTTGAACTGCGCCTCGGCGTTTGGATTGTCGGAATTGCGGTCGGGATGCAGTTCCTTCGCCTTGGTGCGATAGGCTTTTTTGATCTCAGCTTCAGACGCGCCTTTGGACACGCCGAGCGTCTCGTAATAATCACGTTTTGCCATAGTCATAATCCCCCTTGGGAACGGAAAAGACCGGCCCGCTTAGCAAACGGACCGGCCCAATCGTTTAGCCCGTGGGCTTAGTCACGCTTGTCGCCGTCCAGATCTTCGAAGTCTGCGTCAAGAATGTCGTCATCGCCGCCTTCGTCTGCGCCTTTGACTTCATCTTCGCCGTTTTCTTCGTCTTGTGACGCTTTGTAGATCGCTTCACCCAGTTTCATCGCAGATTCTGTAACGTTCTGGATGCCAGACTTGATCTTGTCGGCGTTGTCGCCTTCGAGATCGTCTTTCAGCGCAGCAATCGCCAGATCGATGGCTTCGATCGTTGTCGGATCGACTTTCTCTTTGTGCTCTTCCATGGACTTTTCAGTCGAATGGATCAGGCTTTCCGCTTGGTTCTTGGCGTCGACGAGTTCGCGGCGTGCTTTATCGGCATCTGCGTTCTCTTCGGCATCGCGTACCATTTGTTCGATATCGTCGTCAGACAGACCACCGGACGCTTGGATCGTGATGTTTTGTTCTTTGCCGGTGCCTTTGTCTTTGGCCCCGACAGACACGATGCCGTTGGCGTCGATGTCGAACGTCACTTCGATCTGTGGCATGCCGCGTGGTGCTGGCGGGATGTCTTCGAGGTTGAACTGACCGAGGATTTTGTTGTCCGCAGCCATTTCGCGTTCACCTTGGAACACACGCAATGTCACAGCGTTCTGGTTGTCTTCAGCAGTCGAGAAAACCTGAGATTTCTTCGTCGGGATCGTTGTGTTCCGGTCGATCAAGCGTGTGAACACACCACCAAGGGTTTCGATACCCAAGGACAGCGGTGTCACGTCGAGAAGAACAACGTCCTTCACGTCACCTTGCAGAACACCAGCCTGAATGGCCGCACCCATCGCAACAACCTCATCAGGGTTCACGCCCTGGTGTGGTTCTTTGCCGAAGAACTTTGTCACTTCTTCTTTGACGCGTGGCATCCGTGTCATACCACCAACCAACACGACTTCGTCGATGTCAGAAGTGGACAGACCGGCGTCTTTCAACGCAGCCTGACATGGTTTGATGGACGCTTTGATCAGGTCAGCAACAAGGCTTTCCAGTTTCGCACGTGTCAGTTTCATCACCATGTGCAACGGCTGACCGTTTGACCCCATAGAAATAAACGGCTGGTTGATTTCTGTCTGGCTGGAAGATGACAGTTCGATCTTCGCTTTTTCAGCAGCTTCTTTCAGACGCTGCAGCGCCATCTTGTCTTGGGTCAGGTCGACAGAGTGCTCTTTCTTGAACTCACCGGCGAGGTAATCAACGATGCGCATGTCAAAGTCTTCACCGCCGAGGAACGTGTCACCGTTGGTGGATTTCACTTCGAACAAGCCGTCGTCGATCTCAAGGATGGTCACATCGAATGTACCACCGCCAAGGTCATAGACCGCGATTGTCTGCGTGTTTTCTTTGTCGAGGCCGTAAGCCAACGCAGCCGCTGTCGGCTCGTTGATGATGCGCAGCACTTCGAGGCCAGCAATCTTACCGGCGTCTTTCGTCGCCTGACGCTGAGCATCGTTGAAGTACGCAGGAACGGTGATAACCGCCTGTGTCACATCTTCGCCAAGGTATGATTCAGCTGTTTCTTTCATCTTGCCAAGAATGAAGGCAGAGATTTGAGAAGGAGAGTATTTCTCGCCCTTGGATTCGACCCAAGCAGCACCGTTCCCACCGTCAACAACAGCGAACGGCATGTTCTTTTTGTCTTTTTGCAGCACCTTATCGTCGATGTTGCGGCCGATCAGACGCTTTACCGCGAAGATCGTGTTTTCTGGGTTTGTGACGGCCTGGCGTTTTGCCGGCTGGCCTACAAGGCGCTCGTCGTCTGTGAACGCAACGATAGACGGCGTTGTACGCGCGCCTTCTGCGTTTTCGATCACGCGGGGCTTTGACCCGTCCATGATCGCAATACAAGAGTTGGTGGTTCCGAGGTCAATTCCGATGACTTTGGCCATTTTATCAAATCCCTTACGTTTAGGCGGTTTGAGCAGCGCGAACCCGCTTACGGCACCCGCGCCTGATTAAAACTGATTCAGTTCAAGGACATGCCCTGCTCTGTGATCGAACGGTATATAGGGACGCGTTTTGGGGGCTGCAAGCAGTGGAAGGGGGATAAAACGTACCAATTTGCAAGTTTTACGGGTGATGTGGCGGTTTAGTCGAAATTGTAATCGAATGGTTGAGGCTGGCTGGGCTGTTGTCGCGGCGCATGTAATTGTATTCAGGGTGCGTGTGACCGAGGGGGCCGATGTGAAACTGACCAAAAGCCATGTGGCGATGTTGGATGACATTCTAAAATGGCGACGCGATGTCCGCCATTTTCGGCGTGATCCAATTGATCCAGATTTGCTCGCGGTTTTGCAGGACAGTATGGCCCACGCCCCGTCTGTCGGGAACGCGCGGCCATGGCGGGTGATACAGGTGGAAAGCCCTGACCTGCGGGCAGAAATTATCGCGAACTTTGAAGCGAGCAACACTGCGGCTGCCATGGATTATACGCCGGACGAACAGGCGGATTACTTTGCGTTGAAATTGGCGGGCCTGCGTGAAGCGCCCGTTCACCTAGCCGTTTTCACAGACATGTCTGTTCAGGAAGGCCGCGGGCTTGGCCGTCAATCGATGCCAGAGACGTTGTCGTACTCCACGGTCATGGCGATCTATACGCTGTGGCTGACGGCGCGCGCACATAATATCGGGCTTGGTTGGGTGTCGATCCTCGATCCGGTTGCAGTATCGGCGACCTTGGATGTGCCGAAGGATTGGTCATTTACGGGATATCTGTGTCTAGGGCACACGGCATCTGATTCAAATACGCCTTTGCTGCACGAAACAGGCTGGCAGGAAGACACCCGTCAATCGTGGGATATTCGATAACGATTAACGGTGCGCGTCCAAGGTGCAGCAGCCTGATTGCGCCCCATTGCCGTCTGGCGCTTCGTTAAATAGCGTTGCTTTCCACCCGAATTCGCGGTCAGACATGCCGTCGCTGCAATATCCTTTTTGGACGATGAGAGTCCGGTTTAAGGTCGGTCCTTCTTCAAAAACTGCAATTGCGCCGTTTGGCCCCGCGTTTTCGCGGATCATATTGAGGTCGCGCCGGTTTTCGCCCATCGCGTGATATTCGTCGCCGCGCACTGTCACATTCAGCGACCAGAACGGTTCAGTCCCAAAGCACGACATAGGACGTGGAAATTCGTAAGGTTGTTGATGATCCGACCGTGTGAGGAATCGCATCGCGACCCAGCCGTTCTGTTCGCCTAGCCCAACAAAGCCCCATTTGCCGTCGCCTGAGGTGCGGATCACTTCGATGTTCAGGGTGTAAGGGCCGTATTCCCCGATAATATCCGACGTGGCGTCAGGCATCGCGCGTATATTCAGCGTATCATCAGTCGCGACCCCATCGGTTACAAAATGTGCCGGAAAGTCCTGCGCGATGGCGGGGCTGGCACATAAAATAATGGCAAACGCGATCTGCTTGATCATCGTCCGGCGTTCCAGCTGAGTGATGCGTTCTTACGTGTGTAGAATTCTGCCATGAGCCCGATCATCACAAGGCCGGCGCTGACATACAGCGGATAAGTCCAAGAACTGAAATGCGGATTGTAATGCAGGAAGATAAAACCGCGTGCCTGATCAATCGCGTGGAAAAGTGGGTTCCAATCAAAGAGGACCAGCATGGACGACGGCAAGGAATTGGCCACAAACATCTTGCCCGACGCGATCATATTGGCGCGGGAATAAACGCTGGACCCAATCGTTGCGAAGCCGGGCAGCCAAGGTTTGATTGCCAGAAACATCATCCCGACACCGACGCCGGAAATCCAAGCCACAAGCACCATTCCGTAGGCGCCGATCATATTGTCGATGACGACGGGGGTTACGGCGACATGGTAGATGAAAAGGACTGTGACCAAGGACAGCGTTTGCAGATATAGCGATGACAGGGCCGCTGCTGTAATGCTGATGGCCGTATTCATCGGTGCATGTTGCATCATCGGCGATGCGGGGCCTTCTGAACCGACAACGGCCCCCATTGCTTTGGTATGGGTCAGGAACAGGAAAATGCCCGACATAATATACAGCAGGAAATCACCCCGAATGGCGCTGCCGCGCATCCCGAGGAACATGAACAGCAGGAAAAACGTCATCACAAAGATGACCGTTTGCAGCATGTTCATGATCAAGCCCATGAAAGCATTGCGGTGATCCTTGCGGACCTCACGGACGGTGGCATGATAGATCAGTTCTAGCATGCCGAAAATCGTGCGTGACCGCGTTTGTCGGGTCTCTACATGGAACATACCTTGCGATCCTGCCTAATGTGCCGCGTGAATGGTCGCTGATATAGCGATATAGCACGTAATTCTTGAAGTCTTATTACCTGTGAAGCATAAGGCGAAGAACTTTAATTTTCAATATTTCCAGCAATAGCTGGGCCGAAATGGCAGGTAGTATGATGGACTATGATCTTCTCACCACAGTAATGCGCCGTCTTTCCCTAGAGGCGGGCGACAAAATTATGGAAATTTACAACGGTCCAGATTTTGAAGTGAAGTCGAAAAGTGACGACAGTCCTGTGACGATTGCTGATGAGGCCGCTGATGCGATTATCAGCGATGGATTGCGTGCCGCGTTTCCTGACGTCGCCCTTGTAACAGAAGAGCAGGCGGCGTCCCATTCGGTCACGGCTAACACGTTCCTCATTGTTGACCCGCTGGATGGCACGAAGGAATTTATCAACCGCCGCGGCGATTTCACAGTGAATATCGCGTATGTCGTTGATGGCGTACCTGTGCGCGGCGTTGTTTATGCGCCTGCGAAGGGTCGTATGTTCTTTACCGATGCGGATGGTGTTTCGGTCGAGGAAAGTGGTGATTTTGCAAAGGATACCGTTGGTGCCGTTAAGCCGATCAAGGTGACAAATCCAGATAACGATGCGCTGATGGTCGTCGCATCTAAATCCCACCGCGATCAGGCGACGGATGATTACATCAATAAATACAACGTCAAAGACATGAAAAGCGCAGGATCTTCTCTGAAATTCTGTCTCGTCGCGACGGGTGAAGCTGATATTTATCCGCGCGTTGGCCGGACGATGGAATGGGACACAGCGGCGGGTCATGCTGTTCTTACGGGTGCCGGTGGTAACGTTGTGCGTTTTGATGACCACACGCCATTGCGCTACGGGAAAGAGATTTTTGCGAACCCGTTCTTCATCGCTTACGCGCCGGGCGTCGACCTAAAGCAGCCCTAATTTGCCGCATTGGCTATCCATATGATGCAATTCGATACTTATTGGCGGCAAAGTATCCTTTTTCCCCTCTCAAAATTGATAGGGATTGGATAAAGTTAGCATCAATTGTATCAAAAATTTTGAATTACTAATGTATGGAGTAGACTTATGAAGAAGAAAGTTACCAAGGCGATCTTCCCTGTTGCTGGTATGGGCACACGGTTCTTGCCTGCTACGAAGTCTGTTCCCAAAGAGATCATGACGCTGGTGGACAAACCGCTAGTTCAGTACGCGATTGATGAGGCTCGTGAAGCTGGCATCAAGGAATTCATCTTTGTCACGTCGCGTGGCAAAGGTGCGTTGGAAGACTATTTTGATCACTCGCCTCAGCTGGAACAATCGCTGCGTAAGTCCGGTAAAACCGAACTGCTCGACACGCTGAAGTCCACAAACATGGACAGCGGTGCGATTGCCTACATTCGCCAGCATAAGGCGCTGGGCCTTGGTCACGCCGTGTGGTGTGCCCGTCGTTTGATCGGGAATGAACCATTTGCAGTTATGCTGCCTGACGATGTGATCGCAGGCGAAACCGGCTGTTTGAAGCAGATGGTCGACGCTTACGAAGAAACCGGCGGCGCAATGGTCGCAACAATGGAAGTGGCCCCAGAGGCGACATCATCCTACGGGATTTTGGACGCGGTAAACGATGGCAACAATCTGGTGAAAGCCAAAGGCATGGTCGAAAAGCCAGCGGCTGGTACTGCGCCATCGAATTTGGCTGTCATCGGACGGTACATCCTGACGCCGAAAGTAATGAACAACCTCAGCAAGATTTCTGCAGGTGCGGGCGGTGAGCTGCAACTGACCGACGCGATCGCGATGGAGCTTGAAGAAGGACGCGACATCTTTGGTTACCGTTTCGAAGGGCAGCGTTACGATTGCGGATCGAAAGCAGGTTTCTTGCAGGCGACTGTCGCCTTCGCGTTGTCCCGGCCTGAACTGCGCGATGATCTTTCCGCCTACTTGCGCGACATCGTTGCACCGCAGATCGCCGCTGAGTAACTTGTGACCGCGTCTTCCGCTTGGCACACTTATCGGCTGCGGATTAGGCGCAAACGGTTTTTGTTGCGCGCTTGGCGCAAGCGGTCACAACTCAAATCAACGATAGATCGGACGGGCGACATACGGCCGTCCGATATTTTATGTTTTGTGACTTTGCGGAATGAGCTTTTGCGGCTTCCGTTTTTTCTGGATCATCATCGCAAGCTGGGTGTGCGCCATTTCCTGATCGTTGATAACGGCAGCGACGATGGCACGACCGCATTTCTAGAAAACCAATCTGACGTGTCGCTTTGGCGGACAGTGGACAGTTATAAACTGTCCCGCTTTGGCATGGATTGGCTGACGTGGCTTCAAATGCAATATGCGGCGGGGCATTGGTGTCTGACCGTAGATGCGGACGAAGCGTTGATTTATCCCGATTGGGAAACGCAGGATTTGAACGCTTTGACGGCATGGCTGCAAGCCCGCAAGGTCCGGTCGTTCGGCGCGATCATGTTGGATATGTATCCGAAAGGTCCGTTGTCGCAGCAACCTTATGCCGCGGGTGACGATCCCACCGACGCATTGGCCTGGTTCGATGCGGATAACTACCGCCGGACCCGAAACCCGAAGTTTCAGAACGAATGGATCCAAGGCGGTGTGCGCGACCGTGTGTTTTTCCAAGACCGTCCTGAACGTGCGCCAACCCTGAATAAAGTGCCGCTGGTCCATTGGAAAAAGAGCTACGCTTACGTCACCTCGACGCATCACATGCTGCCGACCAAGCTGAACCATGTTTTTGACAGCCAAGTGGATGGTTTGCCGTCGGGTGTTTTGCTGCATAGCAAGTTTCTGAATACGATCGGTGAAAAGTCCGCAGAGGAACGGCAGCGGCGCGAACACTTTGAAAACTCTGATCTTTATGCCGATTACTATCAATCCCTGATCAACGACATTGATTTGTGGTATGAAGGGTCAACCCAATATGAAGGCTGGGAACAGCTTGTCGCATGTGGACTGATGTCAAAAGGCGACTGGCCGGACTGATCGTTATTGCTAAACCTTGTTTAATCACAGGGTCTTGCTATTGATTGTTCCCAAATAGGGCTCAGCTTGAGATCACTCGCAACATGGTATTAACCGCGTTCGCGTATCACAAGAAAGAGACGATCAAAAACGAGGCACGGTTGAGCGTTTTGTCATCATATCGACTTCGGTTGAAGCGGAAGCGTTATAAATTACGCGCCCGCCGCAAAAGTCGTGAACTGCGCAATCTTGCAAATCGGACCAGTGAAATTCGGCCCAATGACATCCTGCTGTTCTGCACATTGCGGAACGAAGATGTGCGGCTCCCGTATTTCTTGAGATATTACCGTGATTTGGGTGTCGATCATTTCTTGTTCGTGGATAACGGCAGCGATGACGGTGGCGCAGAATACCTAGCCAATCAGCCTGATGTATCGGTGTGGTCTACCAAAGCCAGCTACAAGAAATCGCGGTTCGGCATTGATTGGCTGACCTACCTACAGATGCGCTACGCAGAGGATCATTGGACATTAACTGTCGATGTCGATGAATTCTTTATCTTCCCGTTTTGCGATACGCGTCCTGTGCGCGCGCTGACCGATTGGTTGGATAGTTCCAACATTCGGTCGTTTGGCGCGATGATGTTGGACATGTATCCGAAGGGCAAAGTCACGGACAAACCGTACCAGCGGGATACCAATCCGTTGGATATCGCACCTTGGTTTGATGCTGGGAACTATACGATCAGTCGCAATGGCAAGTACCGCAATCTATGGATTCAGGGTGGTCCCCGCGCGCGGGCATTCTTTGCCGACAATCCGAGGCAGGCACCTGCATTGAACAAGGTCCCCTTGGTCAAATGGTCAAGCGATTACACTTATGTCAGCTCGACGCACATGTTACTGCCGCGCGGGCTGAACCTTGTTTATGATGAATGGGGCGGTGAAAAAGCGTCTGGTGTGCTGCTGCATATGAAGTTTATCGACACGATTGGCGCCAAGGCCGCCGAAGAACTGGCGCGCGGTGAACACTATGCGGATAGTGCTGAATACAAAGCCTACGCAGAGGGTCTGAAAGACAGCCCCGATTTGTGGTGCAAGTGGTCCGAGAAATACATCAACTGGCGCCAGCTGGAAATTCTGGGGATCATGTCCAAAGGAAACTGGGCATGAGCACCGTTGGTATCGTCATTCTGGTGCACACCGCATTTGATCGCGCGGAACAGGTCATCCGCCATTGGGTGAAGGGCGGGTGTCCAGTCGTCGTGCACGTCGATTCGAGCGTGCCGGACGGGACGTTTAAGGCGTTCCAACGCAATCTGTCGCCATTGAAGACAGTAAAGTTTTCAAAACGCTTCCGATGCGAATGGGGCACGTGGGGTATGGTCGCCGCGACGCAGAACGCGTCCGAGATGATTTTGACCAGCTTCCCTGATGTGCGCCACGTCTATCTGGCCTCAGGGTCGTGCCTGCCGTTGCGCCCTGTTGAGGAATTGCGCACTTATCTTGATGGTCGCCCGCGTACCGATTTTATCGAAAGTGCGACGACCGCGGATGTGCCTTGGACTGTGGGCGGCTTGGATAAAGAACGGTTTACGCTGCGCTTCCCGTTCTCGTGGAAAAAGAACCGTCGCTTGTTTGACGCTTATGTGCGGCTGCAGCGCCGTGCTGGGTTTCGGCGGCGTATCCCTGCCGGTCTTGTCCCACACATGGGGTCGCAGTGGTGGTGTCTGACGCGGCAGACGTTGTCGGCGATTTTGCAGGACCCTGATCGACCCGCTTATGATAAGTACTTCAAGAAGGTCTGGATCCCTGATGAAAGCTATTTCCAGACGCTTGTCCGGCTCTATTCGCAAAACATCGAAAGCCGGTCGCTGACGCTGTCGAAATTCGACTTTCAGGGCAAGCCGCACATCTTTTACGACGACCACCTCCAGCTTTTGCGGCGGTCTGACTGTTTTGTTGCGCGTAAAACGTGGCAACATGCGAACCGACTTTACAGCACGTTTCTGAACCCTGATCCGTCCGCGTTTAAGGCGGCAGAACCCAATCCAGGCAAGATTGACCGCATTTTTGCGAAGGCTGTGGATAGACGCACCTTGGGACGTCCCGGTCTTTATATGCAAAGCCGTTGGCCGCGTATGGACCGTGAAAACGGGTTAACGTCGTCGCCCTATTCGGTCTTTGAAGGATTCGTCGAACTGTTCGAGAATTTTGAATTCTGGCTCGCCAAAGAAACGGGCGCGCGGGTGCATGGCCACTTGTACCACCCTGAAAAGGTGATGTTTGACGGGCGTCAGGACTATTTTCAGGGTGCGATGTCGAACAGTGCGGTGTTGCGCGATTATCAACCGCATATGTTCCTGACGAACCTGATCTGGAACACACGCGGTGAACGGCAGGCGTTCCAGTTTGGCCCCGAAGACAATCAAAAGATCGCGCCGACCTTCATTCGTGACCGCAATGCGCAGATTTCTGTCATTTCGGGGGCGTGGGCTGTGCCATTGTTCCTGTCGAACCGCAATTTTGCCGATATCCGTGTTGATGCCGCGCGCATGCAACGGATCGAAAATGCACACCTGATGGCGTTGCGAGAGGCAGATACCAAGGCGCGCGTGCGCATTTGGACCATGGCTGATTTCATTGATAGCCCGATGGAAGCATTGCAAACGATCGTCGATGAAATGACGGGCAAATCGGTGCGCACGTTGACGGAAGCGCCGCGCATGGTAGATCTGCAAGGGTTCGGACAGTTCTTGCAGAATCTGAAAAACCAAGGGATGCATCCCTATTTGATGGGTGATTTCCCTGTCGAAAACGCAATTCCCGCGCCGAAAACGAAGACACGGAAACCTTATCTGGTGCGTAAATAATGCCGCGTTTTGACTATTTTGTTGTGTTTGCCGAAATGCGGACCGGTTCGAATTTTCTTGAAGCCAATATCAACAGTTTTGATGGTCTGACGTGTCACGGCGAAGCGTTTAACCCGCACTTTGTGGGCTTTCCGAATGTCGATAACGTGCTCGGCGTGACCCGTGACATGCGTGAAGCTGACCCTGTCGGCCTGATTGAAAAGATCAAAGCAAAGACGCACGGGCTTGGCGGGTTCCGGTTCTTTAACAACCACGATGCACGCGCGTTGGACGCGATCCTGCCCGACCCGCGCTGTGCCAAGATCATCCTGACACGCAATCCAATCGACAGCTATGTCAGTTGGAAAATCGCGAAGGCGACAGGTCAGTGGAAACTGACGAACGTTAAACATGCGCGAAAAGAACCGGTGGCCTTCAATGCCGCCGAATTTGAACGGCACATGGCAGAACTGCAGGCGTTTCAGGTGACGTTGCTGAATGGTCTGCAAAAGACAGGACAAACGGCGTTTTATGTGGCGTACGAGGACCTGCAAAATGTCGATGTGATGAATGGTTTGGCTGCGTTTTTGGGCTGCGAAAGCCGGATTGAAGCGCTTGACCAAAAGCTGAAAAAGCAAAATCCGGAACCGTTGGATAGCAAGGTCACAAACTTTGATGCGATGGCGCATGCGCTGGCCCGCATGGATCGTTTTAACCTGAACCGCACTCCGAATTTTGAACCGCGTCGGGGGCCAAACGTGCCAACGTATATTGCTGCCCCACGTGCGCCGCTTTTGTATTTGCCGTTAAAATCTGGACCTGTTGATGTCGTGTCGGATTGGCTGTCGCAGCTGGACGATGGTGCAGAGGTGCTGACAACATTCAGCCAGAAAAGCCTGCGCCAGTGGAAGGCTGCCTATACCGATCACCGGACGTTTACCGTGTTACGTCATCCTCTGGCGCGCGCGCATGCGGCGTTCTGTGATCGGATTTTGTCGACGAAAAACGATAGCTTTCCAGAAGTCCGCGAGACTCTCATCAAACAGTTTGGGTTACCGATCCCCAAGTTTGATCCGTTGCGGGACCCTGATCAGGGTTATGATGCGGCTGTTCATAAGGCAGCATTTGTCGCGTTTTTGGGTTTCTTGAAAAAAAACCTGACTGGGCAAACTAGCCTGCGCGTTGATCCGGCGTGGGCGTCGCAGCTGTCGTTGCTGCAAGGAATGTCGGATTTCACGATGCCGGATTTGATCATGCGCGAAGACAGGTTGGGCCACGATCTGGCGATTCTAGCCGCACATATCGGACGTGAAACGATGCCGGGCGTGCCAGACGTGACCGACCCGCATGCCGAACGTCTCGCGCAGATATACGACGCCGACGTCGAATCAGCCGCGCGTGATGCATATCAGCGCGACTACGTTGCGTTTGGTTTCGGGGATTGGGCGTAACGGCTTAGGCCGCTTGTGTCGCCTGCGTTTCTGTTAGGATCGTGTGCAAAGTCCCGTGATCCGCGTTTGCACGTAACTTTGCTTGCATATCCGGATCGCGCATTGTTCGCGACACAAGTGCGAGCGCTTTCAAATGCTCAACACCCGCGTTCTCAGGTGCCAACAGGGCAAAGATCAGATCGACGGGCTGACGGTCAACCGCATCAAAGTCGATTGGTTTTTCCAAACGCAGGAACATGCCGCAAACTTGGGTCACATCGGCAAGGCGGGCGTGGGGCAGGGCGATGCCATGTCCCACACCGGTTGGTCCTAGGTTTTCGCGATTGATGAGTGCATCGATGACATCGCCTGGCTGAAATCCATAAGCGGTTTCTGCGATATCGCCGAGGTCGTGAAAAAGACGCTTCTTGCTTGTGCAAGACGTCAGCGTTTTTACGGCCTCAGCCTTCAAGATCGTAGAAAGTTCCATTCAACCCACTCTTCAATCGATTAGTTCAGTCCGTCGTTTTCGGATCGACCCAACCAATATTCCCATCATCACGCCGATACACGACATTGATTCCGTTATGTTTCTCGTTGCGGAAGACCAGTGCCGGGGCGTTGGCCAATTCCATTTGCATCACCGCTTCGCCGGCGGACAGGGACGGAATTTTTGTCTCTGTCTCAGCGATAATCATTGCGCTGACTGTATCTTGCTCCGCTTCGCCCGACTCATCTGTTGGAGCGAGGATATAGGACCCTGCGTCCGAGAGTTCAACTGGTTGTGATCGTTCCTTATGGTGATCCTTCAACCTGCGCTTGTAGCGACGCAATTGTTTGTCCATTTTTTCGAGACAGGCGTCAAATGCTGCGTAAATTTCGTTGTCGTGACCGGTCGCTTGTGCTGTCAAACCCGTTGATAAGTGAACAATCGCTTCGCAAACATATTCATGTCCAGACTTGGAAAAGACGATATTGGCGTCCGTTGGCCGCCCTGCGTACTTATCCAGCATAACCCCAAGCTCGTCCTTAACGTGCGTTTGAAGAGCGTTTCCTGTGTCGATTTGCTTACCGCTGATCTGATACCGCATCGGGTCTCCTATATTGACTGGTACACGCCGGAACGCAGGCAAAACACGCCTTTTTAGGCGGCGGTCGTGTACATTGGGAAGGATGATAACGCCAAGTTTTTCAGTGTCTTGCCTAAGACATCGGCCGAGGCGGCCCAGCAGTTGCGAAGGTTGATCAACTTGACTGTCATCCTTTACATTGGGCGCTCAATTCCGCGTTTTGTCAATGCTGGAGTGGTTAATAGGTGAACCGATCTATACGACCCGAAAGCTATCCCCAAGGTAAACGCGCCGTACGTTTTCGTCTTTGATGACGTCTTCGGTTGTTCCGCTCATCAGTACTTTACCGTCGTGCAGGATGTACGCGCGGTCCACAATTTGCAGTGTTTCTTGGACGTTGTGGTCGGTGATCAGCACACCAATGCCCCGATTTTTCAGGTCTGCAACAAGGTGGCGGATTTCACCCACAGCAATTGGGTCGACGCCCGCAAAGGGTTCATCCAACAGTACATATTTTGGCCCAGCCGCGAGACAACGCGCGATTTCGGCGCGTCGCCGCTCACCACCCGATAGCGCAAGCGCGGGTGCCCGCCGCAGGTGTTCGATGGAAAATTCGGACAGCAGTTCCTCAAGACGATCGCGCTGCTTTTTCTTGTCGGGCACTGCGATTTCAAGAATCGCCTTGATGTTGTCCTCGACGGACAGCCCCCGAAAGATCGACATTTCTTGCGGAAGATAGCCGATGCCAAGTTTTGCTCGACGATACATCGGTAGGGTCGTGACCTCGCGCCCGTCGATGATGACTTGTCCGCCTTCCGGCGTCACTAGGCCTGCGATAGAATAAAAGCAGGTGGTTTTGCCGGACCCGTTTGGACCGAGCAGCGCCACTACCTCACCACGTCCAAGGTCGATACTGACGTCACGAATGACCGTCCGCTTGCGATAGCTTTTGCGCAGATTAACGATGCGCAGGCCAACGTCGCCGTCTTGAACAGACAGGTCGTTCATCAGTTGCCCTGCTGGAACACGGTGCGCACGCGTCCTTCCATTTGGGCGTTACCTGTTTCAACGTCGATGGTCATGCGGTCTGCTGACAAAGCGGATGGGCCTTGGGTCAACAGGACGTCACCGGACAGCACCAGTTTGCCATTGGTCAGATCGTAGTTGGCGTTTTGCGCTTCCGCAGCTTCGGTGGCTGTCGTGAAGGTCACACCGCCGCTGGCGGCAAAGCTGGCGATACCGCCGGTGGCACCATCATAAACCACCTGTGCCCGCGCAGCCCCAATCCGAAGATCACCTTGGCCGATCAGAACGTTGCCTTCGAAAACCGCTGTACCGGAATCCTGATCGACCGACAGACTGTCAGCTGCCACTTCAACCGGGGCGTTTGGATTGGTCGTGATGCCGCCTAAATCAATGTTGGTCTGGGCCATCACGGGGCTGGCCAAAAGCAAGGCAAAAAGCGCGATCGATCTGATCATCTGGTCTGTCCTTCCGGCCCTTAAGGCTGTGTATTCTCAGGCGTGTATAGCAGGCGGACGCCTTGTGTGAACAGCATCTGCTGCCCGTCGCCGTCTTTTGATACTGCTATCCGTACTTTGCCTGCCGACAGTTCACCAAAAGGGGCGTGTACCTCAAGGGGACCGTCAGAGATGATTTCCCCTGTGCGCAGGTCTGCGCTGATGCCGACAGTTTCCATCGTGTAGCCGCTGGATGTTGTGACGCGCGAAAGCCCGTTCAGTCGCGCAGTTCGATCTTTGCTATTCAGGATGCTCATGCCTGATGTGACATTCATGGTTGTCCCATCTGCAGAGTCGACGTCGATGTTCAGGTCTTCGACCAGCAATGTCGTCGTGCCGCCGCTTTCGGGTTTTGCGTTTTTGGCGGACACCGCGACGACTGATCCATCGTCGGTCACGCTAGAAAACTGCGGTGATGTGATCTGCTGTTCACGCGCCAGTTCTTCCAGTTGAGCCACGGGGATATCCGGTGTTTCAGACGGGCTGCGAGCGAACAGGAACATGGTGGACAACAATCCGATCGCAACCAGCGGCAGGATTATTTTCACCCATCCGACAAACCACGTATGAAAGTTCTTATAGGTTGCCACGCTGCGTCCTTAATGTGCGAAGATGTCCGCGTCGGGCCACCCGTCCAGATCAAGTTTCGCACGCATTGGCAAGAAATCGAAACAGGCTTGCGCCATTTCGGTCCGCCCTTCACGCGCGAGCATAAGGTCAAATGCGGCCTTGAGTTTGTGCAAGTGTAACACATCAGAGGCCGCGTAGTTCAGCTGTGCGTCGGTCAGGGTTTCCGCGCCCCAATCGCTTTGCTGTTGGTATTTGGAAATATCGACGCTGATCATTTCGTGCAGCAGGTTCCGCAACCCGTGGCGGTCTGTGTAGGTGCGAACCAGTTTCGATGCGATCTTGGTGCAATACACAGGGGCGGCGAGTGTCCCAAACGCGTTGTGCATCGCCGCGATATCGAAGCGACCATAGTGGAACAGTTTGACGACGTCGGGATCGGCCAGCATTTTGCACAGGTTCGGTGCCTTGGTTTGGCCTTTCGCGACCTGAACAAGGTGGCAATCACCATCGCCGCTGGACATCTGGATCAAGCACAATCGGTCCCGATGCGGATTCAACCCCATCGTTTCGCAATCAATAGCGACCATTGGCCCTAGGTTTAAGCCATCAGGCAGATCGTTTTGGTAAAGGTGATTGGCCATAATGTGCGCTCCAAGTCGGTCAATTGCAGATAGGCTCTACAATGGTGAAGCGCAACTGAACGCAATGCGTATTGGTCAAAGACTGCTAAGGTGGTGACGTTCCAACAAGTTCAGCAAAATGTCTTTGGCTGCGATCCGGTGTTGCCTGTGCACTGTGCGCGCGCGTTCAGGATCGCCGGACCGGATGGCGTCAACGACCTGGCGGTGATCGTCATTTGATTTGGTCGGGGCAGGGCGCATGTAAAGTGTGACAAGCCGCGCCCGACGGACCTGATCTGACATCACTTCTGCGATCATGCGAACGCGTTCGTTATTCCCGAGACGCACAAGTTCGCTGTGAAAAACGTCATCGGCTGCGGCCCAATCTTCGCGACGATCCAGCACAAGCGCTGTGTCCATGTCCACGATGGCTTGGGATAAAACCGCCAGATCAGCGTCTGTCAGATTGCGGCTTGCAGCATTTGCGGCGGCGAGGCTTTCAAGCTCGGTTAGGACTTCGTAGACTTCTTCCATATCGCGTGGCGAAAACGGGGTGATGCGGACGCCTTTGCGCGGGCGAACTTTCAATAGACCTTGGCCTTCTAGTCGCAAAAGCGCTTCACGGACGGGGGTGCGAGACATGCCTAGTCGTGTCGCAAGTTCACTTTCCAGATGATCCGTTCCAGCACCAAGCTGACCCGAGAAAATAAGATCTCTCAACTGCTCGATTGCAACCATCGTATTTGACGTCGGTATTGCGCTATTGGTCATTACTTAACAATTCAACCTTTCTCATCAATCGCGCCGACCTGTAAACTGCCGCCTCGATTTCAATTACCTTGAGGTAATCATTCGCATCGTTTTCGAATGCGCCACCGTCCACAAGGCACTCCACGGCACACTTCTGGAGACTAAACGTACAATCGCCCCCAAAAGTTCCCGAATTATCCTGCGATATTATCTCTTTAGCTGTAGTGCTACCAAATTGACGCAACTGCGCTGATCCGTCGCCCATCAAGGTGATGGTTCCTTCGGTGCCTTCAAACAGCCCTTCGCCCATTGTGCAGCGCGTATTTGTGGCAGCGTGATCAAGGTTGCGGTTGCCGTCCAGAAGACAGCGCATTCCGTTCGGATGGTCAAACATGACCAGCCCTGCGTCTTCTCCTGCGATCACGGGATTCACCTTGCGCAGGTCAGCATAAAGCGCGGTTGGGTTGCCGAACATAAACCGGAACGTATCGATAAAATGCACGCCGGTCTCATGGATAAGGAAGCGTTCCATTTGCTGAAAGTAAGGCTGACGCGCGAGGTACGCGTCCGGTCCTTGGCCATCGCCCGGCCGTAATCGAAATGTCGCCTGAAGCGGTGCCCCGATTGCGCCACCGTCGATGGCCGATTTTATGACCCGATACCAAGGTTGGAAGCGGAAGTTTTCGTGAATGATCAGCGGAATGCCTTTGGCCTGCGCCAATTCGGTCATTTCCCGTGCTTCTTCGAGAGACGTGCAAAACGGTTTTTGACAGATGATCAGTTTTAGATCTGCGTTCAGACCTGTGCGAATGGCCTCTGCATGTGCGCTGGGCGGCACCGCGATATCAAGAATATCTGGTGCGGTCGCCGCCAACATGTCGGACAAGGATGTATAGCTTGGGTGGCCTGTCGCGGATGCTTTGTCGGGGTCATGATCCGCGACACCCACGATTTCGGTCTGATCAATCCGTTCCCAGCCATCTCGATGAAACTGGCTAAAGAACCCCGCGCCGAGACAGGCAACCTTCAGCATTAGGTCACCGCCAATTCGATTGCTGCTGCTGCCTGACTGGTCGTTGATGAACCGCCAAGGTCAGCTGTCACAGATGTTTTGTTGGCAACGGCTGCATCGACCGCTGTTCTGATCTTTCCGGCATCGTCCAGCATCGCTGCAATGTCATGTTTCGTACCAAGCCATTCCAGCATCATGGCGGCAGACAGGATCATCGCAAAGGGATTTGCTTTGCCTTCGCCTGCGATATCCGGCGCTGATCCATGACATGGTTGAAACACGGCTTGGTGCAGTCCGATGTCAGCTGACGGCGCGAGGCCAAGCCCGCCCATTAGTCCGGCCCCAAGGTCGGATAAAATATCACCAAACATGTTTTCAGTGACCATTACGTCAAAGTCCCATGGTTTTTGCACCATCCAAAGGGCTGTTGCGTCCACATAGGCGTGGTCAGCGGTCAAATTAGGATGGCGCGCCGCTTCTTCATCAAAGATGCCCCGAAAGTATGCAAAAGAGCGAAACACATTTGCTTTATCAACGCAGGTCACCCGACCCGGACCGCGGCCTTGTGCCCTGCGATCGTTAGCGAGATTGAACGCGAAGGCGAACAGTTTTTCCGAAACGCTGCGTGTGATCTGCAAGGTTTCGCGTGCGTAGTCTTCTGTGACTTCGCCGGTGCCTTGGGTATGAAAAAGCCCTTCGGTGCTTTCACGGATCAGCACGAAGTCGATGGATTTGCCTTCTGGCATCTTCAGGGGGGTCAGGCCGCCGGGGACGACGCGAACGGGGCGTACGCCGGCGAATAGATTGAATTCTTTGCGTAGGTCGATCTGCGGCGAGATTTCAGTGCCGTCTGGATAGCGGACGTCAGGCAGCCCCATCGCGGATAAAAGGATCGCATCCGACTTTGATGCTTTGCGAATGGATTCAGCAGGGAGCCCATCACCCGTTTGCGCATAATGCGCGGCGCCTGCAGGCAGGTTTGTGAAAACCAAATCATAGGCGTCACTTTTCTTTGCCATAGCATTCAGAATCGCGACCGTCGGCCCCATGATTTCTGGTCCGATACCGTCACCATCGAAAATGGCAATTTGAAACGATTTGGTCATTATAGTTCCCCTTAGACAGTCAAAGAAGTTTGACAGTCACTATAATTAATGCATACGTTAAAAAATGCAATAATGCATATTTACCTGGTGACACACTAGTATGCATTACACATACGCGAAGAAACCCTTTGGAGGGCAGGGGGAAAATGTTAATAACGACATCAAATTTCTACTGCGCACTGCAATTGGAAAAAGAAGGACAGGATCATGACTTACGCCGTTTGCGTGACATTCTCTTTGCATCCAGATCGCGTTGAAGATTTCATGCCGCAGATGATCGCGAATGCGCAGACTTCTTTGGCGCAAGAAGAGGGTTGTTTGCAATTCGATGTCCTAACGGAACCGGATCGTCCCGCTGAGGTGTTCTTGTATGAACTATACACAGATCGCGCTGCTTTTGACGTGCATCTGGGCAGCACGCATTTCAAAAATTTTGATGCCGCAGTTGGTCCGATGATCGCCGCTAAAAACATCAAGACATTCACGCAGGTTGCCCAATGACCGAATGGCAGGTCCATGCCGTGAAATACGCGGATCGCAATGCACGGACCCGTGCCGATAGCTTTATCTTCGATGATAATCACGATGCGCCTCATGCGATGGATTATTTCATGTGGGTGCTGCGGTGCGGCGATCAAACGATTCTTGTCGATACCGGCTATGATGGGGCAGAGGCTGCAGCGCGGGATCGTCCAATTCGCATGGATCCCGTCACAGCCCTAGCACCTTTGGGGATCAAGCCGGACGACATCACGACCCTTATCGTCACCCATCTGCATTATGACCATGCTGGCGGGCTCGATCTGTTCCCGAACGCGACCTTGCATATGCAATCTGCGGAAATGGCATACGCAACTGGCCCGTGCATGTGTCACGACACGTTGCGGATGCCTTTTACGGCGGATCACATCTGCACAGCGATCAAGCGTCTTTATGCTGGCAAAGTCGTCTTTTACGACGGTGATGGGCAGGTGGCGGATGGCGTGACCGTGCATTGTATCGGCGGCCATTCACGCGGTTTACAGGCGGTGCGCGTGCGGACATCGGCAGGGTGGCTGGTACTGGCGTCAGATGCGGCGCATTTCTGGGAAAACCTGCATGCCCGCAAACCGTTTCCGATCGTGGTGGATATGCAAAACATGCTCGATGGTTTCACGACGTTGGAGCAATTGGCAAGTCATCCAAATCTTATCATTCCTGGCCATGATCCCCTTGTTAGAGACTACTTTCCGCAGGGCATTGCGGACCATATCACCCGACTAGATCGCGGTCCAACACGAGACATAAAGACATGAAAATAGGCGTCATCGCGGATGATTTCACCGGTGCATCCGACATTGCCCTGACATTGGCCGAAGGGGGTATGCGGACGATGCAATTCGTGGGCGTTCCCGATGCTGACGTGGCGGACGTTGACGCGGGTGTCGTATCGTTGAAATCGCGCACGATTGCGGTGGATGATGCGATTGCCCAATCGCTTGCGGCTTGCGAATGGTTGCTGTCGCAGGGGGCCAGCCAGATCATTTTCAAGGTCTGTTCAACGTTCGATAGCACCGCAAAGGGCAACATCGGGCAGGTGGCGGAAGCCTTAGCAAAACGGCTTGGTGAAACACACGTCGTGACGTGCCCCGCTTTTCCAGAAAACGGACGTAGTGTCTATCAAGGGCATTTGTTCGTAAATGACGGTTTGCTGAATGAATGTGGGATGCAGGATCATCCGCTGACACCGATGACTGACGCGGATCTCAGGCGTGTGTTGGCGTTGCAGACCACGTGGGACGTGACCCATGTGCCGATGAAGGTGGTCGGCCAAGGCGCCGATGCCATTGAAGGCGCAATCGCTGCGTTGCCTGTGTCAATGGTCATCGTGGATGCGATTGCAGATGACGATCTGCGGTCTATTGGTGCGGCCGTGAAGGACCGAAAATTGCTGACCGGTGGGTCCGGTATCGCGATTGGACTGCCTGCGAATTTCGGGCTGACGACGAAAGCGGTGCCTTGGGACGGTGTGACAGGACCGGGCGTTGTTTTGTCTGGGTCGTGTAGCCGCGCCACACGTGGTCAGGTTGAAAAATTCACGAAAACGAACCCTGCGAAGGAATTATCTGCCGCTGACGTGATGGACCGCGCAGGAAAGGTCGATGACATCGTGGATTGGGTGCTGGCGCAAGATATGCCGCCTCTGGTCTATACCTCTGCCGATCCGGACGTCGTGCGCGCAGCCCAAGAGACATACGGCACCGACGTGATTGCAGGCGCGATCGAAAGCATGTTTGCCGATCTTGCGGCCGCTTTGGCAGATGCTGGCATCAACCGGATGGTCGTTGCGGGTGGCGAAACGTCGGGTGCAGCTGTGTCGGGGTTAAACGCGCAAAACCTGCGTGTTGGTCCGCGTCTTGCGGCGGGCGTGCCCGTGCTAGCGGTGGATGACCGTCCACTGGCTGTTGCGCTAAAATCCGGAAACTTTGGCGGACCGAATTTCTTTGCAGAAGCATTAACACTTATGGAGCGTCCGTCATAATTCGCCTTAATGATGCCTAGGCTGTGTCGTTCTGCTGGCCTGATGATCACCTAATTCTCGGCCTATTCGAGTGATTTTGGTGATTTATGCCTTCGACCTTTTACGTCAGCACTTTCGGCGATGATGCAAATAACGGCACGCGTGATTTTCCCTTTGCCACAATCGACGGGGTCGGCGATGCGCTGATGCCCGGTGATAGGGTCTACTATCTTCCGGGTACTTATCGGAATGATACCTATGGCGATCTGATCTGGGACGGCAGCGATTGGGTGCGCGATATCTGGAAAGATAGTTCCGATACCATCATTAAACTGAATGACGTTCACGGCACCGAAGCCAACCCGATTGTCATCAAGCCTTTGTACGACGGCACCGTCAAATTCCAGTACGACGGCAACGGCGCGATTGTACTGCGCGACAGCAGCCACATACGGATCGAAGGTTTTGAAATCGAAGGACCCGCGACATCGGTCACTTTAGATGACGCGTTGGACGCGCAGTGGACGTACCGGATCGCGACATCCGAGGACGCGGACGGCAATCCAGTCTACGAATATTTCGAACGTGATCCTAACGAAGTGCTGCTCGAAACTGTCAACGAGACGATCCAGTCTTACGAAGACGCAGGCATCGATCAAAGCGGATCAGGCAAGCCCGTCCTTTTCAATTCCGCAGCGATATCTTTGCCAAAAGGCAGTACCCACATCGAGATCGTGAATAATGTGATCCACGATAGTGCAGCGCACGCGATTTCTGCGCACGGTGGCAACGACTACATCACTGCGACGGGCAACGAGATTTACAACAACACCCAGCACACGTCGAATGGCACCCATGCGGTGTCGTTTAAGGGGCTGGATAGTTACGATGAAAACGACGGTTTCAAGATCATCGTGACCGACAACACGTTCCGCGACAATTACAATACTATGGTATCATGGGTTGGGTCCAAAACCACGGTCACCGTGAAAATTGATGAAGGGAAATCCATCCATTTTCAGAATGCGATGGACAGCGTCGATCCTGATAGCGGCACGATGTGGGATCACGGCCAAATGCTGGTCGCCAACAATTTGATTGAACGGGCTGGTAATGCCGCGGTGACCCTGAACAACGTGCGCGGCGCGACTGTTGCGAACAACACGATTGTCGATGCCGGTTATTTGAACACGTTGCTGGCGCAAGATGATGTCGCGGGTAGCGCATGGGAAGGGTATTTTAGCGGTCAGGGTCTTGTGTCAGGTGAACTGGCGTCGCTGGGTGCAATTAGGTTGGCAACGTCTGGCGATAATACGATCGCGAACAACCTGATCAGCCTGAGCGATGATACTGTCTTTGCCGTGGACGCATCTGCGGATGCGACTGCAATTACGGCCGTGACGAACATGTTCGTCGGCGGACGCGGTTTGCGCATACGGGCCGAAAGCGATACAACGGGTCCAGTTAGCGGGGGATTTGAAGAAATCGCCGACGCTGGCTTCCGGGATGCTGCTTACGGGAATTACCACATTGACCCAAGCTCTGCCGCGGTTAACGCGGGCACGAACTTGTCTGCTGTCACAACAGACCTCGACGGGGAATCCCGGCTCGGGACCGTTGATGTTGGTGTGTTTGAAAGCGACGAATCCGTTGATGGCTATAACCGTGTCCGTAGGCCCGATGTGATTGATACCGGTGATCCCCTTCTTGACGAACTGATCGACGGCTTGTTGATGGACAGCGTCTATGATGCTGGCGGGGAAATCACATACACCTTTGATTTAACAGCCGATATCGCCTTTGATGATGCGAATTCGGTTCTGAACCAAGCCTCTATCGACCGCCATTTGCAGGTCTTTGCGGATGTCACCGCATACACAGGTGTGACGTTCACCGAAGTGGACGCGCTGGAACAAAATGCGGACCTTTATTTTAGCTTCCGCGAAAACACATCAACCGCATATGTCTATGGCTACAACGGCGGAGTCATGCATGTGTATAACCCCGACCGCGATACGCCGATTATGGGCGACTACGTTGACCATTTGATCTTGCATGAATTGGGTCACGGACTTGGGCTTGAACACGCCCATGACGACCATGGTGATCATGGTTTGCCGGACGCCTATCAAGGTCATTCGTGGAGCGTGATGTCATATCGCGCCCACCCGGATACGAATTCCCTGTATTATGGCACTGAACATGGGCCGGAAACGTTCATGTTGGCTGATATTGCAGCCCTGCAGTACCAGTTCGGGGCCAACTTCGAAGCCCAGTCAGACGATACACTTTACCAAGTGAACTTCAGCACAGGCGAGCTGTTGATTAACGGCGAATCCCAAGGCCTGCCGAACAACAACAAGATGCAGCGTGCGATCTGGGATGGTGCGGGCATTGATACGCTTGATCTGTCGAATGGCGAAGATCACATGACGATCAACCTTCAGCCGGGTAGCTTCACCAGTTTTGGCGAACGTTTCCTGCCAGATACGACGGGCGAAGGTGTATACTTTGCCGAAGGCAATATCGCCAATCCCTATCTTTACAACGGCAACCTGTCG
Organism: Yoonia sp. D2-7; assembly: GCF_055809435.1. Taxonomy (NCBI): domain Bacteria; kingdom Pseudomonadati; phylum Pseudomonadota; class Alphaproteobacteria; order Rhodobacterales; family Paracoccaceae; genus Yoonia; species Yoonia sp. D2-7. The sequence continues at coordinate 40,958 of NZ_CM147912.1, read as the reverse complement.
TCCCTGATCGAAAATGCCATCGGTGGCGGTTTCCGCGATCTGATTATTGGCAACGTGTTGGATAACACCCTGACAGGTGGCAACGGTGAAGACGGGCTGTACGGGCTTGCCGGCAATGACACATTGATCGGTGGCCGCGATAACGATCTGATTATTGATGGTCTGGGTCACACAACGGCCACGGGTGGCGCTGGTGATGATGTGGTTGTTGCGCTGTCCGGTAACGGAAACCTCCAAGGCAACGGTAGCAATGACGTGATCATCGGTGGGATCGGCGCGGACAACCTGTCCGGCGGTGTCGGCAATGACAAGATCCGCGGCGAAGGTGGTCGTGGCCTGATGTTTGGCGATGACGTCATTATCGGCGGTCGGGATGATGACCTGCTGATGGGGGGGCGTGGTGCTGATCAGTTTGTGTTCCGCCCGGACGACGGAAACGATGTCATTGCGGGTTTTCTTGTCGGTGACATTACAACGGCCGCAAGCCGCGATATTGATCCGTCGAGCGTCGATTTCACGGTCGGTGTGGATACCATCAAACTGTCCGGTTTCCGTGACATTGACGCCTCAAACGTCATGGATTTTGTGACTGACGGTGCGCAGGGCGCTGTGTTCTCTGCCGAAGACACATCAGTCACGGTGTTTGGCGTTTCTGCCACGACGTTAAGTGCCGATGATTTTGTATTTTAAGGGTTTTCAGATGTTTGTCCCAAAGGTCATTTTGATCCCTGCTGCGGTGCTTTTCCTGACAATCCTGTCCGCATGTGGCGGCGGCAGCGGTCCAGTGGCCGTTAATGTGCCTATACCTGTGCCGACCGAGCCGACACCGGTTGATCCTGCAGACGTTGACTTGCCAGATGATCTTGCGACTTCAACCCCGCCAATCGAAGACGAAGTTGCACCGTCGTTGGATGGTGCGGGCACAGTCGCACCTGTTGAAATCGATCCAAGTGATCCGGTTCTTTTGGCGACATTGGCAGCAATCGAAGCGAACCAAACTGTGATTTCATCCGCTGCATTGGTCACAAACACCGACGGCAGCCGCAGCGTTTTGACCCGCGACGGGTTGTATGAACGAATTGATGGATCGCTTAGCCTTGCTGACGTGGCTGCGTACCTCAATAATGATGTGCTGGGCGACTATGATAACGCATCTTCGTTTCATCAGGCCGACGCGGTTGGGATTGTTGGTTTGGCCACGCCGCTTGCCGATCTGCGCACGACGGGTGATGCGCGGTTTGAAGGTGGTGCATCCGGTTTTGTCATCACCGGCACAAACGGTGTCGACCTGATCAAGGGCCGTAGCGTTGTTGACGTGGCATTTGGTGTGAACCGCTTGACCGTGACGTTGGACGAATTTGAAGGTGTTAGCCAGATTAGCGGCCTTGTCGTGGATAGCCCTGTGACCGAGATCAAGCTGCGCAATGCAGTCATTGCCGACGGTGCGTTTTCGGGCGGGACCTTGTCGCTTCGCGATAGTGACGGCGCTGTGGACATTACGGGGTCAGACACGACGACGGTCGCCCAAGGGCAGTTCTTTGGGTTGGATGCCGACGGATCAACCCCTGACGAGGTCGGCGGTTTGATCCTGTCCGAAGGCACCAACGGCATCGTTTATGGCACGTTCATCGCCGACTAAAGCGTTGGCGTCAGCGACAGCAGGTTTTTCGAATAGTCGGCCTGTGGATTGGTGAAAAACGGCTCTGATCCGCCTGATTCCATGACTTTCCCGCCTTGCAGAACTGTGATGTCATCCGACATCTGCCGCACGACGGCTAAGTTATGACTGACGAACAGCATTGTCAGTCCAAAGGTGCTTTGCAGGTCTTTGAGCAGGTTCAACACTTGGGCTTGGATCGACACATCAAGCGCTGATGTCGGTTCATCGCAAATAAGGAAGCGGGGCCGCGCCAGTAGCGCCCGCGCCACCGCAATGCGTTGCCGTTGACCGCCAGAGAATTGATGCGGGTATTTGTCGATGGCATCAGGTGCCAACCCAACAAGCGACAACATCGCAGCACATAACGCGCGGCGCTTTTTGGCGTCGTCTTCTAACCCGTAAAGCCAAAGTGGTTCCGCAAGCAGCGCGCCAACACGGTGTCGGGAATTCAGGCTGCTATAAGGGTCTTGAAACACCATCTGGATGATCCGCCGCGATGGGTCTTTGCGGCCCCGTGATTTTGCGTCGGGCAGCGGTTTGCCGTCCAGTGTCATCGTGCCCGCGCTGGGCTGCACGAGACCGGTCAGAACCTTTGCCATGGTCGATTTACCGGACCCGCTTTCCCCCACCAGACCCATTACTGTGCCGGGTCTGACAGACATGGAAACAGAGTCTAATGCGGTGAAACTGTCGGGTTTGCGGAACAGTGACGTGCGTTCGCCAGCGAATTTCACGGTGATGTCCTGCGCTTCCAATCCGATGGGGTCTTGGATGCCGCCGGCCAGTAACCACGCCTCTGCGTCCATGCCGCTGACGATTTCGGGCGCGTCGACGTCGGCTTCGGTTGCGGGAACAAGGAAACGGTCGATCTTTTGATCCAGACGCGGAACAGCGGCGAGCAGGGCACGCGTGTATGGATGTTCCGGCAGGCGCAGAACGCGTTCTGTTGGGCCGCTTTCCATCACTTTTCCGCCACGCAAAACGGTGACGTTATCGGTAATCTGCGCAATCACACCAATGTCGTGGGTGATTAGGATAAAACCGATCCCGCGTGTGTCCGCCAGTTCGCGGATCAGGTCGAGAACCTGAGACTGCACCGCTACGTCAAGTGCGGTTGTCGGTTCATCCGCGATGATCAGATCGGGGTTCGTGCATAGCGCAAGCGCGATCACAACACGCTGCCGCATGCCGCCGGAAAACTGGTGGGGGTAGGCCTTGATCCGGTCACTGGCGTTCTTGATTCCGATTTCGGTCAGCAGATCAACGGCGCGCGCCCTTGCATCAGAGTCTGAAATGTCCTCGTGCGATTGCATCGTTTCAATCAACTGATCTTCGATCCGCATCAGGGGGTTCAGGCTGGTTTGCGGGTCTTGGAAGATCATTGAAATACGGGCACCGCGCACCGCATGTGCCTGCGCGGTTGTAAGATCGCGCAGGTTGGTGTCGCCCAAAGACATCTCGCCTTGCGCAACATAACCGGGGCTTTGCAGCAGCCCGATGATGGCGGCGCCGATGGTCGATTTGCCAGCCCCGCTTTCACCGACAAGGCCGTGGATTTCGCCTGCTTTGACACTGATATCCACGTTTTCGATAGCCGTGAATTCACCCCGCCGCGACGGGAACTTGACGGTCAGATTTGTGACGGACAGCATCAGCGCAACCTCGGGTTAAAGACATCGCGCAAGAAATCACCCAGCACGTTGATGGACACGACAAGGGCGACAAGGAACATCGTTGGCACCCACAAAATCCACCATTCGCCGGACAACAGAAAACCCATGCCGATGCGGATAAGCGTGCCTAACGAAGGGGAATCCGCCGGTAATCCGATGCCGAGGAACGATAGTGTGGCCTCGAGCAGGATCGCGCTGGCAAGGTCCACGGTCATGATCACCAGCAGTGGCCCCATGATATTGGGCAGGATATGCCACAGCATGACGCGCAGGGGATGTTGGCCCATGATCATTGCGGCTTGCACGTATTCTTTGTTCTTTTCGACAAAGACGGACGCGCGGGCGGTGCGCGCAAAGTTCACCCACAGCGATAGGGCAATTGCGGTTGTGAGAACGATCACCCGCAGTTCTTGATGTATGTCCGAGGGCAGAATGCCGCGCGCGATGCCATCGATGAGCAATGCGGTCAGGATCGCGGGCAGCGCCAATTGCACGTCGGCGACCCGCATGATGATCGCGTCCAATCGGCCGCCGTAGTAGCCCGCGATCAGGCCAAGGCTGACCCCTAGCACCAGCGCGATGGCCATTGCGACGATCCCGATCAGCATCGACAGGCGCGCACCGTAGAGGATCGCCGCGACCATATCGCGGCCTTGGTCGTCAGTGCCGAGCGGGAAACGGGCTGTGCCGAATTCTTCCCACATGGGCGGCAAAAGTCCGTCCATCAGCGAAAAAGACGCCAAATCATATGGGTTAGTGTCTACGAGCCATGGCGCGAAGATTGCACCAAATAGGATCGCAAGCGCTGTGAGTGCCGCAATAATCGCCGCTGGCCTACGCCGGAAAAGCCAGAAACCGTCACTGTCCCAAAGGCGATACAACATTACGCTGCCTCCTTCACGCGCAGGCGTGGGTCGATTGCCACGTAAAGCAAATCAACGATCAGGTTCACCAGAACGAAGAAGAACGCGATCACGACAAGGTAGACGCCCATCACCGGAATATCGACGAACCGTATGGATTCGAGGAACAGCAGGCCCATGCCAGGCCATTGGAAAACAGACTCTGTTACGATGGAAAACGCGATAACGCCGCCGAATTGTAGACCGATAATTGTGATGACAGGGACCATCGTATTTGCGAGCGCGTGTTTGTAATGTAGCGACCGTGTTGGGATACCGCGGGCCATCGCGAAGCGGATGTAGTCGGTTTTCATGACTTCCATCATCTGGGCGCGGACGAGCCGCATGGTGAGGGTCAGTTGATAAACCCCCAGCGTTAGAGCCGGTAATATCAATGACCGCCAGCCGTCGAACGTGAGGAACGATGTGCTCCACCCGCCGATTTGTGTGGTGCCGGATCGGCCAAAGGTTGGTAACCACCCAAGTTGCACGCCGAACAGGAAGATCAGCATGATCCCGATCACAAACGTGGGAATTGATACGCCGACAAGGGTCGTCAGCAAGATCGCTTGGGATGCGACGCCGCTTGGTCGTAGGGCCGTGTAAACGCCAGCGGGGATGCCGATGATCAGTGAGATGACCAGCGCGAAGGTGCCTAGCTCTAACGTCGCGGGCAGGCGTTTCGCGATCATTTCGCCGACTGGTTCGCGGGTTCGGTAAGAATACCCAAAGTCGCCCTTCAACAGGTCCGTTGAGAAGCGGTAGAATTGCAGGGCAAAGGGGTCGTTCAGTCCAAGGTCTTCGCGTAGGCGTTCACGGTCCTCGACCGAGGTTTCGACGCCAGTCATCTGGCTGACCGGATCGCCCACAAAGCGGAACAGTGAAAAGGCCAGAAACGCGACAGCCAACATCACAAACGCCGATTGGACGAGCCGTTTGAAGATGAGATAGATCATCGTATTGGCCTTATTCGTGTCTAGTCAGGGCCAAATGCGGCCCTGACTTTTGATAAACGCGTAACGCGTGGATTAGTTCACAGTGACCCAGCGCAACATGAAGAAGTTGTCGGCACGCTGTGTCAGGTCAATGTTGTCCTTCGCAGCCCAAATCAACGGCTGGGTGTAAAGCGGCACATAGGCAGTTTCGGCCTGGGTGATTTCGACAACCTGATCGATCAGCGCCTGACGGGCGTCTGCATCGATTTCCTGCTGGATTTGCGGCAGAAGCGCGTCAACTTCGGCGTTGGAATAGTTGCCAAAGTTCCACGAACCCAGCTTTGCTTCGTCGTCTTGCGAATGCATCAGGAAACGGATCGGGTGTTCCGCGTCGAATGTGCCCGGGGACCAGCCCAGCAGGTACATGTCGAAATCGTCGGCCCGCAGTTGTTCCCAGTAGTTGCGCACTGGCACAGTTGTCAGTTCTGCGTTCATACCGACAGCGGCCAGCATGGATGCGGCGGCACGGCACAGCGCCTCATCGTTGATGTAGCGGTCGTTGGTGCATTTCAGGCCAAACGAGAACCCGTCTGGATACCCAGCTTCGGCAAGCAGTTCTTTCGCACGCTCTGGATTATATTCAGGACGGTCTGCGTTTGCTTCGGAATAACCAGAGATACCTTCAGGGACCAATTGGCTGACAGGTTCGATTTTGCCGCGCATCACGACGCGGTCGATGGTGTTCACGTCAATCGCATGCGCCACGGCAAGCCGCACTTTCGGGTCTGTGAAAGGGTTTGCGTCCGTCACATCTTCGGAAAACAGCAGGGTGTCGTGTTCGTGGCCAAAGCCAAACATGATCACGCGGGTTTCCAAACCTTCGATGACTTTGAAACCATCGCGACCTTCGACCTGACCCACGTCCTGTAGTGGAATTGGTTCGATAAAGTCGATTTCGCCTGACAGAAGTGCCGCCAAACCGGTTGATGCATTGCCGATTGGTGTCAGCGTTGCTTCGGTGATGTTGTGCTCTGCTTCGTCCCACCAGCCATCAAACGGGGTTAATGTCGTGGACACGCCCGGATCGCGGGCCGAGATCATGAATGGTCCGGTGCCATTTGCATTGCGGGTTGCATGGTTTTCCGCGTCACGTGCAGGCAGGGCTGCGTCGTTGTCTGTCGTCCAACCGCTGTCCATGATCATGAAGTTGGCGATGCTGTCAGGGAACAGCGGGTTTGGTGCAGAAGTCACAAATTCGACGGTAAAGTCATCAACGACGCGGAATTCCGCGACAGGTGCGAACCAAGACCGGACGTCTGATGCCTCGTTAGATGCGCGTTCGTAGGAGAATTTTACGTCTTCTGCCGTAAATTCGGATCCGTCCTGATAGGTCACGCCTTGGCGCAGGTTAAACCGCCAACCGTTTTCGCCTTCCAGTGGTTCCCACGATTCAGCCAAGGACGGTTCAATCGCCATGTCTTTGCCGCGGCGCACAAGACCTTCGTAGACGTTGTTCAGGAACGACAGCACAGGGGCCGCGTTCACGGCATGGGGGTCCATGGTCTGTGGATCTGTCGTGGATGCCCAGCGCAGCGTTTCCGCAGTTGCCCCGTTCGCAATCAGCGCAAGCGCTGTCGCCGAGAGTTTAAGTTTGTTCGATAAACGCATGTGTATCCCCATTTTTGATTCCGTCCTGATCACACTGACGCCGTGCGACATTTTGTCAAATCACGCTTCATGTGCGCCAATCGCTACCTAGTCCGCTGTCGTCATTGGAAAACCCTGATTGTTTGACATTTGGCCCATTTCACGCGACCGATACACATGCGCCGCCTTCCCCGATTTCTGACAGCCCTTGTGGTCTTGGCCATAGCCGCCTTGGTTAACCAATTGTCGTATCGGTATTTCGAATCCGAGGAATTGTCGAAAGCCGAAGGGCGGTTGTCACTGTATCACAGTACAGTCACGTCCGAGCTCGCGCGGTTTTCGCACCTGACGTATGTTCTGGCACGCGATCCGTTTGTTGTGGCGACGGCCCAAGGTGGTGACCGTGATCTGTTGAATGATCGACTGAAAGATTTCGCGGCTCAGGCTGAATTGGATGCCATTTATTTGATGCAGCCCAGTGGTGCTACGATTTCGGCGTCTAATGCGCATCTGGAGGGCAGTTTTGTTGGTCAGAACTATGCCTTCCGACCATATTTCCAGACTGCGTTGGGCGGTGGGCAGGGTCGGTTCTATGGGATTGGTGCGACAACCGGCCTGCCCGGTTATTTTATCGCAGATGCGGTGCGCGACGGGGCCGATGCGATTGTTGGCGTGATTGCGATCAAGATCGATCTGTCCCAATTGGCGCAAAGCTGGCGGGATTCCGGTGAACAGGTTTTGTTGGTCAATCAGGATGGCGTTGTCTTGTTGGCGTCAGATGAAGCGTGGCAATACCGCACGCTGACCGCATTGACCGATACGCAACGCGGCGCAATTTCGCAAAGTCGCCAGTTTTCCGGTCAGGACCTACAGCCATTACAATGGTCGCCCCATGACGCGTTTCGTGCGTCGATTGGCGGTGATGAAAGATTACACGTCGTTGCGCGTGATTTGCCGCATGATTGGGCAATCCATTACTTTGCAAGTGACGATCGCGCTACGACACGCACATGGCTAGTGACTGCGGCTTTAATCTTTGCGGCGGGTTTGGCGTTTATCATGGTCCAAGTCCAAAGGTCGCGCCGTATGGCTGTGGCTTTGCAAAAATCGGTCGACGAGGAAGCAGAGCTGCGGCGCGCAAATGATCGGCTGGCCGTAGAAATTGAGGACCGCCGCAGCGCCGAACGCCGTTTAAAGCGGACGCAGGGGGAATTGGAACGGTCCAGCCGTCTGGCGGCATTGGGCCAGTTGTCCGCATCCGTGACCCATGAACTTGGTCAACCAATTGCCGCGATGCGCAACCACATCGCCGCCGCTGAAATCAGTGCAAAGGCAGCGCCAGACATAGCAGGCAAAATCGGTGGTCTCGTGGATCGGATGGAAGGGATCACCCGTCAACTTAAGTTCTTTGCGCGGTCCGGCAGCGAACCGTTTGAACCATTCGATCTGCGTGACGCTTTGCAGGCGGCAATTGCATTGGTTGAACCGAATTACAGTGCTGGCGGAATTGCGTTGATCTCGGATATGCCTGACGAACCTGTCATGACGCGCGGGATCAAATTACGGATCGAACAGGTCCTGACAAATGTCCTGCGCAATGCGGCGGATGCGGTTGAAGAGGCGGAAAATCCCAGTGTTAGGGTCGTATTGGGCGGTGATCCGGCGTGGGTGTCGGTCACTGATAACGGGCATGGTTTGGGGGATGCCACGCTTGCAGATTTGGCAGAGCCTTTCATGACAACCCGTGATAGCGGACGTGGTATGGGGTTAGGTCTTGCCATTTCTGCGCAGATTGTGCGCGATCACGGGGGTGATATGACGGCTGAAAACGGCCCCGATGGCGGTGCGGTTTTTCATATCCGATTTGCCGATACGACAGAGGATGCGACATCATGAGCCATAGTATTTTGATCGTTGATGACGACAAAGCAATGCGTGAATCCTTGGTCGAATTGCTGGACGCAGCGGGTTGGACAGCACATGCATTGTCACGTGCAAGCGCTGTGGCTGATCAAATGGCAACGATGATGCCTGACGTGATCTTGTCGGATGTCCGGATGCCGGGGATGTCGGGGCTCGATCTGCTGGAAAGTCTTGATCCCAATTTTGCACCGCCGCTTGTCCTGATTTCCGCACATGGTGACATTCCGATGGCGGTCCAGGCGATCCAAAGCGGGGCTTATAGTTTCGTTGAAAAACCGTATGAGCCGCGGCGATTGCTGACGATTCTGCGGAATGCAGCGAACAACCACCGTATGACCCAAGCGAACGGCCGTTTGCGGGAACGGCTTTTGCAGTTGTCCGGCCTTGACCGTGTGCTGCTTGGTCAGACTTCCGAGATTAGAGCGCTGCGCGAAGACATCTTAGATATTGCCGAAGCGGATGCGCCTGTCATGGTGCTTGGTGAAACAGGGACTGGTAAAGAATTGGTCGCGCGTGCTCTGCATGATCTTGGGCGCAATCCTGATGGTCCGTTTTTGGCCCTGAACTGTGCGGCTTTGTCAGCGGAAACGTTCGAAACAGAAATGTTCGGCGTTGATGGTGGTGCGAAGGGCCGGTTGGTCGCGGCCAGTGGTGGAACGGTTTTCCTTGATGAAATCGCGGCGTGTCCCGCATTGGTCCAGGCCAAACTGCTACGTGTCATCGAAGACAAGGAGGTCTTGCCGGTTGGGTCCGCGACGCCTGTGTCCGTCGATATCCGCATTGTATCGGCCACGAACGAAGATCCCGACGCCGCCGTGTCGGCAGGAGATCTGCGTCAGGATTTGTTGTTTCGGCTGAATACCGTCGTTTTGAATATCCCGCCGCTGCGCCAGCGTCGGGATGATGTGACGTTGTTAATGACGCATTTTTTGCGGGAATATGGCGAAGCTTACGAAATTGAACCGCCTGATATGGATAAGGATGATCTTGCTGCTCTGCTTGCACATGATTGGCCCGGCAACGTCCGTGAATTACGCAACGTGGGGGAACGTCGTGTTCTCGCGGCGCGGCGCGGGTCTGGCAGCATGGCGCGCGCCATTCGGAACGACCAGCAATTGGACGACGTGCCGGATGCGTTGCGATCTGCTGTTGCGGCTTTCGAACGCGAGTTGATCAGCAAAGCGATCACAGCGCACGCCGGACGCATGGATGCCGCTGCCGAAGCGCTGGGCATAGGCCGACGCACGCTGAACGAGAAGATTGTGAAGCTTGGTCTCGATAAAGACGCCCTATTGTAGATCAATTATCGACAAAATCACTCAGATAAGACTTGTTTCCCTTGAGGTGCGATCCATTTTAAACCAAAACGAGCCAACCATTTCGGCCTAAAGATCAGGAGTTCGCGTGTCCCTCTTCCTTATCGTTGCTTTGCCATTTTTAGGGGCGTTGCTGCCCGGCGTTATGAATGCTGCTGGCCGGACGGCCGTCGCAGGTGTCACGTTCATGGTGACTTTGATGGCCCTTGTGGGTTTGTTGACGAACCTGCCCGCTGTTCTGGCCGGTGATCTGGTCACCGCGCGCATTGATTGGATGCCACTGCTTGGGCTGAACGTGACCTTGATGCTCGACGGGCTTGGGTTCTTCTTTGCCTGTCTGATCCTTGGGATTGGTCTTCTTATTATCACATACGGCCGCTTCTATCTGGCCCGCGAAGACAACATGGGCGAATTTTTCACCTATCTGCTGTTGTTCCAAGGGGCGATGGTCGGGATTGTTCTGTCCGATAACATCCTGCTTTTGTTGGTATTCTGGGAATTGACGTCGCTGTCGTCGTTCCTGTTGATTGGGTACTGGAAGCACTTGCCCGAAGGTCGCCAAGGTGCGCGCATGGCCCTGACCGTGACCGGCATGGGTGGTCTTGCGATGATCGGGGGGATGATGATCCTAGGTCAGATCGTCGGCAGCTACGACCTGTCGGTGATCCTGCAAAGCCGCGATTTGATTCAAGCCGACCCGCTGTACCTGCCCGCCTTGATCCTGATCCTGCTCGGTTGTTTCACGAAATCCGCGCAATTCCCGTTCCATTTCTGGCTACCCCACGCGATGGCGGCCCCGACACCTGTGTCGGCCTATCTGCACTCTGCGACGATGGTGAAGGCGGGGATTTTCCTGATGGCCCGTATGTGGCCTGTGCTGTCCGGCACGCCCGAATGGTTCGTGATTGTGACCACGGCCGGTTTGATCACGATGGTTCTGGGCGCTGTGATTGCGCTGTTCAAACATGACCTGAAGGCATTGTTGGCGTTTTCGACCGTTTCACATCTTGGTTTGATCACCATGTTGCTCGGCACAGGCACCGCGTTCGGCGCGATGGCTGCGATGTTCCACATCCTGAACCATGCGACGTTCAAGGCCGCTTTGTTTATGTCGGCTGGTATCATCGACCACGAAACCCACACCCGCGACATCCGCAGGCTGGGCGGTTTGCGCCACCTGATGCCGATCACATTCGGGATCGCAACGATTGCAGCGCTGTCGATGGCGGGTATTCCGCTGTTGAACGGGTTCTTGTCGAAAGAGATGATGTTGGAAGAAGCGGAGCACACGGTTCTGTTCAATTCACCGTTGTTAGTGCCTGTTCTGGCGACCATAGGATCACTGTTTTCCGCCGCATATTGTTTCCGCTTGATTGGTCACACCTTCCTTGGGCCAAAGCGCGACGATTACCCTGCGCATCCGCATGATCCTCCTGTTGGCATGTGGGGACCACCTGCGTTGCTGGCTGTTCTGGTCGTGCTGATCGGTGTCGCGCCGTTCCTTGCCGAGCCGTTTATCAAGATCGTAACCGCTGCGGTCTTGGGCGAAGCGGCAGAGGTGCCTGACGCGCATTTCAAGATTTGGCACGGCTTGGTGCCCGCGCTTTACATGTCCATCATTGCGGTTGTCGGTGGTTTGCTGATGCTGGCGATCTTCAATCCCGCGCTACGTTTGTGGGATGCGGCACCGCGGCCAGAAGCGAAAACAATCTTTGATGCAATCATCGCCGCTGCCGTCAGCCTGTCGCGCAAGATCATTGCGCCGCTGCATGATGGTGCGTTCTCACGCTATGCGGCGATTATGGCAGTGACGGTCGTTGCTGTCGGCTACCACGCTTGGGCAACCGGTACTGTGGCGCCGGCCACACGGGAATTGCAGCCCGCCAACTTCATCCAGATTGCCGGATGGCTGATGTTGGTTGCTGCGACTTTGGGGCTCGTCTTCTTGCACCGCAATCGTCTGCTGTCACTGATCCTGATTGGTATCGTCGGTTTGATGGTATCCGTCGGTTTTGTCGTGTTCAGCGCGCCTGATTTGGCGATGACCCAGCTGACTGTTGAAGTTGTCACAATCATTTTGCTGCTGCTTGCACTGAACTTCCTGCCGAACCGGACACCGATTGAAAGTAGTGCGTTGCGCCGGACATCTGACACGGTGATTTCCGTTGTCGTCGGTTTGGCTGCGATGGGTCTGTCTTACCATTACTTGCTACGGGACACGATCGCGCCGAGCATTTCCGAATACCACCTCGCCAATTCCTACAAGGGCGGCGGCGGTACGAACGTCGTGAACGTGATCCTCGTCGATTTCCGTGGTTTTGATACCTATGGCGAGATAATCGTGCTCGGGATTGCGGCTTTGTTGATTTATGCACTGACCGAGACGTTGCTGTCCGGCCCTGTCCGTGCCCGTCTGTTGAACCGCAAACCCGATCAACCGCGTGCGGGTGATATGCATCCGATGATGATGGTTGTGATGACCCGCGTGATCATGCCGGTTGTGCTGATGGTTGCTTTCTACATCTTCTGGCGCGGTCACAACGAACCGGGTGGTGGTTTCATCGCGGGTCTTGTCGCATCGATTGCGGTTGTGATGCAGTACATGGCGAGCGGCTTTAGCTGGACGTCGGCCCGTGTCCGTTATCCGTATCACGGTGTGATCGGGGCTGGTGTCCTGATCGCCGGTCTCACGGGGATCGGGTCGTGGTTCTTTGGTAAACCGTTCCTGACGTCTGACTTTACTTATGTGCGTATTCCGCCATTTGAGAAATTCGAACTGGCAACTGCCGCGTTGTTCGATCTGGGTGTTTTCCTTGCCGTTGTCGGTGCTGTGATGTTGTCGCTTGAAAGCTTCTCGCGGCTGGCCCGCCGTGCCCATGTCGATGATCCGGATCATCCGATGGATATTGATCCGTCCCGCGAAGAAGATGAATTGAAAGCGGAGGCCCAATAATGGAACTTCTTGTTGCGTCCGCCATTGGCATTTTGACGGCTGCGGGTCTTTATCTGGTTCTGCGTTTGCGGACCTTTCCTGTGATCATGGGAGTATCGCTGCTGACTTATGCGGTGAACGTGTTCCTGTTCGCGTCTGGCCGTTTGACTGTTGGCGCGCCACCCATCCTGACGGATGCGACGACCTACACCGATCCGTTGCCACAAGCGTTGGTTCTGACCGCAATTGTGATTTCGTTCGGGATGACTGCGGTCGTCGTGATGATCGCACTGGGCGCGTTCCTTGGTGCAAATGACGACCATGTGGATGATCCGAAACCCGCACAAGAGACGGGAGATGCGTCATGAGCCATTGGGTCATTCTACCTATCGTTTTGCCCGCGTTTCTGGCGCCATTCATTGTACTGGCCGCGCGGTATCACATCGGCATTCAACGGGTGATTTCGCTGGCCGGTATTGTCGGTCTGATCGTTGTGGCCTTGGGGCTGGTGTGGCAGGCATCTGACGGCACGGTGACGCTGTATCAGCTTGGTGATTGGGCTGCCCCGTTCGGGATTGTTGTTGTCGCGGATCAGCTGTCGACGCTGATGGTCCTGCTGACATCGGTGCTCGCGCTGTTTGTCATGCTCTATTCCATCGGGTCCGGTTGGGACGACCGCGGGCGGCATTTCCATGCCTTGTTCCAGTTTCAACTGATGGGCATCATGGGCGCGTTTCTGACGGGTGATTTGTTCAACTTGTTCGTGTTTTTCGAGGTACTGTTGATCGCGTCCTACGGTCTGATGATCCACGCGGGCGGCACTGTCCGTTTGCGGGCGGGCGTCCAATATGTGTTGTTTAACCTGCTTGGTTCGACCCTGTTCCTATTCGCGCTTGGGTCGATATATGCAGAGACAGGTACGCTGAACATGGCTGATCTTGCTGTGCGCGTGCAGATGTTCGATCCGTTGGAATCGTCCGGTATCCGTGTTGCGGCCGTGCTGTTGTTAATGGTGTTCGCGATCAAAGCGGCGATTGTGCCGCTGCATTTCTGGCTACCGTCCAGCTATGCGGAAGCACCAGCACCTGTTGCGGCCTTGTTCGCGATCATGACAAAGGTTGGCGCCTACGCGATTATTCGGGTCTATACGATGATCTTCCCGCCAGAGCTTGAGGCGACTGTTGGCCTTCACGGATGGTGGTTGATGCCTGCTGCACTGGTGTCGTTGGCTGTTGGCATGATCGGCGTATTGGCCGCGAAGAAGTTGGATCGTTTGATTGCGTTCTCGGTCATCGGATCTATGGGCATGGTGATGGTGTCAATTGCGCTGTTCACACCCGAAGGGATCGCAGCCGCGCTTTACTACATCGTGCATTCGACGTTGGCCGCGGCGGCCCTGTTCCTCATTGCTGACCTTGCACGCGCGGGTCGTGAAAACCTGAACCTGACGGCGCAGCCACCAATTGCAGGCGGCATCCTTACCGCTGCGATGTTCTTTGTCGCTGCCATTGCTATGGCTGGTTTGCCGCCGCTGTCCGGTTTCTTGGGCAAACTTTTAATCTTGGATGCAGCGTTTGATACGGCGACGATGGTTTGGGTATGGGCAGTTGTGCTTGGGGCCAGCTTGATCAGCGTTGTGGGGTTTGCACGGGCTGGCAGCACAATGTTCTGGAAAGCGAGAGGCGTGCCCGTTCCCGAGGACGCAGAGATCGCGGTACCGCCTGCTGCGTTGTCATATGTCGCGGTCGGTGGGTTGATCACGATGCTCGTGGCACACACGGTCTTTGCAGGACCCGCGACGTCTTACACGACGGCGATTGCCAAGGATTTGTTTGCGCCTGACGCTTATATCTCGACCGTTTTGGACACACCGGGCAAGCTGTCGGATTACAAAGACGATGGGTATGGCGACGACGATCACGCGACTGATGAAGAGGGTGAGCACTAGATATGAAACACCTCATTCAAAAACTGTTCCCGCACCCTTTCCTGACGCTCTTGCTCGCCGTCGTTTGGACGATGCTGCAGAACAGCGTTTCTGCTGGGATGGTCGTCTTCGGGATCATTCTGGGCATCGTCATCCCGTTCCTGACCGGACGTTGGTGGCCGGATCGCCCTGACCGGATGCGCCTGATCCCGATGCTGAAATACTGTGTTTTGGTTGTTTGGGATATTCTTGTCGCGAACGTCCAAGTTGCTTGGATCATCCTCACGAAATCCAATGCGCAGATGAAGCCGTGCTGGGTGATCATCCCACTGGAGCTGAAGTCACCAGAGGCGATCACGATCCTTGCCGGAACGATCACGCTGACGCCTGGAACTGTTTCGGCTGATCTGTCCGACGAGGGGCACAGCCTGCTTGTGCATGCGCTGGATGCTGATGATCCGGACGCTGTGCGCGATGACATCAAAGACCGCTACGAACGCCGTTTGCTGGAGATATTCCAATGACCTTTGCAACTGATCTTGTGACATGGTGCCTGTACGCCGCGTTTATCATCGTGGCGATTTCCCAGATCATGGCGATGGTCCGATTGTGGAAAGGGCCGAGCACGGGCGACCGTATTCTGGCGCTGGACACGATGGTGATTAACGCAATTGGCTTGATCGTCCTGATCGGCATTTTCCAAGGCACGCAGATCTATTTCGAAGCGACGCTGATCATTGCAATGCTCGGTTTCGTTTCCACGGTCGCATACGCCCGATTTGTACTGCGGGGGGACATCATCGAATGACTCTTGATCTTATTCTCACCATTGGCGTCGCGATTTCGCTGATTATTGGCCTGTTTTTCACGTTTGTCGCCGCCATCGGCCTGCTGAAACTTGATAATTCAATGAGCCGCCTGCACGCCCCCACCAAGGCAGGGACCGTCGGCATCGGTGCGTTCCTGATGGCGTCGATGTTGAACTCTTTCCTGATCGGGCAGGGGTCATTGCATGAATTGCTGATCATGGGGTTCTTGTTTGTTACGGCCCCGATTTCTGCGAATTTCATGGCGAAAGTGAACATTCACAACCAATCTTGTATCACGCCTCCGCCGCCGCCACGCGATGATACATGGGCCACATTGAACGTGCCTGAAGCGGACCGCGAACTGGCAGAGACGCCTGTCGAAAGCTGAAAACCGGCTTTGCGGGAATCCGCAGGGCAGAACCACGTCGCTAGGCATTTTCTTGCATAGGCAGGTCGCAAATCCTTTGCTAGGCTTCCCTCAGACATCAGCATGTCTCTGGGAGGAAAATCATGCGCACTATTTTGAAATCATCCGCTGTTGCGGCTGTCACACTTGCATTTGCTGGCGAAGCTTTGGCCACCGAATGGAACGTATCGCTTTGGGGCAAACGCCGCGCGTTTACCGAACACGTTGAAAAGCTGGCTGAACTCGTCTCCGAGAAAACGAACGGCGAATTCACATTGAACATCAGCTATGGTGGTCTGTCCAAGAACACCGAAAACCTAGATGGTATTTCCATTGGCGCGTTTGAAATGGCGCAGTTCTGTGCGGGCTACCACCGTGACAAAAACCCATCCATCACCGTTCTGGAACTGCCGTTCCTCGGCGTGTCATCGCTTGAGCAGGAAGTTGAATTGTCCATGGCTGTTTACGGCCACCCAGCAGCCCAAGAAGACCTTGGTCGTTGGAACGCGACGCTTTTGATGCCGTCCCCACTGCCGCAGTACAACCTTGTTGGTGTCGGCGATGCGCCTGCGTCCTTGGCTGACTTTGACGGTCTGTCCGTGCGTGCAACCGGTGGTATCGGTGCAGCGATGGAAGCCGTTGGCGGTGTTCCAACATCCATGTCCGCGACCGAAGTACGTCAGGCGATGGACAGCGGCGTTGTGAAAGCGGTCGCATTCGCACCACACGCACACATGTCATTCGGCACAATCGAAAATGGTACGTGGTGGACGACAAACCTGAACCCGGGCACTGTGAACTGTCCAGTTGTGGCGAACACTGACGCGTTGAACGACCTGTCAGACGATCACCGCGCTGCATTGATGGATTCCATCGACGAAGCGCTTGATCATTATGTGTCCAACTACAACGACAACACGATGGTTGCTTGGGGCCCAGCATTGGAAGAGCGCGGGATCACATCTGTGACATTCACAGATGACGAAATCGCAGCCTTCAAAGAAGCCGCTGCTGCCCCTGCTGCTGAAGCATGGATCGCGGATAACGCGGGTCGTGGTTTGCCTGCGCAAGAACTGTACGATCTTGTGACTGGCATGATCGCTGGCGACAGCTAAACCCTGATACAGACCCCGTGCTGATACTATTGGCGCGGGGTCTTTCTCATTTTTGGACGGAGACCTGCCATGGCTGGTTCATCCCTTGTGCTGTCCGACGACAGCACGCTCAGTAAAATTGACCGACAGCTCTACAAACTCGAAAGCGCTTTTGCCCTGATCAGTGGCTTGGCAGTTTTTTGCTTGATGCTGCTGGCCGTTGTGTCTGTTGGCGGACGCAACTTTCTTAACCAACCGCTGCCCGGATATGTCGATTGGATTCAGCAGGCGATGCCGCTGATCGCCTTTATGGGCGTGTCGTTTACCCAGCGGGATGGCGGTCACATCCGGATGGACATGATCGTCAGCAAACTCAGCGGTCGCCCTTTGTATATTGTCGAACTGATCACGACACTGACCATTTTGATCCTGATGATCCTGCTTGTTTGGGGCACTTGGGCGCATTTCGCGCGCAGCTTTGATTTCGGATCTCCGATGTGGAGCCGCGATAGTTCGATGGATATCGCCCTGCCGCTGTGGCCTGCGAAACTGTTGGCGCCCGTCGCATTTGGCGTTCTGTGCCTGCGATTGATGTTGCAGGTCTGGGCCTATGTCCGCGCCATCATCCGCAATGAAGAACAGGCAATTGCCGTGCCCCTTGTCGCTGATGCCGCAACCCAAGCCCGCATGGAGGCCGAGACGGTCTCTGGCGCAGAAGAAGGCCGTTAAACATGGAACCGATTGATATTGGCCTGATCGTTTCAGGCGGCATGTTAGTGCTGGTTTTGCTGGGGATGCGTGTTGCATTCGCGGCGGCAATGGCAGGCATGACCGGCTTGATTTGGATTTTCTGGGCGAAGAAGGGGTACGATCCCGAACAGTTCATGTGGGCGCTGACCGTTTCGGTGAAAACCGCAGGGCAGGTGCCACATTCCAAGGTCGCGTCACAAGCGCTTAGCTTGATCCCGACATTCATTCTGATCGGTTATCTGGCCTATTATGCGGGTCTGACGCAGGCGTTGTTCGAAGCTGCGAAGCGTTGGTTCGCTTGGGTGCCGGGCGGTTTGGCTGTGTCTACAGTATTCGCGACAGCTGGTTTCGCAGCGGTGTCTGGCGCGTCCGTTGCGACATCAGCGGTATTCGCGCGCATCGCGATCCCAGAGATGTTGGATATTGGCTATGACAAACGTTTCGCGGCTGGTGTTGTAGCCGCAGCAGGAACGCTGGCGTCGCTGATCCCGCCGTCTGCTATTTTGGTCATCTATGCGATTATCGTAGAACAAGACGTAGGTAAATTGCTATTGGCAGGTTTCGTGCCGGGTGCGTTTTCTGCGATTGTTTATGCGTCTCTGATCATCGGGATGGCGATGACGTTCAAGAATTTCGGCCCACCCGTGCGCGGCTTTACATGGCGACAGCGGTTTGAATCGCTGCCACCTGCTTTGCCTATCGTGTTCGTGGTTCTGACGATCATCTTGTTCGTTTATAACCCGTTTGGTGGCGACGCTTGGGGTACGCCCACAGAGGGCGGCGCGATTGGTGCGTTCGTCGTATTCTTGGTCGCGATGTATCGCGGAATGCGCTGGCACCAGCTGAAAGACGCCTTATTAGAAACTGCAAAACTAAGTGTGATGATCTTCACGATCATCTGGGGCGTGCTGATCTATGTCCGCTTCCTGGGCTTTGCTGACTTACCGGGCGCATTTTCGGATTGGATCACGTCGCTGAACATGGCGCCAATGCTGATCCTGATCTGCATTTTGTTGGCCTATGCTGTGCTGGGCATGTTCATGGACGCGATCGGGATGCTACTGCTGACACTGCCAGTGGTCTATCCGGCCGTCATGGCGCTGAACGGTGGCGAAGCAGTTGCAGCCGTGGACAGTACATTCGGTATGTCTGGTCCGATGTGCGCGATCTGGTTCGGGATCTTGGTGGTGAAAATGGCAGAGTTCTGTCTGATCACACCGCCTATCGGCCTCAACTGCTTTGTCGTGGCGGGTGTTCGCGATGACCTTAGCGTACAGGACGTATTCAAAGGCGTGACACCGTTCTTCATCGCTGACGCGATTACAATCGCCCTGCTGGTCGCGTTCCCTTGGATCGTGCTTTGGCTACCCAGCCAAGTTTAACCTGCGGCAATATTTTCAAGGGCGGCGCGGTCGATCAGACGTAAGCGCCGCCCTCGTGTATTCAGAATACCAAGTTCAGCCCACGATTTGAGGTGGCGGTTTACGTTTTCACGGGCAAGACCGCTGAATTCCCCGATTTCCGTTTGGGAAAACCGTTCGGACAGGAGTGTCGCGTTCTCTTCGGCAACACCCCATTTGTCGAATAGTCGCAACAATGCTTGCGCAAGCCGCGGCCCACCTTCGGTGATTGATTGGGTAGTGAACATGTCGGAGGCGTTGCGAACTTTGCGGCAGAGCTCGGTAATGATCGCTTGGGCAATCGCAGGGCGTTCGGCCACGAATTTCAGGATGTTTTCGCGCGACAAAACTAAACCGGTCACCGGTGTTGTTGCCACCGTGTCAGCGCTGCGCACCCCGCCATCCAAAGCCGCGATTTCACCAAGAACCTCGCCCGGTCCCATATGCGCAAGCACGGATTTGCGGCCTGTCATTGATGTGACCGAAACCTCGACCCTGCCGGTTTCGATGAGCATCACCATCTGACCTGGTTCGCCCGCCGCAAAGATCATCTGGCCCGCCGGATAAGATGTTCGATGCGCGTTTTCAAACAGGACGCGGCAGTCTGCAGGGGCCATCGCCGCAACCAGAATACTGCTGCTTTCGTCCAACTTGGCGTCAAAAATGCTCATGAGGTTTTATCTGGTGTCGGGCATGACCGGTCAAGCATTGGTCATGCGATCCCTGTCCTTCGCATAGGTTGACAGGTGGAACTGGGCTGCACAGGGTGGTTGTGGAGGGGGGAAGGTCATGCTGCGATACGTCTGTATTTCGGATTTACACGCCGGTGCGCCGACCAGTCTGCTGATGAATTTACCCGAAGACGGCGCGATAAGGCCGCCCGAACCCAGCCCTGTCACGCATGGTTTTGTCGATGTGGTCAGCGCCTTGTTGGGCGTGCAAGACAAGCCGCAGCTGATACTGTTGGGGGATGTGCTGGACCTGCAATTTTCGGACCGCACCCATGCTTACCACAATGCACAAGGTTTTCTGACGCGTCTGCAAAAAAGCGGCTGTTTTGCAGACAAAGTAGTAGCGACAGCAGGCAATCATGATCACGCTTTATGGACCGACGCCCGGCTTGCGCTAGACGTCACTGGGATGTCGTCAAATGGCGTGACCTATCGCAACGCAACCCCCGCATTTCGCGAAGCGCCAAATGCACGCAGCCGGATGTTGGACGCTCTGGTCAAAGATGCGGGCTTTGGCGATGTCGATTTGCGGTATCCGAACATTGGATTTGAAAAGGATGGGCGCGCTGTTCTGTTTCATCACGGACATTTCTTTGAAGAAGGATATCTGCTGATCAGCACATTGCGCGACATCTTTTCAAACGGTGATCGCGCGGAACTGACTGTCGCTGATATTGCTGGTGAAAACGCTGGTTGGATTGATTTCTTTTGGTCGACCATCGGCGACGCGGGACTATCGAGTAATGCCAGTGATTTGTATCAGAACCTGCTGACAAGCACGGGTTTTCGGAAGCTATCGGCCCAAGTCGCCGAAATTGTCAGTGCCGAAATGGGTGAAAAGCTGCCTTTGGCAGGTGATCTGCGCGTGCAAGAAGTGCTGCGGATCGCGACCCGTGTGCTGTTGGACGCCACTGTTGGCAAATACCGTGACACCGAACGTTTCGCCGTTATCGAATCCCTTACCACCAAAGGTCGTGACGGTTTCGCGTCTTTCGTGGGTGGTCCGATACGTCGACAGATCATGGATGAATTGGGGCATGTGCCTGACGATCTGACTGTGATCTTTGGCCATACACACAAACCATTTTCGGAACGGATGAAGGTGTCCGGTTTTGACGTGCCGCTAAAGGTCTACAACACGGGCGGTTGGGTGCTGAACGATCCGCGACTTGATACCAAAGAAGGGGCGGCGATGGTGTTGATCGACGATGACCTGAATGTCGTGGCTCTGCGTCTTTTCATGACGCCGCAAGCCGGAATTGTGCCACTTGCCTATCTCGAGGTTCTTAGCGAACCCCGCGCCAGTATGCAGGCGTTTGTCAAAGACCTGCAGGCGCGTTTGGCGACCCCTGACATGCAGCGCATCCTGTCTGATTTCGCTGAAACGGTTCGGGTCGCTTACGTCGATCGCCAAGCGATGCTGCTTGATTTGACCGCGCAGAGGGTATCGTCATGACGTTTTATCTGCCGCCGCTTTCGCGATGCTTTTCGAAGGCACCTGTTGATCACAATATCATTGTCGTCGGGTCCGGTTACGGGGGAGGCGTGGCTGCATCCCGGCTTGCACGCACTGGTCAGGCTGTCACGGTTCTAGAACGCGGACGCGAAATTCATCCGGGCGAATACCCGCGTGAAATGTCAGCGGCGATGGGTGAATTTCAGGTCCATCTGAGCAAGACAGAGGAAGTATTAGGGAAACCTGATGGACTTTACGATATGCGGATCAATGATGGTGTGCATGTGCTTGTCGGGTGTGGATTAGGTGGGACGTCCCTGATCAACGCCAATGTCGCGATTGAAGCGGACCCGCGCATTTTCAAACATTGGCCTGCCCCGTTCTCGCAAAACGCCGATATCCTGAAGCCCTACTATGCGCGGGCCCGCGAGATGCTGGGCTCTACCCCGTATCCGCGTACAAAGCCCAAGTTCGAAGCTCTTAAAAAGGTGGCGGACGGACTGGGTGCCGATTGTCTGCGGCCCGATATCAACGTCACGTTTGACGGGCAGCACACAAAGGCAGGGCTTTGGCAGCCGCCTTGCAACGACTGCGGCGATTGCGTGTCTGGCTGCAATTACGGGGCCAAGAACACGGTCCTCATGAACTACTTGTTGGATGCTTGGCGCCATGATGCGCAGATATTCACAGGCGCGTCTGTCCGTTATGTGACGAAGATTGTTGACCCAAAGACGCATGAAACCAGTTGGGCAGTCACGGTTGGTGATCGGGTCCTGACCGCTAAGATTGTGATCTTGGCTGCTGGCACATTGGGCACGACTGAAATTTTGATGCGCAGTCGAACTAAAGGATTGCCTGTCAGTGCGCAGTTGGGGCAGCGGTTTTCGGGCAATGGTGATGTTTGGGCCTTTGGGTACAACGCCAACATGGCTGACGGCGACGGCCGATTGCCGGTGTACGGTGTCGGCGCAGGTGATCGGACCGTCACGGCGGAGACACAGGACCGCTATCTGCCCGGTCCCTGCATCACCGGCATGATCGATTTGCGTGATCGCACCGAAAAGCTGGAAGATGGGTTGATCATCGAAGAAGGCGTCATGCCCGGCGCATTGGCGGCAGGTTATGCGGCTGTTTTACCGATGATGGAGGCGTTGATGGGCGATCCGTTCCGGTTCGGGGACGTCACAGAACGCTTGAAAGATGCCGCTGATCTCGGGGCTGCGTTGATTGATGATCCGTCACAGCTGGCCGAGACGTCTTACGATGGCCCCGTTTCACGGACCTTGCCATATCTGGTAATGAGCCATGATGCCTCTGACGGGGTGTTGAAAATGTCAGGCGATATGATCGTCGTGGATTGGCCGGATGCAGGTCTTGATCCTGCGATTGTCGGTGATGCGCAGGTGCTGCGCCAAGGCAGTGATGCGATCAAAGCCGAATTTATGCCGCTTCCGTTTTGGCAGGATGCTTTTGGGAACCGTGTGATGACAGTGCATCCCATTGGTGGCTGCGGCATGGGGGACACGGCTGTGGAGGGCGTGGTGAACGCCGATTGCCAAGTCTTCGATCCTGACGGCGGTGTCCACAACGGGTTGTACGTTTGTGACGGTGCAGCTTTGCCTCACGGTGTCGGCGTGAACCCACATCTGACGATCACGGCTGTTGCAGAACGCGCGATGGAACGTCTGGCTGAGGCGCAAGATTGGACGATTGACTGGACCGATCTTGCCCCCTTGCCAAAAGGCGATAGCGCAGATGTTCAGGCTGATCCGTACAATTTGCTGAAGCGGTTAATGAAACCGCTGCGGTCTTGTCAGGTCGCGATTGCCACTAACGAATATGACGATGCCCGCAACGCGCTGGCGACGGCTTGGAGAAGTGTCGTCATTGGTTACAGAATCTACGTCAATTCTGACACCGATCCGGAATTCCCTATCATTTCCGCCGATGACCTACTGGTGCTGGTCGAAAACGACGCAGTGATGAAAGAGGCTATTGGTCCGGCGCTTGAACAAATCATCACTGTGCTAGACGCGATCTTGGCCGCGCATGATGACCCTGATGGACCAAGTCTGATGTCGGTTCTGCAAGATCACATGGGCGATTTTTCGCCGCCTGCCACGTTGAATGAAACGATGGTCGGTCACATTTCTGCAAATGGCCTGAACGACAGCCCGCGTCCCACGCGGCCCTACGAAGTCGCCGCAGCCGTGCCTGAGGTGACGACGTTAACAACGGTAATTCAGACGCCGCATATCCGTGCAACGCTGACCCCACCGGACGGCATTGCCACGATCACAAAGGGTGAATTTACCAGTCCGTTTTTAGGGGGCACCTTTGACGTCGAAGGCGAATTTGCATTTTTAATGCCGAACACGGACAAGGTTGAATGCTGGGAAATGCGATATTCTGGCAAATTGATCCCGAAGGATCATGTTGGGCGGACCTTCACATTTAACGGCATCAAGACGATCAAACGGCGTGAGCAGTCCCATTGGTGGACTGATTTGACGGAAATCGAACTGGATATCTTTCATGACGATATGCTGGTCGCGCAGGGTATTTTGGTCGTTGGTGTGGAAGAAGCGATGCGGCAGGCCAGCACCGTTCAAATTGGGTACGGCGACGATGATCTCCGTCGGGCGTTTGAGAATATGTATGGCGACATGCAGTTCGACGGTGAAACGATCAGGACTTTGCCTGACGTTTTGAATAATTCGGAAGTGCGGGCAAGCGTGATCCAAGCGATGGCGTATCTGCTTGATCGCAAAGCCGAGAATACAAAAGCACAATCCGCGCTAGAGGCCGCATCGAAACAGCAGGTCGCCGCCCGTTTCGTGGGAACGATTGCGCGGTGTTATGGCGATATCTACGCCTATTTAATGAACTTTCCAGCACAGGACGCAGGCGATGACATCCCGCCCGCTGACCTGCCGGAACCTTCGGTTTTTTATCCAAGCGTGGGGGATGACCTGACCGTCAAACTCACCCGATATGATGGAGGCGGCAAAGGCCCAGTCATGCTGGCGGGTGGTTTCGGGACAAAGGCGTCGTCCTTTGCGCTGTCCACCGTCCACACCAACCTCGTTCAGGTGCTGTACCGCGCTGGTTACGATGTCTGGCTGTTCGACTATCGCGGCAGTGGCGACATCGTTGCCAGCAGGCAACCATTCACGCTTGATGATGTGGCGATGGTGGATTGGCCAAGCGCGATTAGCTGTGTTCTAGAAAACACCCCTGATGATGTGGTGGACGTACAGACAATCGTTCATTGTATAGGATCGATGTCACTGTTCATGGCCGTGCTTGCGGGTGAAACACGGGTCCGGTCGATTATCGCATCCCAAACGGGTCCACATGCGGTTACAAACTGGGCGAATTACGCCAAAGCAGATGCAGGTTTGGCCCGTTATGTTGGCGAAGGTCTACCTGAAAACATGTGGGGTTTGGTCGATCTGATGAACCTTGGGCCGGTTCTGACGTCTATGGCTAAGACGGGTGTTGAGACGGTGGAGCCGCGATCCCCGAGCTTGACGATGATTGGTCCTGACCTTGATCCGGCTATCGACGGTCTGCTTTGGAAAGTTCCGAATTTTGCGCCGTCGGATTGCTACAGTCCGACTTGCCATCGGATCAATTTCTTCTTTGGACCCAGCTACCATCATCCACAATTAAATCAGGCGACACATAACGCGATCCGCCATTTGTTTGGACCGGTGCATCCCAAACCATTCCAGCACATCGCCAAGATATTTGGGCACGGGCACGCCGTCAGTATGGATGGCAGGACCAATTACCTTGATGGTGTCGCGCGTATGACGATGCCTGTTCATTTTATCGCGGGTGACTGTAATCAAGAAATGATGCCAGAAGCGACCATCCGGTCCCTGAAGTGGTTGCACGATGCTTTCCCGGATCACCAGTCACGATACAGCCGCAAGGTCATCCCGCATTACGGGCATATGGACTGCTTTATCGGCAAAGACGCAGCACGGGATGTGTTTCAGCATTTACTTGCCACGTTGGACGACACGACCTAGCGTCAACTTATGGTGAAATCGTGACGGATCCCCTTGGCGAAAAGCGGTGGACGGCCATGCTGGCGGTCGACATGGTCGATTTCACCCGGATCCTGCAACAGCTTGGGGATGAACGGGTTTTTGCGTTGCTAGAACACGTTCTTGCCGTGGCCAAAGCCCAAGTGACGGCCCACGGCGGTCAGGTGATCGATACGGCGGGCGATGGGTTTTTGGCTGCATTTGGCGCGCCACGCGCGCTTGAAAACGCCAGTCTTCAGGCCTGCAATGCGGCATGGGCATTCCAGCAGGGCATTGCGCGCGATGTTGATGCGCTTCAAGCGCAATTTGGTATCGCACCCCAATTTCGCAGCGGCATTGCGGGCGGGAATGTCATGGTGATCAAAGGGCGTGATCAGGATGTCAAAGTTGTTGGCGATTCCGTCAATCTGGCCGCCAGATTACAGGCCATCGCAGACCCTGGCTGCATCGTTCTGTCCGAAGACATCCGACGGGAAACGGACGGGTTTTTACAAACCTCGGATCTGGGGCCGCAACCTGTGAAAGGTTATCGGGTTGCTGTCCTTGTTCATCAAATGGATGGCGTCACGGCACCCCGATCACGATTTGAAGGCGCGCGCCACAGTGCGGCACCCGCATTTGTTAGTCGCGAGGTCGAGCTTGATCAAATCCTTGATGCGCAGTCGTCTGCCGGCATTTCCGCGATCATCGGTCCACCCGGCATAGGCAAATCGCGTTTGTTGTTTGAAGTCATCGGGCGGATGAAGGACAGGCCCGTCTTTGTCGGACAATGCGCTCCAATGGGGCAGGTCGGGTTTGCACCAATATATGACATTATTCGTCAAGCCAGCTCTGTTGGGGCTGAGCCAGATTTTACCGTCGCGCTGGATGCGCTGCATAAATCTCAGCCCGAGATTTGCGATCCCGCATTGATCGCTCAGGCAATCCAACCAAAGGATGATCATACCGATCCGCTGACGCGTGTTTTGCAGGAACGCGATGCGCTTATGGCAATTTTGCGCGGGTTGTCTCGATTGAATGGCGCCGTGTTTGTGATCGAAGATGTGCATTGGATTGATACGGCGACACATGATCTGATCGGATTGCTCAAGGACGACCCTGTCCCGTTGATCGCCACAAGCAGACCCACACATCTGCCAGTTTGGATTGATCCGAATGCGCCGACCACCTTCAACCTACAACCGTTGAAGCAGGCTGATATCCGCAGCATCGTTGAGACGGGGTTTGCGTGCGCCATTTCGCCAGCAATGGCAGATGATATTGCGCAGAAATCTGAAGGCAATCCGTTGATCGCTGTCGAAATTGCGCGCGCGTTGCGTCAGGGTGATGCGTTGTATGATGGCCCCGACGGACTAGAGATCAAAGACGACAGCCATGACTATCTGACTGGTAACTTGCAACAGATGGTCCTGAGCCGCGTTGATCGTCTACCTGAAAACCAGAAGGCGATGTTGCAAATGGCGGCTGCAATCGGGCGGGACTTTCCAACTGATATTCTAAATGCGGCGACCGAGCAGGACGATTGCACGAGTGACTTGGATCAAATGGTTGGATTGGTCGAAGCAACATCCGGCGGCGGTTGGCGGTTTGCGCATGCCTTGATCCAGGATGCGGTTTATGCGGGGCTGTTGACGGGGGCGAAGGCAGACATTCATCACCGCATTGCAATCGCGATTGAACAAAGCCCGACAAAAGTAACGGAACGTACCAGTCAGCTTGCCTATCATTTTGCGCAGGCAGATTTTCCGCCCAAGGCCGTCCACTATTTGATCAAATCCGCAAAGCTTCAATTGGCGACATACGCGCTGGAAGAGGCGGACCAAAACCTTGAACAAGCCATGCAAATGATAGAGGCGGACCCAACCGTCATTGATGACATGGCGCTGGGCGAAATGGCTGCGACATGGTTTCATGTGTTGGATATTTCGGTGCAGCACAATCGGTCCCGCGCGATCGCGACGCGGATTTTTCCGCGGTTGGAGAAGGCCGGATATACGCCGGATCTGGGCAAAGCGCGGACGTCGCATGCAATGGCCCTGACGCATCTGCGCGACTATGAAACCGCGCTAAAGCTGGCGAAAACGACGCTAACTGACGCGGGCATAGCAGGTGATGGGTTGGGGGCGGCATGGGCCAAAGTGGTCCTGATGCGAATTTATGAAGAAACGAATTGGGAACCGCTTGAAACTGTCGAACGGCTAGCGGCCGAAGTGGAACCCGTTGCCGTTGCTGCGGGTGACCGGTTTCTGGCGATGACTGCTCTCTATCTGTTGTCGTCGATTTACCGGTCTACGGGGCGGCGCGTGCGCGCGCTTGCCGTCGCGGATACAATTGCGGATGCGGCGCGCACCCAAAATGATCGTCGTGCTTTGTCTTTCGCCCAATGGTCGCGCGCGCTGGTTTACACGGTCGAAGGCAATCCTGAAGCAACATACAGCGCGGTGAAAGTAAGCATGCGTGACGCCATTCCAGGCACTGCGGATTACTACGCATCAACGTGTATCGAAGTATTCGCGCACAGCTTTATGTACCCCGTTGCTGATGTGCGGAAGCGGTTGCACCCTTTGCGGGCACGTGTTTGGGAATTAGGCGACTACAACCTGATCCATTCCCTTGATTGGATCGAGGTCGTTTTGGCGGTCAAGAATGGCAATCTTGCCTTGGGCTGGCGGTTGATCAATGCCCTGATCAAAGACGTGGACGCGAAGGGCAATATCAACCTGATCCGGCAGACCTATATCCTGAGGTCAGAAATTTTGCTGGCCATTGCGGGTTTGATCGATCCTGACGCAGAAGCCCCAGAAGGCCGTCCTGTCTTCGCCAAAGACAAACCGGGCATCGCGGACATTGCCCTTTTTGTGCAACTCAAACTGACCGCAAAGCGTCGCGCGGCAGCGGATTTGAAGACCTTTACGACAAACCTAGGTGGCCCAAGAGGTGCGCATTTTGCGCGCGCCCAGATCGGATTGGGCCTGATTGCTTTGTCAAACCGTGAACATAAGCGTGCTGAAGCGTTACTGAAAGAGGGGCTTGAGATTGCGACCGCAGAAGGGATGGCCTTGCTTATGAAGCGCGCCGAAGATGCATTGCATAAACTACACGGGTAGGGCGCTTGCGTCCTTGAGGTCTTCCATCACGATTTGGCTATGTACCCGCCCGATTGACGGATGCGGCAAAAGCACGTCTTGGGTGAACCTGTTTAATGCCGGAAGGTCGGCGCAATAGACCCGCAGCAAGTAATCGGCGTCGCCGGTCATGGTCCACGCGCCTGTAATCTCGCGCCGCGTTTTGATCAGCCTGAGAAATGATGCGTGGGTTTCTTTCGTGTGGGCGTCCGTTTGGACTTGGATAAACGCCTGAACTGTCAGGCCGATTTTGACGGCATCTACCTTGCAAACCGTGCCGGTGATGTAGCCGTCTTCTTCAAGGCGTTGTCGTCTGCGACTGATTTGAGATGCCGACAAGTTCAAGGTTTGGGACAGCTTTGCAGCAGATGTCTGCGCATCGGTTTGCAGCAAGGCAAGCAAGTGTTCGTCTGTTTGGTCAAGTGGCTTCATGCGTCATTCATGCGTGAATTTACAAATATGCGCAAGATTGACGTGCATTTTGCGATCCAAGTTTGAAATTCGCGCCCTTGCCGCACCCTTCGTGCGATACGGTGGTGAAAAGCAAATATGGAGTTTCCAATGGGTCCGTTTCCACACGACGCGCCACGCGCCACAATCACCGATGAAAACCCTGCTGGGACTGATGGGTTTGAATTCGTTGAATTCGCCCATGAAGACCCCGAGCAACTGCGCGTATTGTTCACCAAAATGGGCTACACGCACACGGCAACGCATAAATCCAAGGCTGTCGAACTTTGGCAGCAGGGCGACATCACCTATGTGATCAATAACGCAGCTGGTACGCATGGCATGGATTTTGTGACCGAACACGGTCCATGCGCCCCATCCATGGGTTGGCGTGTTGTGAACGCCCAACATGCTTTTGATCATGCCGTGAAAATGGGTGCCGAACCTTATGAAGGCGACGGCAAAATCATGGATGTCCCCGCGATCAAAGGGATCGGTGGGTCACTGCTGTACTTCATTGAAGATTACTATGACACGAACCCGTACAACGCAGAATTCGACTGGGTGTCAGATGCGCATCCCGAAGGCGTTGGTTTTCACTACCTCGATCACCTGACGCACAATGTGCATAAGGGGAACATGGACGTTTGGTTCAAGTTCTACGGCGATTTGTTCAATTTCCGCGAAATTCGGTTCTTTGATATCTCAGGTAAACATTCTGGTCTGATGAGCCGCGCGTTGACGTCGCCTTGTGGTCGTATCCGTATCCCGATCAACGAAGACCGCGGTGAAACCGGTCAGATTGTCGAATACCTGAAGCGCTATAATGGCGAAGGCATCCAGCACATCGCCGTAGGTGCTCGCGATCTGTATGCCGCCACTGACGAGATTTCAGAGCGCGGGATCAAGTTTATGCCAGCCCCGCCGCCTACCTATTACGATCTTTCGAAGGAACGCGTCGGCGGTCACCAAGAACCGCTTGATCGGATGCGCAAGCACGGCATTCTGATTGACGGTGAAGGTGTGCTCGACGGTGGTGAAACCCGCATTCTTTTGCAGATTTTCTCGAAGACTGTGATTGGCCCGATCTTCTTTGAATTTATCCAGCGCAAAGGCGACGATGGCTTTGGCGAGGGCAATTTTAAGGCCCTGTTCGAAAGCATCGAGGCAGATCAGATCGCACGGGGTGTGCTGAAAGCCAGCTAGGCAGATTGTATCTGGTACGCGAAACCACTTGTGAACGGCCAAGGTGCGATGCAGCTTGGCCGTAATTCATGTGGGGACGGTGCGGATGACGCGTATCTTTATCAATGGCTTGGGTCGTATTGGGCGAACCGTATTGCGGGCATGGGCCTATGGTGCTGTTCCAGAGATCGAGGTCGTCGGCGTTAATGATTTATGCGCGCCTGACCTTTGCGCGCATCTGTTCGAATACGATAGTATCTTTGGTCCGTTCCGTGGCGATGTCGCGCTAAAAGACGGTGCACTTGTCATCAACGGCAAGACAATCCCGCTGCACACAACCGATGATCTCAGCACGCTTGACTTGACCGGCGTCGATGTGGCGATGGAATGTACAGGCACGGCAGGGACGGTCGCCGTTGCATCACGTGGTTTGAAAGCAGGCGCGTCACGCGTTCTGATCTCCGGCCCATCCGAAGCCGCAGATGTGACGCTCGTTCTGGGCGCGAACGACCATCTGTTGGCGGACCAAAAGATTGTCTCAAACGCGTCATGTACGACAAATGCTTTGGCCCCACTCGTCAAGCTGATCAACGACACTTGGGGTCTGAAAACAGGCTGGATGACAACGATCCATTGCTACACTGGTAGCCAGCCCACGATTGATGCGCCGCGTGGGGATTTCGGTCGCAGCAGAGCCGCTTCCCTGTCGATGGTGCCGACAACAACATCGGCGCATCGCTTGCTGGATCAGGTTCTACCGCAAACCGCTGGCCGCGTCGAAGGGGCGGCAGTTCGGGTGCCTGTGGCGTCTGTGTCTGCCGTTGATCTGACCGTGACGGTCGACGCAAAAGTCGCCCTTGATGACGTGCAAGCCGTGCTTGCGCAGCAATCCGGTATCATTGGATCAACCGACAAACACCTCGTTTCGACGGACCTGCGGGGGCGCCCCGAAAGCCTGATCGTCGCTTTGCCGGAAACACGCGTGACCCAAGGGGGGCTTGTCCGGATTTACGGCTGGTATGATAACGAATGGGGCTTTTCGAACCGTATGCTCGAAATGGCCGCCCGCATGGGGTGATCACAGGGGACCGACAATGGATGATAGCAATTACGTGCTCAAGGCTGATGACATCGCAAAGATGGAAGGTCTGCAGAAGACTCATTTCCTGAACCCGAATGCGCAGCGGATCAATAAATCTCTGGGTGATCTCACAGGGCTGACCGGGTTCGGATTTCATATCATTTCGGTTGAACCGGGGTGCGAGACAACAGAACACCATGTCCACCATCATGAAGATGAATGTGTTTTCGTGCTGGCGGGCGCCGCGACAGCCTATATTGGCGACGAAGCACACGAAATCGGTCCTGGTGATTTCATAGGCTATCGCAAGGGTGGTCTCGCACATTCGATCAAGAACACCGGAACCGAGACGTTTCAATGCATTGTTGTCGGGCAACGGCTGTCGCACGACGTTGGGGATTACACGCGTCTGGGGAAGCGTATTTATCGCAACGAAGGCCTGTCTTGGAACCTCGTTGATCACGACGATATCGGGCTGACAACTGCAGGTGCCAAGATCAAGTAAGGGGTGATTCGGTATCTTTATCAGCAACGATTCAGAGGTATATTGTCTACGCAGCGCGCCCAATAGACTAGCCTTTGGTGCATTGTTTTGGAAAATCACTTGAACATGCCGAATAATTTGTCATGCCATTGCCCGAATAAGGCAGAAAGCAGCGTGGTGCTGTTGTTGCTAAAAGCGAAACAGTGGCTGGGTGTCGGGGAGCTCACGTCGGAAGTTCCCCTTATAATTCTGGCAATAATCCCGGATAATTGTGTCGCTTTGGTTTACAGTGTGTCGCGCTTCGTGAATGGGCAGAGGTCAACAAACAAGCGATTGTCGAAAATCGCCACATTGAGACAGATTTGGGGCGGTTTTTCTTTGGTGACGTTTGGTTGGTGACCTAAAGTGGTGAAAGCTTGGCAGCAGGCTGACGGTTGTTGGGGTAATCGTGCGTTCCTCAGATCTGAGGAACGCGAAGAATGATGGTGTCTGTGGTAGTGACCTGTTTCACGGGTGTATCCGGATGAATGGAATTGTACCTGATGGCAGTTGTGTCGTCAGGGTGTGGCTGGACGTTACGACAAGCGTTGAATGGTACGGCTTATTGGAGCCTTAGGAGAACAAGTTATGACGAAGACGATTGATTTTAATGATCTATCTGGTGGTACGATTGTTGATAATGAATACCAGTCTGCGGGTGTGACTATTCAGGCTTGGACGGCTGGTGGTGTTGGAAATCGGGCAATGATTTTTGACACGTCGAACCCGACGGGTGGTGATTACGATCTTGCGACGTCGAACTTGGGCAATGCTTTGATTGTGTCGGAGGATGGTGACAGCCACGATCCGGATGATGCGATTGGCGGGACATTCCGGTTCCGTTTTGCGGATGGCGCTGATCTGAAGTCTCTGACTTTCCTTGATAACGAAGAAGGTGCGACGGTTCGTTTTTACAATGAACACGGTCAACTGATTGCGACACGTCAGATCCCGACGACGGGTGACAATGGCCAGTACATTGCGACGTTTGATGTTGAAGGCGTTTATACGATGGACGTGCAGCTGCACGGGTCGGGTGCTGTTGATAACCTGGTTTATGATGACATTGGTCCTGATCTGGATGGCACGGTTGAAGGCACGGCTGGCGACGACGTGATTGACGTGAACTACAACGGTGACCCGGATGGTGACCGTGTGGACAATAACGATGCGATTTTGGCAGGCGACGTGGGCGACGACGATTTGATCGTGGCGGGCGCTGGCGATGATCTGGTCAAAGCCGGGAACGGTGATGATCTGGTGTTTGGTGGCACAGGTCACGACACGCTGATGGGCGAAGACGGTGATGATACGTTGTGTGGTCAGGACGGCGACGATGTGTTGTTTGGCGGCAATGGCGACGACATCCTTGAGGGGATGAACAACAACGATCTGCTTTACGGCGATGCGGGCAACGACGACCTGTATGGTGACGCGGGCACGGACACGCTGTTTGGCGGGTCTGGCGATGACCTTCTGAAGGGCGGTTCCGGCAACGACATTCTTGTTGGTGATGGTGCGGACGCGGCAGGCACAACAGAATTCCTGATCGATTGGGATCAGCTGGGATCTGACGGCAACCAGACGCTGACGGTTGATGGCCAGTCTGTGAACGTCAGCGTGGGCACGCCACAAAGTGCGGGCGGCAAAGAATGGTTCGTCGAGAACGGCATGCTCAAAGCGTGGGACGTGACAGAACCGACCACAGCGGACATGCATTTTGACACCGAAGTCTCGAACGTGTCCTTCACGCTTTTGGATGTGGATGCGCTTGATAAGATCACGATCATGGCGAAGGACGCACAGGGCAATCTTGTTGAGGTCCAGTTCGAAGACACGGGCGTTCACACAGTGAACGGCAACATGATCATTGGGTCCCAGACGAATGCGGCGGGTCCGGGTGCAGATAACAACGGCCAGGATGTTGCGGTGACCATTGCAGGTCCTATCCAGCATCTTTGGATTGTTCTGGATGACGGTCCGGAGCGGGATTATTCTGGCACGGTTGCAGTTACAGACATCACGTTTGAAATCCCTGCGATTGCAGACGGTGTTGACGGCGACGACGTCCTAATGGGCGGCGCTGGTGATGATGTGCTGTTGGGCAATGGCGGCAACGACAATCTTGACGGCGGTATCGGCAACGACACGCTCGAAGGTGGCGATGGCGACGACCGCTTGTTTGGCAACGACGGCGACGACACCCAGTTTGGTGGCGCGGGCAACGACGTATTGGGCGGTGCTGATCGCGGCAACGACGTGTTCTACGGCGGTGACGGCGACGACATGGTTGAAGCCTCTTACGGCAACGACACGATCTACGGCGATGCGGGCAATGATAACCTGTGGGCGTCTGCGGATAACGATCTTGTTTACGGCGGCACAGGCGACGATAGCGTCTACGGCGGCCACGGTCAGGACACGGTTTACGGTGACGCGGGCAACGACACGCTTTCCGGCGGATCAAATGACGACACAGTTTACGGCGGATCCGGCAACGACGTGATCGAAGGCGACGCGCTGTATAAAGACGATACCGGTGCGGCTGGTAATGACGAACTTTACGGCGGTGCGGGCGACGACACCATCAACGGCGGCGCAGGCGATGACCTGATCTGCGGTGATGATGAAGACGGGGCCACGGGCCGCGTTGATCAGCTGACACTGCAGTGGACCGAAGCTTTGCCAGCGGGCACAGCCCTTGGTGCGACGCAGACGGTTGCTGTTGACGGCATGAACGTCACGATCGGTTTTGCGCAAGAAGACGAAGGTGCGACAGCCGACGTTGAAAACACAGCGATGTATGTGGAAGCGGGCGAAGCGTTTGATCCGAACTCCGGTCTGCACCTGCACGGCCTGGGCGGCGAGGGCGGTGTTGATAACACGTCCACCACGACACTGAGCTTTGCATCAAATGATGCGGCGTACGGCGATGAAGTGCAGGACGTGTCTTTCCGGATCAACGACATTGATAACGGGACCGATGCGGACGACCACATCGATATCGTGACAGTGCGGGCCTATAACGCGGCTGGCGAAGAGATTGCGGTCACGATCACAGCTGAATCAGGCGCACAGATCATCAACGGCAACACAGTGACGGGTGGTGTTGAGCACACAGATGGCGTGACACCAGCGGCACAGGCCGGATCGGTTCTGTTTGAAATCGCAGGCCCTGTTGCGCGGATCGAGATTGATTACGACAACGGCGAGACGACAGATCAGCGCGTTGACGTGTCTGACATCAACTTCTTCACCACGGCATCCGAGGGCACATCCGAGGCTGGCAACGACGTTCTGAACGGGGACGCCGGCGATGATGTGATCTACGGCAAAGGTGGTGACGATGTCATCACGGGTGGTGCTGGCGCAGATGAAATCTATGGCGGCGACGACGCGGATACGATCATTGGCGGTGCCGGTGATGTGGTCGACGGCGGTGCAGGCGGCGACGATAACGATGTGCTTGACCTGACGGGTCAGGGGTCGTTCATCCTGACGGGTCCGGACGGCACAGGTAGCCCGATCCCTGATAGCAACGGCAATGGCCTTGACGGTCAGGTTGTGTTTGTGGACGCCGATGGCAACCCAACAGGCGAGACGATCTCTTTCACCGAAATCGAAGAGATTGTGGGTGATGAGGTCACGAACTTTGACCCTGATGCGCTGGATGATGTTGTTGATGCAACCGAGGACGGTGTGTCCGATCTGGGCAACGTGCTGGACAACGACACGGACGCAAATGCGGGCGACACGCTGACAGTGGGTGCTGTGAACGGGGACGAGACACTTGTCGGGACACCTGTTGAAGGGTCTGACGGCGGTCTTGTGACGATCAACCCGGACGGGACTGCATCCTTTGATCCAAACGGCGACTTTGAGGCGCTTGGTGAAGGCGAAACAGCCACAACAACAGTGACGTACACGGTTGATGACGGCAACGGCGGCACCGACACGGCGACTGTGACGATCACAGTGACCGGTACAAACGACGCGCCAGATGCGACGGCGGATGTTTACACGCAAGATCAAGACGCAGACGGTGGCCCTGCGATTGGCAATGTCATCGGTGACAACACAGGTGCGGGCCAAGACAGCGATCCTGAAGGTGACACGATCCGTGTGACGTCTGTGACGAACGGCACAGACAGCGCCGATATCACAGATCCATTTGGTGCCTTTGGCCAGGGTGTGACTGTTGCGGGCGACAATGGTGGTCTTGTGACGATCAACAACGGCGGCAACATCTACTTTGATGCCAATGGTGAGTTTGACGCATTGGGTGAAGGCGATACAGCCACCACCACAGTGACTTACACACTGACAGACGAGAACGGTGCGACCGATACGGCGACTGTGACGATCACTGTCACGGGTACAAACGATGACCCTGTCGCGGTGGCCGACACGGGTAACGCGACCGAAGACGACCTGACCGATCTTGGTAATGTGTTGGGGAATGACACGGACGTTGACGGCGACGACCTGACGGTTGGTGCGGTGAACGGCGATGAGACACTTGTTGGTACGCCTGTGGCTGGCGACAACGGCGGTCTGGTCACGATCAACGCAGACGGCACAGCTAGCTTTGATCCAAACGGTGACTTTGAAGCATTGGGTGAAGGCGAAACAGCCGAGACCACAGTGACTTACACCGTGACGGATCCATCAGGGGCCACATCAACCACAACGGTGACTGTGACAGTGACTGGCGTGAATGATGCGCCAAATGCTGTGGATAGCGCTTATGTGGTCTCGCAGGATGAAACATTCGGCGATGTGGATGCCAATGCGATCACTGACGATACAGGTGCAGGGGCTGACAGCGATCCAGAAGGCGATGATCTGACAGTTGTGCGTGTGGACAACCAGACAGGTAACGTGGGCAACGCGGTTGCTGGCGACAATGGTGGTCTGTTCACTGTGAACGCAGACGGGTCTGTGGACTTTGATGCCAACGGTGAGTTTGACGATCTGGGCGCGGGCGAAGACGCGACCACAACGATCACTTACACCATCGCAGACGAGAACGGTCTGGAAGACACAGCGACTGTGACCTTCACAGTGACTGGATCGAACGACGGTCCTGTGGCTGTGGCGGACGATCTGACAGCGGGTGAGGATGATCCTGCGGGCGTGATCGGCAATGTGCTGGACAACGACTCTGATCCGGATGGTGATCCGCTCACAGTTGGTGCGGTGAACGGGGACGAGAGCCTTGTTGGCACACCTGTTGACGGCTCTGACGGTGGCTTGGTCACAATCAATCCGGACGGCACGGTCACATTCGATCCAAATGGCGACTTTGACGATCTGGGTGAGGGTGAAGAGGCCACAACAACGGTCACGTACACTGTGACCGATCCATCCGGTGCAACATCCACAGAAACTGTGACGATCACAGTGACGGGGACAAATGACGCGCCAGTGGCTGTGGCGGATACAGACAGCACCGATCAGGACACTGTCATCGATCTGGACAACGTCTTGGGCAACGACAGCGATCCGGAAGGCGATGACCTGACGGTTGGCGCGGTCAACGGTGATGAGACCCTTGTCGGGGCACCTGTTGCAGGTGACAACGGCGGTCTGGTCACGATCAACGCAGATGGCACAGCCAGCTTTGATCCAAACGGTGACTTTGATGATCTGGGTGCAGGCGAAACCGCTGACACCACAGTGACCTACACCGTCACGGATGAAAACGGTGCGACAGACAGCACAACAGTGACTGTCACAGTGACGGGTACAAACGACGGCCCAACAGCAGTCGCGGATACGTTTGACGCTAATGAGGACGACGTGACCGATCTGGGCAACGTGCTGGACAACGACAGTGATCCGGACGGTGATCCGCTGACGGTTGGTGCGGTGAACGGGGATGAAACCCTTGTTGGGACACCTGTTGACGGCTCAAACGGTGGCTTGGTTACAATCAATCCTGATGGCAGCATCAGCTTTGATCCAAACGGCGACTTTGAAGCACTTGCCCCGGGTGAAACTGCTGAGACCACTGTCACATACACCGTGACAGACCCGTCAGGTGCGACATCCACGGAAACTGTGACCATCACAGTGAACGGTGTGAACGACGGCCCTGATGCGACAGACAACGCCTATGTGGTGTCCTTGACGGAGACTGCGGGCGATGTGGACGGAAACGTCATTACGGGTGACACTGGTAACGGTGTGGACAGCGATCCGGAAGGCGACGACCTGACGGTTGTGGCGGTTGACGGTGACGCGGCCAACGTGGGCAACGTGGTTGCTGGCGACAATGGCGGCACATTCACGATCAATGCTGACGGGACTGTGGACTTTGACGCAGGCGACGACTTTGACGATCTGGGTCTGGGGGCGACACGCGACAGCTCTGTGACCTACACAATCGTTGATGAAAACGGTGCGACAGATACTGCGACTGTGACCTTCACAGTGACAGGTATCAACGACGGGACAGTCCAAGGCACCGATGGCAACGATGTGATCAACCCGAACATTCCTTATGTGGATGCGGATGGTGACATCGTTGATGCCGGCGACGGTATCTTGCCGGGCGACGAAGGCACAGACAATGACGTGATCGAAGGCTTCGGCGGCGATGACGTGATTTCTGCTGGCGCTGGAGACGATGATGTCTTTGGTGGCACGGGCAACGACACCATCAATGGCAACCAAGGCGATGACAATCTGTTCGGCGGTCAAGGCGAAGACACCATCAACGGTGGTCTTGGCAACGACACCATCAACGGTGGTGCGGACGACGATCAGCTGAACGGCCAGGATGGTGACGACACCATCGCGGGTGGTGCAGGTGATGACATCGTCAACGGCGGTGCAGGCGACGACGAGTTGCGCGGTGGGTCAGGCAATGACATCATCGAAGGCTCTGAAGGCGAAGACACCTTGTTCGGTGGCACAGGTGACGATGATCTTTGGGGTGGTCTGGACGACGACACCGTGATCGGCGGTGCTGGCAATGACACTGTGGCCGGTGAAGCTGGCGACGATGAATTGCACGGCGGCCTTGGCGACGACACGTTCTTTGGCGGTGCAGGCAACGATGTGATCGAAGACCGTGAAGGCAGCGACACAGTCGATGCAGGCGACGGCGACGACATCATCAACGTGGGTTCAACCCAAGGGGATGAAGCGCCAGACGTGGGATATCCGGAGCAGCCATCTGCGACGATCCCAGGTCTTGTGTTCCCGGGCTATGATGCTGATGAGGATCCAAACGACGACAAAGACTTTGTCGACGGCGGGGCTGGCAACGACATCATCAACACAGGTGATGACGACGACAGCATCATCGGTGGGTCCGGCAACGACACGATCAACGCAGGCTTTGACGACGATACTGTTGACGGCGGCACAGGCGATGACTTCATCGAAGGTGGCGAAGGCAACGACGTGATCGAAGGCGGTGCGGGCGACGACACCATCTACGGTGGTCTCGAAGATCCACTGGCGGATGCGGTCAGCTTCCCTGATGACGAACCAGACGCCGCGGGCTTCCAGGACCTTGTTCCTGAAAACAACGGGGACACGATCTTTGGCGGTGACGGCAACGATACGATCTTCGGCCAAGACGACGATGACACGCTGTTTGGTGGCGCTGGCAACGACGTGCTGGACGGCGGCGTGGACGACGACCTTCTGGTTGGCGGCGATGGCGACGACGTTCTGATCGGTGGTCAGGGCAACGACAGCATCGATGGCGGGATTGGCGAAGACACGATCTTTGGCGGTGCAGGCGACGATACGGTCACAGGCGGCGAAGACGGCGATGTTATCTTTGGTGGCGACGGCAGCGACAGCCTTGAAGGGCGCCGTGGCGACGATGTGATCTCTGGCGACGACGGCGATGACAAGATTGTCGGCAACGGCGGCGATGACAGTCTGTTTGGTGGCGCTGGTGACGATGAAATCACTGGTGGCGAACAATCCGACTA
Source organism: Yoonia sp. D2-7 (assembly GCF_055809435.1). NCBI lineage: Bacteria > Pseudomonadati > Pseudomonadota > Alphaproteobacteria > Rhodobacterales > Paracoccaceae > Yoonia > Yoonia sp. D2-7. The sequence goes on along the minus strand of NZ_CM147912.1, from coordinate 1,020 downwards.
CATCGAAGGCGGCGACGGCAACGATGACGTCAACGCAACCGACGGCGATGACACGATCTTCGGGGGTGCCGGCAACGACGACCTCGAAGGTGGTCTGGGCAACGACACGATCGACGGTGGTGAGGGTGAAGACCTGATCACCGGTGGCGCAGGTGTGGACGATCTGTCCGGTGGCACCGGCTCTGACACATTCTTCGGCGGTAACGGCGGTGATGTGGTCACGGGTGGCGAAGACGCTGATGGTCAGGACATCGATGTCCTCGACCTGACGGGGTCCAACGTCGACCGGATCGATTACGTAGACGGCGACCCGGAAGCAGGCACGGTGACGTTCCTCGACGGGTCCACGATGACCTTCTCGGAAATCGAAAACGTCATCCCGTGCTTCACACCGGGGACATTGATCGCGACACCAAAAGGCGAGCGTCTGGTCGAAGAGCTGCAAGTTGGCGACCGGATCATCACCCGCGACAATGGCATCCAGGAAATCGCATGGATGGGCCACAAGCCGATGTCAGGCCAGCAGCTGGTGCAAAACCCGCACCTGCAGCCTGTTCTGATCAAGGCGGGTGCACTTGGCCACGGTCTGCCGGAACGTGACATGATGGTGTCACCAAACCACCGCGTGCTTGTGTCGTCAGACAAAACGCAGCTGTACTTCGAAGAAAGCGAAGTGCTGGCAGCAGCCAAGCACATGGTCGGGGCGGAAGGCATCCATACAGTCAACGTGATGCAGACGACCTACGTGCACTTCATGTTCGAGCGGCACGAAGTGGTGCTGTCAAACGGGGCATGGACGGAAAGCTTCCAGCCAGGTGACTATTCCCTCAAAGGTATCGGCAACAGCCAGCGGAACGAAATCTTCGATCTCTTCCCTGAACTGCAGTCAAAAACCGGCCTCGAAAACTACCAGTCAGCACGCAAAGCGCTCAAAAAACACGAAGCAAAACTCCTGCTCAAATAAGCGCAAAAACGCAAAACACAAAAACAACGCCCGCTGGATACAAAAAACTAGCGGGC